>DAOULB010000018.1:0-266770 GCA_034420695.1 Dehalococcoidia bacterium
GGACCTGCTGCGTCAAAGGGTACTGCATCGTCGTGCCGCCTGACCTTCATGCCGGGGCAGCTTCATTGCCCGCGGCCTTTTTCAATCTCCTTCACCAAAAGTGCGGAAGAGCCAAATGACGGGGTCCACCTCAATGTGCTCCAAGACCAAATCAGACCGTTCCCGTGTGCTTGATCCCGGTTCACCAATTGGTGCAATAACAAAACAGACCTTCTCATCTTCCTGTGGCATCTTTCTGTTCCTTGCATAGTTCTGTTGATCAGCTCTGGTGGCTGCGCATCCCCAGCCCTTCTTTCCAAGACCACCTCGCCGTAGGCGGCTTGTTCCTTGCTTGAAGTATCCGGGGCAGTATCGGGGCCATGAACTAGCTGTGAGCTGAGGGCTGGCGGCTATTCCGAGCCGACGAATTCAACGTCGCCTTTGGTAAGGAGGAGCATAGAATAGTTTCCTCAACCGAACTGCCTCTTCACTGGAAATGACCGGCGTTGAGCCACGTTGGGGTACAATCCGACTTCGAGATATCCACTTTCCATCTAATCTATGCCTCTCCTCGACCTGAAATAGGTCAAATTCGATTCGGTCGATTTGGGTTCGAAAGAGCAAACCAAGCTCAGTTAAAGTCGCGTCGACTTTGTGCCACGGCCTCAATATTTGAATATGCGGTTGGTAATTGCGTGAACCGAAGCAGTTTGTCCACGCGGTAGAGGGTTTCCGACATCCTATATCTATCCTCGTTTCCAGCCGATAGATTCGTTCCCGCAACTCCTGGATTGCGGGGATCGCCGCGTTGCGTCTGGTTAGTCGGATGCCAACTGAGTGAGCGCGTGGATCAATCTCCTCTCGGGGGTTCTCTCCGCCGGGTGCCAATACCATGAAGCGAGTTTCATCGATATTCGCAGCTATGTGGAGGGGACGAGCCTCCTCATGTAGACCAGGAAGAGGCCTTCGACCATGATAAACAGTTAGGTGCAAGCCAGATTGTAATCTATTGAGCTTAACTCCATAAGACTCAGAGAAAAAGGTTCTGATTCGGTCCTCAGACTCCTTACATACCCTGAGCATGGCGTTGATTTCATACTTGTGGGTTCGAGGCCCCAAGGTCGTCACGGAAGTCCACCTTCATATTATCTAGTTCTCCCATTCCCTACCCTCACTTCCCCAATGACCTTCTTCGGCACTGGCTGGGGAAGGAACAGGATTCAGTCTTGGCTGAGTCCGTCTTCGACAAGATGGAGTCATCTGCCTAGGGAAACCGTGCAGAACACGGTCGACCTGAGGCAGGAGCCAGCCGAGACGCCGGGCAAGTTCCGCCTTGCCGATGCCTTGGTCTCTCATGCCTTGGTACAGCATTACTTTGACGGAGGTCAATGCCGGCAGCACCACGCAGGTCTCACCCTTTGACGGTCCGGGGATGTCCCTGCGGTCGTGGATGCGGGCGGCAATGGCTTCTTCCAAGGCTTGAACGGCCCGGGCGATGGCCTCCTCCCGGTCCTCTCCGAAGGTGGTCAATTCCGGGAAGTCGGGGGAGGTCGCCAACAAAGTCCCGTCATCTTCTTCAAGGGTTATTTGATAGGAAAGCATCAGTTCAAGTCTTGGGCAACGGGTGGGCTGTTGTCAATGACTATGTTTCTTAATGACGAATGAGGATTCCCACACACATAGGTCCCAGCTTAAGGCCGGAATGGCTAGCTGGGGCTTTCTCCTTCATTCCAACCTTCTCCCACTTGAGAAAAGTTGGTGATAGTGACTTCTCCTTCGGGGAATTCGGCGACGATTTTCAGCTTGCCGCCCACGGCTTCGATGTAGGAGCGGAGGCTGGAGACGTACACGTCGGTCCGTTGCTCTATCTTGGCGACGGCGGGCTGGTTTACTTTCAGCGTCTTCGCCAGGTCCCGCTGGGTTAGCGCCCGGGCCCGGCGCAACTCGTGCAACGGCATCTCGGCCAGAAGCTCGCTCTTCAGGGCATCAACGCGCTGCCGCCGTTCCGGCGTGAAGTCCTTGGTCAAATCAGTGAAGGGATGTCGTCCGCTCATTCGATTAGTCCCTCCCGGCGAAGTTCTTCCAAATGTTTATCGTACAGGTCGTCGGCTATTGGCACATACTGCTGGTAGAAGCGGTCGTTACCCGTCTTGTCGCCTCCAATGAGCAGGATGGATGTTCGTCTGGGGTCAAAGGCGTAGAAGACTCGGAGGGGTCTACCCGCTTGTTGCGCCCGCAGTTCCCGCATCCGGCCGTGGCGGGAACCCCGAACATCCGAGGAGTAAGGGTAGGGAAGGTCTGGACCGTGTTCCATGAGCAATTCGACCCTGGCGGCGACGGCGTCCTGCTGCGCCTCTGTCAGGCCGCTCCACCAATCTCCAAACTGGTCGGTGTACTCAACCTCCCAAGACATACCTCATTATATTCCTTGAACGGAATCAAGGGTAGTCGTAGCGGGCACGGCGAGCGCTTCTCAGTGGTGAGCCATGGGCGTCAGCTAAATGTCCAGGCCGGAGGCTTCGGCTACTATGTGGATGTCTTTGTCGCCGCGGCCGCTTAGGCAGACTAGGATGGTCTGGTCGGGGGGGAGTTGGGCGGCGAGCTGGGCGGCGTGGTAGATGGCGTGGGAGGGCTCGAGGGCGGGGATGATGCCTTCGGTGCGGGAGAGGAGGTGGAAGCCTTCCAGGGCCTGCCGGTCGTTGACGGCAAGGTATTGGGCGCGGCCGGACTCCTTGAGGTGGCTGTGCTCGGGGCCGACGCCGGGGTAGTCGAGTCCGGCGGAGATGCTGTGGGTCTCGCGCACCTGTCCGTTCCTGTCCTGAAGCAGGTAGGACATTGAGCCGTGGAGCACGCCGGGTCGGCCGGCGCTCAAGGTAGCCGAGTGGCGCTCGCTGTCCAAGCCTTCGCCTCCGGCCTCGACGCCGATAAGCTCGACGGTCTCATCGAGGACGAAGGCGTGAAAGGTGCCGATGGCGTTGCTTCCTCCACCGACGCAGGCCATGACGTAATCGGGCAGCTTGCCTTGGGAATTGATGAACTGTGCCCGGGCCTCTTGGCTGATGACGGCTTGGAAGTCGCGCACCAGCATGGGGTAGGGGTGAGGGCCGACGGCGCTGCCGATGAGGTAGTGGGTGGTCTCGACGTTGGTGACCCAATCGCGGATGGCCTCGTTGATGGCGTCCTTCAGGGTCTTGGTGCCGGACTCGACGGGGATGACCTCGGCCTCCAGCAGGCGCATGCGGTAAACGTTGAGGGACTGGCGGCGCACGTCCTCGGAGCCCATGTACACGATGCATTCCAGCCCCATCATGGCGCAGGCGGTGGCGGAGGCGACGCCGTGCTGGCCGGCGCCGGTCTCGGCGATAATCCGGCCTTTGCCCATGTGCTTGGCCAGCAGGGCTTGGCCCAAGGCGTTGTTTATCTTGTGGGCGCCGGTGTGGGCCAGGTCCTCCCGCTTCAGGAAGATGCGGGCGCCGCCGCAGTGGCGGGTCAGGTTGGCGGCAAAGTACAGCGGAGTGGGGCGCCCGGCGTAGTCGGTGAGCAGCCCGTCCAACTTCTGCCGGAACTCGGGGTTGTTCTTGGCGTCGTCGTAGGCCTGTTCCAGATCGTCCAAGGCGGCCATGAGGGTCTCGGGGACGAATTTGCCGCCGAAATCGCCGAAGCGGCCCTGCTGGTCGGGGAACACGGGCTTGGTTTCTGCTGCCATGGTCAAATCTCCCTACCTGGGACTCAGGTACTCCAGTATTTTGGAACCCTGGCACTACAGAGTTCCGGGACAAAGGGATCAAGGAAATATGGGACACCGGAAATCACCGGGCGGCGCGGGCGTTGTCCACGAAGGCGCGGATTTTTTCGTGGTCCTTGACGCCGCCGGTCTCGACGCCGCTGGAGACGTCGACTCCCCAGGGCCGCACCCGGCTGACCGCCTCGCCGACGGTGTCCGGGGTGAGCCCGCCGGCCAGGATGAAGGAATGTCCGCGGACGGAAAGGGCGGCGGCAACATCCCAGTTGAAGCTCTCACCGGTGCCGCCGGGGATGCCCTGCACCAGCCGGTCGAGGGTAACCAAGTGGCCGGCGTCGGAGTAGGCGTCAACGCTTTCGGACAACTCCTGCCAACCGGGGTTTGGATTTTCTGCCCCGCCACCGGGAGCGGGAGACTGCAGGCCGCCGGGGACGTGGAGCACCTTGATGACCCGGCCATTGACGCCGTCGCAGTAGGACAGGGACTCTTGGCCGCAGAGTTGGACCAAGTCCAGCCCACAGGCATCGATGGCGTGGTTGACTTCCCCCAAGGGCTGGTCGGCGAAGAGGCCGACTACTTCGGGGGCCAGTCGTTCATTGCATTTCCGGGCGGACTTGATTCCGGATACGACGGCCGCGGCGTCGGGAATATCGACGCGGCGGGGCCTTCCCGGAACGAAGACAATGCCGATGAAATCGGCCCCGGCATTGGCGGCGGCCAAGGCGTCATCGAGATTGCGGATGCCGCAAATCTTAACTTTAGTCATTTCCGCTGGAGCCATTGCCACCGGAACCACTTCTGCTTGAGTCAATTCCGGCCGCGGGAACTTCCTGACCACTCAGTTCCCGAACCTTTTGGCCCACATCGGGGGCGGTGACCAGGGCCTCTCCGACCAGGACGGCGTTGACGCCCAAGGGGGTCAGGCGATGGAGGTGGTCCCGGTTGTGGATCCCGCTCTCGCTGACGATTATCTTGCCCCGGGGCACCTTGGGGGCAACCTCCTCGGTGACGGCGAGGTCGGTGTTGAAGGTGCGGAGGTCGCGGTTGTTGATTCCGATGATTTCGGCCCCGGCCTCCAAGGCCGTTTCCAACTCGGCTTGGTCGTGGACCTCCACCAAGCACTGCATCCAGAGGGACTGGGCGGCGGCCAGCAACTGTTTCAGCAAGGCGGGTTCCAGGACGGCGACAATCAGCAGCATGGCGTCGGCCCCGGCGGCCCGGGCCTCATAGACCTGATAGGGGTCGAAAATGAAGTCCTTGCGGAGCACGGGCAGGCGCTGGGATGCGCCGGAGGCCTTGACCTGCTCCAAGTGGGCCAGTTCACCCTCGAACCGGGGGTCGGTCAACACGGACAGGGCGGCGGCGCCGTTGGCGGCGTAGGTGCGGGCCAAGTCCAAGGGGTCGAAGTTTGGGCGCAGCAGCCCGCGGGAAGGGGAGGACTTCTTGATTTCGGCGATCAGGCGCACGCCGCCGCCGAGGAGGGCCCCGGAGAAGTTTAATGGCACGGGCTGGGCAGCGGCCTTGGCTTCCAGCTCGGACAGGGGGACGGTCTGCTTGCTGCGGGCCAGTTCGCCGGTCTTGGCGGCGACGATTTCGTCGAGGATGTTTGGCATGTCAGGGAATCTCGACTTCTTCGTTATTGACCATGCTGGCAAAGGAACCAAGGAGGAAGTTCTTGGCACCTTGAATCTCAAAGAGCACGGGACTTCCCTCGCAATCGAAGTGCGCTATTACACCGTCTCGTTCTTCGGCGTGGTCAATCTTTCCGCCTTCCAATTCCAAAACAAGGATATCAACGTCAGGGCTGTACTTGACCTTCATACCACGCCCTCCTAGCAGGATATGCAGTGACTACTACCATTTCACCATTCGTTTCGTATATTACTCTAAGCAAATAGGCATCATCCAACGGAGCCTGCGAAATCAGTCTTCCGTGTTGACCGGCAAGAACCTAAGTGGGATTCCTAAGTGTAGCTACAACTGAGTCTTGGTCAATCGAAAATCCCCGGCGCGCTGCCGTGGCCATTTTCTCCAATGCATGACTAGTAAACCGAATTGGCTTGTCGATCACGCTTCATTAACATCCAGCCGTTTTAATCCGACCCAAGATGTCCACCCGTGTTCCCGGAGCGCTCATTCCAGCGACTGGCTCAGGGAGACCAGGGCGTCCAGCTTCTGAAGGGCGCCGCCGCTGTCGATTACCGATGCGGCCTGGGTTACGCCTTGGGCCAGGGTATCGACTTTGTCACCGGCCAGGAGGACGGCGGCGGAGTTGAGGAGGACGGTGTCCCGCACCGGGCCCTGCTCACCGGTGAAGAGGCGGCGCATGGCAGCAGCGTTTTCTTCCTTGGAGCCGCCGGCGATGTCGGCCACGGAGCAGGGGGGGAGGCCGGTTTCAGCGGGGTCCAGGACCCAATGACGGACTTCCCCTCCCTGGAGCTCCCACACGGAGTTTTCGCCGGACAGGGAGAGTTCGTCCATTCCGCCGTGGCCGTGGACCACCAGCACGCGGTGGGCACCCAACAGTTTCATAACTTGGGCCATGGTATCACCCAAGGCAGGGTTGCCCACGCCAAGGACCTGGCTCTGGGCCCTGGCTGGGTTGGTAAGCGGGCCCAGGATGTTGAACACGGTGCGGATGCCGATTTCCCGGCGGACCGGCGCGGCGTGCCTCATGGCGGGGTGGAAGGCCGGGGCGAACATGAAGCCGATGCCGATTTCGTTGACGCAGCGGGCTACCGAGTCTGGTGTTAGTTCCAGCTTGACCCCCAAGGCCTCGAGCACGTCGGCGGCGCCGCAGTTGCCGGAGGCGGCGCGGTTGCCGTGCTTGGCGACCTTCAGCCCGGCGGCGGCGGCCACGAAGGCGGTGGCGGTGGAGATGTTGAAGGTGTTCTTGCCATCGCCGCCGGTGCCGACGGAGTCGACCAGGGGGCCATCGGCTTCGACCCGGAGGGCCTTTTCCCGCATGACGGTGGCCATGCCGGCTATTTCGGCCGGGGTCTCGCCCTTCAGGTGGAGAGCGGTGAGAAAGGAACCCAACTGGGCCGGGGTGGCCCCGCCCTCCATGATTTGGCCCATGACCGAGGAGGCGTCCTGGAAGTCCAGGGAGCGTCCCGCAACCACGGCGTCGATTGCTTCGCGAATGTCCAACAGTTGTTGCTCCGTTTATGGGTGATCGGAATCAGGAAGAGGGGATCATAGAAAATCCGATTCCCTCATAATTTGGCCACCTCCCGACACAGCCATGATTCTTACTTCATCCCCAATCAGCCGATATGTGACCAAGTAGTTTCTCACAATTAGTTGGCGAATTTCCCGAGAGCGAAACCCAGGTACCCAGCGGCCCATCTCCGGAAAGTCCGCAAGCAGCCCAACGGCATCGTATATCCGGTCGATTGAGGCCGCACCATATTGCCTAAAGTGTCTGGATACGTCAGATTCAATCCTGTACAGGTCATCTAGGGCGTCCGGCGTCCAGATTATTTGCGCCATTCCTGTATTCGGAGCCTAACTTCCTCGTGGGGGATTCCCTTCCCTTCGGCTATTTGTTTCTCCCCTCGCTCGATTCTGTATAGGACATAAAGCCGGTCCATCGCCTCTGCGATAATCTCATCTGCCCTTGCTTCTTCTGGAAGCTCTTGCATTAGCCTGATGATTTCCTCTTTAGCGGTCATTGGCTCGGCTCCTTTCCATATGCTGCCACCAGGTCCAGGAAGTTTTGGAGGAGGTGCTTGCCGTCGGGGGTCATGATGGACTCGGGGTGGAACTGGACTCCCTCGACGGGGTGCTCCTTGTGGCGCAGGCCCATGATTAGGCCGTTGTCGGTTCGGGCGGTTACCTCCAGGCAATCGGGCACGGTTTCCGGGTAGACCACCAGGGAATGGTAGCGGATGGCCTCGAAGGGGTTGGGCAGCCCGGCCAGTACCCCGGCGCCGTTGTGGTGGACCATGGAGGTCTTACCGTGGCGGATTTCCCCGGCTTGGTCCACCCGGGCCCCGTAGACGTAGCCGACGCACTGGTGCCCCAGGCACACGCCGAGGGTGGGGATGTGCTCTCCGAAATGGCGAATAACGTCATTGGAGATGCCGGCTTCCTTGGGGGTACAGGGGCCAGGGGATACCACGATGCCCTGGGGGGCCATTTCCTCTATCTGCTCCAAGGTAATCATGTCGTTGCGGTGGGTGGCGACGCGGGCCCCCAGTTCCGAAAGGTACTGGTAGAGGTTGTAGGTAAAGCTGTCGTAGTTGTCAATCAGTAATAACATAGCGGCTGCTCCCATGCAGCGGACAAGGGAATCCCCATGCCCCCTCATCCTAACCTTCTCCCGCCGAGGGAGAAGGGATTTTTATTGTCTATATTCGGACATTCCTAGAACAGCTCCACGAACTCCAACCAGTTGCCGTCGGGGTCGGTGGCGTAGCAGGCCTTGCGGGAGAGGTTGCCATTCTCATCGTACATGGAGGCCGGCGGGTTGTTGTAGGCGAGGCCCTTCTCGCAGGTGTCTTGGTAGAAACGGTCCAAGTCTTCGACAAAGAAAGCCAGGTGGGAAGCGCCCAAGTCGTTGCGGTTGACGCCGCCGGGGCCGCTTTGAGGCGAGAGGTACTGGATGAGCTCCAACTGGTGGCCCTCTCCCATGTCCACGAAGCCGCCCTTGATATGGGCTCCCGGGAAGGCCAGGACCTGCTCCACGAACTCGCCCTGCCGCTCTGTGCGGCCGGCGATACGCATGCCAAGGACCTCAGAGTAGAACCGGACCGACTCCTCGATGTCCCTGACCACAAACCCGGTGTGGAAAAACGACTTCAACATGATTGTTCATCCTCTTTCAATTTACTTATTACTCAATCTATCTATTGCTTTCAGGCAATGGGCTGGTTGGCAGGCAGGTTATGCGGGGAAAGGCGCCAAGACCCGTTCTATATTCCTGCTTCGGCGACGTCGATGGCCCGCATCAGCGCGCCTGACTTGTGCTTGGTCTCCTGGAATTCGTCCTCGGCCACACTGTCGGCGACGATGCCGCCACCGGCTTGGACGTACATGACGCCGTCCTTATAGACGCCGGTGCGCAGAACTAGGGCGGTGTCCATGTTGCCGGAGTAGCTGAAGTATCCCACAGCGCCGCCGTAGGGGCCGCGCTTTTCGCCTTCCACCTCGGCAATAATCTCCATAGCCCGTATCTTGGGAGCCCCCGACACCGTACCGGCGGGGAAGCAAGAGCGAAGGGCATCGTAGGCGGTCATGTCCTGACGCAACTTGCCTTCCACATGTGAAACCAGGTGCATCACGTGGGAGAACCGCTCCACGTCCATGAGCTGGGTAACCCGCACCGTGCCTGCCTCGCTGACGCGGCCGATGTCGTTGCGGCCAAGGTCAACCAGCATGATGTGTTCGGCCCGCTGCTTCTCACTGGTCTTCAGCTCGGTCTCGTTGGCTTCGTCCTCACCGAGGGTCAGTCCACGGGGACGGGTGCCGGCGATGGGGTGGGTTGCGGCGATGCCGTCCTCCACCTTGACCACAGTTTCTATGGCGGCGCCAACTATCTGGAAGTCCTCCAAGTCCAAGTAGTACATGTAGGGGGAGGGGTTCACGCTGCGCAGGGCCCGGTACACTTGGAAGGGATGGGCCGCAGTGCGGCGGGAGAAGCGCTGGGAGTTCACAACTTGGATTATGTCACCGGCGTAAACGTACTCGATACACTTGTCGATTACACTGGCATAGCGGTCCACGGTGAAGTTGGACTCCACAGGAGCGGGACCTCCGGTCAAGGGGGCGCCGGACTGCAACTCGGCAGGCAGGGACAGGGGCTGGGCCAGCCGGGAGACCATTTCATCGATGCGGCGGGTGGCATCAGTATAGGCCTGCTCAACATCGCCGTTGAGATAGGCGTGGCTGACCACCTTGATGTCGTGCCTCAAGTGGTCGAAGACCAAGATGGTCTCGCCGAACATGAACACGGATTCGGGAACGCCTTGGGGGTCGGCGGGCATGGCGGGCACCCGGGGCTCGAAGTAGCGGATCGCGTCGTAGGCCAAGTAGCCGACGGCCCCTCCGTGGAATCCGGGGAGGCCGTCCACCGGAATGAGCCGGTACTTGGCCATTTCGGCCTCCACCGGAATTAAGGGGTCAATTTCACCTTCAGGGAGTCCCGGGCCGGTCTTGATTATCTTGTAGGGTTCGGTGCCTATGAAGCTGTAACGGCCCAGCCGCTCGCCGCCCTCGACGCTTTCCAGCAGGTAGGAGTAGGGACCGCGGGCCACTTTCAGGTAGGCCGACACCGGCGTTTCCAAGTCGGCGTTGATGGGCCGGTACACGGGCACAAGGTTGCCTTGGCCGGCCATAGCTTTTACTTGTTCCAAGGTTGGGTAGTACATGCTGCTGCTCCTTACAGGACCGGGCCGACCGACAGGGTGTCACTGCCCGGTAAATGCGCGGGGTGAAAGAGCGCAGCTTCGCCAATATTTCACAATCCAGTCCTCCGGTAGTTTAGTCCCAATAAAAAACGACCCGCCCCAAGGGACGAGTCGTGCATCGCGTTGCCACCCTCATTTCCGGACGGGCCCCATGTCGTAGACGGGCGGTACCGGACTCTCAACCGGCGGGAGGGACCTTAGTCTACGCGGTCCCTGTGCCGTGGGCCTTTAACGGCGCCCAACCGTCCCAGCCTAGCGCAATCGACGGAAACGAAGGTTGGATTGCGATCGGCCTGCGGCTCCGGGGTCCATTCGGGCTTCTGCGCTCGGCGCCGGCTCACACCTAACCCGGCTCTCTGAGCCTCGCTGGAAGCCTACTACTCCCCTTCACAGCCTTTGGGGTATTTGATTGTTGGACTGAGTATAAGTTTGACCTATCCCGCCTGTCAAACTTTCAATATTGATACTAGTTATATGCCGAGAATTGATATGCAGAATATCAAATCTTATAATGTTATATGGCTCAATAGCAGGATAGTGCCCCATAGTTGGAATGGAGGTGGGCATGTTGCAAGGAAGGATGGGGTTAATCAAGGTATCGACCCTCTTCACCCTTTTGGTCTTACTCTCTGCCGTGGGCGCCGCCGCGGCATGCACCCAGCGTGTTGAAACAACCAAGAGTGTTGCCACTGACGAGGCCCCCGCCCCCTATTGGAGCGGGCCGGTGACTTGGGAGCCGGAGGACATTGGCAGCTTGGAGCGGGTTACCCAGGAACTGGTGGCTCCTCCCGCATTGCCGGTGCACCAGCAGGCCGTGGAAGGAGGGCCAAAGGTCGTCCAGGTGCGATTGGTGGTAGAGGAAAAGGAGATTGAAATTGCCCCCGGAGTCTTTACTTGGGCCTTCACATTCAACGGCTCGGTGCCGGGTCCCATTATAGTAGTCCACGAGGGGGACTACGTGGAGCTGACGCTAGTCAATCCGGGCGGCAGCCGCTTGTTGCACAACATAGATTTTCACGCCGCGATTGGGGCGCTGGGCGGCGGCAGTCTGACCCAGGTAGCGCCAGGTACCGAAGTTGTGCTGCGGTTCCGGGCGGCGAAGGCGGGTGTGTTCGTTTACCACTGCGCACCTGGAGGAGTGCAGGTGCCCTGGCACGTGGTGCACGGGATGAACGGGGCCATCATGGTGCTGCCCCGGGACGGCCTGAAGGACCCTGCAGGCAACGTCCTGAGGTATGACCGGGCCTACTACATAGGGGAACAGGACTACTACATACCGCGGGACGAGGATGGAGAATTCAAGCGGTACGAGACCCCTGTAATGCCGCTGGCCGACGACTTGGAGGCGATGACCACACTAATCCCCACTCACATAGTCTTCAATGGCAAGACCGGCGCGTTGCAAGGTGATGGCCAGCTAACGGCCAACGTGGGGGAAAACGTGCTGATCGTCCATTCGCAGGCCAACCGGCAGTCGTATCCGCACCTTATAGGCGGACACGGCGACTACGTTTGGGAGCGGGGCGGTTTCAACAACCCTCCCATGGTGGACTTGGAATCGTGGGATATTGCCGCAGGGTCAGCGGCGGCATCGATTCACACCATTCGGCAACCGGGGACTTACGTTTATCTTTCCCACAACCTGATTGAGGCCTTCCTATTCGATGCCAAGGCCATCCTGGAAGTGGCGGGAGAGTGGAACAATGACCTGATGGAACAGGTAAAACCGCCAGGGCCTATCCAATAGCCGGCAAGAGGTGGCGCTTAAGGACTTGGCCAAGGCAGCGCCGGTCTCTGCCATAGGCAGGAACTAAACAGTAGGCTGTCCCAAGCCTCCGAAGGGGGCTGGGACAGCCTCTTGTTCTCCGGGCCAAGGCGGGGTGGTGTGGCAGAGGAAGCGCAGAGGGGTGTCAGTCGAAGCGGCGAACTGGAAGCTCCAGCCGATGGGGATGGCGAGGGCGTCGCCGGGGGATACTTCGACCGGTGGGACGATGTTACGGTCAGCACTGGGGGGACAACGCCAGACTTGGCCTGCTCCTTCCAGGACGTACCAGACTTCTTCCACAGTCCGATGGCGCACTGGGCGGGAGACTTGACCAGCGGGCAGGGTCACATCCACCAAGCTGCTTTTGGCGGCGGCGTGGCGGGAGTCGATGAGGAGGCGTATCTCCGAGCCGTCGGGAGCCGTGGCGTCGGGCAGTTGAGCGGCGCGGCCAATGGGTGGGACATTTTCGGCTTGCGCCAACGGAAACCTCCTCGGAAGCTGCTCTCCGGGTTGTAAACTGCCAAGCCCCCGGCACGGGTCCGGGGGCTCACTTGGAATACTAATACAGGAACGGCAGACTTCTCAGGAGACCCGGGGCTTGCGGCCTTTGCGCTCCAAGAAGTCCTTGAAGCCCTCTTCGACAGAGAGGCCTTGGAACCGGCCGGCACGGGCATCGACTTCGTTGCGGAATTGCTCTTCCAGGGCAAGACCGGTGTGCTCCATCAGCATCTGCTTGATGTTGGCCACACCCTCGGCGCGGTTCTTGGCGATGCCAGCGGCGGCCTCAACGGCCTTGTCCATCAGTTCTTCGGAAGGGACCAAGTGGTTCAACAAGCCGATGTGGTAGGCCTCTTCGGCGAAGACTTCCCGTCCGCTGTAGAGCAGTTCTTTTGCCCGGGGCCACCCCACCATGGTTGGCAGGCTCCAAGTGGCGTTCATCTGCCCGTAGTTGACGGCCAGGAACCTGAAGCTGGAACGCTCGCACCCGATGAGGAAATCGAGGCTGGTGGCCATCACGGTGCCGCCGCCGTAGCAGAGGCCGTTGATAGCGCCGATGGTGGGCTTCCGGCTGGCGGCGAGGTGCCAAGTGAAGTCGGCGCGTTCCGCGGTTCTTTGGTCCCTTTCCTCGTCCGGGAGCTCGCGGTTCTCGTGGATGTCGGCCCCGGCGGAGAAGGCGCGCTCCCCCATTCCGGTGATTATTATGGCGCCGACACCGTCGTCCTCTTCCATTTCGGTGACGGCGTCGTCCAGTTCCCGGACCAACTGATAACTCAAGGCGTTCAGGACCTCGGGGCGGTTAAGGGTGACTATCGCAATTCGGTCCTGCTTATCGACCTTTATGACCTCGTAACTCATGGGCTGAATCTCCTTTGCTGGTACGTTTGGCGGGAGTTCTTCGTTCACCGCAACTGGGAGCAACCAAAAGCCTAATTAAACATACTTGCAACCCAAAGTAAACCCGCGTCGGACGGGTCTTGCGGGGGAAGCCGGCAGGAGGGCACATGTGGTGGGGAGTCAGTTGCAGGTCCCGCCGTCCTATGGAATCCGGAGCAGGGCAAGCTGCCACAGGGTTGCATGGCACTACGGGCGGTTAGTATGCTCGGTTGAATCCAGCAACCGGGAGATTGGCGACGGCTGTTTCAGATTTTACCCGACGCTTGGCGCAAAGCATAGCGGGGTTGGCCGCGCCTGCGGCCCTGCCGGAAGCGGTGGCGGCACGGTGCAAGGACATCATGATCAACGCGGCGGCCGCCGGGCTGGCGGGGTCGTCACAGCCGGAGGCAGCGGCCATCACCCGCTTCGCCAGGGAGACGGGGGGCGACGGCAGGTGCACGATCATCGGCATGGGGCTGCGGTCTTCCGCGGCGAACGCCTGCTTGGCCAACGGGTTGATGGTTCGCCTGCTGGACTTCGACGATGAAGTGACCGGGCGGAACTGCCATGCCACAGCGACGGTTTTCCCGGCCGTCATGGCGGTAGCAGAGGCGGAACGCTGCTCCGGCGGTCAGGCGCTCTGGGCCTTCGCATTGGGCTGCGAGATTACGTCCAAGCTGGCCAAGCTTATGTCAACCCAGCGGGCCGATGTTTCTACGATTCTCCACTGGGACCCGGTTGCCGGAGCGGTGGGGGCCGCAGCAGCGGCGGCAGTGATACTGGGACTGGCCGATGAGGACTTGGAGGCGGCGCTGGACATTGCCGGAGAGGCCGCCGGGCCGGTCAGGGATGCGCCGGCGGGGCCATTGTCGTACGGTCGAGCCGCCGCGCGAGGGGTAACGGGGGCGCTGATGGCACGGACGGGTGTGACGGTGGGCGGACCGGCCGGTGACGGAATGGATACGCCATCGTGGCTTCCCGGCGGCATTTCCAAGGGTCAGCAGGAGGAGTTCTTTGAGTCCTTGGGCAATCCTTGGGACGTAGTTGCCCCGGGCACGGCCTTGCGGCTGTACCCCTGCCCGCTGGCAGCCCATTCGCCCATCGACGCGCTGATACAACTACTGCAGCAACACAGGACTGACGCTAGCCAAGCCAGGCAAATTACGGTCAGCGTGACGCCGGAAACACTGGAATCGCTGGCGTTCGAAGATCCGGCCACGCCTTGGGAGGCGCAGCACAGCCTGAAGTATTTGGCGGCGGTCACCCTGCTGAAGGGGCAGCCGCTGCTGGAGCAGTTCCACGCGGAGGCCATAGCCGACCCGGAGGTGCGGGCAGTAATGGAAAGGGTCCGGGTCTTTGGAGGCGAGACTTCAACGAACCTATCGCCTTTTCCTGCATCGGTGACGGTGGAAGTGGAGGACGGCAGAAGACTGCAGCAGCAGGTGGACTTCGCCCGGGGCGGGCCCGAGCTTCCCTTGGACCTCGAAGAGCTGGAAGCGAAGTTCCTTTACTGTGCCCGGCACGTTATGACGCCCGACCACATCCAAGGAACGATCGAGCAGTTCCGGGACATCGAGAACATCCCGGACGTGTCGGGGCTATCGTCCATCTTGGGTGCGTAGAGCTCCTTGAGGGCGGGGTTGCGGCGCGCTAGGGTTGTGGGGCCGGAAGAAGCAGGGCGGAGGTGGAGCGTACTTTCACCGCGGGCGGTTGTGTTGTAATCTGAGGCATCCGGGCAGGCAGGGAATTGCCGTGCCCACTTGGAATAGGTTGAACCAGCGAGGAGTGAAATGAAGAGCGTGCGATGCCATGAGGTAGGCCCACCAGAAGTGCTGCGCTACGAAGATGCCCCGGACCCAGCCCCGGGCCCCGGGGAGGCGCTGGTGGACATCAAGGTCGCCGGGGTCAACTTTACCGACGTTTCCAGTCGACGGGGTTCCAATCCACCGGCTAGCTTCCCTTGGACGCCGGGCAGGGAGGCGGCCGGAATCGTCTCCGCCGTAGGGGAAGGCGTTACCGAGGTAGCCGTGGGGGACAGGGTAACCTACGCCATGCACACCGGCACCTACGCGGAAAAGGCGGTGGTGCCCTCGTGGCTGCTGGTGCAGATGCCGGAGGAGACCAGTTTCACCACGGCAGCCGCTACGATGCTCCAAGGCATGACGGCCCACTTCTTGGTTTTCGGCATCACCCAGCTCAACGCCGGTGACCGGGTGCTGGTGCACGCCGGGGCCGGTGGGATGGGGTTGATGCTCATCCAGATGCTGCGAAAGATCGGGGCGGAGATATTCACCACGGTGTCCACGGAGGCCAAGGGCGAGACGGCCAGGGAGGCGGGCGCCGACCACGTCATCAACTACACGGAGCAGGACTTCGAAGCGGAAGTCAAAAAGGTTACCGGCGCCACCGGGCTAAAGATGATATACGACGCGGTGGGCAAGACGACTTTCACCAAGGGGATGAACTGCTTGGGGCTGCGGGGCTACATGGCCCTCTACGGCGCGGCCAGCGGGCCCATCGACCCAATCGACCCTTCGCTGCTGCAGGGAGGCTCCCGGCTGCTGACCAGGCCCAGCCTAGGCGACTACACCGCCACCCGGGAGGAGTTGCTGCAGCGGGCCAACGACGTGTTGAGCTGGGCGACGTCCGGGGAGTTGAAACTGCACATCGGCCTGACCCTGCCCCTGTCGGAAGCGGCGGAGGCACACCGGCAAATGGAGGGGCGGCACAGCACCGGGAAGATATTGCTGGAGGTTTAGAGGGGGACCCTGTAGGGGCCAAGGGTGGGGGTGATTCATGACAACCCAACAAGAACCGGAAAGCGCGCATGGCGAGCCGCTGGAGCCGATCATTGAAACCACCGATGGACGGCTGATATTCCCGGATGGCTCCGAGGGCAGGCCCGGGCGGCTGACCGAGGCCCAGCAGCGGTCGGTCGATATCCAGAACGCCTGCCGGCTGTTCGGTCAGACCGGCGACGGCAGCGAGCTGGTGCAGCTGGGCATATTAGCCGCTAAGGATAACCGCTTTATGACCCCGCACACCGTTGAATCATCCAAGTTGATTGCAGAGTTGGGGGAGCTGGACAAAGCCCTGGATGGGCTTCAGCAGCAGGTCACCCTGGAGAATGAAAGGACGCTCTTGGCGTTGCAGCATCTGGACGGGGACTCGTCAGACTTCGACCAATTGGAATCTATGCTGGAAAGCTGGCGTGGGGAGGTGGACGTATTCCGGGTCCTGAAACTGGACGACGACGAGGAGTTCCACTCCAACTTGCTGGCCTGGCTCCTAGACCCCAACGGAACTCATGGGCTGGCCGGTCATTTCTTGGTGGAATTTCTCAGGAACATTGGAGAGCAGGGCGGCATCCGGGCCGCCGACCGCCACAGCACCAGCGTGCTTCGGGAACGGCACATCGGACTAGAGGGAGAACGCGGCCGGCTGGATATCCGAATACTCAACGAGAAGGCAAGCTTCCTCTGTG
This sequence comes from Dehalococcoidia bacterium, assembly GCA_034420695.1. Lineage (GTDB taxonomy): Bacteria > Chloroflexota > Dehalococcoidia > Lucifugimonadales > UBA3495 > Io17-Chloro-G2. Next base: position 16,755 of record DAOULB010000018.1, read on the forward strand.
CCATTGAGAACAAGGTGTGGTCGCCCGAAAGCGGCAACCAACTCGCATTCTATCGACGGGCCCTTGAAAACCAGTATCCCAGCTACAGGGTGCGCAGGGTCTTTCTCACGCCTCTGGGAGCGGAGCCTGAGGACCCGGAAGAGCGAGGGCACTGGACGAAGATGACCTATGCGGACATCCTGGGCCTTGTGGAACGGACCGTCGAAGCCTCAGAGAGTTCAGCGAACAGGGACGTGATGTCATTCATTCGCCAGTACGCTGTCACGCTACGGAGGAATATTGTGCCTGAAGTAAGCAACGACGTACATGCCCTAGCCCGGAGGATTTACCGGAAGCACCGGCAGGCCATCGATTTGATAATCGAAAATCAAGAGCGCTACAAACCGGACTATGCGAGAGAAGCGTACGGGATGTTCCGGAAAGCGATCGATGAGCACCCAGCCCTCCAATTAGGAACCTGTAACCCACCCTACCTTCGGTTCTTGTCCAGTGATTGGACAACCAGCGAAGACCTGCGGTTGCCCGACTGGCCCAACTGGGTAATGTTTTTCGAAATGCCCGTAAGAGAAAGCAACTCCGAGCTGTACTTGACCATGTACCGAAAGGGCAACGAGGCGTTCAGAAGGAAACTCTTCGATTGCGCCAAGGACAATCCGGAAATATTCAATTGCGAGCAAGACTACCACGACGGTTGGCTTAGATTGTGCGCCATTGGGGATTTACTGGACGACTCAGACTATGAAGTACGGTGGGACGAAGAAGAAACCCGGCGTAGGATTGGAGAACGGCTGGACGAGTTCGTTCTCGGCAAGTTCGAACAAATCAACGCCATCATCACGCCGTGCCTGAAGGAAGGCTAGCCTGAGAATTAACCTGGGCCACCCGGCTTGAGGTCTACTGGGCGGTCCAGCCGCCGTCTATTACCAGTTCGCTGCCGGTCATGAAGGATGATTCGTCGGAGGCCAAGAAGAGGACGCCGTTGGCGACCTCTTCGGGCTGGCCGTAACGGCCCAAAGGGATGCGGGCGACGGTGACTTCATAGCGGGCGGCGTCGGCCCGGCCTGCTTCGGTCATGGGGGTGACAATGGGACCGGGGTGCACCGAGTTGGCCCGGATGCTTTCCCCAGCGTACTGGATGGCGGTGGCCTTGGTAAAAAGCCGGACGGCCCCCTTGGAGGCTTGGTACTGGGGGCTGCTGTTGTCCACTCCGACTAGGCCCAACTGGGAAGAGATGTTGACGATGGAACCGCCGCCGGACTTGCGCATTTCGGGGATGGCGGCGCGGGTGCCCAGGAACACACCCTTGGCGTTGATGTCCATCACCCGGTCCCAGTCCGCTTCTGCGGTCTCTTCCACCAAGTAGCCGGTTCCCCCGATTCCCGCGTTGTTTACGAGAATGTCCAGCCGGCCGAACCGCTGCACGGTGGCGGCGATGGCGCTTTCCCACTGGGACTGGCTGGTCACGTCCAAGGGCAAGTAGAGGCACTCACCGCCGGATTCGCCGATGGATGCGGCAAGTTCCCGGCCTTCCTCTTCCAGGACGTCGCCGATCGCCACCCGGGCGCCCTGGGCAGCGAACAGCCGGGCTTCGCAGGCGCCCATTCCCCGGGCGCCGCCGCTGATAAAAGCAACTTTTCCTTCGAGCCGCATGACTACACCTTGCAACTATACTTTCCGGGACGCGTTTATGCCGTGAGCCGGGAACTCTTAGCCCCCAGGGACGGAAACTAGTAGCGGGACTGGGATGAGATGGTGTTATAGGTGACCGGGGTGACAGTCAGCAGCCCGGCGTCCACCGGCAGCACCACGCCGTTGATCCAGCGGGCCTCATCGCTGCAGAGGAAGAGCGCGGCGTTGGCCACATCCCAGGAGTCGCCTTCGGTACGCAGGGGCGCGGCGTTCTTCCGGGCCTCCCGCTGCTCCTCGTTCATCCGGTGGGCCACCATGGGGGTGTACACCAGCCCGGGCGCGATGCAGTTGACGCGGATGTTGTCGGGGCCGTGGTCGCCGGCCATGGAGATGGTGAGTCCCACCACGGCCGCCTTGGAGGCGGTGTAGGGGGCTTGGCTGTGGGCCCGCAGCCCGGCGATGGAGGATATGTTGACTATGGCCCCGCCGCCGGTCTCTTTCATCTTGGGAATGGCGGCCCGGCTGGCTTGGTAAATGCTCTTGACGTTGACCGCCATGATGCGGTCCCAGATTTCCTCACTGACGTCAACCACCGAGCCACGGGCGGAAATTCCCACGTTGTTGTCCAGGATGTCCAGGCGGCCGTACCTCTCCACGGCGGCTTCCACCATGGCGGCGCACTGGTCGGCGTCGGTTACGTCGGCTTCGAAGACCGAGGCTTCCCCGCCCTCTTCCCGGATCATGGCCATGGTCTCCAATGCCCTTTCTTCGACGGCGTCGACCAAGAGGACGTTGGCACCTTCCCTGGCGAAGAGGATGGAAGTGGCCTTGCCATTGCCGACTCCCTCACCGCTGGAGCCGGCGCCGGTGACGATTGCTGTTTTGCCTTCCAACCTGGGGCGGCGTTCAACCATTGGTCTGCTCCCTTATATACGGCTGAGCCAGCCCCGGCAGCTTGAAGTTCCATTCATCCGGGAGTTGGCTGTCGGGACTAGAATAACATTTCTGGACCTACCTTGACCGGGTGCTGGAGCCATTGGAGAATAAACCAACCCCTCCTAAGAGCATGTGGTGTCAAGTAACTGTTTTCGCTATGCCACAAACTTAGGCATTGCAAACGCAGAGCGCTCAACCCACTATGGCTTGGGTTTACTCTCGTAGAGTCGGCTGAACGGCATAAGACACAGAATTGACCATAACCTACAACATCAGGACCGGAAGGCCTCTGGTGATAATGCCATTTCTACGCCGGTCAATATCCCAGTATCGCCGAGGGAGTGCTTGGTTCAAGATTGGAATAACGGGTGACCCCAGAAGACGGGCAAGAGAATACGGTTCGGCATACGGCGAAATGGTAGTCCTTTATCAGACGACTTCAAGCAGATTCATAAGGGCGATCGAAGAGGCCCTTGTGAATGAATATTGGCAGGACTGCGATAACTCAGTAGGGGGCGGCGGTGGTTCACTAGGGCAGCCCCCCTATTTTCTCTACGTTGTCCGGACGCCGCACTCCTGGTAGCTGCGGCGTCTTTTCCCGACTAGAGGACATCCATCGCAATAGTCTCAAGGTGAAGTTGATCCTCCTCAGGGAGGAACAACGCAAGTACCCTAGAAGACCGAGGGGGTGAACCGGGGAGGATTTGGATTGCGCAGCCGCCAACCTGATAACGGCTGTTCGCCATTCGCTTGGTTATGAACCGTGCAATGCCAAGGCTTGTTCGAGGTCTGAGATGAGGTCCTCAGCGTTTTCCAGTCCCACCGACACCCTTAGGAGGTCCTTGGGCGTGGAGCTATCCTGCCCCTCAATGGAGGCCCGGTGCTCGATCAGGCTTTCATAGCTGCCCAAGCTCGTGGCTCGAGTGAAAATAGAAGTGCGGGCAGCTACCCGGAACGCAGCCTTCTCGCCGCCGCGGACCCGGAAGGAGAGCATCCCCCCAAACATGCTCATCTGGCGACTGGCAACATGGTGTCCGACATGACTTGGAAGCCCCGGATAAAATACCTCCAGGACCTGGGGGTGCCCATCCAAGAATGAGGCCACTTTGGCGGCGTTTTCGGAATGGGCCCGCATCCGATAGGGCAGCGTCCGTATTCCCCGGAGCAGCAGCCAGCAATCGAAAGGAGAGGGGACAGCGCCCTCGTCCCTCTGTATAGAGCGTATTTCTTGAAACATAGCGCCATCCGAGGCGCTGACCACCACTCCCCCCGTAACATCGCCGTGGCCGCCCAGATACTTGGTTGCGGAGTGGACAACCATATCCGCTCCCAGTTCCAAGCACCGCTGCAACACTGGAGTGGCCCAAGTGTTGTCACATACGCAAACTACTCCCTGCTCGTGGGCCACCCGCGCGATGGCAGATATGTCAGTAATTTTCAATAAAGGATTGGATGGAGTCTCCAGAACAATGATCTTTGTAGCTGGCATGACCGCCTCTCGGACTTTATCAATGTCCGTCATGTCCACAAAGGAACTGTGGAGGCCCCATCTTGCCAAGCGGTCCCGCAAGAGGCGCGCTGTGCCGTGGTAGAGGTCAAGGGGAGCTATTACGTGGTCTCCGGGTGACAGGGACTGAAAGACCGCCCCTATGGCCGACATACCGGAAGAAAAGGCGGCGGCGGCCTCTCCGCCTTCAAGATCCCGGATGCACTCCTCCAAGAGGGAGCGAGTGGGATTGCCGGACCGGCCATAGACGAAGCCATGAGGATAGGCGCCGTCCACTTCACGCTGAAAGGTTGTCGACATATGTATCGGCGGGGTAACCGCGCCGGTACCGGAGTCAACGGTCCGCCCACTGTGAACAGCAATAGTCTCGATTTTCATAATTACCCAACTTGGACATCTGCGTGTCAGGGGTATTGTAGACGTTGGCTGACTGGAGGGTAACGCTGCAGGGAGGTTAGTGACGCTTACCGGCTGAATTTCCGTCTACTACGGGAATTGGGTGAACGGCAAAAGGATGCAGGTAGGCACGATGGAGGCAAGGAGAGCCAATTTCCGCCGTACCGCGCTCCCCTCGCGTTGACTGAATCCGGCCTGCAACTTACACTAGGGGACGAGACAATCCTTGCCATGACGGGTATAGAAGAATCGGGAGCATGAACGAACCACAGGACCGGCGCGGCGACGTAGCCCTTTTTATAGACTGGGAAAACTTCAAAATCAGCTTAGCTGCCGGGCACCGTAATCCAAACGTGTCCGCCCTCAAAGAGGAGGCCGCCAACCAAGGCCGGGTAGTAGTTGCCAAGGCTTACGCCGACTGGGTCACTCGCTCCCCCGAATTGCGGGGGGCCAGCCAGTTCATCAACGACCCCCCCGCCCTTTATGCCGCCGGCATAGAGCCGGTGTACGTTCCAACCCGCCTCAGCTTTGGTAGCCCCTCTCCCTCGGGTTACACCCGTTCCACCAGGGTCAAGAACAGCGTGGACGTCAAGATGACCACGGACTGCATCGAGACGGCCCATTCGCACCCCAACATCGACACTTTCATCTTGGTGTCCGGTGATTCGGACTTTATTCACGTAATTAACGCCCTGCGCACCATGGGCAAGCACGTGGTTGTGGTTGGGGTTTCTTGGAGCACGTCCCGCAGGCTGGCCGACCAAGTGGACGGTCTGATCTTCTACGATGCGGACGTGGACGAGGAGACTGGGCAGGAGACCGGCCTGGCGGTCCGGCCCCCAGCCCGAACCCAAGGAGCCAGCGCTCCATCCAACGGCCCGGAGTTAGAGGACATCATCCGGGCTATCGAGGACATTGTCCGGGAAGAACGCTTGGGGAGCGGAACGCCGTTGCTCACCTCCATAAAGCAGCGGCTGACCCGGCGTTATCCAAACTTTGACGAGCGGCGGCTTGGCTTCTCCGGATTCAAGAAGCTGATGACCAGGGTGGCCCAAGAGGGGAAGATAAAGCTAATCACGGAGGGACTGGTTGACTGGGCCATCATGGCCGACGAAGAGGAGGCCACCGCTCCGAGTGATGCGGAAGTTGCTGCTCCGGCCAACGGTCACCGCACTGACGAGGTTGAACCGGCCTTGGAGACAGCCGATCTCTCCGATGAAACCTACAAGGAAGAAAAAGCGGAGGAGCCCGAAACGCCAAGGGCATCCCGCGGCAGGCGGGCTGCTGCCCCCGAGCCAAAGGTTGCATCCCAGTCCAGGCTGGAGGACCAGTTGGACGAACTGGCTGCCGGGATGGAAGGTCTGCCGCAGGAACCCAGCGACGGGCAGACCGGACGACGGGTGGCCGACCTCATCATCATGGCGGACACCTTGGAGCACCGGGAGGACGTTAGCCACGTGGCGTTCAACTTCTTGGTGGGGGAAGTCTGCCAGGCCTTGAAGCAGGGACTAACCGCGGAAGACCCGGACATCCAGAACCGGTGGGGCGAGGCAGCTTCAAGGAACTACGTGAGCAAGATGTACCGGGCACTGGGCAACAAGGACATGTTCAGCAGGAAATGGCAGTCGGTCCGGGACGAGGCGTCGGGCAGCAACAAGCGCCGCCAGACCTTCACCTTGGACCACGAAAACCCCTTGGTGCAACAGGTGCTTCAAGCCCACTGGCAGTCGGACCAGCCTGAACCGGGCGCCGAGCAGGACTATCTTACGGGAGACCAAGACGACTCCCTGCATGACGACCAAGCCTCAAGCCAGCAGGAAGCCCCCTTCTTCATGCGGTTATTCCGGTCGATCCGCTAGCGGCCACGGGCCGGTTATTAAAGGTCCAAGACCAAGGTGGACCAGCCGAAGTCCCTAGCCCCCAGCCCCTCGGCGGTGAAGGGATGGTAGTACTCCCGGAAGCCCGACTTCTCGATGCACTCCAGGCTCTTTTCTACGATTGTGCCGGCTATTTCGCCGTAGCCGTGGCGCCTAAGCCCATGGGAAAGGAACCAGTTGGTATTGATCCATGAAGGGCCGCGCCAGATGAAGCCGCCGGGGTTGCCCGGCATGAACTTGGGGTTGGACGCGGGCACGGAGGGCAGCGGGTACGGCGTCCAGAAGTGGGCCGGGTCGGTCACCCAACGGTCGACCAGCAGTTCCACGATGTCCCTGGGCAGGTCTTCGAGGATGAGGGGCATGAGGGAGCTGATGGTCACCATTTCCAAGGGGAGTTCGTCGACGCCTGACAGGTCGTAGAAGGCGGCGGCGGCCGGATCCCAACACTTTTCCAAGAGGGCGTCCCGGGTCCTGTCGGCTTGGCGGTTGAATTCGGCGGCGTCGGGGGAATCCCCCAGCAGCCGGGCCAATGAACGCATCCCCAGGGCGTAGATACTGTTCACCAAGACGTCTTCCACATGGAAGTAGTCGGCAGCCAGGATGCGGTGGTCGTTGCCCCGCATCGGCTCGTAGGCTGCGTAGACTCTTCTCAGGGCCGTAATGAACCCCCGGTTGCTCAACTCCTCGAGACCCAGTACTTCGTCGTACTTAGGGGAGCAGTCGGTGCCGGCCTCCTCGGGCTGGATGACGGCAATGAGCCCATCGTCGTCGGGATCCCTGGCTTCCCGCACCCAGCGGTAGAAGGCCGTTAACACAGGCAGGGCCTGTTCCAGGAAATTCTGGTCGCCGGTGGCATGGTACACCCGCTCCACGGCGTAGGCGATGATGGGCGGCTGCATGGTAGCGCTGAAGTTGGGTGAGGTCATGCCGACTATATTGCGGCTGAGAAAGTCGGGCTGCTTCTCCATCTCCCAAAAAATGATGTGGGGGATGAAGCCGTTGGGCTGGGCGGCACTCATCAGGCTGGTAAGCTCGGCCTTCGCTTGTTCGTGGTCGAGGTGAATCAGGGCGATGGCGTGGAAGCAGGAGTCCCAGAACCACTGGAAGGGATAGCCCCGCAGCGAGGGACAGACAAAGCTGTAATACTTGCCGTTCCAGTCGGCAATCCCTTGTCGCAGGTTGGTGAGGAGAATTTCGCGGGCTTTTTGTTCCAGGGCTTGGCGTTGCATGTTAGTAACCACCTTCTTGTTCGTGGTGTCTGATTGTACGATGGCAAAGACTCGAGGGTACAGCCGGGAAGGATTGTCCGTTATGAAAATCTTTCACAGCGTGGATTGATTTTATTCACGTAGCGGAAGTATTGTTATTCATGACATGGAATGATATCATTCATGGCATGGCACAAATACGGACACTGCCCCGCTTGGTTGCCGACAGCCTGGAAAGACGTCTCCGGGTGATGCCCGCCGTGGTGGTTACGGGCGCCCGACAAACGGGCAAGAGCACCCTGACCCAAGAGTTTGCACCGGAACGCCGCCGGTTTCTCTCCTTGGACGAATTGGACGTGCTGGACGCGGCGCGACGGGACCCGGAGGCCCTTTTCGACGGAAATGAAGCAGTGACCATTGATGAGGTGCAACGGGAGCCAAACCTTCTCTTGGCGGTGAAACGCGCCATAGACAGGGAACGCCACCCAGGAAAGTTCCTGCTCACCGGTTCTGCCAATCTGTTGCTAATGCGCCGAGTCTCAGAGTCGCTGGCCGGACGGGCAAGCTACCTTACTTTGTGGCCAATGACACGGCGCGAGGAAGCCGGCCTCGGGCGCGGCGGCATCTGGGAAGAACTGCTTGAGGCCCGAGATGAAGACTGGCTGGAACTGCTGGCGTCCCAACCATCGGCACGGGAAAACTGGCGAAATCTGGCGCGGCGCGGGGGTTTTCCTTTTCCGGCAGCGCACCTCGAATCTGCGGAAGAAAGGGCAATCTGGTTCGACGGCTACGAGCGCACCTATCTGGAAAGGGACCTGCAAGACATTTCATCCATAACTGCGCTGCCCGACTTTCGCCGCGTCATGCGGGCCGCCTGCCTCCGATTGGGGCAAATTCTGAACCAAGCGGAGCTTGGCCGCGACGTGGCATTGCCGCAAGCGACGGTGCACCGCTACCTGAATCTGCTGGAAACGTCATATATGCTGGTGCGGCTGCCGTCCTATGCCGTCAACAGGACCAAGCGGCTTATCAAATCACCAAAGGCGTATTGGTCCGATACCGGGCTGGCATTGTATCTTGCACAAGAGACGGAGCCGAGAGGCGCCCACTTGGAGAACATCATCCTGCACGATCTGCTGGCTTGGCGCGACGCTCGGCTCGCGCCCGCGGAGCTCTTCTATTGGCGCACCACCATCGGCGAAGAAGTGGACTTTGTCATCGAGGCTGGAAGCCGCCTGCTGCCCATAGAAGTCAAGGCATCCGGAAGGCCGCGGTTCCAAGATACAGCCAACCTGCGGATATTCCGGAACGAGTACGGTGAGACCTCCAGGGCCGGGCTGTTGCTGCATGATGGCGAGACGCTGGAATGGCTCGCACCCGGGGTTTTAGCCGCGCCTTGGTGGAGGGTTCTGTAGCTCAAACGCTGTGTTCTCGTCGAAGGTTTTCTTTCCTACTGGCAAGAAGTTCTATCAAGGAACTCGTGGCAGGGGATTTCTCGCACTCCCAAATAACTACTCGCTCCCACCTCATAGACTCAAGGGTGTTGGCGTTTTCCAAGTCGCGTCGAATGTTACGCCTTATCTTGGGAATCCAGTATTCGGTATTACTCGAAGGCATCCTTGCTCGTTTGCAGCCATGCCAGTGCCAGAAGCACCCGTGAACGAAGACCGCTATACGGTAACGAGGGAGCAGGATGTCCGGTTTGCCCGGGATGTCTTTTCGATGCAAGCGGAAGCGAAACCCAGCCCGGTGTATCGCCCGGCGGACATACAGTTCGCAGGAAGTGTTCTTGCCTTTGACAGCCGCCATCGTGCGGCTGCGCCGCGACGGGGAGACGTTATCGGCCACAGCTATCTCTTCGTTTTGGTCTATCCCGGACCAGACAATTCTTCCAATCGCGTAGCAGCCAGATGCTCCAACCTCTTTGCTTGGGTCAAGAGCGTGTTTCTTAATCCGATTCTAACTTGGCGTTCGCTAATTACTTGAGCCAATTTGGCGATAGTCGTGGCTCTTCTTGCCACTCTTATGTCCGGATGTCTGCGCCGTTCAAAAATTGGCGAGGGGACAATTCTTTTTCGTACAGATGGCGGCAATACTATGACTGGCGCAAGGGGCACGGCAGCTTCGTTCAGTACGGCTTCGAAAGTGGAATTCTTCAGAACCATAGAATAAACCGTGAATTCGGCCGAGTTTAATGTTTCCTTTGATGGGTTAACCTCCAAATCCCAAAATGGCCACATTTCGACCTCTGCCACCTCGAAGGGGTCCAATACGTTCATTGCCACTGCATCTGTTCGCTGATTCGTTAGGTGCCTCCTAATCCGAGTTCTCAGTCGTTCCGCGGTCTGACCTACATAAATGGGCTCTCCGTCATAGTCGAAAAAAGCATAGACCCCGACTTTCGCGTCCCCGACACGCTTGCCTGTACTGTCGGGCGAGTTCAGCACAAGCTCCAGTTCTTGCCTGATTGCTACTACTTCCTCCGGGGGCTCAAAAGCAACATCGGATTCAGGCATGAATGTTTTCCATTGCAGTTTCAGATGTCTGAAACCCATTCTTGTGTGCAATGAGGGGCATAAGGGCATTTCTGGCTAGCCAAGAAATTGTTGGCACGCAGACAGCGTCTCCTAGGGCAAACCTCCCCTGATTTTCAGTCGCCCCACCCAAATCAATATCGGGCGCTCCTTGAAGTCGACAGTATTCGCGAGCCGTCATCCACCTAACGCGAAACTCACCGAGCCCAGCTTCTACTAAGGCCTGCCGGCTGGAACCTCCCCGTCCCGTCCTAAGGCAACCGCTAATTTGGTCGTTTCTTATTTCCCAAACTGCCTTCCCATGCCTAGTTCTTCGATAAGCCGTAGCCCATTGGACAGCAGGCGACAATTTCATCCCTTGCAACCGTTTAGACTGGATGGGCGACAGGGAATCAACAAATCCTCGAACACGATCTCCGTTCCACCACAAAGGGTTGTCCCTGTCCAGTTTATCGACTACGTCTTCAAGGGTGCTTGAGCAATTTGGCAAAGGCGGCAATGATAGGGATCGTATAGTTAATTCCGGATAGCGCTCGCGGAACTTGCCTACCCAGGGGGGGTGAACTTCCGAGTTGAACGACAACTCTGGTTCGCATAAGTTTCCAAACCAACCAATAACAAACAGTCTAGGCCGGCTCTGGGGGACGAACCTCACGGCGTCCAATACGATTACATCACAAACGTAGCCCATTGAGTTCAAGTTGGCGACCGTGCTGCGAAGAAAACCACCCTCGTTAGAACTGGCAAACCCTAGCACGTTCTCCAGCAATATTACTTCAGGCTTTCTAATCCCCATCTCTCGAACTATGCGCAAGAATTCATTGACTAGGCTTGAATTTCTGCCTTCCGACCCTGCTCGCATCCCAGCGACAGAAACATCGGTGCAAGGAAAGGAAGCGGCTGCTAATTCAATCCGAGGTATTTCCCACCCTCGCAGTTTCCTAATATCCGATAAGACAAACTCAGAAGTCTGATTGTTTGCCTCATATATCCTTTTCTTGACGTCATCAATGTCATTGGCGAAGACGACCTCAAATCCTTCGGGTTCTAGTCCTCTTTTAACCAGTCCGATACCTGCGAAGAATTCGGCTACTCTGGGTCGCTCTAGTAGTTCACGCACAGTTCAGCCCGTCCTCGTTGCAGTCAGTACAAGAAACTTGGTGTACGCGCGTCTTGCATAGCAAGGATAGATAGCACAACCGCTGCAAACAACTCAACCGCCAAACGTCATCATTCTGATTCAAAGGCCTCATCATATTCATCAAGTTGTTTTCGAATCCACTCAGCCAGCTGTTCCCAAAGGGTGAAGACTTGGTCATGCACCGCACCGGCATCGGACGTTAGCCAATTTATTCCTGCGGAGACGGTTGCCTTCGCAACCGTCTCAAACACTCGCAAGACCTCTTCGAGCAAGTAATAGAGGACAACATTCACTAGCACGTCATCATAGTGACCGCCCGGTTGCAAGAGTAACTCACCATTTGGCCCGGACCTAAGAAGCCCTTCCATGCTCTTAGCTCGCGGGTGCGCGCCGTGTTCACTGAGAAAACCATAGTTCGAGGCCCAGGCTTCTTTGGCCTTGGGCGACACCCTTTCTGCCATTTCATTCATAGAGAGGCCGCCCCTGCCAAGTTTTCCTTCACCACCCAGAAGAACGGACAGGGCCTCAGGATTACGCTCACAGTCCTCTGCAACCGCCTGATCCTCCTTGGCCATCCGCACTAAACTCATGGCTTGTTGATAGTAGCCACACTCCAATACTTGTGCGGCTATTCGTAATGAGTTGAAGCTTCGGGTAACCAAGAAAAGCCTTGCGCTTTCAAGTGGATTGTCAGGCTTCGGTTTTTGAACAGCAAAAGCGGAATGAGCGCGAAGAATTTGGTCAAGAGCTTCCTCCACAAGACTCAGCTCTCGATTGTGTGCCGCCCGTACAGCGGAGGCTACCTCAGCGTCACTCCCTGAGATGCTCAGAAAAAATCTACTCATCGCATTTAGCTCCGGTAAACCTCCAAATACTTCTCGGCGACGGAGGGCCAGGTGAACTCGGAGAGGGCGTATTCCCGGGCTTGGCGGCCTAGCTCCTGCCGGTGGGGGTCATCGTTCACCAGGCGCACCAGTTCCTCAACGGCGGCGTCCTGGTCGAAGCGGGAGGTGACAACGGCGCCCCGGGTTAGCAGCTCGGAGTTGGACCCCACGTCGTGGGTCAGGACGGGGACGCCGTAGGCCATGGCCTCGAAGTAGACCAAGCCGAAGGCCTCATACTGGGAAAACAGGGCGAAGATGTCCGCCGTGGCGTACCAACCCGCGAGTTCTTCGTCAGTGGCTTCCCCGGGCAGGCTCACCTGTTCCTGCAGGTCCAATCCGTGGATGCGGCGGCGCAGGGAGTTTTCGGCGTCCTCATCGCGGCCCACACACACCAACCGGGTGTCACGGCTGAACCGGGGCCGGGCTTGGGAATAGACCTCCAGCAGCCATTCCTGGCCCTTGTGCCAGCCCAGCCGGCCCACGCAAAGAATTACCAAAGGTTCAACAAGGGTGGCCTGTTCACTAGTCGAAGGACCCGACGACGGATCAGTGTTGGCGGGGTCCAGTTTAACCGGCGAGGCGGCGCCCCAACCGATGACATGCTGACGGGACGGGGGAGACAGGTAAGTGCGGCACACCTGCTCGGCTTCGGACCGGGTGAGGGAGACCACGCTGTCCATTACACGGCAGACCAGTATGTTGATGGGGCGCAGCCACCAGCGGGTCCAGGGCAGGACGTGGAAGGATGGAGTGAAGACAAACCGGGCCCGGCCCCGGAACCAGAACCACGACCAGAGGTGGCCCCAGAACCAGCCGTCGCCCACAAAATGGACCACGTCGGGCTGGAACTCGCGGACGTAGCGCCGAACCTGCAGGGGGGAAAACCAGACCAATGGGACCGAATAGAGGGGAACGGACCACCTAGGGAAGCCTTTCAGACGGAAGATGGCGATGCCCTCGGGGGTGGTCTCTCGGTCGGTCCAGTCCGGATGAGGTTTGCGGGGGAAGGAGTATTTGGTGGTGAGGACGGCGACCTCGGCAACCCTGCCGGAGTCCAGCAGATGGAAGGCCAGTTGTTCAATCGCCCTTTCAATGCCGCCCAGGTAGGGCCGGAAGTAGGGCGTCAGGAAAAGGACGCGGAGGGGACGTGACGAATCGGGGTCAGTCACCGGACGCCCTCTGCAATCCGTTGTTCCAGGCATCTTCCAAGTCTCTTAGCTGTACTGACAAGGTGCCTCCCAGCACGAATTCGTTGCCACTGGTGGCGCCGAGGCGCAAGAGGGGTGTGTCAGTTTCGGTGGCCAGTTGCTGCAGCCGCGGCCAATTACCCTGTTCTAGGGAGACCACGATGCGGGATTGGCGTTCACCGAAGAGGGCGATATCCCAGCGGCGGGGCAGGTTGAAGGCGGCCCGGAAGCCCACGCCCCCTTGGATTGTGGCCTCGGCCAAGGCCACGGCAAGTCCTCCCTCGGAGCAGTCGTGGGCCGAGGCAATGATGCCTTCGTAGATGCCCCGGCGGCACAATAGCTGTACCCTTCGTTCCAGGTCCAGGTCGATGGCGGGACGACCGGCCACGACCTGATGGAATTGAACCAGGTATTCGCTGCCGGCCAAGTCGGAAATCCGGGGACGCCAGCCGTTGATCCCCAAGACAGCCACCACCAAGCCTTCCCCAGTGAAGCCGGACGGGCAGTGCCGTCTTACGTCTTCCAAGAGGCCGAGCCCTCCTACTACAGGGGTTGGGTAGACGGCTTGCCCGGGCGACTCGTTATAGAGGCTGACATTGCCGCTGACCACGGGCACTTCAAGGGCACGGCAGGCCTTGGCCATACCCCGGATGCACCATTCAAGCTGATAGTACACCTCGGGGTCTTCCGGGTTGCCAAAGTTCAGGCAGTCGGTGAGGGCCAAGGGGAGGGCCCCGGAGCAACTGAGGTTGCGGCAAGCCTCGGCCACTGCTATCTGGCCTCCCCGGTAGGGGTCCAAGTAGCAGTATCGGCTGTTACCGTCTATGGCCAAGGCGATGCCTTTGGTTGAATTCTTTATCCGCAGCACCGCAGCATCGCCGCCGGGCCCCGCTACGGTGTTGGTCTGAACGTGGGAGTCGTACTGGCGGTGCACCGCCCCTTTGCCGGTGATATTCGGCGACGACAGCAGGCCCAGGAGCAACTCTTCAGGAGACGTTTCGGGCACCGGGACAGTTTTGAGGTCCAGCCGCTGCCTTTCGTGATAGGCAGGTGCGGGTTTCCCCTTGAACCTGTATTGAGGCGGGCGGGACAGATGCCGGATGGGCAGGTTCGCAACCGGGCGGCCGGAGTCGGAGACAAGCACTTCCTGAGGCCCCAGAATCTCACCGACGGTGCGGCATTCGACTTCCCATTTGTCCATGACCCCAAGCACCGCGTCGAGTCCATCGGGCGGGACCACCAGCAGCATTCTTTCCTGGGACTCGGACAACATGACATCGTAGCCGTCCATGTCCTTCTCCCGGCGGTGCACCATGGAGACGTCCAATGCGATACCCCTGCCTCCTCCCGACGCGGACTCGATGGCGGCACTGGTCAGCCCGGCGGCTCCCAAGTCCTGGATGGCGGAAACGGCGCCGGTGCCCAGGGCCTCCAAGCAGGCCTCAATTAGCACTTTCTCCAGAAAGGGATTGCCCACTTGCACGGTGGGCCGCAGTTCCTGGTCCTCATCCTCGCCGAAGGTACGGGAAGCGAGGCCCGATGCGCCGTGGATTCCGTCGCGGCCGGTCTGCGCGCCGACCAGCAACACCAAGTGCCCAGCCTGAGGGGCAGCCGAGGTCGCCAGCCGATCCTTTTCCACCAAGCCCACGCACATGGCGTTGACCAGCGGGTTTTGGGAATAGCAAGGGTCGAAATAGATCTCGCCAGCCACATCGGGCACGCCGATGCAGTTTCCGTACCAGGAGATACCGGCCACTACTCCTTGAAACAACCGCCGGCTGCGGGGGTCGTCCAGGGGGCCAAACCGGAGGGAGTTGAGCAAGGCCACGGGCCGGGCGCCCATGGCCAGGATATCCCGCACTATTCCGCCGACGCCGGTGGCAGCGCCCTGCAGGGGCTCCACGGCCGACGGATGGTTGTGGGACTCGACTTTGAAGACCGCCACAAGACCGTCTCCCAAGTCCACGGCCCCGGCATTCTCCGCTCCGGGAGTTGACATGACCCGGGGAGACTTGCCGGGCAGGAGTTTCAGCAGGGGCTTGGAGTGCTTGTAACCGCAGTGCTCGCTCCAGAGTGCGCCGAACATGCCCAACTCGACCGGGTTGGGTTCCCGGTCCAGCAGGTCCACAATGCGGTCATATTCCGTCCGGCTCAGGGCTATCTGGTCAAGGACTTCCTGGGTTACGGGCATAGTTCCCTCATGCTGCGGCGATGTCTCCGGATGAAACCAACCCTTGGCCTGACGCAACCGGGGTCACCCGGCCCTCCTGCACGTGATAATAAGAGGCACGGTCCTCAAAATGGGCGGACGCCAGTTCCAAGTCGGTGGTGGTGATAAAGGTCTGCTGGTAGCGGGCGGCTTGGTCCAAAACACGCCGGCGCCGGGAGGCGTCCATTTCCGAGAGCACGTCGTCCAGCAGAACCAGGGGGCCCTCGGTCTTGGAAGCGGCCAGATAAGCAGCCTCGGCAAGCTTCAAGGACAGGGCGATGGTCCGGGCTTGCCCCCTGGAGGAGAAAGCACCCATATCCACGCCGTCCATCGAGAACTGGACGTCGTCACGGTGAGGGCCCGCGGCGGTGGCGGCAGTTGCGAGTTCCCGGGACTGCAGTGCCTCCAAGGCCCCGCGGAAGGCAGCCTCCATGCCGGACTCAACGGGGGTCAGATCAACACTGGGCTGGTAACGCAGGTCCAATTCGCCGCCGGGACCGCTGAGTGCCCGATGCTTCTCGGCGGAAATGGGCCCAATCCTGTCGAGGGCCTCCTGTCGCCGCCAAGTGATCCAAGAGCCGTCGGCGACCAGCTGGCTGGTCCAGTATTCCAACTCCTGAGGGCCGGCGCGCCCATCCCGGAGCAACCGCAGCAACCGGTTGCGCTGCTGCATGACCCTCTGGTAACGCTGCAGGGACCGGACGTAGAGCGGGTCGGTCTGGGAAAGCAATATGTCCAGGAAACGCCGCCGCACCGATGGGGCGCCCAGCACCAACTGCATGTCGTCGGCACTGAACAGCACGGCGGGCACTTGGCCCACCAGCTCAGCGGCGGTGCGTCGGACCCGGCTTACCCTGATCTGCTTGCGGACCGCAGGCGTGGCCCGATGGCTGGCACCGGCGGCCCCGTTACGGCCCGGGGCCATAGCAGGCTGGTAACCAATGTTCACTTGAGTACGGGAGTCACGGTTGACAACGACGCCCCCAATTACGGCCATTTCCGATTGGGCCGCGGCTTGGAAGTTCACCACCTCGCCTTCGCTCTCGGCGCGAAATGAACGGGCGATGGCCAGGGTGTATACAGCCTCGAGCAGGGCAGTTTTGCCTTGAGCATTCGCGCCAAAGAAAACCAGGACCCCTTCCGGAAGCTCCAACTCCAAGGGGGCCAAATTGCGGAAATTGGTGAGAGAAAGATGTTCGAGGTGGGCCAACCGCAACTACCAACCGGGGAGGCTAGAGGACGCAGCGCCCATTGTAACAGGCCAGGTCCCCCGCTACGGGGAGTTCTCGTTGGGGGAGATAATGGCTTGAATCTGCTGGTCCAGGGACTGAACGCCGGGAATATCGCCAGAGGACAAGCGAAAACACCGGTCCAAATAGAGCTGGGCCAGCTTGGAGCTTCGCGAAGAGGTGTCTTTCGCCGCACTCAACAGGCGGGGCACCTGGAAATTCTCCGGCAGGTGGCGGGCCAGGGTGGAAATTTCTTCGCTGGTGGCGTCGGCTTGTTCCTTGTCCTGACCCTCGATGGCGAACCGTAGTTTACCCATGAGGCGGGAGAGTTCGGTGAGCTTATCTCCCTCGCTCATAAGGCTGAAGAGAACTTCATTAACTTGGTAGGAGGAATCGTAGTCGGCTATTGGTCCTTCGTCTTCCCTGCCGGGGAGCGCAGGCTCGTCCGAGGCGCCCGAGGACTCTGCGCCCGCCGGCTTGAGGACTTCCCCGCACAACTGGGAATAGGTCTGCACGGCCTCTGTGACAGCCTCCATCATCCGAGGCAGATCAAAGGAGAACATGTCACCGCCGTACACTAAGTCATCGTCTCTGAGCTGGGCCAGCCGGTCCAGCTCCCCCTGCCCAGACACCGGTTCGGGCACCGGGGGCATGGCAAAGGCGGAGAACTCGTTCAGGGGCAATCCACCCAAGTGAGAAGCAAGGAAGGGTGGTACATACTTGGTCAGGTCTGCACTGATGGGCAGAGCGATCACGTAGCTGGCATACACCTTGTCGGGCTCGGTATTCACGCGGAAGTACACCAAGGCGTGGCCCCTGGGCCTCTGTGGGTCTCCGCGTTCAAAATTCAGGTCCAATTGCCCCCGTCCTGCCAGCGCCGGATTCTTAGGGTAATTATAGGCCATGCCAGAGACACCGGTCACGCATGGCGGCTGGAACCCAGAGAGACGGAAGTGGTTTGGGGCGGAATTGATGTAGATCGGGAGGCGGTTTGACGGGCGCAGGGGCAAGTATTATGGTATGAAACAGCCTTAGTCATGCACTTAGGCCGATGGCCTCAAGAAAGGAGGTGGGCCGTGGTCAACGAGAACCGCAAAGAGCTCATCTACAATGAGTTGGAGGTCGGGGAGCCGCTGGGCTCCTACGAATACCTGCTGACCCAAGAGATGCTGGACACCTTCCGGGAATCGGTGGCGGACCCGGAGGCGCCCTATCCCACTCTTGCCGTGAAACACGATTCCACCGCCCTGCAGATGGTGTATTTCGACAACACAGGGGGTGTGAACGCCGGGAACGAGGTGGAGTTTTTCAATCCGCCCATTCCAGGCAAGAAGATACGGGTAACCGGGCGAGTGGCTGACAAGTATTCCCGGCGGGACAAGCCATACTTGGTAATAGAGGCCACCGCGGTTGACGAGGACGGCCGCGTGCTGGAAAAGCTCCGCACCTACCAGATGAAGAAACCCGACGAGGTGGGCAAGAAATGGCATCCACAAGGATAGAGATCGACCAGGAGATCCCGACCATAACCAAGTCGGTCACCCGGCAGAGCATTGACCAGTTCGAATCGGTGGGGATACTGGACACCCAGAATATCCACAACAATGAAGACATTGCCCGGCAGCGGTTAGGCACCGACTACATCTTAGCATCGGGCCGCATGTCGATCACATTTGCCGCCGAGTCGCTGCGCAAGTTCTTCGGCGCTGAGGTGTTCAACCACACCGGCACCGTTAACCTTAAATTCCTGCGCCCGGTGACCAGCGGCGATACCATCACGGTTTACGGGAAGGTCGTTCACCAGGAGGAAGTGGAAAAAGGGACGCTGGTTTCGGTGGACATTTACTGCGAGAACCAGAACCAGGACAAGACGGCCGCCGGGCTCGGCACGGCAATAGTCCCCTGACCCAGCGTGGGTCAGGCGTCCGGTGGTTTACTAGCGGCAATGACCTGCGCGGCGGCGCCCAGATAAGCCGCATAGGGCGCTGTGTTATAGTAGCGAGCAGAAAGGCGGGAACATGGCATTGGAAGAACGGCTATGCAGACTTGAAGGGGCTTACGAGCAGGTGGACGCCCGCTTGACCGACATGAACAGCTCCATTGAGGCGCCGCGGGCCGACGTGAACACCTCCAAGGCCGAATTGAATGGCTCCATGGAAGCGCTGCGGGCCGACATGTGCGCCAGGTTCGACCAAGTGGACCGAAGGTTCAACAACATTTACCTGCTCATAGGCGGGAGCTGGGTGACCCTGATGGCTACGATGATAAGCCTGATGGTCACTATGATGACCCTGGCCGGCTCAAACTGAGTGCTGCCTTATCCAAAGAAAGGGTTGTACCCTGACCAAATTCCTCAAGCTGATTTCACAGGAGAATTTCATGCCCCGGTCCGAATTCGGCAAGGTTGAAGTGGACGTAGTCTATTGCGTCCCTTGAGGTTACTACCCCGTCGCCACGTGGTTGGCGACAGAACTGTGGGGAGCCCACAATCCCGGCGACATCGCCATAAAACTGACCCCGGCGTCACAAGGCCGCTTGGAGGTTTACGTGGACGGCGACAAAATCTTCGACCGCAAGACAGACGGCGGCTATCCGGACCTGCCCAAGGTCAACGAGCTCAAGATGGCCTTGATGGAAAAGATATTCGAGGCCGAGCAGGAGCCGGCGGGCAGCTAGAGGCTACCGGCCCTGTAACCGATTTTCCAATAACCACAGCCCGGAGCGAGGTTTCAGGGCTGCAATTCTGTAATCGACAGGCACAGGTCAAGTGGCTAACCAGGAACACGTAAACCTACTGCTGGAAGGTACGGACGCCCTGAACAATTGGCGGGAACTCCACCCAGAGATTGTCTTGGACTTGGAGGGGGCCGACCTATCCGGCATCGACCTGCCAGGGGCGAACCTCCGGGACGCAAACTTCATGAGGGCAAACCTGACCGGAGCAAACCTGGCGAGGACAAGCTTGGCGGGGGCGGACCTTTACGAGACCAACTTGGCCAACGCAAGCATAGGCCACGGCTCAGTGGCCGGAGCCCGTTGCTGCGGGGCCAAGCTCACCAACGTCAACTTCTTCTGGGCCGACCTGAAGCGGGCCGACCTGAAGCAAGCGGACCTGCGCTGGTCCCGCTTGGTCAGGGCTGCCATGATCGACGCAGATTTGTCCGGGGCGGACCTGAGCCAGGCAACCATGATCGAGGCCGACCTGCGCAGCGCCAATCTGACCGGGTCCCGGCTTAGGTCAGCCAACATGAATGGGGCCGACTTGAGCCGGGCAATCATGGGCGGGGCCGACTTCGGCCTCGCGATGATACGAGACTCGATGTGGATAGCGGCCGACATGCGCGGCGCCGACTTCCAAGGGGCCAGCCTTCACCGGTCGGACTTGGCTTTGGCCAAATACGACGCCACCACCAAGTTTCCCAAGGGATTCGACCCGGAAAACACCGGGCCCAGGGACGTGGTGGACTAGCCGCCAATCCTTCCCGGATTCCGGCGGACAGTTCAGGTGACCAGTTGGGCATTCTACAGTTCACATCAATCGTCCCCAAGAGCGGCAAGACAAGCATAGCCGCCGCGCTAGCACTGTCTTTGACCAAGGCGGGCAAGACTCCCGGGTACTACAAGCCTGTGGCGGGGACAGGGGATGCCGACGCCGCTTTTATACTCAGCGACGTGGTGGGGGCCACCGGAGCAGCTGAAGGCCCGGCGCCTTTGGGCGCTATCGCCGGCTCGGTTCTGAGCGACGACCAAGCCCGGCGGCTGAAAGAGGCCACCGCGGGACTTGAAAGCGCGCATGGCGTTGTCCTGCTGGAAGGGCCCAGCGGCAATCCCGGGCTGGCAGCAAGCATCAGCGCAGCCACGGGATGCAAGACAGTCTTGGTGGTCAAGCCATCGGGGGCCGCCGACGCTGGTGACATCCTCCAAGCCGCAGAATCTCTAGGCGAATGCCTGACCGGCGTGATAGCCAACGGAGTACCCAAGCACCGTCTATCTGGACTCAGAAACGTTCTATACCCCGCCTTGGAGTCCCGGGGCGTCCCGCTGCTGGGAGTAATACCCGAACTGAGGGCAATGCACGCTCCCACGGTGGACCAACTGGCAGACACCCTGGGGGCCAGCTGGGTGCAGGAGCCGGAGGACGCCGGCGTCCTCCTAGAACGGTTCCTGATTGGCGGGAACATCATGGATTCGGGAGAGGAATACTACGGACGCTATCCCAGCCAGGCGGTCATCACCCGCAGCCAGAGAACCGATATACAGCTTGCCTGCCTGCTTCACGGGACAAAGTGCTTGGTGCTAACCGAAGGAGGGGAACCCGCGGGTTACATAAAGGCCGAGGCGATGCAACGCGGGGTCCCTGTAATGGTGGTGGAGTCCAACACCATGGAAACCGCCGACGCCTTGGGGAGCCTGCTTTCCAGTCCAAGCACCCTTACCGTCGCGCGGGTTAGCGCCTTCGCCGAATCCCTGCCCAACTTTTTGGACCTGGACTGGTTGAAGTCGCTCGCGGGCTGATGAGCAATTCCCGGTTGGTATCCCTGCCGGGCTCCTTGACTCGGTTCAAGACGGAATCCTAAAATAGGGTTCAGGCGATTGTCCGGGATATTCCGGAAAAGCCACGGCCCCCAAGGAGGAACCTATGGCAATCACACAAGACGGCGTTGAGCTGGGCGTGACGGTCAGCGAAAAAGCTGCGGAAAAGATAAAGTACTTTGCCCAGAAAGACGGATTGGACGACGAGGTGGGGCTGAGGGTGGCGGTAAAGGGCGGCGGCTGTTCCGGCCTGACCTACGACCTGACCATAACTTCCGACGAGCTTCCCACCGACAAGGTGGTGGAGCAACACGGGATAAAGGTCATGGTGGACAAGAAGAGCTATATTTACTTGGTAGGCACTGAGCTGGAGTTCTCCGACGGCCTCAACGGCAAGGGGTTCGTCTTCGTCAATCCCAACGCCAAGAAGACCTGCGGCTGCGGTACATCCTTTTCCGTTTAGGCACATCCACCAGCTACCGGACGGCGCCGCCCGATTCGAATTCCGGCGGCGCTTTTCATTTGGGAGGCACTCATGACGCTGTTGCGCTCCGCTCTCTACGAGACGCTGGCACAAGGGGTTACAGATTTCACCCACCTTCACGGGTGGGAGATGCCCAGGGTCTTCAGTTCCGTTGCCGAGGAGTACCGGGCGGCTGAATCCGGCGCGGCGGTGCACGATCGGTCCCACGCCGGCCGGCTGAAGGCAACGGGGACAGACTGCCTGGACCTGCTGAACCGGCTTTCCACCAACAAAGTAGACGAACTGGCGCCGGGGCAGGGAGCCCCCACCATCCTGACCACGGACCAAGGGCGCATCGTTGACTTGGTGCAGGTGGTCAACACCGGGGACTGCGTGCTGCTCCTGACCAGCCCGGGTACCCAGGAAGCGATTATCGAGTGGCTGGACAAGTACACGATCATGGACGACGTGGAGGTGGAGGACTGGACGCAGAATTCGGCGATGCTCACCATGCTGGGCCCGGAAGCCGCAGCTGCCGCGGCCACGGTCGCAGGATTGGACACCCAGGCGATTTCGGGCCTGCCAGCTTACGGGGCCATACCGGCTACTGTAGGGGGCTTCCCAGCCCAAGTAGTGCAGCAATCCCTGGGACCATTACCAGGATTCCAACTGGTGCTGGAAGTTTCTGGAGCCGCTGGCGCTTGGGAAGCCTTGCTGGATGCGGGTGCAACTCCGATGGGGGCCGAGGCCTACGACGCCCTGCGGGTAGCCCACGCCGTGCCGAGCCACGGGCAGGAGATGGGCCAACCCTACAATCCGCTGGAGGCGGGCCTCATCGGTTCCATTGACTTCGCCAAGGGGTGCTACATCGGGCAGGAGGTAATCGCCCGGCTGGACACCTACCAGAAGGTGCAGAAACACTTGGTTACCCTGAGGTTCGAAGGACCGGCCCAGGTATCGCCCGGTGATTCCCTGGTCCACGAAGGCCGGGCAGTGGGCTTGGTGACTTCCACCGGCTGGACCCCGGAGGGCTACTTGATTGGCATGGGCTACGTACGCAAGGCTCAGGCGTCAACGGGGAGCAGGCTGGAGCTGGAAGCGCCGGCGGAAGGCTGGGCCGAAATCAGCGGCTTCTCGCAACTATTCGGGCCGGGGGAGTGACGGGAGAGGCGCCCTACGGAGAGACCGCTATCTCCGCCTGCGGGGTCGCTGCCAATATCGAAACAAAGTCATAGCCGGCGGCAGCCAAGGCTTCCCCGCCGCCTTCCCTGCGGTCCAACACAGCCACCACCTTGGCCACCGTGCAGCCGGCCGCCTCGGCCGCGGCGATGGCTTGGAACAGCGACCCTCCGGTGGTGCAGGTGTCGTCGATGATTGCAACGCGACAGCCGGGCTGAAGCGGCCCCTCTATGGCTTGCCCGGTACCATGGTCTTTGGCCTCCTTCCTGACAATGAAGCCCGGAATTCTGACACCAGCCAAGTGACCCCAGAGAGCGATGGCCGCGACTATGGGGTCGGCTCCCAAGGTTGGGCCCCCAACAGCGGCGACGTTTGCCCCCTGGAGGATAGGCAGCACCGACTGGGCGATCAGGTGGGCGCCCTCGGGGTCCAAGCTCAGGAGGCGTCCGTCAAAGTAATAAGGGCTCTTCTTGCCCGAAGAAAGCGTGAAGTCGCCATACTTCAGGGCCCCCCGTTCCAAGGCCAGTTCGAGAAGCCTGTTTGCAATTTCGGACACCACCCTCACCCTGCTGCACTTTGCGATTGGCGACCCGAATGGGCATCCACTTCAACCGCGTCCCGGTAAAGACCGGCACTGTGTATATATCCGGCCACGGCGTCGGGCACCAACCCTTGAAGTGACTCCCCATTCGCTGCCCGATGCCTAATGCCGGTGGCGCTTATGTCCGGGAGGTCCAAGGGGAGGGATTCCACCCGGTCCGCAGCGGATGGGAACCGCTCAAAGAACCGGTCCAGGGTCAATCCTTGGTGGCCTAGCCGGCCCGCTACAGCTAAGAGGCACAGCTCCAAGATGCGCTCCGGCTGCTTCCACCGGTGAAAATGTTCCAAGGCATCCATTCCCAGTATCAGCCAGTATTCAACTGAATGGCTTTCAGCGGCCAGTTGTTCCAGGGTATCAACGGTGTAGGTGGGGCCGCTCCTTTCCACTTCAATGGTGGAGAGGGAGTAGGCAGGCTCACCGGCTATTCCCAACCTGACCATCTCCACCCGGTGGCGGGCGTCACTGATGGGAAGGCCGGCTTTCAGCCAAGGCTGCCCGGTAGGCACGAAGAGCACCCGCTCCAAACCCAAGGCCAACCGGGCTCCAGCAGCAAGGGCCAAGTGACCCATGTGGATGGGGTCGAAGGTCCCACCCAAGAGGCCGATACGCGCCCTAGAACCACTCAACTTCCACTTTGCCTATCCTGATGGTATCCCCGGCCTCGATGCCCGCGTCCACCAAGTCCCTGGCGAGGCCCCGGCGTTCCATCTCCCGCCAGAGTTGGACTATCACCCTGGGATCCCTCGGGTCTGCGTTGGCGGCCAAGCGCTCAAGAATCTCAGATTGGACTACGTAGACATCGTCCTCCACCCAGACCCTGTTTGCCAGATGAGGCCGCTGCCTGGGAGCGGCCCTCACTTGGTCAAGGGGAGCCGTCTCCTTGGGGATGGACTCCAACAGGGAACGAATCCGGTCCAACAGGTCCTGGACTCCCTCGCCGGTGGCGGCGGATAGGAACATCACCTGGGGAGAGCCACCTTCCCGCCCGCTGCTTACTTGCCTCTCGACGGCGGCCTGGCTGAGGCGGCCCCGGAGGTCCTCCCTGCCGTTGCGAACTTCGGTCACGTCCAGCTTATTGACCGCCACTATCTGGGGCTTACGGGCGAGGTCGGGGCTGAACTCTTCCAGCTCCCGGCTCAGCATGTGAAAGTCGGCCACCGGATCGTCGCTCAACCCGTCAAGCAGATGAACATAGACCCGGGCGCGCTCCGCGTGCCGCAAGAACTGCTGGCCCAATCCCACACCGCGGTGGGCGCCTTCCAACAGGCCCGGCACTTCCATCATCACGAAGTCGCTGTCCCTGTTCCTAACCACGCCCAACACCGGTTCGACGGTAGTGAAGGGATAGTCGGCTACCCTGGGCTTTGCCGCTGAGCATCGAGATATAAGGGTGGACTTCCCTGCGTTGGGCCTCGCCAGAAGTCCAACGTCAGCAAGGAGCTTAAGTTCCATCAGAAGGACTATCTGCTCCCCCTGTTCGCCCTTCTCCGCCAAGACAGGTTCCTGGTTGGTGGGAGAGGCGAATCTGGCATTGCCGAGTCCACCCTTCCCTCCGTGGGCTACCAAATAAGGGACTTCATCGACAAGGTCAACCATGAACTCCCTGCCGCGCCGACCCACCTTTCGCCAAACTTCGGTCCCTATGGGCACGAATATCGTCCTGTCGGCGCCGTTAGCGCCCTTCCGGTTCTTCCCCTTACCGTGGCCACCGGAATCAACGTAGATGGTGCTATTGAACTTCAAATGCAGCAAGGTATTGAGGGAAGCGTCTCCACACACGAAGGCGTTTCCACCATTTCCGCCGTCGCCTCCATCGGGCCCGCCCTTGGGTTGGTACCTGGTCCGGAGAAAACTGGCACAACCATTTCCCCCATTACCGGCTTTTATATTCAATCTGACAGAATCAATCATTAGAGAGATGTAGGTGTAGTAATGGTAATAGCGTTGACGTTGTTAATACTGGGGGTCAATTGAAGGATATCTAACTAGAGATGGGTTTATTTTAGCACGGAGAAAGTGCGGAGATTTGTTGATTGTGCTGGCAGAAGTGTCGGGGTGTTGGGGCCGGGAGTTGTTTGGTGAATGAAAGGGTGAGCTGGGCCGTATAGGTTGTAAGCGGAACACTGGAGGTTTTTGAAGATGATGTCCTAACCATGCTTTCGGGAGAGTTGAATGTCCACGTCTTGGGAATCGTTATCAACGTTGTGTTGGAGCAGAGAGCGGTTGATGTTATTCTCACAGGGAGGGCGGCGCTCTTGGAGAGGTGGCCGCGATGAGAGGCGGGCTTATTTGACGAGGGAGTGGATATCAGGAGCAACAGCCTGCATAGTAGTCATCTTGACGATGGTGCTTGCCTGCGGGACGGAGACGCCTCCTGTGCCGCAGGAGGCGGAGTCTGCGGGTGAAGACCAGAGAGAGCCAGGGACATCACTCCGGGAGGACGGCGAAGGTGCGGCTATCGGAATGGTAAACAGGATAGTTTTTGTTGGACGTAACGGGGGGCTATTTACCATAGACCCGGACGGGAGCAACCGGCTGAGCCTGACCGGCGGGACCAGGATTGACTCGGAGAAGGGTGGGGTGCTGGCCCAGGGACTGTCCTTGGATACCCAGTACTACTGGCCTACTTGGGCACCGGACGGCAGCAAGGTTGCCGCATCCAGGGTTACGGTTGGCGGGAGCGGTCCGGAAGTGTCCCTAGAGGTGTTCGACAGCCAGGGCGGGGGTGTGACGACGGTATATCGGAATATTACGCCCTCCCTGATAGGCGAAGGCGCGCCCCATTACCTTTATTGGTCGCCGGACAGCAGCAACTTGGCTTTCTTGGTGTCGGGTCCGCAGGCCTTCGCACTGGTGGTGGCTGATACGGATTTGGCCGACGGAGAAGCCGCCCCGGAACGAGCCACCCTGGTTGAGACGGGAGCGCCCCTGTATTTTCACTGGAGTCCGACCGGCAGTGCCATCCTGCTCCACGGGCGGGACGAGCTCAAGCTGGCAAGGGAGCCCTTCGCAACGGGGCCTGTCACGCTGCAAACGGTAGGGTACGGCTTCAGGGCCCCGGCTTTCTCGCCGGACGGGGAGCGGGTAGCATACACCGTGGTGGATTCCGGAGGATTGGATGCTGGCTTGGTTGTCTCGAGGCTGGCCGATGGCGGTTCGGTGTTGCCCATCATGGACGTGGGTCCCCTGGCAGCCTTTGCTTGGTCTCCCGTCGGGGATGCCCTGGCGGTGGCCGACCATGATCCTGATGGCCGCCCCGGGTTGCAGCGGCTGGTTGTGGTTCCTGCCAGCGGGGGAAGACCGCGGGTCGTGGCCGAAGAGGCTATCACGGCGTTTTTCTGGTCGCCGGCAGGGGACCGCTTGGCATGGTTTGCGGTGAACCCCGAGGAGCGACTGTTCGAGTTGAAGGTCTTTTCGATCGAGAGTGATGAAGAGGTTACGCTCTTCCGGTTCCGTCCTTCCAGTGACCTTGTAACGATGCTGAGCTTCTTCGACCAGTATGCTTATTCCCACTCCCTGTGGTCGCCCGACGGCCAACAGTTGGTGGTTGCTGGCACGAAGGAAGAGCCCTTTGCCCGGCGGAACGGCGGTTCGGCGCGGGGAGAGTCGGTGTTCGTGGTGGATGCCAGTGGGCGGGAGGAGCCGAGGGAGCTGACCGAGGGGTCTTTGGCTTTCTGGTCCTGGAACTAGCCGGTCCGGACGAAATTCCCAGTGGCAACAAGAGAGGGGCCCCATAAATGAGGCCCCTCTTTCACTTACGTGGTTCCGCCGAAGACGTGAGCGGGGGTTACTCGGTGGGCCAGCCGTCAGCCTTTTCGCCGGCGTCCAAGGCTTCCTGGACCATCTCGGCGGCGTCAGCGGTGACCCAGCCTCGCCAGATGCTGGAGTTGCTGTTCAGCCACCAAGTGGCGGTGGCGGCCAAGTCAGCGTCGGGGTTTTCACCCTGCCAGCGAACGACGGCCTTGTAGATGTCTATATTGAAGTCCCAGTTCCGAAGCACCTGAATGACATCGGGGGCGATCGCGGGCAGGTCGGGGTTGACCGCAATGAGAATGGTGGCGTCCTCGTAGGCGCAGGCCTTGGTGGTGAACCAGCATTCATCGCTGTATGCGGGCTCTTCCAACCGAACCAGGTCCAATTCGAGGGCAGGGTTGTTGGTGCCCCACTGGTAGCCCAGCCAAGGCTCCTGCCGCTCGTAGGCCCCGTAGAGGTCGGCGTTCAAGGCGGCGCCGTCGCCGGGGTTGACGATATCGACGTGGTCGGAAAGCCCGTAGCCCTCTATCTGGGCGGCGTTAACTTCCTCGCAGGCCCAGCCGATGACGCAGGAAACCAGACGAGCTTTGTCGCCGGTTTCAGCGGTCTTGAACAGATCTTTGAACTGCTGGTCCTTCAGGTCTTCGACGCTGTCCAAATCTGGGTACTGCTGCTGCAGGTAGGCGGGAATCACGAATGAGGACTGCCAGTCCTTGCCAAGGCTCTGGCCTACGGAAAGCACAGCTCCTTCACTCCGGGCCTCTTCCCAAGCCTCATCCTGGTTAGGCAGCCAGATTTCCATGGTGACGTGGGTATCCCCCCGCTTCAGGCCCTGGAAGAGGGGGAGGGTGGCGCCGAGCTTCACTTCGGTGGGGTAGCCGTAGCCCTTCTCCACCAAGTACTGGGCTATGCGGTTCTGCAACTGGGCGCTGTCCCAGTTCAGGTCGCCAAAGATGATGGTCTGCTTGGGCTCTTCGCCGCCTCCGCAGGCGGCGACACCACCGAAGGTCACCGCCAAGGCCATCAACAAGGCCATCAACAGGAATCTTTGCTTGCTAAGCAATGGTAAGCCTCCACTTCAGGCGCCGTCTGGGCGGCGCGAATTCCGCTGGATTTTTGGCGGGAGCCAATGTATCAGCATTGACTTGCACTGTCAAACCGAATGGACCACTCGAGACACTGGCCGCAGCCCCTGTCGCTAGTGGCCCTCTCCCAGGGCCTCCTGGCGGCGGCGGGCCGCAGCCTGGGTAAGCCGGTCTATGATGATGGCGAGGAATACTATTGCCAAGCCGGCGATGGCGCCGTTGCCCGGGTCGTTCTTCTGCAGGGCCCGAAGCACGTTGTCTCCCAAGCCGCCAGCGGCCACCATGCTGGCGATGGTTACCATGGCCAAGGCCATCATGGTGGTCTGGTTGATGCCGGCCATAATGGTGGGGAGGGCCATGGGCACTTGGACCTTGACGAGGAGCTGGACCGGCGAGGCGCCGAAGGACCGGGCTGCTTCGACAGTGTCGGGAGATACTTGGCGGATTCCCAGATTGGTCAGGCGGATTACCGGCGGCACTGCATAGATGATGGTGGCGAAAATTCCGGCCGGTTTGCCCAGGCCGAAGAAGAGTATGCCTGGCAGCAGGTACACGAAGCTGGGCATGGTCTGCATGCCGTCCAGGACGGGGCGCATGAGGCTGTCCAGCATCCGATTTCGGGCTCCGAGGACGCCCAGGGGGAAGCCGATTCCCACGGAGAGGGCCACGGCGACCAGCATAAGGGCAATGGTGTCTATTGTGTTCTCCCAAAGGCCCATGAAGCCAATGAAGAGCAGTGCGGCCGGAGTGAACACCAGCAGGGGCCAGCGACCCACGGCATAGGCCAACAGGGCAAGACCCAGGACCACTGCCGGCCAGGGCAGCCAGTTGAGCCCCCGTTCGATGTACAGCAGGGAGTAGGTTATGGCGGCCTCGATG
The DNA here is from genome assembly GCA_034420695.1 of Dehalococcoidia bacterium. Lineage (GTDB taxonomy): Bacteria > Chloroflexota > Dehalococcoidia > Lucifugimonadales > UBA3495 > Io17-Chloro-G2. The sequence goes on from DAOULB010000018.1 coordinate 45,985, forward strand.
CCTCCAAAGAGCCAGTCGCCCTCGCCGGTAATCCATTTCACAACGGAGGTGATTGCGTCGGCAGTGATGTCGCGATAGGAGCGGGTGAGGGTTACGCTGGAACCTTCGGAGGCGGCAACCTGCGAAGTGGAAGCGGTGGTGGGGTATTCCATTCCGGGGCCCCACACGGCAAGGGACACCACAAACACTACCAGTATCAGGGCAAAGCTGGCCAGCTTCCAGTGAGAGGGCCGCATCTTAAGCATCTGGGTGCGGGCCGGCGCAGCGGCTGGTGTTGCCTCCTGCATGACCGTGTCGTCAGGTTGCAGTTCTCCTTGGCCGCCGGTTAACACTGCCATTGTTGACTCCTCGGGAGAAGTGGGTCCGGTTTCATCCACCATTCTCCTGTTCTTCCGTGGCTAGGGCCGCGTTTGCGGCGGCGTTTGCGGCGTAGTCGGGGTCGGCGTGGGATGTTTCTGCGATGGCCTCGGCCAGGGCGCTGCGATGCACCTCACCCACCAAGGTGTTTTCGTCATCGGTTACCGGAATGGGGTAGTCACTGGCAAGAGCCAAAGATATGAGCTCGTCAAAGGTGGTGGAGGGCGACACCGCCTGGTATTCACGGTCAACGTAGTCCCAGCCTTGGTCGAGCCTGGTGACGCCGGCCCGCAAGGCCCGTTCGGCGTTGCTGATGGAGAGAAGGCCCATGTAACGTTCTCTCCTGTCAACCACCCAGGCGGCATCTCCGTCGCTCCCTCCGATGGTATGCAACGCAGCTCGGGGCCCTTGATGGCCCATCAGGGTTGCCTTGGGCGCCACCATCACCTTGCTGGCGGTCAGGACGGTTTCCAGGCGCACGTCCTGGGTGAAGTCGCCTACGTATTCGTCCTCGGGCCGGAGCACGATGTCTTCGGGAGAGCCAATCTGGGCCACCCGGCCGTCGTGGAGGATTGCAATCCGGTCTCCCAGCTTCAGGGCCTCGTTGAGGTCGTGGGTGATGAAAACGATGGTCTTCTGAAGTTCTTCCTGCAGGCGCAGCAACTCGTCCTGCATCTGCCGGCGGATCAGGGGGTCGAGGCCGCTGAAAGGCTCGTCCATGAGCAGGATGCCGGTTTCAACCGCCAAGGCCCGGGCCAGGCCCACACGCTGCTGCATTCCGCCGGACAACTGTCGGGGGTAGGATTCTTCCCAGCCCTTGAGTCCCACGAGATCCAGCACTTCCCGGGCGCGGGTGTAGCGCTCTTCTTGGCCGATGCCCTGCACCTCTAGGCCCCAGGAGGCGTTGTCGATGACGTTCCGGTGAGGCATCAGGCCGTAATGCTGGAAGACCATGGCAATCTTGCGGCGGCGAAAATCGGTGAGCTCGCTGTCCGTCATCTTGGTGATATCTTCGCCGTCGATGACTATTTCCCCGGCGGTGGGCTCTATGAGACGGATCAAGCAGCGAACCATGGTGGACTTGCCACTTCCGGAGAGGCCCATGACTACAAAGGTCTGACCTCGATGCACGTCAAAGGAGACGTCCTGCAGGCCGACGACGTTGCCGAATTCGGTCTGAAAGAAGGCCCGGTCTTTGTCGGCATGTGCCGGGTCCAGAACTCTTTGGGGGTTGGCCCCAAAGACCTTCCACACCGATTTGACTTGGATGTAGGCTTCGCCGGCGCCTTGTTCCTGCCCATTGCTGGCCCCGGATGTTTCCGGTGAAACAAGTGTGGGAGACTGGTCGATTTCACTGGTCATGAGGCAACACCAAAATAACAAGGCGGCAGCTTCCGCACCCGGAACCACGCTGCCGCCCCAATATAAATGCCCTGCCGCTGATGGCCGAATTTGCCGCCGCTCGTCCCAGACGAGGGCTGCCGCATTACCGTAGGGCGGGACTAAGGGATTGTCAACCCACCGGCCATTGGTTCAGCGGACGCCACCTATAGGAAGTGCTCCAATTCAAAAGGCGTCGTCGAGGGCCTGCACCTCGTCTGGCGAAAGCCTCCAGCCGGAGGCTCCGCAGTTCTCCTTCGTGCGCTCAGCACTGTTGCTCTTGGGGATGGCAACGACTCCCTGATGGAAGGTGCACCAGTTCAATGCCACTTGGGCCATAGTCTTGCCCGTCTGCCGGGCAACTTCCTGCAGGGTCTTAATTCCTTCGTTGTGGCGGGTAAAAGTCCGGGGCTTTCTGGCCAGGGAGCCGTCGGCCAAGGGCGTGTAGGCGATGACCGTTATCCCCTGTTGTTGGCAGTAGGGCAGCAGGCCGCTTTCGATCTCCCGGTCCTTTAAGCTGTAGAGGACTTGGTTGGAGACAATGGGATGGCGGGACATGGCCCTTTCGGCCTCCTGCAGTTCACTCAACCGGAAATTGCTGACCCCGATGAACCGCACCAAGCCTTGGTCGGCCAGGCTCTCAATGGCGCCCATGGTCTCGGCGATGGGGACGGAGTGGTTAGGCCAGTGGACTTGGTACAGGTCGATGTAATCGGTGTCCAGCATCCGGAGGCTGGCATCGGCGGCCCGAAGCACTTGGTCGCGGCGCAGGTGGCTTCCCGAAACCTTGGTGGCCAGAAACACATTGCGACGGCGGGCGGCTATGGCTTCTCCCACTACATCCTCGGTACGGTACATCTCGGCGGTGTCGATGAATGTTGCCCCTACCTCCAGGCCTGCCAGAAGCGGCTCCACGCCGCCGCGGTATTTCCAAGTGCCCAGCCCGATTTCCGGGACCATGACTCCGGTGTTGCCCAGTTCTTTCAGTTCCAAGTCCGTCCTCCCCAAGCTTTGAGGTAAATGTAAGGCCTTCATCGAGGCAGGACAAGCGGCGGGGTATACTTGTGGTGAATTAGATAAAGGGGAGGTGCAACTTTGGAATTCGAGGAAGCCAGGCCATTCATGGAAGCCAACCACCAAGGCGTCATCACTACCCGGCAGCGGAACGGGGGGACCCAAGTCAGCATTGTGGTGTGCGGGGCCTACCAGGGTAAAGCGGCTTTTGTGTCGGTGCGGGGCAAGTCGGCCAAGGTTCGGAACCTGCGACGGGACCAGAATTGCACGGTGCTGACGGTGACTCCTGACTGGAGGAACTTCGTAGTGGTGGAGGGCCAAGCGACTCTATTTGACGCGGGCAACACCGACGCCGAAGAGCTTCGGGTACTGCTGCGGGAGGTGTACCGGGCCTGCGGTGACAAGGAACACCCGGACTGGGAGGAGTACGACCAAGCCATGGTGCAGCAGGAGGCGGTGGTTGTGCTGGTCTCTCCAGACCGGGTTTACGGCAGGGTGCGCTAGGGGCTGGGGGGTCAGTCGTTTAAGACCAGGGTAGCGTCGGACAGGTTGACCAAGTCCCCTCTCTGGTTGACGCCCCGGATGCGGCACTCCACCAGACGGCGGCCGTCTTCTATCATTTTCCCGGTGACCGTTCCGGACCAGGTCACGGTGTCGCCGGCGCGGAAGGGCTCGATGGCCCGCAGCACCAGCAGGCCGCCGTCATAGCAGGACAGGGGGCCGAAAGACAGGCCCAACATCTGGTCAACGTAGGCCATAGCCGCCGGGCCGGAGCTGACGGTGCCGCTGAATATGTTCTGCCGGGCGAATTCTTCGTCGGTATGGATGTTGACCGGGTTGTGTTCTCCGGCCAACCGGAAGGCGTCTTTCCCGTTGATGATATCCTGGCTTTCCGACAGGGTCAGGGTGGCGAGTTGGTCGTCCACGGCGATGCTGTCGAATGTCAGTTCCCTGCGGTCTGCGGCAGCGAGAACGGGGGCAGGACCCTCCGATACTAGAGCCCCTTGGCCGGGAGGGACCTCCTTGCGGCCCTGCTGGTAGTCGAAGATGCAGGTGTAGTCGTACTCGGCCACCGGCTGGCCGAGCTGGTTGACGGCCTCCACACGGAAGGTGACAAACTTGCTGCCCCTGCGCTCGTACTTCTCCAGAACCCGGCGCTTGCCCGTAATGGTGTCCCCCTCCACGGCCGGTCGCTGCCAGCGAATTTCGCACTTGGCGAAGGGAGTCTGGCGGCGGTGGGTTTCGGACACTTCCTGGGCAGTGAAGCCGTTATTCCGGGCGATGTCTTCCCGGAGCAATGGGGCATAGGACAGGACCATGGTGGGCATCGCCACCAAGGGGCCTGTTGTGGTGGAGGCAGCTGCAGAATAGCGTGGGTCGGAGTTCTGGGTGACCCGGGCGTACTCGGCAATGTTCTCGGCGGTCAGGGAGACAACGGTGGGTTGCCCCTCCTGGCCGGGTTCGACCGCGTCGTACAACCAAAGTCGTTCTTTCTGTTGCAAGGTGGCTGCTCCCCGGCCAGTTAAAATTCGGGCATTTGCCCAATGGCGCTGCGCAGGGTGGCGACGAAGCTACCGGACCTTTCATACTCCACCCTCCACAACCTTTCTTCACGCTTCGGCATATCTTGGGCGGACAACTGGAAATATCCTGGCTTGCCGCGGGCGCCCATGAACAGCACTCCGCCGGCGATGGGCAGGGTCAGCAGGGCGCTGACCGGCAGGACCGGCATGATAAACAACCCCAGCAGCGCCATCACGGTTCCCAGGATCAACAAGGGGTGATTGGCCCGCCGCACCAGATCGACGGAAATCAGGCGATTATACGGAATCTCCAGCAGGAGCCCCTTACTTGGACCCTCGGGCGGGTCCATCCGGAGCACCCGGTAGTTGGTGGCGTGGAACGAGCCGAAGGTGCTGAGCAACCGTTCCGAATGCGCAAGGTGGCTGTGGATGTTGGGCCGGAAGTCCTCGTTAAGGACCGGGTCCCATTGGCCGCCGGGTTGTTGCATTGCCTTGCCGCCGACGCTGAATGAAGGGAATGGAGATTTGGTACGCCGCCCAGTATGCCCAAACCGTCCTCCATTGACAAGGCAGGTTGCCAGCCATACCCGGCCCTCCGATAATGGTGCCATTCTTCTATCTGGGACTTTGAAGGCCGGGACTTTGGGGGCTTCATGAAAGTAGGGTTTATCGGACTGGGAACCATGGGCAGCGGCATGGCCTACAACGCCCTATCCGGGGGCAACGAGATGGTGGTGCATGACCTGAGGCGGGAGTCGGCGACGCGCCACTTGGAGGCCGGAGCGGTGTGGGCGGATTCGCCCCGTGAAGTGGCTTTAGCCAGCGAGGTGGTTTTCACGTCCCTGCCGGGGCCGACGGAGGTGGAGGCGGTGGCCTTGGGCGAGGACGGCATCATGGAGGGGATGGAGCCTGGCAAGGTGTATTTCGACCTGAGCACCAGCACGCCGGGGCTTATCCGGAGGATACACGAAGAGGTCTCGCCCCGGGGGATTCACGTGCTGGACGCTCCGGTCAGCGGCGGCCCCAGGGGCGCGGAGAGCGGGCGGCTGGCCATCTGGGTTGGCGGGGACAAGGAAGTCTTCGACCGCTGCAAGCCGGTGCTGGACGCTATTGGCGACCAAGCCTACTACGTGGGGCCCATCGGCAGCGGGGCAATCGCGAAGTTGGTGCACAACTGCGCCGGGTACGTCATCCAGACCGCGCTGGCCGAGGTGTTCACCATGGGCGTCAAGGCCGGCGTGGAGCCGCTGGCGCTGTGGGAGGCGGTGCGGAAGGGCGCCCAAGGCCGCCGGGGAACCTTTGAGGGACTGGCGGAACACCTGTTGCCGGGGAAATTCGACCCGCCGGACTTTGCCCTGAGGCTGGCCCGGAAGGACGTGGACTTGGCGGTAAGCGTGGGGCGGGAGTTCGAGGTGCCAATGCGGTTGGCCAACCTGGCGTTGCAGGAGTTGACCGAGGCCATGAACCGGGGCTGGGCTGGCCGCGACTCCAGGGTGGCAATGCTGCTGCAGGAGGAACGGGCGGGGGTGGAAGTGCGGGCCGACCAGGAGGCGCTGCGGCGGGTGCTGGAGGGGGATGGGTAGGGGGGTCTGTTTAGTAGGCGAGGAGGGGCACGAACTGTGCTGTTGCTCTAATGGCAGCGGTGTCAAGGTTCGGGAATCCGAAGGTCGCGTCAGATCTTGCGGGCAAGGAAGTCGTTAATTTCTCGGTGTCTGGGGACGGCGGTGGAGGAACGGGTTTCCCGGTTCACAAAGATGCTGTGATTGCTGCCTTCCCGCAAGAGGTCGCAGCCGTTCCTGTTGAGGTGACGAATAAGGTCTCTCCGTCTCACTCGTCTGAGATTGCAAAGGGTTCGCGGATCACGGGTGAGCCGGACAAGGACTCTTTCGCCAAGGTACGGTTCGCTTCAATGACCAAGAAGACGGCCTCGTGCAGGTTTTCACGGGTTTCCTTCAAAGTGCGTCCTTGAGTGTTGGCCCCAGGTAATCCCTCTACGAAGCCAATGTAGCCCTCAGGAACCTTCTTGAATACGGCGGTAAGTTCCACTTTCATGTTGGTATGCTACCACCTATCTCAACCCTTCGAGAATGTGCCGAACAGGTTGGCTCGGATTGCTACGGCTCTGCGACCGGGCCAGTGAGGGTGTTCAGCTTTCTGACTACGTCTTCCACGGTTTCTTCAGGCAACTGGCAGATTATTTGGGCGTTTCTTGTTCTCCAATCAAGGCTTTTGACGTGGTCCGAGAGGATTACTCCGTCTACTTGCAGTCCTCTTGGTATATCCACTTCGAATGGATACCCTTTGGCCTGCCTGGTGATCGGGCATATGATGACAAGTCCTACTTTGTCGTAGTAGGCTCTGGGCGATAGAACAAGGGCGGGGCGCCGTCCTGCCTGTTCGCGCCCCGCCTGCGGGTATAAATCTATGGATATGGCGTCCCCTCTCTTGGGTGTCTGAGGTTGGCCTGCTACCATTCCTCTCTTCCGATTGCCGGCCCTGTAGAGGTTTCGCCGTGCAGGTTGTCGTTGTTGACCTTCTCCAGGAGTGTGTCCAACAGGTTTGGATGTCTGGCATGGCGGACCATGATGGAGCCTCCCAGGATGGTGACTGAAACCTCGGAATCCGGTTCGAGGCCAAGTTCCGCTGCAAAGTTCTCAGGGATTCTTAAGTTCATGCTGCCGTCGAGTTTGCGGTGCAGCACCTCCATACTTCTTGCCTCCTTCTTGATTGCCTGGGAGTCTAAATCGGGGGTGTGCTTTCGTCCATGTTGAGGGTTTTGATAGCGTACGGGCCGATGATTATGATTTCGGGCTGTAAATCTGGCTAGGTTGGAGGTTTTCCTACGCTCCTCTTACGGTGAGTCCTTAAGCGTTAGACCTTGGCAGTCCCTTTATGAAGGTGGTGCAACCCTCTGGAACTCCCTGAAACACGGCTGTAAGACCCCCAAAGGGCCTCGCTACTCCCCCGGCGTCCAGCGGAGGTGGGGGCGACGGGCGGCTTGGGCCTCGTCGAGGCGGGAGACGGGAGTGGAGTGGGGGGCTTGGGATACCAAGTCGGGGCTTTCGGTGACTTCCCGGTCAATGTCCCGCAGGGCTTGGATGAAGGCGTCCAGGGTTTCCAGGCTCTCGGACTCGGTGGGCTCGATCATCAGAGCTTCGTGGACTATCAGGGGGAAGTACATGGTGGGGGCATGGAAACCGTAGTCCAAGAGCCTTTTCGCCACTTCCAACCCACTTACTCCCCGGGATTTCTGCCAGTCGGCGGAAAAGACTGCTTCGTGCATGCAGCGCCGGTCATAGGGCAGGTAGTAGGTGTCCTTTAGAGCTTCCATCAGGTAGTTGGCGTTGAGGACGGCGTTGCCGCTGATGGAGGTTATGCCGGCGGCACCCAGGGTGCGGATGTAGGTGTAGGCCCGCACCAGCACGCCGAAGTTGCCGTGGAACCCGCTCATCTTGCCGATGGTCTGGGGCGGGGCGGCCAGGGCAAAGGATAGGGATTCGCCCCCGCTGGCTTCCACAACGGGCGTGGGCAGGAAGGGTTGCAGGCGTTCCGCGGCGCAGACGGGGCCGGCGCCGGGGCCGCCACCGCCGTGGGGGGTGCTGAAGGTCTTGTGGAGGTTCAGGTGGATGACATCGAACCCCAAGTCTCCCAGCTTGGCGCGCCCCAGCAGGGCGTTCATGTTGGCGCCGTCGCCGTAGACCAGCCCGCCAGCGTCGTGAACGATGCGGCAGACCTCAACTATATTGGTGTCGAAGAGTCCCAGGGTGCTGGGAAGGGTAATCATCACGCCAGCCAAGTCGGGGCCGGCCACTTCGTGAAGCGCTTCCAAGTCCACGTTGCCTTGGCTGTCGGAAGCCAGCTCCACTACCTCGAAGCCGGCCATGGCGGCCGACGCCGGGTTGGTGCCGTGGGCGCTGTCGGGAATGGCCACCTTGGTCCGGCCCTGCTCTCCACGGGAGTGGTGGTAGGCCCGTACCATCAGCATTCCGCCGAACTCGCCGTGGGCCCCCGCCAGGGTTGACAGGCTGACCCCAGGAAGGCCGGTCACCTCGGCCAGGAATCCCTGCAGCCGGTGAAGCACTGCCAGCGCGCCTTGGGACAGTTCCGGGGACTGGAGAGGATGGGCGTTGGCGAACCCCGGCATGAATGACGCTTCGTCGTTGATCTTGGGGTTGTACTTCATGGTGCAACTGCCCAAGGGGTAGAAGTGGGTGTCGATGGAAAAATTCCGCTGGCTGAGGTTGGTGAAGTACTGGACGACCTCGGGTTCGGAGACCTCTGGCAGGTCCAGTTGAGTGCGCAGCAGCTTGGCGTCGGGCAGGGGCTGCGGCGGTACGTCGCTGGGCGGCGCGACGGAGCCGACGCGCCCGGGCACGCTGCGCTCCATGAGCAGGCGGGTGGTGTCTCTTCCCTTGGCTTCAGCCATTGGCGGACAGCGCCTCCACGAGGGCGTCGATCTCTTCCCGGGTGTTCATTTCGGTGACGCACAACAGCATGGGATTGACCACTTCCGGGGGAAGGCCGCCCCGAAACTCGGGTCCCGAAATATCCAGGCCACCCAGGATATTGTGCTGCAGCAACCGCTGGTTAATTTCCTCCGGCGGAGCGGGGCACTGGACCACGAATTCCTGGAAGAAAGTCCCATCAATTGGCAGGGAGTATCCGGGCAGTCCGGCAATTTGGGAAGCGGCATAGTGGGATTTCTGGTAGCAGAGTTCGGCCACCTGCCGCAGTCCCTGCTTGCCCAAGGCCGCCAGGTAGATAGTCGAGGCCAAGGCGTAAAGGGCCTCGTTGGTGCAAATGTTGCTGGTGGCGCGCTCCCGGCGGATGTGCTGTTCCCGGGTCTGCAGGGTCAGCACGTACCCGGTCCTGCCTTGGTTGTCCACGGTCCTTCCAGACAGGCGGCTGGGCATCTGCCGGATGTACTCCTGCTTGGTGGCGAACAGGCCAACGTAGGGACCGCCGAAGCTGGGTGGTATGCCCAGGGGTTGGCCTTCTCCGGCGACTATATCGGCGTTGTAATGGCCCGGAGACTGGAACATTCCCATGGCGGTGGGGTCGGCCGAAACTACGAACAGGCCACCCTGAGCATGGACCGCGGCGGACAGGGCCTCCATGTCTTCCACGTATCCGTAGAAGTTGGGGTACTGCACCACCAGGCAAGCGGTGGAATCGTCCAAGTCCGGGGAGCCAGCGGGCACGGAGTCAACTTGGATGCCCTGGGCTTGGCAGTAGGTGCGTATCACTTGTAGATAGGTGGGGGAAGTTGAGGCAGATACCGCAATCCGGTTTCGCTGGGTAACGCGGCAGGCCATCAGGACCGCCTCGGCCAAGCTGGTGGCCCCGTCGTACATGCCGGCGTTGGCCACTTCCATGCCGTACAGGTTGGAGATCATGGTCTGGAACTCGTAAATGACCTGCAGTGTGCCCTGGCTGGCCTCGGCCTGGTAGGGGGTGTAGGCAGTGAGGAACTCGCCCCGGGTCATCAGTGCTTTAACAATTGCGGGTATGAAGTGGTGGTATGAGCCGGCGCCCAGGAATGACGGCCCGCTGGCCAGAGGGCGGTTCTTGGCGGCCAAGCCGCTCAACTCTCGCTGGATTTCCAGCTCGGACAGGGGATCGGGCAGGTCCAGCGGGGGGTTGCGGAATTCGGCGGGGATGTCCTCGAAGAGCTGGTCGATGGAGGCCAGTCCCAGAACAGAGAGCATTTTTTCCTGCTCTTCCCTGGTGTTGGGGATGTAGTGGGACTGGAAGTAGTCGGTGGTCATGAAAAGTCGGGCAGGCCGGGAAAGGCCGGTTCAGGGTTTTCCTGCAGGGAATGAACTCCTACTGGTGACAGGCAAGTCTAGTGCAACCCGCTGATGTAGCTTTCGTATTCTTCCGCCGACATCAGGGAGTCGATTTCCCCAGCATCGCTCATCTCGACCCGGATAAGCCAACCCTCCTCAAAGGGGTCTTGGTTGACTATTTCCGGATGGTCGGCCAACTGCTGGTTGACCTCCAGTACTTGGCCGCTGATAGGGGAGTATAGGTCCGAAACCGCTTTTACCGACTCGACTTCTCCCATCTTGGCCAAGTGCTGCACTGGGGAGCCGGGCTGGGGAAGGTCGAAGTAAACGATGTCCCCAAGCTGGTCTTGGGCGTATGCCGTTATGCCGGCGAGGGCGCGTCCTGATGAGGCGTCCTCGACTTTAACCCACTCGTGCTCCCGGGTGTATTTGCGGTCATTCGGATTCATGGAGGATTCCTGTGGCAGAGGCCTTTTGTGGTCTCTACTTTTCCGGTATTGACTGGCGGCTGTAGAAGGGCAACTGGACTATTTCGGCGGAGGCTGTCCGCCCCCGGATGTCCAACTCCAACTGTTGCCCCGGCTGCAGGGCCCCCGTAGAGAGCTGACGGTCAAGCCCGTTCCCTAACGAGATATAGCCCATGCCGATGCTGGTGTCAAGGGTAGGGGAGTAGCTGCCACTGGTGACGGAGCCGGCTGGGTGCCCTTCAACGGATATGGCGTACCCGGCTCTGGGGGCGCTGCGTCCGGGCATGGTGAAGCCCACAAGCTGGCGCTCCACGCCGTTCAACAACTGGTTGTTCAGTGCCGCGGCGCCCACGTGGTCCTTGTCTGCTGTGACGAAACGCTCAAGCCCCGCCTCGATAGGGGTGGTCTGGGGGTCTATTTCATGGCCGTGGAGGGGCAGGCCGGCTTCAAGGCGGAGCACGTCCCTGGCTCCCAGCCCGCAGGGCAGTAATCCCCGTTCGAGGCCCCGGTCGAGCAGGGCTTGCCACAGAGGGTCGGCGTCCTTGGAGCCTACGAAAATTTCTACACCGTCCTCGCCGGTGTAGCCGGTGTGGGCAACCATCGCCGCTAGCCCGGCTATCTCGGTCCTGCGCCAAGCAAAGGGCCGAAGGTCATCCACGGGAGCATCGGCCAAGGCATCGACAACCGCCAAGGACTCCGGGCCTTGGCAGGCGATGAGGGCGGTTTCTTCGGTGTGGTCCTCCAGGGTACATCCGGCGTTGAACTTACGGTCAATCCACTGGCGGAACCAGTCAACAACCTCCAGGCGGTTGCCGGCGTTGGGAACGACCAGGAATTCCTCTTCGGCCAAGCGGTAGAAGATGGTGTCGTCGATGACTCCACCGGACTCGTTGCAAATGAAGCAGTAGCGGGCCCGCCCGACCCTCAGGCTGGAGGCCGAGGCGGTGAGCACCCAGTCCAGGAATTCGGCGGCCCGGGGCCCTGTGACGTGCAGGCGGCCCATGTGGGACACGTCGAACAACCCGGCGGCGGTGCGGACGGCGTTTACCTCTGCCAGAATGCCGGAGTATTGCACCGGCATATCCCAGCCACCGAAGGGCACCATCCGGGCGCCCAGTTCCAAGTGGCGGGGATACAATACAGTTCTCTGTTCTGAAGAGGACATTTCCGTAACATGATAGCCGGAAACCGTCAAAATGGCAAGGTGGCCTGTGCTATAATCGGCCCATCAGGGTCTAAGGGCCCTTTTGCCTTGGTCTCTGGACGAGGCTAGTTGCCGGGTGCAGGTGCAGGTTATGGCAGAGAGGCTGCAAGACAAGGTGGCAATCGTGACCGGCGGCGGCTCGGGGATTGGCCGGGCCATTTGCCTCCGGTTTTCCAAGGAAGGAGCCAGAGTCGTGGTGGCCGACCGGAATGCTACGGGGGCTGAGGAGACCGCCGCAATGATTGGCGATGCGGCCAGCACTTCCGTGGCCGTTGTTGACGTTTCCAGTTCGAGCCAGGTTGAGGGGATGGTGGCTGACGCGGTTTCCCGTTTCGGCAAGCTGAATGTCTTGGTGAACGGGGCGGCCATCCTGATTCGAACTCCTCCACTGACAGAGGTGGACGACCTGTCCTGGGACCTGACTATGGACACCAACCTGAAGGGCCTGTTCTACTGTTGCAAATACGCCATACCCGCCATGCTGGAGGCCGGCGGCGGTTCCATCGTGAACATAGCGTCGATGTCCGGAATAAGGGGAGTGGCCTACTCGGTTCCCTATGCGGTCAGCAAAGCGGGTGTGATTCACCTGAGCAAGGTGGCGGCGGCCCAGTACACTCCCCAGGGGGTGAGGGTCAATTGCATCGCCCCGGGGGGTGTGGACACTCCCCAGATGCGGGGGAGCACCGCAAGCGCCGAGACTTTTCAGGAAAGGCAGGAGGGTCACCCACTGGGGCGGGTGGGCAGACCGGAAGAGATTGCCAACCTGGCTTTGTGGCTGGCCTCGGATGAGGCTTCCTACGTTAGCGGAAGCACCTACATCACCGATGGCGGGGCTTGGGCCGCGTCGGAATGAGGGGCAGTTTTCAGATGGAGAAGCTGATCGAAATAACCAACCGGGCGGTGGCTGACTACGGGTTCCGCCAGGCGGTGCTCTACGGGGCTGATGATTTCGCCCGGCGGTCCGGCCTCTCGGAAGAGGAGACGGCCGTGCTGCACGGAACGGTCCTTGAGCTATTGGCCAAGTTGCCGGTGCCCATTCAGCCCGAAGACATTCCCGGTGAGCAGGCCAAGCTGGAACGTAGCATCCGCGAAGCCGTCTGATTCCCCGGCTCTTCCGGGACGCGATGATTGGTCAGGGGCCGTCCGGCGCGGGCCGGGAAGCTCCCTGTCGTCGTAACCCACCAGTTCCACGAACCCCTTGCCGCCGATTTTCTCCCCATCCCTTGTGCCGCTGACTGTCACCGCTCCTTCCCAGTAGGCGGGAGGCACATAGACGCTGTTGGCGAACTCGGCATCGGGTGCCTTGGGGACCAGTTCCAGTTCCAAGCCGAGGGAGTCCACGGCGATGGTCCAGCCTTGGGGGTACTCGACGCTGGTGCCGGGGCTGGTCCACGTACCGGTGGCGGACCACCGGGCTTGGCTCCCGGCGAGATGCACCGCGTCGGCGGGCCCTGATACTGTCTCGGGAACATAGGTGACGTAGGAGGCAATGGCCTCGCGGTTACTGGAGTCCCAGACCCCGGCGTACATCAACTCGGAACCGTCGTCCAACTGGATGCTGGCCCAGTCCCAGCCGATGGGTGCCACGGTGAAATCGCCCCACTGGTGGTCCATCCACGCCAAGCCGGTCACCGGCGTGGCGGCCCCGTCCTGGGTCAGGGTCCCGGTCAGCGCCAAACGGGGGCGGGTGTAGTAGTAGGTCTTGCCGGCTTTACCCATGTCCACCACACCGGTCTCGTGGTGCAGGACCGCCGGTTTTAGCGGCAGGGCATCCAGGTCCAGGGAGTATTCTCCCGCGGTGAAGTGCAGCCGGTACTCCGAGCCGTCGCCGGCCATGCTCCAGTCTTCGACCTGGAAGCTGAACCTGCTGGTCCTCTTGTCCAAGCCGCCGGCCAGGGACGGCTTCTCAACGGTGATAAAGTCCCCCTTCTGGTGGTCGGCCCAACTGAGCTGCAACAACAGTGGCATCTGTCCATCGGGGGCGATGGTGAGGAAGGTGACGAAGTGAAAGCTGTATTCTCTGCCGTTCGCACCTTCCAAGTGGCCGTTGAAGTACCACCACTCCACCGGCGCAAGGTGGGCTCCTTCGTCGGCCGGAAGGCGGACCGGCTCCCGGTAGTCCACGGTGGGGAGAGGGCGGTGGGTCTGCACCGTGGGCGTAGGTGTGGGTAAGGGTGTAGGCGTGCTGCCGGCACATGCGGGCAGCAGGGCAGGGAGGATGAGAAGGGCGATTGGGACAAGGATTCTCATATATTCAGTATCCCACATCCAAGGTTCAGGAAGGGCTGTGGAATTGTTTCCCCGCCGTCAGAGTTCTAGCCTCAAGGGGCGCCCCTTAGGTGGACTGCTGCGTGGTATATTTGGCCGCGGAAACGGCCATTCATAGGAGCAGAGAAATATGGCGGGACTGACCAGGGAGGAAGCTGACGAGCATCTGGCCCAGGTGCGGGTGGGACACTTGGTGACGTTGCGGCGAAATGGGACTCCCCACGTGGCCCCGGTGTGGTACCAAGGCGACTCGGACCGGGCCTGGGTCATGGCCGGGGAGGGGGCGGTCAAGATTCGCAACGTGAGGAGGAACTCGAGGGTGGCCCTGTCGGTGGCTACCAACCAACGCCCTTACAAGTACGTGGTGCTGGAGGGGACGGCGGCTCTCAACAATGAGGGATTGGCCGAAAGGGTGCGCTCCATCTGCGTCAGGTACGACGGTCCGGAACGGGGCGAGGAGTTTGCCCAGGAGCTAATGGAACGGGGCGACATGGCGCTCTTGGAGATAACCGTAGACCGGGTGATGTCGTGGGTGGAGGACGAGTAGCAGGTCCTCCAAACTGCCCGGTTTTGCGTGGTTCCTAACTTGGGGTGGTTTTTGCTGGAGGCAGCACCCGGCCAAGCCACTCCGTCAGGTCATTCACCACGTCGGGACTTATCTGGTGGGCCATCTCGTATTCGTGGTACTCGGGGGAGTAGCCCGACTTTTGCAAGAAGTCCCTGGCTGCTTGGCCCCGCTCAATGGTTACCATGGGGTCGTACAATCCGTGGGCGATGAAAACCGGCTGGCTGCGCTCTTGGGGAAGCTTTCCATTCAGGACGTCTTCCTCCGGGAGAGTGGCGCTAAGGGCTGCCAAGCCAGCGAAGGCTCCGGCCCGCTCCAGCCCGCAGCGATAGGTCATGCCTCCGCCTTGGGAGAACCCCAGCAGCACCGCCTGTCCCGGATCTACGCTGAACTGCTGGAATACTTCGTCGAAAAATTCCGCCAGCAGGTCCTCAGCGTTTTGCACTTGCTCCGGCGTGGACATCCCCCGGGGGGCCATCCACCCCCAACCGGCGTGCCCGCCGCCCAAGTCGAAGGCGAGGGGAGCGTTTGGGCAAGCGTAGACGTATCCTTCTTGATTGATCATGGGGGCGAGGCCCGCAAGGTCTTGCATATTGGCCCCAAAGCCGTGGAGCATTACTATCAATGGGTAACGGCTTTCCGGGGTGTAGCCGTCGGGCACTACCGTCATGTACTTCAGACCGGAACCCTGGTGTTGTTCTGCTTGCATGGCCTTCCGCTAGCCTGTTTCCGTGGTCGAGAGCCCGCCAATGCTAACACCGGCAGCCGGGGAGCACAAATTGGGGGATGGCCTGGCCAGGTCCGAAGAGGGCGGGCACCTGACCGGCGGGGGCTCCCGCTTGGAGAACCCCGGGAAGCCTGCCTTCCGGCTTGGGGAGCAACGCCGAACGCGGCGCTTCCTGCAATACACGTAGGGGGTGAGACACTTGCCTGTAATCTATCACTTGGTGCGGCGGCAGGACTGGGATGGCCGGGTTCCCGGTGAGTACAGCGCTGCCAGCCTGGCCGAAGAGGGATTCAATCACTGTTCCAAGGATGAGGAGCAACTGCTCCGGGTGGCCCAGCGGCTGTATTCCGGGGAAAGGGACATGCTGGTGTTGGAGGTCGATACCGGACGCCTCAATTCGCCAGTGAAGTGGGAACCCAGCCGGAGCGGAGAAATCTATCCCCACATCTACGGGCACATCAACGAAGCCGCGGTTACGGGAGTTCGGCAGCTACTGTTTGGGGATGATGGGGAGTTCAGCCTTGGGCCCACCGGCTAGGGGCTGAGGGACTGGGCTTCTCTACTGCTGTTCCAGCAGGAACTCCACCAAGGACGCTATCTGGTCGTCGGTCAGGCCCAAGCTGTCGATTAGAACTTGGGTCATGAGGCCGGGCAAGGCGTTGGATATGCCTTCGGCCACGAAGACCTCCGGGCTGCGGATGGACTCTTCGATGTAGGCGGCCGCCGATAGTCCCGGTTTCCTGCTAGCTGCCTCAGACCCGATTTTGTTCAAGTCCGGACCCACGCCGCCCGGGGCGATGCCGGTAATCATGTGGCAGGTGCCGCAGGTGCCCACTCCGAGGAAGACTTCCTGTCCCACCGAAGCGGAAACCGCTCCGGCGGGGGCTGGGGAGTCCGTGGAGCCGGTCTGCGTTGTTCCGGCGCCGGTGGAGGGTTGGGTGGTATCCGCTGGAGTAGTCACAACGGGGAGTTCAGCCTGAACTGACTCCTCGTGCTCTTCCCCCTTCTCCACATGAACATAGGGAATGGCGTTGGCTACGGCGTAGGCCCGCGGGGCGCCGTTCAGGGCGAAGAACAGGCCCAACACCGCGATGACAACCGCCAAGCCGAGGGCCAGCCCGGCCAGGAAAATCCAACTGAAAAGCTGGTTGTCGAACTTCAGGTGCATGTAGAACATGATGACGATGGCGAACTTGATACAGGAAAGGATGATCAAGGGCGCCAAGGTCCATGCTTGGCCCTGCCAGTCTTCGGGCAAGATAATCAGGAACTCGACGATCGTAATGACGAATAGCACGATGGCTATCGTCACGTACTGCATGAAGGTGGGGTGGCGGGACTCGTGGTGTTCAGGCGCGCTGGTCATGCAACTATCCTCCTTAGAGCAGCGCTCCCAATGCCGATGGGACCAACAAGGCAGCCTCGGGTTCCGGGCCCCTGTCGAAGCCGGCAATCAGGTAAAGGAGGGTGAAGATTACTATCCAAACAATGTCAACGAAGTGCCAGTATAGACCGGCTATTTCCACGTCCAAGGCGGTGGCGGGGCCCAAGCGGCCCTTGCAGGCGATAACGTACAAGCTGAGCAGCCAGATGATGCCCAGGGTAACGTGGGCGCCGTGGAACCCGGTCAGGGTGAAGAAACTGGCGCCGAATAGATTGGTGCCCAAGGTCAGTCCTTCGTTTTTGAAGGCATTGAACTCGTAGACTTGGAAGCCGATGAAGATCGCCCCCAAGAAGGCGGTGGCCAGCAGCCACAGCTTGATGCCTCTCTGGTCGTTGGCGGTGGTGGCGGCCAAGGCTTGGACCATGGAGAAGCTACTGCACAGGAGCACGAAGGTGCTGATGGTGGTGATGGGGACGTCGATTATGTCAATGGGGTAGGGGCCGTTGAGGCTCTGACCCCGGTAGACCATATAGGTTGCGATCAGGGTGCCGAAGAACAAGCAGTCGGAACCGAGAAACACCCACATGAGGAGTTTCCGGTGGTTCAGACCGGTGGTCGTATATTCGGCTTCGCCGTGGTGTCCGGGTTCTACCGCATGGGCCACAGGACAAATCTCCTAGTCGTCGTCGCCGTGCGCGGGAGCCAAGGCTAGTTCCCTGCCGCAAGAGAAGCAGTAAGAATGGTACCCCTCGTTTACCTGGCCGCAACTGGGGCATACTCTGATGGGCTCCGGCTCTGCGGCCGCCGGTTCATTGGACCATCCTATGGTGCCGATGAAGGCAATGATCCCGCCGACAAAACAGATTGCTACGTGGGTCAGGATTCCCGCTCCCAGCCATACCACGCCGAAGGCAACCACCAGCGGCCAGAAGGAATTCCTGGGCATGTGCAGGGTGCGTATGTCGATGTGGGGCTCGGCAGGCGGGGGCGGCTCCCCGGCGTCTTCGGCCCGCTGCTTCACAATCCAGTAGTGGTCCCGGCCCTCAACCTGGGGTATCTCGGCAAAGTTGTAGGGCGGCGGGGGCGAAGAGATGGTCCACTCCAGCCCCGGGCCGTCCCAGGGGTCGTGGCCGGCGTCGGGCTCCTTCCTCATGCTGTAGAAGAAGTTGAAGATGAACACGGCGATGCCCAGCAACATCACCACGTAGCCAAAGGACGAGATGATGTTGTAAATCTCGAACCCGGATTCTGCCGGGTAGGTGTACACCCGGCGGGGCATACCGTTCATGCCCACGAAGTGCATGGGGAAGAACGTGACATTCATGCCTATGAACATCAGCCAGAAGTTTATCTTCCCTAAGGTCTCGTTCATAACGCGCCCAGTGAACTTGGGGCCCCAGTAGTAGAAGCCGGCGAAGATTCCGAAGATGGAACCGCCGAACAGGACGTAGTGCAGGTGGGCGATTATGTAGTAGGTGTCCTGTTGCTGGGCGTCGGAAGGGGCAACGGCGTGGGAAACACCGCTCAACCCGCCGACGATGAACAGGGCCACAAACCCGATTGCGAACAACATCGAGGACGTAAATTCGATGGACCCGCCCCACAGGGTGCCGATCCAGTTGAAAATCTTCACCCCAGTTGGAACGGCAATGAGCATGGTGGTGATGGTGAACACCGAATTGGCCACTGGACCGAGGCCCACGGTGAACATGTGGTGGCTCCAGACCGCCCAGCTCATGATGCCTATGACCAGTCCGGAGAAGATTATGAAGGGATAACCGAACAGGGGCTTCCGGGAGAAGGTTGGGAGTATCTCGGAAACCACGCCCATGGGGGGCAGAATCAGGATATAGACTTCCGGATGACCGAAAATCCAGAACATGTGCTGCCACAGCAGCGGGTCTCCTCCGCCTTCCGGCATGAAGAAATGGGTGCCGAAGTTGCGGTCCATGGTGAGTTCGATGAGGCCCACGGTTATCACCGGGAAGGCCAGCACCAACAGGACCGAGGTTATCAGGGTCATCCAAGTGAACACCGGGAGGCGCATGAGGCTCAATCCCGGCGCCCGCATGTTGATGATGGTGACAATGAAGTTCAGGGCCGCGGCTACGGAAGACACGCCCAGCACCAGCAGGCCGACAGCCCAGAAGTCCAAGCCGGCGTTGGCGCTGTAGGGCTTCTCGGTAAGGCTGGCGTAGGAGAACCAGCCGGCGTCGGGCATCTGGTTGACTATGAAGCTGGCATGGAAGAGCAGGGTGCCGAACAGGAACACCCAGTAGCTCAGTGCGTTCAGGCGGGGGAAGGCAACGTCCCTGGCGCCTATGGCCAAGGGAATCAGCAGGTTGAAGAAGGCAGCGCTCAAGGGCATGATGACCATGAACACCATGGCGGTGGCGTGCATGGTGAACATCTGGTTGAACACGTCCGGATCTACCAGGGTGGAGTCGGCGGTAGCCAGTTGAAGGCGCATCACCCCGGCTTCGAGGCCGGCAACGATGAAAATAATGAAGGCGGTAAAGCCGTACAGGACGCCGATCCGCTTGTGATCAACCGTAGTTATCCAGCTCCAAACTCCTTCGTAGCTGGACGTTTTTGTAAGGACTCCTGCTGTGGTCGCCATCACTGCCTCCGCAGTGGGTTGATTACGGCCTTGATCTACAGTTTATACCAGGGACTTATACCAGAGAACGGGGCCAGTTCCCGCCTAATTTAATACTACTTCAAGCTCAGGAGATACTCAATTACCGACGACACTTCGGCTTGGTTAAGGCTGAGGCTGCCGGTCTGGTAAATAGCAGCCTTGCGGAACATGTAGTTGCCCGGCTTGATTTCCAAGGGGTCCACCAGCCACTGGTTCAGGTTCTCTTCGTTCAAGTCCACCAGCCCGGCGGCAAAGGTATCCCTGGTAGCCAGGTCGGTCAGGTTGGGCGCCGGGGCGATGGCCGCGCCGGAGAGAAATCCGGTGATCCTGGCCTGGTTCAGGGCGGGATTGTCGGGGCCGTTGGCGGTGTGACAGGTCGAGCAGTTGACGTTAAACAGTTGCTGCCCCTGTTGGGCATTGGCGGACAGCACGGGCTGCTGGCCGTAGTTTTCAACCCAAGCGTCGTAATCTGCCTGCTCCATGACCTTGACCCGGAACTTCATGAGGGCGTGGGCCGTGCCGCAAAACTCGGCGCACACCCCGTAGAACGAGGCCGGCAACGTATCTATCTGGTCGGAGTTGGCCTGGAACCACATGGTGTTGGTGTGGGTGGGAATCACGTCCACCTTTCCCGCCAACCGGGGAATCCAGAAGCTGTGAATGACGTCGTCACTTTCCAGGTTGACCAGTATCGGGGTGTCCGCCGGCACCTTCAATTCGTTGGCGGTGGTTATTCTCTTCCCGCCGCCGGCGTCTTCGTACTCGAACTCCCACCACCACTGGTGGCCGGTGGCGGTCACCTCCAGCACGTTGTCCGCGGAAACTGGCGGGTCCTTGATTTGGAACAGGGCGATGACCGACCAGATGCCCAAGCCCATGATCAAGATAGTGGGGATGACGGTCCAAGTAATCTCCAGCGGAAGGTTGCCGTGGACCTGCTTGGGGCGGGGCTGGCCGGGGCGCCGGCGGTAGCGGAAGATGGCGTAGACCAGCACGCCCTCCACCAAGATAAAGACCACCACCATGACCCAGACAAGGACGTTGAACAGTTCAAGCTGCTTGTTGGCCACCGGGCCGGCCGGATTCCAAGTGGACTCGGGCCCTTGAGAACAACCGGCGGCAAGCAGCAACAGCAATGCTGAAAGGGCCAAGGCGCCAGCCCGGCCCGCCTTGAGGCGGTTGAAGAAACCCTTGGCTCCGGGTTGGTCACTGACAGGTGCATGCGGCCCCTGTGACCCTTTTGCCCGGGGGCTAAACCCCATTGATGGACTCCGTCGATTCACACTCGCACCATATGGCGCCAGCTTGATTAGTGCAAAGTTTCACTATCGGGCGGAACGTTATCACAGGCCGTTTGAACATGTCAACGTAAATTTAAGGGCGGATGAAGCTACTCAACGCAGTGGAGCGTTCGGTCTGATTCCCGCACCCCTACGCCAGCGGCGGAGTCAGGCTATCCGCCAGCATTGCCATAAACAGCAGGGCCAGGTAGAGGATCGAATAGAGGTAGAGCTTGCGGGCCCTGGAGGCCGTAGAGTCGTGCTTCAGCCGCCAGGCCAAGTACAGGAAGAAGGCTCCCAACACCGAAGCAAGTCCGAGATATACCCACCCGACGGCGTTAGTGGCGGCGAACACCAGGGACAGGGCGATGAGCACTATGGAATAGAGGAATATGTTCCCCACAGTGGCTTCCCGGCCCGCCACTACCGGCAACATCGGGATGCCGGCCTGTTCGTAATCGGACTCGATCAACAGGGACAAAGCCCAGAAGTGGGGCGGCGTCCAGAAGAAGACGATAGTAAACATGTACAGCGCAGGCAGGCCCAGCCCCCCGGTAACGGCGGCCCATCCTACCAAGGGAGGTATGGCACCGGCGGCACCCCCGATGACAATGTTGTGGTGGGTGGTGCGCTTCAACCAGCTGGTGTACACCAGCACGTAGAACAGGCTGGCCGCCAAGGTGAGACAAGCGGCTAGGAGATTGACCCATGCGGCCAGCAGGCCAAAGGCCAGGACGTTGAGAAGTATCCCAAAGACAAGGGCGTTCACCGGCGGTATGCGGTGGGACGGCACCGGCCGCGCCCGGGTGCGGGACATCTTGCCGTCAATGTCCTGGTCAAGGAAGTGGTTCAAGGCGTTGGCCCCCCCGGCGCCCAAGGCGCCCCCGGCGCAAACCAGCAGAACCAGCACCAGGGAGGGAGGCCCTTGGGCCGCGAGGAACATGGAACCGATGGCGGTGACAACCAGCAGGGAGATGATGGGCGGCTTGGTCAGGGCCACGTAGTCGTTTGCCATCCGCAGGATGGAGACACCGCCGGCGCCGCCGGATTCGGCCACCCTTTGACGATCAACCATTGGGCGCCTCCCGCTGTGAGGGATTCCCCCCGGCGCAGGCCGCGGCGGCCAGGGCGCAGAGGGCACCCCAAACCCCGGTAGCCAGGGACAGGTGCAGGGCCCGCAGTTCAGGCGTGAAACCCATCATGGTGGTAGCGGCCCCGGCTCCGATTTGCGCCGCCAGGACTGCTGCGCCGGCGATGCCGAGCCAACGGACCACACCCCGCCGTTCCGACCTGATTCCCAGGTGGACGGCGTAGAGAATGAAGATGCCAAGTATCAATGTAGCGTAGCGGTGTCCCATGTGGACCATCTGGGCAAAGCCGTCAGGGAAGAAATTCCCGTTGCACAGGGGCCATCCGACGCAGGCGGCGGTTGCCCCTGATGCGGTTACGTAGGAGCCGGTCATTAGCAGCACATAGGCAGCAACGGCCGCTGCCAGCATCAGCTTGGGAAACTTGGAAGAACTACCGGGGTCTCCCGGGTTTGCCCTTTCGGGGCTCAATCGAAGTGGGCCCATGACGGAGGTTACCAGAACAATTATCAGGACGGCGAGGAGAGCCTGGGCCACGGCCAAGTGGGCCATCACTATTGCCGGAGGCAGTTCTTGCACCACCGTTACCGCTCCCAGCAAGGCTTGTACTATCAGCAGCACCAAGGCGGCCGACAGCAGGACCACCAGCCGGGCTTGGCGGGGTTGCATCAGCCAAGCCCCGATGAAGGTGGCCAGCACCAAGGGACCAACCACTGCGGAGGCTACCAGGCGGTGACTGTATTCTATGATTGCATGAAGGTCCGGAGGAGGCAGAAACCCGCCGTAGCAAAGAGGCCAATCGGGGCATCCCAACCCTGATTCGGTGACCCGGACTATTCCGCCCAGCACGATCAGCCCGGCCACCGAGATTACTGAAAAGAGGGACAACACCCGGAACCACGGTTTCGGGCCGCGAGCGCTGAGGGCCATTTCGGGGGCGTCGGCTAAGGCCATTGGGGCTGGGCGACAGAATTCAAGCAGGGTCCGGCAAGGTCTCGGAAGAACGGGTTGTAGTCACGGGGCGGGGAGGTGGCACTGGGCCAATGGAGGGCCGGTCGAAGCCCCGGGGACCGATGCTCCCAAGTCAGTGAGTCTTTTCCAATCCGAGAATCAACGTAACATAGGGCTAAATCAGTGTCAACGAAGGCTTGGGATGGCGAGGCCATTCCGGCTGTTCCCCGTCTGTTTGGACGCCGTAACTGGCGGAGCCGCGTTTTGGCTGGGAATACGAAGGGCAAAACCCGGAGACCATGGCGCGGGTGCGGGATATCCGCCGGACGTCAACCCGGCCGGCGTCACGACACTTGGAACGGTCAGATTTCGTACAACTCTCCCCGGCGCCGGGGAGAGTTGGGGCTCCACTCGGCGCCGGTTATACCGATGGTGGCCCCGTTGAGAAAGGTGTAGGTAATCCAGAATTCCCCTCCGGTGTACCCCAGGGTGCCGGGATTGTAGGGGTAATAGTTGAGGGGAACCTTTGATGCGCCATCCGGGTGAGGGTCGCTGAGGAGGCTGTCCAGCACCCGGAAGAATTGGTCCCGGTCGCCACTGCTGAGCGACTGGGGAAAAGTCCGGGCGGAACGGGAGATTACTGCGTCAAAGGTGGCCAAGTCTGTAGCGATCCTCATCGAACCGGGGCTGACGAGTTGCAGGCAGGCCTCCCCGTCCCCGGCAGGTCAATCTCCGAGACTCGGAGCCTCCACCGGGTCACTTTGGGGAAGTGCACTTTCGCCTTGGATTGCTTCACCGGGGGGAGTCTCCAGCGTACCAAGCATTTTTTGAAAGAAGGACTGCATTTTCTGGTGGGTAATCGGCGCCCCGGTTGGGATGCTGCTCCAAGGCGGCCCCACTCCCGTGGAGCGCCCCAGGGGGCTGCCTTCCAGGGAGTCGTAGGTCTCGTAGACTTCATTGAGCACTCCCTTGGCGTCGGCGCCGAAAATCTCCAGGTCCAAGGGCTGCTCCGGCATGGGGATGGAGCCGTGGCCGTAGCGGGTGTAGCTCCGCCACAGGACAGGGATAACCGGGCCGCTCCCGCGGCGCTCTATCCTATCAAAAAACAAAGGTGTTTTCAGCTTGGCCAGGGCGAATCCCTGGGCGTAATAGCAGAGCTTTTGCAGCTTTATGTTGTCGATTCGCTCACCGACGGGGGCAATACTCTGCTTTTCCAAGAAATAGAGGGCTACGTCTGCTGCGTTCAAAAGAGACATACCATCACCAGCAAGAAGATTTAAAGTAATTTTAGAAAAGTTTACCTCAAGGCGGCCAAGACATGCTTGCTCAATGATTCGCGGGTATTTGCAAAACTTGGAAGGGAAAGTGGCGTGGTACAATTTCTGACCGCAATGCATCCCGCAATTCAAGTGGAAAACCTCGTCAAGCGCTTCGGCGCCGTCACCGCCGTCGATGGCATCTCCTTCGAAGTAGACCAAGGCGAAATCTTCGGCATTCTTGGCCCGAACGGAGCAGGCAAGACCACGGCCCTAGAAATCATTGAAGGGCTGCAAAAACCCACCTCGGGCTCCGTGAAAGTGCTGGGAATGGACTTGGCAAAGTCCAGCCGTGAAGTCAAAGCCAGGATAGGGGTCCAGCTTCAATCGGCGGCTTACTTCGAGTTTCTTTCGCTACAGGAAATCCTGAATCTCCTGGGGGCCTTCTACCCAAAGCAAGTGCCGGCCGGTGAACTTCTGGAAATGGTCGGACTGGCCGACCGGGCCAAGGCGCGCTTGAAACAGCTATCCGGGGGCCAGCAACAGCGTTTTACAGTGGCCGCCAGCTTGGTCAACCAGCCGGAACTGCTCATCCTGGACGAGCCGACCACGGGGCTGGACCCCCAGGCCCGCCGCGACATGTGGGAACTGATTCGCCGGGTGCACGAAAGGGGCATCACCATAGTCCTGACCACCCACTACATGGAGGAGGCCCAAACCCTGTGCCAGCGGCTGGCTATCATGGACCGCGGCAAGCTGGTGGCCTCGGACACCCCATCCAACTTGGTGGCCGGGCTGGGTGAGCATTATTCGGTCACGGTGGTGTTCGACAGGCACTTGAATGAAGACGAGCGGGCATCTTTGAATGGAAATGCCGAACTGGTGCAGGACCATGCCGCCGCACTTGGAGGCGCGGCTTATCGAATACGGCTCGACGACGGAGCGGCCGGGCTTACCGGGCTGCTGGAACGATTCGGAGGCCCGGACCCCCTGTTTAAGACAGCGAACTTGGAACACTTGGACATTACATCGGCAACCTTGGAGGATGTCTTTCTGGCAATTACCGGCAACCGCCTGCGGGAAGAGCCATGACGGCATTCTTTCTTGCCGACCTGAAGATGATGGTCCGCAACGGGCAAGCGATGTTCTGGGCCATGGCGTTTCCCCTGATATTCGTGGTGGTGTTCGGGCTGTTCGACTTCAGCCTTCCCACCTTCAGCTCGATAGCCGTCGTTGATGAATCCGGTTCTCCAGCCTCGCGGCAGGTGATAGAGCAGGTGTCGGCCATTTACTTGCTGGAGGTGGAGGAAGAAATCCCTGACGAAAGGATGGCCCGGGAACTAATTGCCCAGGGAGACTTGGACTACCTGCTGGTGCTGCCGGCAGGACTGGGGTCCCCGGCAGGTCAGAGCCCCGACAGCAGGGCAACCCTGGTTGCGGCATCGGCCAACGGAGGGCGGAACCAACTGGTGGAAGGCTCCATCCGCAATATCCTGTCCGGGGTATCCGGCGGGGCCCCTGGGGCTGCGGCAAGCGGGGCTCCGGCTGAAGGGTCTGCGACGGAAGCGTCCGCGATGGAGGGAGTGCTGGTCTCTCAGGAAGTGGCGGTAACCCGCATACCCTACTTCGAGATAGTGCTGCTGGGGCTGGTAGGCATGGGCATCATGAACAATGCCATCATCTCCATCGCCGTCCGCATCAGCAACTACCGCAACATGTCCATCCTGAAACGCCTGCTGGTGACCCCGTTTCCCATCTGGAAGTACTTCGTTGGCGAGGTGGGCGCCCACTTGGTGATTGCAGTGGTGCAGGCTGTGATAATCATAGCGGTGGGAGTCTTGGTGTTCGGCGCCAACATTCACGGCAACCCAATCGACTTATTTGTGATCGTGGTGTTGGGAAGCTTGGTGTTTTTGAACGTGGGGTTCATCGTTTCCGCCTACAGCAGGAACCCCGCGGCCGCTTCGGGCATGGGGAACGCAATCGGCCTGCCAATGATGTTTTTCAGCGGAACTTTCTTTCCCACCGCCACGCTGCCCTGGGTACTGCCCTATGTGGCGGAAGCCCTGCCCCTGACCCCTATGCTGGAAGCCCTGCGGGCCGTGGGCAACGAAGGAGACCCCCTGTGGAGCGTGTGGCCCCAACTGGCGGTGCTGGCCGGGTGGGTCCTGGGCACAGGAGTGGTCGCCACCAAGGTGTTCAAGTTCGAGTAAAAATCCCGGCCCGGAAGGCGCCGGTGGCGAAGTGGGGCGCCGGTGAAATCACATCCTGGCTCAAGGCCCGCCGCCGCCAAAACCCGTGGGAGTGGGTCGCTTCTGGCCTGGGCTCTTGCCGCCGTGCTGCTCTTCTCAGGCTGGGGCTGCGGAGATGCCCCAGAAGGTTCCCCTTCCGAGAGCCTGAAACAGGTTGAAGGCGTGGTGGTTCGGGTGGTCGCCCGGGATCTTCAGGAGGTGGAAACCCTGGAGGTGAGGGACGAGCAGGGCCGGGTATGGACTTTCACCACCCGGGGCTTCGCCGGGCTGACACCGGGACACCTCAGGGAGCACCAACTCTTCGGCGCGCCGGTGACTGTGTCCTATGAAGAGGATGGAGGCCGGCTGGTGGCGGTGCAGGTCACCGACCCGGACCACTAGGCCGGACCACCAAGCCGGCTTGCTAGCCAGGCTGGAGGGTCTGCAACAGGGCGGCTTCGATCTCCTCGGCGGTGGTGAACTGCTCGAACTTGGCCCGGACTATACCTGAGCCGTCAACCACGAAGGTCCAGGGCTCGGTGGGCAGGTTCCATTCGCTCACAGCTGCCACCGTGTTGCCGGTGGGCCGTCCCCCTTCAATCAGGTGGGGGTCTTGGAAGACCTCCACGTGAATGAAGTTTGCTTGCTCCCGGTACTTTTCTTTTAACTCGGCAATGGACTGCAACTGGGGACCGCAGGTGGCGGTGGTGCAGAAGGCCGGGGTAGAGAAGGCCACCACCAAGGGCTTGCCCGATTCCAGTGCGGTATGAATGGAGTGGCGGTAAAAGCCGGGGTCGGGGGGATTTGCGCTGGTGATGGTGGCGAGGTTCTGGACTCCTCCCACGTCGTCGACAGTCGGCGTCACGCTACTGGGTGCCGGGTCGCCCACGGCCGGCGTGTCGGCTTTGTCTTTAACTTGGAATGCTCCCTCGGCAGACACTTCTCGTCCTTCCCCCGTAGTGGCTGAAACCTTCAGTTTCCAAAATCCAGGGCGGTCCAAGGTCAACCCGGCTACCAACACACCCTGGCGCCCCACCGGCCAGCGTTGAAACCTGGCAACGCCTTCGGCCCTGACTTCTTCTGTCCCGAGTCCTTCTCCACTGAGTTCCAGGTTCTGGAGTTCCGTTGGGACGTACACGCCTTGGACCATGGCCTCTTGGACCCGGACGGGCATGCCGTCCCGGTCCACCAGTCCGAAGACCACGCGGTTGGGTCCGACGGCGTGGTCGGTGGTCACTATCACGGCGCTGACGTCGGGGCCGCCGAACTGGACCGGCGTGGCAGCACCGGGCCCGGGAGATGAGGAGCAGGCCGCCAAGAGTCCCAATAGGGGTACGGCAAAGACGATGAACGCTAGCAGAATGACCACGCAAAGCTTGGAAGTCATGTGGCGGGAGGAGGAAGTCATTTGAGGAGAGCGGTTCAGTTCAGTAGGGGCGCCGGGTGCACAACTGAATCAAATGGGTCAAGTCTTCGGCCT
This sequence comes from Dehalococcoidia bacterium, assembly GCA_034420695.1. Classification (GTDB taxonomy): domain Bacteria; phylum Chloroflexota; class Dehalococcoidia; order Lucifugimonadales; family UBA3495; genus Io17-Chloro-G2. The sequence goes on from DAOULB010000018.1 coordinate 73,590, forward strand.
CTTCCAACTGGGAGACAGCCTCCACCATTCCGTCCAGCTTCTCCCGGGGCCAGTCCATGGCGCCGAAGAACTGCTGGATGCGCTCGATTTCGGTGGCCAGGTCCCATTCCAGTTCGTTGCCTTGGAATTCTCCTTGGTAGACGGTGCCCCCCTTCATGCGGATGGTAATGCGCGGGGCGAAGGCGGGGCGGTCTTGGTGGCCGATGATTTCCACTCGGTCAAGGAGGTCCCGCACCCGTGGGTCCTCTCCCGCTCCCGCCATTCCAGGCTCCATCCGGGGGCTCAAGGGCGGGAAGCTGCCGTGGATGCAGGTGTAGGCGGCGTAGTAGTGGGTGCTGCCGACACCCGGGCGGCTGCGCAGGGTATTGGGGAATGCCGGGGAGGGGTACAGGGTCTCCAGCCAGTTCATGTCCACTGATATAGCTTCGATTTCGCTGGTGTTCAGCGGGTGGCGGTCCCGGATGCGGGTCATAAGGTCGATTACGGGACAATTGTACCCGGCAGTGGGGTACAACTTGGGCGTGACGTGCAACAATTCCCAACGCTCACCCAACTCTGCGGCCACCTGGGACAGGGAAGTCTGGTTGGGGTCCAGGCCTGAGGGCTGGAAAACGTAGGACAACTGTCCTTGGTTGTTGCCGGTGAAGGCGTTGTAGAAGCCCGCGTCGCCCTCCAGGGCCAGTTCGGAACCCCGGACGTTTTCCCGGGCCAGCAGGGCCGCCATCACCCCGTTCCTGGTGGCGTTGGGTTCGTGGAACATTATCTCCCCGCCGCCGGTGCGGGGGCCCTCGGTGGTGCCGCCGGTGAAGGTGCAGGCCAGGGCCAAAGCAGTATTTATCCGGTCCTCATCCAGACCCAACATCTTGACGGTTCCCACCGCTGCCCCCAAGGTGCCGTAAACGGCGCTGGACCTGAACCCCCGGGCTTGGGTGGAAGGTATAAAGTCGCCGGCGATGCGGGCCTCGACTTCGTACCCTGCGGCCAGGGCAGTCAGGAACTCCTTCCCGCCGGAACCCTGCAGTTCTGCGGTGGCCAGCGCTGCGGGAATCACACAGGGACCGGGGTGTATCAGCATCCGATAGGAGTCGGACTGGTTGGTTGCGTGCATCAGCTTGCTGTTGGCAAAAGCGGCTCCGGCCCGGGTGGCCTTGGCGCCGTCCACCAGGATGGTGGCTCCGTCGGCCTTGGCCTCCTCTGATTTGACGAGGGCGATAGCCGACTGGCCGTGGGAGGTGCCCTCGCCAACGATAGACACCACCAAGGCGTGGAGCAGGGAGGCTTTAATCTTGTCGACGACCCGGGAGGGCAGAGCCTCGTATTGCAACCGGTGGACGTAACCCGCCAGGGAGCGGCTGATGGAGGGTTTTTTTGTCGCCATTCAGTGACTCTCCGATGCGCCGATGGACTGGGCGAACTCCAGCCACACCCGGGCACAAGGGACGGGCAGGATGTGTTGCACGAAGCCGGAAACCCCGGGGAACATCACCAATCGCCCGTTGGGGAACAGGTCGGCGGCTCCCCGGAAATCGCCCAGGACCTCCTCCCGGAGGCTGGCGGCAGCCAAGATCAACGTGGGCGTTTGGACCTGGGGGAGCAGGGGCCGCAGGTCTCCCGAAGCGTTCCGCTGGAAGCCGCTGACCACGTGGGCCGGGGTGGCGGTCATCTGGCCGGCATACCAGCGAATGTGGGCCGGGTCCACCAAGTCGGGGTCCAAGCGCCGGGTGATGGTGCTCTCCACCCAAGTGTCCACTCCGTGTTCATCGATCAGGTCGGCGCTCTCTTGATGGTGGGGGTCAAGAAAGCTGGTGGGAGAGGTGCAGGCCGTCAATGACAGCAGCCGCTCTTGATATTGGGTGGCGAAATTCATGGCAATGGAGCCGCCCACGGTCTCTCCAATCAGGTGGAACTTGTCCAGTTTTAGAAGGTCGATGAACTCCTTCAGGTCCCGGGTGAAGTTGTCCAAGGTCCAAGGGTATCCTGGCTCTGGGACGGAGGACTGGCCCATGCCTCGCATGTCGAACCGGATGACTCGGTAGTGCCGGGTAAGTATGGGCATCCACCCGAACCACAGCCGGTGGTTCTTGGCCATGCCGTGGTGCAAGACCACCGTTTCCGGCGAAGACCAAGGCTGGGTGAAGTCGTCCACCCGGTAGAAGAGCTCGCAGCCGTCGGACAGGGTTGCCTTCATCTCAGGCTCTTTCCATTACGTTCACGCCGGCCCCGTTTACGCCCATCTAGGCAGGGACACCGTGTTCCGCAAATACGGAACGGGCGATCCGCATGGCAATCCGGGTGTTGAAGTATCCGCCGTAAAGCATAACTTGGATGAACACTTCCATGATTGCCTTGGGGCTCATGCCAACCCGCAAGGCCCCTTCGATGCGCCTCCTGATCTGCCTGTCGTAGCGGCCCAGCACGGTCATGGCCGACAGGGCGCAGATGGCCCGCTGCTTGGGGGCCAGATGAGGGCGGGTGTAAATAGCGCCCCAATGGTACTCGTTAATCAGGCGGTCAAGCTGCATTTCCTGTGAGCCGGGGTCGTCGGTCTGGTACTCGGTAACGTCCCCCATCTGTTCTTCGTGGCTGGCCAAGCCGGCTTGGTACAACTCGTCGGGGCTCAGGCCGGGGTCATATACCTGGGTGGGGGTGAACTCGATTCCCCGCTCCTCGAAAATCTCCTTGGTTATGCGCATGGCGGTCTCCACCGCCGGCACTCCCACGTAGAAGGTCAACTGGATGAACACTTCGACTATCTGGTCCGGGGGCAGCCCCAAGTTCAAGCACCGCTCGACGTGGCGGCGCAGCAGAGGAAGCTGACCCAAGGCCATCAGGGCGGAAAGGGTGCAGACGCACCGGTCTTTCAGTTCCAAGTCGGGCCTGTTCCACACGGAGCCGAACAGGGCTTCATCGATGATTCGTTTCAGGTCCGGGGCAAGCTGGTCGATGCCCGGCAGGGTGAAGTGGGTAGGGTCGCCGCCGGCCATGGACTCGCGCATGGCCCGGCCCATTTCCAGTCTTTCGTTCAAGCTAGCCAATGGGACTGCTCCTCTTGGGCAACGAGAGAGTTGTGGTCACCGGAGATTATAACTTACGACGGACGCTCAAGGAGCAGGCCGGGCTCAAGTCTTGGATATGACCTCTTCGGCGAACCAGGCCATCCGCTCGGTGGTCTGGTTCAGGTCACTGCTTCGAATATCGAAGATTGTCTGGGTTACACCCACGTCGGAGTAGGTCTGAACGTCTTGGAGCAACTGGTCCGGTGAGCCGGAGAAACGCCGCCGGCCGGCGGAGACCTGGGGGTCGTACAGCGGGGCTTTCATTGCCACTTCCAGTTCCCGGGGGTCCCGGCCGGCTTCTTCGGCGTACCGGCGCATCCGGGCTACATCTCCGGCCAGGTCTTCGGGTTCCAAGGGGGCGGACGGTATGGCTCCCACCGGGTGCCAGCCGTTACCCAGGGTGGCCGCCCGGCGGAGGGCCCGCCTGCTCTGGCCGCCGACCCAGATGGGGATGTGGGGCTTCTGCAGCGGCTTGGGCAAAAAGTCCAGGCTGGAGAAGCTGTAGTACTTGCCTTGGAACGAAGGGGTCTCGCTGGTCCAGAGTTCCTTGAAGATTTGCAGGTACTCGTTGGTGACTGCTCCCCGGTCGGCGAAGGGAGGGGCGTCAAGGGCTTGGAACTCCTCCTCCATCCAACCCACGCCGACGCCCAGGGTTACCCGTCCGTTGGAGAGCACGTCCAGGGTCGCCAGCACCTTGGCGGTGACCACCGGGTTCCGGTAGGGCACGATCATGACGCTGGGAACCAGGCGGACTTGGCTGGTGACTCCCGCCAGGAAGGTGAGGGTGGTCAGTTGCTCCAAACATTCCCCCTCGGCGGCTCCGGGGTAGACGCCGTCCAAGGTGTAGGGGTAGGCCGACTTTATTTCGCGGGGCAGGACTATGTGGTCGGCCATGACCATGGAGTGATAGCCCAGTGAGTCTCCCTTCTTGGCGATTTCGGCCAGGGGGCCGGGCCGGGCAGTGGGGCCTCGGGTGGGCAGGTAGAAACCGAATTTCATGCTGTGTCCATTCGTATCGGCCGAAGCCGGAATTGGATTGTCCCAGGACTATAGGGCCGGGAATGGCTTGTGTCCAACCTGGCAACTTGGGGCATAGGAGTTGGGCGGAATCCGGAACGTGGAGGATCTAGCGCGTGGCGTAGGGAATGGCAGCTATTCACCGCATCTCATGCGGTGAATGCGGCGGCTAATCTCCGCAACGGGTCCGACCGTCCGGCCTATTCACCCAGTGTACAAAGGACAGAGGACCAGATAGTTGAACCATCATTCCGGTTTTGGAGGCGTTACAGTAGACTGGACTCGAGGAAACCTTTTCCGGAGTAGCAGTAGCTATGTCAGATGACCAGTCCATCAAGCCCGGAGTGCTGTTCCCAGCAAAGTTTATGGTGGCCCCATTCCTGATACTGTTCCTGGGCGTCTTGGTGGCCTGCGGAGGGTCCGCTGAGCAGGTCCGTATGGGCACCGAGGGAGCGTACCCGCCCTACAACTTCGTCAACGACGCCGGTGAACTGGACGGGTTCGAACTGGACTTGGGTAATGAATTGTGCAGCCGGGCCGGTCTCGAATGCATTTGGGTGACCAACGAGTGGGACACGATTATCCCCAATCTGCTCGCCGGAGACTACGACACCATAATGGCCGGGATGAGCATCACCGAGGAACGGGACGAGATTATCAACTTCACCGAGGCCTATTTCCCGCCCTCACCGTCGGTGTTCATTGCGTCGGCCGGGGCCGGTGACGACGTGGTGCATGGCAGGGTGGCAGCCCAAAGGGCGACCGTTCATGCCGATTACCTGGCCGAATCCGGGGCCACCCTGTTGGAGTTCGACTTGGCCGGTGATGCTGTGACAGCCGTTGAGAACGGCGAAGCGGATGCTGCCCTGTCCGACCGGGACTTCCTGCTCCCCCACGTGGAGACCAGCGGCGGGAAGTTGGTCCTCGCAGGCCCGGAACTCATGCTGGGCGCCGGAGTTGGCATCGGCATCCGGGAAAGCGAGGCTGAGTTGAAAGAAAAGTTCAATGAGGCTATCCAGGAGATGAAAGAGGACGGCTCTCTGAACGCACTCATAACCAAGTGGTTTGGTGAAGACGCCCCGACGTACTGAAGCACGCCGACGGCCAGCCGCGATTGACACGATTTTGCCCTGCTTGTAGACTTCCCGTGCAATTTTGGAGAGGGTTTGAGGCAGCGCCGTGACCACCCCGGAGTCGTTTCTCACTGAGGAGATGCGCCAGCAGGCCATAGGGCTGGAAGGCCCTCCTACGGTCACGGAGGTCGAGAAGGGGGCCATCGTTAAGTTCGCCCAGGCCATCGGGGACGATAACCCGGTCTTCAACGACGAAGCCGCGGCCAGGGACAGCCAGTACGGCGGCTTGGTAGCTCCCCCCACATTCTTGAGATCGATGGAAACGTCCCGCCCGGAGTTGCCCTTCGAATTTCCCTTCGACCGGCGATTGGACGGGGGCAGCGATTGGGAGTACTTCCACCCGGTCCGGCCCGGGGACAGGATCACCTCCGTTTCCCGTATTGAGGACATCAACGAAAGGCCGGGCCGGCTGGGGTTGATGGTTATCATGACGGTGGTCACCACCTACACCAACCAGTTGGGCCAGGTTGCCGCCACCCAAACCAGCACCGGGATAGCTTACTAGGGGAAGCTACTGAGGTCAGCAGTATGGCGGAGCAGGTCTATTGGGAAGACGTATCCGAGGGTATGGAGTTGACGGAGTTGGTGAAAGACCCAACCACCCAGCAACTCGTGAAGTACGCCGGCGCCTCGGGAGACTATTACCAGATCCACTACGACAAGGACTACGCTGCGGGCAATAACCTGCCCGGAGTCATCCTGCACGGGGCACTGAAGAACGCCTTTTTGGGCCAGTTAATGACCGACTGGATGGGGCCCTTAGGTGTGCTCAGAAAGCTGTCCTGCCAGTACCGGGGCATGGACTTCCCGGCCCAGACCATCACCGGAAGGGGCACAGTCACCCGCAAGTACCAGGAGGGTGGCCTGAATTTGGTGGACTGTGACATCTGGCTGGAAAACCCGGAAGGACAGAGGACCACGCCCGGAAAGGCCACGGTCGCCCTTCCATCGCGATGAAAAAGACGCCTCGCCGGTTCTTCGACGGAACTGCCGGCGTTAACGCACCATAGAAAGTTGGGTTGATTGCCGCTCAGCGGCGCCGTTTTCTTGCCCCGGGTCCGGACCCCCTCGCGCGGGGTGCGGAATAACCAAGGGGAGGACGGGAGTCTCCCGCCGAGGGAGACCACATGCTAGGAGGAATTCATGGGAGATTCGTTACAGGATAAAGTCGCCATCGTCACCGGCGCCGGCCGCGGAATCGGCCGGGGAGTCGCCATGATGATGGCGGAAGAAGGGGCCAAGGTGGTGGTGGTTGACCCCGGCGTCAACGTTGACGGTAGCGGCGTCGACCACTCGGTGGCCGAGCAGGTGGTGTCGGAAATCAGTGAAGCCGGCGGAACTGCCGTGGCGTGCATGGAGTCGGTCACGAGCATGGAAGGGGGCGAAAAGATCGTCCAGACTGCGGTGGACAACTTCGGGCGGCTGGATATCGTGGTCACCTGCGCCGGCATACTGCGGGACCGGATGATATTCAACATGACCGAAGAGGAGTGGGACGATGTTATTGCGGTCCACCTCAAGGGGACTTTCACCGTGGTGAAGCACGCCTGCATCCTGTTCCGGCAACAGCGTTCGGGCCGGGTTATAACCTTCAGTTCCGAGTCGGGACTGGTGGGCAACTCGGGGCAGGCCAACTACGGGGCGGCTAAGTCGGGTATTGCCGGGTTCACCAAGGTGGTGGCCAAGGACATGGGCCGCTACGGTGTAACGGCCAACTCCATTGCTCCCAGGGCCCAGACACGCATGATTGGGGCTATCCCGGACAGCGCCAGGGAGATTAGGGCCAGGAGCGGCGTCGCCGCCATCTCCGAGGAGAACGAGCGGGAGCAGCAGTGGGACCCGGACCACGTCGCACCCTTCGTCTGCTACCTGGCCACCGACTACGCCGAGAACATCAACGGCCAGACCTTCCGGGTCTACGGCGACACCGTGTCCCTTATGTCCCAGCCCAGGCCGGAACGGACCATTTACGAGGCCAGCGGTCACTGGGACCTGGCGGCCCTTTCTCCCCAGGCAAGGGAGGACCTCACCAGCGGAATCGACAACCCGGCTCCGGCGGCCCAGCAGTCCTAAAGGAAGGGGGCTCCGGAGAAAACGGAATTCTCCCGCCGCCAGCTGGCCGAGTACCTGAGGGACTTGCAGGGGGCACGGGTACCGGGTGAAGCCCGGAGCGACGAAAAGCAGAGGTAGTCCAAATGGGTAATTTGTTGCAGGACAAGGTGGCGATAGTCACCGGATCGGGCCGTGGAATCGGCCGTGGAATCGCCAAGTTGATGGGCCAGGAAGGCGCCAAGGTCGTGGTGTGCGACTTGGGCGTAAACGTGGACGGCACGGGCGCCGATACCTCCTATGCGGAGCAGGTAGCCAGCGAGATACGGGACGAGGGCGGCCAAGCCGCTTTCTGCACCGAGTCGGTGGCCACCATGTCCGGCGGGGAGACCATCGTCCAGACCGCCGTGGACAACTTCGGCAAATTGGACATCGTTGTGACCTGCGCCGGCATCCTGCGGGACCGGATGGTCTTCAACATGACGGAGGAAGAGTGGGACGACGTAATAGAGGTGCACCTCAAGGGCACCTTCACCGTGGTCAAGCACGCTTCCATCCTGTTCCGCCAGCAGAGGTCGGGCCGTATAATTACCTTCACCTCGACCTCGGGACTGTACGGCAACTCGGGCCAAGCCAACTACGGTGCGGCCAAGGACGGCATCGCCGGGTTGACCAGGGTGGCCGCCCGTGATTTGGGCCGCTACGGAGTGACGGTGAATTCAATATCTCCCGCCGCCGACACCCGCATGACCGGGACCGTTCCGGACGAGGCGCGAGCCCTGCGCACGGCCCGGGGCATTGGAGGGGGAGGGGCTCCCCGGCTTCGCGGGCAGGGCGACGACGTGGCCCCATTCGTGACTTGGCTGGCTTCCGACGAGGCTGCCCACGTCAATGGCCGGGTCTTTCACGTCACCGAGGGCTTGGTGAGCCTGTTGAACGAGCCGGAGGCGGTCAAGACGATAAGCAAGCAAGGCAAATGGACCGTGGAGGAGCTGGCCAAGGTGGTGCCCAGCACCTTGGCCCACGAGCTTTTCAACCCGGCCCCAAGCCAAGTGCGCGAGGGGTAGCCCGCTGCCCTGTCCGCACGGACGGCAGGCGCTGCCCGGCATAAATCTCCTGTAGACTCGTCTTCCCCTTGTCACAAGGGGAAGATTTTTGTGGAGGGAATGCATGATAAAGAGTTTCTCGGCCTCCTACGCCGGCCACGTTGTTGACACCGGGCTGGGGTTGGGCGGCACCCCCGCCAACGACCGCAACTACTCCAACGAAGAGCTGGCCCAAGCCTTCAACTGGGCATTGGACATTGCCCAGCACCTGGACCGGCTGGGATACGACGAGTTCTGGATGGCGGAGCACCATTTCCAGCCGGAAGGCTACGAGTGCATCCCCAACCTGCTGATGCTGAACCTGTACTTGGCGACCCATACCGAGAGGCTGAAGTTCGGCTGCGGGTTCAATATTTCCCCCATGTGGCACCCGCTGCGGCTGGCTGAAGACTTCGCCACGGCTGACATACTCACCGGGGGTAGGGTCATTTTCGGCGTGGGCCGTGGCTACCACACCAGGGAGGTGGAGACATTCGGCTCCCCGATGCTGGACAGCGTCGCCAACCGGGAGCTGTTCGAAGAACAGGTCGAGCTTATCCTCACTGCTTTCCGGGAGGAATCATTTTCCTTCGAAGGCAAACACTATCAGGTCCCGGCCAAGGTTCCATACCGGGGCTACGAGTTGGAGAAACTGACGTTGGTGCCCCGCCCGGTTCACCAACCGGTGGAGGTCTGGCAGCCCTTGGTCAGCGGAAATCCCCAGGGCATTGACTTCATGGCCAGGATGGGAATACGCCCCCTATTGGCCAACACGCCGGAGCCCAATCTTGGGCAAAGGATGGCCCTGTACCAGGAAGCTTGCGCCAAGTATGGCCGCAACCTTGCATTGGGAGAGGAGACCAGCCTGGGTTACCGTTTCTTCATCGCCGACACCCAAGACCAAGCCATGGAGTTGGCCCGCCCTTACTTCGAGGAGGCGATGAAGTTCGCTGCGCCCTTGGGCCTCACGGCGATGACCCCGGAGCAGATAGAGGCGGTGGCCGGGGCCAGGGACGGCATCCCACGGGGGGTGAGCCTGCCCACCCTGGAGGAAGCGGTGGCCGGCGGCGGTTGGCTGTGCGGCCCGCCGGAACTGCTGGTGGAACACTTGGAGAGGGTTGAGCAGCAGTATCCGGGAGTGGAACGGGTCAACCTTGGGTCGGTTATGGGAATGCCCCTGGAGGTGTTCAAGGACCAGTTGACCCGGTTTGCCGAGGGAGTGATGCCGGAGTTTGTCGCCCGGTAGGACGGGGCTGGGCTTCGGGACAAGACTACTGTCCGGAAAAGCTGAGGTCTCCCGCACAATCGCCGATACGGGCTACGGGGCGGAAAGACCAAGGGAGTGTAACTCCGGGAGAGCGTGAGCGGGCCTGGTATGTTATATGGGAGAGGTCAGTCCTTCAGGGGGATGATTCCCCAAGTGATTTCACCGGCATCGGGACACTTGTCCTGTGCCAGTTCGCGAATATGCAACAGGGTTGCGTTGACTTCCGGCGTCAGGAACACCCAATCGGGTTCTTCGGGAAACCAGTAGGGCGAGTTGATTCGCACCACCTTTTTTTCGCTGGCGTTCAGGTATATCCCGAATTTAGAAGACTGTTGCATCCTGTTCTCCCTAGTGTCTGACCTGCTCACTCAGGTCCGGAAAGGGTTGGCTGGGGAGGCCTCCCGGCGGCGCCCCTGATCTCTTCCTTGGTTGCGTATACGCCTTGGTATTCCGGGGGCAGCAACGCCGCAATCCGGTTCATGATCATATCCCGTATGCTGTTCACCACCGCCCGGTCGGGCGTGCCCTCGATAACCGGCAGGCTGAATGGCTGGCCGATATTCACCCTGAAGCGGGTCAAGGACACTGGCATGCGCCACCCGGGAATCTTCTCGGTGCCGGTGATGCCAATGGGCAGAAGGGGGGCCTGAGACCGCAGGGCAATGTAGGCGGCACCGGGAAGGCCTTCTTCCAAGGCGTGGCTGGGGCTGCGGCGCCCCTCGGGGAACACCACAACCGCCCGGTCCTTGTCCAGCAGCCGCATGGCCATCCTCACGGCGTCCACACCCAGGCCGGACCTGTCGAAGGCGTGGACGTGGAAGTTGTGCATGACAAAACTGGACAAAGGATTACCGAACAGCTCTTTCTTTCCTAGGAAGTATAGTGTCCTGGGGAGGCTGCAGACCAGGACCGGGGGGTCGGTAAATGACAGGTGGTTTGCCACGATCACCAAGGGGCCGTGGGGAGGCACGTTTTCCCGGCCGGTCACGTCCAGCCGTCCGAACGAGTTGAAGCAGAACTTTCCCAGTCCCTTGCCCAAGTGGTAGATCAAGCTCATGCCAAGGCAGCCTTGTAGCCGGGTCGGAACCGGGAGAGAATCAGGTTTACCACCTGTTCTACTGACATGTCAGTAGAATCCAGTACCCAGGCGTCTCCGGCCGCCATGAGGGGTGAGTCCGACCGCTGGGAGTCCAAACGGTCTCTTTCTTCGGTTTCCCTCGCCACCTGCTCCAAGGAAATATCCCGGCCTTCGTCTGCCAGTTCTTTCCACCGCCGTTGGGCCCTTGCTTCGACTGACGCGGTCAAATAAATTTTCAGGCCGGCCCCGGGGAGTACCACTGTCCCGATATCTCGTCCCACCATGACGACGCCATCCCGCGCTGCGAAGGCCCGCTGCTGCCGCACCATGGCCTGCCGCACCTCCGGCACTTGAGACACCGAGGAGACTTGGCCGGTGACTGAGGGGCTGCGGAGCTCTTTGCCGAGTCTATGGCCGGCAATAGTGACTTGGGCGCCGTCCCAGCCAGGGATTTCCACCGGGTTTTCCGAGGCCAGACGCCCCAGCGCCGTGTGGTCGCCGCTGCTGATTCCTTGGTTGAGGGCCAGCCAGGTAATAGCCCGATACATGACGCCCGTGTCCAAGTATCGGACTCCCAGTTTCCCGGCAATTTCCCGGCCAACCACGGTTTTGCCCGAGGCTGCGGGCCCATCGATGGCGATGACGGGTTTGGCTGACTGATTCACCGGCGGAGCTTGGCTCGACTTGTAGATTCACGGGCATTATAGCACCGGGTTGCCCAAGCCCACCGGTATATAATTGAGGCGGATGAAAGCGGGACTAGCGCGCCGGACCCGGTGGTTCCTCTGCCTCGCCCTGCCGACGGCGGCCCTCTTCGTCTTGGCGGGTGTCTACCCCAGGTTCCCCGGCGACGAGCCCTTTGCCCAATGGCTTCAGGGATTGCGGACTCCGTGGCTGGACCAAGCAGTCTTGGCGGTGAGCAAGCTGGGCGACGCATGGGTTGCCCTGTCCCTGGTGGGAGCAGCAGTCCTACTGCTGTTACTGTTCCGCCGCAGGGCCGACGCCTTGATGACTGCGGTCAGCTTGGTTCCGATAGCTGTGGGGAACCTGCTTAAGATGGCGGTGGGGCGGGCTAGGCCGGAGCAGGCAATGGCGGGCACCGAGGTAACCGGGCTGGCCTTTCCCAGTGGGCATGCGCTGTTTGCCCTCCTTTTCGCCGCAATCCTGATAGTGTTGGCGGAAGAACTCATCCAGACATCTTGGGTCAGGCGCGGGGCGCAGGCGGTGGTGGCTGCTTTGGCGCTGGCTATCGGCCTGTCCCGAGTCTACTTGGGCGCCCACTGGCCGAGCGACGTGATTGGCGGTTACTTGTTCGGCGGGGCATCTATGGTCCTGCTGCTGGCCTTCCGTGACGTCCTGCGGAGCCGGGGATGGCAGCAGCAACCGGGGGATGGCAACGGTTGGAATCGAAGGACATCTGCCAAAGAGTAAGAAGACAGTTAGTATGACTTGGCTTGACGTTGTCGTAATCGTGGTATGGGTCGTGGTGACCTTTTGGGGGTTGAAGACCGGATTGGTCAGCATGTTGTTCCCATTGGCGATAGTGGTTGGCAGCCTGTTGCTGGGCGGTGTTTTGGCCGGGCCGATTGGAGACTTGTTCTCACTGCTTACCGACGATGAAACCGTCCAGACTATAGGAGGATATGCTCTGATCTTTGTTGTGCTCTTTGTGGCTGGCTCCCTGGCAATGCATTTCCTGTCCGTATCTTCCCGCTTCGTTCCATCATCGGGCTTGGCCAACAATGCGGCCGGAGGAGTGGTGGGGTTTATGGTGGGGTTCGTTCTCTTGTCGGGAATCCTCGCCGGACTGCAGAAGTTGCCCTCCGACTATGCGCAGCAGCGGGTAAACGAGTCGCAATTGGGTAGCCACTTGGCGGAAAACTTTGGCTTGGTGGTCAGGTTCATTCCCGGGGACTGGAACCGGATGTACGGGGAGGCCAGGGACTCGGTGGAGGGCGTGTTGGAATAGGGCCCATTATTCAAAGAACCGGAAACGGCCAAGGGTCCACATCAAGGAGCAGCGGTTTAAAAGTCCCAGGTCCGGGGAGGACTATGCCAAGGGTGGCAGAAAAGTAACGCTGTGCTACTATTAGAGAAAGTTAGACAGCCTTGAATCCACTGGCAGGGTGCAGGGTGTCGAACAGCATGGTGATTCTGAAGTCCGATGCCAAGGACCAGGTGTAAGGCCGATGGCCAGTCAGACACCTGAGCACCCCGCGTCGCCCCACCAGTGGGAAGAAGCAGTTTTCCCCGGCGGCCCGGGAGAAATCGTTGATGGGCCGGTGGACCCGGCCCAAGTGGTACGGGCCCCGGTCCTGGTCCTGAACCTGAACTACGTGCCCATAAACGTTTGCACGGTGCGGCGGGCGGTGGTGCTGCTGGGGAAAGCCAAGGCGGAACTGCTGGAGAATCACCGAGGGCTCATCCGCACGGTGGACCGCACCATCGAAGCCCCTTCGATCATCCGCTTGGTCTACATGGTCAAGCGGCCCTTCCTGCCCCGGAAACTGTCCAAGAAGGAAGTGTTCCTGCGGGACCGGTTTACCTGTCAGTACTGCGGCAAGAAGTCCCAGGACCTCACCTTGGACCACGTCGTACCCCGGAGGCAGCACGGGCCCCACAGTTGGGACAACGTGGTGGCGGCCTGCACCCGGTGCAATCTGAAGAAGGCGGGGAGGACTCCGGCCGAGGCCAACATGAAGCTGGCCAGGCCTCCTAAGGCTCCTGATCCAAACCCCTACATGGTGTTGCAGAACCGCACCATCCTTGAAGAGTGGCAGCCCTACCTCCCTTGGGAAATTGCCAATGGGGAAGGCGGCAACGCGGCGGGCTAGGCGTCCGCCGATTGGCAGGTCTTCCATCACTGCGGCTTGTACCGGGCAGGCTTTTAAAGCACTGGGAAAGATGAATGCCAGGCGCCGCGTCGGCGAATTGCCGCTAGGGGCCCGGTTGCGGTTGGGCCGGGAAGGATGTTGGCAGGTCCAGCATCAGGGACTCCAAGGCCAGCCTGGGGCCGGCGTTGCGGTCCAAGGCCTCCAGGGTGGAGAGAAGCCGCTTGACGAAGCCCACGATTCCGGCAGTGGTGAGGTGCGAGGCCAGCACCTGCATCTCCAGTAGCTTGGGCAGGTTGGCAACGTACTCTTCCGCTCCCTCTTTGATCAGCAACAGGTCCCGCCACCAGCGGAGCCATAGGTAGAGAACTTGACGGGCGGCTTCCCTGTCCCGGGAGAAAAGGGTCGCCAGCTCGGCGGCGTAGGCGAACCGGTCTGGCAGCCCCGAGCAGCAGACGGAAATCATCCGGTCCAACTGGGTCTCAAGTTCTTCGACGACGTTGGGGTCGTTCAAGGCTGTCACCGCCCAGCCCATGCATCCCCTGGAAAGTCGGGCCAACCGCTGTGACTCCTCCGGGGCGGCGTTATGTTCCTCTTCCAACCGCAGGGCCACCTCGCCCAGTGGAGCGGTGGTCAGGGAGAACTTCTGGCAGCGGGAGCGTATGGTAGGCAGCAACGCCTCCTCGTTGGCGGTGAGCAGCAGAAATACAACATCGGGAGGGGGCTCCTCAAGGGTCTTCAAAACGGCGTTGGCAGCCTCCTCGCTCATGGATTCAGCGCCGTCAAAGATAATCACGATGCGGGAACCTTCGTAGGGCTTCATGCTGACCTGCCGGAGTACGTCCTTGATATCGTCGATGCCGATTACGGTGCGGGAGGGCCGTTCCCCGGAACCCCTTTGGATGCTGACCGTCCGCACGTCGGGATGCAGTCCTTGGGCAATCCTCAGGCATTGAGAACAAATTCCGCAGGGTGCGGGCCCGGTATCGGTGCAGTTCAGGGCTTGGGCTAAGTCCAGGGCCAGGGTCATCTTGCCAACGTGGGGAGGTCCGGACAGAAGCAGGGCGTGAGGCATCTGCCCCAGCTTCAGGTTAGCCTCAATCTGGTGCAGGATGTGTCTCTGGCCGGAAACCCGCCACATTGTCTATATGCGGTCCTAGGCAAGTTTAGGGTGAGAGGGGGCCCGTTCTTCGCTAAAAGGCGGTTGTTCCAGGTCACAGGAGGGGACGAACCTGACGGGGAGTTCCGCGACAGCCTCTGCAAGGGAGCGTTGCCGGGAAAAGCGCCTGCCGTGACCGGTCACGGCAGGTCGCAGCTCATCATGTCCGAGTAGCTCTCCCGGCGGCGGATCAACCGGCTGCCGCCGTCGCCGACCATGACCATGGGGGGCCGGGGGTTGAGGTTGTAGTTGCTGGCCATGGAGGGGCAGTAAGCCCCCGCAGCAGGAATGGCGATTACATCATCGCTGAGAAGCTCCGGGACCATGATGTCGGAGGCCAGCACGTCTCCGGACTCGCAATACTTGCCGGCAATAGTGACCTTCTGGACCGCCTCCTGTTCGGCCTTGCCGGCGGCTATGATTTCGTAGCTGGCCTGGTAGAGGGCCGGCCTGATGTTATCCCCCATTCCGCCGTCGACGCTGACATAGCGGCGCACACCGGGTATGTCCTTGATGGCCCCGATGCGGTACAGGGCCACGCCGGCGGGTCCGATGATGGAGCGTCCGGGTTCAATAATCATGCGGGGCAGGGGCATGTTCAGGTCGGAGCAGGTGGCGTTCATGGTGGAGACGATTGCTTCGGCGTAGTCCCCTATTTCCGGCGGAGAGTCGTCCCTGGTGTAGGCGATGGCATAGCCGCCCCCCGGGCTGAACTCCTGTAGCTCGAACCCCTCTTCCCGGAACTGGGCGGCGAAGCGTATCACCAAGTCCACGGCGGTGCGGTAGGGCTCCAGTTCGAATATCGGGGAGCCGAGGTGGAAGTGGAGCCCTTTGAGGTCCAGGTTCCTGGCCCCGAGGGCCTGCCGGATGGCTTGCGCGGCGTGGCCGGTCTGGATGGAGAAGCCGAACTTGGAGTCGAGGATGCCGGTGGTGGTGTGGACGTGGGTGTGGGGGTCCACGCCGGGGGAAACGCGGATGAGCACGTTCTGGGTCTTGCCCATTTGGCCGGCTATATGGTCCAGCAGTTCCAGCTCGTGGAAGCTATCGATAACCACCCAGCCGATGCCGGCGGCCACGGCGTCTTCCAGTTCCTGGGGGGTCTTGTTGTTGCCGTGGAAGTAAACGTTCTCCAATGGGAAATCGGCGTTCCGGGCGATAGCCAGTTCGCCGCCGGAAACCACATCCAGCCCCAAGCCCTCGGCGGCAAACATCCGGGCTAGGGCGGGATTGATGTAGGCCTTGCAGGCGTACACCACCAACGTGGAGGAGTGCCGGTTGGTGAATTCCTGTACGAACCGGCGGCACTGGTTCCTGAGGGTGGCCTCGTCCAGCAGGTAAACGGGGGTGCCGTATTCCTGGGCCAGCTCCAAGGTGTCGCAGCCGCCTATGGTGAGGTGGCCTTGGGAGTTAACGCCGGCGGTGTCGGGCAGCACGTTCCGTGGAATCATCGAGTCTTCCTCTGGGGGCAAATGTCGTTCGGGGCGAACGCTGTTCAGGTACAGGAGATCCAAAGCCATGATAGGCCCGGTGGTGGCAAAGGGCAACCGGTGAAATCCTCTGTAAATTGCCGGACTGCTAGCTGGGAACAGGCATGAAAAAGCCCCGGTCATGGGCCGAGGCTGGCGGGGATTGGCAGGATTATGTAGAAGGCTGGGTTGGCGGAGGCTCTTCAAACAGCACGCCATTTCTGTCGGCATCCAAGCGGCGCTGGTTCCAAGCCTCCCACATCTTCTGGGTTTCCTGGCGCCCTTCCTGCCTCCCTTCTTTTCGCCCTTCAAGACGCTGCCGCCTCAGGTATCGCTCGGCCAGCATGGGCAGGCCCTCCATTAAGCCTATGGAATTCGTTAGGAAGGCTGGGTTGGCGGAGGCTCGGCGAATGGCACGCCGTTCCTTTCGGCCTCAAGACGGCGCTGGTTCCAAGCCTCCCACATCTTCTGGGTTTCCTGGCGCCCTTCCTGCCTCCCTTCCTCGCGCCCTTCCTGTCTCCCTTCTTTTCGCCCTTCAAGACGCTGCCGCCTCAGGTATCGCTCGGCCAGCATAGGCAGGCCCTCCATTAAGACTATCGAGTTCGTTGTTGCAACTATAATGAGGGGTGTAGTGAGTCTAACACATTCCAGGAAGGAGATAGCCGTTAGCCTCCACCATATCAACAATGCAAGCATGCCGATAGAGTACTGGACAACGAACAGCAATAGGAACCGCCCTTCGCGGCCACTGCTTACGGATATCAAAGCTGTCTATCCACTGGCAGCCGGAAGGGATTCAACCCTGATAGCACAATGTTCTCAGCCATTACTTCCAGTACCGTTGGGGTGAGGCTATGGGGTGAAACGCTTGTTGTCTTCGCCATCGCAGGCATCGCTTGCCCATACTTGGCAGGGCAGTTTCCCCGTAGGTGGCGATAATTCTAGCGTTGCCAACGTGGATACGCACTAACGTTCTGTCACTGTCCGGCAACAGTCGGTTTCGTTGACTGGCTAAAGGGCCAAGTATATACTCGCCTAAGCTATTCGAAGCCATCGTTGAAGCTGCGGGCGAATCCGCGCCGTTCCATATTTTCCGGGCGGTTTTGAAGTCTAAATGCATGGGGTGTCTGCCGTGAAGATTCCTATTCAGGTCACCGTCAACGGGCAGGGCCGTCAGTCGGAGGTAGAGCCTCGGACCCTGTTGGTGCACTATTTGCGAGAGGAACTTGGGCTGACCGGCACCAAGGTGGGTTGTGACACCAGCCAGTGCGGCGCCTGCGTGGTTAGAATGAACGGGTCCACCGTTAAGTCGTGCACCTGCTTAGCGGTGCAGGCCGACGGCGCCGACATCACCACCATCGAGGGCTTGGCCGAGCAAGGGAACCTGCACGCTGTCCAAGAGGCCTTCTGGGACAAGCACGGGCTGCAGTGCGGCTTCTGCACTGCCGGAATGATCATGACGGTGGTGGAGATGCTGGAACGCAACCCCAACCCCACTGCCGAGCAGGTGCGCGACGGGCTGGAAGGAAACCTCTGCCGCTGCACCGGCTATCACAACATCGTCCAGGCGGCACTGGCGGCCGCCGAAGCAGCGGGAGGCTAGGCCATGACGACCAGAATCTTTGGCTCCGGAATACGCCGGAGAGAAGACCCCCGTCTGATTACCGGACAGTCAACCTATACCGACGACATTCAACTGGCGGGCATGGTTCACGCTGCCATCCTGCGCAGCCCCCACGCCCACGCCAGGATAACCGGCATAGATACAGCAGGTGCCAGTTCATCTCCAGGGGTGCTGGCGGTCTACACCGGAGCGGACACAGAGGGAGCGCTGAACCCCATCCCCTGCGCCTGGGTGGTGCCGGAGTCCGATGTCAAGGCAGTCCCCTATCCCGCAATGGCCAAGGACGTGGTGCGCTACGTTGGTGACGCCGTGGCGGTGGTGGTGGCGGAGACCCGGGTTCAGGCGGAAGACGCTCTGGAAGCCATTGACGTGTCCTACGAAGTGTTGCCCGCCACTGTGAACCCGGAGGCGGCGATGCAGGACGGGGCGCCCCAGCTTCACGAGGACGCTCCCAACAACCAAGCCTTCCACTGGGCGATGGCCGGAGGCGAGCCCGACGCGGCCTTTGAGTCGGCCGACGTCGTGGTCAGGGATACTATCTTGCAGCAGAAGCTCATCCCCAACGCGATGGAGCCCCGCTCGGCGGTGGCCAGCTACACCAGCGCCATGGGTGAGCTAACCCTTTGGAACACCACCCAGAACCCTCATATCGTCCGGTTCCTCTGCTCTTTGGTCACCGGCCTTCCGGAGCACAAGATAAGGGTCATTGCTCCGGAGGTGGGCGGCGGCTTCGGCAGCAAGATTGCCATGTACCCGTGGGAAATGATCACGGTCTTCTGCTCGATGCAGCTGGGCCGCCCGGTCAAGTGGACCGAGACCCGGAGCGAAAACTACGTGGCCACCACCCACGGCCGGGACCACATAGAACACGTGGAGATGGCCGCAGACAGCAGCGGGAAGATTACCGGAGTGCGCACCGCGGTCTACGCCGGGATGGGGGCATACCTGTCAACGGCATCCACCGGCATTCCCACCATTCTCCACGGCCTGATGTATTCGGGAACCTACGACATACCCAACGTTAAGGCCGACGTTTACGGGGTGTTCACCAATACCACTCCAGTAGAAGCCTACCGGGGGGCGGGGCGCCCGGAGGCTACCTTCCTGCTGGAGCGGCTGATTGACCTGCTGGCAATGGAACTGGGGCAAGACCCGGTGGATGTTCGACGCCGGAACCTGATTCCCAAGTTCGAAAACGGCCACGACGTATCCACGGGCATCACCTACGACAGCGGCGACTACGAAGGTGCGCTGAACGTTGCTTTGGAGCACGTGAACTACGCCGGGCTGAGGGAGGAGCAGGCCAGGCTCCGAGAGCAAGGGCACTACATGGGCATCGGCGTCAGTTGCTACTGCGAAATCTGCGGGCTGGGCCCCTCCCAGGTGGCCGGAGCCGTGGGGTTCGGGGGAGGCCTGTGGGAGAGCGCCATCGTGCGGTTCCATCCCACGGGAAAGGTCAACGTTTACGTGGGCACGTCTCCCCACGGCCAGGGGGAGGAGACGACCTTCGCCCAGATTGTTTCCGACGAGCTGGGGGTACCGGTGGACGACATAGACGTAATCCACGGCGACACCTCCACTACACCCATGGGGTGGGGCACCTACGGCAGCCGCACTACCGTAGTGAGCGGAGGGGCGGTGGCCCTGACCTCCCGGAAGATCAAGGACAAGGCAAGGGCCCTGGCAGCCCACCTGCTGGAAGCTGCCGAAGAGGACATAGAATACGAGGACGGCAAATTCTTCGTCAGGGGCTCGCCGGACCAGAGCAAGTCCATCCAAGATATTGCCCTGATGGCCAACGTGGCGTGGCAGATGCCGGAAGGCATGGAGCCGGGCTTGGAAGCCACCACTTTCTACGACCCACCCAACTTTTCCTACCCCTTTGGGGCCCACGTTGCAGTGGTGACGGTGGACCCGGACAATGGCTTCGTGCAGTTGCAACGATATTTGGCAGTGGACGACTGCGGCCCCCAGATCAACCCAGTGGTGGTGGAGGGGCAGATTCACGGCGGAGTGGTGCAGGGAGCCGGACAAGCCCTGTGGGAAGGCGCGGTCTACGACGATAACGGGCAGCTATTGACCGGCTCCATGCTGGACTACGCCCTGCCCAAGGCCCACTTGGTGCCTGACATAGAGACCCTGTCCACGGTCACTCCCTCGCCCCACAACCCGCTGGGAGTGAAGGGCATCGGGGAGACTGGGACCATAGCTTCGACGATCACTATTTACAACGCGGTCATCGACGCGTTGCAGCCGCTGGGAGTCACTCACTTGGACATGCCGCTGACGCCGGAGAGGGTGTGGCGGGCGATTCACCAGCAAGGGTAGTCTGCAATGGTAAAGGGAGAGATTAGCCATGTATGCAGCCGAGTTTGATTACTACAAAGCCGGCTCGGTGGCGGAAGCCGTCCAGCTTCTGACTTCCCATCCCGGTTCCAAGCTGATTGCCGGGGGCCACAGCCTCATTCCCTTGCTGAAACTCCGGCTGGCCCGGCCCACCGCCTTGGTGGACATAGGCGGGATACAAGAGCTCAAGGGAGTGAATGTTAACGGTGGGAGTATCCGCATAGGGTCGCTGGCCACCCATGACGAGATTGCCTCTTCCAGTGCGGTGCAGAACGCCTGCGGGATGGCAGCCGAGGCCGCTGGCGGTATCGGGGACATCCAGGTGAGGAACCGGGGCACCATTGGCGGCAACGTAGTCCATGCCGACCCGGCGTCGGACTGGCCGACGGTGCTGACGGCGTTGAACGCCAGCTTCACGGTGGCCGGGTCCGGAGGCAGCCGCAGCGTGGCGGCGGGAGACTTCTTCCAAGGGCTGTTTGAGACCAGCGTTGGGGAGAATGAGCTGCTCACTGGAGTGGAGATACCGGCGCTTCAATCCAACCAAGTGGCCGAGTACGCCAAGATGGCACACCCCGCTACCGGTTTTGCGGTGGTGGGGGCCGCCGTGGTGGTTTCAACCGCCGATGGAAGGTGCAGCGCCGCCAGCGTTGCCGTTGGAGGGCTGGTGCCGGCTCCCCTGAGGGCCGCCTCAGTGGAAAATGCCTTGGTGGGAAAGGAACTGAACGCCGACAACATCGCCGCTGCGGCTGCCCGGGTGGCAGACGATATTGGCGACAGCGCCATAGGAGACTTTTACGCTTCCGCCGACTATCGCAAGGCGATAGTTGCAGTGGAAGTAAAGCACGCGCTCAACCATGCTATCGGCTTGGCCCATCATTAGGGGCAGACGAGCAGTGGTCGGTCTAATCTCACACTACGCCCGGCACAGGGAATGCCGAGTTACATCCATGAAGTCTTGAAGATACTCCTCACCAATGACGACGGCATCGAGGCACCGGGCCTATGGGCTGCAGCCAAGGCCCTGCGCCAAGTGGGCGAAGTGTACGTGTCGGCCCCGCACCAAGAAAGAAGCGGCGTGGGCTCGGCCCTGACCCTCCGGGCGCCCGTCAAAGTTTCCGATTACCCAGTGGACGGTCGTCTTCCGGACGAGGCCCACGAGGCCTTCCCGGTGACGGCCTTTTCGGTGGAAGGCACCCCCGCCGACAGTTGCATTATCGCGTTGGAAAAGTTGGTGGGGAAAGTCGACTTGGTGGTTTCGGGGATCAACGCCGGTTCCAACGTGGGGTGGGACGTGATAGTGTCCGGGACCGTCGGAGCGGCTCTGCAAGGCTATTTCCGGGGCTACCCGACCATTGCAATTTCGGTAGGCGGAGTCAGAAGTCCCTTGTTCGAAGCCCCGGCCAAGTTCCTGGGGTTGCTGGCCTCCCGGGTCAGGGATAGTGAAGACCGGCATGGCATGTTGTTGAACGTCAACGTTCCCAACGTGGCGGTGGAGCGGATTGGCGGCGTGAAGGTCACCAGCCTGGGTGGACGCTCCTACGGGGAGTCGGTGCGGGAGGAGATTGGCGCGCCGGGGCAATACAAGATAGACCGGAACGTGCCAATTTCAGCGGACGCCGGCGAGGGGACCGACATCTGGGCCCTGAAAAACAACTTTGTCTCGGTTACGCCCCTGCGTGTCACCTTGGGGCACCAAGACCAGACCTCTTACGTCGAGTCGCTGGTTTCGGGGCTCCCCGCCTTAACGGCTACCCAAGTTTAAGTACGCGCATCCCCCACTAGCCAGAGCGGGCGGCCCCGGCGGGGGTCTTGGCCTGGGTCACGCCGATCATCGACTCCAAGGTCACCAGCTTGGCCAGTTCTTCTTCCGACATGCCCTCGGTGCCCTCGGGACGCTTGGGCAGCACCAAGTAGCGCATATCGGCGCTGCTGTCCATTACCCGCACCTCCACCGACTCGTCCAACTCGGTGTCGAACTCCCGCAGCACTCCCCTGGGGTCCACGACCACCCTGGAACGATAGGCCAAGCCTTTGTACCAGCCGGGAGGACGGCCGATTACGGCCCGGGGGAAGCAGGAGCAGAGGGTGCAAACGCCAATGTGGTGGACTTGGTCGGTGTTTTCCAGCACCCTCAGCCGGGGAGCGGTCTCAGGGAGGGGCAAGCCCAGCTCGGCAATCGCCGATTCGGGGTCGGCCAGCAGGCGCTTCTTGTATTCCGGGTCAACCCAGGCCCGCGCCACTATCCGGGCGCCGTCCTCGGGAGAGCGGCCGTCAATCTGGTCAGCCATCCGCAGGATGTCGTCTAGGCTACAGACGCCCTTCTCTATCAGCAGGGCTTGGATGGCCTCGGCGCGGCGGGCGTAATAACCGGCATGGTCACCATGGTTATGGCCGTGGTTGTGGCCCCCGTCGTGGCCGTTGTCGCTGCTCATGGTCGCCTCCTAGTCCGCCGGGTCCAGCCAGTGCTGGTAAATGTCGATTAGCAACTTGTCGGCGCCGGAACCGTGGTAGTCTTCCCAAAGGTCCTTCTGGGCGAACTCCACGCGGTAGAGGGGTTGCCTGGGCTCTCCGGTGCCCCCGTAGGCCAAAGATTCCGGATTGCGGAAGGCCCCCCAGAGGGCATCAATCCTTCCGGTCTTGCCTTGGACGTACATGGGCGTGCGGTAGTGGGTGGGTGGGTTGTCCACCCGCACCAAAACCCGGTCGCCGGGGTGGTAGCGTGGCTCCACCGAGTCTAATGAGTCTCCGGAGGCCACGGCTACCGGGCCTCCATGTCAGCTTCAAGCTCCGCCATCTTGTCGTCTATCTCGCGGCTGGTCAGGACGCCTTGCTCCACCAGCAGGGACTCCATGGCGGCGGTCCACTTCTCGTAGTAGCTCAGGGTCTCGTACTGGTCCTGGGTAAGGCTCTCGATGGCCCGGCGGAGCTGATCGGTGTTCTTCAGCCCCTTCTCCCCCAGGATGCTGTTGAGGGAGTCCACCCGGCGCTCCCACTCCTCCATCTGGTGTTCGCTGCGGTCGATGGGGTCGTCATTGGGCCACCCGCCCCGGTCGTGCACTTTAGGCATGTTGCTTCGACCTCTCCGTCTTGGTGCTGGCCCCATGTTACCGGCGGGGAAATTCCTTGGCAAGGACAGCGGTGTGAGAGCTAAGGAGAGTCGCTATTGTGGGCGGCAGTCCACATCTTGGCCACGTCCACAGCCCGCATGAACTCGACGTTGGGGAAGCTGCGGATGTAGTCGATGAGCCGTTCCAGCATCAGCAGCCGGCCGGGACGGCCGATGTACTGGGGGTGCATAGTCAAGACGAAGGACCGCCCGTACCGGTAGAGGCCCTGAAACTCCGCGGACCAGTTCTCGTAGACTTCCAAGGGGCTGCGCATGGGCCCCAACCGGCCTGCCGCCGGGGCGTAAACGAAATTCGGGGCGTCGTCCAGCAGCCAGTGGATGGGTATTTCTACGATAGGACGGTCCAGCCCTTCACCTACCAAGTAGGGTGCGTCGTCGCCCATCATGCTGCTGTCGTAGATGAAGCCCCGGGACGCCAGCAGTTCGAGGGAATGACGGCTCAACTCCCAACTGGGTGACCGGTAGCCCACCGGGGCTTGGCCGGTGATTCCGGCAAGAATCGAAGAGCCCTGCTCCAAGACCTCTATTTCCATCTCCCGGGACAACGTGGCGGGCGGTTCGTGCATGTAGCCGTGGTGCCCGACTTCGTGCCCACGCCGGTGGACGTCTTCCACCATGCGGGGGTGGGTCTCGGCAATGTATCCAGGAATGTAGAAACTGGCCTTGATATCTTGGGCGTCCAGCAGGTCCAGGATGCGGGGCATGGCCACGCTGGGGCCGTATTCAGCCATGGACATGAGGCTGGGCAGGTCCTTGAAGTCAGGGTTGCGGTTCAGCCAGGAGGAGACGCCGTCCACGTCGAACCCCAGCATGACCACGCATTGGGTGTCGCCGGGCCAGATGCCTGACATAGCCGTTCTCCCGCTCTTTGAGTTACCTGAAAGGGGATTGGCCTCCACCGCCTGGCCTGGTCCTGTTACCCCGGCGGGGCCCAGTGGAGACGCAGGTGAGCTCCAGCGTCCTCCGCCGCCTCTGCGTGCGGTCAGGCGGCTGGAATGTTGTCGAAGCCGGTGTAGGGACGGAGGGCTTGGGGTATAGTGACCGAGCCGTCGGCTTGCTGGTAGTTTTCCAGTATGGCGATAATCACCCGGGGCAAGGCCAGGCCAGAGCCGTTCAGGGTGTGCAGCAACTGGGGCCGGGCGCCAACCGAGGGGCGGTACCGCAGGTTGGAGCGGCGGGCTTGGAAGTCGGTACAGTTGGAACAGGAACTTACTTCCAGCCACTCTTCGCAACCGGCGGACCAGACTTCGATGTCGTAGGTCTTGGCCGAGGCGAACCCCATGTCACCGGTGCATAGCTGCAACACCCGGTAGGGCAGTTCCAGCCGGCGGCAGATGTCCTCCGCGTCGGCCACCAGCCTTTCCAGCTCTTCTTCCGAGGTTTCCGGGGTCACCAGCTTGTACATTTCCACCTTGTTGAACTGGTGCACCCGCTTGATGCCCCGGGTGTCGCGGCCCGCCGCGGCCTTTTCCCGGCGGAAGCAGGGGGTCTGGGCCACGTAGTTCAGGGGCAGGACGCCCGGGGCGATTATGTCGTCCCGGTGCAGGTTGGTGATGGGCACCTCGGCGGTGGGAACCAGCCACAGGTCGTCCTCTTCGTCGTGGTACAGGTTGTCGACGAACTTGGGCAGGTTACCCGAGCCTTCCATTGTTTCCTGTTTTACCACCGCCGGGACCATGACCTCTGTGTAGTCGTGCTCTGCAGTGTGGAGGTCCAGCATCCAAGAGATGAGAGCCCGTTCCAGCTTGGCCCCGGCCCCGAACATGGTATAGAAGCGGCTGCCGGACAGCTTAACCCCTTTGGCGAAGTCGATGAGGCCCAGCTTTTCTCCCAGTTCCCAGTGAGGAAGGGGGGTGAAGTCGAACCGCCGGTGATCCCCCCACTCCCGGACCACATTATTCTGGGATTCGTCCAAGCCCTTGGGGACATCGGGAAGCGGAATGTTGGGCAGGCCCAGCAGGAAGTCTCTCAACTGCTGGTCCAAGTCTTTGACCTGCTGCTCCAAGGCGGCGATTTCCTCTCCCACCTGGCGCATTTCGGCCACGGTTTCTGCCGGGGGGTCTTCGTTCCGGGAACGGGCTTGGCCCACTTCGCGGCTGACCCGGTTACGCTGGGCCCGGAGTTCGTCGCCTTGGGCCACCGCCTGTCGCCGGAGGGCGTCAAGGTTGAGGAGTTCGTCCAAGGGGTCATCCTCCCCGCGGGACTCCAGGGCCTGTTTTACCAAACCGGGGTCGCGGCGTATCAGTTCGATGGAAAGCATGGCTACTCTCCGGGCTCCGCGCCCGCCGGGGCACCGGTCCGCGCCGCGTCCACCCGCCGCATCTGGGGGAACAGCACCACGTCGCGGATGGAGGGCTGGCTGGTGAGGAGCATTACCAGCCGGTCGATGCCCATACCCAGGCCGCCGGTGGGGGGCATGCCGTATTCCATGGCCAGCAGGAAGTCTTCGTCCCGGCGGTCCACCTCTTCGTCCTGGTAGCGGCGCCGGACTTCCTCTTGGTCGTCGAACCGGGCCCGCTGCACTTGGGGGTCGTTGAGCTCGGTGTAGGAATTGGCAATCTCCATGCCGGCGGCGAAGGCCTCGAAACGCTCCACGTATCCCGGCGCGCCGGGCTTGGCCTTGGCAAGGGGAGACATTATCTCGGGGTAGTCCAGCAGGAAGGTGGGTTGCACCAGCTTGGGCTCCACGAAAGTGGATATCAGCTTGTCAATCAAGCGTCCCCGGCCTTCTTGGCGGGACACTTCCACGCCCGCTTCGGCGGCGCGGCGGGCCAAGGCATCGTCGTCCGGGAAGGTGTCCATGTCGATGCCGCTGTGCCGGAGGAGGGCCTCCCGCAGGGGCAGCCGGTCCCAAGGCGGGGCGAAGTCGATTTCATGCCCATCGTAGGGAATTACCATCGAGCCCCGGACCTCTTGGGCTACCGAGGACACCAACTCTTCAACCATGTTCATGACGTCGTTGTAATCGGCGTAAGCCTCGTAGCTTTCCAGCAGGGTGAATTCGGGATTGTGGTCCTGGTCCACGCCCTCGTTGCGGAAGACCCGGCCCAATTCATACACCTTGTCGAACCCCCCGATGATCAACCGCTTGAGGTACAGTTCGGTGGCGATGCGCAGGTAGAGTTGCTGGTCCAAGGCGTTGTGGTGGGTGATGAAAGGCCGGGCGTTGGCCCCGGCGGCTACCGGCACCAGCACCGGGGTGTCCACCTCCAGGAAGCCCTGGGAGTCGAGAAAATTGCGTATGGCGGTGACAATCCGGCTGCGCTGGACGAACACCGGCAGGACTTCCGGATTGGCAATCAGGTCCAAGTACCTCTGGCGGTAGCGGGTCTCCACGTCCCGCAGCCCGTGGTACTTTTCCGGCAGGGGATGCAGCCCCTTGCAGGTCACCTCCAGCTTGCGTGCTTCGATGGTGACCTGGCCGGTGCGGGTGCGGAGCATCGGGCCGGTTACGCCCAAGTGGTCTCCCACGTCCAAGTCTCGGACTAGTCCATAGGCCTCCCCCAGCACATTCTCCCGCAGCAGGGCCTGGACCACGCCGGAGCCGTCCTGCAGGTCGATGAAGGACGCCCGGCCCATACCCCGGATCGACATTATCCGGCCGGCCAGGGACAACTCGGCAAGGGGGGTGTCCGGAGAGCCGTCGTTTTCCCAAGCCTCGAATAGCGCAATGGCCCCGGCGGCGTCGCAACTGCGGTGAAAACGGGGCGGGTAGGGGTCGATTCCGTTTTGGCGGAGCCGGTCCAGCTTGGTAAGACGGCTGGCCAGCAGGCCTTCTTCTCGGTCGGGCATGTTATAGCGGTCGGGGCAAAAGAAGCATTTCGCAGGAATGGCCGGGAGGAGTTTCAGGAGGCCGGTCGCAGCCCAAGGGAACGAGGCGAGCCGTTCCTGGCGTTACTGTATGGAAACGATTTCCAGCTTTATTTTCCCCGAAGGCGCGTTGACCTCCGTCACTTCCCCTACCTTCTTCCCCAATAGGCTCTTGCCGATGGGGGAAGCGTTGGAGATTTTACCTTGCGCGGGGTCGGCCTCGGCGCTGCCGGTGATAGTGTACTGGGTGGTCTTGGCGTCCTGGTTCTTGACGGTTACGGTGGCGCCCACCTCAACCGTGTCCCGCTCCCCCTTGGCGTCGTCGATGATGATGGCGTTGTTTATCATGTTTTCCAGGGTGAGGATACGGCCTTCGGTGAAGGCCAGTTCATTCTTGGCCTCCTCGTACTCGGCGTTGCTGACGGTGCCGCCCCGTTCCCGCGACTGCTGGATGCGTTCGGCAACCTCGTGGCGGCCAACGGTCCGCAACTGCTCCAGTTCGGCCTTGAGTTTTTCCAGCCCCTCTTTCGACAGGTAGTTGGGCTGAACCATGGCACCATCCTCCGGGAATATGGCGGAACAGGGAGTGCCTTGGGAAACAACAATGAGAAACGGCGGCTTAGCCGCCATCTCTCCGGGGCTGATTTTAGTCCCAAGCCTGCAGGGTTGTAAAGGGCGGCTTAACTATATGCCGCACCTAGTCCAGAGTGACGGGGTAGATGACCTGCACTACCTTGCCGTCGCGGAGGGCGTCGAAGTAGGGCTGAGGACGGGAACCACCATGGAGCCAGCGCCGGGTGAAGTAGGCGCACAGGTTGGCCAGTTGGGTGCCGGCCGCAGGTTCCGGCCCGGCATAGCAGACGTTGTCCAGAAGGGCCGTGGCGTCTATGCCGTCGGGTGAACGCAGAAACTCGGACATGAAACCGGGTTTCAACGATTCGGAAGCCGTGGCTACAACCATGGCGTAGTCGGCAATGGGCCATTCCCTTTCCATCAACTGGCTGCCGTCCATTTTCGACATGTTCAATTCGTCGACGAACATGTTCAATGCGAGGAGGAAGCGGCTGATGACCGGTTCGGCAGGCGTCTGCCACACGGCGTTGGGATTGCCTCCGTCGGCGCGCACCTCGGCGAATTTGCTCTTGTCAACGTAGGAGACGATGAGCGGGGTTTCCCGCCGGATGAGGATGTTCAGGCAATCCTGGATAATCCGGGCCCGGGCATCGGGGGCCCAAGACCGGAAGAAGCCCCTCCCTTGGAACAGGTCCGCCGGGCTGATGCTTGGGGGAGCGCCGGGCTCGCCTGGGGGATGGCCGAAGTGCCGGCGGAACAGGGCGTTGAATTCTCCATTGACCGAGAGGGCTTGGGTCTCGTGGACCAACAGCCCGGCGTGAACGTGGTGAGGCTGGTTGGTGTCGCCGGTGCTGGTCCCGGTGTTGCCGGACTCGCCAAGATATACCAAGTACAATGCACAGCCTCCGTTGCGTCAGGAAGAGGGGCGATAATCCAGCGGTAACCGGGAACCAGTAACCGGGAACCAGTAACCAGTAACCGGGAATGGGTTATTCCGCGGGCTCTTCCTCTGACGTTCCCGGCTCTTCGGCCTCCGGGGTCTCCGCTGGCGCCTCTTCCACCTCGGCCCTGGCCACCTCTATGCGCAGTATCAACTCTTCGCCATCGGTGAGCCTGGTCACGCCTTCGGCCAGGGGCAGGTCTGCAGCCCGAACCACGCTTTCCGGTTCGGTCAGGGTCCTCAGGTCTACCTCTATCTCGCCGGGCATTTCCAGTGGCAGGGCCTGTACGTCCAAGAAACGCAACTGCTGGACGACGGTGCCCCCGGCAAGCTGGGCCCCCGGCGAGTCGCCGGTTAGGACAATGGGCACTTGGGCTGACACCGGGCGGGAGCTATCTGCTACCAACAGGTCGACGTGCGTTAGGTCGTCCCTCTTCGGGTTCCATTGGATTTCCCTGGCAAAAGCCAGCAGGGTTCCCTGCTCGCCTTTGACGGTGATGCTGATGGGGGTGTTGCCCCCCGCTGCTGACAGGACTTGTACGATACGCTGGGTCTGGCATTGCATGGCCCGGGAATCGAAGCCGGGACCGTACAGGTGTACGGGAATGATTCCGTCGCGACGCAGCTTTCTTACTTTTTTGCCGGTTAGTTGCCTGGGTTCCAGCTCCAAGTCGATGGCTCCGGTGGTCATGGCAAGGGATACTCCTGTTTGCTGAGGGTCCGGTGGCTCCCTTGGCGGGCTGTTCCTGGTAGAACTGTCTGCCTGCCCAGCCTAGAGCGCCGGACAATGATAGCACCCTGGCTGCGCGATTAAAACAACCGGGGTAGGACCGCGGGCGCGTTACTTGGGCTAAACGGAGGCTGTGACGGCAGTGGAAGATGGGGAGGCTTCTAGCTTCGGCGTCCCAGCAGCCGGGAAAGCTCCGCCATAGCCGGGTGGGTGGCAGATACGGCGGAGGGCATGCTCTCAAAACGGTGAAGGAGCTCCGATTGAGAGAACTGCTGCGGCCATTCCAGGTTGACCGAGACAACGCCCTCTTGAAGTGCTACTGCTTTCAAGTTCATCAACCCAAACAGGTCTCTCACTTGAGCACGGTCCGGGTACTTGAGATTGTCGTAGTGGGGCAGGGTGCGCATGAAAAACTCCCTCAGACCGGTCGGGCCGCTGTCAAGAAGAGTTTCCAACATTCGCAGTTGACGTTCGGCTAACACACGACGTCTGGGGCTTTGGAGTTGCCCAAACAACGACCCGACGAATTGCCGGAAGAGAACCCGCTTGTGGTTTGCCAGGATTTGCTCCGCTACGGCGGTGCACCGCTCGGTCACCGCTGGCAGGGCGAACCGGAGGAAGGGCGAGAGGTCATGGACTCTCTGACGGGACTCGAACAGCGCGCCCAGGTACTCTTCCTTATGGTTGTAGTAATAGTTGGACAGGCTGACCATTACCCGGTCGTTTACTCCGGCTTTCCTGAGCATAAATGCTTCTAGGGCCCGGGCGGTGCGTCCGTTCCCGTCGCCGAAGGGGTGCATGGCCCCAATGTGGTAGTGAGTGGCCATAGCCTGGATAATTCCATCGTGCGCCCGGAACTCACCGCCTATTGCGTTGCATAAGCCGTCAAACGCCTCACGGCAACCGTCGCCGCCGTCTGCTCCCCGGCAGCTCGGAGTGCCGAAGGTGACGTTATGTTCGTGCCCCCTGAGCGCTCCGGGCTCGCAGTGGTCGTCGTCACAGCCCGTTACGATGCGGCGGTGGATTTCCAGAACGAAATCCCGGTTGACGGTATGTTCCGCCGGTTGAGAGACCAGCCATTTGTAGGTAGTCTCCGCGGCCCGCAGTTGCCGCTGGGAGTGGGTTAGGTCGCTACGATTTTCTGAGCCGGAGGCCAAGGCTTCGATCTCCTCCTGTGGGGTGAATTCGGCGCCCTCAATGCGGGAGGTGCCGGCGACTTCCAGACGCAATTGTTCTTGGTGTGCTGTTTTAATCCACTGGGACAGGTAAGGAAGCTGGCCGAGTACCCCGGCCGCGGTTTTGGCTTCGATCAGCTCCTGCATAATGGCGATCTTGTTATAGTGAATCCACCGGTAGGGGGGAGTGTACCGACTGATGCTGGCAGTGGTCATTTCCGGCTCATTTCCAGTTCATTTCGCGATTTCGTATCTATTTTACACTACTTTCTGTTGTTCATTTCCGGCTCATTTCCTTACCGTTTCCGGGTGAGTTCCCAGAGTCCAGTGCTCAAACTCCAAGCTTTCCTTGACAGGCAGTTTATTATTTCCTTGAATTGAGCCGGGAGGCAGCCAATGGCATCGCAATCCGTGGGGTTAAGCCTTTTTCAAGCAGCCCGTGAGATGGGGGTCCCATTCGCCGAGGAAAACCAGCCCAGTGACAGGACGGTTCAGGCAAACGGGCTCAACTTTCACTACTTGGAATGGGGCAACCCCGGGAATCCCACTGTGTTGATGCTTCACGGCGTTTCCCAGCAGGCCCACAGTTGGGACTTCATTGCCTTGGCCCTGTCCCACCGGTTCCGGGTGCTTTCCTTGGACCAAAGGGGCCACGGTGACTCCGACTGGGCTCCGGACGGCGACTACTCCATTGAGGCCCAGCAGGGCGACATCGACGCCGTAGTAGAGGCTCTCGGGCTGGGAAAATTCAGCTTGATGGGCCATTCCATGGGAGGGCGCAACAGCTACATCTGGGCATCCAGGCACCCCGGCGTGCTTGACTCCCTGGTGATTGTCGATACCGGGCCCCAAGGCCAGGAAGCGGGCCGGCGGCGCATCCAGCAGTTCCAGACCCTGCCGGACGAGCTGGACAGTTTCGACGAGTTTGCCCAGCGGGTGCAGGAATACACTGGCCGCCGGATGGAACAGGTCTTGGGTGCTCTGAAATACAGCATCCGGGAGAGGGCCGACGGCAAGTGGACTTGGAAATACGACAAGGCGCTGCGAACTCCCGGGCAACGGCCTCCGGGATGGAGCCCCGACCAGCTATGGGAGTGCGTGGGGCGCATCGATTGCCCTACGCTGGTAGTGCGGGGCGAGCGCAGTGATATTTTCGCCGAGGAAACAATGGCCCGGATGGAGCAGGTCATTCCCGACTGCATCACCGCCACCGTGGCCCGGGCCGGCCACTTGGTGCAGGGGGACAATCCGGCGGACTTCCTGGTCGAAGCGCTAAAGCTGCTGGACCGGGTCTACGGCCCGGCGAGGTGAAGGGGGGTCCCAGAGGCACATCCACTGCCCATTATCAAGCTTCTCTTGGCCCCTCATCCACGGTGAGTACCTATCCTGTTCTGCCGGTGTGCTGTTAGCCTTCGGAACGCCGCCGGGCTGCCTCCGGAGGGTGCCGGAGCCTCTTCAGTCCTCTGTTTCCAACAAGGCGCGCAGTTGGGGCAGCGAGGCCGGGATATCAATTTGAACTATCTGCCAAACGGCTTCATCGTCCACGGTAAGGTAGCCGTGAATGATGCGGTCGCGAGTTCCTATCATTTGGCTCCATGGAACATCGGGATTGGCATCGCGAATGTCGCTTGGGACCCGCGTGGCTGCTTCCCCGATGAGGACAATACTGTGCATGGTAGCGAAACTTGTGCGGCTATCGGCGATAAATATTGGATATTCAAGCCCTGCTGTAAAATCCAATACCTTCCTGCAGAATTCGATCATGTCCTCTATGTATAGGCGCCACTGGCGTGCCGGACGGTCTTGGCCGGGCATAGGAGAACCCCCATTGAATACGTCGATGGCCTCCGCTTCTACATATGGACGTAGTTCCCGTCGCAACTCTTTGCCGACTACGAGATCAATCGGTCGCCCCATTAGGCTCTCGATGTAGTACTGCACTTTGTAATGCAGCTCCGGCGTCGCCAGCCCGTCAAAGCTGACCAGCACGTCAACGTCGCTGTCTTCGGTAGCTTGGTCCCGCGCGAAGGAGCCGAAAAGGGCAAGTTCTGTTATCCCGAAGCGTTGGGCCAGGGTCTCCCGGTGGCTCCGCAGCAGGTGGAGGACGTCTTTTCTGTTCATGGGTTGGCTCTTGCCCGGTCACCCTATCAGCCGGGGGATCATGTCGCCCAGGAAGTAGCCTATGCCGGCGGAAACTACGCCGATGCCCAGTATCTCGAGCCCCTGCAATAACGGGGACTTCTGCACCAAGCGACCTTTGCCCACTCCCAGGACGAAGAGCCCCGCCAGGGCCGCAGATATCGAGACGGCGATGGCTGCGCTTCCCGTGAGGAACAGATAGGGTATTATCGGGACAATTGCCGCCAGGATGAAGGACAACCCCATGACCAAGGAGTCCTTCAACGGGTTGGTGGTCTCGTCCATGCTGATGCCGACTTCTTTTTCCACCAAGGTGCGCAGCCACAGCTCCTTGTCTTGGGCGATTTCGTTGGCCATTTCTTCAGCTTCGGCGTAGCTCTTGCCCTCCCGCTGGAATATGACTATCAGCTCGGCAAGTTCTTCGCCGGGACGTTCCTCCAGTTCGCGAGCTTCCCGGGCGATTTCGGAGCGCTTCACGTCCAGCTCTGCCCTGGAGCCCAGGAATGCCCCGGTGGCCATTGACACCATTCCGGCAAAGGCGGCGGCTAGGCCGGCAACCAGGATGACGGAGGTGTCCTGGATGGCGACCGCTACCGAGGTGACCAAGGCAACGGTGCTGAGGATGCCGTCTTGGGCCCCGAACACCACCTCCCGCAGGCGGCCGAGGGATGCCACTCGCCAACGTTCCCGGTCCACCTCCATGGCGGCGACGACATAGGTATCAAGGTCCGGAGGCCCGCTGGACCGAGCCGGCTGAGGAGCTTCGGTAGTTGGAGACTCCGGCGCCGATTGCTGTCCGGAAGCCGCGGTGGCGGCAGGCGCTTCTACCACGGCCGGATCTGGCGCCGGCGGGAGATGCAAGGCTGGCGGGGTTCCCGCGGCAACCTGTCGGGCCTCCATCATTCCCAGGGTTCGGGCGAACACTTCCAAGTGGTGGCTCTCCCTCTCCATGGCCAGCTTGAAGGTGTCGGCGGCGTCCTTTTGACCTTCCTCTATAGCCTCCTTGATCATGCGAGGATACAGCGTGCTGAATTCCTTGGACTCGCCGAGGGTCACCGAGCGCAGGTTCTCCAGGCTTGAGCCGATCTCGCCGGCCACCCGCAAATGGTTAATGCCGTGGATATTCTCGGCACCGGCTACTTCTTGAAAGACTTGGGCAACTTCCGGCAGGCCTTCCTCCATGGCCTTGATGGCGTAGGCGTTGTACTTCAGGTGTGCCAGCGCCTCGCTGACAATTGCGCTCCACAGGTTGCGCTCTGTCCTAGTAAGCTGGGGCAGTTCTGTGGCCATACCAGACGTCCTCATACGGTAGATTGAGTAGTCAAAGAGGGCCGGGGAAGCGGCCCTTTTCCTTTATTCTAACAGCGGGGTGTGAAGTGAAAGCCGGGCGTTCAGCCGGCGCCGCCAATGGAAGCGTGGTGGGCGATCATTTTCCACTGGCGGTCTCTGGTGAGGGAGGAACGGATGAAGATGTTGGTGACCAGGGTGCTGAAGTTGCTGGCCTGACCGTTGACTACGGTGGTGATGCGCTCGAAGCAGGTGACCCACCCGCAGTCGCCTTGCACCACCGAGTTGATGTACTGGATGTTGAAATGCATCAGGGTGGTATTGTTGAAAATCCCCAGCCAACTGGCGCGAATTGGGTCCCAGCCCACCAAGGGCTGCCAGCCGGGGTGAACGCACATGGCCTCGTCCGAGTCCTCCCACACCTCCTCCATCATTTCGATGTCCAGAGCGCCGAAGGCGTCGTAGAAGCGCTGGTTGGCGTCCTTTAAGGCTTGTATTTCAGGAGAGTCGGCCTGCATGGCTCCTTTCCCGGCAGCAGCCGTCGTCGTCGAGATAGACCATCGCTGGGGAGTCCCAAGAATTCGAGGAGATCAGGTCAGCACCCTGCCGGCAATCTCTTCCAGGGAGGAGATTGCGGTGGTTTCGTTGGCGCCCCGGGGGAGTCCTATCATTGCCCGTTCGGCCCCGGCGTTTTCGAAGTCCCGGAGCAGTTCCGGGTCTCCGTCCTGCCCGTGCACCATGACCTCGATGCTGGAGGGGTCCCGGCCGGCCTGTTGGGCCAAGCGGTCCAGCTCCCGCCGCCCCTGTTCTATCTCCTCCGGGTTGGTCCGAGTGGGCATCCACCCGTCGCCCCAGGCTACGATGCGACGGAAGACGTTCTTGGCCCGGCCTCCCAGGAAGATGGGGGGATGAGGCTTCCGCACCGGCTTGGGGAAGACCTTTATGGCAGGGAAGTTGACGAACTTGCCGTGATACTCGGCCTCTTCCTTGGTCCACAGTTCCTTCATCGCCAGGATGTTTTCCCGCATAACGACGGCCCGGTCTTCGAACCGGACTCCGTATAGTTCCGTTTCCTCTTTCAGCCATCCGGAGCCGATGCCGAACAGTACCCGGCCCTTGGAGAAGTAGTCCAGTGTTGCGATTTCCTTGGCCAGCACTATAGGGTTGCGCTCCGGGACCAGGCACACCGAGGTGCCCAGATTCAATGTGGTGGTCACCGCAGAAGCGTGGGCCAAGGCGATGAATGGGTCAACGATATGGGCCATGTCATCCGGTATGGAGCCGTCGGCGCTGCCCACCCACGGGGACGAAACGTGCACGGGTATGGCTGTGTGTTCGGGCATCCAAAGGGACTCGAACCCCAACTCTTCGCACTTCCGGGCAAGGGTCACTACGTCTATGGTGCTGTGGGTGATAGATAGAGAGATTCCGACTTTCATATTGTGTCCCTCGTAAACGAGCTTGGGGCCGGAAGCCAGCAGCGGCCCCCGGCCCCACATATTCCGGGTCAAGTTCTTGGACTGTTCTTCCCAGCCCGGAAAGGCCGGCCTAATGCATGGGCGAGAAGGAAGAGGGGACCAGGATTTTGTTCTCTTGGCCTAGCAGGAACTCCCGGGTGGGCGGCGGCCAGTTGGGGTCGCTCAGGGCTTCATTGCGGACCTTGTCGCGGTCACCCAGGTCTTTGTAAGGCCAGACGTGCATCCATCGGTTCAGCCCGCCCAGCTCGCTGGACATGCCGGCGGCCAAGGGGGAATACTTCTCCCGGTGTTCAATAGCCTCTCCCCAGCGCTTCAGCACTTCACCCATCGCGCCGGTCTTGTAGGTATAGATTCGCATCTCATAGATGCCGCCAAGGGCTTGGTCGCCGCCCATTGGCCGCATGAAGGGCGCGGGGGTGAAAATCTCGGACTCCTGCCGGACGTACATCTCCGGGTCGTTGGCGGGTGGCCAGTTGGGGTCCTTGACCGCCTCGGCCCGGATCTCGTTGCGCTGGTCCAAGCTCTCGTAGGGCCAAACGTGGATGACTTGGTTGAGGGGCCCGATATCGGTGTGCCAGAAGGCCCCCAGCTTGGAGTATTTCTCCCGGTGGGGGAGGGCCTTGGCAAAGTTTTCTTCGAAGGTGGCTACCGAGCCGGGTTTGAGAGTGTAGGTGCGTACTTCGTATATCATGATGACTCCTTTGGTGGGCTATGAAGTTCCCTAGGAAGAGGACCGGACGAAATTCGAGCACCGGGGTGTTGGGGCAAGTGTAGCAAAAACGATTTCCCTGGGCAAACAGCCTCCAGCCCGACCGGTGCCATGGAAGGCCGATGGTACAATTCCATCAAGCACCCCTGTGAAGGAAGCACCCCTGTGAAGGAAGCACCCCTGTGAAAACTCAATGCTTCGAGAGATAGATAATTTCCTGGTGCGGCCGGGGCAATTCGTTGGCCGGGCCGGGCTCGACCGTATGCTGGCCGCATGGGTCCGCTCCGCGTTGCACGATCAAGAAGAAATCGTCTCCGCGAGCTCTGTTTATATAAAGCCCGGGGAGATACAGCAGTACCTTCAGGGACAGGGCAAAGCCGGCAGCGAATGGCTGGCGGCCCTGGACCCGCTGGGCGCCGCCCTGCGGGAATCGGAAACCGGACTCGCCGGCCTGCGGCTTGGAAGGAACGGACTGGCCATTGTCCCTCCCTTCCCTTTGAGGGAGAACAGGAGTGAGGACAAGGTGGACACCGGCCCATTGTTGTCTCTCCTCGATTCGGAGTACCTGGTGGGGCTGGTGCTGCTCCGGTTGGGCCGGTTCTCAGTGGCTGTCTTCAAGGGTCGGGACTTGGTTTCCAGTAAGACCGACAGTCGGTACGTAAAGGGCCGCCACAAAGCGGGTGGCACTTCGCAAAAGAGGTTTTCACGGATTCGCGAAGGCCAGATTCACCGGATTTACGATAAGGCCTGCCAAGTGGTGGAAGCGCAACTGTCGCCCCACGCTGGCGCCTTGGACTTCATCACCCTGGGAGGAGAAAGCGCCACCTTGAATGGGTTCCTGAAGGAATGCACTTTTCTGCAGCGTCACCAGGGCATCATTCAAGACCGGCGGCTCAATGTGCGGGACCCCAAGCGGGACTCGCTGGAAGGGGCCGGAGAAATGCTTTGGGAATGCCGGGTCTGGCAGGTCTCCTTTGGAAGCTGAAGGCAACATCATGAGGCAACTCAAACTTATGGAGGTTGTGTGACCGGCGTTAGCACCGAACGGGACCAAGCAGAGCCGGGAGGCAGGCTCCGAAGGAGGCCGCTGGATGCCGGTGGCTTCACCCAATCGGCAGCCCTATTGGAATTCGACCAAGTCCAAGAAAACCTTGCTTCATACACCCGCACCAGGTTGGGAGGACAGAGGGCGAGGGAACTAGCGCCTGCGTCGGATGTCTTGGACATTGCCACCCGTCAACAAGAGACCAGCGAGGCACGGCGCTACCTTGACCAGAGCGGCGGCTTGGAATTCGGGCCCGACGCCGATTTGCAGGAATACATCCAACGAGCCCTGCTGGGAGGGCTGCTTCGAGGGCCCGAGCTGCGGGCCATCCAGTTGTTTGTCGAAGCGGGGCGTTCCAACAGGGCAACCCTTTTGCGCCACGACGACCTGCCCCTGATGTCGGCCATCGCCGACAATATGCCTGTTCTGGGGGACTTGGCCCGGGAGATATTCACCTCAGTCAGCACATCCGGGGAGTTGCTGGACGACGCCAGCCCGGCCTTGAGGGAGCTACGGCAGGAGTCCCGGGCCGCCTACAACCGGCTGAACGATACGATGGAGCGGAGCCTGCGGCGGTTCCAGCGGCAGAAACTGGTGCAGGAGCCCATAATCACCCAACGCAACGGCCGCTTGGTGTTGCTGGTCAAGGCCGATATGCGCTCCCGGGTGCCGGGGATTGTCCACGATGTTTCCGACAGCGGAGCCACGGTGTTCGTGGAGCCCATGCCGGCCATCGAGCAGGGGAACCGCTGGAGGGAAGTCCGCCGAGCGGAAGAACGGGAGGAGGAGCGGGTGTTGCGCCACCTCTCCACCTTGGTGGCCGACGCCGGAGAAGACCTGTTGCTGCTGCTGGACCTGATGGCCCGGTTGGACCTGGACATGGCCAAGGGGGCCTATTCCCGCGCTCTGGACGCCGTCGAGCCTTGGGTAACCGGGACCGGCGCCGGACGGGACAGCAGCGACGGGGAGAGGCGCCAGCTATTGCTGACCTCGGCCCGTCACCCGCTGCTCACCGGGGATGTAGTCCCCATCAGCCTTCATCTGGGCGGTAGCGAACAGGTGATGCTGATCACCGGCCCCAATGCCGGTGGAAAGACGGTGGCCCTGAAGACAGTTGGCCTGCTGGCTTTGATGGCCCACGCCGGTCTCCACGTTCCGGCCCAGCAGGCGAGATTTCCCAGCTTGGACGGGATTTTCGCCGACATAGGCGACCAGCAGAGTATTGAACAGTCCCTGTCCACCTTCAGCTCCCACATCAGCAATATTCTTTCGATTATGGGAAAGGCTACGAGCCGCTCTTTGGTCCTGCTGGACGAGCTTGGCACCAGCACTGACCCTGAGGAGGGATCGGCGCTGGCCAAGGCCATCCTCGACTACTTCCGTCAGGTAGGGTTGCTGCTGGTGGCAACCACCCATCACCGGGGCGTAGCCCGGTTTGTGCAGGAACAGCCCGGGATGGTAAACGCCAGCGTGGACCTGCACCCCCAGTCCCTGGAACCTACCTACCGGATTACCCAAGGCCTGCCGGGTCGGAGCTACGCCCTCATTATTGCGAGCAGGATCGGGATACCCGATGCAATTGTGGAACAGGCCCGGTCTGACCTATCCCCGGTGGAGCAGGCCACCGAGAGCCTGCTGGCTGAACTGCAGCGGGAAAAGGTGGTGGTGGAGGGCCTACGCCGGGAAGCGGAGGCGTCCTTGGAGACAGCCAGGGACCAACAGGCCAGGGCCGAGGCGGAACTTGCCTCGGTGGAATCTACCAAGCTGGACTTGGTGGAGCAAGCCAGGCAGGAACTGCGGGACAGGACGTCGATGCTGCTGGAACAACTCCAGGACGCGGAGAGGGAACTTCAGCGAGTCCGGCAGACGAGTAGAGAACGGCAGGAAGACGCCGCGGCCCCGCTACAGGAACGGAGGGAAGGGCTGGATCGGATTCGCCGCGAACTGACCGCCCCCAATTGGCAGCCCATCGAAGTGGTGCGCCCGGAATGGTACGCCGGGATTGCTGCGGGGGACCGGGTGTACATCCGGGGTATTGCCCGGCCTGTTGAGGTGGTGGCGGGTCCCGACGAACAGGGAGAGATAGGCGTGCTGCTGGGCACCATGAAGGCCAGAGTCCCGGTTTACCAGTTGGAGCGCCCTGCGCAGGACAATTCTCCTTCCGCCCAAGGGCAGGACTACCGCGTGGCTCGCAATGCCGCCCGGAGACCGCCAGGCCAGGCAGACCTGAGGGGTTTGAGGGTGGATGAAGCCTTGGCCCGGGTGGAGGGGTTGTTAAACGACGCGGCGTTGGATCAGGCCGGAGAGGTCAGGATAATTCACGGCAAGGGGACCGGCGCTTTGCGGCGCGCCGTCCGTGGGCACCTGCAGGGACATCCACTGGTGGCCGATGCGTCTCCCGGAGAGGGTCCCGGCGGAGACGGGGTGACCGTTGTCCAAATGAAGTGACGGGCGGAAGTTCCCGTCAGTCGGCCCGACGCTATTCTCCGTTGAAGGACGGTCGCCGCTTCTCCGAGAAGGCCCGGATTCCCTCTTGGAAGTCGTGGGTCAGACCGATGCCGGCGATGAAGTCCGTCTCTTGGTCCAGTTGGTCTTCCAGTCCTGACTGCCAGGACGCTTCGAACATGGCCTTGACCTTGGCGTAGGCCTTGGTCGGGCCTTGGGCCAACCGGGCGGTGGTCTCCAGGGCGGAGTTTCTGAATTCCTCTGCCGGGAACACTTGGCTTACCAGACCCATGGCCTGGGCCTCCTCTGCGCCCAGCGGCCGGTTGGACAGGTACATTTCCATGGCACGGCTGCTGCCGACCAAGCGGGGGAGAAGGTAGGTGGAACCGCCGTCAGCAGTGGCCCCGATGTTGGCGTAGGCCATCAGCAACCTGGCGCCGGCTGAAGCTACCCGGACGTCGCAGGCCAGCATCAAGCTGAACCCTCCCCCGGCGGCGACGCCGTTCACGCCTGCTACGACCGGTTTCTCCAACCGGCGGATGGGCAGAATCACGTCCTGGTGGAAGGCGCCGGCCAAGTCCCTCAGGTGGCTGGAGATTCCCTCGGGTCCGCTGGCATCCAGTTCGGCATTGAACTCCCGCACGTCGGCCCCGGAACAGAAGGCGTCGCCGGCACCGGTGAGCAGCACCGCCCGTATTTCGAGGGAAGCGCACTCATCCAAGGCCCCCGCCAAGCGGGACAACATCTCCTGGGAAAAGGCGTTCCTGGCTTCGGGCCGGTTCAGGGTGATGATCCCCACGGCCTCCTGCCTTTCGAAAGTGACCACTTCCGAAGCCATAGTTTTCCTCCCGGCGGCCGTTGGAGTTAGAAACCGCCTTGGTCTCCCCCGGCAATCTCTTCGAGCTGGAAGTCTGCCACTGCCACTTCAGGGGCCCAAGTGACCTGCTCCGAAGACCAGCGGACGGTGGGACGCTGCTGGGAGCCGATGCCCAAGATGCTATTGAACACCCTCAGGGCATTGTCGTTCATGCGGAGGGTGTTGGCCCGGAGGGGAGCGGCCAGCCGCCCGTCCTTGATTACGTAGGAGTCCCCCACTATGGTGCCGCTGAAGTCGGCGGCGTTGAAACCGTTCACCGCGTAGGTGTACCAGATGCGGCCGATGTATATCCCGTCCCCCACCAACCGCAGCAGGTCCTCTTGGCTATGGGCCGTCTGCCCCTGCACCACCAAGTTGGTCGGTGAGATGGAAGGCAGCGCGTCGAAGGCCCGCGCGCTCCCGCTGCCCAGCCGGAACCCGTTGCGGGGAACAAAGGAGGAGGCAGCCTGGGAGGGGTCGCGGCCCAGTTTTTCTCTTCCCTGGGGGTCGTTGAGCATCCGGCGATAGTTGTAATAGTCGGACATCAGGCCTGAAAACACGCCGTTCTCGATCAGGTTGGTGCGCCCGGCAGGCAACCCTTCGTCGGTTATGGACTTGGAGGTGTCCAGCCCCGGTTGAGCTCCCAAGTCTCCTATTGAAAGCTCCGGGGATAGGACCTGCTGGCCCAGCTTGCCCATGAAGGGGGATGCGCCGGCGTAGAGCATGTCGAGATTCAGCCCCGGCAGCAGTATCCATTCGAGGATTTCAGTCAGAGGCTGGGCCCCGAGCACCACCCGGTACTTCCCGCCGGGCATTCGGACCCCGTCCACGGAGGAAATAGCGTTGCGGGCTGCTTCGGCCGCAGCACTCCCATCGAAGTCTGCCAGACGGGCGCCAACCGACCATCCGCTGCCCTTGGCCGCCCGGGACTCAACCATGGCGGTGGCAAAGGACATGGCCATGGTGGACTGGTCGCTCTGCACCTTGGGCATGTGAGTCGAGGCGATCGCCATGCATTCCTGCAGGAACACGGCATCGCCTCCGAGGATAAGCCCCAATCCCGGCAGGCTCCCGGACTCAGCGGCCAGGTCCGCCAACTCCTCCGAAGACTGGAAAGCATCCAACCCGCGGTCCATCATGCGCCAGCCGGCCTCAACCAAGCGGGAGTTGCCCAAGCGCATGATGGCTGGGTCGTGGTTGCTGCCTCCAAGGGCGGCTCCTTCCGGTCTCCCCTCTCCCGCCGGGATGTGCTCTCCCGGAATGGGCCGGGGAAGTGAAACGAAGTCCGGGTCCAGGACGGCGCCGAGCCGGGCCTTGTTCAAGGCGCGGGCCACCCCTTCGATGGACAGGTCGGTGGGCTCGATGCCGAAACCGGTCTTGAGACCCTCACCGGTGCGAAAGGCAGCCCGAACGCAGATGCCGCAGGTCTCCAGGGACTTGGGTTCTTCAACGCCGTTACTGGGGATAGAAGAGGTGTAGTTGAGCCGCACGGTGTGGTTGCCGTTGGACGAGGCAAACACCTCCGCTTGGTCCACCCCCGGCTGGGCCGAAACGTAGGCGAGGCCGTCTTTCACGGCCCGGCGCAGGTCAGCTAATGGACGCAAACCTCAACCTCGGGCGCCAAGGGGTTGTCATTTCAACATACCCGGCACGGAGACAAGCCTTTCGTTGGGAGTATCCACTGCCAGGAGCAGTCCCTGGAGGGTGTGGGATCCCAAGAGCGTTTCCGCTTCAGTCTCACCAAAAACCACCAAGGAAGGCTCTGATTTCTCGTTGACCCGAATCCGCGTCCAACCAATATCTCGAAGTATCCGGCTGCCATCAGCCAGTATGAAAGGAATCTGGTCGTGGGCGGTAACTCCCAGTCGTTCGAGCATTCCACGAGGGACCATGCTGAAACTTGCCCCGGTGTCCACTAGGGCTTCGCCAGTCTCATAACGCGAACCGTCGGGGTTGCCGATTTCTATGGGTACTGAAAATATGCCCATCACGGAACCTCAAGCAGGGGTTCCAGCTTTTCGAGCAGGAGTTGCATGTCTTGCAGGCCCGACTCAACCAAGCCGGCTTCCCACCAGTTTTCATAGAAGTTGGTATGCAAGGCGCTGGCGACCCCATACAGATTGGCTATCTGCCGGTCCCCGGTCTCTTCCGTCAGCCTGTTGGCTATTGTGTTCAAGGAAGGGTGGGAATTGTGCCTCCAGCCGCGCTGCTCTCCTATGCCCTTGATCATCTGCGCGGCTGCCCCCCAACCCTTTTCGGAAGCCTGTACCAAGTCTCCTTGGTTGAATTCCTCGCGGGCTTTCCTCAGGAATTCCTGGCTTGCTTGCCGATATTGTTCTTTTCGACTAACCACCAGTGCTGCCCTCTAACCCTATTCTAACCCGGCCCGGTGAGGCGGGCGACACCGCGCATGGTGGGCCCGCCGTTGCTCATGCGCTTGGCCTGCAT
Organism: Dehalococcoidia bacterium; assembly: GCA_034420695.1. GTDB lineage: Bacteria > Chloroflexota > Dehalococcoidia > Lucifugimonadales > UBA3495 > Io17-Chloro-G2. Next base: position 116,463 of record DAOULB010000018.1, read on the forward strand.
CGGCTGGCCCTTGCCGCAGTTGGGTATGGGGTTGACCCGCAGGTCGTTGCCCACGGCGTCGATCGACATGAAGTAGTCCCGGGAGTCCGAAGTGATGCCGCCGTCCCGGTACATTTGGCCGAGCTGGCCGTTCTTGATTTCGTACACCTTGACGGCCGTAATGCGGAAGTTCTCCCTGGATTCGGAGATGGACGGTGTCCGGTGGCCCTCTATGTAGTAACCGGAATCCACTTCGGCGATGATGCTGCCGGGGTCCCGGTCGCCGGGGGAGAATATGGTGTTGGTCATGCGAATCAGGGGAACCAGCCTGGCCTCAGTAGCCCGGGCCGAGCCGTTGGGTTCCGCACCCATTATCGCGGCGGTCTGCCGGTTGTTCAGAAACTCCTCGAGCACCCCGTCCCGGATGATGTAGGCCCTCTTGGGGCGGGTGCCCTCATGGTCGTATTGGAAGGAGCCGTAACCCTCCATCAGTGGGTCGGAAAATGCGCTTACCAAAGGTGAGGCGATCTGCCGGCCTACTTGGTTGTCTTCAAGGTCATTCAGGAACCAGGACCTGCCGGCGTAGGCGGTCTCGTACTTCAGGGCCCGGTCCAGCTCCGAAGGATGTCCCACGACTTCATGCACCAGCAGGGTGTTGAAGTGGGGATTGGTGATCACGACGACCTCGCCGTCGGGGGGCTTCAGGGGTGGGGCCGCAGCGGTCTCGGCCGCGTCGGAGCCCAGCTTTTTGCAGAAGTCGATGTAGTTGGGCAGGACTATTGTCCCGTTGTCGTAGCCTTCAGTGAGGATTTCCCAGCCCCGCTGGTGGCCGGTGAAGTCGTAAAGCTCGTAGTTACCGGCTTCCCCGCCGCACATCACAAAGGCGAACCCCTCGGTCTGGGCAAAACTCTGGTCTATATCGGCGCCCTCGGAACTCAGAAAAAGTTCCCGGAGCAGGAAGGTAACTGCCGACGTTGCGGAGTAGATGATATCGCCGCTCCGGCCCTGCAGGGCCTTGCAACCGTCCACCGCCATTTTCACCGTTTCGCTCAAGGGAACGGTCCGGGGGTCCTGGGTGAAGGTGGCCGGCACTGTGGCTTGGGCAACTTCGATGGGCGCCAGCTTGGTGGAGCCTATACTGTCCCCCAGCCCGGGGTAACGACGCCGGGTGACTCCTTTCAGCCGGGCACTGGCCCGGGCCCGCCCATGGGCTTGTCGGATGCCTTCCCAGATGATCCGTTCGATGTTGGGAAGGTCGGACTCCCCCAAGACACTGCCGTAGTAGCCCGCGGCGCCCTCTCTCTGACCGGAGATTACCCGTACGCCGAAGTCGAATGACGTGTCCTCGGCGCTGGCCTGCTCGTGGCCGTTCTCCGCGGTAGCGCCCTTCTCTTCCTTGACCTGGACTCTCAGATCGCAGTGAACAAGCCCGGGCAACGTCTTTGACTTGGACACCACCAGGTCGGCCAGGTTGGCGCGTACACTGTCCAGGGTCTCGACGGTAATTGCTTGGGGCATTGGACTTCTAATCCCCGGCTTCTAGGCCCAAGCCTCCGCCGTTGCTTTGGCCACCGCTTGGGATACATCCAAGTCCAACGACCAAGGAATGACGCATTCGACGGTGGGTTCCTTGACCACCGCGGCGAGGGCCTTGGCCGCCGCCAGCTTCATCTCAGTGGTTATGCGGGCAGCATGGACGTCCAGCGCCCCCCGGAAAACCCCGGGAAACACCAAGCTGTTGTTTATCTGGTTGGGGAAGTCACTGCGCCCGGTTCCCACCACCCGGGCGCCGGCGTCCCGGGCCAGGTCCGGCATGATTTCCGGCACTGGGTTGGCCATAGCGAAAACGATGGGGTCCTTGGCCATGGAGGAAACCATCTCCTGGGTGACCAAGTCGGCGACAGCCAGCCCGATGAATACATCGGCCCCTTTCATGGCCTCGGCCAAGTCTCCCGACAGGTTCTCCGGGTTGGTCACGTCCAGCATCGATGTCTTGATTGGCGTTAGGTCGGTGCGGCTCCGGTCGATTATGCCCACACTATCCACCAGCACCACGTTGGTCGCTCCGTGGTCCAGCAGCAGCTTGGTAGAGGCGATGCCTCCGGCCCCGGCTCCGGCGAAGACGAACTTGCAGCTCTCAATCTTCCGGCCGGTGACTTCCAAGGCGTTGATCACTGCCGCCAGCACCGCCACCGCCGTTCCGTGTTGGTCGTCGTGGAACACGGGGATTCCCAGGTCTTGCAGAGCGTCTTCAATTTCAAAGCAGCGGGGGGCGGCGATGTCTTCCAAGTTGATGCCCCCCAAGCTGGGGGCGATGGCCCGGGCCGTCTGGATGATTACTTCGTTATCTTGGGAGGCGATGCAAATGGGGTAGGCGTCGACGCCGGCCAGGGTCTTGAACAGTATGGACTTGCCCTCCATCACCGGCATGGCCGCTTCCGCCCCGATATTGCCCAAGCCCAATACCGCCGAACCGTCGGTGACCACAGCGATGGTGTTGCTCCGGTTGGTCAGGTGGAACGACTCCGACCGGTCTGCATGAATAGCCATGCAGACCGAGGCCACTCCGGGGGTGTAGGCAATAGAAAGGTCCTCCAGGGTCTCAACCTTCATTTTGGAGGCGATGCTAACTTTGCCGCGGCTCTCCCGGTGACGCTCGATGGCCATCGCTCCATAGTCCGTGGTCATGGTGAATCTCCTTAAACTGTGTTGGCTTCCGTGCAGAAGACAGGTGTGCTGCTTAGCGGGTTACCGCTCCCTCGGCCGCAGAGGTGACCAAGCGGGCGTACTTGGCGAGGGCGCCGGTCTCATAGTTGGGCTTGGGGGGCTGCCAGGCGTTCCTCCGGTCGGTGAATTCCTCCTCGGTGATTCTCACGTTCAATTGGCGGTTTGGTATGTCCAGGGTAACCTCGTCGTTCTCCCTGAGCAGGGCGATGGGGCCGCCCACGGCCGCCTCCGGGGCCACGTGGCCCACCATGGGCCCGTGGGTGGCGCCGGAGAACCGGCCATCGGTGAGCAGGGCCACGTCGTCGCCCAGACCCTGGCCCACCAGCGCGCCGGTGACTGCCAGCATTTCCCGCATTCCGGGCCCGCCCTTGGGCCCTTCGTACCGGATTACCACTATGTCTCCCGACTTGATCTCTCCCCGCTGGATTGCCTCGAAGGCGCTCTGTTCTTGGTCGAAAACCCGGGCCGGCCCCCGGTAGACTCGTTCCTGGTGTCCGGCCACCTTGATGACCGCACCTTCGGGGGCCAGGTTGCCCCGCAAAATTGCCAGGCCCCCGGTGGGGCTGCGGGGTGCATCTACCTGCGTAATGATGGGCTGGTCTTCAATAGTCTCCACTTCCCGGAGGTTCTCCGCCAAGGTCTTGCCGGTCACGGTGGGGCAGTCCCCGTGGAGCATGCCGGCGGCCAGCAGCCGCTTCATGACCAGGGCGACTCCGCCGTAACGGCTGAGGTCTGCCATCACATACCGGCCCGCCGGTTTCATGTCGGCAATGTAGGGTGTGGACCGGCTGATGCGGTCGAAGTCCTCCAGAGTCAGGTCAACGCCGGCCTCCCAGGCGATGGCCAGCAGGTGGAGCACCACGTTGGTGGATCCTCCCATGGACACGGCCACGGTGATGGCGTTTTCGAAGGCCCGCTTGGTCAGTATGTCCCGGGGCCTCAGGTCTTCCTCCAGCAGCCGCAGCAGGGCCGCACCGGCCCTGCGGGATTCCTCCACTTTAAGGGGGTCGATGGCCGGGATTGAAGCGTCGCCGGGCAGGGACATGCCCATTGCCTCGAAGGCGGTGGACATGGTGTTGGCGGTGAAGAGGCCAGCGCAGGAGCCCTCGCCCGGGCAGGCCCGGCACTCCAGATCGGTTAGTTCTTCGAGGGTCATATTGCCCGTGGCATAGGCGCCAACGGCTTCAAAAACGTCTTGAATGTTCACGTCCCTGCCGTTGTACTGGCCGGGCATGATGGAGCCGCCGTAAATGAAGATGGAAGGCACGTTGAGCCGGGCCGTGGCCATCAGGCAGCCGGGCATGTTCTTGTCGCAGCCGGCTATGGTGATGAGGCCGTCCATGCGCTCGCCGAAGGTGACCAGCTCGATGGAATCGGCGATTACCTCCCGGCTTACCAAGGAGGTCTTCATGCCTTCGGTGCCCATGGATATGCCGTCGCTAACGGTGATGGTCCCGAATTCGAAGGCCACGCCGTCGGCTTCCCTGACACCTTCCTTGGCTGCTTGGGCGAAGCGGTCCAAGTGGACGTTGCAGGGAGTCACGTCGCTGGCCAGGTTGGCTATGGCCACGAAGGGCTTGTCCATGTCCTCCCGGGTCAAGCCCATGGCCATGAGCATGGCCCGAGCGGGGGCCCGCTGCGTGTCGTGGGTGATCTCCCGGCTGCGGTGCTTCATTTGCAAGTTCTTTTCCGGGCTTCTGCTGGCGGTTGTCACCGGGTGGCCTCCTGGGTTAAGGACGTGGACGCCCTGTTGGATATCTTTAGAGGATGCCCAATTATATCCGCGGCCCTATACCGGCACAATGTTTGGAGAGGGTGTTGGCGGAGGTATCCGGAGATGTCAGGGCATCCGTGTATTGCCCATATCAATTCATGATGCCAGCCCTTTGGGCTTTCGGGGACCGCCTCTGTTGCTCCGGGGGTTGCGACGCCGCGGCCTTTTATTGTAGTCTGAGGCGAAATCCAATTCGGCTAAGAGGTAATGCAAGCATGTTTAACCCGCTTTCTTTTTGGAAGCCCCGGACGGCCCAGGCCCACTGCGACATTCCCTGCGGTATCTACGACCCCATCGCCGCCAAGATAGCGGCGCAGACGGTCCAGAAGATGGTGCTGCGTATTCAGTCCTTGCAGGAAGGGGACGACCACGTGGCCTATGCCAATACCATGTCCCGGTACATCGCGGTGAAGGAGGAGCACGCGGAGATAGTCAAGAAGGAGCTCCGCATCCTCTGGGCGGACTACGCTTGGCCCAACACCGACGCCAATGACATTGCCGCCAAGTTCAATGCCGCGCTCAAGCTGGCCGGACAGTGCAAGCAGGGCGTGAGCATGGAGAACGCCGAGGGTCTGGTGGCTGCCTGCGACGATATCGCCGCCGCCTTCTGGAGCACCAAGAACGTGGAGTACAGCGATCCCAACGCCGCCGTACGGTACGGCAGCTAGACCTTCCGGCACTCGGTCTGGATAACCAAACGCCCCCGGAACATCCCGGGGGCGTTCTGCTGTATCAATCCAGGGGTGGCCGCTGTTCCGGCTGGCTACTGGCCTTGCAACCGCCTTAACTCAGCCTCCAGCTCCCGCACGCGTTCCTCGGCGGCCAAGCGGCCCGCTCTCTCTGCTATCCGCTCCTCTGCTTCATCGTCGAAGGTTCGCAGGTAGCGTCCGGCCGCGGGGTCCCACCAGCGCAGTTGCCCGTCTTCCCAGCACAGGTCCAGGTTCAGCGCGGTGCTGTGGCCCCAGTGATGGTCCCCATCCGTGCTCACGATACTGATGGGGTGGTACTCCTCGCCAACCAACTGGTCTCCGGCCAATGGCGCGTCGTAGTAACGGTCGCCGGAGGGATCGAACTGCCAGTATTCAGGGATGCCGAAGGCGGCATAGTCGCGGCGCTTGTCAGTGTAGTCGTTCCTGCCTGTCGTGGGGGAGGCTATCTCGAGGACAAAGTCCGGCGGCTTGCCCTGTTCCTCTATGGAGTAGCCTCGCTGCTCGATGATGCGGGCCGGGCCCACACCAAAGGCGACTAGAAGGTCGGGAACTCGCAGTCCCCGGCGCTGCCTTGGGTTTCGGCCGACCGGGACTTCTCCCAAGACCATGGTGGTGTCCTGGGAGCCGAAGTGGCGGCGCAGAGCCGCTTGGTGCGCCGGATTGTGCAGATAGATGGGGTTTTGCATGTCACCCCTGGGCGGGAATACCGGGAACTGGCCTACAGGCGTTTGTGGAATAGGTTTGCTGGTCATAAGTGACCTCTTACGGCTGGCGAGGTGAGCCCGCATTGTACTCGATGAGACTCCGTTCGCGCAGCGTCAGCCGCCGTCTTCCCGGAGCCAGCGGGCGGCTTCCTTGGCGTGGTAGGTGAGGATGAAGTCGGCCCCCGCCCGCTTGATGGCGGTCAGCAGTTCCAGGGTCACTGACTTCCCGTCGATCCAGCCCTGGGCCCCCGCCGCCTTGACCATGGAGTATTCGCCGCTGACGTTGTATGCCGACAGGGGATAGTCGAACCGCTCCCGGGCTTGGCGGATTACGTCCAAGTATGCCAAGGCCGGCTTTACCATGACGATGTCCGCCCCCTCGGCAATGTCGCCCTCGATTTCCCGCATCGCCATGCGGGCGTTGGCCGGGTCCATCTGGTAGCTCCGCCGGTCGCCGAACTGGGGAGTGGAGCCGGCGGCGACTCGGAATGGGCCGTAGAAGGCCGAAGCGTACTTGGCGGCGTAGCCCATGACCGGCAGGGATTCGTAGCCGTGGCCGTCCAGGGCTCTGCGTATGGCCCGCACCTGACCGTCCATCATGGCTGATGGCGCCACCATGTCGGCACCGGCCTGGGCTTGGGAGAGCCCGGTCCTGGCCAGCAGTTCCAGACTGGCGTCGTTGTCGATGCGTCCCTTGTCTATAACGCCGCAGTGGCCGTGGTCGGTATATTCGCAAAGGCAAACATCGGTAATCACCATCATCCCGGGTGACTCCCGCTTGATGGTCTTGATTGCTTCCTGGATGATGCCCTCGGGGTCATAGGCTTCCAAGCCCAAGGGGTCTTTCTCCAAGGGCAGCCCAAAGAGCAGCACCGCCGGAATTCCCAGGTCTGCCGCTTCTCCTACCTCTTCGGCCAGCAGGTCTAGGGAGAGTTGGTTGCAGCCGGGCATCGGTTCAATGGGTTCACGGACGCCTTGACCGTGGGCGACGAACAGGGGGTAAATGAACTCCGAAGGCGACAACCGGGTCTCCCTGGTCAGCTTCCGCAGCGGTTCCTCTTCCCGCACTCGCCTCATTCTCATGTCTGGAAAGGTAGCCAAGAAACTTCTCCTCCTGAAATCCGCCGAGATTGTTCTGCTTATTTGAAGTAGTCCGCAATGGTTCCCACCAGGCCCTCCACGGTGTGGGGCTGGGCTACGGCGTCCACCCGCAGACCCAGCTTCCGGGCGGTTCCGGCCGTGGTCGGACCGATGCAAATTACGGGGCAACCGTCCAGAAGCTCTTTCCTGGAGTCCAGCATGGCAACCAGGTTGGTTACGGTGGATGAACTGGTGAAGGTGACGGCGTCTATGCCGTTCTCCAGCTCGGCGGCGGCCCGCTGTCCCATTCCCGCGGACTGAACCGTGCGGTAGGCCGCGACCCGTTCAACCCGGGCGCCCATGGAGGCCAAGCCTTTCTCCAGCGCGTCCCGCCCAATATTGGCGGCGGGCAGCAGTACGGGAACTTCTTTCCATTGGCGGCTTGACAGCTCTTCCAGCACAGCCTCCGAGGTCGACCGTACCGGCACGAAGTCGGGGTTCAGTCCCCGCTGGGCCAAGGCTTGGGCAGTGGCGGGGCCAATGGCGCCTATCGCAACCCCGCCAAAGGAGCGGGCATCCCTGTCATTGGCCTGCAGGCGGTTGAACACCCACTCCACCGCGTTGGTGCTGGCGAAAATTGTCCATCGGAACTGGTCCAGTGACAGCAGTGCACGGTCCAATGCTCCGTAGTCATCCAGGGGTTCAACTTGTATGGCCGGCAGCTCCACGGGTTCCGCACCCTGCTCTTCCAAGAGCCGGACCAGTTGGGATGCCTGGGTCCGGGAGCGGGTGATGAGTATCCGCTTGCCTGACAGGGGCCGGTGGTCAAACCAGCCAATGGACTCCCGCAGACCCACGACCGGCCCGAGAACCGTGGCCACCGGCGGCTTCAAACCGGCCTCTTCTCCCTTCCCGGCTATGTCCTGCAGCGTGCCGGTGACTACCTTCTGCTTGCTCCAAGTTCCCCATTGAATCATGGCTGCGGGAGTGTCCGGGTCCATGCCGTGGCGCTGCAGTTCTTCAGCGATGCGGCCAATCACAGCCAGCCCCATCATCACGACCAAGGTGCCGCCAGCTTTGGCAAGCAGGTCCCAGCGAACTGAAGAATTGCTCTTGGAAGGGTCCTCACTGCCGCTGACCACGGTGAAGGTGGTTGCCAAGCCCCTGTGGGTTACCGGTATTCCGGCGTAGGAAGCTGCGGCCACCGCGGAGGTAACGCCTGGCACAATTTCGAATGGGACAGCGGCTTGGGCCAAGGACAAAGCTTCTTCGCCGCCGCGGCCAAAGACGTAGGGGTCGCCTCCCTTGAGACGAACTACAGTATTTCCCGCCTTGGCCCGCTCCACCAGCAGGTCGTTTATCTGGTCCTGGCTCAGGGCTTGGCGGCCGCGTTCCTTTCCGACGAAGACCAGTTCCGCAGATTCAGCGGCATGGCAGAGAAGGGACGGGTTGAGCAGCCGGTCGTAAATCACCACTTGGGCACGTTGCAGGCACTCCCTGCCCTTCAGCGTAAGCAGCCCCGGGTCTCCGGGCCCGGCGCCGACCAAGTAAACTTTTCCGCTGTTTTCAGGCATGAAACTCTTGTAAGCGGACTTCAGGGTTAAGCAGGCTAGTTCCTTGGGCCGGACGTGCCTAGGCCGAGGCCAGCAGGGCCCGGCCGCCTCTTTCCAGCAACGCCATGTAGGCGTCCCCGGCAAGCTGCAGCGGGTCTCGAGGCAGGCCTTGAATCTTGGCCCGGAAGCATTTCTTCCCGTCGCCGGAGGCGAGGAATATGGTCAGAAGCAGGTTGTCCCCGGTAGAGCGGGCGTAAGCTCCAACGGGCAGGGTGCAACCCCCGCCCAGTTTCTCCAGGAAGGCCCGTTCCGCGGTAACGGCGTACCTGGTGGCGGTGTCCTCCACTGGCCGGACCAATTCCAGCATAGCGGAGTCGCCCTCCCGGACTTGCACTGCCAGGGCACCCTGGCCCGGCGGCGGCACGAACTCTTGGGCGGAAAGATATTCAGCGATCGCGCCCGTCTGTTCCAAGCGGATCAGCCCGGCGGCGGCAAGAACTGCTCCGTCGTAGTCCGGGCCGGAGGCCTTTTCCAAGCGGGTGGAAACGTTTCCCCGCAAGGGCAGGACTTCCGCCTGCGGGCAGAGTTCCATCAACTGGGACCGCCGTCGTGGACTGCTGGTGCCGATCCTGGCCCCTTGGGGCAGTTGATCCAAGGGACAGTTCCATCGGTTGACCAGCACGTCCCGGGGGTCCGTCCGTTTAACCACCGCTCCTATCGTCAACCCTTGGGGAAGAATTGTGGGCAGGTCCTTGAGGCTGTGGACAGCCAGGTCCACGTTGCCGGCAATCAGCTCCTGCTCGATTTCTTTGACGAAGACGCCCTGTCCGATGTCCGGGGGCAAGTCTGGCAGCGGGGCGTTCCCGTGCAGGTCTCCTCCCGTGCGGACGGTGACCACTTGAAACTCTACCCCGGGGTGAGCCGCCCGGAGCAGTTTCAACGCCTCTTCTGTCTGGACCAAGGCCAGGGCGCTTCCCCGGGTGCCAACCATTACCGCTTTATTTGTGCTCAATTCTCATCCCAAAAGACTTCCAGCGGCCGCGTGTCCCAGGCCCTAGAGGTAGATGACGGACTGGTTCGAGCCAGGTCCCTGTCGGTCAGGCTCTCGCCGGACGGGCTGTCGTGTCCGGGGCGGTGGTCAAACATCCCTGCGCCTGGCACCTTTCCAGGGTGGGGCAAAGCCAGGGAGCGGTGTTGTCCAAAAGGTTGCACAGCAGTTCGTCGAAGGCCTCTTCTTCCTTGCCGTCCTGGGCCAGCTTGAGCAGGCCTTCGGTCAAGGAGCACTGCCAGCGCTGCGCGTCCACCAATGCTCCCCTTTTCTTGACTTCCCTCCGGGCCCGGGAGAGCACTTGGGCCAAGTCCGCCCATTCGAGAGCCGGGTGGTTGGCCAGGGACTCCCGGAGCTTCCGTGCCAACGCCGGGCTGGCCCCTCCGGTGGAGATGGCCAAGGTCACCGATCCCCGTTCGACCACAGATGGCGCTATGAAGCCGCACAACTCGGGGTCGTCCACAACGTTTAGAATCACGCCGAGGCGCTCTGCTTCCCCGGCGATCTGACGGTTGACGTCCCTGTCGTCGGTAGCAGCAATGCCCAAGTGGACACCCTGCAAGTCACCGGACTGGTATTCCCGCGGCTCCCACTGCACCTTCCCCCGGCCTGCCAGAGTCTCTATTGCCGGAGTGACCTGGGGGCTGATCACGGTCACAAGGGCTCCGGTCTCTATGAGCTTGACCAGCTTTCCCTCTGCCACCGCGCCGCCCCCGAACACAGCACAACAGCGGCCCGCCAAATTCAGATATACAGGATAGTATTTCTCCACCGAAGTATCTCCGAGTTCAAGGCCGGCCGTTTCAGCCGGCTGCCCCGGTTCCGGTTGCCAGGCTGGTATAGCCGGCGCTTTCCAAAGAGCGGTACTCGTCATAGTCCGGCACGAAGTACCGGACCCGGGTCTTCTTGTATTCACGGGTGCTGTAAAGCATCAGCCTGTCTTCAATGCCGGTAGCCTCGGCAATTTCGGCTTCTATGGCCTCGCAGCCCTCGGCGTTGGTGGCGTGCACCATGGTGAAGTGGGTGTAGGGCCAGTCCGGGAAGGTGGGCCGCTGGTAGCAGTGGGTCACCGCGGAATGCCCGGCCATGATCATGCCCACCTCATCTGACCGCTCCTCGGGCACCTTCCATACGATCATGGCGTTGGCCCGGAAACCGGAACGGCGGTGGTGCAGCACGGCGCTGTAGCGGCGCATCAGCCGCCGCTCTTGGAAGTCGGCAGCCTGCTGAAAGAGTCCTTCGGTGGTAAGTCCCAGCCGCTGGGCGATGGGATCGAAGGGCCTCGAGACCAGCGCCAAGTCTTCCTGCATTTCGCGAATAATCTCTTTCTCTTCTTCGCTCACCGGTTGGGCCTGGTTCCAGGTCTTGGCTGCCTCCTGGTCGTAGCCGTCTGGACTGTAGTTGAAGGAAGAACCTTTCTGCTTGACCATGTCGAAGTTGACGCCAATCTTAAAGAACCGGATGGTTGGCATCACCCGGACGTTTAGGGCGCCGGTCCTTTGCGCCATCACCTGTACCGTGGTCTCCAAGTCGTGGTCGGGGGGCACTGCCAGGGTGAACCAAAGGTTGTAGTAGGAGCCTTCCCGGGCGTAATTGTGGCTGACCCCGGGGTGCTTGTTAATTTCCAACGCGCCCTTGTGCAGGGCCTCGGGCTCAAAGGCCATGGCCACCAATGTGGTCTTGTAGCCCAGCCGGCGGGTGTCAAAGATGGCGCTTATCTGCCGCAATACGTTCTGCTGCTTCAGCGTAGTCAAACGCTGCAGGACCTCGTCCTCTTCGATGCCGAGTTCCTGGCCCAAGGCCATGTAAGGCTGCTCAACCAAGGGAAAGGGCCCCTGTATGAGGTTCAGCAGTTTTCGGTCTATCAGGTCCATGTCAACTCCCGTTTCGGGCGGATGGGGCTGGCCCGGTTTGGAGGCCCGGCAGCGGCCCCGGCTGGCGTTTTCCGTAGGCTTCGACCACTCCCAGCAGGACCTTGTCGGCCAGTTCCAGTATGCGGTTCCAAGAAGTATGCGAAGCGGCGTCAAGCACCGTGTTGCGGAAGAAAATGAATGCTTGGACCGTATCGGCCAGCGGCACTGACCGTTCGGCCATGGCCATACCGTACTCCCGGCCCAACACCAGGGATTCCTCCACCGCCTGCTGGCGCCGGCGGCCGCCTTGGCCCTCTTGGGCCAACAAGGAGAGAAGGCGGCGGCCGAACAACCTCATCCGGTCCCGGCCCTCCTCTTCCACGCCCTGGAACCAAGACTGTTGGGACACGCTCTCCTGGTTCAGGCCTCTACGGATGCGGCGGAGAGCCATGCCTTCCAAGGCTCCGGCAGCCCCGGCCAAGCCGCCGGCTGAGCTCCCGTTGGGAGGATCGCGCCGCTTTTCCACCAAGGCGGTCAAATCTTCCCTAAGGAACCGGCGGTGTCCACCCGGCGTTCGATAAACTCTAAGGTGCCCGTTGTCGGCCCAGTGCCTGAGGGTACCCTCGTTTACCTCCAGTATGCGGGAGGCCTCCCCTAGGGAGACCCATCTGCCGGGTTCTTCTACAGAGACGTCAACCATTGAACCTGCCGAGAAATCTATGTAAAACTATGTAAATCTACCAATTTGCTTTGACGCCGAAACAGAGATTATCACAGGCGCGAAGCCCGGTCAAGGAAGCAGTCCCAATGTTCCACACGCCGTAATGGACCCTTCTCCAGCCAAGTCGAAGTGGACGAGTTGGAGTAAAATGGTTGCCGCCGTCCCCGCAATATCGGAGGACTTTTTTGGAGGAGAAATGGAAAGCGAATCTTCAACGTTGGTTACCGTTGCCGAAGACCCATTGTGTAAGGAGGCCAGCCTGCCATCGCTGGCCGAATGGATAACGCCGACCAACCGTTTCTATGTTCGCAACCATTTTTCCAATGTTCCGGTCTTGGACTCCTCGTCATGGCGTCTGGAAGTTGATGGCCAAGTAGAGAGCACCCTGAGCCTTACCCTTGACGACGTTAAGCAGTTGCCCGCAAGAGAGATGGCAATCACCATGGAGTGCGCCGGAAACAGCCGGTCTTACGTAACGCCACCCGCTGAGGGGCTGGCATTCCACCACGGGGCGGTAAGCACGGCAATGTGGAAGGGCGCTGCGCTGAAGGACGTGCTGGAGCGGGCGGGCATCCGGGAATCTGCCATTGCTGCTGTCTTCGAAGGTGCCGACCGGGGCACTGAAGAGGAGGACGGCGTTGCTTTTGAACTCAGTTACCGCCGCAGCCTTCCCATAGCCAAGGCCCTGGACGGCAACACCCTGCTGGCTTATGAAATGAACGGCCAACCCCTGACCCAAGACCACGGATTCCCGCTGCGGCTGGTGGTGCCTTCTTGGTACGGTATGGCTTCGGTGAAGTGGCTGACCCGCATCAACCTGACCGGCCAAGCCTTTGACGGATTCTTCCAGCAGCGCCGCTACATCATGATCAACGAAGGCCAGGAAGACAGCTTGGAAAGGGAACCGGTGACCGAGTTGAGGGTCAAATCGTTGATTGTGAGCCCCCGCCACGGGGAGGTCATCAACGATTCCAGCTACGCCATAAGGGGATTCGCTTGGACCGGGCAGGGTGAGATCGCCGGGGTGGAGGTGAGCGCCGACGGTGGACGCACCTGGCAGGAGGCGGCTCTCTTGGGCGAATCCGCGCCAAATGCTTGGCGGGAATGGAGGCTGGACTGGGCTACCCCGGCTCCCGGCCACTACGTTTTGAAGTCCCGGGCCACCGATACCGCAGGAAATACCCAGCCCGAGGCTATTCCTTGGAACTTCCGGGGCTACGCCAACAACTCGATCCACACCATAGCGGTGGAGGTGCCGGCCCTCCGGCCTATCCCCTCCTAGCTCCCCAGCCGGCCGGCTTGAGCAAAGGGCGGTCCTATTCCGGGAATGTCTCTCTCCTTCCGACCTCGGAGTTTAGCCCCGGCCTAGAACCACTGTGCCTTGTCCACCACGTTGCGCAGGGGCTCCCCGGCGTCGAAGCGCTTGCAATTGTCTATGAACAGGTCGGTGCGGCGCTGGTCCAAGTAGGGCCCGTCGCCAGCCACGTGGGGCGTCAGCAGCACATTGGGCAACCGCCAGAGAGGATGCCCCACGGGCAGGGGTTCGACTTGATACACGTCCAAGCCGGCGCCTCCAATCCGGCCTTCCTGCAAAGCAGCCGTCAGGTCGTCCAGTACTACGGTGGCGCCACGGCCTATGTTGATGAAGAAGGCCGTCTCTTTCATCAACCGGAACTTGGCGGCATCGAACATTCCCTGGGTGGCCGGGGTCTGGGGCACGGTGACAATGACGAAGTCTCCCCTGGGCAGGACCGCTTCCAAGTCTTCCGGCCGGTGAAGCTCGGCGACCCCTGGCGGAGGGCCGGGAGCCCTGGGGTCCACTGCCAGGACCGTCATGCCGAACTCGGCGCACAGCCGGGCCGTTTCCCCGCCGATGCCGCCAACTCCCACTATCACTGCGGTGGCGTCGGGCAGGTGGACCGAGGTGTCGTGACGCTGCCATACGCCGGCAATCTGCTGGGGAATATAGAGCTGGAACCCACGGGCGAAGGCCAGCACGAAGGCCATGATATGGGCGCTAATGTGGTCGTTGTAGATTTCCCTGGTGTTGGTCACCACCATTTGGCTTTCGATGAGGCGCTGGTGGTAGTAGCCGGGCGGGGGACCGGCCAGTGGGCAGGCGATCCAGCGCAGGTTGCGGGCCCGCTCGAATAGCTCAGGGACTATGTCGCCAAAGGCGGCGTCGGCGTCGCCAATGACCTCCATGGCCTCGCCCACAGTAGGGCAGAGCTGCACGTCGATGCCGGGAATGGCCTCCCTGAGCTTGTCCGGCCAGTCCTCCTGGTAGTTGGGAGGGCAAATCACCAGCTTGAATGCCATTTTCTAACCCTCCCGCAGCAGAGCGACAAACCCGGCCTGCATGAAATCCTGATCGTACGCCAGTGCCTCTCGGATGTGCCGTTCTTCCATCAGTACAAAACTGGCGCAGTCGGTTACACTCCATCGCTGGTCCAAGCGGGAAGCGTACCGGTTGATTGCATCGTCGAATTGGCCGCTGGTCTGAGCCACCACTTCCACGCCGGGGTCTGACTTAAGGTCTCTTACTGCCTTAGAGGTAAGCTCGCGGGTGTGTTCGCCCTCTTTGCTAACAAAATTCAGCAGTTCAACCAACACCATTTCAGTAGTGACGATCTGACAAGGACCCAATTGCCTGATCACCGCCTCAGCTTTCTGGTGCCATTGATCGTGTGGATTCAGCAAGGCAATCCAGTAGCCGGCATCGGCGAAGACTCTCTTCACTGCTGACTATTTCTTGGGCCAGCCGTACAGGTAGTGCTTGTAATTTCTTGCCCCGTCGGTTGGCAAGTCATCAAACGCTCCAGGGCCCGCAGACTCTCGAATCTTCTGAAATATTTCCAGGACGGTAGGTACTTCCAAATAGTCGGGCACCGGCTCCTCGATACTGACCAAATCTGCAAGGTCAACCGGTAATGCAACGTTGTTCATCTGCTCGAAGTCCGAAACGCTCTCGTAGCTGTCGCGGAAAGCCGCCACTATGTCCATGCCCATGTTCCTGGAAGTAAGTAAGTCCGACCTGGCTTTTCCCCATTCCGACAAGTGCAGCCAAGCGACGCCGCGATTAGTGTAGGCGGCCCTATTGGATTTCAACTCCAGGGACTTGGTGTATTCTTGCACGGCGCGGGCAAGGTCGCCCTTTTTCCAGTAAGCAACGCCCCGGTCGTTATAGGCCTCCGCATAGCCTGGGTCGATGTTAATGGCCTTGTCCTGGTCGTCTATGGCTGCATCGTAGTCACCCTTTTCGATACGAAGCGCGCCGCGAAAGACGTAGGCAGTGGCGTTGCCCGGGGCTAGTTCTAATACCTTGTCCAAGTCCTGAATGGCCTCATCAAAGGCTGCCTCTTGTATGGACACGCCGCTGCGCAATAAGTAGGCCTCGACAAAGGCCGGATTCAGCGCCAAGGTCTTGTTGAAGTCATCTAAGGCGCGGCCATAATCCCTCATAGCTAGGTAGGAAGCGCCGCGGTTGAAAAGAGCGTAGTCGTTGTCCGGTTCCAAGGCTAGGGCCTTACCGTATTCTTCTATCGCCGCGGCGGTGTCGCCATTCAGAGAGTGAACTATTCCAAGGCTGATGCAGGCGTCGGTAGAACCGGGAGCCAGAGCCAGAGCCTCCATATAGTCCAGGATTGCTTGCTCGTAATTCGCCAGATTCCTGTAGGCATGTCCCCTGTAGAGATGGGCCTCGAAATTGCCAGGTTCCAGGCCTATTGCCTCGCTGTAGTCCCTGATGGCGTTTTCGTAATCGCCTTTTGCAAAGTATGACTCGCCCCGGTCCCAGTAGAGGCAGGCATTGTCCGGTTCCAAGGCCAGAGCCTCCTCGTAGCGGAGGATAGCACTGTCGTGGTCACCGCTGACAGCGTAATCCAGACCCCGTTCGTGATGGGCTGTGGCTTTGTGATGCATGGACACTGGTTGAAGTGGTGCAAAACGGCGGGCTTCTGGTCTCTCGCGAAAGGGACTGTCGAGAGGACGAGCTTGAACAGGAGAGTAGAATTGATGAGTGTAGTTGGGACGGTTCAGGCCGAGTTCGGTTACCATCACGTTACTCTACGGGCTGAATGAGGGGATTGTAGCACGCACCAGAAGATTGTCAGGCTCAACCTTCCATAACCGGTATCTCATCTTCGTTCAGCCCGTGATACTTGTACCGTGTGAGGGCCATTTCCAATTTGTGGCAATAGGCGTCGGTGGCTCTTGCTGCAGGCCAGCAATACAGCCGTTAGATATCCGGCCGCGAAACCCTACCCCTTGAGGTGCCTTTCGATGAAGGCGCACCAATGGTCGACGGACTCGGGGCAGGACCTGGCGTGGGGGCCGGGGAAGGCGATGAGCCGCTTGTCCTCGGAACCGAACAGGTCGAAGAGTTCGATTTGGGACTCCACGGAGAAGAGCTCGTCGCCCCACTGCACGTGGAACAGCAGGGGAACCTTGATGTTGGGGGCGTCTTTGCGAAACCGGTTGCCAGCGTGGGAAGGTGCGCTGGCGGTCACGGAGGTTTCCAGGGCGTTCTTCCCCAAGGCGGCGCACCGCAGCTTGTCGCCGGCGGCGGCCACGTAGGGGATGCCGAACCGGGCGCCCATGGAAAATCCGATGTAGGCCACACGGGTGGCGTCGATGAAGTCCAGTTGGGAAAGCTGCTCCAGGGTCGCCGACCAGTCCTCCACCATCCCGTCGACAACCTTGTCCACGCCCCCGTCTGACATTGCACCGGCTTGGTTGTACTCTCCCGGAGGCTTCCGGTCTCCGTGGGCCGGGCCGTCAATGCAGGCCATGGCGAACTGGGAGACCCCGGCGAACCGCCGGCCCAGCATCAGGGCACGGGCCACCCTCTTGTGGCCGCTGCCGCCGTGGCCGAACAGCACCAAGGGCACGGGTTTTTCGATCTCCTCCGGCGCCCAGAGGATGCCCGGCACCGGTTTGGGGCGGCCCTCGATTACGAACTGGCGCTCTTGGACTTGCCCCTCACAGAGTCCGTCGTCCTTCCATTTAAATGTGGTCATGGGATTCACCTATTTCAAAAATCGTCCGGCGATGGGCGTGAGCCATCAATGAGCATGTGGAAAGAATCAACCCTTCCGGGAACACTGGGCGGGAAATGAAAAGGGAGTCGGCGCTAGTCTGGCAATACGGCGATGGCTTCTATTTCGATTTTCAAGTCAGGGGTTCCCAACGCCGCCACTTGTACCTGGGTGCTGGCCGGATAAGCGCCTTCGAAGAACTTGCGCCGGACCTCCCCGGAAGCGGGCGCTTCCCTGAGGTCCGTCACGAAGCTGGTTACTTTGACCACGTTGGCAAGGCTGCCTCCGTTGGCTTCCAGTATCGTCTGAAACTTCTGGAGGATAACCTCGGTCTGGGCGGCAATGTCCCCGGTCTCGGCATCGGTGCCCCGGGCGGTAGAACCCGCGATGAAAAGCAGGTTGCCAAAGCGTACGGAGTGGTGAAATGCGCCTGCCGGTTGGGGAAGGCCGGGGTAGTCCTTGCGTTCAATCTCCATGAGGCTCCTCGCGGAATTGGATTTGACCGGGCGGACCGAATCCCTCACTCACCCTCTGCCAGCCCCGTCCCCGAGGAAATTAGGGGGACTCCGGGGCTCCGGCAGAGACTAGGCGCGCACTCTATAGACTGCGCGCGGGCTAGCCGCTGGCTTGGCCCAAGAATCGGAGGGTGCGGTCCAGGGAGGCCTGCCGGTCGGACCCGGCCTGAATGGGGGAGACCAGAATCTCACCGGCTCCGCAGCCTATAAGGTTGCGGAGGCCCGCGGTGACGGCGGCCTCATCGCCGTGGATGATCAGGCCGTCGATCATCGCGTCGCTCCAAGTCCCCTCCGAGGCTTCGGGATAGCCCGAGTCCACCAGCATTCGGCGATAGAAGGGCAGCGTGGGATAGACGCTGAACTGCTCCCGGAATGCGGCGTAGACCTCGTCCCGGTCTTCGTGGACGCATAGTGGGACGTGGGCGATCAGGGGAGGCGCAGCCCTTCCGGCTTCCTCCGCACCCTTCTGCATGGCTGGGATGGCAACGTCCCGGAGATAGGAGCCGGGGCACACCCAGCTGATGGCCCCGTCGGCCTCGGCCCCGCAGAGCTCGAAGGACCCCCGGCGCAGGGCTGATGCCATCACCGGAACGCCCAACGGCTCCGGTATCCTGTCGTGGGCTTGGAAGTGCTCGCCTTGGTAGTCGACCTCACCTTCCTGCAGCAGGGCCTTGAGGATTCGCAAGTAGTCCCGCAGGTGGCCAAGAGGCCGGGGCATCTGGATTCCCATGTTGCGCATGGTGGGACGGTGGCTGGGGCCAATGCCCAGACGGAACCGGCCCGGCGCCGCTTGGGCCACAACCTGGGTCTGCTGGACCATCACCAAGGGGTGGCGAGGGTAGATGGGCACTATGGACGTGCCGAGCTTTATTCTCTCGGTGCCGGGCGCGGCGGCGGCGAAGGAGGTTATGCTGTCCAACCGGGCCCCACCGGTGGCCATCCAGACCGCGTCTATGCCCAGCCCTTCCGCTTGGTTGATCAGCGATTGTACGTCCTGGATCCGGGAGGCCCCGATGGCTATTCCAATTGGCGTTCCGTCCATTCAATTCCCCTCTAGTTTCCGTAATTCAGCAGTCCGCCGGGAAATACGGCCGGGTTTGGCCCGGCGGGATGCGAGGTATCGCTGTCCGGTTCAGCCGAAAACCCGCTCGGCCATGTCTTCCAGTTCGGCCAGTACAGCGTCCTGCCCGGTCTGGGTCAAGCGCACCATGGCCCGGTCCGCGCCTGCGTCCTCATACCGCTTGATGGCGTCCTTGTCGGTGGGAACGCCGGAAACGGTGATGTTTATCGACTTGGGGTCGCGGCCCGCTGCTTCGGCCAGTTCCGACATGGTGGCCCGGGCGGCGGTCACCTGCTCCGGGGTCATTCGCAGGGGCAGCCAGCCATCGGCCCAGCGCACCACTCTCTGGAAAACGTTCTTGGCCTCGCCGCCCAGCAGTATCGGGGGGTGGGGTTTCTGGACCGGGTGGGGCAGGCAGCGCACCGGCGGGAAGTCCACGTACTGCCCGTGGTACTCCGCCGGGTCATTGGTCCACAACTCTTTCATGGCCGAGATGTACTCCCGGGCCTGGGTCCAGCGGTGGTCGAAGTCCCCGCCCATGATTTCGCTCTCTTCCCGGAACCAGCCAGTGCCGATGCCGAAGAGGAACCTGCCCCCGGAGCAGTAGTCCAAGGTGGATACCTGCTTGGCCAAATCCAAGGGGTTGTGCTCGGTGACCAAGCAGACGGCGGTGCCGAACTTCAAAGTCTTGGTGGCGCCGGCCGCGTGGGCCAGGGCGATTAGCGGGTTGGCTTGGTGGCTCATCGATTCGGGCAGCGAACCGTCGGAGGTGCCCCGGTACCGGGAGTTGTGATTGATGGGTATTACCGTATGCTCCGGCATCCAAAGGGAGTCGAAGCCCAACTCCTCCATCTTTTGCGCCAGGACGGCAATGTCGCCGTGCTCGACCTGCAGCCCGCTTACTCCGACGTCCATCCGTCTCCTCCTGTTGTTGCCGGCGAATCCGCCGGGCGGGAGTCTGCCATGTGGGAGTCTTTCATGTGGGAGAACAAGGGTCCTGGGGTGTCACTTATGGAACATCGGCAGCACCTCGCTGCCCATGAGCTCCAACTGCTCCATGGTCTCCTCGGCGGGACACATGGGGCGCACCACGAACTTGGACGCGCCGGCCTTGGTGTAGCCTTCGATGACCTCGGCGATGCGCTCCACCGGGCCCAAGGCGCTGTAGTCGGTGAAATAGACGTCGGGCCGGTGGCGGGTCACGTAGTTGTAGGCCTTGGCCTCGGCGTCCTCCGGGTCGGGTGTGATGTAGTAGCCCAGCATCACCCCGATGTGGTCTTCTTCGATCTCCCGGCTGCACTGCTCCGCAGTCTCGAAGACTATGTCCCGGCCGCCGCTGATTTCCCCCGTGGTGGCCGCCGAAACCAGCCAACCGTCACCGACCCGTCCCACCCGCCGGGCCGCGGCGGCGCTGCGGCCGCCGATCCAGACCGGGGGCGAGGGTTCGAAGACCGGCTTGGGGGTGATGCTGACGTTGTGGCAGGTGTAGAACTCTCCCTCATGGGTGACGCTGTCCTCCTGCCAGAGACGGCGCATCAGGGCTATTGCCTCGTCGGTGCGCTTGGCCCGGTCCTCCTTGGGCACTCCGCAGGCTTCGTACTCCTCGGGGTCTTCTTGCCCCAGCCCCACTGCGGGAAAGAACCTTCCTTGGGAGAGGAAATCGAGGGTGGCGACCTGCTTGGCCAGCACCACCGGATTGCGCAGGGGCATGGCCAGGACGCTGGTGCCGAACTTCATGGAGGGGGAATAAGCAGCTACCATGGAGAGGGCAACCATCGGTTCTAAGCTGAAGCGGTCGCTCACTATGCGGTCGCTGAGCCAGAGTGAGTCGTAACCGTAGCGGTCTCCTACCTCTACCAGTTGCCGCAGAAAGTCCGGGTCCTTGCCCCCCTGGCCGAAAGCTCCCGGCACGTATCCAATGGCGACGCTCATGCTTTCTCCTCGGACCGGCTTCCGTGTTTGGATGGCCCTGATTCTATGGAAAGCTCAAGACATCGTCAATCAAAGGGATGCTGACCAAGGGAACCCGCGGCCGGCCTGACCGCACAAGCCAATGGGTTTGCCGGGACGGATGACGGGGGGGAACAGGGGAGGGAAAGAGCTTCTTACGGGGCCGGCCTTGCACCGGCCTTAAGGGCTCTCCCGGTTTTACGGGTCTGCCGGATTTTTGCTGGTTTGTCCACGTTTGCCATGTTTCTGACGAATTTTGTCACTATTTTGGCACGATTTGTCGAGGTTTGTCCCGGTTTGTCCTATCTGGCAGCTTTGAAATCTCGGATTTTTACGACAAAAACGGACATTTTCGGGGCGGGGTGTTTCCGGGCCAGGGCGCGCCCGGTTAGAGGCCGGTTCGGGCCCGGTGCAGGAGTTGGGACTACTTGCTCTTCAAGAAGGTTATTCAAGATGTTCAGGCAGTGGGGCGACGCAAGGTGAGAGTGCCATAACCATGATAAAGGTGAGACATCCAAGAAAGCCAGCGGCAAATGTCAGTAACCGGGAGTCTTGTCGTTAGGCTGGGTTTTGGCGCGGGGCCGGTGAAGGTTGTGATTAGGATTTTTCCACCGGCGCACCCATATTGCTGTTCATGCGGCCGGGTCGTCGTCGGGCGAAAGCAAGTCCAACTCGTCGATGGCCTCCCGGAAGGCTTGGGGAATGGAAGGAACGGCGGGGGCATCGGTCAACCCTTGCACTGCCCGCAGTTTCCCGTCCGACGGCTGGAACTGCCCGTCCATGAAAATGGGCAGACCCAGATGGATAGCCATGGCCAAGGCCGCCGCCGGGTCAACATTGACATCGCGCATGTCGTAGTCGGTGACCACCCGCAAAGTCCCAATTACACTGCCGGTAGAATCGAGCATCGTCAGCACCACGTGGGTGATGTTGGCTCCCAAGGCCCTGGCCAACTGCAACGCCAAGTGATGCTGGGGGCATTGGCCCGTCGCCAGGCCCCGCATTTCCACAGCCAGCATCCGGGCTTGGTCCAATGACAGGTTTACGATGTACGCCGACTTCCCCTTCTTGAGCCGCAACAGCAACTCACCCCGCCAACCGTCTTCGCTCCTACGAACCAGGTATGGATAAACGGGCGTCATGAGTGCCTCCAGGCCGTGAGAATCTGACTGGGGAACATTTGTGACGTTGTGCCATGTTAATAAAAACGTTCGATGTTATATGATGTATACCTATGTACTAATCACTCAAGTAATAGTATACGTACTTATAATATTGTCAAGACAATAGACAATGAAAAATGTGTAGAGCCTTCCTGCCCTGGCGTCAGAGGGATGGGCGTCCAGACGACCCTTGCCATAGCCATGGACTTGACTGCCGGGTAGACTTGGAAGAGATGCTGTTGACGCTTCGGACTAGATCGGTCAAGGTACTTTCGTTCTGCTGATTCAGACCTTAAGGATGTTCTCTCCGGTGGCCTTAGTGCGGGAGGGCGGGTTGCCGCTGGACGGTTCATCGGCGGCCCTGTTCCGCATCGCCTTTGGCCTGGTCTGCCTCGCCGGAGTTGTCCGGTTTTTCGCCCATGGTTGGGTCTCGGACCTGTACGTGGAACCTGCCCATTATTTCGCTTACCTGGGATTTGCCTGGGTGAAACCCTGGCCTGCTTGGGGGATGCACCTGCAATTCGCAGCGCTGGGAGTCTTGTCCCTGGGTATTGCGGCCGGCTTTCGCTACCGGATCTGCGCCCTGGGGTTCTTCCTGGGTTTCACCTACATCGAACTGCTGGACAAGACCAACTACCTGAATCACTACTATTGGGTGACCCTGGTCAGTTTCCTGATGGTGTTCCTTCCTCTCAACCGTTCCTTCTCAGTGGACCGGTGGCTGGCAGTGAAACGGGGAGGGGCGGCGGCCTCCGGGTCTTGGGGCTCCGTTCCGGCGGCGGCGCTCTGGGTGTTGCGGGGACAGGTGGCGGTGGTGTACCTGTTTGCCGGCATCGCCAAGCTGAACCCCGACTGGCTGCTGGAGGCCCAGCCGTTGCGCATCTGGTTGCACCATCACACGGAGATGCCGCTGGTTGGACCCCTCCTGGGAGAACTATGGGTCGCCTACGCGATGAGCTGGACGGGTGCGTTTTTCGACCTGACCATAATCGGATGGCTGCTGTGGCGGAGGACCCGCCTCTGGGCATTCATGGTGGCCGGCGTGTTTCATCTGTTGACCTGGATGCTTTTCCCACAGATTGGCGTGTTCCCGTGGCTGATGATGGGAGGCGCCTTGATTTTCTTCCCGGCGGACTGGCCCCGCAGCCTCTACAGGAGGGTTTTCGATGCATTGGCGGGGACTGGTGGCAGGGCGCCACTTCCCGATGCGGTCCCGGCGCCGGACCGGTCTTCGGCGCCTACAGGCCGGAGGTTGCTGCCTTGGGCCATTGGCGCATCCGTCGCAATATACTTTTTGGTCCAACTGGCCGTGCCGCTGCGTCACTATGCCTATCCCGGAAACGTGCGTTGGAATGAAGAGGGGTACAGGTTTTCCTGGCGGGTGCTGGTGACCGAGAAGGTTGGGCTGGCTGAATTCAGGGTTGTGGACCCGCACAGCGGAGGTTCCTGGCTGGTGGAACCGGGGGCATACTTGACGCCGCTCCAGGCGGAACGGTCTGCTACGCAGCCGGACATGTTGCTGGAGACATCTCACATTATCGCGGCGGATTTTGCTTCCAGGGGCTATCCGGGAGCGCGGGTGTATGGCGACGTCTTCGTGTCTATGAACGGCAGGGAACACCAGCGCCTCATCGATCCATCCACGGACTTGGCATCGGAATCCCATGGACTGGCTCCGAAAAGGTGGGTGCTGGGGGTGGAGAACGGTCCTGCGCTGCCCCTCCGGGCCCGGGGCAAGTACCCAGATTAACCGTCACCGGGACTAGCTGTCGCCGTCGGTATCGGAGAAGCCGACGGATACCCCCAATAGGCTGACGACCTCGGTGTTCAGAACCCGTTGGAGTTCCTTGAAGCTGTCGTAAACGTTCCTGACTGACTGTGGGTTGTTGGCAATGGCGGACTCCAGGCTCCCTTCCACGTTTTCAATTGCCTCAGCGGTGTTCTCGATAGCGGCAGCCATGCGTCCGTCCACCTCCGGGGACAATTGAGCAACGATGTGGCCGATGCCGAGGGATTCCGGGACGTCGGCCGCCCCGAGATAGGCTTCGGAAATGCTCAGCAACTGGCGTTCAAGGTCCTTGGTGGAGTGGCCGGCTGCCCCGGAAGGAATAGCATCGGGGTCCGGTTCGGAGTCCACCCCCAAGGCGGCGCCCAGACGCATGTTGGAAATGGTGCGCACCAAGAACACCAAGGAACGCACCACCTCTGCCTCGCCGTCCCTGGGATGCAGGGACAGCTTGGCGCTTCCGTCTATATACCCGGCGTAGCCTGCTGATTCCCCCTCTCCCTCCCAGTCCCCAAGGATGCCGGCGACTTCCCCGTGGGTTACGGCGGCCAAGGATTCAAGGTAGCGGCACCGGACTTTCGACTCCGGTGACGCCACCAGCGCGGCCAAGGCTTCGCTCCCTTCACCGAAAAGGAGGTGTTCCATGGCGGACATTCCTCTGTGGGTAGAGGGCATGAACTGGAGCACTGTTTCCTCAGTGACGGGATTCCCCTCGTCGAGGGTCTGGTCGATGCCGTCTATGTCCACTGGCCACCAGTCGACCAAGGATACGGAACGCCGGTCCATAGCTGGGCCGAAACGGAAGGCCTCGGTGGTCATCCAGGACTCCCGGGCCTTGCGCCAGTTGGCTCGCGCGGTTTCCAGGGCTCCCGCGCTAAGGGACGAGCATAGGGCCGCGACCGAGTCTGAAAGCTCCCCCATGGTTTCAGCGGACTGGCGGTACCGGGGAACAATCACCAGTCCGGTGAGGCTGGCCATGATATCCTGCCGGGAGGACTCGGGGACCTCCACCCATGAAGTAGGGCCGCTGTCCCCGCAGGAAGCAAGGGCCATTACGATTGCGGCGCTTGCCAACAGTAGCCGGGAAACCAAACGAGCAGATTTCACAGCGACTCCAGGAATTTGATCAGGGCGGAGCGCTCCTCCTTGCTCAAGCCACGGAAAGCGTCCCTGGACTTGGCAGCCTCGCCGCCGTGCCACAAAATTGCCTCGGTCAGGTTTCTCGCCCTCCCGTCGTGCAGGAACATGGTATGCCCGTTGACCGTTTCAACCAGTCCTATGCCCCATAGCGGAGGGGTGCGCCACTCCCTCCCGGTGGCGTCGAAGTCCCCTGCGCCGTCGGCCAGACCCTCGCCCATGTCGTGCAGCAACAGGTCGGTGTAGGGGAATATGGGCTGGTTTGCGACCGCTTGCACCGGGTGTTCGCCGGTTGTGTAAGACGGCGTGTGGCAGGACTGGCAGCCGGCCTTGGTGAAGACCTCCGCTCCGCGCTTCACTTGGGGGTCGTCCACGTTTCTCATTGCGGGCACCGCCAGGGTCTGAACGTAAAAGACCACCTGCTCAAGGCGCTCATCAGGAATCTCCGGGGCGCCGCCATTGGGGGTCTCGCGGCACTCTACCTGCGTTGGCTGGCAGTTTTCCTCCGGGAACAGGCTTGAAGTAATGCCTATGTCGCCCAAGAAGGCGCCGGCGGTCTGCTGTTCCACCGTCGGCTGATTGGCCTTCCAGCCGAATCGTCCCAAGACCGGCTTTCCCTGCCTGACGTCCCAGACCATGTTGGCCTTGCCGGATATGCCGTCCCCGTCGGCATCTTCCGGGTCGGCCATCGCCAGAATATCCGCTTCCGGGATGGCCTCCAACAATCCCATTCCAACGATAGCCGGGGCTATTCTTGGAGATAGCCTTACTTCCGGGTGCAGCGGTCCGAAGGTCAACCCGCCGATGTCATAGGCAGGCGCCCTCAGGCTGTAGGGTTCGCCGTCGTCGAATTTCCCCGGCATCTCCCCGTATCTAACTATCATGCTTCCTTCCGGCGGGACGAGAAGCACCGCCCGGTCCTGCAACTGGCCGCCGTAGGTTGGGTCGGGGGAAGGGCCGCCGTGGGGTCCCTTCCCCGGAACGCTCAAGCGGAACAACAGGCCTCGTTCTGGGTCCTCCGAACTATCGGGGGGCTTGGCCCGGCCGTCCAAGAAGTGACAGGAGGAGCAGGAAAGGGCGTTGAAGACAGGCCCCAATCCGTCCCGGGCCTCGGTTGAAGCAGGAGCAGTTACCCAGTTCTGGCGGAAGAAGCTGTTGCCAACGGCAAAGGTGCGCCGCTCATCACCCTCCAGGTTCCGGGCAGACAGGCCGAAGGCGTTCCGGGTGTTCGTAAATGCCGTTGTATCGCCGCCCAAGTGTTCGACCAGCACCAGCTTGGGCGCTGGGGACCCGCCGCCCATGCCAAAGAGGGCGCAGCCCATACCGGCCGCCAGCAATAGAGCGGCGGCCAGGGATAGAATCCCCAGCCGCCGAAGACCGGCTATTCTTTTCCAGAGAATTGAGGTCACATCAGCTGACCGTGATAGTAATCCCCACTTCATCGGCGGCGGACACGATAGTGTCGGTCTGTTCCTCCAACGAGACTATGGTCCGCAGCACTGCCTCCCTGCCGGGGTCGCTATTGGCAATTGTACTTCGCAGGTGCAGGTCGAAGGGGCTGGGAATTGCTTCGGCCAAGGCCACGCTGCGGTTAATCTCGGTCGCCAACCGGGCGGCTAATGCGGAATTTGAGATGGCGACTAAGTCCTGCACGCCGGGGCCCGAGACCACCCCATAATTCCCGGTGTACACCATCTGAATTCCCCGGGCGTTGCCGACGATGTCGGCGGTGGTGTTGTCGGAGAAGCAGGAATGCTCGTCTTCCTGGGAGCGCGCCTCATAGGCGACGGTCATCCGCTCACCGGCCAACTCGCCCCGGCTGAGTTCGCCGATGCCGGTGATGATATTGGTTAGAGCGGCGTCGGCGTCCATGGCCAGGAATTGGGCCCGGTAGTTGCCGGAATTGCCCGGCGCCCAAGCGTCAACCATGTCCTGCAAGTGTACCAGCAGCAGATCGGAAGCCGTCGCCAAGTAGGTGCCTCGCCGGTCGGCGTTGGGTGCGGTGGTGTAGTCGGCCAGGGGCCGGCTGCCGGGGCCGTCTTCGTTCAGGTCCTGGCCCCAGAGCAGGAATTCGATGGCGTGCCAACCGGTGGAAACGTTCTCCTCTCCACCCTCTTCGTTCAACGATTCTATCAGGGCAGTGTCGATCACCGGATACTGTGCCGGGTTGTTGATTATGCCGGCTTGGGCGTTGCCATCGACGTAGTCGATATAGGACTCGTCCATTGGCCAGGCGTTCAGCAGGCCTTCCGGGCCGTCTTCCTCGTTGTCGATGGGCCCGCCGTAGAAGCGGAACGCCTCGGTGGGGCCGTAGTCGTCCCGGGCGCGTAGCCAAGCGCGCTTGGCTCCCTCCAGGGCGGAGGGAGTTGGGTTGTTCAAGAATGAATCGATGGCTTGGTCCATGACCCGGGCCGAGTCAAGGCTCTTGGAGTAGAGGGCGTGGACTCCGTCGGCGTAATTAGCTACTACTTCGCTTTTGACGGAGGCTACATCGGGGCCGGGCGCAGTCGTTGGAGCGGCGGGTGTGTCCGACCCACAGGCAATGGCAACAATAAACAGGAGAATGGAGACGATAATGGTGAAGACTATCGTGTAATATTTGGACATGTTTCCCTCAGGCAGGAAGGCCATATGAATATTGGGTGCACTTTGTACTGCAATAATAATAGTGTGGATTGTGATTCGATTGATAAATATACCCAATATTATGAATAATACAATACTCTTACTGTAAATCGGAGATACAGGAAGGATTGGTGAATGCAAAAATGAGGGCGGCCTGGAAAGGCCGCCCTGATGGGTTGAACCTGCTGAATAGCCGGGGTCAGCCGCTCCTGATCTGCTGGTTAAGGTAGAGGTCTATTCCGATGATGTTGATGGTTTCCAGTTGGGTCTCCAGCCAGTCAACGTGCTCTTCTTCGGAGCGGACCATCTGCTCTAGAATGCTGCGGGTAGTGAAGTCGCCCACAGAGGCGCAGTGAGCGATGGCTTCGTTCAGGGTTTCCACTGCTGCCAGTTCGGCCTGCAGGTCCAGTTCCAAGTCCTCCTGGATGGACTCGCCGACCATAACTTGGTTGAGACGTTGGAGGTTGGGAACGCCTTCCAAGTAAAGGATGTGGCCTATCAGGTGCTGAGCGTCCTGCATCTCTTCCATACTGTTGGCGCGAAAACGATCGTAGATGCGCTCAAATCCCCAGTTCTTGCACATCTCCGCTTGCACGAAGTACTGGTTGATAGCGGTGAGGTCGATGGTGAGAATATTGTTGAGACGCTCGACCACTCCGTCCTTGGCTTTCAATAGAGGGCCTCCTTGTTACACAGGAATTTGGGGAACACGGTAAATTGGGCGCGTGGATCGCCTTATCTGGTAAACCCGGATGGGGAAGAGTTCAAAGAGGGCGGGAGCGGCCCGGTCAGCCGGGCCAATTGCGAGAGGGTTGGGCCCGTGTCAAGCTGCCCCGGGGCCGTCAGGCGGCTGCCAAGTTTAACTGGGACTTGTCCAATTCCAGTCGAACCAACACTGAGAGGTCGGTGATCCGGCTGGCGCATCTACCGCAGGCATCACCGTCGTCGAAACCGAAGGCCTCCATAAGGCCTTCGGGGTCCGTACCATTGGTACGGGCCGCCTCTACCGCATCGGATAGTCTAATGGCTTTACATACGCAGACGTACACGGCATACCATCCAGCCGCAATAATTTTGGCTAGCATATTCTAACAGGCCAACAATGTCAACACTGTTTTCAAAAGTCATCGTCAAGAATAAGAGGGCTCTACCCTCATAGGTAATACGGTTCACGCCCCACAAGTTAAGGAGGCCAGTGTTTCGGAAGAGCAGGCATAGTCCGTGCGAAGCGCTCTCTGGGCTCCAATTGGATGCCGGTGGCGCTTACGGTCCTCGGTGGGGGGCGACGGCCCTGCCCAAGAAGCGAGGACCTCGGAGTAGGCGGCTGGAGTTGGGGTCAGGCTTCGGGCGTGGACGACCGGCAGGGACCAAGAAGACTGACATCTGCCACTAGCCTCTCAGGGTCTCCATCCCCTATCATGGTAGCTGACATGGTAGTAGCACTGAAAAACCCGACGGCCCGCCAGCCTTGTTCTGCGCTCACACCCGGGCTGCCCTGGAAAATGTCCCTTTTTGTCCCTAAAATCCGAAATTTCAAAGCTGACAGCTAGGACAAACAGGGACGAATCGGGACAAACTTGGACAGAATGAGGACAAACCGAGGCCAAAACCGGACCAACCGGGACTAAATCGTGCAGGCTTGGCCGAAACGATTACTCCCCTGACCGCTTTGCCGGCGAATACGGGGAAAGAGTGAACCATCGCAACACCAACCACGTCGGCTCTCCTCTAAATTACCGCCCCCACGAGCGGTCAGTGAAAGACCCCCGCAACCCCTGACCCTTCCTTGACCGCCTTTTCCCGCGGCCATACAATTCAACAACTTGCCCAGCGCCCTCGGCCGGAGCCGCCCAAAGCCGGAAAGTCCCCGCCGCAGAAGGGTTGGCCTCAGCATCCCTGCAACCGACCAAATAACTTCCCAGTCGCCCGAAGCGGGCCGCTCTATTGGCCGGATTGTGGCGCTCTTCCGCCCCTACCGGCTTCGGGTAACCATGGTGGGTGCCCTGATCCTGGTCACCGCCGGGCTGGGCGTCGTGAACCCCCTGCTCATCAAGGTTGTGTTCGACTCCGCGCTGTTCCCACCCAGCGGCGGCCCCAACATCGACCTCCTTTGGATGATCGTCGTCGTCATGGGGGCGGTCGCCATAGTGGGCGGTAGCTTGGGCGTGGTGCAGACCTACTGGGCCAACAAGGTGGGCCAGAACGTGATGCGGGACCTGCGGGACACGGTGTACGACCACCTGCAGGGTATGTCTCTCCGCTTCTTCACCAACACCCGGACCGGGGAAATCCAGTCCCGGGTCTCCAACGACGTGGGCGGAATTCAGCAGGTGGTGACCAGCACCCTGTCCGACACCGTGTCGAACACGGTCATCTTCGTCAGCACCCTGGTGGCGATGATAATCCTGTCTTGGCAACTGACCTTGGTGGCAGTCGCCACCACGCCCCTGTTTTTCCTGCTTTCCAAGTACGTGGGCTCCCGCCGCCGCGCCGCTAGCGCTCAGGTACAGCGGTCCATGGCTGAGATGACCGCCATCACCCAGGAAACCCTTTCGGTTTCGGGGGTGATGTTGGCCAAGCTCTTTGGCAGCCAGCAGCAGGAAATGGACAATTTCCACCGGCAGAACCAGCGGCTTTCCGATTTGGTGGTGCGCCGCCAGATGATCGGACAGTCCTTCTCCGCCGTATTTATGACCTTTATGGCCATCTCCCCCGCATTCATCTACGTCCTGGCCGGTTACTTGATTTCCGGGAGCGGGTTCCTGCAAGGGGGAGGGGGCCTCTCTGCAGGAACCATCATCGCCTTTACCACTCTGCAAAGCCGCCTGTATTTCCCCATCGGACGGCTGCTGTCCCTGTCAATAGAGCTTCAATCGTCGATGGCCCTCTTCGAGCGTATCTTCGGCTACTTGGACCTGAAGCAGGAGATAGTGGATGCTCCGGATGCCGTGGCGCTGGATCCCGCCCAAGTGGCCGGAGAGGTGGAGCTGGAGTCGGTCCGGGTCAATTACGGCATTGCCGCCGAGGACCAGTTGGACGGCAAGCTGGAGCAGGAAGAGGAAGTAAGGTGGGCCTTGGACGGAGTGGACTTGAAGATACCGGCGGGTCAACTGGCAGCCTTCGTCGGTCCCAGCGGCGCCGGCAAGACCACGTTGGCCTACCTGATACCTCGGCTGTACGATGCCACCGAGGGTTCGGTGCGAATCGACGGGATGGACGTCCGCAAGATTACCTTGGACTCCTTGGCTAGACTGGTGGGGTTTGTGACCCAGGAGAGTTACTTGTTCCATGCCAGCTTGCGGCAGAACATGCTGTACGGCAAGCCCGGCGCCAGCGAGGAGGAGATGGTAGAGGCCGCCAAGGCTGCCTACATTCACGACCGGATAATGGAATTCCCGGAAGGATACGACACCGTCGTGGGGGAGCGGGGATTCCGGCTGTCGGGTGGAGAGCGGCAGCGGCTGGCCATCGCCCGGGTCATCCTCCACCAGCCAAAGATTCTTATCCTTGATGAGGCCACGTCCGCCTTGGACACCGCTTCGGAGCGTTACGTCCAAGCAGCCTTGGAGCCCTTGATGCGGGGCCGCACTACCTTCGTCATTGCCCACCGGCTTTCCACCATCCTTTCGGCGGACGTGATTTACGTGGTGGACCAAGGCAAGCTGGCCGAGAGCGGCGCCCACCGCGAGTTGCTGGCCCGCGGGGGCCTTTACTCCAGCCTGTATGCCGAGCAGTACGGCAGCGGCAGGATAGAATGCCACTGCCAGGACGGCATGGTCTTGAGTGACGGCACCGTTGTATTTCAGGGCGACCCGCCCAGAGTGCCGGTAATGTCTGGTGTTGACAGAAGGCCGGGTTCCGAGACCGGGGATGCCTCGGAGCAACCCGAGCCTTGGGATGATCCGCGTCATGGGGTCGGCCGGGAGCCACCCCTCTAGGAGCTAATTTATAAGTGAGGGGATTGCCCATCCCTGAAAGGAGTTTGGAATGACCACAGGCGTCGCAAAAGCTGAAACGGTAATCAAGAATGCCAATGTCATCACCATCGACCCCAGGCGGCCCCGGGCCCAGGCGGTGGCCATGGGCCACGGCAGGTTTTTGGCCGTGGGAGACAACGACGACATGGAAGGCCTCATCGGTCCTTCCACCAAGATAATGGACCTCGCCGGCAAGACGGTGGTGCCGGGGTTCATCGACGCCCACATCCACGTCCTTAGCAGCGGCATCAAGCACGTGACCTCCGCCGATTGCGAACAGCCCACGGTGGCGGCGGTCCAAGCAGCCCTTCGGGAGAAGGCGGCAGCCACCCCGGCCGGCGAGTGGGTGCAGGGGTTCAAGTACGACGACACCAAGACCCCCGAAGCCCGCTTCCTGACCCGGCAGGACTTGGACGCGGTGAGCACCCATCACCCCATATACGTCAGCCACCGGGCCGGCCACGTCTACGGCGCCAACAGCATGGCCTTGGAACTGGCGGGAGTGAACCGGGACACACCAGACCCCCATGGAGGGCGCTTCGGCCGGGACCCGTCTACCGGCGAGTTGGACGGCGTCGTTTACGAGCGGGCCGGAGACCACATCCGGGACGACCTGCTGCCCCATATCACTCCCGCCGACCGCCGGTCCGGCCTGCGCCGCATCAACAGCATGTTGACCAAGGTTGGGCTGACCAGCGTCCACGATGCCCGGGTGAGCAACGACGAGTTATACACCTACCAGGAAGGGAGGGACAGCGGCGAACTGGATCTGCGGGTCTACATGCTGATGAACTACGTCCACTTTCCCGCCCTGAAGGAAGCCGGCCTCAAGACCGGGTTCGGCGACGACCGGCTGCGGCTGGGGGGCATCAAGATGGTGGCCGACGGCGCCATTGCCGCCCGCACCGCCTACCTGTCGGAGCCCTATGAGGGGAGCGAGGACGAATGCGGCATACTGGCCATGTCGGTGGAAGAGATTGAACCCTTGGTCATGGACATTCACGAGGCCGGATTCCAAGTGTGCATCCACGCCAACGGCGACGCCACCATAGACATGGTGCTCAACGCCTACCGCAAGGCCCAGGACGCCTTCCCCAGGGAGGACACCCGGCACCGCATTGAGCACTGCTCCGTGGTCAATCCCGACATCCTGCGCCGTATGAAGGAACTGGGCTGCGTGGCCACCCCCTTCTGCACCTACGTCTATCACCACGGCGAGAAGATGAAGTTCTACGGAGAAAGGCGCTTGCAGTGGATGTTTGCCCAGCGGTCATTCCTGGACTATGGGATAATCGCCACCGGGGCCACCGACTACCCTCCGGGCCCCTACGAACCCTTGATGGGCATCCAGAGTTGCGTCACCAGGACCGACAGCGATGGGAACGTGTGGGGACCGGACCAGAAGATATCGGTGGAGGAGGCTCTGAGGGTGTACACCATGCACAGCGCCTACGCCGGTTTCGAGGAGGATATCAAGGGTTCCATCCAGGCCGGGAAGCTGGCTGACTTGGTGGTGCTGGCCCAGGACCCTACGGAAATCGACCCCTTTGGCATCAAGGACATTACCGTGGAAAGGACCATTATCGGCGGACAAACGGTGTATGAGGCATGATTCTTCCATCGGATTAAGCCGGCGGGAGAATAGTCGAAAATAGTCCCGCGTCGCCAGGGTCCGACGCCCCGGAATGCCCAACCGGAGAAACATCAACCCGTAGCCCAACTTGGAGGAGGAAAGTCATGGCCGAAACCATAAGGGAAGCCTACATCCGCAGGAGCCCCAAGTCGGCGGAGCTTTATCCCAGGTTCAAGAACCTGTTTCCCTCCGGGGGCGGCGGCCACGACGGCTACGTTGCCGCTCCTTTTCCGGTGAGCATCGCCCGGGGCCTGGGGCCCCGCAAGTGGGACGTGGACGGCAACGAGTACATTGATTACGGAATGGGTTCGGCGTCGTTGCTCTTGGGACACGCCCACCCTGACGTGGTCGAAGCCCTGGTTCAGGTTGCCCCCAACGGCTCCCACTTCGGCGGGCCGGTGGAGTCGGTGCTGGAATGGGGCGAGCGGGTTATCAGTCTGATGCCCTGCGCCGACCGGGTGCGGTTTGTCGGCTCAGGGGCCGAGTCCACCATGCTGTCCATGCGGGTGGCCCGGGCCTTTACCGGCAAGGAAAAGATTATCCGCTGGGAGTCCCACTACCACGGCTGGCACGACTACGTAATGCCGGGCAACCTGCCCCCATTCGACGTGCCGGCCTCCACCGGCATTCCCCAAGGAGTCATCGACTCGGTAATCGTGTTGCCGCCGGACCTGAGCGCCTTGGAACGCACCCTTGAGGCCGACGACAACATCGCCGGGGTGATCACCGAAGGCAGCGGGGCATCCTACGGGACGGTGCCCCTGTCGCCGGGGTTCTTGGAAGGGGTGCGCCAACTTACCCAGCGCCACGGCGTGGTGATGATCCTGGATGAAGTTATCACCGGGTTCCGCTGGAGCCCAGGCGGCCTGCAACAGAAGATAGGTGTGACCCCGGACCTGTGCACCATGGCCAAGATACTGACCGGCGGCATGCCCGGCGGCGCCGTGGCTGGGCGTCAGGATGTTATGGCGGTGATGGAGCAGACCGGGGACTCCCACCACGACAGGTACGAGCGGGTTTCCCACGGCGGCACCTTCAACGCCAATCCCTACGCCGCCGCTACCGGTAATGCCGCCCTGCGGTTGGTGGCCACCGGGGAGTTGCAGGACCAAGCTGACCGGATGGCCGCCAAGCTGCGTACCGGTCTGCAGGAAATCATGGACCGCCGGGAAATCGAAGCGGCGGTCTACGGCGACTCTTCCACCTTCCACGTGTACTTCGGGGCCAGGTCCATCGAAGGGATGGACGCCAACACCCTGAAGAACCAGCCGGTGGAAACCCAGAACGCCTTCCGCCAGGCGCTGCAGGTCAGGGGCGTGGACCTGATGTCCCGCACCAGCGGGGTGCTGTCCGGCGTCCACACCGAGTCAGACATAGACCGGAGCCTGGAAGCCTTCGACGGCGCAGTCCAAGCCATGGTAGAGGAAGGCCTAGTCAGCCACGGGTAGCGAGGCGGATTACGGTTAGACCTAGTAGTGTCCAATGCAGCCCCGGCTGAACCAAGCCGGGGCTATACTTATTGCAATTGGAGGATGGGAAGGAGAATATTTGTCCATGCTGCGAGTATCAGCCAGCCTCATGGCACTTTATTGTCGTTGCCCAAGAACGGTCAACTATGGCATCAAATAACGCATGGGGCGCGGAGGCGTGAGGAGCGTGTTGTGGCCTCAATGTATGACTTCGTCAATCACCGTTGGGTTGATGCCAAGGAAGCACTGCGAAAACTGGACAACGATTTTGTTGGCAGACTTGAACCCGAACACAGGATACAAACACTAGGGTTGGGCTTCCCTCAACAATACAGCGTTGGGTATAGGAGTAAACGGCCGCTCTCTAAGAAGTGGCATTACCTGTGTCTTCAAGACGGCTGCAAAGGACAAGGCGTACTTGGCGGAAGAAAGGAAGAATGGGGCCGCTAGGCTTGGAAGGCCAGACAAGCGCGGCCGAAACTTCAAAGACCTTAAAATGAGACGAGATAGACGATGAAAGCATTCGACAGGATTACTTTCGATCCCACTGTCATGGGGGGTAAGGCGTGCATTCGTGGTATGCGCGTCACGGTTGGGACCGTAGTGGGTCTCCTGGCCGCTGGCCGCTCACCTTCCGAAATCCTGGAGGCCTATCCGTATCTTGAAAAAGAAGACATCAACCAATCCTTGTCTTATGCCGCCTGGAGGCTGGAGGAGCGCGAAGTTCCCCTCTCCATGCCATGAGGCCGGCGCTTCTCGTGGACATGAACCTATCACCCGAATGGATACCGGCGCTGCAGAAACACGGATGGCAGGCGCTGCACTGAGGCCGGCGACCCAAGGCCTGTTGGTCGCAGCTTTCAACCAGCATGATTCTGACCCGTCCGCCTGTGCCTTGGTCGTGGTTGACGAGGGCCGAAACCGGGTGCGAGTGTTGCCGCTATGAAACCTAGTTCAGCCGGGAATTACCCAACACAAGCTGCCACGATACTCGGCTCGAACGGCCGGCCTGTGGCCTTGCTGCCGCCGGAGACGGTCCACATTGGCAACCTTCAATTAGTCGAAGAGCCGTTGACTGCCCTCTTCTGCTCGCAGCGCTGCCCCGGGGACCTCATCCTGAAGACCTATGACCTTGCCAGGGCCATGCGGGATGCCGGCGTGCCGGTTATAGGAGGCTTCCAGACGCCGATGGAGAAAGAGTGCCTGCGCCTGCTGCTCCGGGGGAGCCAACCCGTGGTCGTATGCCCGGCCCGCGGCATCCAGAACATGCGCCTCCCAGGCGACTGGCGCCCCGCTCTGGAGGAGGGCCGACTGCTGGTCCCGTCGCCCTTCCCGTCCACGATCCGGCGTGCGACGGCGGAGGTCGCTGCTCAGCGCAACGAAATGGTGGCCTCGCTGGCGAGCCAGGTTTTCATCGCCCACGCCGCTCCCGGCGGCAGGACGGAGGCCTTCGCCCGCAAGCTTGCTGCCGAGGGGAAGCCCGTCTTGACCTTGGAGAGCCCGGGCAACGGCAACCTTGAAGCCTTGGGTGCTCGTACCGTCACGCCGGAGGACATAGGGGAAGCGCTTTTTGAGTCCGGATAGAGCCCTACTCCGCGCCCAGCAGATCGCAGGCCAAGGCCAGCATTATCTTGGTGCCGCTGACCAAGCTCTTGACTCCCACGGACTCGTCGGTGCCGTGGTTGCGGGTCAGCATGGGGTCGTCGTCGGGATGGGCCCCGGAGAAGCCGTAGGTGACGATTCCCAAGGGCCGGGTGAACCTGGAATCGGTGAAGCCGGTGCTGATGGCGGGCACCCACTGAATGTCGTCCCGGTCCAAGGCCTGGGAGGTGACTGCTTGAATCCTCTGGGCGAACCCCGTCTCGAAGGGCGATGAGTTGGGAACCGCCATGTAATCGATGTCGAACTCTACTCCGGGTATTCCGCCGAGGATCTTGTTCAATTCCTGTCTGACGTAAGCTTCGTCTTGGTGGGGCAGGGTGCGGATGTCGCAGGTCAACCGGATGGCCTCGGGCACGCTGTTGGACTTGATGCCCCCTTGGATCATGGTGGGGGTTACGGTCATGCGGGACAGCGCCCGCATTATCGATGCGAACCTGGGGTTCACGGGGGCGGTGTCGGCGATGATCTGGTCGATGTTCGCCGGAGACGGACGGTCTTCGATGGCGAAGGTGGAGAGGTACTGGAACAGGCTGGTGGATGTGTCCCGCTCCGGTTCGTACTGCTCGATGCGCTGTACCGCCTGGGCCAGTCCAAACAGGGCGTTCTCACCCTGCCAGGGGGTTGAGGCGTGGGCGCTGGAACCCTTGACGTGGATCTCCACCTGCAGCCGGCCCTTCTCGCCGACGCCCAGGATGTAGGTCAAGGCACCGGCGGCCTCTATGGGCGTTCCGCCTCCCTCGTTGACCGCCAGCGGCGCGGCCAGCTTGTCCGGGTGGTTTTGGGCCAGCCAGCCGAAGCCGTACCGCCCGCCGTGCTCTTCGTCGGCCCCAGATGCTAGGATGAGGCTGTCTTTCAGCTGGATGCCGTTGCGGCGGAGCAGCCGCATGGCCATCATCTGGACAGTGAGCAGCCCCTTGCAGTCGTTGGCGCCCCGGCCGTAGACCCGCCCGTCGGCGATGGTGGCGCTGAAGGGCGGGAAGCGCCACTTGTCTTCCTCCTCCACCGGCACCACGTCGGTGTGGGACATGAACATCAACCCGGCCTTCTCCGAAGCACCCTCCATCCGGGCAATGATGTTGCCCCGGCCCGGGGCAGACTCGAGAATCTCCGCCGGAATGCCGTCCTGGGCCAGCCAGTCCCGGGCGAACTCGCAGACCGGGGTCTCGTTGCCAGTGGGCATCACCCCGGTGTTCACCGAGGGAATTCTGACCAGGGCCTGCTCCAGTTCCAGGATTTCAGGTTGGGCCGCGTCCACCTGCCGGAACAGGTCTTCCAAATCTGGCATGGCTTAGCACCTCTCGTAGTCACACTTTGGTCAGCGTGCGTATCCTAGACGAGGGCGGTGGGTGAATCAATCACGTCCAACAGTCCGCGGTTGACATACAATCGCGGCCACGTTTCCGGGTGGTACTCAACAACCTCCAGCATTGCCAGCCGGTCGAGTATTCCCCGCGCTCCAGCGGTGGAGACACCCAGAAATTCCGCCGCCGCCGGGGCGGTTAGAAACGGTCTCTCGAAGAGCTGGTCCAGCAGCATCAAAGTATTGGCAGACTGGCGGCTTTCCTGCAGAGTTTGCCGCATTTGTTCGTGCAAGTCTCTCACTCGCCGGATCCGTCGAAGGGCATCGTGCGCCTGTTCGACAACGCCGTCAAGAAAATATCCAAGCCAAGTCTGCCAGTCCCCCGTGGCGCTGACCCTGAAAAGTTGCTGGTAGTAGGCATCCCGGTCGCGTTCGAAGTATGCGCTCAGGTACAGCAAGGGCTGGAGCAGGACTCCCTTGGCTTGGAGAAACAGGCTGATGAAGAGGCGGCCCAGCCGCCCGTTGCCGTTGAAGTATGGGTGAATCGCCTCGAACTGGTAATGTAGCATCGCACACTGAATCAGCGGCGGCAGAAGTGTGTCTTCGTTGGCAAACCTCTCCCAATCCAGCAGCAGGTCGCGCACAAGGCTGGCCGGAGGAGGGATGTAGGTGGCCTCCTCCATTGCAGTGTTTGGTGTGCCGATGAAGACCTGTCCTGTTCGCAGTGCTCCCAGCCCGTAGCTGGAGCCCCTCACTCCTTCGAGCAGGATTTCGTGCATCTCGTTGGCCAGTCGCACGCAGATGGGAAGGGCATCGAGACGATTCAGGCCATGTTCCAGCGCTTTCACGTAGTTGGACACTTCCGCAACGTCGCTCATGGACTTCCCTGTATCCGACGCTTCGTAACGGAACAGGTCGGATAGGGATGCCTGGGTGCCCTCAATCCTGGAAGATAAGACTGCTTCCCGGCGGATGAAGGGGCGGATGAGGAGATGCGGGTTTGGGACCGTCTCGCCGACTCCGGCCAGTGTGGACACCGCTCTCGACGCCTCGTCCAGTCGATAGACCAACCAAGGCTCCAAGTCCAATTTGCGGGGGAGATGGGCAGGGACGAAAGCCTGGTTCCCTCCCTCAATAGGCACCAAGCGTCCGCATGGGCTGTCTATGAGTTCGCTTATAGCCATTAGAAACTCAGCTTGCTAATTCCGGAGCAATCGAAACTTTTGAGCTGAATAGTTGCAATTATATCAGCTACAACACTAGAGAACGAATGCCATGCCCACTTAAGCCGTCTGGACAATTGGAAAGTTCACTTGCTAATTCCGGAGCAATTGCAACTTTTGGGCTGAATAGTTGCAATTGCCCTGTTAATTGCAACCAAAGTATCAAACTGCAATATCCTGTAGTGAGCAGTCCGTAGTTAGTAATATATTGGAGATTAACCGTAAACAGGGCCGAGGTTTTGCCAAGGCATTGTTGGCGTTAGGCTACCTGCGCTACGGGGAGATGGGTTCCAGGCCGTCTTCGCGGCGGGCGTCGTTTATGTGCTCCAGCACCCTTACTTCCAGCGGGGCCAATTCATAGCCGATGTCTGCCAGCATCCGGCTATGGTCCACCATGTAGATGTGGGGCACAGACTGGTCGCCGGTGCTTATATCGGCCCCGGGGATAAACTTCCTGACCAGATCGGCCATGTCCTTGATAGTGGCCAAGTGTCCCCCGCTGATGTAGATGGGGTGGTTGAGGTTGTCGCTCAGGGCCACACGAACGAAGATTTCGGCCGCATCCTCGGCGTGGATCATCGGCGAGGGCTCGTCTTGGTGGAAGGGCATGCTTATAGCCCGGCCCACCGCGGGATAGGACATCAGCAGCCCGCCGATGATGCCGGTCATGCCGGTCACCCTGCCGTGGCCGAACACGGTGCAGATGCGCACTCCCCGCAGGTCCAACCCGTAGAGACTGTTGTACTTCTGCGCGGCAAAGTCGTTGGCCGCCTTGGTCATGCCGTAAACGTTGATGGGAGCAGTTACGTCATCCTCGTTCACCGGACGATCACCAAAGGTTTCCTGCACCCCGAAGGCGGCGATGGAGCTGGCGTAGACCACTCGTTTCACCCCGGTCCAGCGGGCTGCTTCGAAGACGTTATTGGTCCCCTGGATATTGACCAGCATCCCGAAGTGGGGCCGGTCTTCGGTGTCGGGCGGCAGCAGCGCAGCCATGTGAATAATCCGGTCAACCCGGTGGGTGTTAACCGCTTCCAACAGATGGGGCAGCTGGCTTATATCGCCCCGGTAGAACTGAATCCGGTCCAAGTATGGGTCGAGGTTGGCCCTGGGCGGGGCCAAGTCAAAGCAGACCACTTCCTCGCCGCGCTCAACCAGCTTCCGGACTATGCGGTTGCCGATGAATCCGGCGCCCCCGGTAACCATGACCGGCATTTCTAAACTCCCTGAACGGATTGCCGCTGATCGGAGCGGCCTTGGAAGGGTCAATCATACATAGGGCCGAATTGCGGCGCAAACCGGCTGTGCAGGCCAGAGTTTATGACACGGGTTAAGAGTCCAGTGAAGATGTCACCCCATGGAAAGTATAAAGGTGACGTTGAGTGAGCGGGACCAACCGTCGCTACAGGGGCCGCTTGGATGGAATGCCTGGCCGCCGTGGGTAGCGCTCGGGTGTGGGAGACGTCTTCTCCACCACGACCACCACCCGTTTGTCGGTGAGGCCGGGAAGGTCGACGGGATAGACGTTGGACAATTGGCCGCCTAGAACGGCCATAGCGTTGTTGGCTGAAGCCAGCTCTGCGTCCAATTCGGGGCCTCCGTGCTTCATGGCGGCTACCGCGCCGCCGGGTTTGCAGAAGGGCAGACAGTATTCCAGCAACACGGGCATCCGGGCGAGGCCCCGCGCCGCCACCAAGTCATAGGCTTCCCGCAGCCCGTCTTGGTGGGCCAGGGCTTCGGCCCGTCCCTGCAAAACCACCACATCCCTAAGGCCAAGAGTGTCCAGCATGTGCTCCAGGAACTGAGTCTTCTTGCCGGTTGACTCCATAAGAGCGAGGCCGATTTCAGGGAAAGCCAGCTTCAACGGCAGGCCCGGGAACCCGGCTCCGGACCCCACGTCCAGCACCCGGCTGCCGGCTGCGAGGCCGTTCACGGCGGCATGGACGGTCAGTGAATCGAGGAAGTGCTTTTGCTGCACTTCGGCGTAGTCGGTGATGTTGGTCAGGTTGGCGCGCTGGTTCCACCGGACCAACTCTTGGAAATAGGACTCGAACCGGCAAACCTGGTCCGAGGACAGGTCGATGCCCCAGCTGGCTGCGCCCTCGGTTAGAAGTGACATTATGAAAGACATTGGTCGAATTATAGACGCTTTCCCACAGGCAAACGGCGGAGGCCGAACGGAAGGTTTCAATTGACAGCCATATGCCTTGGCCGTAGACTTGGCGAGCCGTCCGAGGATAAAATCTGGTCATCAAGAGATTGCATTAGTCTTGGATAGGAGCACTGTCCCGGGCGTGAAGCTGCAACAACGGGGGAACAATGGGGACAAAGGCGTATCTGCTGGTTGAAACTGCGGTGGGCAAGACCCGTGACGTAGCCGGGACCCTTAGGGACCTGGAAGGGATTGCCTCGGTGGATGTGGTTACCG
This sequence comes from Dehalococcoidia bacterium, assembly GCA_034420695.1. Lineage (GTDB taxonomy): Bacteria > Chloroflexota > Dehalococcoidia > Lucifugimonadales > UBA3495 > Io17-Chloro-G2. The sequence goes on from DAOULB010000018.1 coordinate 157,576, forward strand.
GCCCCTACGATATTATCGCTGTCATCAGCGGTCCGGATATGGGCGTGGTGGGCAACATCGTCACCGAGCACATCCATACGGTGCCCGGCGTGGTGCGCACCGTGACCTGCGTGGCCGTCGGAACCTAGCCGGCGCCTCTGCTCATCGGCTCAGGCTGCCCCATGGCCTGGCAGGTCTTTCCCGCTATCCCCAGTCGATTCTTTCTCAAGTCCATGAATCTCTCCTTGGAGGAGGCTGCCCTTGGATTTCCAATTCAGCCCTGAAGATGACACCTTTCGCAGAGAAGTGGTCGAATTCATCGGGGAGGAACTGCCTCCCAACTGGGAGGGCGGGGGCCGCTACCCCGAGGAAGACGACTGGGACTTCGCAGTTGAGATTCGCAAGAAGATGGCCGCCAAGGGCTGGCTTACCATGCACTGGCCCGAGGAGTACGGCGGCCAAAACGCCTCGGCCGTTCGTTCGGCGATATTCAGCGAGGAGTTGACCTACCACCGCACCCCGGGACGGGACATTTTCGGTGTGAGGATGCTGGGCCCCACGTTGATGATTCACGGCTCGGAAGAGCAGAAGAGGACCCATCTCCCGCCGGTGGCCAGGGGCGACATCCAGTGGTGCCAAGGGTACAGCGAGCCCGAATCCGGTTCCGACCTGGCTTCCCTGTCCACCAGGGCAGTGCTGGACGGGGACGAATTCGTGGTCAACGGCAGCAAGATCTGGACTTCCATGGCCCAGTACGCCGACTGGATTATGCTGCTGACCCGTACGGACCCGGATGCGCCAAGACACCGGGGCATTACCTTCATGCTGGTGGACATGAAGTCCCCAGGCATTGAGGTGCGCCCGGTCATCAACATGGCGGGCCGGCACGAGTTCAACCAAGTGATCTTCGACAACGTCCGAGTGCCCCGGGGGAACGTGGTCGGCGAGGTCAACAGGGGCTGGTACGTGGCGGTGACGCTGCTGGACTTCGAGCGGTCGGGCATCGACTATTCGGCCACGGGACGGCGGTTGCTGGACGACGTCCGGGAATACGCTTCGGAGACTACCCGGGGCGGCCGCCCGCTGATCGAGCTGCCTTGGGTGCGAAGCCTGCTGGCCGACCGATACATGGAGTGCGAAGTGGCCCGGCTGATGGCCTACAACGTGGCCTACATGCAGGAACAGGGCTTGGTTCCAACCAAAGAGGCTTCCATGAGCAAGGTCTTTGGCAGCGAGGCGGCCCAGAACGCCAGCGCCGCGGCCTTGGAGATACTGGGGATGTACGGGGGCTTGGCAAGGGAGGAGAAGTGGGCCCCGCTCCGGGGGCGGGTGCAGGAAATCTGGATGTGCTCCTTTGCCGGCACCATCGCTGCCGGCACTTCGGAAATTCAACGGAACATTATCGCCAGCCGGGGCTTGTCCCTGCCCAGGGGTTAAGCCCAAAGGCCTGACTCCGGTAGTCTTCCAGGTTCAGGACGGGGGAACTCCCCCGTCCTCGTTGTCTTATCTTTCAGGACTGCAAGGCGGCTCAGGCTGCGGCGACGAAGGCTTCCATCTCATCTTCCAGCAAGTCCTGGCCGGCGTTCTGGCAGCGGCGCACTATCCGAAAGACGGTGCGCACAGTTATGGAAAAACGCTGGGCAGCTTGTTGAGCCGAAAGTCCCTCCAAGTGTATGGCGCGCCAGACCCGCAGGTCCTTTGCCAAGCGGATGTGCCTATTGAACCATTCGGGATCGTCGTACCTGCAGCGGGAGAGGGGGCAATTCAGGCAGGAGCGGGAGATTTCGCATCCAGTGTCTTCGTAGTGGTAGTACTCGGGCATTGAATCCATGTTGGGGCTGGATACTTTAGAAGAAGACATAGCATTGCTCCAAAACAAGAGTTCTAATATGCAACGAAGTATAGAACTCCCGTTCTTTGCCAGTCAATACTATTTTCCAAGAATTTAGAACGGATTTTCGATAAACTTCTTCCGGGACAGGAAGTGGGGAGCGCCGCAGGGGCAATGGGGGCTGGTGAGGGAAGATGGACTCTACGGGGGGTGGGGCCGCGGGTTCAGCCGGTGGCGGAAGCGGCAAGGAGAGCGTTCCTGGTCTCGACGATTATTGGGTGGACCGGTTCGCCCTGCTGGGCCCGCGCAACGATTTCCTTGGTGGTGAATTCAAGGATTGCTTGGTCCAAGTCGCGAAGGGCCAGTTCCCTGAGCTCATGCAAGTAGGGGTACCGGGAGATCTTGGCGGGGTCCAGCTTGTCGGCCAGAAAGACCACTTTGCCCAAGGTGTCCAAGTCCGGATGGGCGGTGGTGTGCCAGTAAACGGCTTGGTAGATGGGCTCGTCCCGCAGGCCGTCCTCTCTCCTCAGGATTTCTGCTCCCACCGGACCGTGGAGCAGTACGGGGAGGCTGCGGTCGAGGAGGGTGACCGGAATGCCTAAACCGGCGGCTTGGTCCAAGAGTTGACCGTCCGGCATGGCCCGGGCCACGTCGTGGCACAGCATGGCTAATTCCGCCTTGGGGCGCTCCAAACCGTGGCAGCCGGCCAGTTCGGCGGCGATATCCCGGACCCGATAGATGTGCTGCCGCAGTCCCTTGGGCAGGTCTTCCACCCGCCGGTTTACCAGCCGTTCCAGTTCCACTGGCACGCCGCCGGGCTAACCCATAGCGCCCAGGGCTTGGCCGCCCAGGAGGTGCAAGTGGAGATGCTCGATCTCCTGGCCGGAATCGGGCCCTTGGTTCAAAACCAGCCGGTAGCCGGACAGGGTGACGCCTTCCCGACGGGCCATCTCCTCGGCCACCACAAACATGTGACCCATGATGGGCACCTGCCCGGGGCCGATGTAGGCCAGGGATGCCAGGTGCATGTTAGGGATAATGAGAAGGTGCACTTGGGCCTTGGGATTAATGTCCCGCAGCACGAAAACCCGCTCGTCCCGGTAGATGGGGGCAGGGTGAGCCGAATCCCGGGCCATGGTGCAAAACACGCATTCACTGGCGCTCATAGGGAAAAGACCTCCAAATCGGTCCGGCCTGGTCGATTCACGGGACGAACCGGGAACGAATCGGGCAATAATTGGGTACAAGAACAGCCTGCAGCCCGTCGCCGGACCGGCCGGCAATCATTATAGGTCTACAGGTCGTCAATCCGCTGTAGAAAAGCCTCGCGATGGGACTCCACGTCTCCGTAAGAGAGTTCCATCACCTTGGCCCGCCGGGTGTACAACTGCAGGTCGAATTCCTTGGTGAATCCGATGGCGCCGTGACACTGGTGGGCGGCGGTGCAGACCCGGTGGGAGGCTTGGCTGGTCCAAGCCTTGGCCAGGGCCACGGCCCGCTCCGAGGCCAGGCCCTCCGACACGCTCCAAGCTGCCAAGTGGGCGATGTTGCGGGACCCTTCCACGTCGGTGGCCATGCGGGCGCATTGGTGCTGGATGGCCTGAAAGCTGCCGATGGGACGCCCGAACTGGACCCGTTGGGAGACGTAATCCACGGTCATGTCCACTATTGCAGACGCGCCGCCGACCATCTGGATGGAGAGGCCGGCAATGGCCCGTTGCAGGGCCCTTTGGATTATGGGCCAGCCCCTGTCCACTTCGCCCAACACTGCTGAAGCCGGGACGCTGACTTGGTCCAAGGTAACTTCGCACTGCTTGTCGGCGGCGATGGTTCCCAAGGCTTCCACCTGCAGACCGGGGGCGTCGCCGGGCACCAGGAATACGGTTATGCCCTCGGACTTCTCGGAGGCCGGGGAGGTGCGGGCGGCCACCAGAAGCAGGTTGGCGGCGTGGGCGTAGGGGACGAAGAGCTTGGCGCCGTTGAGGGTGTAACCGGCGCCGCCCGTGACAGGGGTCGCCGTAGTCTCTATTCCCCAAGGTTCGCAGGTGGCCGAGGGCTCGGTCAGGGCCAAAGTCATCAGCAGACGGCCGTCGCAGACGTCGGGCAATATTTCCCGCTTCTGGTCAATGGAGCCGGCATCGGCCACGGTCAGACCGCCCAAGACCACGGTGGAGAAGAAGGGGCCCGGCGCCAGGGAGCGGCCCATTTCCTCCAGCAGCACCGCCAGGTCCATGAAGCTGCCGCCGGTGCCGCCGTACTCCTCGGCGAAGGGCAGACCGGTCCAGCCCAAGCTGACCATCTGCTGCCACAACTCATCGGTATACCCCTTGGGGTCGTCTTCCAGTTCCCGCACCAAGGTCAGGGGACACTCATTGGAGAGAAACTCCTGGGCGCTGGTCTTCAGCATCTGCTGAATTTCGGTCAATCCAAAGTCCATTCTTTTACTCGATCTATCGATAGTCCGGGACTGGGGTGCCCCGCCCTGCGGCGGCTTTTTCAAACCGGGCCAGTATAGCCCAAAGGGAGGGGTGTCTCAACGGCGGTCATAAGTCGAGCACCTCTTTAGGGGAAAGAGGTGTTTGAGATTTCAAAAACCCACCCATTTACCCCCATTTACCCCCATTTTCAGGGGCCGGGGCATCTTGGAACTGGCAACGTCTGGGCTGGCGCTTCCCCCGGCACAAATTCAATGGTAGCGAGTGGTTATCCGGGGAGTAAAGGGGCAGAAGTCAGAGTGGGATGATACTATTGCTTTTTCTCATGGCAGGGGCTGAAAGCTTGCTGACTCACGAACACATCGAGACGGCTCGGGAATTCTTGGAAAAGGCCGACCAAAAGTTTGCAGCCGGGGACGTTCTGCAAGGCTCGGAAAAGACATGGGGAGCGGCCTCCCACATGGTCATGGCAGCCGCCCAACAGCGGGGCTGGCCCTTCGGTGATCACCGTTCTTTGAAGGCTACCGTTGAACGATTGTCAGAGGAACAAGGCGACCCGTCCTTGAGCTACCAATTTGCAGTAGCCGAGAAATTCCACGCCAACTTCTACCACCGCTTCATGCAGGACTACGAATTCGTTGCAGACCGTCCTACCGTCCGCCGTTTTGTCGAGCGGATGCAGGAGTTGCTAACCCAGCGCTAAACCGACGTTCTCCCATAGCGCGTTCTTCTATCCGTTCGGCAATCCGCCCTACATCTGCCAGGATGTCTTCCGGCTGGCCTTCCAAATCTATAGCTGTGACTTCAATGGTCTTGCTGGTGTTCCTGATTACGTACTCTGCCGGGTCTGCTTCTTCGCCCTTAGCATAGATGAGAAGGCCATAGGGCAGGTTGGCGGCGGTGCAGTAGGCCAGCATCTGGTAGATATCGGCGTTGGGGACCTTTTCGCCGGTCACGTTCTTGTACTTGGCGTCGCCCACGAAGAGGCAGCGGGAGCCGCTGCGCCAGACTAGGTCGGGTCTCAAAGATACTTTGCCGGCGTAATCCAAGGTGGCGATGCTTCGCTCACGGAACGCCTCATAGGACAGGCCCAATTCTTCTCGGATGGCCACTGTAACAAACTCTTGAAAGACTTGGTTCATGTCCATGAGGAACCCCGAGGCCCGCACCTTGCCGCGGTCGGCCTCGAAGGCGCGGTTTTGCAGAATGAGCCGGGACAAGGTCACAACATCCCTATAGTGCTCGTTCAACCGGTCGAAAGTGACCTCCGGCACTTCTGCCGGAGGAAATCCCACGAGTGAGACATTATCGAGCATCGCTGCAACCCATCCCAGGCCGGTCCTTGCTCTTGTTGAACGCAGCCTAAGGTGGCGCAGCCGTTCCGCAGCGGCCTTCACCAATCTGTTAGCAGGAATGTCGTCGGTAAACTCGTCGTACGAAACTTCTACCGGCAAAGGAATGCCGAACCTGCGTCGCATCTGCTCATCGAACCGGATGCGTCCCCGAACAGTGTAAAGAGAGTCCTCAACATTGATGTACCCGTGGAGCAATCCCCGAGAGAAGGCCCGCCGGGCTTGGGAAGCCAGGGCCAACGCCAACGCGTCGGGCAAGGGACAGTTTTCCGGGAAGCTGAAGTCATCTGTCCGGAAGTCGACTTGTCCTATAGCGAAGGACGCCATCCAAAGCAAGTTCTTGATGCCGATCTTGGGCTCTATCAGCACCGACAGGTCGTCAATCTCGACGGCCCCGACGGTGGAACTGGGGGTCAAAAAGTATTCGCCCTGTACACCGCTGACCGGCTCGATAGTCAGTGATAGACCTGCCCCGCCCAGAGCGTCCCGTTCTTCAACCGACAGTCGCACGGGACAACTGCGCACGTATTCTTTCAGGTCAAGCTTATGCATCGTTCAAGCCGTCGCCCTGCTCCTCGACACCACTATAGTCTTCCTGTACTCCTTCCTCCGGGCCCTCGCTACCATCCGCCAGTCCTCTCAATGTTGCCAGGTTGAACTCAGAGAGGCGGCCAGGCTGGTCAAAGAAGTGCTCCTCAATGTGAGGAAGGACGCTATGCTTCCACTTTCGTTCAACCATTGCTTGATCAAGGTCATCCACCATGAAGTGGCTCGGTCCTATCACGGCGTGCCGGTCGTTGAGTAGTTCATTGGCCCGGTCTACAGCTCGGGCGACCCATGCCATGTGCGGAGCCTTGTCTTCCAGCCAGCGTTGCAGCAAGCCGTGGACCGGGTCTACGTTCGGGTGGAACTCCACGAAATAAAAACGGCGACGAAGTGCTAAGTCTACCCGGGCGATGGACCGGTCGGCCGTGTTCATTGTTCCGATGATGTACAGATTCTTGGGCAGGGAGAACGGTTCATCCGAGTATTGCAAGTTTATTTCCCTGTCGCGGTACTCCAAGAGGAAGTACAACTCCCCAAATACCTTTGCCAGGTTCCCCCGGTTGATTTCGTCAATTATCAGGAAATAGGGCGTATCCGGCTCCTCTTCCGACGCCTTACTTGCCCGCTCGGCCGCTTGCAACAGTGGCCCCTTCCTGAGTTCAAACTTGACCTGTCCATCAGTTCCATCTGTGAGAGTTGGACGGTAACCTTGGACGAAGTCTTCGTAAGCGTAAGAAGGGTGGAACTGTACCAGCGTCACGTGGTCCTCTGACCCTGCGAGATGCTTAGCGAGCGCTTGTGCCACGTATGTCTTTCCCGTTCCGGGAGGACCCTGGAAAATAACCTGCTTCTTGTCTTGGAGGAGGGACCAGATGTCTTGGAGAAACTCTGGCGGGAGTAGCAGATCATTAGCGAGGGAAGATAGGTCTGCCTCGGACCAAGAGTTGAAGGCATTTGCACCTAGAACAGCTTCAATCTCTGCGATGTATTTGGTGGCATTCCATACTACAGTTTCAGAGGAGATAGACTGCAGGAACCTCTCAGAGAAGTTCGACTTAAGGGTCTTCATGAACCAATCAACCTTCCTAATGTGCGGCATGTCCTCGGATAATGTTTCTCCCGAATACTGATATGGCCCTCGACAATATCCGAGGAGAAGTTCGTCTTGGCCAGCAGGCGGAGTAATAATTAAGTCGCCATTATCGATTTCGTTCTTGAAGCGATGAAATATCCCAGCATTACGCGTTACCTGCCCATCCTTCCAGTCCGGGCGCTCCACCTTGAGTTTGTTCTTTACCCCGTCACGAGTGGTGACGCCCAACATGCTTCCCACGCCGTAGCCAATAGCGGCTACCGACGCATCCCAGAATCTGTCCGAGAAATCATTGCCTTTTCTTCCGCTGCGCACTACCCAAGCCTTCATTGTCGTCTCCTAGACAAAAGTATCTCAGTTCCTGAAACACCAAGCATTAAACCGCCCCCCCTCACGAACCGGTCCAGGCGTTCCAAGGCCTTGGTGATGTTTTCCTGGGAGTTGGCGTAAGAGAGGCGGACGCAGCCTTCGCCGAACTGGCCGGAGGCGGATAGCAGGGCGACGCCGGACAATGGGGAGCAGGGCAATGGGTTATTCGTCGGGCATAAGGACGATGGTGACGCCGTTGGCTACAGCCGTGGAGGTTTGGGGATCTTCAATTCGGCTGACTACTATGATGGGCATAGTTGGCTGGTTAAGGACGGAGTTTAGAATGCCGGCCCGGTCTTTTGCCCGGATGATGTCGTTGTCGCTGGCGGTTATAGAGATTTCGGCGGCAACATGAACTTCTGACCTGTCTACTCCGTGCAGCCCGGAGAATACAAGGTCCGCTCCCCTGAGGCGGCCGTTTTGTTCCATCGTAATGGTGCCTTGGTTTTCGGCCTCCTCAAGGAGGTCGGAAAACTTCTGTGTTGCGCCGTTCCGAGGCCCAATTTCCACCTTTACACCGCGGACTTGAAGGTGCTGCATGGCGATTCTGTCTAGGTTCTTTTCTATTTTGAACTCATAGTTGAGACCGAACCCATTGTCCATCCTGCCATCCAGATGTCTAAGCCGGTTATCGACCTGTTTGAATCGATCATCGACTTCGGCCCTGAATTCGGATAGGTCGATTTCAAGCCTTTCCAATCGTTGGTTGACGAGTTCGAAGTTCCGTTGGGTTGCTTCAATGAATGCCGCAAGTTTTTGCTCGAGAGCATCGGTCCTTCGGTCAGCCGCATCGAGCCACTGGTCAATGGTTTCGAACCTGCGGTCGGTGGCCTCGATGAAAGCCGCGAGTTGCTGGGGAAGTTGGAGTAGTTCCTCTCCCAGCACGATGCCGCGAATGGTGTCCCGCCACTGCGGGTTGTCCTGCAGAACCCTCGCCAAGTCGCTTATGTCATTGATGGTTGTCATAGTTGAAGTACATCACTCCCGGCTATTATACCGCTAGACGGTGAGGGTTAGGAGGCAGGCAGTTCACCCCGCAGCCCCCCGCACGAACCGGTCCAAGCGCTCCAGGGCCTTGGTGATGTTTTCTTGGGAGTTGGCATAGGAGAGGCGGACGTAGCCTTCGCCGAACTGTCCGAAGGCGGAGCCGGATAGCAGGGCGACGCCGGCCTCAGCCATGGCCCGGTCTTCGAACTCCCGGCTGGTGAGGCCGGTGCCTTGGATGCTGGGGAAGGCGTAGAAGGCGCCCTCGGGCTCCGGGCAGTTGATGCCGGGGATGGCCCGGAGGCCGTCGGTAATCAACCGGCGCCGCTGGGCGAACTCGGCAACCATGGCCTGCACCTCGTCTTGGGGTCCGTCCAAGGCGGCGATGCCCGCCCGCTGGCTGAAGCTGGCCGCGCAGGAGACGCTGTTCACCGCCAGCTTGACCACGTGCGGCACCAGTTCCGGCGGCAGAATGCCGTAGCCCAAGCGCCAGCCGGTCATGGCGTAGCTCTTGGAGAAGCCGTCCAGGATGATGGTACGTTCGGCCATGCCGGGGAAGGTGGCGATGCTGTGGTGCTCTCCGGTGTAGAGGATGTCCTTGTAGATTTCGTCGGCGAGGACGTAAAGCCCGTCGTGCTCCTTGACCAAGTTGGCCACGGTCTCCAGTTCGTCGCGGGAAAGGGCGGAGCCGCAGGGGTTCTCCGGGGAGTTGAGGATGAGCAGGCGGGTCTTGGAGGTAATCTTGGCGGCCAGGTCTGCCAGGTCGGGGTGGTAGGAGCGTTCTTCCAGGAGCCGCATGGGAACGGGGGTGGCCCCGGAGAACCGGATCATAGACTCGTAGATAGGGAAGCCGGGGTTGGGGTATATGACCTCCACGCCGGGCTCGGCCAAGGCCAGGATAACGTAGAACATGATGGGCTTGGCCCCGGGGGTTACGACAACGTTGGCGGGGTCGGTGTCCAAGCCCCGGACCTCCCGGCTGTTGCGGGCGATGGCCTCCCGGAACTCAGGCAGGCCGGCGGTGGGGCCGTAGTGGGTGTAGCCTTGGCGCAGGGCGTCGACCCCGGCATCGACGATGTGCTTGGGGGTATCGAAATCGGGTTCTCCGATTTCCAGGTGAATGATTTCCTTCCCTTGGGCTTCCAGGGCCCGGGCCTTGGCCAGTACCTCGAATGCGGTCTCGGTACCCAAGTCCATCATGCGGCTGGCGACAGTCATCTCAATTCTCCAAGCTTGGCGGGGTTATCCGGTTCAGAATTGGCAAGCCCAGGCTGTGCCAAATGCAACAACCGGACTGCTAATAATAGTACGAAAATGATGGGAGAACATGGCGTTTTGCGGACTTGGGGCGCGGCAACCCGCGTACGCGGGGTGCTGCCAGCGGCCGGGGCAGCCCTCCGGCGGGATTGGGATGCCGGTCCGGCGCGCCGGACCGGGGAGACCCTGCTACTGGGGCTGGGCCTGGTTCTGAGTGCGGACCGGCAGGCCGTAAATGGAGATGAACCCCTCTGCCGAGGAGTGGTCGAACCGGTCGGCGCTGTCGTAGGTGGCCAGGGAGTAGTTGTACAAGGCTTGGGGGGCCTTGCGGCCGGTGACGGTGCAGCTGCCCTTGTGGAGCCGGACCTTCACCTCACCGGTGACGTAACGCTGGGTGCTGGCTACGTAGGCGTCCAAGTCCTGGCGGTGGGCGGTGAACCACAGTCCGTTGTATACCAAGTCGGCATACTCCTGGGCGATGCGGGCCTTGGTACGAGCCTGCTCCTTGGAAAGGGTCAGGGCTTCCAGGGCTTTGTGGGCGGCGTGGAGCACCACGGCGGCGGGACACTCGTAAATCTCCCGGGACTTGATGCCCACCAGCCGGTTTTCCACGTGGTCGATACGGCCGACGCCGTGGCTGCCGGTCAAGGCGTTCAGATGGCTGATCATGGCAGTCCCGGGCATCTGCTCGCCATCAATGGCGACGGGCAGGCCCTGCTCGAAGCTTATCTCCACGTAGGCAGGTTCATCTGGGGCCTGCTCCACGGAGTTGGTCCAAGTGTAGGCTTCTTCCGGGGGTTCCAGCCAGGGGTCCTCCAGTTCGCCGGCCTCGCAACTACGTCCCCACAGGTTCTCGTCCACCGAGAACTTGCTGTTGCCCGGGTTGATGGGCAGGCCCCGCTGGTTGGCGTAGTCGATTTCGTCCTGGCGGCTCATGCCCCAGTCCCGGATGGGGGCGATGAGCCTTATTTCCGGGGCCAGGGCGCCGACGCCGACCTCAATGCGCACTTGGTCGTTTCCCTTGCCGGTGCAGCCGTGGGCCACGGCGTAGGCCCCCTCGGCTTGGGCGGCTTCCGCCAAGTAGCGGGCGATGAGGGGGCGCCCCAAGGCGGTGGCCAAGGGGTACTGCTCTTCATAGATGGCGCCGGCCCTCAGGGCCGGGAAGAGGAACTCGTTGACCAGGGTCTCACGCCCGTCCACGGTCAGGGCCTTGGCGGCGCCCACCTGAAGGGCGCGCTGGCGGATGGACTCCAAGTCCACCATGCCCAAGTCGATGGTGAGGGTGACTATTTCGGCGCCGTATTTTTCCTTGAGCCAAGGGACGGACACCGAGGTATCGAGGCCGCCGCTGTAGGCAAGGACTATCTTGTTTTCAGGCATGAGGTTAATGTTCGCCCCTTGTTTAATCGTCTATTCAACGGCAAGGTTGGGAGTAGGCTGAGAGTTTACTTGGAATAGCCTTATCACGGTCAAAAAGGCTTCATGACTACCTTATGGTCCTACCTCTGCGGTTGGTGGGTTATTGAATCTATTAATACGAACTGCAGTCCCGGAAGTAACCACGAAGTTGCCCGCCAGCAAGTGGCCGTAGTTCTCCACCAGATTCCCTAGAGCCGCTGTCTTGCTACGGAGGGTCTGGTCGGACAGACGTAATAAGACTACTCCCGGGTGTGGCCGGTGCTGACGAAAGACCATTTCTCCGTAGTCTTTGTCAGAGGTAATCAGAATACGGCCCTCAGCGTCCGCCCACTCCAAAATGCTGCGGTCGTCCATTCCACGGTAATCGGGATTGATGGAAATAACGTCATGCCCAAGATTGTCTAGAAAGCGAGCAACTAGGGGACCGGTGCATTCATCAATTAAGAATCTGATGGATTTCCTTCCAGAATCATGGGCATAAACGTGATGTCCTCGAGCGACTTTTGAGCGAATAAGAGGCACGCCAAGATGTCCTCGCGGGCCAAGTGTTTGTATTCGCCCAAGATGTCCTCAATGGTCATTCCGTGGCCCAGCAACCCTAGGATGAATTCTACGGTCAGGCGAGTGCCGTCAATCACAGGCTTCCCAACCTTCACCTTTGGGTTGACCACAATGCGTTCCAGCAGTTCAGTGTCTTCCATATTAGTCCTTGGCCAGATGTTGGCACGCCACCCTTGTAAAGGCAACCCACCCAAGGGTAGGCCCACTACAATCTTGCGAATACCTGTAAACTCCGAGGCCCATTCCTGCTCGACGCTGCCCTACACTCCGGCCAGGGCTTCTCCCAACAGCTCGGCCGCCCGGTCTATTTCCTCGGGAGTGACGGTCAGGGGCGGCATGAACCGGATGGCGTTGGGCTTGACTCCGTTGAGCAACAGGCCGGCGGCGTTGGCGTTGGTCAGCACCTGGCCTGAGACGTCGCTGTCAAACTCCATGGCGGCCAGCAGTCCCTTGCCCCGCACGTCGGAGACGAAGGAGAAGCGGGACTTCAGCTCGTTCAGCCGGCCCAGCAGGTGGGTCTCCATTTCTTTGACGTGTTCCGGGATGTTGTTGTCAATGAGGAACTTGGTGCCCGCGTAGGCTACCGCGGTGGTGAGGGCGTTACCTCCGAAGGTGGAGCCGTGGTCGCCGGGGACCAAGGCCATGCAATATTCTTTGGACATGAAGGCACCGATGGGCACGCCGTAACCGAGGCCCTTGGCCAGGGTCATCACGTCGGGCTCAACCCCGTATTCCTGGTAGCCGAAGAGGCTGCCCAAGCGGCCGAGGCCGGTCTGGACCTCGTCCAGGATGAGCAACAGGCCCTGCTGGTCGCACCATTCCCGCACCCGTTTCAGGTAGTCGTCGGCGGGAATGTTGACGCCGCCCTCCCCCTGCACCGGTTCCAGCATTACCGCGGCGGTGCGGTCGGTGGTGGCGTTCATGATGCCTTCCACGTCGTCGTAGTCCACGTGGACGAACCCGGGCAGCAGGGGGGTGAAGTTCTCTTGGTAGTGGGGCTGCCCGGTGGCGGCCACGGTGGCCATGGTGCGCCCGTGGAAGGAGCTGAAGGCGGTGATTATTTCGTAGGCCCCGTCCCGGTGGAGCTTGCCGTAGCGGCGGGCCAGCTTCATGGCTCCTTCGTTGGCCTCGGCCCCGCTGTTGCCAAAAAAGACTTGGTCAAGGCAACTGTTCTCGACCAGCAACTCGGCCAGGTTGATCTGGGGGACGGTGTAGAACTGGTTCGAAGTTTGCAACAGGGTGCCGGCTTGCTCCACGATGGCTTGGGTGATGGCCGGGTGGGAATGGCCCAAGTTGTCCACGGCCCAGCCGGCGACGAAGTCCAAGTATTCCTTGCCGTCGGCGTCCCAGACCTTGGTGCCTTCGCCTCGCACAATCACCACTGGCTGCCGCCGCACCGTTTGGGCGTAATACTGCTGTTCCTTGGCAATCCACTGGCTGCTAGTGCTCATGGCTGGCTGCCTCCTAAAGCTTCCCTCAGATTTTCCAGGGCGTCTTCCAATTCGCCCAGTGACTCCCCAATGCCGGCAAATGCCTCTTCTATCTCTTGCTCTCCCAGGGCCGGCCCAACCGTTGGACCGGCGGAGTCCCCGGGGAAGGGACCAGCCGAGGCGGGCAGCTCCCCAGCGAGCATTGCCAGCCCCTGGTCCACCGAATCGGCCATGACGACATCGCTGCCGTCGGCCAGTATTACCTTCTTGAGCTCTGGGAAGTTGAGACTCTCGGATTGGAGGTAAAGGGACTCAACGTAAACTATGGTATCTGCGATGGGAATAACGAGCAACTGCCCCCGTATGACTTGAGAGCCGGCGCCCTGCCAGAGGGAGAATTGCTGGGAAATATCCTGGTCGTTCTGGATACGGGCTTCCACTTGACTGGGGCCGTCGATTTGCACGTGCCCAGGCAGGTTATAGGCAACAAGCTCGCCGTAGTTGGCCCCGTCGTTGCGGGCCAGCAGCCAGCCCACCAAGTTCTTCTTGTCGCCGGCCGGGGAAAAGGGCAGCATCAGCACGAATTCCTCCCGTTCTTCGCCGGGGGTCTTCAGCACCAAGTAAGACGGGGTCATCTGCACGCCCTGCTTGCCGAAGCGGGTCTCCAGGGGTACGGCCCACTGTTCGGCTTGGTTGAAGAACACTTGGGGGTCCGTCACGTGGTACCTCTGGTACATCCGGGCTTGGGCCGAGAAGATGCCCATGGGGTAGCGCATGTGGCTTCTCAGGTCTTCGGGCATTTCGTCCAAGTCAACGAACAGGGAAGGAAATGCCTTGCGGTACATCTGCAACAGGGTGTCCTGAGGGTCCAGAGCGTAAAAAACAACCCCGCCATTATAGGCGTCGACCACCACTTTTACACTGTTGCGGATGTAGTTTGGAGGATTGTCCGAGTTCGACAGGTTCGTACCCTCCAGCCTGGTGGAATAGGGGTAACGCCCCGTGACGGTGTAGGCGTCCTGAATCCACCAGAGCTTCCCGTTGCCGTCCAGGACGGGGTATGGGTCGCGGTCCAGCTTCAGAAAGGGCGCCAGGGCCTTCACCCGCCGGTCTATCTGGCGCCGGTACTGGATGCGGCTGTCCTCGGTCAATTGGTCGCTGAGCAGTATGTTGATGTCCAGCATCTGCCAGGCGTAGGCCAGCCTACGCAAAGTAGAACCCAGTAGGATGCCGCCCTCGCCCCGGTACTTGTAGGGCAGTTGGGAATCGGAAGCGGGCAGCGGGGCAACTTCGGGGAGTTCGTGGCCCACGATCACGAAGTCGACGGCGCTTTCGCCGTAGTAGATCTCGGGGCGGTTTACCGCAAACCTGCCCTTGATGGGAACGTCCTGGATGAAGAAGTTGGGCCTTCCCTCCCCTCCGGAGAAGGAGTTGGCCGGGCTCATGGAGATTCCGTAGCCGTGGGTGTACTGGAGGGTAAGGTTCACCCAGTTCCTGGCATCGGGAGGGAGGTTTTCGGAGTGAAGTTCCCTGGCGGCCACCAGCACCTGACGGAGCTGCCCGTTCACCTCGTACCGGTCGGAGTCCATGTTGAGGAACTGGTAGTAAAGCTCCATGAACTGGAGTTGGTTGTAAGCGTCCTGAAGGGGCTGCACATCCCAGAGGCGTATGTTGTCGATGGCGGCCCGGTTGTCCCGGATGACCTGGGAGTTGAGCCTTCCGTTGGCAGGGAAGGATGCTTGGCGGACTTGGTCCAACTGGTAGGCGGAGCGGGTTGCCTCGATGTTCCGCTGAATGTAAGGGGCTTCCCGGGCGAATTCGTTGGGGGCGACTTGGAACCGCTGGAACAGCACCGGGTAGAGCAGGCCGGCCAACAGAGCCACCAGCACCCAGAGGATGAATGACCCGATCACCAGCCGGAGGCTGGCGTTGTAGCAACTGAAAGCAAACCCCAACATTGCCACCAAGGCGATAGAGGCCATGAAAATGAGGGCGGGAATGCGGGCATGCACGTCGGTGTAGGTCGCCCCGGCGACGAGGCCGCCTTGGGACAGGGCAAGCTCGAAGACGTCCAACCCGTGAGCGGCGGCAATGGTCAGCATCAGGAACGCGCTCAAGGCGGCCAAGTGCTTGAGCATGGCCGGGGTCACTGGCATGCCCATCCCGCGGATTGCATGCACCGCGGCGTAGAGGCTGGCCGTGGCCAGGAGCGAGGTGATGGCCAAGCCCATGAGCCATCCCCGGGCCAGTTGCATCACCGGCAGGGTTGTTATGTAGAAGGACGGGTCCCGGGAAAACTGGGGGTCGGGGGTTCCAAAGGGTTCCCGGTTGAAAAACAGCAGCAGGGTTTCCCACTGGTCCGACGCCGAATCACCGAACAAGGGGGCGCCAATGACTACAACCAAGCCGGCGGAAATTGCAGTGACGGCATATAACAGCCGAATGGTACCGGCCGACTGCCCCAGGGTGGACTCCCCCCGGGAGCGGCGCCAAGCCAGGTACAGGTTGACCGAAAGGGCGGCGGCGGCCACTATGGTCCCGGCGCAGAAGAGCCACAGCTTGAGGGTGAACACCTTCAGGAAAACGGAGCGGTAACCCAAGTGGTCGAACCAGAGCAGGTCGGTGTAAGCGGCCCTGGCCCACCACAACAGCAGGAATGCCAGGAGGATGAGGCCGGCAACCAGCCCTATTCGCTTGAGCCTTCGCAGGCCTGCTTCGGAAATGCCCGGCAGCGGAATCGGTTGGGGCGGCTGGGCGTCGTTGCTAAGATCGTAACTCATGCCGCGCCGCGCCTATCCTGCCCGTCCAGCCGCCGTTCTTTGGAGGCGGTACCCGGGTTCACGGGTCAGGAGCCGGCGGGCCGGGAACCGGCCGGACCGGGTGGGGTCGAATCGCCCACGATGGCGGTGCCGCCTGCCACTCCCCTGGCGCAATTGAGTAGCGCTTCGGGCTGGCGCCCGTCGACGATATGGGCCACAGGGGGAGAGGACTCCGTTCCCGGGTCGTTCCGGCCAGCTTCTTTATCCCGGGGTTCAAGGGCACGGAGGCAGGCCGCCAGCTTGGGTATCATGCCTCCCTGCACTACGCCGGACCCCAGCAACAGGTTGCCGGTGCGCCGGTCCAAGCGCCGCAGCACCCGCCCGTTGCCGTCCATGATGCCTTCCACGTCGGTCAGGAACACCAAGCGGCGGGCGCCGAGGGCGTGGGCCAGTTCTCCCGCCACCGTGTCGCCGTTGATGTTCAAGGGCTCCCCGGCGTGGTCCGAGCCGTCGGGGCTCGGTGTGCGGGCGCAGTCCATTGCCAGGGGGGCGACCATGGGTATGTACCCCCTGTCCAGGACCGCTTGGATTGGCTCGCTGTTCACCCGGTCGATTTCCCCCACGTAGCCCAACTCGGGGTCGGCGATGCTTGCTTGGAGCATTCCGCCGTCGATGCCGCTAAGACCGATAGCCCTGCCGCCCAAGGACTGCAGAGCCGACACCAACTGCTTGTTGATGAGGCCGGTCAGCACCGCCACGACGATATCCAGGCTGGGGGCGTCGGTGACCCGGAGGCCCCGCACGAACCTGGGTGGAATTCCTTGCCGCTGCATCCAGTCGGATATGACGTTGCCGCCGCCGTGGACTACCACGACTTGCGCGCCTTCCCGTTGCAGCGTCACCAAGTCCCGCAGGCTGGTGTCGTGGCTGCCCAGGGTGCTGCCGCCGATTTTCACAACCATCAAACCTGGTTGTGGGGGAGGGCCAGGCACTTCATTCTCTCCCGTTCTTCATTCCAATCAATGCAGGCTTCTCAATGCAGGTATCCATAGCCAAAGCGGACTATCGATTATGGTTGATTCCGGCTGGAAGGTGAACACAGAAACGGAGGGTTGTGGCCGCTGGGGGGACAGTTTTACAACGATGAGCAATGCCGGGCCCGAGCAAGGCCGGGGTGTCTTCAGCCTATTGGCTAGGTAGTATAGGCGCTGTTGACTATCACGTACTGTTCGGTCAGGTCGCAGCCCCAAGCGGTTGCCTCTCCGTCCCCTAGATGCAAGTCCAATCGGAAAGTTACTTCCGCCCCCCGCATCAATGCCACAACGGCTTCGCGATGGAACGGGATGGGTTTGCCCTGCTCCATGATGCAGACGCCGTTGATGAAAAGGTCCACTTTTTGTTCGGTGACGGCGGCCCCGCTGCGGCCCAAGGCCATCATCAGGCGGCCCCAGTTGGGGTCCGCTCCATAGACCGCGGTCTTCACCAAGTTGGAAGAGGCTACGGTCCGGGCGGCCACCCGGGCGTCGGCTTTATCTGCGGCCCCGGCCAACTCAACTACTATCAGCTTGGAGGCTCCCTCGCCGTCCCGGGCCAACTGCCGGGTCAGGTGAACGCTGACCGCCCGGAGGGCTTCCCGGAAGGTGTCTGCGTCCGGAGAGCCGGCCCCGATAGGGCTGTTCCCGGCCATGCCGTTGGCCATCACCAGCACGGTGTCGTTGGTGCTGGAGTCCCCGTCGACGGTGAGCATGTTGAAGGAGTCGTCGGCCACTTCCCGGAGGGTTTCCTGGAGGAAGCCGGGCTCAACGGCTGCGTCGGTGGTGATGAATGACAGCATAGTGGCCATGTTCGGGTGAATCATGCCCGAACCCTTGGCCGACCCTCCCAGCAGCACTTGGCGGCCGTCAACCTGGAAGGATACGGCGGCCTCCTTGTGGTGGGTGTCGGTGGTCATCATCGCCCTGGCGAAGGCGTGCCCGCCGTCCCTGGAGGGGGTTATCTCCTTGATGCCGGAGGCAATCAGCGACATAGGCAGTTCAACGCCAATGACGCCGGTGCTGCAGGTGAGCACCTCCCGGTGCTCCAAGCCCAAGTGCTGGGCGGTGAGGAGGGCCGCCTGCTTGGCGTCGCTGTAACCCTGCTCGCCAACGCAGGTGTTCGCGATGCCGGCGTTGACTACCAAAGCCCGGACCGGCCCTTGGGACAAGTGCTCCTGGCAGACGTCGACGGAAGGCGATCGGACGGCGTTGGTAGTGAACACCCCGGCGGCGGTGCAGGGGGCCTCGGAAAGGATTATCCCCAAGTCCAGCTTGTCCTCGGCGTAGGTCTTGAGGCCGGCATAGGTGGCGCCGGCCTGGAACCCTTGAGGAGAGGCTACGGAGCCATCGTCCAGAAATTCAACGGGGCCTGCCATCGAAGTCTTCCTCAGGTACAACAGATAGGGATTTGAGCAGGGGGGAGTATACCATACGGCAGCGCCTTGGCGGTGGGCCGACTTGGGCCACGGACCTTCATCTCCCGGTATGTGATGAGGTCCCAGCTATCCCGGCAAGCAGCCCATACTGCATATCGGGAACTTGATACGTCAAGAGGCAGAATGCTACCATTCGCCCGCCCAATCAAGCTGCCCGCCCAACCAGGAATTACGCACCCCTTTGCGAGGGTAGAGGCCGGAAATAGTTGAGTGGCGGCCACTTTGCACCAGAGTTGGCAGATGATCAAACTGATTGCCCCGCGAGACTTGGCCCCGATTGCCGCCATTGCCGCTTCGGCCTTTTTGGCCTTGGCGATTTTTGCCTGGACCGAGCGGACCGTCCTCTTCGACCCCGATGGGCGGTCGGTCCCCTACTGGCCTTGGAAGCTGTGGCAAATCGCCCCGCTGCTGATGGGGCTCGGCGGGACTTGGTGGCTCTGGCTGAGCACCCGCCGCGTCCCCTGGGTGCGCAGCTTGGCTCTGGGAATATTGTCCCTGGCAGTGCTCGCCAACGGATACACTGACTTGTTCGGCGAGTATTGGGGAGAGGTGTGGCGCACCGTCAACCCCCTGTTCATCGGTTCCTCCACCGTGGCGGCGGCGGCCCTGTGGCGCTGCGGAAGCGCGGCAGGGCGCATAGCTGCGGTGGTTTCGGCGGGGCTGGGCGCCTTGGTCTTTGCTAACGCGTACTTTATCAACTACGGCTTTCTATGGCAGGTGCTGGACCCGGTGCGGGTGCTTACGCCGCTGGCTTGGGCCGCCGGGGCCAGCCAAGCCAACGTGGCCCCGCCCGAAAGCGGGGACTAAACCGCCTGACGACCAGCACCGGTGCCCTGCCGCGCCCGTAGCCGGCGCAAGATTGCGTTTCCTGCCAGCCGCGCTTGGGCCTTGCCCCGGTGAATTGAACTTCTCTACCACTGGTGGCTCTGCTTGAAATACAATTGTAATAGGTCAGGATCGTAGAAAGGCCGAGTTGCCTCCGTAATTGGGGAACTGTAGCTATACTCCCAAACCCGGCCCATTGGTGGAGCCACCAATCATGAAATGGATTGTCCCAACACTTCAGGGAATGGAAGAGTTGCCTTGGGAGAATGACGACTGGGTTACTGACGGTAGACGTACCCAGCCAGCCGCTGTATGCGAATTATTGCAGGTACTGTTTAAGGTGCTTGACAACCAGTGCCCACCCCCGGCGGTCGTGCCTACATGGCGGGGAGGAGTGCAGGCCGAGTGGCATCGCAATGACGTAGACTTGGAAATCGAAGCTGACCCGGAAGGCGGGGTTGAGTATTTCTTTAAGAGCGCCGTGGAAGAGTGTGAAGGTCAGGCTTGGGAAGAACTGGATCGCTTAGCCCGGTATGCTCGCGCAATTGTCTGACCATTGCTTCAACTGAAGGAAAAAATTGGTAAGCAACGAAGACGATGCCAGTATTGGCGACGATGAAATTGTGCTCCGATGGGGTCCGCAGCAGGATTACTTCTTAGGCGAATTGGCTGGGGTTTCCCTGGGGGTTTGGCAGTCTTTTCCCGAATAGGAGGAGCAGTTCTGGGCGCGCCTCCCCTGGTCTCCAAGCCCGCTTCATTTGAAGTTGAAAGCCGAGTCACCATCACATCACCACCTCCACCAACCCTTTCAGGCTTCTTCGAGCGTCTTGCCCCCCGGCGGCTTACCGGAATGATTCTTCTTCGGCGGGGCCACCCTGGGGGCGCTGGCATCTCGGATTATCACCCTGTGAGGGTCCGATGACTCAGTAGAATTCCGGCTGTCAGGCTTATTGGCGTTTGAAGGTGAAGAGTCCTTCCTATCTTTGTTTCTCTTTTTCCAGAAGAGCAATTGAGCTTCTCCAAGTGCTGCCCCAATCAATCTTTCATTATCATATCATGCACCGTAGCTCTCCCCCAGCCGCTGTTGTCCGAGGAACTGGGATAGCTAGGATTATGGAAATAGGTATATACGATAACCGACTTTATGCTTGTGGAAGCAATGAACTCGTATGTCTCGAAATGTGACTCGCCCGGTTCGATAATCCGGGCATACTGGGGCCAGTTTATTTCAACCTCTTCTAGAACAGGCCACTGCAAGTTTTCCGCTTGGCGCTCGAAGAACACTTGGGAGTACAGCCTTTGGACTTCGTCATCGGATGCGGGAACTAATTGTTGCAGCCGGAAAAGGGCTCGTCTCAGTTCCACCTTGACCTTGGAGCTGTTATGCAGGTTGGCCGTTACGGCGATGTGGAGGTAGCTTTCGCCAACCAATCGATGCGAGATCGCGTGGGAGATAGTCAGGTGGGGCGCGGAGTCCCGGAAAAGCTGGAACTTGAAGATGGCTACTATGCCACCGATGGCGATAGCGGCAACCGTCACAAAGGGCAGCAGGTCTCCCGAGAGGAAGCTGGTTCCAGGGTCGGCGGGGGAAGTCCACCTCAGTAAGAGCGATGCGAAGGCCCAACCCAGGAAAGCCAAAAGGACCAGCGTTATTACGATTCCCCAGAATCTCTCCCGGGCAGCTACCCTCAGTAGAGACCTTGCCCGCTCTATGACGAAGCCCCCACCCCCAACAGCTTCCCCACCGCCGCCTCCACGGCCTTGCCCTCCGCCGACTCCCGCAGCCACTTCCGCAGTTCCCGCCGGGCCACGGTGACGGTGAGGTTGTCCCGTTCTTTCCGCAGTTGCTCCAACTGTTTCGTTGCCCCAGCCGCCGCCGCTTCCACAGCCTGGGCCAAGCCGGTCAGGATGAGGAAGTCCCGGACGGCGCTGGTGATGTTTGCTTCGGGCTCGTTCCGGTTGTGGCGGTCAAGGATGCCGCCGGCAGAGATGGCGTACTTGGGGTCGCTGGGGTCGATGTGTTGCGGGCCGTTGAGTTCTTGGGGTGTCATTATTCATCGACCCAGGCGAATCTTTCTTTGAGTTCCGTCAGCCTGCTGTAAGGCACCAGCTTTTTGAGGTGGAGCCGCCCGACGACTATACCGGGGTGGCCGCCCCATACGCCTGGCCAGTTCTTTCTGAGTCATTGCCCGGGCTTCTATTTCCTCTTCCAAAATGCTGCCGGGAGATACGGGGAGGTCAGACCAGACTTGATGCTCGCTAATAGTCATAGTGATCACTTACCTCCTTCACGATCGGTTGGTTCGCTGCTTCGCCACGGGCCAAGGTCAACCGCCACTTTCCTTGCATTGTTATGGCATAATCGGCGCGGCGACATTTAGCTAACGGATGAAGCAAGCTTCAGCCATTGGGCAAATATATCATTTCGCTGACGGCGGATTGTCAATCAGAGATTACGAGTTTTGCACGTCCAGCCCCCAGGATTAGTGGCTAGGGAGCTAAGGGAGACATGACCATGCCGCGGGTGCTTGTACTGCTTGCCTGCTTCTTGCTGATAGGCATATTAGGCTGTGGAGATAGTGAGGCGGAGAGGAAGACACAGGCGTTGAACGCAGCGCAAAGCTGGACCGAGACGACCACGGCGCCGGTAATCGCTGAAATCGTGACCTTGGTGACCAGCGATGTGCCTGGGGCATCTCTTTTCAGCGACGTCATAGCCAGCCAGATTGCCGAATTGCTGTCATGGGACTACTCGGAACCTGTGAAGACCACCGAAAACATCTACGAGGTCACCGCGACAGTTTCAACCCGAGTGTCGTTGGACCTGCCGATATTGGGTTCGAAGGCTTACGAAGCCAGATTACCCATCGACCTGAAAGTGGACGTGAGTTCCGGCTCAGTTACCCGGTGGTCGGCGGACCTCCCCAGCGCATGGGTGGGTGAGGTAGAACCTGCACCATAGCCTTGGTACCCTTGGCCCAGACAACGTTGTTGGTCCAGAGGCGGCGAAGGTACTGCGTTCAATAAGGCAGGATTTACTACGCCGGGGTCCGGCACATCAGGGTCATGCTGACACCCGCCCCTTGCCCGTCGGCGTAGCAACTCCCTATCATTGTAGTTACCCTGGTTGCCATAGTTGCGCGAATGTGCCGCCCGGCCCTGGCCCACCGACATTCCGTGTGCCACAGCAGCCAGCCCCGTTTTTGTACGGGGTCACTCCTGCGAAGGAATGTCATTCCGAGGCCGCAGGCAACAAAAAGGGGCAAAATTGTGCTCAAAATGCTACAAAACTTCGAGAAATGGGGCAATTTCTCAATTATTCATTCAAGTGATACCTGAAATGGGTCAGTCGCCAAAGCTGAATGGGCCAAAATGTCTCAGAATTACCCAGAAAAAAACTTTTCCCCTCCACCCAGCCCCGGTGGCGTCTTTGAAAAGTCTTGGTTGATTAAGATGCGGTTGCCCGCCGGTTCCGCATATAATCGCGGCAGGAGGTATGGCTGTTTATGGTGAGAATACGTCCTTTCCGGGGGTGGCGGTATAACGCCGAAGTCGTTGAAAACCTGGCCTCGGTGATTTGCCCGCCATACGACATTATCGACAGGGAGCTGGAGGAGGCGCTGCAGCGGCTCAGTCCTTACAACGCAGTGTTCCTCGAGGGGGCCGAGCGCCCCGACTGGAACGCGCCGGCTAGGGAGAGATACGCCAAGGCCGCAGAGTTGTTTCAGGACTGGCGCCGCCGTGACGTTCTGCGGCGGGACGACAGCCCGGCCTACTACCTGATGCGGCACAACTACTCCCACGGCGGCAGGGAATATTCCAGGACGGGACTCATCTGCTGCGTGGAACTGGCGGAGTATGACGAAGGCCAAGTGCTGCGGCACGAGCACACCCAAGAGCCGGCGGTGCTGGACCGGGTGGCTTTGATGGACGAGTGCAACGCCAACTTCAGCCCCATCATGTCCCTCTACCGCGACCGTTCGGGAGAGCTGCAGGGGTTGTACCGCCGGGTTACCGAGGGAGAGGAGCCCCTGTTCCGGGTGCAGGACCATTCGAGCCAAGAGATGGCCCTGTGGAGCATCACCGGACGGGAACTCCAGGAAGAGATAACCTCCAAGTTGGAAGATATCCCGGCCTTCTTGGCAGACGGCCACCACCGCTACGAGGCTGCCTTGCGGCTGCGGGGACAGGAGCCGGGTCAGAACCGGAGCGATGAGTCTCTGGCCCGGAACTTCGTGATGATGACCCTGTTCGACTTCGACGATCCCGGCGTGCTGGTGCTGCCCTACCACCGTGTGGTCGGCGGCCTTGACGAGGGCGGGTTGGAACGGGTGCGGTCCTACTTGGACTCGATGTTTGACTCGGAGCCGGCAGGCAGCTTCGAAGAGTTGCGGCAGAAGATCGAGGACTCTGGTCCTGAGCGGAAGACCCTGGGAGTTGCGGGGTTGGACGGCCCGGGGCTGCGCTTTTTGACATTGAAGGAGGAACAGGACTGGTGCAATTGGGGGCCATTGGCTGCATCGGAGGGATGGATACTGGAGGAACAGGTCCTGAAGCCGGCGCTGGGTGATGCCTCGGCCCAGTGTGTCGACTATGCCCACGACCACGACTTGGCCTTGACCCAAGTGGCGTCGGGAGAGCAGCAACTCGCCTTCCTGTTGAAGCCCTTTCCCATGGACGGCTTCGAGTCCATAGTGGGAGCGGGCCACTTGCTGCCCCGCAAGTCCACCTTCTTCTACCCCAAATTGCCCACGGGTCTGGTAATCAACGGACTGGAAGGGGGCCTGTAAAAGGCGCCGATTCTTCTTTCCGGCCCCGCAGAGGTCGGGGAACAAGGGGAATGGCTAGCCCTGCTGGTGGTGCTCTTCGTAGCGAGCGGTGATGGCCTGTTCGGCCCGCTTGCTGTGCTCGGCGATGAATGATTCGAGACGGCGAATCTCCGCCAAGCTCTCCTCGTCATCCCCGTGCTGCCGAACCCGCTGGCGCAGTGACTGAAGGGAGTGCCGCGCTTCGTCCACCTGCTTGATTAGTTCCAGGGCCTGAAGCTCCTCCAAGGCCGTCCGCTTGAACTCCAAGACCCGGCGGCGGGTTGCCAAGGCGTCGGCCAAGCGTTCCTCGACTTCGCCCATGGCCGACAGAGACGCATCGAGTGAGCCGGCTTGGGCCACTGTTCCTGAGCGCCTCCGCCGGCCGACCCCGGTGCTGCCGTAGATGGCCTGCCGGGGCAGGCGACGCAACTGGGTGCGGAATTGGGCGATGGTGGAATCCAGTTGCCGTTCCTTGTCCTGGATTTCCGCCAGACTCATGCGCAGCGCCGCCATCGTAGCTTGTAGCTGCGAGAATACCAATTCACTTCTCCCTTGGGGCGGGTTCCGAAGGGCCTCTAGCCCGCGCTGTACCCCACCTTTGGCAGGACGGTCTTCAAGGAAGTGACCACTCCTTCGATATCCTCTTGGGACACGTAGCCCAAGTGGCCGATGCGGAATATGTCCTTGGTGAGCTTGCCTTGCCCCGTCGCCAGGACTACGTTTTCCTCTCCGTGAAGGATGCCCATCAACTCCTCCGGGTCAACCCCCGCCGGCATCTTGATGGCGGTAACGGTGTTGGAAGCGTACTTCTCGTCTTCGGCCAGAAGCTCCAAGCCCAAGTCCTTCATGCTCTCCCTGGTGAAGCCGGCGATCCGGGCGTGGCGCTCGTAGACGCTTTCCAGTCCCTCTTCCAGGATATTGTCCAAGGCCTTGGACAGGCCGTACATGGCGCCCACGGCCGGGGTAAAAGGGGTCTGGCCTCGTCCCAAGTACTGCTTGGCCGCGGCAAGGTCAAAATAGAACCGGGGCATGGTAGCCGTCTTCTGGGCTTCCCATGCCGTCTGGCTCACGCTGATGAAGGAGAGGCCGGGCGGGATCATGAACCCCTTCTGGGAAGCGGTGCCGACCACGTCACAGTTCCAGGCGTCCACCGGGAGGGGAATACAACCCAGGCTGCTCACCGCGTCCACCAGCAGCAGCTTGCCGAATTCGCCCTTGACCACTTGGGCCAGGTCTTCCAGGGGATGGGTGATCCCGGTGGATGTCTCGTTATGAGTGACCATCACGGCCTTGACGCTGGGATCGGCCCGGAGCGCTTGGCGTATGGCATCGGGGTCCACGGCGGCGCCCCACTCGAATTCCAGCACCGTCAGATCGGCGCCATAAGCCCGGGCAAGGTCTATGAAACGGTCGCCAAAGGAGCCTGCGGTGGCGGCCACGACCTTGTCCCCGGGGGAGAGTGTGTTGACAATCGCCGCCTCCAGGGAACCGGTGCCCGACGCAGTCAGAATTAAAAGGTCGTTCTGGGTCATGAACACCTGCTTTAACTGGCCGGTGACCCGGTCGATCAAGTCCCGAAACTCGGGGCCCCGATGGTTGATCATGGGGGCGCCCATGGCTTCTACAATGTCGTCGGGAACTGGAGTGGGGCCGGGGACTCTGAGGTTCTGCCTGGGGATATTCACGAAAGCTGCCTCCGATTCAGTGGGCGAAGTTCTGCCGCGCGCACATATTTTCAGGTCAAGTTTATATCGGGGAAAGGCGTCAGCCAGGGGAAAGACTCAAACTGGCGGGACAGGATTATATCACTTGGAACGGGGGGTCTGCATTTTCCGAAGCAAGGCAATGGCGGGACAGATAAAACCCGGTTGCAAGTTATAATTGCCAGCGGCGCGTACCCTGGGATCCCCAGTTTCTGAAAGAGGTAGAAGCAAGCCACCAATGGAAAGAAGCTCAAGCACCGAAACCCTGGTAGAAAAGTTTCCCGAGGTGGCCGCGGCCTTGGATGATGTGGAGCGGCGGGACGTGGTCGGCCGGATGTGGCGGGGTGACCACACTGCCTGGAAGCCGGACCCAACGGAGATTTCGGACCGGCTGGGCTGGCTAACGGTGACCGGTAGTATGGCCGAGCAGGCACCAATGCTGGAAGCCTTTGGCCGGGAGGCCAGTGATGCCGGGTATAAAGACGTCGTTCTGCTGGGCATGGGCGGAAGCAGCTTGGGGCCCGAGGTGCTGGGCCAGTGCTTCAACGGGGCAATTCCAGGCTTTCCCCGGCTGATCGTCTTGGACTCGACGGTGCCGGCCCGGGTGGGAACGGTCACCGCGGCCATCGACCCTGCCCGCACACTATTCCTGGTGTCCTCCAAGTCCGGCGGCACCGCGGAAACCCTGTCTTTCTACCGCTACTTCCGGGACCTGGCCGACCGCTCCTTGGGCCGGGCGGCGGCGGGCAGGAACTTCGTGGCGATAACCGACGGCGGGACATCCTTGGAAATCTTGGGCAGGACCGAGGGCTTCAGAAAGGTATTTCTCAACCCTCCGGACTTGGGAGGGCGCTATTCGGTGCTGTCCTATTTTGGACTGGTCCCGGCAAGCTTGATAGGAGTAGATATTTTTAGCCTCCTGGGGCGGGCCAACTGGTTGGCGGCAACTTGCGCCCCAGACGTTCCACTTGCTCACAATCCGGGGGCACAGCTTGGGGCCTTGATGGCGGGATTCGCCTGGGCCGGCAGGGATAAGCTGACTTTGGCGGCCGCTGGGTCCATCGCTGGTTTCGGGTTGTGGGTGGAGCAGTTGATTGCCGAAAGCCTGGGCAAGGAGGACAAGGGAGTTGTCCCGGTGACCGGCGAGCCGCTGGTGGACTCCCGGCACTATGGCAAGGACCGCTGGTTTGCGCACTTGAGAGTCCAAGGTCACAGCGACGGAGAGACCGGCCAAGCAGTTGCCGCTATCAAGGAAGCCGGTTTGCCGGTGCTGGAACTGAACTTGGAAGACTGCTACGACTTGGGAGCGGAATTCTTCCGCTGGGAGTTCGCCACCGCGGTTGCCGGGTCGCTGCTGGGGGTCAACCCCTTCGACCAGCCTGATGTTCAGGGGAGCAAGGACCAGACCGACCGGGTGCTGGAGCGATTCCGACGGGAGGGACGACTGGCCGAGACAACCGCACAGGGTTCATTGGCAGGTCTGCTGGAGCAACGCCGGCCCGGGGACTTTCTGGCCGTCATGGCCTTCATAGAGCAGACAGAGGAAACCGACGGCCTGCTGGCCCGGGTGCGACGCAGGGTTGCGGAAGGGACTGGCATCGCCACGACCTTGGGTTACGGTCCCCGGTTTCTCCATTCCACCGGGCAGCTACATAAAGGCGGCCCCGCCAACGGGCTGTTCCTGCAGCTCACATCGGACAATGGAAAAGACTTTCCGATACCCGGCGAGGGGCACGGTTTTCAGGTGTTGGCCCAAGCCCAGGCATTGGGTGACCTGGACACTCTGGCCTCGATGGGTCGCCGCACGGCAAGGGTCAACCTGGGTCCAGACCCGGAAGCCGGGCTGAAGAGGCTGCTGGAGAGCCTGGATTAGCAACTCCCTATATGGAGAACAGTGGAGGCTGAGCCGGTGGAACTTGGGATGATTGGACTTGGCAGGATGGGCGGAAACATGGCGCAGCGGTTGCTGCTGGGAGGCCACCGGGTAGCAGCCTACGACCAGGACCCTGCTGCTTCGGCGGCGGCACAGTTGCAGGGCGCCGAAGCAGCAGGGGCATTGGAAGAACTGGCCTCCATGCTGGAACCTCCCCGGGCGGTTTGGGTCATGGTCCCGGCGGGTGTGCCGACGCAGGAGACCATCGACCGGATTGCGGGGTTCCTCTCGCCCGGCGACGTAATCCTGGACGGGGGCAACGCCAACTACAAGGACAGCATGCGCCGGGGAGACGAGCTTGCGGGCAAGGGCATAGACTTCATGGACGTGGGCACCAGCGGAGGCGTTTGGGGGCTGGCCCACGGCTACAGCCTGATGATTGGCGGCAGTGAATCTGCGTTCCTCCGTTTGGAGCCCATCTTTCAGACTCTGGCGCCATCGGAGCAGAACGGCTATAGCTTGGTGGGACCCATCGGGGCCGGCCACTATGTAAAGATGGTGCACAACGCGGTGGAGTACGGTCTGATGCAGGCCTATGCTGAGGGGTTCGAGTTGCTCGAAGCCAAGAAGGAGTTCGACTTGGACCTGGCCCGGATTGCCGATACTTGGCGCTACGGCAGCGTGGTGCGTTCCTGGCTTTTGGACTTGGCGGCGGCGGCGCTGCGGGACGATCCAAAGCTGGAACGGTTGCAAGCCTTTGTAGAGGACTCCGGGGAAGGCCGGTGGACTGTTCAGGAATCGGTAGACTTGGGAGTGCCGGTCCCGGTGATAACCCTGTCACTGCAGAACCGTTTCCGTTCCCGGCAGGAACAGCCCTTTGGTTCCAGGCTGCTGGCCGCTCTCCGCCAGCGATTCGGCGGCCACGCCGTAAGAGAAACGGGCGGGTGAGGCGATAGTGCCAATACCAAAGGGTACGGAGCCGCGGGAGCTGTTGGTTGCGACATCGGCTGATGACCGGTAGAGGGGTGACTGAAAAGGGACGGCCAGCCCAGCCAGCCGGTGACAGCGCCCGTAAATTCAAGTGGCGCCGGGGGAATTGATGGCGTCGCCGCCGAGGTCCACTCGGGCCTCTAGGGACGTGGGAAGGGCTTCGAGGTCTGGGTGGTTCAGCACTGCATCGATACACTCCCTGCTTCCGCCGACGTAAGTATCGAACAGGTCGATGTCCGTTGCCACGCACCAAGACCGGTCCTCGGGCCACCAGATGTTTGGCGAATAGCCCCAGAAAGGGTCCGGCCGTTCCTCCAAAAAGGACATGACTGCGTCCAGAGGGCCGCGAAAGAGCAGGTAGTCTCTGCCCGGGGCTTTTATCCGGGCGCTTACTTTGTAGAGCCGGGTGTCGATGTTGCCGTATCCCTCCCATAGGCAGAAGAAGCATTGCCCGGGAGTAGTGGTGAACTCCCGGAGCACGTTTGTCAATGCCTGGCATTCATCCTGGGGAATGGAGCCGTGCTGCGGATGGTGTCCCCACGGCGGGTCCTTGTACATGGACTGGGGACCCTCGCTCAAGCCTGCGATATGTTCAAACTGCATCTGGGGGTGAACGGTGCGGCCAGTCCATGATGCCACCGTAGACCACCGTACCGGTTGCTCCAGGCTTTCTCCAAGATAGGCCGGGTGAAAGACGCGAGCGTAGGCTGGAAGTCCTCCAGGCATTAGTGAATGCACCGTACCCCATCCGGACAAGCTTTCCTCAATCCATCTGCCATGGGAGACATCTTCCGAGAACTCCAGACCGCCCGGCGCCAGTTGTGTCTGAACTACAGGCATTCTACCTTCGGGGGTCAGCGAAACCAGGCTGGACATGCCTCTCCTCCCTCTGCGCGGCAACAGTTTTCGAAGGAGGGAAAATCTGGGGCGTTTTATGTTCATCTCCCGTTGTTCGTCCTAAATGGCCGGGTTTCCGGGCTGCACTGGAAGGCCCAAGCTGAACCTTATTAGCACAAACGAAAACAGCAATCTACGTTATTTTCACAAAGGGCAGTTGTCGATAATAAGCAAAATACCATCCAGTCAAGAGGCCGAAGGGACGTCAGATTGTTAGCGCAAACGAAAATAGCCGGCTGAGTTATTTGCATATTACGCCATTGTCGATAATAAGTAACGCGATGGCCGGTAAATGGGCCGAAGGCATGTCAGAAACACCCGGCCTCCCTGGCACATACCGCCGCGGAAAGCCATCCCGGGTTCAGGGGGCCAAGGCTCCGGCGTCACCGGGCTTAGCCCATGCTCTGGGACTCTTCCAACACATCTAGGATGGCCTCCGCGCAATAGACTCTGTTACGCCGTCCTTCCCCGACCTGGGCAATTATGTCCGCTGCCTCCAGTCTGTCCACGGCTCTCTGCGCAGTCGTGTAGGCAACGCCCAGCCTGGTGGCAATGCCTACTACCGTCCAGAAAGGGTTCTCAGCGAACAGGTCCAGCGTTCGCTCCGGCAATAGGGACCTCCCTCCCCGCAGTTTCAACTTCCACTCCGACAGCAGGCCGTCTATACGCTGAATACGGCTTAGGGCGTCTTCGGACTGTATTACCATTCCGTTCAGGAAATAGCTTAACCATTCCTCCCATTCCCCGCGCTCTGTTACTCCCAAGAGACGGTCGTAGTATTCCTCTCGCGTAGCCTCGAAGTAGGCGCTCAAGTAGAGAAGAGGCGAAGGGATCACCTCCCGCTGCACCAGCAACAACGTAATCAGCAGGCGCCCCACCCTGCCGTTCCCATCCAGGAACGGGTGAATTGCCTCAAACTGGGAATGCACCATCGCTGCGTGCACCAAAGGAGGCAGGCCGGTGTCATGGAGGAAAAGCTCCCAGGCTCCCAAGCAGCTCATCAGCTCCGTAGGCGGTGGAGGCACGTAGGTAGCGCCATTCAAGGTGCACCCCGGAGGTCCTATCCAGTTCTGGGTCCGCCGGAACTCTCCAGGCGTCGCCACGTCGCCCCGCACCCCCCGCATCAGACGTTCGTGCATCTCCCGCACCAAACGCAGAGACAGGGGCAAGGAGGACAGCCGTTCCAAGCCGTACTCCAGGGCGGCTACGTAGTTGCCCACCTCTCGCAGGTCGTCGGGGCTCCGCTCCACCGCGGCCCCGGCCTCGGCGGCCAACAACTCGCCCAAGGTGGCCTGGGTTCCCTCTATGCGGCTTGAGAGCACTGCCTCCTTGCGGACGAAGGGCCGCAGCAACAGGTGAGGGTTGGTGAACCGGCGTCCTTCTCCGGCGAGCCTTCCGATTGTGCGGTCGGCGGCCGAGAGCCTGACCGCCAAGCTACCGTCCCACGTCAAGGGCGGCGGAAGGGGGCTTGGAACAAATGCCCGGTAGCCTCCCGTGCAGTCAACCGACTGTCCGTGGGGCAAGCGTTGCAGCACTCCGGCAGAAGACACGTTTTCTCCAATTAGCGCAAATGAAAATAACTCTCATGCTTATTATCGTTTATACGCTGTAGCGAAAACAAGTATCTCGTTGACTTCCTGCCAGGGACACCGTCCGTTCCGCGTCAGGGGTGAGGGAGGGGACCTCGGAACGAAGGCTATGGACCCTTCAGGACAGTCAACCGTCTATTCGCTGGGCAGGTGTTTCAACCCATTTACAGAGAGAGTTTTCCCCAATTAGCGCAAATGAAAATAACTCTCTTGCCTATTATCGTTTTCTGTATATAACAAAAATAACTACGTTATTGACTTCTTATCCGAGACCCCGTCCAGAGTGCGGGTTCTCGCCAGGGCCCGTGCTATAATCCGGCCATGACCGTCACGCCTGACGTGCTGCAGGGGCTCAACGAAGCACAGAGGAAGGCTGTCGAGACCATCGACGGCCCCTTGCTTATAGTGGCGGGCCCCGGCAGCGGCAAGACCAGGGTTATTACCCACCGCATCGCTTATTTGGTGAGGGAAATAGGGGCCAACCCCCGCCGTGTGATGGCGGTTACGTTCACCAACAAAGCGGCCCGGGAGATGCGGGACCGGATGGCCCGGTTGGTGGGGCCCCGCAGCGAATCCCTGGTTATGGGCACATTTCACTCCTTCTGCGCCTTAATGCTGAGGCGTGAAGGGAACCACCTTGCCCTCCCATCCAACTACACCATCTTTGACAGGGAAGACCAGGTGTCGGCCATCAAACAGGCCATGGAACTGGCCGAACTGGACCCGAAGCGATGGAGCCACCAGGCGGTGCTGGCGCGCATATCCAAGGCCAAGAGCGTGTTGCAGGACTCTCAAGCCCTGAATAGGTACGCAGCCGACTACTTCGAGGAGAATTGCGCCCGTGCCTATCACCACTACGAAGAGGTCCTGGCGAGAAATGGCGCACTGGACTTCGACGACCTCCTGATGAAGGCAGTGGAACTGCTCCAAGAGTTTCCCTTGGTGCTGGAGGACTACCAGCGCCGCCACCAATACCTCATGGTTGACGAGTTTCAAGACACCAACATAGCCCAATACAGGTTGAGCCAGCTTTT
Source organism: Dehalococcoidia bacterium (assembly GCA_034420695.1). Classification (GTDB taxonomy): domain Bacteria; phylum Chloroflexota; class Dehalococcoidia; order Lucifugimonadales; family UBA3495; genus Io17-Chloro-G2. The sequence goes on from DAOULB010000018.1 coordinate 189,780, forward strand.
GGCGCAGGAACACCGGAACATCTGCGTGGTGGGCGACCCTGACCAGTCCATTTACTCTTGGCGCAGTGCCGACATTCGCAACATCCTCAGCTTCCAGAGGGACTACCCGAATTGTGAAACTATCTCGTTGGAGCAGAACTACCGCTCCACCGGATTGATACTGGAGGCAGCAAAGAACCTCATCAGCACCAACGGAATTCGCTTGGACAAGGACCTGTTCACCGAGAACCCCAAAGGGACGCCACTGGTGGTCCACGAGGGGTATGACGCAGAAGATGAAGCGCACTACGTGGCGGGAGAGGTGGACCGTCTGGTGCGCCAGGAACGGTTCCACCCCGGCGATTGCGCCGTCATGTACCGGGTCAACGCCCAGTCTAGAGGCTTGGAGGAGGCATTCCTGCACCGGGGCATGAAGTACCGGCTGGTTGGCGGTGTGCGGTTCTACCAGCGGCGGGAAGTGAAGGACCTAATGGCCTACTTGCGAGTAGTGCACAACCCCAGCGACGAAACCAGCCTGACCCGGATCATAAACGTACCTCCCAGGGGAATCGGCCCCAAGACGATCCGGGACCTGACGGCTTGGGCTCAGTCACAGCAGATGCCCCTGTACGAGGCGATGGAGCGGGTTGCCGCAGCCAAGACCGGCGGAGACTCAACCGGGATTCCATTGACGGGACGGGCGGCCAATGCAGTGGCGGCGGTGGCCGACATCATTGCCGGGTTGGTGCGCCAGTCGGAAGAGTTGCGAATCGTTGACCTGATAAACCTGACTTTGGAAGAGTCGGGACTGCGGCATTTCATCCAGAACAGCGACGACCGGCCTGACGAAAGGTGGGAGAATATCCTGGAGCTGAGGAACACGGCCAGGGAGTTCAACGCCGAAGAACCGCGGGACGGCCTGGCCACCCTGCTGGAACGGCTGACCTTGGTGGCCGACGTCGATGGCTTTGAGGAATCCGAAGACTCGGTGACGCTGATAACCCTGCACCAAGCCAAGGGACTGGAGTTCCCGGTGGTGTTCATCCTGGGACTGGAGGAGGGCCTGCTGCCCCACAGCCGTTCCATGGAAAGCGAGGAGGAAGTCGAGGAGGAGCGGCGGCTGTTCTACGTGGGCATAACCCGGGCCCAGAAACGGCTGTACCTGCTCAGGGCTTTCCGCCGCGGGTACATGGGGTCATCGGGGCCGACCAGGGTGTCCCGGTTTCTCCAGGAAATACCACAGCACCTGTTCACCAAACCCCTGACCCCCTCTCCCTCCGAAGTGAAAGGCAGACCCAGAAGGCCATCGGTAGATTCCCGGGAGGCAGCGGCTACCAGGGGCGCGGCTGTTGCTCCGCCCGCCAGGGTCGAGTTGACCACCGGTAACTCGGTGCGCCATGCTTCCTTTGGGGATGGCGTCGTTCTGGAGTGCGTGGCAACCCGGGACGATCACGAGGTGACGGTGCAGTTCGCCGAAAGCGTGGGAGTCAAGAAGCTGCTGTTGAGCTTCGCTCCCTTGGAGAAAATGTAAAGAGTCCTCCTCCAGGCTAAGAAGGTGTAAGGGGTCCTGTTCGTAATTCCCGGGATTCCTTCCCTGCCTGAGGCTCCCTTGTTGATCGGTCCTTGGTCAGTCTCTGGCCAGTGTCTCTTCCAGCCCCTTTTTCGCGGCCAAATAGTCGATGTTGCGCTTAACGATCTGGTCCAGCTCGCTTCCCTCGGTGTAGTCAGCCGGGATAAGGTTATGGACCCGGTCTCCCCGGAGGAAGGTCTCCGCATCTCGGAGGGCGTTGGGGTCCGAGGGTTGAAACACGGCTATGGACAGCCCGCCTTGGTCCTTGACCAACCGGAAGCAGGGAACGTCGGTGGCCCCGTCCCCGATGTAGACCATGTTCTCGAAGGGCACCGGGCGGTCGGTCTTGGCGACGTATTCGTTGATTTTCCTGCTGTCGCTCAGGTCGTGGGCCCCCTTGTTGATGCGGAACAGGTATTGGGTCTTGTTGGTGAAATTAATAGCCAGGGCTGGCCAGATGGCGGCGCCGTTGACGTCAAACAGGAACCGCGAGGCGTAGATTTTGTTGAAGTTTGGGGCGATGGGCGTGCCTTCGATGATCTCGCTGTTGCCCGACGACACCACGTAGTGGTCAACGTCAACGCCTGCCGACTGGCCGTAGGCGTTTATCCGGTTAAACCATTCCGGTACTCCCTCGAACAACTTGATTCCGCGGCCCCTTTCCCTGAAGTCTTCCTCCCTGACGGGCACTTGGGCGGCCCGGGCCTTCTCCAGCATGAGGTGCATGTACATCAGGATGCCGTCGGCCTGATGCCGGCTGGCCATTTCGTCCACCTCGGCCCAGAATTCGACCGGCTGCATCCCGATGTTGGGGATGAACTGGTGGTCCTGAGCGTTGCCGGGAGCCAGGGTGCCGTCGAAGTCGTAGATGATGGCCATGGGCGTGCGGCTGCCGGACATTGGGACCTCTCACCGCCTCTCTTTCGGCATCCGTTTGGGGAAGCGGATAGCGCCGCACCCATTCTATTGCAATCCCGGTCTGTGGGCGATACGAAGTGCCATGCCCGTTTCAACCGGTCTTGGGCGGGTCTCATTTGACAGTCCGGGTTCCCCAAGGCATGATATCCGTCGATTACGGGCGATGCCCCGCCGGGAGGATTGGAATTGAAAGCTGCTGTGCTGTATGAAGCCGGTGTACCCATGGTCGTCGAGGAAGTTGAACTGGACGGCCCCAAGGACCATGAAGTTTTGGTGAAAGTGGGCGCCGCCGGCATCTGCCGCAGCGACCGCCACTTCATGCACGGCGATGCCCCCATCGCGTTGCCGGCGGTGTTGGGTCACGAGGGCGCCGGAACCGTGGAGCAGGTCGGGCCGGGTGTGACCTCGGTGAAACCTGGCGACCAAGTGATTCTATCCTTCGTCCCCTCCTGCGGCCGCTGCAAGTCGTGCCTCGAGGGCCGGGGGAACGTTTGCGATAACCACATGGCCACGGGGCCTTTTATGTACGATGGTACCCGGCGGTTGCACAAGGGCGACCAGTACATACACCACATGGGGAAGGTGGCCTGCTTCGCTGAATACTCAGTGGTGCCGGAGATGGGGTGCGTCCCGGTGGGCGCCGGTATTCCCATGGACAAGGCGGCGATGATCGGCTGCTGTGTACCCACCGGCGTGGGAGCGGCGGTGTTCAGCGCCAAAATCCAGCCGGGAAGCACTGTGGCCGTGGTTGGCTGCGGCGGCGTGGGCCTGAACGTGATTATGGGGGCTAAGCTGCTCAACGCCTCCCAGATAATCGCTGTGGACATCAAAGAAAGCCAGTTGGAATTCGCCATGAAGTTCGGGGCGACCCACTCGGTCAACGCCTCGGACCGGGACCCGGTGGCGCAAGTCAAAGACCTGACCGGCGGCCGGGGCGCCGACTACACCTTTGAGGTGTTCGGCTCTGCCGACACGGTCAAGGCCGCCTACGACATGTGCGCCAAGAGCGGCACCGTGACGGTAGTCGGCATTGCCCCGGTGGGGGCCGAAGCGCCCATCAACGCCGTGGACATAGTGCGCAATGAAAAGACCATGCGGGGCACCTACTACGGGTCGGCCCGCTCCCAGACTGACTTCCCTACCCTAGTGGACATGTATCTTTCCGGCAAGCTCAACTTGGACGAACTAGTGGTCCGCCACTACTCCTTGGACCAGATAAACGAGGCCTACGGCGACATGGACAGGGGCGAAGTGGGCCGGGGGGCCATCGTCTTCTAGCCGGTGTCCGGCGTCTGCTGGACATCCCACCAAAGAAGACCGGAAATCCGGGCGCGCATTTGGACGAAGTAACCATCAAGCTGGTGGAGAACGAGGAGGAACTGGCCGGGGCGATAGCGGTCAGGTTCCGGGTCTTCGTGTCCGAACAGTCCATTCCGGCGGAAGAGGAACTGGACCAAGCTGACGCCACTGCCACCCACGCCATTGCATTGATAGGGGAGACGGTGGTGGGCACCGGCCGGCTGGTGCGCCGGGAGCCGGAAATCGGCCAGATTGGCCGCATGGCCGTGGACTTGGAGTGGCGCCGCCGCGGCGTCGGTGGGCTGATCTTGGAGCACTTGGAAGAGGTTGCCCGCTCCCGGGGCATGAGCCTGAGTGTGCTTCATGCCCAAGAATACGTCATGGATTTCTACGCCTCCCACGGCTACCGGCAGCACGGCGAGACCTTCCTGGAAGTGGACATCCCCCACGTGGAGATGTGGAAGGATCTTTAGGCCGGTGTCTTCGACAGGGAAGGCAGGGTCTGGTTCCAAGCAAAGAGGGATACCTAGAACCCCGGCGGACGCGAACCTATGAAGCGGATGCCGCTATTGAAGTGGTTTGGCCTTACGTACCTGCCGCCAGGGCTTGCGGACAAATCGGCGTCCCAAGCCGCGCTCAATCTCCCGCCACTTCCGCTCTTCGTCCACGGTGATAAATGTCACCGCCTCGCCGGAGCGGCCCATGCGGCCGGTCCTTCCAACACGGTGGGTGAAAAGTTGTTCCGAGTCCGGCAGGTCATAGTTGATGACTTGGCCGATACCCTCAAAGTCCAAACCCCTGGCGGCCACATTGGTTGCCACCAGGATCGGTGCCTCACCGGAGCGAAAACCCCTCACAACCCGTTCACGGGCTCCCTGGCTTAGATTTCCCTGGAGCGCTCCAACCGGGTAGCCCAAGGAATCCAGCTGTCGGGCCAACTGTTTGACTCCGCGCTTGGTCTTGCCAAACACTATAACCGGGGCATCTTCCCGCTGGTCCAGCAGAGTCCGCAACGCGTCAAGCTTATCGCTCTTCTCGATGGTGTAGACCAAGTGCTCCACGGTGGGAGGGGCCTGCAGGTCCGCATCCACCTCCACAGTTACCGGGGCGCTCAGGTGCTTTGAAGCTGCCTGGGATACCCACTCCGGCATCGTTGCAGAGAAGAGCGCCGTCTGCCGCTGTCTGGGCGTCCGGCCTATTATGGCTTCAACGTCGGGGACGAAACCCCTGTCCAGCATTTCGTCCGCTTCATCCAGCACCAGAAATCGCACGGAGCTCAGGTCCAGCGAACCTTGCCGCAGGTGGTCCAGCGTCCGGCCCGGAGTGCCGATGACGACTTGGGCCCCGTTTCTTAACGCCACGTACTCCGGCTTCAGAGACCGCCCGCCGTACAGCAGCGTCACACGGATTTTCTGCGGGGAAACCAGGGCCTCGATGACTCCGGCCACTTGCATCGCCAGTTCCCGGGTAGGAACCAGCACAACGGCCTGCACTCGCCGGACCGACGTGTCGCACATTTCCGCCAAAGGCACTGCGAATGCCAGAGTTTTTCCTGAGCCGGTACGCGCTTGGCCCATCAGGTCGCGTCCCGCCAAGAGTTGCGGGATGGCCTTCTCCTGAATAGGAGTGAGCTTGGATATGTTCATCCGGGAAATCGCCGTCTTGGTGGCTTGGTTCAAGGACATCCCGGAAAATGTGATATCGCCAGTTGGGCTGGCGCCGTCGGCTCGCCCATCTACAGTGGGCGGATGCATGGACTGGGTGGAGCCGGAGCCGGCCGCCGGGGAAGCCCCCTGACGGCGGGCTTTGAAGCAGGGGCGGCAATATACCGGTTTTCCCTGGGTTGGCCGGAAAGGAAGGGTGGCAGACATATTGCAGTCATCGCAGACTGCTTGGTGCGGGGTTCGGTTGGACGGACGCGCGCGGGCGGACGAATGTGCAAGAGCCATACGAGAACGGACTCCCTGGATTAGAGTGAGAACGCAGGTGAATCAGCGGGGGGCGAACAAGAAGAGAGGGAGAGTGGGGCCGGTCCGTTCTTGTGTCAAACCTTGGTGCGCCAATTGAGCGTACTACGATATTATAGCCCAGCGCGACGAAAACCGATACCCCGTGCCGCACACTCAAGAGCCATTTCCAAGACTCACACCCAAGTCAGCCTGGGATACAAAGCTGGAGACCCTGGCGCACGTGGGCGGTTCAAGGCGGCGCATGCAGTCCGGATTGACGCTGTTTCTAACAATTGGCACTGCAGGCTGCCAATTAGCCGGGCGCCAATTAGCCGGGCTGTTGAAGGTCTCGTCACGCCGCGCCCGCCCCAACCTGCTCTATCACCCGCACTTCCATCTTGGCGATGTGGCTGGTGGGGATGTCTCCCAAGGCGGAGCGTTCCGGTGAGGCGAAGTATTCGGCCTCTTTCTGGGGAATCTCTTCTGCGTTGTTGAAGCGGCGCACCCAGAGGAATTCGGTGCGGTCGGCATTCACCCAGGTCGCCTCCACCGGTATACCCAGTCTCTGGTGCAGGGGCCGGATGTGCTCCTCGAAAAGGTTGATCCAAGAGTCCATCATTCCCCGGTTGATGGTGTAGATGCGCAGTTGCGATACCATGCTTTCTCTCCTGTATACGCCGGTGTGCTCCGGCAGCGTAGACGGTTCGGACTAGCTGACTTGGTACCGCCTTATAGTGTCCTGGCTGAACTCCAGCCCCAAGCCGGGACGATCCGGCACCACCAACTCCCCGTCTTCGATGGCCGGGGTTTCCTCGAACAATCGCAGCGACCAAGGCATGTACTCCACGGTGAGCCCGTTGGGAATGGCGGCCATGGTGTGTATCTGGATTTCGGGTATCAGGTGGCTCACCACAGGAAGGTTGAAGGCTTCCGCCATGCCGGCGACTTTCTTGAACTGGGTGATGCCGCCCACCCGCAGCAGGTCCACCATTACGATGTCCGCCGACCGGTGTTCCAGCATCTGCCGGAAGGGCGTGATGCCGTAAACGTACTCGCCGGCGCAGATGGGGGTGGTCAGGGCGTCGGCCACCCGTGCCAGGCCTTGGTAATCGTCGTGGGCCACCACGTCTTCCAGCCAGAACAGGTTGTACTCCTCCACCCGCCGGCCGATGTCGATGGCTTGGTTGACGTCCCAAAGCTGGTTGATGTCGCACATCAGGTCGATGTCGTCTCCCACCGCCTCCCGCATTACTCGCATCCGCTCGACTTCCCGGGCCGGGGTGGGTTCGGCCCCCATCTGGGTCTTCATCTGCCGGAAGCCCATGTTCACCAAGCGCGGACCCGCTTCAGCCAGGTATTCGAGGTTCATGGGCCGCATCAGCGCGCCGCTGGCGTAGGTGGGCACCCGGTCACGGTAGCCGCCCAGCAGGGAGGCCACCGGCTGGTTCAAGGCCTTGCCCTTGATGTCCCAAAGGGCCATGTCCACTGCCGAAAGGGCCAGGGTAAGCAGCCCCTCGGGCCCGGCGCTGGCGGATAGGCCCCGTAGCCTGGTCACCACGGCTTCCACGTTAATGGGGTCCTCGCCGACGCACAGTTCGCAGAGGGAGTCCACCGCCGACCGCAGGGCGTTGGTGAGGGGGCCTCCGAAGAAGGTGAGGCCGATGCCACGGATGCCCTCGTCGGTCTCCAGTTCAAGCGTCACGAATTCCCTGGTGGCGTCGCCCACCGGCACCCCGACCACCAAGGGGTTGTCCGCCGGGGTGCTCAGGATGCGGGTCTTTGACCTGGTGATTCTCATAGCTGCCCCCTGGACGATAATGCCTCCCCGCACCGCCCGGCATCCCCCCGAAGTGCGGCCCATTTTAACACGGGGCCGTTGCCCTCGGACGCCTGTGGAGAGCTTGACAAGCGGGAGGGAGTGCCATAATTTACTAAACGCCGTTTAGTATTACTGTAGTTTAGCGTTAACCTGAGGATGGGTTCGATTTGGTCGGAATGAAAATAGACGCCAGGTCGTCCGGCAGATCTGCTCCAATGCAACAGCAGGCTTACTGGGAAAACCTGGTCAAACGGAGCCTGTGCCGCTTCCTGCTGCTGGCCCAACTGGACCGGGGTCCGGTTCATTGCTACGGGTTGAAGCGGGCGTTGAAGGAAGCCTGCCAGGGGTGTTGTGAGCCCACCGAGGCCATGGTCTACTCCACGGTGAAGGAACTGGTGGAAGGAGGCTACGTGGTCTGCCGTGACGAGGAACATCAAGGCCGCACCCGCCGGATGTGCTGGCTGACCCCCATCGGCCGCGACGCCTTCAAGGCCGCCGCCAAAGTTTGGCAGCAGATGCTCCCTACTGTGGAGCAGGTCGTAGAGCAAGCCCTGACGCCCACATCCCAAGTGCCATAGAAGACAATTCAATGGACCAGGAGGAAACGAAATGAGTAGTGATTCCATTACCACCAGCAGCGCCGGCAACACGGAACAGATAAAAGAAATGGTGCGGGAGAGGTACGGCTCCCGGGCCCGGGGGGTCATCGAGCTGACCGAAGTACAGGACTCGGGCGACGGCGCCTGTTGCAGCCCCGCCGACCAAGAGCGGGCAATGCGGCTCTACCAGGAGTCTCAGCTTGCCGGCCTGCCCGTGGAGTCGGTGGCCGCCTCCGCCGGGTGCGGCAACCCCACGGCCCTGGCCGGGCTGCAGCCGGGTGAGCGGGTGCTGGACCTGGGCTCCGGGGGAGGTATCGACTGCTTCTTGGCCGCCGGTCAGGTGGGAGAACAGGGCCGGGTCTTCGGCCTGGACATGACCGACGACATGTTGGCGCTGGCCCGGGCCAACCAAGAAAGGCTGGGCTTTACCAACGTTGAATTCGTCAAGGGAGAAATCGAGAACATTCCCCTGCCCGACGGCAGCGTTGACGTGGTGATTTCCAACTGCGTCGTCTGTTTGTCGCCGGACAAGGACGCCGTCTTCGCCGAGAGTTTCCGGGTGCTGTCCCCCGGCGGACGGGTGCATATATCCGACATGATGTCCGAGGACCAGCGGGGGCCGGCCCGCACCGATGCCGAGGCTTGGACTTCCTGCATCGCCGGAGCAGAGGACCGTGGGACCTACTTGGGCCGCTTGGAGCAGGCCGGGTTCGTCGACGTCGACATCACCGAGGAGCAGGAGCGCTTGGACGAAGAGGGCATCTCCACAAACGTCGTCAGCGTCAAGGTCACCGCCCGCAAACCGGGGTAGTCCCACCCGTTAGTTGAGCGGTATCGGTGTTAAATGGTCGGAAGAGCGTAGCGCGGCAGGACTAGAGTAGTCCGTGGGAAGCGGCCCTTCACAATGATTGGTGTGTCGCGGCGTGCACGGTTGAGACAGCTGGCTGTAACATGTCGCAGGAGCCGAGATTCTGAAACTAATGGGACGATCAGAGGGACAACGGTTCCCAATTGCTTGATCGCGGCCGCGTCGCTGGTCAGTCGAAATAGCGCAGCAGCGTCCCGGAGAAGTCTGGCCCAACCGGCTGTAATTCATTTGGCATTTAGAGTGAGAGATCGTTACATTGCCAATTGAACGAGAACGGAATAGCATCCGGCTTGCCGAGAATCCGGGCGACTATCAGGCTTTCACCGGTCTCGTTCGCGAGTACATCGAGAGCTTGGGCTTCGAGGTCGATTTCCAGGATGTGGAAATTGAGATAGGGGAAGCACCGGTACGGTACGGACCGGCGGGCCGTGGCGCTGCGTTGCTTGTGGTCAATCAGACAGGGTCGGTCGTCGGGATTGCCGCCGTCCGCGACTTGGGTGATGGAGTGTGCGAGCTGAAGCGCATGTACGTGAAGCCGGACCACCGGCAGGGCGGCATGGGGAAGAGGCTGTGCGAGGAGTCAATCAGCGTTGCCAAGGGTCTGGGCTACCGGGTAATGCGCTTGGACACGCTGAAGCGTATGACCGCGGCCAGGCGGCTCTACGAGTCCCGGGGTTTCCGGCCCATTCCGTCCTATACCGTCAACCCGTTGTCCGATGCACTGTTCTACGAACTCGACCTCGTGTCTCCGTAGATCGCCGTGGAAATACGACAGGGCACTATCTCTGGGACGGGACTAGGTCTAACGTGCCTTCAACAAACTGAAACTCCGGCGGTGAATCCCTACCCGTTCTGACCGCAGAGGCACCTATTTCCCCGCGCCCCCTCTACAACCGGAACCGCCTGCAGGCTTGGGTGTACTTGAAGCCTACCTGCTCTCGGATGCGGGCCCGCCAGTTGGAAAGTTCATCACCGTCTGGGCGGGCCTGTGATGGGAGCCTACTGCTGGCCGGCGGCCTTGGGCGACGAGGAGATACTGGAGCGGCTGCTCATGCTAAACTTGGCCAGAGCAGAAGCCGGTACTGGCGCTTAAGCAGGGTTTTTCTGATATGGCTGGACACACTCTTACATTTGAGATGGGCGGCCGGGTAGAGATGGGGCAATTCCAGCAGGGAATCGCTCATTTTACCCAGTTGGTGGCGGCTCTGACCCAGGGGACTGGAGTACGTTGGGTCATTGAAGACCTGCACCCAGGGAGCGCGGTCGTGACGCTGCGGGGTGAAGCAGAGGATGCAGCCAAAGTTGAGAGGATTGTTGGCGAGTACGACAGTATCGGAAGGGCGCTGGAACGCCGGGAAGACCTCCATTACAGTCTGGAAGTAAACCGGGCTGCCCAGGCAGTAAGTAACCTCGCTAATACCTTTGAGTACGTGCGCTTCGAAACCCTATCCGGTGATTACACCATTTCCGGTAACGGCGCGGAGCCGCCCCACCGAGCCTTGGCAGTCAGCATCGGGGCAATTTCTGGAAGAGTGCAGACGTTGAGCAACCGGGGCAGCCTGCGGTTCAGCCTGTACGACACCGTTCACGACAAGGCCGTCGGCTGCTACCTCCAACCTGGCCAAGAGGAATCGATGCGGGAAGCTTGGGGCCGGCTCGCCAGGGTCAGTGGCAGTGTTTCCAGAGAGAGGGATTCGGGCCGCCCGGTGGCCGTCAGGCAAATCCTGGACTTCGAGATTCTAAAAGATATCGCGCCTGGGTCCTACCGGCTCGCCCGTGGGGCAGTGCCTTGGAAACCCGGAGACCAAATGCCCGAGGACGTGATTCGCCAGTTGAGAGATGCCTGAAAGCCGGAGAATCCTTTATTGGGACTCAGATCTCTTCCTCTCTTATGTCTTATGTTAACGAGATAGAAGACCGTATGCTGGTTCTGGAAGCGCTCATGGCCGAGAGTGCAAGCGAGAGTGGGGGCGTTCATATCTACACCTCGGCCTTATCAAAGGTAGAGGTATCCTTCGGGGCGGCAGAGCAGAGGCGGCAGGCGTTGGACCCGGAAACCGAAGAACACATTGACTACCTTTGGTCCGATCCCATGGCGGTAGTCTTGGTTGAATATCACGATGGAATAGGCAGGGAAGCCAGGCAGTTAATGCGGAATGCCATCACCCAAGGATGGAGCCTGAAACCCCTTGATGCCATTCACTTGGCAACGGCCAAGTGGCTCTCAGACATGAGAGTGCCAGTCGACGAGGTCCACACTTACGATAGGCAGTAGTTCAAATATGCTGCCCTGATAGGCGTCAAGATTCTTGAACCGTACACGCCCCAGCCAAGAATGCTGTAGCTTTCCGGTGTCCCCGAGCGACTGATTGTCTTGCACCTGCACCGGGCAACTGCCAATTAACTCCACAGGCCCCCTCACAACCTGAACCGCTTGTAAGCCTCGGCGTACTTGAAGCCGACCTGCTCGCCGATGCGGGCCCGCCAGGCAGGCAAGTGCACCTCGGCGTCCTCTTCGGAGACCTGGGACTTGTGGCATTTAAGGGCAGCTATGGCTTGGCCGATGTAGTCCGATACATCGATGTACAGGTTGGCGTCGTGGTGCTCGGCGACCCAGACCTCCCGCACCTTGTGGGGCTCCAGGCCCTCGGCCAGCAGTTCGGGGAAGGTGAGCCGGTCCCGGGCGGTGGGGAACACCGCTGACAGGGCCGCTTCCCCCGAGGCGAAGTGGTCGGGGTGCCCGATGTAGCCATGCTCGTGCAGGCTGCGCATCGGGCTGTTGCAGATGAGAACGTCGGGCCGGTGACGCCGGATTTCCCGGGCAATGTCCCTCCGCAGTCTCAGTGACGGCTCCAGCATGGCGTCCTCATAGCCCAGGAAGACCACATCCTTCAGCCCCAATACCCTGCCCGCCTCCCGCTGCTCCCTGGCGCGGACTTGCACCAGCTTTTCCGAGGTCATCTCAGGGTCGTCGGAGCCCTTGCTGCCGTCGGTGCACAGCACGTACACCACCTCCCAACCCTCGGCACACCACTTGGCCACGGTGCCGGAGCAGCCCCACTCGGCGTCGTCGGGGTGGGCAACCACCACCATTCCCCGGCTGTATTCTTCCTGTTCTTCGGCCATTGAGGATTCTCCTGGCAAACTTTCAAAGTTGGAGCAAGCCCATCGCCGGGACCGGCGTGAAATCGTGAGGGGTCTTGCCGGTTAATGTTCTTGGGCTATTGCCGCGATTCGCCTCCTCACCGGCGGGAAGCCCGGCCCGAATGGGAACGGCGCCGCCGCCGGGGACGCCGGGGTGGCGGAGAGTCGCCGGGAGTTGCACCGGCTTGAGCCGGAGGCGCGGCTTCGGAGGCGTAGAGGGGGTCGATGAACTGGCGCTTGTAGCCGGCCCAGTGTATTTGCGTGCCCAGGGCCAAGGCAATGCCGGGGGGATAGAACAAGACCAAGAAGCTGAGGTCGTCTTCCATGATGGAACGGACACCCAAGACTCCCCAGACTATCAGAGCCGCCCATGCCAGCCCGCCCGACAGTATCCCGTTATGCCAAGGGGAGCGCAGGATCAGAAACGACCAAGAGAAAGGGAACACGCAGATGGCCACCAGGAAGAGCGTGTGGTAATACCACGGTTTCAGTTCCAGGGGCGGTGGAGATTGGTCTTCCATTACCAAACGGGCGAATAACAAACTGGTGAACAGGCAGGCTCAAGATGCAACAGGGGCAGTCGAGAAACTTGGCAGCCTACTCCGGAAGCCTGCTCCGGTCAGTTACGGGCGAGCAACAGGTGGAACTCCAGCATGTCGATGGTGCGCTGCTGCTTGATGGACTCGACGGCATACTCTATGCACATGCGGGCGAATCCGGAATAGTGCAGAACATTGGCCCCCAGTATCACCAGGGGCACCTCGCGAAAGGGTTCCACTTGGAGCTGGTTCAACTCCTCGCGGTCGATGTGGAGTTCCACTGACCGTCCGGACATCCTTTCGATCTTCCGGTGAATGCCTTCTATGAATACCTCGTCTTCCATGCTCCGCTGTCCAAGGGGCTTCTCTTTGGTCATTCTAACACAGCGGCCTAAACCGGCACCCCAACCGAGCCCGCTAACATGGCTCACCGACATAGTAATGGTATCGGAGAGGAGGCGTTTCTTGACACTGCTTTGGGCGGTGCCCATAATCCAAAAACCCAAGGGCCGGTGGCCCGCCGGAGGGTTGAACATGACCACTGTGAAGTATTCGCTGGAGCAGTTCATCCACGACATGGAGGAGCTGCTGAAGGGCCAGCCGGACCAGCGGAGGATTTTCGAGACGGGGTCCGACTGGTTGGAGAAGTTGACCCGGAACCCGGAAAACGTGCCGCTGGAATACAGGCGCCCCCTGGGTTCCGGGTCTCGGCCCGACCACGGGTCGTACCTGCTGTATCAAGGCGAGAGCGGGTTGCAGGTCACCTCCGTGGTCTGGGGACCGGGGGAGCACTTGGGGCCCCACGACCACCGGACTTGGGGCATGATCGGGGTGCTGGAAAACACCTTGACCGAGACCCGCTACCAGCGGGTGGACGACCACTCACAGGAAGGGTTTGCCAAGCTGGAGAAGGACCGGAGCGCTCAATTCCGGCCAGGGGAAATCACCCTTCTGGTGCCCGATGTGGACGAAATTCACCAGATGGACAACCATACGGACCGGCCCACGGTGGAGGTGCACGTATACGGCACGGACCTCCGGGGCCTGCCCCGTTGCCGCTATAACCTGGAGACCGGAGAGGCCATCACCTTCGCCACTCCCAAGTGGGATAACTGCTGACACTACCTGCACCCTGCATCCTGGGCGTCAAGCCAAAACGGGCGGTCGCAGCCCGCCCGGAGGGGCGTTGGCCCGGTATTGCCGGGATTTAATGAGGGACGCTCTCCAAGCCGCAGCGGTCCCGGACGCAATCTTTTGCTACACCTAGATAACCGGCTAAAGTTCTTTCCCGGCAATTACCACCCCGCGTGGCTGATAGTGGGCATGGCCACGCTGCTGCAGGTCACCACCAACTTCATCGGGCAAGCCTTTGCCATCCTCATCGTGGCGCTGCGGGATGAGTTCGCTTGGTCCCTCACCGCAATAACCATGGCCTACTTCCTGCGCAGCATTGTTAGCGCAGCGCTGGCCCCCGCCGCCGGATGGCTCGGCGACCGCTACGGGGCCAGGGCAAGCCTGATGGCCGCGGCAATGGTGTACATGGCCGGCCTGTTCTTGCTGGGAACGATGGGCCATGTGTGGCAACTTTACCTCTATTACAGCTTCATGCTGGGGGTTTCCCAGGCACTCTTCAGGGTCAATATACCCACCACCGTGGCTGCCTGGTTCAAGCGCAAGCTGGGGGTTGCGGTGGGAATCCAGCAGTCGGCCGGCGGCATGGGGACCTCCATCATGGCCCCGCTGCTGGCGGTGCTGCTGTCCCGCACCGATTGGCAAACGTCGTTCTGGATACTGGCGCCGGTGGGCGGCGGCATCATCCTGGCCCTGCTGTGGCGGTTCCACGGCGACCCCCGGGAGCGTGGCAGGACTCCCTACGGGTCGGACGAAGGGGAGCGGCCGGCGCCGGCCATGGCCCCGGCGCTGGCCCAACTGCGGAGCAAGGTGTTCCTGCAGCACGCCCGACGAACCAGGGCCTTCTGGAACCTCATTCTGATTCACCACTTGGGATGCGTCGGTCACTCGATTGTCATGGTAGGAGTGGTGTTCTACGCTACCACCCGGGGCGTTGGGCTGGAGACAGCGTCCCTCATTGTCAGCATCTACTCCCTGGCCAGCATATCCAGCCGGTTCTCAACCCCGGTGCTCGCCGACCGCTTCGGCGCGAAGGGAGTTATGGCCTTGGCCTACTTCGTCCAAGGCATCACCGTGGCCCTGCTGCTCTGGACCCACGAGCCGTGGCACTTCTTCCTCTTTGCCGCCCTGTTCGGGCTGGGGATGGGCGGCGAAATGTCGGCCTTCCTGGTTATAAACCGCCAGTACTACGGCATGGGCCCGGTGAGGACTATCTTCGGGTTCCAGAGTATGGGTGCCGGCACCGGAATGGCCATAGGGGGCCTGATGGGCGGAGTAATATTCGACCTGACCGGCGGTTATCAACTGGCTTGGATAGTGTCCATAGCCGCCAGCGTGGCGGGGGCGGTGTCTATACTGTTCCTTGAACCCACGTCCAGAATGCTGATACCGCACTGGGAAGATTCGTTGCCCCCTGAAGCCCAGACCCAGCCATCCCCGGCCAGTGCCGCAGACTGAGCGAACCGGAAACGGCAAGTATTAAGAAACTGAAGTGGAAGCCCAGGCCCCGCCTTCTCCAGCCAGCGCCGCAGACTGAACGAGCCAGGAACACAAGCAACCGGAAACATAATGAACGAAAGGAGGTCATTCTCTATGGCCCAAGAGATTTCCCCCGAGGAACTGAAAGACTTGCTGGCAGGAAAAGACCGGTTCGCGCTGATCGACGTGCGGGACCCCGGGGAATACAACAGTTCCCACATTCCCGGATCCAGCCTGATCCCCCGAAGGCTGCTGGAATTCCAGATTGCCCAAGCCGTTCCGGCCAAGGGCGTGACCGTGGTGGTCTGCGACGATGATGGGCGCCGGGCGGCGCTGGCGGCAAAATCCCTGGAGGGCATGGGCTACACCGGAGTCTCAGTGCTGTCGGGAGGCATCAACCGCTGGGTCAGCCGGGACCTGCCCACCGAGTGGGGAAGCAACGTTCCTTCCAAGGACTTTGGCGAAAAGATGGAAGTGGTGCACCACGTTCCCGAGATCGACGCGACCGAGCTTAACCGCTGGATTGAAGAGGGCAGGAAACTGGTCATCCTGGACACCCGCACTCCCGAGGAGTACCAGCGCTTCTGCATCCCCGGAGGACGCAGCGTGCCCGGCGGCGAGCTTGCTTACCGGATTACCGACATCACCAAGGACTTGGATCCCGACACCACGGTGGTGGTCAACTGCGCCGGGCGCACCCGCAGTATCATCGGCACCAGGGCGTTGCAGCGGATGGGAGTGAGCAACGCGGTGGGCCTGAAGAACGGCACCTCCGGATGGGTGCTGGCTGGCTTCGAGTTGGAGTCCGGGGCCGACCGGGTCGAGTTGCCCCAAGTATCCTCCGAAGGGTTGGCCGCGGCCGAAGCCTATGCCGAGCGGGCCGCCGCCGAGGACGGGGTGCGTTTCCTCAATGTGGAGGAGCTCCAGGAAAAGATGGCCCGCCGCGGGGAAGACAACGTGTACCTCATCGACGTGCGCACTCAGGAGGAGTACGAGGGGGGGCACATACCCGGGTTCAACTGGTTCCCTGGAGGCCAGGTGGTCCAGCGGTCCGATGACGTGGCGGTGGTCAAGAATGCCCCGATAGTCTTCGCCTGCGACGGCAGGGCCAGGAGCACCCTTGTGGCTTCCTGGTACCGGCAGATGGGCATGGAAGAGGTCTACGCGGTAGTAGATGGTGAGAACGGTGGGACCGGGGCTTGGACGGCGGCGGGTCTTCAATTGGAGACCGGAAGACCGGCATCAGTCGTTGTCGGGCTGGAAGAAGCCATGGAAAGAGTGCCCACTGTTTCGCCCCAAGGATTGCACTGGGGAGGAGGCAAAGGGGTCATTTTCGTGGACACCAGCCAGGAATTCAGCCGGGGCCACGTGCCTGGCGCCCGGTGGATCCCCAGGGGCTGGCTGGAAATCTATGTCGGCGATGCCATCCCCGACCTCGAGACCCCCATTGCCGTGTCCTGCTCCGACGGGCAATTGTCCATCCTTACCGCAGCTACTCTGCTGGACATGGGTTACCGGAACGTTTGGGCCTTGGATGGAGGAATGGCGGCCTGGCGGGGCAGGAGGCTGCCGGTGGAAGAGGGACTGACCGGAGTAACCAGGGCCCCCACCGACATGGTATATTCGGGGCCCGATAGAAACTACGCCGATATGATGAACTACCTGCGGTGGGAAACCGCTTTGGGAGAGAAGTACCAGACCGGAGCCTGATGCCGGGCCCGGCAGAGGAGTTGACCATGGCCACCCAGCAAGAGGAAGGGGCCGTCCCGGACTTTCTCCGCATGGAGGACGCTGGTGGGCCGGAGTCCACCAATCCCCATCGCAGCGGGACTTGGTATGGCTGGCCCAGCAAGCGGATGGACCCGGTCAATCTGCTGGACGACGAGGGCAGGGTCAAGCGGGTCCGGGCGCCGGTGATGGATCTGGAGGGCCTGATTACCCCCACCGAGCTTCACTACGTGGTGCAGCACTTCGAGGTGCCCGAGGTGGTCCCGGCGGACCGGTGGACCCTGACCATCGATGGCGAGGTCAAGAACCCGCTGACCCTGAGCTACGAGGAGTTGCGGCGCTACCCGTCACGCACGGTGCGCACCGTGATGGAGTGCTCCGGCAGCGATGCCACCTACTTCGAATACTTCAAGGGCGAGGGTCCCAAGCCCTCCCGCACCCAGGAAGCCATGATCCTGAGCGCCGCCGAGTGGACCGGCGCTCCACTGGCAGCGGTACTCAATGACGCCGGGTTGACCGACAAAGCTCTCTACATCCGGGCCGAAGGTTGGGACCAAGGGGTGCCGGTCACCGCCGCTCCGGGGACCGAGCCGTTCTTCTATGACAAGGGGCTTCCGCGGCTCAAGGCCCTCCATCCAGACACCATCCTGTGCTGGGCCCAGAATGGGCAGTTGCTGGAGCACTTGCACGGGGCGCCGGTGCGGTTGCTGGTGCCGGGCTGGTCGGGCAACTGGTCGGTGAAGTGGATCCGCCGGTTGGAAGTGCTGGACCACATGCCCGACTGCTGGTATCACTACAACTTCTACTACTATGCTGATTCCGCCGACGCTACGGACAAGGAACTGATTACCACCATTCCGGTCAAGTCCATCGTCACCCACCCCAACGACGACACTGAGTCCCTGCCCCAAGGGACCCACGTAGTGCGGGGATACGCTTGGAGCGGGGACGGCGCCATCACCCAAGTGGAGGTCAGCGTGGACGGCGGCGAGACTTGGAAGGCGGCCCGGCTGGAGGAGCCCAGGGATCGTTGGATGTGGGTCCGGTGGTCCTATCTCTGGGAGGCGGATAAGCCGGGGAAGTACCAAGTCATGTCCCGGGCCACCGACGCCTCGGGCCGCACCCAGTCCCGCGTGCCCCGGTACAACAACATGCGGAAGAACTTCACCGCCATAGTGGGATACGATATTACTATCGAGTGAACTGGTTGTCTGCGGCGGCTTAGAACTGCGCTATGTTAGTAGCTAATGGCGGCCCGGCCCCTTCCGAGAGATACGGTGAGCGTGTGCTATCATCTGGCCAATAAGCTGGGACAGACGGCTTGGGAGCCCCCGAAATGAGGATAAAGCCTACCTACAAGGTAATCTCTGATATTGACTACCATAAGCTCGAATACGACCCCAACGAGCTGGAGCCGTTGCCCGAGGGTATGGAACAAAACCATGTAATTTTTAGGATTTTTCAAATCATAGAAGCCCACGTAAAGAGGCTGTACTCGTCAGAGAACGTTTTCGTCGACTCCAACACTACCTTGTGCTATGACCCCGGCAACCTCAATCGCCGTGTGCTCCCCGACCTCTACTTTGCGTTTGACGTGGATTCTGCTGCCATACGGCGAAGGAAGCTGTACCTGCCCTGGGAGGCCGGGAAGCCGCCCGACTTCGCGCTGGAAGTAGCGTCGGAGAGCACCTTCCGGAACGACTTGGGGCGGAAGCGGGACCTCTACGCCCGGATCGGAGTCTCTGAATACTGGCGTTTCGACCCCACTGGGGGCAGCTACTACAACGAGCCCCTAACCGGCGAACTGTTGTTGGACGGGGTTTACCGTCCCATCGAGCTTACCATCGAGCCGGATGGAATCCTTAAGGGATACAGCCCGGCTTTGAGGCGGAGCTTTTGCTGGAGAGAGGGAACACCGGAACTCTACGACCGAGAGACCGGCATTTACCACATAGACCTGGACCAAGCTTTGAATGAACGTTCCCAAGCCGAGGCCAGGATTCGCCAACTGGAAGAGGAACTAGGACGACGGCAGACCTAAAACTGACCTCACCTGCCTTCCTGTATCCGGTGAGCAAGTCCGGCCCAGAAACTGATCAACCGCAATGGTGGAGAAATGCCCATAATCGAACATAGCAGCGTGCCTTTGCCGCCGGTGGCTGACTATCGCCGCGAGCGGCTCTTGGTGTCCGGCGGCGTGGGGGCGGCCTCTCTGACCATCAAGGAGGTGGAGTTGCACCCCGGATGGGAGGGACGGCTGCATGCCCATCAGATTGATCAGGCCATCATGGTCACCGCGGGTGCGGTCCAAGTAGTCATGGGCGGCGAGGTTGAAACGGTGAGAGCCGGCAGCACCCTGTTCGCGCCACCGGGTGAGCCCCACAAACTGGTCAACAAGCTTTGGATACCGGTGACACTGCTGGTCACCTATCCCGGCACATCCCTGGATACGGAGTACTTGGAATGAGTCCGGGGCGCCAACCAATGATCCGAAGCGCTGCAATCTGAAATCCTCCGGGAGGTCGCCATGGCCATCCAGCCGCCAAGAACCCAGGCAAAACCCCAATTGATCCCGACCAACGCCGGGCGCCGAACCTTTGCTTCGCCTCCCTCGGCGTTGCAGGAGGACGTAGTCCCCAACGACCTGTTCTACGTCCGCAATCACTGGGCGGAAGTGCCCGACATCGACCCGGAAACCTACCGACTGGTAGTGGACGGCGAGGTTGATAACCCCTTAAGCCTGAGTTACGCCGACCTGTTGGCGATGCCCCGCAAGCAGTTCCAAGTGACCTTCGAGTGCTGCGGTAACAGCCCGGTCCCTGACTACTGGGCCAAGGCCACCCGCACCAGTTCGGTTATGGAGCAGATCAAGGGTCACGGCATCATGGGCAATGCCGAGTGGAGCGGGGTGTCCCTGGCCGACGTGCTGGCCCGGGCCGGGGTCAAGGACACCGCCGTGGAGGTGGTCTTCGAGGGCGCCGATCACGGGCCCGACGAAACGGTGGGAGACCCTCCTGACGTGACCTACGAGAGGAGCCTGCCCGTCGCCAAGGCCACCCATCCCGACACCCTGCTGGCTTACGAGATGAACAGGGAACCCCTGCCGCCGGTCCACGGATACCCGCTGCGCCTGCTGGTTTCCGGCTGGTATGGGATGAACTCGGTGAAGTGGTTGGTCGGCATCCACGTAGTGGACCACGAGTTCAAAGGGTTCTACCAGACCGAGCGCTACATGACCATGAACCAGCCCGGTTCCGCCGATGCCTACACCTATTACACCAAGCTGAAAGTGAAGTCCATCATCACCAGCCCGGCCCCCGGAGAGATAGTCCCGTCCGGCGGCTACTTGCTGGCCGGGGCTGCATGGTCCGGGGAGGACCAGATCGCATTGGTGGAAATCAGCGCCGACGGGGGCTCCAGTTGGCAGCCGGTGGATCGGCTGCATCCCAGGTCCGGGTACTCCTGGAACCGCTGGGAGCATTACTGGGTTCCGCGTGCTCCGGGCCGCTACACCCTTATGTGCCGCGCCACTAACGACCAAGGCGACACCCAGCCGATGGAATTCCCCAACAAGTGGGACGGCCGGGGCTACGGCAACAACATGGTGTTCCCCCACGAAGTTGAAGTGAGGTAAAGACCGGCAGGACGTGACTCGTCGTATAATAGGTTTTCCCTGGCAACGTGTGCAGTAAGACTACAGACAAGCTTGGTGCTCCGGGAGCAGCCCCATGATTAAGAGCGTACCGGCGCCGATTTCAATCATCCTAGCAGTTTTCCTGGTCATCGGCCTGTTCATCTTCTTCGGCGCTTGGGCAGTGTCGGTAGACGCCCAAGGCCGGGAGGAAGCCCTGTCCTTGGCTTTTGTCGGGCCAGGGACCTCCTTGGCGCCGGAAGAGAGGGAACGCCGGCTTCCAGTGATGGGGCAGACTGAGGACGGTTGGAAGACGGGATTCGAAGAACTGGAGGGCTCTTCCGCCGAAACTTGGTGGGGTAAGGGCCTCTTGCGGGCTTGACCGCTGCACTAGACCGGGTCCCGGTCTACCCATAAGCTCCCGTCTAATGAACCAACTCCCGATTCTGTTGGCTACTTCCAATCCGGCCAAGCAGGCGCAATTCCGCTGGCTGCTGGAAGAAGCGCCGTTGAATCCTGTCGCGCCCCAGGACCTTGGTCTGACCGCAGCGCCGGAAGAGATCGGCCACAGTCATGGCGGTATTGCCAGGTTTAAGGCCAGCCAGTGGTCTCTCAGCGGCAGGGACAAGTCCGTTGGGCTGGCGATAGCCTCCGACGGAGGCATGGTCATACCGGCATTGGGCGCCAATTGGCAGAGCCTGTATACTCACCGCTTCGCCGGCGAAGCGGCGACCGACGCGCAGCGGGCGGCCCGGTTGTTGGAGCTGATGGAGCCATACCGCGAGGAACAGCGCCAAGCGTCCTGGGTTGAGGCGCTGGCCATAGCCGACAAGGGCCGTGTCCTGGTTTCTTGGGAGATTGCCGGGGCCACCGGGGTTATCAGTGAGAAGTTGCCTACTATGAAAGAGGGAGAGTTGAGAGGCTTCTGGGCTTTTTCCCTTTGGGAGTTTCCCCACTTGGGCAAGTCTTACCGGGAACTGACTCGTTCCGAGCTGAGCTCATTGGACGATCACTGGTTGCGGCTCAAGGCCTTGGTGCGGCGTTACGTGCAGGGCCCCTTTGTGCCCCCCGCGGCTTAGGCTACAATGTCTGCTCAGGGCCCGGTGCCACCCGCATGGTCCTCCTTCCCAACCTCGCACGAGGAGCAACGCGCGTTTGTCTACCACCATTAACGCCCCGGAATCAATTGACCAAGTCCAAAACCTTCTGAGAGACCAAGTTTACGTTTCCGACCGCAGTCTGGCGGTGCCGGTGTTCCTGGCTTTAAAACTGCGGCGCCCCCTGTTCCTGGAGGGCGAGGCCGGAGTGGGCAAGACGGAGATCGCCAGGGCACTGGCCGAGGGCTTGGACACCCGGCTGATCCGGCTGCAGTGCTACGAGGGGCTGGATATCAACCACGCAGTTTACGAGTGGAACCACAGCCGGCAAGTGCTGGAGATACGGCTCATGGAAGCAGCGGGAGCGGTGGACCGGGAGCGGGCCGCAGCGGACCTGTTCAGCGAGAGGTTCCTGATAAAGCGGCCCCTGCTGCAAGCCATCGATGAGGCTCAGGACAAGCCGCCGGTGCTGCTCATCGACGAGTTGGACCGGGCTGACGAAGAATTCGAGGGTTTCCTCCTGGAACTGCTGGCCGACTACCAGATAACCATTCCGGAACTGGGGGCCTACCGGGCCGTCAATCCGCCGGTGGTCATTATCACCTCCAACCGCACCAGGGAGATTCACGACGCCCTGAAGCGCCGCTGTCTCTACTACTGGATCGACTATCCCGATTACCAGAAGGAACTGCAGATAATCACCAGCCGCATTCCCGAGGCCCCCAGGAGACTGGCCGAAGAGGTCACCGGGTTCATCCAGGAATTGCGGCAGACCGAACTCTACAAGATTCCGGGAGTGTCGGAGACCCTGGACTGGACCTCGGCCCTGCTGGCGCTGAACCAGACCAAGCTGGACCCCCAAGTAATCGACGATACCCTGGGCATCATGCTGAAGTACCAGGATGACATAGAAACGGTGCGGGGAGAGGCGGTGCGGGCGCTGCTGGAGCGGTCCCAGAACCGCGGGCCCCGGGGCCGCCGGAGGGCTGGCCCCTAGTGGGAGACGAGAGTGCTGGCCCGAGTCCGATGGCAGAAACACTGGACACTCAAACTCCGGAGGTGGAAGCCCCGGAACCTACGCCCATCCTCCATAACTTGGTGCTGTTCGGCGAAGTGCTGCGGCGGCTGGGCATGGATGTCGGGTCCAGCAACATGCTCGACTTGGTGAGGGCCACGGAATACGCTCCCCTGTCCCGCCGGGCCGACTTCAGGCAAGCGGCCAAGTGCATCCTGGTCCATCGGAAGTCGGACCTCCCTCTTTTCGAAGAAGCTTTCGACGTGTTCTGGCGGCGGCCCGCCACCGGTGAAACGTCCCTTGATCTTCGTTCCATGGGAGAGCAGCGGCGGTTCCGGCAGCCGCAAGCGGGTCCTCCGGCTGATGCGGGCTCAAGGGACTCCGGTGGACCTGGCCAGGAAGACGATGAAGACTTGGCGGACCAAGTAGACCTGACCAGGACCTACAGCGTCAGGGAGGTCTTGCGGGAAAAGAACTTCGCCCAGTTCACGCCGCAAGAGGTGAACGAGGCCAAGGCCATGATGGCCCGCCTTTCCTGGAACCTGAGCAACCGCCGCACCCGCAGGCTTGGCCCCGGACCCGGCAACCAACTGGACCTGAGGCGTACCCTGCGCGGGAACCTGAAATTCGGCGGAGAATTGCTGGAGCTTTCCTTCCAACGCCGTAAGGAAAAGCCCCGGCCCATGGTGCTGTTGTGCGACATCAGCGGTTCCATGGAGCGGTACACCCGGATGTTGCTGCATTTTATACACACCCTATCCCTCCCAAAAGCCGGGGGCGGCTTGGACCGGGTGGAGGCCTTCCTGTTCGCCACCCGGCTGACCAGGATCACGCGGTACCTGAGCCACCGCGGCGTGGACGATACAGTGAGCCAAGTGTCCAAGGCGGTGCCCGATTGGGCCGGCGGCACCAGGATTGGAGAGGCGGTCAAGACCTTCAACTACCGCTGGCTGCGGAGGGTGGCCAAGAACGGCGCGGTGGTGATGGTGATATCCGACGGGTGGGACCGGGGCGAACCGGAATTGCTGGCTAAGGAAATCTCCCGTTTGCAGAGGAGTTGCAGCCGTCTCATCTGGCTGAACCCGCTTCTGGGGGACCGCTCCTACCAGCCCTTGACCAGGGGAATGCAGGCGGCGCTCCCCTACATCGACGATTTCCTGCCGGTGCACAACCTGAACAGCTTGGAAGCATTGGGCCGCCACCTGAGCAACTTGGAACCCCGGCGCAGCATCGAGCAGCATTACCGTCCCACCGCTGCGGCGCCGGAAAAGGCCGGGGAACCGCCGCCGGCTGAGCCGATGACCGGAGGCAGCCAAAGCGGGCTGCCGACCTTCAGGCACCCGCTTTGGGGCCGGAGCCGTTCTTCCACGGGCCCCGGCTGAAACCGGGAGAAGGGCGTCCCGCCGGGCGGCTTCATTCTATTGTCCAGCCGCCGGTGCTATACTCGGGTTCCGGGGTTCGAATGAGGCCGTTGCCTTGTCGTCCTGGTTGAAATGGCCGGGGCGGCAGGCTTGGACCGGCCTCCTGAGTACAATTCCAAACTTGCGCTGATTGGGGGAGGATAATGCCATACGCGAACAATGACGGAGTCCGGATTCACTACCAAGTCGACGGCGAGGGCCCGCCGCTGGTTATGCAACACGGCATGACCCAGACCCTGCATTCCTGGCACGACAACGGGTACGTCGCCGGGCTGATACAGGACTACCGCCTGATTTGCATTGATGCCCGCGGCCACGGCCACAGCGACAAGCCCCATGACCCGGATGCCTACGAGCTGAAGAAGCGGGTCAACGACGTGCTGGCCGTAATGGACGACTGCGGAGTGGACAAGGCCCACTACATGGGATTTTCCCTGGGGGGCCGCATCGGCTTCGGTATAGCGATGCATGCCGTGGCGCGGTTCCATTCCCTCATCATTGGGGGCATGAGCGCGCTGCCCAGCTTGAACGCCTTCGACCCCCAGCAGCAGGCCGACATGCTGCGGCGGGGCATGGAGGCCTACGTGGCCGCGGCCGAAGAGCAGGAAGGACCCATGCCCGACGACCGCAAAGCGGTGTTGCTGGCCAACGACCCTGAGGCCTTGGCGGCCTCGGTATTGGCTCCTAGAGGCACCGACGGCATTGAGGAAGTCCTGCCCAAGCTGAATGTCCCCTGCCTGCTCTACTGCGGCGACGCCGATGGGTTCTACGCCGGGGCCAAGGAGTCGGCGGGTATGATTCCGGGAGCGGAGTTTGTAACCATACCGGGGTTGGACCACGGCCAGACGTCCCGGGCCAGCGAGCAGGTGCTGCCCCACGTGGTCAGGTTCCTGAAGAGCGTGACAGCCAAGGTGGGAGCAGCCTCCTAGAGGGAGACCTGTACCAGAGCGCAGTAAGGCCGAAGGACACTGCCGCCAGCAGTCCGCCGGCCATTGCGTCCAGGATAAAGTGGTTTCCCGTGATGGTGATGGCAAAGAAGGTCAGCACCGGATAGGCTAGCCCCAATAGCTTCCATGGCCCGTTCAACCTGCGGAAGAAAGACACGCCCAGCACCACCGTCCAGCAGAAGTGCAGGCTGGGCATTGCTGCGTTGGTGTTATAGAAGACTGCCATCTCCTGGCTGCCGTAATAGCTGGGCCCAAAATCTTGGATCGTGTTGGAAAAGTGTTCCGTAAGGTTGAAGGGCGATGCCACCGGAAATAGCACGAAAGTGACCAAGGCAAAAATCAGGCTGATCAGGATAACGGTCCGGTAGTAGTAGTAGGTGGAGCGATCACCAAAGAAGAGGGCCATCCCGAATAGCAGTATCACCGGCCAGTAGGTGACGATGTAGACCCAGTTGAAGAAGACGGCCAGCGCTCTGGACTGCCTGAGAGCCCATTCCTGCCACCCCGGTTCCCAGAAGAAGCCGAAGCCCTGTTCAAGGGCGGCTATCTCCCTGGCGTTGGCGATTCCGGTGGCGGTGGTGTCAGGATAGACCAGTCCCCGGGTGAGCAGGTAGACGAAATAGCAGGCGAGAACCAAGGCCAGTTCCAAGAGATGGGGCTTGTATTTCCTGAGATTCTCCATTGATGAAGGGACGGGGCGCTACAGCATTTCTCCATAAAGTCCTTATGATACAAGAGAGCGTGGGAAGATAATTAGCTGCGAAATTCAGCAAATTGACACCCTTCGAGGCCCGCGAGTACCCTTTCACTTGGGGGCCTCAGGAATGTCCTCCCGGCGGACGCTGGCCCGACATGCTCTGGCGCCAAGCCCGGGGCAACCGGTGGAAGGGCTGCCTGCCGCTTGGCAAGTTTGTCTGAAGGAACAAACAGCTTTGCCGCAAGTATTTTCAAAAGAGCAGCGCATCTTGCTGGACGCTGTCTTAAACGTGCTTATTCCCCCCGAAGGCAATCTGCCGGGGGCGGGTGACTTGGGCGTGGGCCGCTTCGTCGAGGATGCCGTGGCTTCTAACCCGGAGTCAATAAGACTCTTCACCAATGGACTGCGTGAGATTGAAATTGGTGCTTCCGCAGAAGCCGGGTTTGGTCTGCAACCGCTATCGCGGCAGGTATCGGCACTGAAAGCCATAGAAGAGAGGGAGCCGGGGTTCTTTGGGGAGTTGGTCCGGCAGACCTATAACAGCTACTACACCAACACCCGGGTATTCGAAGCTATCGGCTACTCCCTTCGAGCGCCGGCGCCCGGGGAACCCCCGGCCTTGTTGGACGAGAGCCTGCTGGAAAAGCAGCGCCAGAGGGCCCCTTTCTGGAGGAAGGTTTAAGCGGTCAACGCCATTTCCAGTTGCAATTGGGGTGCAGCCATTTCCCGGACTGGCAAGGCCTTGGGAAGTCCCCACCGCCGCCTGGCGTCGTCAACCACCTGCAACACCCTGCTGGTGTATTCGTGAGGGGCGTAGGTGCGCCGGTAGATCTTGGAGTATCCTGGTATCAGGTGCGGGTGGGCCTCTTTGATGTAGGGCATGAACCACTCTTTGGAACCGGGCTTCAGGAAGAGCAGGTTGGCCGACAGGTACTGGGCCCCGTAAGCGGCCGCCGTTGCAACCACCTCGTCAATGCTTTCCGGGTTGTCAGATATGCCGGGAAGGATTGGCGCCATAGATACGCCGGCAGGTACCCCCTGCTCCACCAGGAATCTCATGGTTTCCAACCGGGCCATGGGTGAAGGGGCCCCCGGTTCGGTATCTTTCCAGACCTTTTCGTCGATGCTGCCGACGCTGAAGGAGACCCGGACCCCTGCCTCTTCGTTCAACTCCTTCAGCACGTCCACGTCCCTGCGGGCCATGATCCCCTTGGTTGTGATGGAAGCGGGGTTTCGGTGATCCCGGAGCACTTCCAGAACGCGTCGGGTCAGCTTGTACTGGGACTCGGCGGGTTCATAGGGGTCCGAAGCGGTGCCGATGGCGATTGGCTCACCCCTCCACCGGGGCCTCAGCAGTTCCTGCCGGAGCACTTCCGGTGCGTTGACCTTGGCGAAGACCCGCTGCTCGAACTCCCTGCCCGAGTCGAATCCCCAGTATTCGTGGGTGGGGCGGGCGTAGCAATAGCGGCAGGCGTGGCGACAGCCCCGGTAGGGGTTCATGGTCCAGCGGAAGGGGAACCCCGGCACATCGATGCGGTTTATCAAGGTCTTGCAGTGAATCTCTTGGACTTCGGCCCCCGCCATGGCTCCCCCTCGCCTCTGTTTTAACGCGCAATGTTGAAACTCCTGTTCTAATAATAGATTAGATGTTCTAAAGAAGTCAAGGAGGAAGTGTCAGTACAAGCCAAGGTGACCGGTGTACGGGAGCTTCTGGAGCAAAAGCGGGGACGAACCGATGGCTCGTCCCCGCTCGTTCCCTGGTAAGAGGGTCGGCAATTCGAGAAGAAGGCTACCGGTGGTACAAGGCCCCGGCGGGGGTGCGCTCGCAATTCAACCGCCGGTTCAGGTGCAGTCCTTCCAGAATGAATTCCACCGCCGATGCCACCGCTTCGGGCCTGGCGTCGTCGGTCAACTTGGCTACCGCCTCTGCCATGCCGTCTATCCGGGCGGCCAAGGTTGGATATTCCGAAGCCCTCCTGTCGCTGCCGGTCTCGGCGGTTTCCCCAAGGTCGAAGGCCTCGATGATGCGTTCCAAGTCTTCCATGCTGAAGTAGCTGTCGAACACCCGCAGGACTGCCCTGCGGGTGAGGTCGTCGGTTACCCTGTTCTCCCGCCCTTCTTCGAAGGTCTCCAGCTCTATCTTGCCGGCGAAGGAGGCTACGATGTAGGGCAGGTCGCTGGTCCTGGGACAGGTGAACTCGTCGCCGTGGATGATTGACCGTCGGACGGCGTTGCCCAAGAGAGTCTCGTAGTTGGAAATGCTCAGGCGCACGCTGACGCCGGACCGCTGGTTAATCTCGCTGCTCTGCCTTGCTTGGGCGGTGGTTTCGGCCAGGATGTCTTTCATGTAACCGGGGACTATCACCTTCTCGTCGTCGGGGAACCGGGACCTCTCCTGGTCCATGATGGCGATCTCGTCCTGGTTGTTGAGGGGGTAGTGAGTGTGTATCTGGGAGCCGTAACGGTCCTTGAGAGGGGTGACGATGCGTCCCCTGTTGGTGTAGTCCTCGGGGTTGGCGGTGGATACCACGTAAACGTCCAAGGGAAGCCGGATCCGGTACCCCTTGATCTGCACGTCACGCTCTTCCATCAGGTTGAACAGTCCCACTTGGATCCGCTCGGCCAAGTCGGGCAGTTCGTTGATGCAGAAAATTCCCCGGTTGGTGCGGGGCACCAGCCCGTAATGGATGACCAGTTCGTCGGAAAGATGCCGGCCCTCGGCGACCTTTATGGGGTCTATTTCCCCGATGAGGTCGGCAATGGAAATGTCCGGGGTCGCCAACTTCTCCGAGTACCGCTCTTCCCGGGGAATCCACTCAATTTCGGTGTCATCGCCGTATTTGGCAACCAAGTCCAAGCAGGCCCGGCAGATGGGCTGGTAAGGGTTGCAGTTGATTTCGCACCCGGCCATCTTGGGCACGAACTCGTCCAGCAGGCCCACCAGGCTGCGGATTACCCTTGACTTTGCCTGGCCCCGCTCTCCCAGTAGGATAACGTCCTGCCCGGCCAGGATGGCGTTCTCCAACTGGGGTATTACGGTATGATCGAAGCCAATTATGCCAGGGAAGACTATTTCTTCCGCCCTGATTTTGGCAATCAGGTTCTTGCGCAACTCTTCCCTTACCGGCAGCACCACATAGGAACTGGCCTTCAGTTCTCCTACCGTTCTGGCTTGGGTCATCGAAGTCATTCTCTATGCCTCTTTCCTGTAAACTGGGCTGCCGGGCCACGACCATGGCCGGCCTGAATTTTCCTTGCAATCCTATTCCATTGCGATGTCGAGCACAATCGCCTTGAAGGAATTGCTGTGGTCTTTCCTGTGGCCTCCCCTTGTTCTATAATCAAGAGTATTCACCCATAGTATTGAATCCTTACGGCAGGTTGCATGTTTCACCGCTTGGCTATGCCCCTCGCCATGCTGGTATTACCCCGGTTGCTGCCTCGGCTCTTTCGGCTGGCCCGGTTGGTTTGGAAGCTGACCTTCGACCGGCGGGTGCCGCTGCTGCTCCGGACGCTGGTGCCCCTGGGAATCCTCTACGTTCTTTCCCCCGTGGACCTGCTCCGGGACTGGGTCCCTGTGATAGGACGCCTTGACGATCTCCTTGTATTTGGCGCTTCCGTGTTCGCTCTGGTCAAGCTGTCGCCCCGGCACGTTGTGGAAGACATTCAAGGGCCCCCTGCCAACCGCCCCCGCCCTGAAGAAAAAGACCCATCCAAGGTTGTGGACGGGTCAGCACGGGTTGTCGACGAATAGAATCCCCCTGCTGGGACCTTACACCGCTTTCACTTTCAGGTTGGCCGCCGGTCGACCTTCCCCAATTCCCTCGCTTCTGGGTCTGTTGGACGCATGATTGATATTCAGGAAAACGGTATTTCGTTATACGTCCATGTTCCCTTTTGCAAGACCAAGTGTCCCTACTGCGATTTCAATACCTACCAAGGTATTGAGGGTCTGATGATGCCTTTCCTTGATGCTCTGAAGACGGAGATAGGACTGTGGGGACAAGCTTTGGGCGGCCCGGCGGTCAACACCGTCTTCTTCGGCGGCGGCACCCCCTCCTACCTGCCCCGGGGGGAAATCGGCAAGGTGCTCTCCTCCATCAGGGATGCATTTCCCGTCGCTGCCAATGCCGAAATCACGATAGAGGCCAATCCCGGAGACTTGGATCGGGAGGCCTGTCATGAATTGCTGGCCCAAGGTGTGAACAGGCTGAGCATCGGGGTCCAGTCGCTGAACAATCCGCTGCTCGCGCTGCTGGGGCGCCGCCACGACGCCGGCCAGGCTGCTGCTGCTTTTTCCATCGCCCGGGAGGCCGGATTTTCCAACGTCAACCTGGACCTGATGTACGGGATTCCCAAGCAGACCATGGAGCAATGGACCGAGACCCTCACCGCGCTGATGGATTTGTGTCCCGAGCACATTTCTATGTACTCCCTGACCGTGGAGGACGGAACACCCTTCCAGAAATGGGTCGACGAGGGAAAGCTTCCCGACCCCGACCCCGACCTTGCTGCGGACATGTACCACGAAGCGGAAGACAGGCTGCAGAGCGCCAGCTACCACCACTACGAAATCTCCAACTGGTGCAAGCCCGGCCTGCCGGCCCGTCACAACCTGGCCTATTGGCGCAACCTCCCCTTCCTCGGCGTTGGGCCTGGCGCCCACTCTTCCTTGGGAGGGTTCCGCTTTTGGGACTTGGACTCTCCCCGCACCTACAACTACATGGTGCAGCGTTGGCAAGAAGAGGCTCCCCTGCAATTGGAGGCGATTACCGCCGAAGCGTTGGAGGCGGCGCCCCAGGTGGGGGGCTTCGAGCAACTGGACACCGAAACGTCTTACGGGGAGTCGATGTTTCTGGGGCTGCGCCTTCTGGACGGCTTCGACTTGGCGGAAGCATCGGCACAAGTGGGGACCAACCTCGCTTCCCACTTCGAGGCGCAAATCAACGAGGCGGTGTCGGAGGGGCTGCTGCGATGGGAAGGCGGCAAGCTGAAGTTGACCAAGCCGGCCTACCTGATAGCCAACCGGGTGTTCACCCGTTTCGTGGCGTGAGGGAGGCCCGTCGGGGCTCCCAAACCCGGTGTTATACTGGCCTCAAAAGCGCAACACCATCGCCATCAAATGGAGGAGCAATGAGTTACTCCGGAGATAGGCCCGACGACGAAGAGGTCCAGACCAGTTATATTGTTATGAGTCCTAACATTTGCGGGGGAAAGCCCAGAATAAAAGGTACCCGCATGGCTGTGCAGCTTATAGTATCCGAGTACGTCCATTGGCGAATGTCTCCTCGTGAGATTCTGGAAGCCCACCCCCACCTGACCCTTGCTCAAATCCATGCTGCATTGTCCTATTACTATGACCACCGTCTCGAAATGAACCGGAAGGCCCTTGAAGACGAAGAATTTGCGATAGAGATGGAAAGGCAGCAGCAGGTAGAGAAGGACAAGAACACCCTGCCAGCCTGATGCCGCTTTCCGTTCTTTGCGATGAACACATCCACTACGCCGTAATTCGTGGGTTGGTTGCCCGAGGAGTTGATGCAGTCTCGGTCCAAAGTATGGGATTCAGGTCAGCTG
Source organism: Dehalococcoidia bacterium (assembly GCA_034420695.1). Classification (GTDB taxonomy): domain Bacteria; phylum Chloroflexota; class Dehalococcoidia; order Lucifugimonadales; family UBA3495; genus Io17-Chloro-G2. The sequence continues at coordinate 221,187 of DAOULB010000018.1, forward strand.
GCGACCCATCAGTTTTGGAATTGGCCCACCGGGAAGGCCGGGCACTTTACACTCATGATGAACACTTTTTTATCCTCAATGCTGCCGGGGCGGAACACTCCGGTATTCTCTTTCACCGTGACAAAAAGTACCGGCTGGGCCAAGCCATTGAGATAGTGCAACTGGCCTGCGAAACGGTTACACCAGAGGAATTGCGCAACCGCGTGGAATACCTGTAATCGAGAGGACGTCCACAGCTCATGTACGTTATAGGCACAGCGGGACACGTGGACCACGGCAAGTCCACTCTGGTTAAGGCCCTGACTGACATAGATCCCGACCGGCTCCCCGAGGAGAAGGAGCGGGAGATGACGGTCGACTTGGGCTTCGCTTGGATGACCTTGCCCAGCGGACGGGAGGTCAGCATCGTCGACGTCCCGGGCCACGAGCGGTTTATCAAGAACATGCTGGCCGGCGTGGGAGCCATTGACTTGGCGTTGCTCATTGTGGCCGCCGACGAGAGCGTGATGCCCCAGACCAGGGAGCACCTGGCCATACTGGACCTCCTCCAGATCGATCGGGGGCTGGTCGTAGTCACCAAGGCCGACTTGGTGGACCAGGAAATGGTGGACTTGGTCAAGGCGGAGGTGGAGGACGCCGTCCACGGTACGTCGATGCAGGGCTGTTCCATTGTGGCGGTGTCCGCCTACACCGGGGACGGGCTCGAAGAGTTGAAGGAGGCCATCGACCGCATCCTGGACGAGACCCAGGCCCGCTCCGACTTGGGGCGCCCCAGGCTGCCGGTGGACCGCTGCTTCTCCATCACCGGGTTTGGTACGGTGGTAACCGGCACCCTGGTGGACGGGGGCTTGGCCGTGGGACAGGAGGTGGAGCTGGCAGGGTCGGGCCAGAAAGCCAGGATTCGGGGCCTGCAGAGCCACAAGAGCTACGTCGACCAAGCACAGCCCGGTGTGAGGCTGGCCGTCAATCTTTCCGGCATTTCCCGGGGTGACGTGCCCCGGGGCGAAGTGCTTACAACATCGGGCTGGCTGCGTCCCACTCAGAGGTTGGACGCCCGTCTGCGGATGGTGCCGGGTGCGCCCCATTCCCTCCGCCACAACCAGGGTGTCTCCTTCCACCTGTTCACCACCGAGTCCACCGCCAGGGTGAGACTGCTGGATGCCGACCGCCTCACCCCTGGGGCCGAAGGCTGGGCCCAGATACTTCTCACCGACCCGGTGCCCGCCGTAAAGGGCGACTTCTTCATAGTCCGCTCTGCCGAAGAGACTCTTGGAGGAGGGCAAGTCGTGGACCCCTCGCCCCGGCGAAGGCACCGCCGCTTCAATCAGGAGGTGGTGGAACGGCTGATGATGCTGGACCAGGGAACCGGCGAAGACGTTCTGCTGACGGTGGCCGAACAGTGGGGCCCCTGCAACCTCACCGACCTTTCCCGCAGGTCCAACCTTCCGGTGCCCGAGGTGCTGGAGCGGACGGCTGCCCTTGCCGAACTGGGAGAAGTGGTGGTTGTTGGTGAACTGGGCAGCGACGCCGACGCGGTCGTATTCTCTGCCATGGGCTGGGACGTGCTGAAGAACCGGGCCAACATGGCCCTCCAGGCCTATCACAGCCAGTACCCGCTGCGTCGGGGAGCCCCATTGCAGGAAGTCCGCAGTCGGTTGGGCATGTCCCAGGCGGTCCACCAGCGGGTCGTATCGCGTCTTGCCGGGGAGGGTGTGCTGGTCGAGGACGGTCCCTACCTGAGGGCGCCGGGACACGAGGTGGCCCTGAACGCCCAGTTGGAGAAGCAGGCGGCCGACTACCTGCGGCTCTTGGCGAGTGAGCCGTATTCGCCACCCAGCGACGGCCCTATTGACCATGAGCTGTTGGGTTTGCTCGTAGACCAAGGGAAAGTGGTCAAGGTAAACGATTCCGTGGTGTTTGCCGCTTCGGCTTACCAGGACATGACCGGCCGCATCGTCGCTCACCTGAAGGCGGAGGGCAGTATTACCGTGGCCCAGACCAGGTCCATGTTCAACACAAGCCGGAAGTACGTGTTGCCCCTCCTGGAATACTTGGACCAGCAGCAGGTGACCCGCCGGGTGGGCGACGAGAGGGTGTTGAGGTGATGGGCAATGTCCTTGGACTTGGGTGAAACCCTCCTCCAGTTGGAAGAGGCCGCCCGGAATCTGAAGTCGTTCCGGGACGACCGGGAACAACGATTGCGTTCCCTGCTCTCTGAAGCATCGGCGGTCACACCCGAGTACGCCCGCCTAAGAACGCAGTACTCCCCGGAAACTCCCTTCCTGGCGGCCCAAGTCGAAGACCGGCTCCTGGGCGCAGTGCCCCCCGGAGACCTGCCCGTAGACTGGGTGGTGACGGCGGTGGACGGCTCCCACATCGACGTTGACCGCCACCTTCCCGTCGGCTGCTACTTGGTCAACTTGGGGGGCTGCTCCTTGACCTACGGGTCTCAACCCGGAGCCCGTTTGTTCAGCCGGCCAGGATTGGCTTGGGAGCCGGATGACCTCTATGTTTCGGGCAGTTCGGGCCCAAACGATGAGGAACTCGTTACCGGTTCCCTCCTGGGAATGTTACGCACAGTACAGGAACTGGAACGCTTGGCCGATTCGGTGGAAGAATGTCCCCCGGGCCTGCCTGCCCTCGCGCTGGTCGATGGTTCGCTGGTGCTCTGGGGGCTGTCCGGCCAAGGATACCGGCCCTTTGTTCGAGACTACATCATAGGGGAGCGGCTTCTGGCGGCGATGGACCGGCTTCAATCCCTGGCGGAAAGCCGCCCCTTGGCCCTGGCGGCCTACGTTTCGCTTCCCCGCAGCACCGAGGTGGTCAACGCCGCCAGGCTGTGTTTGTGTCCCCACCCGGCGTCTCTGTGCCGCCAGTCCTGCGGCAACCGCCGCTCGCTGCAATCTCCTTGCGAACTGGCAAATGGCTGTATGGACCGGGAACTGTTCCAGGAAACCCTGCCGGAGGGCTGGCGTTCCCCGGTGTACCTCACTAATTCGTCGGTTTCCAGGGAGCATTACAGCGAACAACACCGGGTCTGTTTCTACTACCTGAACGTTGGGGAGGAGATCGCCCGTGTGGAAGTGCCTCGCTGGACGGCCAGGGACGAATCGCTGCTGTCCTTGGGCCACGCCCTGATTCTTGACCAGTGCCGGCGGGGCCAAGGGTATCCGGTGGCGATATCCGAAGCCCACGAGCAGGCGGTGGTCGACGGCAGGGACCGTCAGGTGTTCAAAGACATGGTGGCCCAGACCCTGGAACGCCTGGGACAGTCCAGCTTCACCTCGGAGAAAGAGCGCTCCAAGCGCACACCTTGGCTGTAAGCCAGCAGATTCCCCATATCGTTCAATCGGGTTGGTCCGGCAGCGGCCTGTTGGTGGGGAGCTACCTCCCCGATTCCAGGTGGTCCAGGAACTCTCCGTAGCTGGCGAATCCTGCCACTGTTGTAAGAAAGTCCTCTAATGAGTCGCTGCGCCTCCGCAGTTCTTCCATTTGGCCGCCAATTGGACTGATGGAACCGGGAATTGTGGCGTATGACTCCCGGAAGGCAAAGTAGGCTTGGTTGATTTTCCGGATGCGGTAACCCTGCTCCACAAAAAGAAGGCGGCGCTGCTCCATGTAGGCTTCGGCATCCTCCACCCGTCCTTGGGCCAGCAACTCGCCGGTCCGTCTGCGGGTTTCCTCCATTGCCCTGGCGAAATCAAATGTAGGAGTTTGGGAAGGGGCTTGCTCTTCCCCCGCCTCCTGCTGTGCCGGCGGCTCTCCGGCTAGCAGGGCCTTGGCCAAGCCACCCAGCTCGACGCCGCCAATAGTGGCAGCGGTCTCGTTGAGGGTGGTCATCTCGGGGCTGTCCCAGTACCGGCGTCCCAGCGGCCTGAAAATGAACCAGTGGTGCAGCCATTCGTGGGCTATGGTGTCCAAGGCCCAGCGCAGGTCCGTGGTTTCTACAACAATGCTGGGATAGCTGGCGATTCCGCCGATATTCAGGACTACTGCCGACAAGTCCTGTTCCTTCAGCACCCGTTCTTCCATCCGGCTTCTTTCGTCGTCATCAATGCCCGGCTTCAATGCCACCGTCTGTAGCCTGACAATGCGGTCCCTGGGCGACACGACCAATACGCCCGGCGGCTCTGAGAAGTGGGTGTCCACCGGAGGAAAGACGGTCCCGGCCCAATAAGGGAACCCCTCATTTATGAGAGCGTCGTTGATTGCCGATTCCAGGACTTCTTCGACACTTGCCTGCAACTCCTGACGGCGCTCCTCCAAGGCTCGAATCTCTGCCCTGGGTGCTGTCTCAGGCTGCAAATCGGCCAAGTCTCCGGATCGCCCGGCCCTGTTCAGTTCCCTCAACTGGCGCCCCAAGTCGAAGAACTCCATCACCAAGGCTTCCCGTTCTTCCGGCGGAGAAGGGCTGCTCCAAGGGAAAACGTCTCCGGCCCTGCGGACCCACTTGTCAAAGAGGTTGTAAGTTTCCCAGGACAGGAAGTCGTAGCGGTAGGGTGCAACTAAGATATCCACGGGCGTCGGCCGGTAGTCCCCGCTCCAGGCCACGGTCAAAAACAGGGCGAAAAGCAGTAACCGGAACCAGGCCCGAATTCCCTTGAGGACAAACATGCCGGACACTATCCGGGACGTTGGGCTTGGCCGCAACCCTCCGGTCAGGCCAAGACGCGGTAGCGGTAACTGGAGGATAGGAGGTCTCCCTCCTCGAAACGGGAGAACCGCAGGGGGTGGATGTCGATGGTGGACGCTTGGCCTTGGGTGATCAGCTCGGCCATGGTCAGCCCGATCATTGGGGATAGCTTGAAGCCGTGGCCGCTGAAGCCTATGGCGCAGTACAGCCCGTCGATTCCTGGCACCTTGTCCAGGATGGGGTGCCAGTCGGGAGTGGTGGTAAAGAGGCCGCTCCAGCCTCCGCGGAAGTAGGAGTCGGACATGGCGGGCATCCGGCGGGCCAGTTTACCCAGGGTTTCCGCCAAGGCGTCCATGTCCACTCCCTCATTGTAGGCGTCCACGTCCACGTCCTCGTCCTCGCCGAATCCCGCCATGGTCATGCTGGAACCGTCGGGGCGGAAGGAAAAGGACTGGGCGATATCCCCCACCGTGGGATGATTGGCAATCCGGTCGTAGGGACGGGTGAGTGTGGCAACTTGGTGCCGCACCGGGACCAAGGGCGCGTCGACGCCGCAGGCGGCCAGGGTGGCCCGCGACCAAGGGCCGGCAGCAACCACCGCCGTGGGGGTCTCCACCCTCCCTTGGGCGGTTACTACGGCGGTCACCCGGCCTCCTGTGACTTCGATGCCGGTGGACGGGTTTCTAAGCTGTATTTCGGCGCCCATCTCCCGGGCCTGCGCACCGTAGGACGTGGTGACCATGTAAGGGTCGGCGTAGCCCGACAAGGGTTCCCAGGCCAGCCCTTCTCTTTCGTCCACTTCCACCATCGGCGCCAGTCGGCTCACCTCCTCGGTGGTCACCAAGCGGGTGTCTATGCCCAGCTCCTGCTGCATTGCAATGTTGCGTTCCAAGGCCCCACGGTCTCTCTGCTCTACAACCACCAAGTAGCCTGTCTCCACGAAACCCGACGACCCGCCCACCATCTCGCCAAAGTTGGTGAACACCTTGAGGCTCTCCCAAGCCATGGAGGCGGTGACTGGGTTGGAATAGTGCATCCGGCAGATGGCCTGGGAACGTCCGGTGGAGCCGGAGCCCAGCACGTCCCGTTCCAACAGCACCGTGTTGGCAACGCCCATCTGCGCCAAGTAGTACAACAGGCTGCACCCGACCACGCCGCCGCCGATGACCACCACGTCTGCCGTAGTCCTCATGGGACAATCACCTCCTGTTCTGGCGCCCCGGACTCTTGATCGCCCCGCCGGTATCCAGCGTAGCTGACCTGTTTCGATTCAATCAGGCCCAACGGAGAATATACAGGAAATTCTGCGGCGGCAGAACGCCCCCTTTTTTTGCCCGTCTGGGAGGGCCTGCCGGACTTGGCATTGATGAATTCTTCACATCTATGAGTTAACCTGTACCGGGAATCCAAGCGGGAGACGCCGGGGAACTGCATCTCCACAAGCGTAGGGAGGAGAGGAACAACAATGCTGATCGGGCTGTTTGCGGGTTCAATCGCGGCGATAGTGGCCGTATTGGTGTCGTTGCCCCTCCACTCTCCCTTGGCCAATGCTTTCAACTCCCTGACGGTCGCCTTGGCCTCGCTCATTGTTGGCCTGGCTGCCGGGTTCTTCTGGAACCGGTTGGGCGAGAATTCCCAGCGGGTGAAATACTTCGCCGCGGGCATGGCGGTGTTTTTCGTCGTTGTTGCAGTCGTCATTGTGATCGTCGGGGACTTGGCATTCCCTCGGCTATTGGGCTTCGGCCTGCCCCTGGCGGTGATAGTCTTCGTCCTCGTTGGCGTGTTCGTACCCCTCTACCAGCGTCTGCCAACCAGGTCTGCCCACTGGTACACCGCAGCGCTGTTGATAGCCGCTCTGGGAATGGGTTTCGGCTTGGTGACCCAAAGCGACGCTGAAAGCGGCGATTTGGCCCTTCCGGAACCGGCCCCCAGGCCCGCGGCTTCAGCGCCACCGGCAACTCCGGCGGCCGCCGAGTCCCCGACTCCGGCTCCGACCCAGGTTGCGGCTCAAGTCCCTACGGAGGAGGCTCAGGCGGCAGTCCCTGATCCCACTTCCGTCCCAGAGACAGCGGCGGCTTCTCCAACTGATCAGCCTGCTGCCTCTCCACCAACGTCGATGCCTGCCCCTCCTCCCACCGAGGCCGCTGTTTCAACGGACCCTGCCCCCGCGGTGGAACAAACGACGGATGCCCAGTACCTTGTCGGGGAGGGGTCTGAAATCACTTTCACCGTGGGCGAGCAACTGACCCGCATACCACTGCCAATAGAGGCAGTAATGCGTAGCGAAGAGCTTTCCGGGCACATAAACGTTGACGGCAGACCCTCCTCCATACAGGTGAATCTGCACTCTCTGGCCAGCGATGAGCAATACCGCGACCGGTACGTGCGCAGCCGCATGTTTCCCGATCATCCCGTGGCTACCTTAACCGTGGAGGGAGTTGGTGACCTGCCGGAGCAGTTCGCCGGCGGAGAGGAGTTCCAGCATCGGGTCGATGGCACGCTGAACCTGAACGGCGTCGACCACCCCATGTCATTCGACTTGGAGGTGCGCAACGACGGCGACGTGCTCTACATCCTGGGCCGCACGGTCTTCAGTTGGCAGCAACTGGGGATACCGGTGCCCACCGCCAGGTCTGTGGTGTGGGTGGAGGACGATGTGGACGTGCAGGTGCTGCTGGAAGCCAGGGTGCCCTAGGGGGCTGGCAAGGGGTGGTAGAGGACCGCTTGCGTGGCAGGCTGGTCACATGTGACCAGATACAAGTGGGGCAGGTCCGGCCGTCCAAGGGACCTGTCAGCTTGCTGGGCCAGTGGCAATGCGCCGCTGCCTGCGGGGCACATCCGGTGGACGCCAACCGGACGATGGCTTTCATACTGTCGCAACCAGCGTAACAAGTCATTGACATGAAATAAAGCTGGGGATACACTATCAAACCGATGGCTATGCACCAACCGCAGGTATGCCCTTGTACATGTACCCCTTACATAGGGGGCGGGTAGCCATCGCTTAGTTCAAGCCGCATTTTTGGTAGCCTTGCGCCCACTGAATCACAATCGACAGTGGGCGCTTTTATTTTGTCCGTATCAGGAGGCAGCGTTGACCATTCCTTACACCAGGGATTCCATAGACCAAGAGAAGCTCCACCGGGAGAGTATGGAAATTGCTCCCCAAGCCACGGGCATCATCCCTTTCTTGGAAGAGGAGGTGGTGAACTTTGAGGCCGAATCCGCCTCCTACCAGGCAGGCGACCAAGACAACCTGGAATTCACCCCCTTCCGATTGAGGCAGGGTGTGTACGGCCAGCGTCAGGCCGACGTTCAGATGATCAGGGTGAAGATACCCGGAGGCATTGTGACCCCCGAGTCCTTGGATGGGCTGGGCCATATCGCCGACCGGTTCGCTCCCTTGGGGAAGGGACACATCACCACCAGGGAGAACGTGCAGTTTCACCACGTGCCCCTGCCCGACTGCCCGGAGGTCCTGCGCCACTTGGGAACGGTGGGACTTAGCAGCCGGGAGGCCTGCGGCAACACGGTGCGGAACGTGGTGGGCCCACCCACGGCAGGGGTCAGTCCCGATGAAATTTTCGATCCTACTCCCTACTTGACTGCCTACGTGCGTTTCGGGGCGCGGCATCCCTTGACCCAGTCATTTCCCCGTAAGTTCAAGACGGCCTTTACCGGCCGCGACGCCCACGACGATGTAGCCGCGGCCATCCAGGACCTGACCTACGTCGCCCAGGTCCGGGAGGTTGACGGGGTTGCCAAGAGAGGATTCAAAGTCCACGTCGGCGGCGGCACCTCCATCATGCCCCGGCTGGCCAAGCCCCTGTACGAGTTCATTCACGAAGAGGACTACTTGCGGGTGGCCTTGGCGGTCTGGACGGTCTTCAACAACGCCGACACCCTCCGCAAGAACCGGATGATGGCCCGGCTCAAGGTGTTGATCGACCGGATAGGCTTGGAGGCTTTCCGGGAACTGGTGGACGCGGAACTGGAGAAGATCGGCCCCATCGACCCGAAGCCCTTGATGGTGGCTGACGAGCTTTACCGGGAAACTCCCCCGCAGGTTGTCCCTTCTTCCAACGGTCACAACGGCGGCGGGGAGTACGCCGCTTGGAAAGAGTCCAATGTCATGGCCCAAGCCCAGCAGGGCTACAACGTGGTCTTCGTCAAGCCCACCCGGGGAGACCTGACCGGCGCGCAGTTCCGGGGCTTGGCCGACATCGTGCGCCGCTTCACCGGCGGGCGGGCCCGCACCACCCAAGAGCAGAACCTGGCCCTGCGTTGGGTCCCCGACGGGTACTTGCATGACGTGTGGGAGGCCCTGCGGTCCATCGACTTGGGGGAATCCGGCGCCCACTCCATCACCAACGTGGTTTCATGTCCTGGGACGGATAGCTGCAAGCTGGGCATCACCGCCTCCATGGGGCTGGCCAAGGCCGTCAAGGAAGAAATAGAGACTTGGAACGGACTGCTGGAAGACGATGGGGTCAAGAACATCCGGCTCAAGATGAGCGGCTGCCCCAATGGCTGCGGCCTGCACCACATCGCCAATATCGGCTTCCATGGCGCCGCGGTGAAGGGCCCTGACGGCGAGCAGATACCGGCCTACGAGCTGTTCCTGGGTGGCAACTACGGCGACAACCGGGTGGAAGACTCCCGCATTGGAACCCGCATCCCCAAGATCAAGGTACCGGCCAAGGTGGTGCCGGCAGTGATCAAGGAAATTGCCACCCACTTCAAGGAAAACCGCCAGCCGGAAGAGGCCTTCAACCAGTTTCTTGACCGGGTCGGGTTGGAAGAGGTTACGGACATTGCCGCTCGGGGCCAAGCCAAGGCCGAGTCCAGCGCAGCCGGTTCTGACCTGTACTTCGACTGGGAGCGGACCAACATCTACAAGCTTGAACGGGGCGAGGGAGAGTGCGCCGTATAGGCTACCGTAAGGGTTGTAGGGGCCGTGGCCTCTCTGGAAGGTAGGGTAATCGCCTACCTGGAAGCCCGGATGCGCTCCGAAATGGGGTCCCTGATCGAGCGCCACGGCGGCGTTCCCTATTCGGCCCCGGTGCTCCAGGAAAACTACCTGACCGACAGTCCCCAGGTCCGGCAGTTGGTGGATGACGTCTGCGCCGGCAGCGTCGAGGTCGTGGTGTTGCTCACCGGTGTGGGCACCAGGGCCTTGGTGGAAGCGGCCGGCGCCATGGGCCGCCGGGAAGAGTTCCTCCAAGCCCTCGACCGTAGCATTGTCATCGCACGCAGCCCCAAGCCGGCCCGGGTGCTTCGACAGCACCACATCCACATCGACTTGATGCCCCCGGAACCCTTCACTTCCCAGGACCTCGTCCAAGCCTTGGATCGGCCGGGGTCACCGGCCCTCGACGGGAAAGAGCTGGCCATCCAGGCCTATGGCGGGCCCAACGGCTTCTTGAGCCGGAGCCTGCAGGAACGTGGAGCCCAAGTCAGGGAAGTTTCACTGTACAGTTGGGGACTGCCCGGGGACGCTGCTCCGGTCATGGGGCTAATCGACGATCTGGCCAAGGGAGAGGTCCAAGCGCTCTTGTTCACCAGCCAGCCCCAAGTCGGCAACCTCCTGGCCATAGCATCGCAGCAGGGCCAAGAGGAACGGTTGCGGGCGGCCCTGTCCGGGGATTCGGTGGCAGTCGCTTCAGTGGGGCCGGTTTGCACCCGTCGGTTAACGGAAGCCGGGTTCAGGGTCGACGTGGAGCCAATCCATCCCCACATGGGAAACTTGGTTATATCCTTGGCGGACTATTTCCAGGAAAAGCAGGCCCAAGTTACCTGACGCTAGCGTGACTCTCCCGGCGGCCCGGGGTGATGCGCCCGGCCCTCCATCTAGCGGTTAAGCCACTTCTTCCAGCGGTCCACTCTCGAGTCGGGCCCTTCTACGGAACGGCCGCGCCACCTCTTCTCTATGGAACCGTAGCTGGGTCTGAAGAAGAACAGCAAGTAGGCGCCCAAGAGTATTGCCAAGCCTACCCAGATGACAATGTTGTAGCCGAGTATGGCGGCAATGAGGAAAAGGACCAGTCCCACCAGCATCAACTTGCCCGGCGAGAGGGCGGTCCTACGGCGGCTTTTCTGCTGCTGCCCGGCCTTGCCCCCCGACCGGTTCAAGGCCTCCTGAAGCTCATTGGTATCCTCCGGAGGCCGGGGACGTTCTCCGGGACTATCCGAGGGCGGGTTCTCGCCGGAGCGGCGCAGTATCTCTTCTATTTCGTCTTGATACTTTTCAGGCATAAGGCCTCCGGGCCGGGACCCGAATTATCCTTCCCAACCCCGCCGCCCAGCAAAAAGCTAGTGATAGTTATTATTGAACCAGACCTTGGGAGAAATTGGTAGTCCATAGGCAAAATCAAACCATACCGTCATTCCGCTCAACCGGAATCTCGTGAAGCTTGCTGGGCCGGGTGATTGTGCTCAGTGCTGCCCTGAGGCGCCTGAGACCAGGAACTCCACCTTCTCAGCAATATTGGTTGCCCGGTCGGCTATCCGCTCCAAGTCGTGAGCGGCCCATAACAGGTGGGTGGCCCGCTGTATCGTTTGCGGCTCCTGCGCCATCCGGTTGAACAGGTCGCGGCAGACCCCGTGGTACAGGGCATCGACCCGGTCGTCGTCGGCCCAGACCTGGCGGGCGGCGTCCAAGTCCCGCTCCACCCAGGCCCCCAGGCTGCGTTTCAGCATGTCCACACCGTAATTGCCCATCTGCCGCATCCCCTCGAAGGGTTCCAGCAATGGCTCTTCGCCGATGATGAGTCCTATCTTCCCGATGCCCTCGGCGTAGTCCCCCATTCGTTCCAATTCCACCGCTATCTGGAGCACGGCCACCAGGTTCCTCAGGTCGCTGGCCAGGGGTTGCTGCGTTGCAATCAGGTCTATAGAAGTTTCTTCCAGCTTGTAGCGCAATTGGTCAATCTGTTCGTCTTCCTGCACCACCTCAAAGGATGCTGTTAGGTCCCGCCGTTCCAAAGCGTCCATGGACTTGATAATGGCCCGTTCAACCATGCGGCCCAGTTCCATCAGGCCATTCTGCAGGTCGTTAAGACTGCGGTCGAACTCTCCCCTCAACATTCACTTTCACCACTTCTATCCGAATCTCCCGGTTATGTATGCTTCCGTGCGCTCGTCCTGGGGGTTGGTGAAAATCTGCCGGCTCTCTCCGTACTCCGCCAGCAAGCCTATGCTGTTCTCTTCCGTCATCATGAAGGCGGTGTAGTCGGACACCCTTGCAGCCTGCTGCATGTTGTGGGTGACAATAACTATCGAGTATTCCTCCGCCAGTTCCCTCATCACCTCTTCAATGGCCAGGGTAGCTATGGGGTCCAAGGCTGAGCAAGGCTCGTCCATGAGAATCACCTGGGGTTCCACCGCCAGGGTGCGAGCGATGCAGAGGCGCTGTTGCTGGCCGCCGGAAAGGCCAAGGGCGCTGGCGTGCAACCGGTCCTTGACCTCTTCCCACAGGGCAGCCCGATGCAGGGAAGCCTCTACCAACTCGTCCATATTGCCCTTGAACCCGTTGATTTTGGGCCCGAAGGCCACGTTCTCGTAAATTGACTTGGGGAAAGGGTTGGGCCGCTGGAAGACCATCCCTATCTGGAACCTGATTTCCGCGGGGTCCACATCGTCGGCATAGAGGTCCTCTCCCCGGAAAAAGACCTTGCCTGTGGTGGTGGCAGTAGGGATCAACTCGTTCATGCGGTTGAAGCAGCGTAGCAGGGTGCTCTTGCCACAGCCCGAGGGTCCAATGATGGCCGTGATGCGGTTTCGCGGGATTGCCAAAGTCACTTCCGTGACGACGCGTTTGGTCCCGTAGTAAACGCACAGGTCCTCGGTCTGGAGAATGTTCTCAAGGTCTTGCATCTCTTGTCTTACATCCTGTTTCCGAACTTGTACCTCAGGAATACTGCCGCGGCGTTCATGACGAACAGCAGTACCAGCAACACCATAATGCCCGCAGCCGCAGCTTCGTGGAATCCCGCCTGCGGCCTGGAAGTCCAGTTGAATATCTGGATTGGCAGCACCGTAAACCGGCTCATGGGGCCGTCAGGAGCAAAGGGAACGAAGGTGAGGGCGCCCATAACGATGAGGGGCGCCGTTTCTCCCATGGCCCGGCTCACCGCCAGGATTACCCCGGTCAATATTCCGGGAAACGCTTGCGGGAGCACCAAGTGCCACACCGCCTGCCACCTGCTGGCGCCCAAGGCGAACCCCCCTTCCCTGATGGATGGCGGCACCGCCCGTATTGCTTCCTGGGCCGCAATGATTATCACCGGCAGTACCAGCAGCGCCAGGGTGAACCCGCCGGCCAGCACGCTCTTGCCCAAGGAGAGGCTCCTTACGAATATCTCCAACCCCAGGATTCCGTAAACGATCGAGGGCACTCCGGCCAGGTTGGCGATGTTGATCTGGATTATCTTGGTGAACCTCTGGCGGGAAGCGTACTCTTCCAAGTAAATCGCCGCCCCCACGCCTAAGACGAAGGAAGCAAATCCGGCGATGGCGATCACGTAGATGCTTCCTAGTACAGCCGCCTGGATACCGGCCCTTTCCGGGAAACGGGATGGGAAGCTGGTCAGGAAAGACCACTCGACCCTGGTGTACCCCTGGATAATGATGTATATGAGAAGCACCGCCAGCATCCCAAGAGCTATGGCGATGGCCAGCATGCACATTCCGGCAAATATGGTGCTCTTGCGTTTGCGCCAAGCTAGCCGCCTTTGTAGTTCGGCTCGTTGTATTGCTTCCATTATTCGTACTGTTCCCTGAATTTGCGGACGACCCACTGGCTCAACAGGTTCATGACTAAGGTCATCAAGAATAGGGTCAGGGCCACGGCGAAGATAGTCTTGAACTCCAGGGTCCCTGCCGGGGCATCACCGAGGCTCACCTGCACTATGTAGGCCGTCATTGTTTCTATGGGCACAAAGGGGTTCAGGGTGAAATTCGGGTTCTGTCCGGCGGCCACGGTTACGATCATCGTCTCGCCGATGGCCCGGGAAGTCGCCAGGATGAAAGAAGCAGCGATGCCCGAGAGCGCCGCCGGCACCACTACCCGGAGGGCCACTTCCAGCTTGGTCGCTCCCAAGGCATAGGCCCCCTCCCGGAGCGCGTTGGGGACCGCAGACATGGCGTCTTCGCTCAGGCTCGACACCATCGGCAGGATCATGATTCCCATGACGATGGAGGCGCTCAAGGCATTGAAGACAGCTATATCCTCGGAGATATTGCGGAGCAAGGGGGTAACGAACAGCAGGGCGAAGTAGCCGTACACCACCGTAGGTATGCCGGCCAGGATTTCCAGCACCGGCTTGATGATTTGCCTGACTCTTTCCGGGGCGTATTCGCTCAGGTAGATGGCGCTCAACAGCCCCAGGGGCAGCGCCACTATCATGGACATCACGGCGACCAGCAGGGTGCCAGTCACCAAGGGAAGCACACCGAAGTGCTTGGAAGCGAAGAGAGGAGTCCACCGGGTGCCGGTGATGAACTCGATGGGAGATACTACTTGAAAGAACTGAACGGCCTCGAACAGTAGAACGGAGACGATGCCCACTGTGGTGAGTATTGAGACGGTGCTGAAAGTAAACAGTACCGCCCGCGCCGTGCGTTCTTGAAATTGTCTGGAGCGAATGCGTCTCTGGGAATCGCTTCCTTTTTCCAATCGAGCCGCGCCTGGAGCCACATCTTCCCTAGCCAAATTGAACTTCCGTCCTCAGCCCTGGACCGCTGCTCCAAAGAGGGCCGACTGGAAGCCGATTAACAGCATAATCGGCAGCCCCTCTGAGCACAACGGCATAAGTCTGGTTTTTGATTTCAGGTAGCTAATTGAGTGTTTTATCCCAGGGACCGGGGTTCTCTTGGCCCGTCCCTTCTTGAAGTTGCGGAAACAGCAGGGAGGTATGTCCCACTCCCTGCTGTTTCCAGACAAGGCTACTGGTTGCCGGCCAGCACTTCGGCTACGGCGCCCTTCTGGGCGTTGTCCCCGCCGAAGAGGGTGCCAGCCAGGCCCCGGTCCAAGCGGTCCTGGGCCAACTCGTACACCCGGCTGGGATAGGGCAGGTAGCCAACGTCCCGGACCAGTTGCTGGCCGCCTTCCCGGCTCATGTGGAACCTGGCGAAGGCTGCGATGTGGGGCTGGGCCAGGGCGTCCTTGCGGACGTAGATGAAGAGCGGGCGGGCCAAGGGCTGGTACTCGCCGCTCTCGATGGTGGCGTTGCTGGGGGTGACGCAGCCTGCGCCGCCGTCAACTCCCACCAGCTTCAGCCGGTCCTGGTTCTCGGCGTAGTAAGCATAGCCGAAGAATCCCAGGCTGTGCTTGCCGCCGGCGATGCCCTGGACCAGGACGTTGTCGTCCTCGCTGGCGGTATAGTCGCCCCGGGAAGCCGCCGACTCCTCGTTGACCACCTCGGTGAAGTAGTCGAAGGTGCCGGAGTCGACGCCGGGCCCGTAGAGCTGGATTTCCTCGTCGGGCCAACTGGCGCGGACTTGGTTCCACTTGGTGACCACGCCCTCGGCGTCAGGGCCCCAGAGGGTGTGAAGCTCGGCGATGGTCATGCAGTCGATGTAGTTGTTGTCCGGGTGGGTCATGACGCTGAGGCCGTCGATGGCGACGGGGACCTCGACGTACTCGATGCCGGCTTCGAGACAAGCATCGACCTCTTTCTGCTTGATGGGGCGGGAGGCGTTGGAGATGTCGGTCTCGCCGTTGCAGAACTTCTTGAAGCCGCCGCCGCTGCCGGAGAGGCCGACGGTGACCTTGACGTTGCCTTCGGTGAGGATGCCGAACTCCTCGGCGACGGCTTCGCTGACCGGGAACACGGTGCTGGAGCCGTCAATGGATATGTCGCCCTTGTAGGAGGTGTAGTCGACCTTTTCCATCATGGCGGGCGCTTCACCGGAAGCATTGCCGGCCAGCACATCGGCGACGGGGCCCTTCTGGGCGTTGTCCCCGCCGAAGAGGGTGCCGGTCAGGCCCCGGTCCAAGCGGTCCTGGGCCAGCTCATACACCCGGCTGGGATAGGGCAGGTAGCCAACGTCCCGGACCAGTTGCTGGCCGCCTTCCCGGCTCATGTGGAACTTGGCGAAGGCTGCGATGTGGGGCTGGGCCAGCGCGTCCTTGCGGACGTAGATGAACAGCGGGCGGGCTAAGGGCTGGTACTCGCCGCTCTCGATGGTGGCGTCGCTGGGGGTGACGCAGCCGTTGCCGCCGTCAATTCCCACCAGCTTCAGCCGCTCCTGGTTCTCGGCGTAGTAAGCATAGCCGAAGAAACCGAGGCTGTGCTTGCCGCCGGCGATGCCTTGGACCAGGACGTTGTCGTCCTCGCTGGCGGTATAGTCGCCCCGTGAAGCCGCCGACTCCTCGTTGACCACTTCGGTGAAGTAGTCGAAGGTGCCGGAGTCGACGCCGGGCCCGTAGAGCTGGATTTCCTCATCGGGCCAGTCGGCGCGGACTTGGTTCCACTTGGTGACCACGCCCTCGGCTTCAGGTCTCCATAGGGTGTGGAGCTCGGCAATGGTCATGCAGTCGATGTAGTCGTTTTCGGGGTGGGTCATGACGCTGAGGCCATCGATGGCCACGGGTACCTCGACGTACTCGATGCCGGCGGCCAAGCAAGCGTCGACCTCTTTCTGTTTGATGGGGCGCGAGGCGTTGGTGATGTCGCTCTCTCCGTTGCAGAACTTTTTGAAACCCCCGCCGCTGCCGGAGAGGCCCACTGTGACCCTGACGTTGCCGCCGGTGAGGATGCCGAACTCTTCGGCCACGGCTTCACTGACCGGGTAAACGGTGCTGGAGCCGTCTATGGTGATGTCGCCTTTGAGGCTGGAGAAGTCAATTGCGCTGTCCGTCATGGTCTCTGCGGTCGAGGTCTCTTTGGACGTAGTGGTCTCCGAAGTCATCGACGTGCTGGATGACGTTTGCGAGCTGGAGCCCGTGGATGTGGCGGGCTCTGAGGCTTGGCTACTGGACCCGCAGGCTAGGGAAGCAATAGTGAACGTTGCCAAAGCCAGCAACAGAAGTAGCCCAAGGGTCGGCATCTTGAACGATGCGTTGGCCATAATTTCACAACCTCTAATCTTTGTCTTTCTCTTCTACTCTGCTCTTTTGTGGGGAACTGGGTAAAGGATTGTGGGATTGCATGAGGCTGCCCGGAGGACTCCGGGCAGGACTTCGTGGAGGACCGCGGCCCCGGTCAGCGCAAGGCACTGTCCGGGCCAAAAGACAGATGGCGGCACAACTGCAACCGACCGGGCTCGGGGAGCGCCGACCGGAGAGAACCGAAGGGGCTACACCGCTGGTATACTGGGGGAAGGGGAAAAAACTAAAAGAGGAAGGAAAATAAACTACTTGGGGGAGGCTTCTTACCACCCTTCCCCAAGCCGTATGTTGGGGAAGGAGAGGAAGGCCTTGAAACCAAACACCCCGCTGCAGGGGCTGCCTTCATAGTCGGTTACCGTCCTTGGTAACCAAAAACGTGACCGTATCACGTTAATCTCTTCTCCCTATCTCGTCGCGGCAATAATAAGACTCCGAAACCCTCCTGTCAATATCCCAATCCGGTCGAATTGAGAATGGATTTGAAGCTGGAACTAAGCGTAGTAGACCAGTCCCCGGTCAGGGCCGGAGGCACCGCCGGCGATGCCCTCCGGGAGACCATAGAGCTTGCCGTGGCGGTGGAAAGCTTCGGCTACCGCCGTTTCTGGGTGGCCGAGCACCACAGCATAGCCAACTTCGCCGGCACCAGCCCGGAGATTCTGACCGGGCAGATTGCCGGGCGCACCAATTCCATAAGGGTCGGCACCGGCGGCGTTATGCTGTCCCACTACAGTTCCTTCAAAGTTGCCGAGAACTTCCGGGTGTTGGAGGCCCTGTATCCGGGACGAATTGACTTGGGCATTGGCCGCGCCCCGGGAAGTGACCAATTGACCTCCGCCGCACTGGTTTACCCGGGCCGCCCACGGGACGTTTCCCACTTTCCACGGCAGGTGGTGGACCTGCTTGGGCACCTTTCGGGCACCATGGACCCCACCCATCCCTTCTCCAATATCAAGGCCGGCCCGTCGCTTGACTCCATGCCCGATGTCTGGCTGCTGGGTTCCCGGCAGGAAAGCGCATTCATGGCGGCCCAACTGGGACTGCCCTTCGCCTACGCCCATTTCTTTGGAATAGGTGTGGAGGACGGGCCCGGCATCGTTGAGGAGTACCGCCAAGGCTTCCGGCCCTCGGAGTACTTGGCCGAACCCAAAGTCAATGTGGGCGTGCACGTGCTCTGTGCCGAGACCGAGGAGAAGGCCCTTCACTTGGCCCAGAGCCGCAACCTGGGCAGGCTCTACTCCGTAACCGGCAGGGCCAAGGGAATTCCGACCATCGAAGAGGCCTTGAACTACCCTTACCAGGCCAACGAAGCGGCCTTTATGGAACAGTACCGCCGGCTGTGCGTCGACGGCGACCCGGACCAAGTGAAGGAGCGGCTGGAAGCTATCGCTGAGAGTTACCAGACACCGGACCTGTCCATCGTCACCATCTGCCACGACTTCCAAGACCGGGTGCGCTCCTACGAGCTATTGGCAGAGGCCTGCGGGCTTTCCGAATCTCCCCCACCCGGCTAGGGCGCTAAGGCCTCCATCGTCCGCCGGTACGACTCCCTGATGTCTCCCAGCGGGAGCGGCGCCACTACCGGCTTGTCCAACCCCATCCCCCGCAATTGCTCCAAGCCTGCCCGGCACTCTTCTGCATCGCCCACAATTCCCATCTCCTGCTCCATCTTTGCACTCACTGCCCCGGCGCTATCATGCTCGGACTCGGCTTGGTCCATCTCGTTGGCAAACCCGGTGCTGCGGAAGAAGTTGCGGTAGAAGGCGTTGTGCAGGTAGTGGGACATCTGCTGGCGGAGGCTTTCCAACCCCGCCTCTTTGTCGTTGGTGACGGCCACCCGCACGTAGCCGGATATTGCCACCTCCGCCGGATCCCTGCCCGCGTCCTCCGCCCCTTCCCGCACCAGGCGCACCGCTTCCTCCAAGTAAGAGGCGGCAGTCCAGCTCAACAGGACGCCGTCAGCCAGCGCCCCGGCCATCCGCAGCATCCGCGGCCCTAGGGCGGCTAGGTAGATAGGTGGTGGCTCCGTACCCAGGACCCCATCAATAGGAGAGATTCCCAGTACTGCCCGGTCCACGTTGAAGACCCGCCCGTGGAAGGTGGTCTCTTGTCCGCTGAGAAGCTGGCGGATGATTATCACCGCTTCCTCGATGTGGGAGAGGGGGCGCCGGAAGGGGATACCGTGGCTGTTTTTCACCGCCGGGGCGTTGCCGGTGCCCAGCCCCAGGATGAACCTTCCTCCTGAAACTTGGGCCAACCCGGCCGCGGACATGGCAGTGATATAGGGTGTGCGGGAGAAGACGGGCAGTATTCCGGTGCCAACGACGATTTCCCGGGTGGCCAGGGCCACGGCGGTCAACAGGGTCAGGGAATCCCTGCCGGCGCCCTCGGTCATCCATAGTTCGCCGTACCCCAGCCGCTCTGCCAAGACGCCCAGTTCCTGGAAGTCGGTGGGAGCCAGTTGGGGCTCGTTGCCCACCCGTACGCCTAAGAAGGCCATTTCGACTCCTAGCCAGTTAAAGGGCTCGGCCCTCTGCGGGTGCGGTATAGCGGTCAAGTTGGGCTGCCAAGTCGATAAAGTCGCTGGCGACTATGTCAAAGGAGGGGTCCGGTGTTGGGTCCGGGGTGCGTCCCGGACCACGTTCCATGGGTCTCGGAACAAATGCCAGCTTGAGGCCTGCCCTCCCCGCGGCCAGCAGGTCTCCTTGGTGGGCCG
This sequence comes from Dehalococcoidia bacterium, assembly GCA_034420695.1. Taxonomy (GTDB): domain Bacteria; phylum Chloroflexota; class Dehalococcoidia; order Lucifugimonadales; family UBA3495; genus Io17-Chloro-G2. The sequence goes on from DAOULB010000018.1 coordinate 240,645, forward strand.
CCACCATCATCACTTGGGAAGGTTCAAGCCCCAGAAGTTCAACCGCCGTAAGATAGCTCTCCGGGTCGGGCTTGTAGTGCCTGGCCAGTTCGGCCCCCAGGATGCAGTCCCAAGGCAGCCCCGCGTTCTTGGCCATGTTGGTCATCAAAGCTACGTTGCCGTTGGACATCGGGGCAATGATGAAGCGGTGCTTCAGCCGGTACAGGCCGGGGACCGAGTCGGGCCAAGGCTTGAGGTCATGCCAAGCCCGGTTGAGTTCATCCTTGGCTTCGTCTTCAATGCCGGTTATCCCAAACTCGGCAAGCACTTCATCCAAGGAAAGCCGGTGCAGCCTGTCCAAGTTGGTCCAAGGCAACTGGCCGGTGCGGACCCGGTCCATGAAGGGTTGGTACTTGCTGCGCCAAGCATCGGCAAAAGCCGCCCAGTCCGCTTCCACGCCGTGGATGTTGCCGAACATTTCTCCGTGCTCGATGACGCTGCTGCGCCAATCGACCACGGTGCCGAAGACGTCGAATATCAGGGCCTTGACGTTGGAAGTATCCATGCCCATCCCTGCGGTGGCTTGGTGATGTGCCGCCGAGACAACCGGGGCGTAGTCCTACAACTTGCCGAGTTCGGCCTGCACTTCGTCGTAGTCTGGCTCCACGCCGGGGTTGGGCCCCACCCAGGCGTAGCGGACCACGCCTTGGCCGTCCACTACGTACACTGCCCTCTTGGAGGCGGTGTAACCATCCATGCCGGCAAAATTGGGAATGGCCAAGTCATAACTCTCCACGGCTTCCCTCTGGAAGTCGCAAAGAAGCGGGAAGTTCAGGTTGTTCTGGTCGCTGAAAGCCTTCTGGGCGAACGCTCCGTCCACCGAGATGCCGAGGACTTGGGCGTTGAGGTTGTTCAACGCGTCCAGCCGGTCTCGGAAGGTGCACATTTCGGTGGTGCAAACTCCGGTGAAGGCCCCGGGGAAGAAAGCCAGCACCACGTTCTTTCCCCGAAATTCGCTCAAGCTCTTGGCCTGACGGTCAGCATCGTACAGGGTGAAGTCTGGTGCTTGCTGGCCAACCTCTACTGCCATTTCATCCTCCATTCCTTGCGGCCGTTCCTATGGGCTGACGGCCTTAATCTAGGCCTCGAGGTCTTTCCCCGAGGCTGGCACAGTTTACCACAGGCGCCGGCCGGTGGCCCTGGCAGTGGCCTCCGGCGGCCTATGTTAAAATCCCTTTCGAAAGACAGGCAGGAGAGGCGAATGTTTTTCGATTCTCGACGGTCCATGGTGCTGGCCAAAAATGGAATGGTGGCCACCAGCCAGCCATTGGGGGCAATGGCCGGGCTGAGAACCCTCATGGAAGGCGGCAACCCGGTGGACGCCGCAGTGGCCGCCGCCGCGGCCTTGAACGTGGTGGAAGTCGTATCCACCGGGGTCGGGGGGGATATGTTCGCCATGGTCTGGAACAATTCCGACAAGAGCATACGCGCCATCAACGGCAGCGGGCGGGCCCCGGCCGCTGCGTCTTTGGATGAGCTTAGGGACCAAGGTCATCGCGAGATGCCCTATTTCAGCCCCTACACCGTCACCGTGCCCGGCACGGTCCACGGCTGGGAGACCATCCTCCGGGAGTGCGGCACCATGCCGCTGTCCGAGGTCCTGAAACCGGCCATCCAATATGCTGAAGAAGGGTTCCCGGTATCGGACTACATTTCTTACCAGTGGTCCACCATGGTGGAAAAGCTTGCCCGGCTTCCCTCTGGACAGGAAATGCTCATCGACGGCCGGTCGCCCCGGCAAGGTGAAGTGATGCGTATGCCCAACTTGGGCCGCACCCTGCGCACCATTGCCGAAGGCGGGTCCGAGGCCTTCTACCGGGGGCCGATTGCCAAGAAGATGGCAGACTTCGTCCAGGAACAGGGCGGCTGGCTGTCGGTGGAAGACATGGCCGCCCACACCTCCAACTGGGAGGAACCCATCAGTACCGACTACCGGGGCGTAACCTGCTGGGAGTCGCCTCCCGCCGACCAAGGCATCGCCGCCTTGGAGGCCCTGAACATAGCCGAGGGATGGGACGTGGCATCCATGGGTTCCCAGACCCCGGAGACCTACCACCACTTCATAGAGGCCATGCGCCTGTCCTTCGCCGACGCCTTCAGGTACATAGGAGACCCCTCGATGACCGATGTGCCCGTGGAACGGCTCCTTTCCAAGGATTATGCGGCGGAACGTCGGGCGTTGATCGACCCCGTGCGCGCCATGGACACCGCGCCCCACGGGCAGGCGTCCGGCGGCGACACGGTTTACATCAGCTGCGTCGATGGCCAAGGCAACGCCTGCTCCTTCATCAACAGCGTGTACAACAACTTCGGCACCGGGCTGATAGTCCCCGGCACGGGGATCGCACTGCACAACCGCGGGGCGCTGTTCTCTCTGGAGGAAGGCCACCCCAACGCCTTGGCCCCCGGCAAGCGGCCCTACCACACCATCATCCCGGCCTTGGCCACCAAGGACGGTGAGCTGTGGCTGTGCTACGGCATGATGGGGGCCTTCATGCAACCGCAAGGGCACCTGCAACTGGTCCGCAACATGGTGGACTTTGGCATGGACCCCCAGAAGGCCATTAACGCCTTGCGGTTCATGGTGGCCGGAGATTCGGTGCTGCTGGAAGAGGGGCTCGATCCGGAAGTGACCGGCAAGTTGCAGCAAATGGGCCACCGGGTGCGCATCGTGGCAGGCCACGAGCGGGTGACCATAGGCGGGGCGCAAGTCATCCAGAGAGACCCGGAAACCGGCGTCCTTGCCGCCGGGTCGGAGCCCAGGAAGGACGGCTGCGCCGTCGGCTGGTAGGAACGCCTCACGGCTTCCTCCTCGCTTGGCCCTGCCCTGTCTGCCGGGCCTCCTGCTGTATCCGGCCCGCTGTCTGCGCTCCTACCAGTCCTTGATGATTGGCAGGACCTCTTTCCCGAACATGCCGATATTGGCCATGGTGGCTTTGTGCGACATGCGGGACTCCTGCCCGTACATGATCAGGTGCTCCATGCCTACGGTGTCGTGGAGGTATTTCAGCTTCTCCAGCACCGTGTCCGGCGTGCCGCAGACTATATGGTAATTCTCCTTCAGTTCTTCGAAGGACTGCTGGATTAGGGGTCGCCGGTTGCGCCGGGCCGCCACTTGGGCCCCGGCCTGGCTGCGGTAGCCCACCGGGTTCATGTACTCCCTGGGCCCCCGGGTGGTCTCGCCCATGCGCCAGATGAAGTGCCGGGCCTCTTCATCGGCTTTTTCCTGGGTTTCCGCCACATAGCAGCACAGTAGGTAGCCGAAGTTGTCAGCCGTGGGCTCGAAGCCCGACTCCAAGGCAGTGGCGCGGTAGATGTTGAACAGGTCGATGGTTACGTCCAAGGGAGTCAGGAACGCTACGTAGGTGTAGCCGTGGCGGGCCGACCATTCAGCGGTTTCCGGGCTGGCGGTGCCCGGCACCCATACCGGGGGATGGGGCTTCTGGATGGGCACCATCCACGGGTTGACCACTCGGAAATTGTAGTGCTTGCCCTCCCAGCGGAAGGGGCCGGGGGTGGTCCACGTCTTGATTAGCAGGTCGTGGCACTCCTCGAAGCGTTCCCGGTTGTACATGGGGTTAGCATTGGTGGAAACCGTTTCAACCCCTGTGCCCCTTACCATTCCCGAGATAACCCGCCCCCCGGAGATAACGTCGATCATGGCAATCTCTTCGGCCAAGCGCACCGGGTTTTCGTGGATTGGCAGGATGTTCCCCAAGAGCAGTATCTTGGCCTGCTTGGTCACCCGGGCCAGGACTGCTGCCGCCAAGTTACAGGAGCTGTTCATGCACGACGGCGTGTTGTGGTGCTCGTTGAGCATGATGCCGTCGTAGCCCAGCTCGTCCACGTACTGGCACTCGTCGAAGTAACGCTGGAAAAGCCCGTTGGCCAGCTCCGGGTTGAAGTAGCTGTTGGGAAAAGTGAGGCGCAGCGACGGGTACTTGCTCCCCTCCTCGTCGGGATACTCGTGATAAGGGAACTCGCTGAAGTAATAGACCTTCATGGGGCAAACGCCTCCTTCAGGGGCAAGTCAGAGGATTATATACCCTGTGGTGAAAGGGGCGTTCACAGGGGCCAAGGCTGCCTTGGCGAGGCTACCTAAACCTTTCGACCAATTCCTGCAGGCCAACGCGGCCCAAGCCGGTCTGCTTGATGCTGAGAATCGCGCCGAGAGTCCTGCTCTTTAGTGGTGCGGACTGGTCCGGTATTACCGTTGAACGGGGACGTGGCTCCCCGGGAAAAGTCCGAGAGAAGAAAATTCCGTGGTTCCGGCGCCCTCCCCTAGTCCATCCGTCAAGCTCCAGAAGGCGAATCAGTTGACGGCCTGAAATCTCCACAACCGGCTATGGCCCGGTCGTGGCTACGGCGAACCCAGCTTTTTCAGGACTTCCCGACGGACCAATCGGCACTACATGGACATGGTTGTCTGCCAAGTACTCCTCAATGTCGCAGAGGCGTTCCATCTCATTGAGTTGAAGCTCAACGCATTCGCGCAACTGCTCCATTGCTTGCCCTAGGTCGCCCGCCTCCGCCGCTGTGCCCAATTCCAAGCAAACGCCAACCCAGTCCCCTGCCTCTTCCTGGAAATCCAGAGTCAAAAGAATCACATAATCGGCAGAACCCTGGCTATTCCTGTGAATTACAGCTGCAGTGTCTCGCACTGGAACCCTCCGGCACGGTGATGTGTGTAGGAATCAGGGACGCTAGACTGTGGCTTGAAGCGTTCGGGTTCGCCCGTCAGTATTGCCATGATTGCCGAAGTGTCAGCAACCATCATTTGGGTAGCCCATCTTCGTCGTATAGTTCTTCTTGCCAAGCCATGGACGGCGGATAGCTCTCGTCGTAGTTGGCAGGGTTTTCCTCACGCCATCGGCGCCCCACAGCGCTAAGTTCCCGCAGCATTTGCAATTCGGCCTTCATTTCACTGGGCGTCATTTTGCCGGGTTGTGGAAGAGTCTTGTTTTCCAGGGCGTCCAAAGCCATTCTCATTACCCGCTCCGACGCGTCCGAACCGGCAAAACCCAACCGCCTTGCTAGGTTTGTTATGCGTGCTTCAATACTTGGGTCCCCTGTCATGGCCATAGCGTCCTTTAGGACTTTGTTGTAAAGAGAATGTTTCATTGTGAACCTGATCGCCCTGAGATAGTTGGGCTATGTCGCCGGCGTCAGCTGAGCTTGAGCAGGACGGTTGCAGGGTCTTCGCTGAAGTGTTCAAGCAAGAATCTGGCTGCTTTGGCCGTTTGAGGGGCAGGCAAACTAGTCTCAAGGAATAGTCCATTGGTTAACTTCCGAGGGTTCTTGAAAGATTGGTTGTCCTTGTGTTCTGGCTGTAGGTTGACATGGTATCGAAGCGGGCCGCTATCAATGGGACTAGAATCGACAGTAAATTTGCCATTCCTTATCAAGACTCTGCCACTTCTTTGAGAAGCTGATTTTGGTAACGAATTTGCCCTATGACTCCATCTGGCAATCGTATTTCTGGAGGGAACTTTTCACCCGATTTCGGGAAGAAAGTAGCCAGAGTCATCCCTCCTTCATTGCTAGTGGGAGGTGGCGAGACGGTGACAGGTTCTTGGATATCGGTGGGCTGTGGATCAGGAGCGGCCTCCTGTGCAGTGAACATCGGTTCGTTGGCCGACACCGGCTCCCCCGACGCCAAGTTGGGCCGCCAGAGTATAAGCAGTTTCAAAGCCGACTCATGCGGCGGGGTGTTGGCGATGGAAACATCAAGCATGCGGCGATCATTTAATGGAGCTTGCTTGAATACTTCATACAGCTCCCAGTGGTTGCCGTCAGTAAGACCGGCATATTGGATGCCGGAAGCGTTAGAATAGTTGAGCATTTGCATTCGGTGGGGCTCTAAGGCCTCGCCCAGCTTCTTGGCTTCCACCGTGGCCGCAGGATGTCCATCCGATATTAGCAAAGCGTAATCGGCCCAGCGGCCGCTGACGCTGTATTCCGGCGTCACCACTTCGGGGTCCGCAACATTCCAACCCAAGACCGTCAGCAGCGGGTCAATCAACGCCATCCGGGTACGGGTCTCGTTTTCCCGCAGCGAATGGCCATGCTCCCGGATACGGTTCTGGATGGTTTCGATTACGGCAATCAGGTCGTCCAGCACGATTGAATACTCCTCACCCTCTCCGTTTTCACGCCGCCCTATCCTCCACCACCAGCTTGCACCCCACATACGCAAGTGCCCGGGTTACCTGGCTCCAAGGGGAATAGCGGTCGGGCACAAGTAGCTTGTTGATAGCAGCCTCTTTTAGGCTAAGCTGTAGTCCCAAGGTTTCCCTGGTGATGCCTTGGCGTCGCATAGCGGTGTAGATGGACAACTTGGCTACTGCCAAAGGGGGCACTGCTACTAACTCTTGGCCTACCTCTACCGGGCTGGGCACAGGGAGGTCCTTACCCCGTTCCACGTAGTCCGCCAACATGATGGTGAGGGCATCCTCGGCCATCGTCAGAGCTTCTGCTCTCCCATGTCCGAAGGTCAGGGCCCCGGGCACGTCAGGGAAGGAAACATTAAAGACTCCTTCAAATCCTTCCGCTTCCTCGGGCTCCAGTATGCAAGGATAAGCGTACCTCATACGTCAGAACTCCCGCCGCCTGATATGCAGGTCCCTTATCATTTTGAGTAGCGTTCCGAGTGGGATTTCGCCATGCTGGACAGTCGTGGCGCGTACTCCCAAGGTTAGCTTGCCATGACTCTCCTTGCCCCGGCTAGGCTCAAAATAACACTCCAGACCATTATCCCGAGCGTACCTTCGCGCCCTGCGGACGAATTCCCGGCCATTCATGGCTTAGTGACGAATAACCTAGTCGCTGCAATCCCCCTACTCCTCCAACGTCGTTATATCCCCCGGGTCCAGCCCTAACTCCTGGGCCTTGAGCAGGCGGCGCATGATTTTGCCGGACCGGGTCTTGGGCAGGGTTGGCGTGAAGTCTATTTCTGAGGGAACGGCTATGGGGCCCAGCTCCCGCCGGACGTGCTGCTGCAGGTCGTTCACCATCCGGTCCGATGGATCGTTGCCCACCCGCAGCGTGACAAACCCCTTGATGGACTCGCCACGCAACTCATCGGGCTTGCCAATGACCGCTGCTTCGGCCACCGCCGGGTGGGAGACCAGAGCGCTCTCCACCTCCGCCGAGCCTATGCGGTGCCCCGCCACATTCAGCACGTCGTCGGCCCGGCCCACCACCATGTAGTACCCGTCGGCATCCCGCAGCGCCACGTCGCCGGTGAAGTACACCCCGGGAATAGTGTTCCAGTTTTCGGCGTACCGCTCCGGGTCGCCGTAAACGGTGCGGAAAAAGTGTGGGAAGGGCTTGCGGATGACCAAGATGCCACCCTTGTCCGGCTCTTCGATGGGCTGGCCCTCCCGGTCCACGATGTCCAGCTCCGCTCCGGGCAGCGGCTTGCCGACCCGCCCCGGCTTGGAGGTCATGGTCGCCGTGGTGCCCAAGCAGGGCCCGCCGGTCTCGGTCTGCCACCAGTTGTCCACCAAGTAGGCCCACTCGCCGTTGCCGCAGATGTGCTCGTAGGCCCACCGCTGGGCTTCGGGGTTCAGGGGCTCCCCGGCGCAGGTCAGGAAACGCAGCGACTGCAGGTTGTACTGTTGAGGGTGCTCTTCGCCGTAGCGCATCAGCATCCGCACCAAGGTCGGCGCGGTGAAGATGACGTTTACGCCGTACTTCTCGATGATTTCATAGAAGACGTGGGGGCCGGGGTAGTCGGGGGCGCCCTCCCGGAATATGGTCGTCGCCCCGGCGATCAGCGGCGCGTAAACGATATAGCTGTGGCCTACCACCCAGCCGATGTCCGAGGTGCACCAGAAGACGTCGTCGTCCTTCACGTCCCAGAAGGTCTTGAAGTGGTAGTAGGTGCCCACCATGTAACCCCCATGGACGTGCTGCACCCCCTTGGGCTTGCCGGTGGTGCCGCTGGTGTAGAGGATGTACAGGGGGTCTTCCGAGTCCATCACCTCGGCGGGGCACTCAATGCCGCCCCGGGCCATCAGCTCGTCGAAGTCCACTTCTTTTGGCCCCAGCGGCGGTTTCTCGTCCTCCCGACGCCAGACGATGATATGCTCCAAGAAGTCTAGTCCCGGCGTCGCCTCGTCGCTGATGCCCTTCAGGTCCACCCGGTTGCCCCGGCGGTAGCCCGCGTCGCCGGTGATCAGAGCCTTGGCTTGAGCGTCGATGAGACGGTCCCGTAAGGAGCCCACGCTGAACCCGGCGTACACCACGCTGTGCACCGCCCCGATCCGGGCGCAGGCCAGCATGGAAATGACCCCCTCTGGGGTCAGGGGCATGTAGATGACCACACGGTCGCCCTTGTCCACTCCCAGGGACTTGAGGCCGTTGGCGAAGCGGTTTACCAGTTGGGCCAGCCGCCCGTAGGTGAAGACCCGTTCCGAGCCGTCTTCTCCCAGCCAGATGAAAGCAGCCTTGTTCTTTCGCTCGGTGGAGAGGTGCCGGTCAAGGCAGTTGTAGGTGATGTTGCACTTGCCGCCCAAGAACCACTGGAAAGTGGGGTAGTCCCACTGGAACACCTTGTCCCAAGGTTGGAACCAGTCCAACTCCGCCGCAACTCCGGCCCAGAAACTCTCAGGGTCGGCCACCGACCGGTCGTAGACAGCTTGGTAGTCTTGGAGCGTGGCTTGGCTGGCAACGTGGCCGGGGGGCTGAATCTCTCCCGTCTCCTGGAGCAAGTGGTCGATCTGTCCCTGCTGTACCATGTCTCCGGCTCCTCAGTAAAAGTGATGAAGAAACCCCTGGTAGGTTGATGGGCAGGGGAAAGGCGCTAACACCCGGCCCGGAGGACCTGGCTCCAGGCAGTTAGCCTTACGTAACTGCCGTGCAGACGGAAACCACTATAATGACCGCAAGTATCGTTACAACGATGCCTATAACGAAACCGCAACCTTGGCTGAAGCCGGCCCTGAAACCCACCTGGCTAGTCCTCGGAGGATGATCTGGGGCAGTAACTGCCTCGGTGGGATTATAGCATTGTGCCTGTCTAGACCCCGCCACAGGCTCCCTCACGGCAGCGGCCAGCGAAGCAGGTAGCAAGGCCACGTTGCCCGTGATAGCATTGGCTTCAAAGTGTAGGCCTACTCAACCCCGGACCTGCAGGGAGGGACTATGACGCAGGAAGAAGGATTTGCCCATCCGGAGCTTCTGGTAGACGCGGAATGGTTGGAAGCCCACGGCAACGACGCCAACGTGGTGGTGGTCGATTGCGACGTGGACGCCGGTTACGCCCGGGGCCATATACCCGGCGCGGTACTGGTGCCCGACAACTTCGAAAAGGACCCCGACACCCGTCGAGTGCACATCATGAACCCGGACCAATTCACTGCCATGTGTCAGGGCCTGGGAATCGGCGACGACACCCTGGTAATTACCTACGACAACGGCCAGGGCCTTACTGCCGCCCGGCTGTGGTGGGCCCTGAACTACTACGGCCACGACAACGTCAAGGTGCTGGACGGCGGCTGGCGCCGCTGGGTGTCGGAAGGGCGCCGGGTCAGCTTCGATCGGACCCAGCCCGCCGCCGGCCGGTCTTTCACCCCGAGGATCAACGATTCAGTGATGGTCAAAGTGGACGAGCTGAAGGCCGCCTGCAACCTCTCCGACTCGGTCATCTGGGACGTGAGGAGCGACGGCGAGTGGGACGGCTCCAACAGCCGGGGCAACCAGCGGTCTGGGCATATTCCCGGTGCAGTCCACTTGGAATGGTTCAACGTCATGGACCGGGACACCCACCGGTTCAAGCCTCCGGGGGAGATTCGCCGGCTTTTGGCGGAGCATGGCATAACCCCGGACAAGAAGGTCTTTACCTATTGACAGGGGGGCATCCGTGCGGCGCACGGTGTGTTCCTGCTCACCCTTCTCGGCTACACCGACGCCAAGAACTACGATGGTTCCATGGGGGAGTGGGCCAACCGGGAGGATACTCCCTTGGAGGTCTAGGCACGAGACCGGACCGGGCCAGCAAGCAATAAGCCTTGTCCCAGTTTCTCCGGCTTCTGCTGGCTATAAGGCAGGTCCGATATTTTGGTGTTGGGGGATTTACGATGCATTGCAGGGTGACCAGCGTTCGATTGCAGCCAGGAAAGTTCGAGGAAGCCCTCGCCCTCTACGAAAATTCTGTGCTTCCGGCAGCCAAGCTGCAGAAGGGCTTCAAGGATGTCCACTTGATGGCCGATAGGGCTGTGGGAAAAGTCCTGGCGATTTCGATTTGGGAAACGGAAGCCGATATGGTGGAAGGCGAGCGTAACGGGTACTACCGGGAGCAGTTAACCAAGTTTTCCACTATGTTTGCCGAAACTCCTGTCGCTGAGCACTACGAAGTGATTTCCTAGATTGGCTCCGGATGCTTAGGGCCAAGGTCGATCACTTCAAAAACCAATCTCACTAACTGCCCTGAAACGGGGCACGCCAGTCCAGGGAGATGAGATGCCGGCCTTCGTAGTAGGGTGTGTCGAAGAAGTCCACGACCCGGAGCGGTTCCTGGCCTACCAGCAGAAGGCCGGACCGACCCTGGCGCCCTTCGGCGGCAGGGTGGTCGCCGGCGGCAGCAACATGGAGCTGGCCGATGGCGAATGGCTGCCCGCTGGTCTCTTGGTCTTGGAGTTCCCCTCCATGGCCACCGCCAAGGCTTGGTACGAAAGCCCGGCTTATCGGAACGCCCGCACCGACCGGCTGGAGTCCTCCACCAGCAGCATGGTCTTCCTGGATATGGGCCAGTGAGGCGCTTGGGGCAACTTTGTCGAGTACGCCCGCGCCGAGAGTGTTAGCCCCGTGCCTCCCGCAATAGTTGCCGGGCAATAGTCTGCCGCTGTATCTCGGAAGTGCCCTCGTAGATGGTCAACGCCCGCACGTCCCGGTAGAGACGTTCAACCCGGTGCCCCTTCTCCAACCCGGCCCCGCCGTGAATTTGCAGCGATTCGTTGATAATGCGCGACGCCGCCTCCGTGGCGAAGAGCTTGGCAAAGGAGGCCTCCTTGATAACCGTTGACTGTCCCGAGTCCTTCAGCCATGCGGCCCGGTAGGCCAACAGCCGGGCAGCATCCAATGAGACCGCCATGTCGGCCAGCTTGAACTGGGTCGCCTGGAAGTCGCTGAGCTGCTGGCCGAACATCCCCCGGCCCAGGGCGTAGTCCAAGGCCGCTTCGTAACCCGCCTGCCCCATGCCCACCGCCGCCGCGGCCACCGTGGTGCGGAAGGTATCCAAGGTGCCCAAGGCCAGCCGCAGCCCGTGTCCCGGTTCGCCAATGAGGTTGGCGGCGGGTATGCGGCAGTCCTCGAACCGGGGTTGGCCGATGGGGTGGGGCGCCATCAGCTCCAAGCGGCGGCTGTCGTCGAATCCGGGGGTTCCCCTTTCCACGATAAAGGCCGAAATTCCCCGGCTGCCCGCTTCCGGGTCGGTTTTGGCGAAAACCACGTAGGTGTCGGCGTCCCCCGCTTGGCTGATGAACTTCTTCTCGCCGTTGAGCACCCAGTCGTCGCCGTCCCGCACTGCGGTGGTCGTCATGCCCACGACGTCGGAGCCTCCGCCGGCCTCGGTCAGGGCGAAGGCGGCAATGGCCTCTCCGCGCCCGACCGCGGGGAGATACTTCTCCTTCTGCTCTGGGGTGCCGCCCAAGGTGATGGGGAAGCTGCCTAGTCCCTGCATGATGAAGTTGGTGTCGGCCTGGGTGGAAATGCGGGCCAGTTCCTCCCTGATGATGCACAGGTTCATCACGTTGACGCCGAAGCCGCCGTGCTCCGCGGGGACACAGTGGCCGAACAGTCCCGCCTCCCGCAACAGGTCCATCAAACCGTGATGCACCGTGCTGGACTCGTCGGCCTCTCCGGCTATGGGCGCAATCCGCTCCTCAGCCAGCTTCCGCACCCTGTCCCTGAGGGCCCGTTGTTCCTCGTTCAGTTCGAAGTCCACGACGCCTCCTGGAATCCTGATCCGGCATTGACGGCAGCCCAATGGGAGCGCATCAAGGAAGGCCCTTTAACCGCCGCCTGGGTCGCCGGTCAATAGCGCAGCACGCTAGTCGGGATTAGGCGTTTCGCTACTGGGTCCACTGCTAGAAGCGCCTCCTCCAGCGTTACTACTCCCAGCAGGCTGGGCTCGTCCTTTTCCGCAAAAATCACCGGTGTGGGAAATTCTTGCCCCTCGAGCCTTATGATGGTTCTTCCTATATTCGCTGGAGCGCTGCTACCGTCGGCAAGTTCGGACTTGGCTGAACGGACTACTGGCACCCCCAGCCTTTCCAGCATCTCACGAGGTACTGCCGTGAATGTCGATCCGGTGCCCACCGTGACCTCCAGGTCCAGGAACTGCTGTCCTTGTGGGTCTCCGACTCCAATGGTCACTCTTACAGTTCCCACAGCGTTTCTCCTGGGGTTTGCCTATGTATGATTTTGGCACCCGGACAGGTTTGGGTGTGGTTCCCTAGTGAGTCCAGTTTGGTGCACTCCATCAGATTTGTCCATTCCAAGGCTTCCCGGTGGTTTTCTGACGACTGTGAAGGTTCGGTTGCTCCTTCGCGGACGACCGGGGATGCTATTTTGGAGAGAACCTGTGGCTCCCATGCGGCTACGTTTCTTGCAGCATGCGTACGCTTCGTGGAGAGTGCTATAATTCCGGAAACCCCTGCCTGCGGTACGCTTGGTCAAGATGCACAGTGAAGGGCCCGGGCAGGCGGAAGTCAGGGGAAACTGCTCCAAAATATTGATTCGGAGGCAGCCGAAAAATGACCATGCAGCAACAGGGACGGGCAAGAATCCAGGCAGGGCCCATAACTTTCATCGTCCAGCACGAACTGTGGGACGGCAACATCCAGGACCACACCGACCAAGGTGTGGCAATCTTGGTCACTGGCGAAGTCGAAGGAAAGGACACCACCCTGCTTCGTTTCAACTGCTTCGACGTGGAGCGCAGCTACGTGTACGCGCCCGAGGGTAAGAACAAGCTCTTCCGCATGGACCACACGGTGGACGGCAACCCCATCGGCTGGTCGGTGAGCACCATGCGTAAGAACCTGCCAGTGATGCTGAAGGAAGCAGGCTACGAGGAGTTCGCCTCTCAAGTCGATGGCTCCCAAGTCTCGGAGGCCTTGGCCGAGGTGGAAACCACCGCCCGGGAGAAGTTCAACACCGACCGTAACACGGTGAAGCACAACCGCGGCACCGACATTTTCGAGGCTGGCAACATCCGGTTCGGCTTGGAGATGCGCAGACTTGCCAGCGGCGACGGTGGCATGGCGATCCACGTCCTTGCCGACTTGGCGGGCACCCCCGGCAAGCACTACACCGAGGAGACCGAGATCCTGGCCTTCGACTGCTTCTGGGACGCCCCTCACTACCACTACGGGCCCAGGAACAAGAACCACCGGATCTACTGGGACAAGACTCTGGTCTCTGATCCCCTTGACTGGACCTTGGGCCAGTTCAAGTCTAAGAAGCTGGCTGCAATGATCGAGAGGGCCGGCTATCCGGGACTGGCTGCCGACTTGGACCAGGACCTCATCGAGTCCATCATCCCCGGCATGGAAAAGAGGGCCCTGGAAATGGTCGCGGGCGGCCTGCCCAAGGAGCCCACGCCTAACCTCAACGGCTAATTGGCTCTTCTCTCACAATTGGGCTGATTTTGGGACGGAATTCCACTCCTCCGGTGGGGTAGGGATGGCGAGAGCGAGAATCTCTCCTGCGGAAAAGCGCTTGTTGGAGCCCGGCTGGGCGGGAGAACCCGAGCCGGAGGAGTTGGAATTTCTCCAGAGAAAGTTGTCCAGGGACCGCCGTTTGGCGGCCAAATGGGGTTTCAATCCGGCCACCACCGCCAGGCCCGAATGGGCGATACGGCAAGTAGCCATGTGGGGGCAACCCAACCACAAGTCCCTAAACGCTGCTTTAACCCAGCGGGAGATTAATTCCTCCGGCTTGCAGTTGCCCCTTCTGGTCGGGTTCTAGCTCAACCATCCTCATGCTCTTGGCCGGCAGGCGGTTGCCGGCGTAAGCCCCGCGCTCCGAAACTTGTAGCAGTTATCAGGGGGAAATCTATGGCTCGCGTAGCACTGGACTTGGGAAACAGCGACGACCTGAAGGTCCTATCCACCAGCGGCTGGCGGCGGGCGCCCGGCTTGGTGCCCGGGGAGCCCAACCAAGGGCTGGTGGCCGAGATCCTCGGCAGCCCGGCCCGGTTGGCCGATTACGACGATTCCGGCTGGGACCAGGACGTGAATATCCAGGACAGGCTCTCGGTGGGGTTCACCTTCGCTTGGTACCGGCTGAAGTTCACCATGCCCGAAGAGGTCAGGGGACAAAAGGTGGCCGGGTGCCGGGTCTACTTTGAAACCAATGTGGACAACTACGGCGAAGTCTACGTTGATGGCAACATCGAACGCACCATAGGCGTCATCACCGGAAACAACACCCAGAAGCGGGTGGCAGTGGCCGAGCCCGGCGTGCCCGGAACAGAGCACCAAGTCGCCGTGCTGATCGCCAACGGCCCCTTGGGAGCGCCGGTGGGCGCCATCTTCATGCGGTACGCCTACCTGAGCTTCGAAGAGGCGCCGCCCGCTGCCTGACCCGCGCCTGAGTGGCCAAGAACTGAAAATCGCCTGAGGCCTGAAAATTACTCGAGGATTGAGCAGGGGGCGCAGCCCCGGGCTAAACCGGCAGGAAGGGCTCGCTCCCTGCCTCGGGCAGCATTTCGAACGCGTTGATGTTGAACGCCAGCATGGCGTAGTAGCCCATCAACGTGGTCAACTCGGCCAAGCCCCTTACTCCGAACTGCTCCAAGGCCTCGTCGAAGACCCCTTGACTGACCCGCCGGGTCCTGAAGTACTCCCTCCCGTACTCCACCACCGCAGACTCCTGGGGAGAGAGGCCATCCAACGGCTTCTTGTCCCGCAGGTTGTCCACCAAGGCGTCGGCCAAGCCTGAACGCCGGGCGGCTGCGGCGTGGGCGTTCCAAATGAACTGGCAGTCGTTCTCCCGCGCCGTGACAATCATGGCCAGCTCCCGGATGTCCGCCGGCAGGCTGGACCCGTCGTCCCGCAGGTAGGCCCTCAAGTGCTCGCCCCTGGCCAGCATCTCCGGCGCCTGTAGCATGACAGCCAGGGGCCCGGTCACCGGCACGTCGCCTCTTTGTTCCACGAAACTGTCAAAAGCCGCCACTTGGTCCTGTGGCACATTGTCCCTGGAAGCTGGTCCTATCCTTGGCATGGTTTCCTCCTCATATCTGTTCTTTTTGGAGGCCGGTATCTGACCACTCCGGCCAAGCTGGTGCGAGGCCATTTGACTCTTCCACCTCGCGGCCAGCCTTGGATTGCACGACCCGCAATCAGTACCGGGCGTTGTAAACGCTGTGGGGCGCCATTGAGACCGGCACGTCTCCCCGGTAGAACTCCCGCACGTAAGGCTCCATCCGTCGGCCCATTTCCCGGCGGGCGATTTCGTCGGGTTGCAGCGGCCGGTCCAGCGCCTGTTTCAACTCCCGGTACAGGCCTTCCTTGTCGATTTTGGTTAGAACCCGGTCCCGCATCACGATTTCGCCGTCGACCATCACCGTGTCAGCATCGATGGACCGGCCCCGGTGGACCAGCGCGTCCATCATCGACACTTCGGGGTCCAGGAAAGGCTCCTCGATGTTTCGCAAGTCCAGCAGCACCAAGTCGGCGCGTTTGCCAACCTCCAGCGTCCCGATTCGGTCGCCGAAGGAGCTGGCGTAGGCCCCATTTACCGTGGCCATCGCAAACACTTGGGCGGCGGAGGGCGGGACATTCTCCATTCCCGGTACCCGGTGCAGCTTGAGGGCCAGCCGCATTTCTTGGAACAGGTCCTTGTCGTCGTTCAACCCCGCTTCGTCGCTGCCAAGGGCGATTTTCACCCCCGCCGCTAGCAGCCGCCCCACCGGAGCTATGCCGCTCTGCAGGCGGAGGTTGGAACTTGGGTTATGGCAAACGCACGTCCCGGTGGCGGCCAGCAGGGCGATGTCCTCCTCGGTGGCCCATACGCTGTGGCCACAGGTGACCTCCGGTCCCAGGAACCCGAGATCGTTCAGGTGCTGCAGCGGGGTCTTCCCCCAGGCAGTCTCCCCGTAGAGCTTCTGGTAAACGGTCTCCTGCAGGTGGATATGAATGCTGGTGCTGTACTTGCGGGCCAGTTCCTTCACCGCCACCAGCAGTTCGTCCGAACAGCGGTGCACGTTGCTGGGGGCCAAGGTGATCCGGACCCGTTCCTGTTTAGGACCGGCGTACCTCGCGCAAAGCTCTTCCTGCAGCGAAATCAGCTCTGGCGCCGGAAGATACCGGGCGGCCATCATCGCCCTGAACTGCTCCGCCAAGTCCCCAGGCAGCCGTGAGGCCAGTTCTTCCTCGCCACCGGACACGCCCGAGACGGTAGAATTCTGGTCGGCCATCATCGGCGCGTAGGACACCCGCATTCCCGAGTCCACGAAGGCGGCGATTGCCCGCTCCGCCACCTCTAAGTCTATCGGCGGCCCGCCCCTGCGGCTGGAGTGGAGGGCCTGCACCGTGGTAGCGCCCGACTCGATCATCTGCACCGCGCCGTATAGCTGGTCCAAGTAGGGGTCGACGTTGCGGGCCCCCAGCCTGGCAAAACTCCACAGCTCCAGCGGCAGGTCCGGCGCGCCCAGTTGGAAAGGGGTCAGTCCCACGTGGAAGTGGTCGTTGACCAGTCCCGGCATCACCACGTATTTTTCGGAACCGGTTACTTCGGCGTCTGGATGTGCTGCCCTCAGTGCCTCTTGCCCGCCTATGTCGGTTATGATGCCCTCCTCGACTAGAAGAGCGCTCTCGGTCAGGACTTCGGCCTGTCCACTGTCCGCTGCGCTGGTGATGATGTACTTGCCCCTGATCAAGGTAGCCAAAATTGCCCCCGGTTTCGTCGTCGGTACTTCGCCCGCAACTATAACATCCCGGCATTCAAGGCAGCGCGGCGGTAACCGGTCGTTTGCTCTGGACTTTCGACGATACCTGCGGATAAAATGCCAAAAGACAGCCCATGAACAGCCAGGAGCGTTGGAAATGGTAGAGAGACAGGCCAATGGCTATCACACCAACGGCAGCGCCAACGACGGAAGTGTCCGCTACGTCCCCAGGGGCGCCTCGGGCATCGGCGTACACGATTACGTGCCCATCCTGGGCTACCGGGAATACTGGTACCCGGCAGTGGAGGACAAGAAGATCCGGCGCAAGCCGGTGGCCCTGACCCTGCTGGGGGAGCAGATAGTCTTCTTCCGGGACACCAACAACCAAGTGGCGGCACTGGCCGACGCCTGTCCCCACCGGGGCGCCTTCCTCTCCGGCGGCGTGGGAGCCGGCAAGGGAAACGGGGAGTACAAAGGCTACATCACCTGCCCATATCACGGCTACACCTTCGACGGCACGGGTCAGTGCGTGGCGGCTTTCACCGACGGCCCCGATTCCAAGCTCCAGCCCAAGCTGAAGGCCCGCCACTACCCCACCCGCACCCACCGGGGGCTGGTCTTTATCTGGATGGGAGTCACCGAGCCGGTGCCCCTGGAGGAGGACCTGCCCGAGGAGTTCTTCGAAGAGGACGTCACTTGGGACGTTTACGTGAAAATCTGGCCCATCAACTGGTCCCTGACCATGGAAAACTCCCGGGACTCCCACAACGGGAAGATTCACCGGGGAAGCTGGCGCCGGTTGTGGAACCTGCAGATCTTTAACAAGCTCCCTTCCTTCTGGGAAGGAACGGATATAACCGAGGAGGGCGACAACTACATCTGCATCGCTCCTCGGGTGAGGGGCACCACCTACCAGGCCATGTTCCCCCAAATGGGCAAGAAGTGGCCGCAGCACGTTTGGTGGCGGTTCAAGGGAGGCCGCCAAGCCGACCCCTTGGCCGAACAAAAAAAGGCCTTCAACAACACGCGCCCCGGGGGCCTCTACCGCCTGCCGGCCATTGCCAACGCCGGCCCCAGGGCCCAGACGGCAAGCTGGCGCTACTTCACCCCCATCGACGCCAACAGCACCCGCATGTTCAAGTTCGGCCTCAAACGCACCAAGCACTGGTGGGAAAAGGTGTGGCACAAGGTTTACTACAATACCCTGTGGATCTACTTTGGCGCTCCCCAAGCGGTCAACGAGCAGGAAGACCTGCCGGTTCAGGCCTTCGGCGCCTTGGACTACACCGCTCCTCAGAAGCTGGGGGCCACCGACGCCGCCATCATCTTCTGGCGCAGGCACATGCCCTTCAAGTCCAGGGATGCCCAGCGCATCTGGGGCAAGGAGCGCATCGACACTGCCAACAAGGACATCGCCCAAGCCCAAGAACAGGAAGCAATAGAAGTGCCCTTGGACTAGCCCAAGGGAAACCAACCCCGCAAAGCACAAAGACCGGCCGGATAAAAAGGCCGGTCCTTTCTTGGCCCAGTGCTGCTTAGTAGGGCACTGTCTAGCAGGGGACCCTTTAGTCGGAAACGTTGCTGGCGAAGGAGTAGTCCCTGAAGCGGCGGGGAAAGACCGAGGTGATTATGAAGACCAGCCCGAAGAGCAGGTGCACTATGTTTTCCCAAGGGTGGTTGACCCTGAAGAGCGCCAGGCTGTAGTCGTTGCCTCCGCCTGCCATGACGAATCCCGCAATGGCCACGCCCAGGAAAAACAGCCCGACTATGCCAAGAAAGACTACCTTCCATTCCGAAGACCAAGTCTCCCCCACCAGCACCATTGCCAGTCCAATAACCAGGTAGGCCACGCTCTGACCCGTTCCAAGTTGGTACATCAGGTCCTCGGGGTTGCTGGAAGCAAACGCGCCGGCCAGTTGCAATGCAAGGCCGGCTATGCCCATGGCGGTGATGACCGCGCCGAAAATCAATAGGCAGCGGCGGTTGGTCAGTCCCTTGGAGTAGTGCTTGACGAACCCGCCGTAATTTACCGTAACCATCCTCTTACCTCAGGCCTGCTGGATAGTCGCGTTTACGTAGCCATTTGGGATTCTACCATATCAAAGGTCCCCAAAAGGGTGCCGTGTTAGGAAGGGAGCCCCGTTGCAGTACTCTCATCCCCACAGCCGCGTAACCTGCCCTTTACGGTCTCGTAATCCCACTGCAACATTTGTGTGGGATAGTGGGATACGCAATTGGTACAATAGCCTTCCTGCGGGTTCCACCCGTGCCTGGCGGCCGGGGGACATTGGGCCGGGACCGGTCAAAATTCAACCGATGCCGGACCGGAGATTTTGTGAGTATGCTGACCAGCTTGAATTCCCGGACTAATACCCTGAATGAGTGTCTGGATACCGACGGGTCCATAAAGCCTGTTTACCGCAACTTGATGGAAGGGCTGGAGTCGATGGGCCCGTCCGAGATGCAGCGGCGGTGGCGGGAAGCCAACGGCCATGCAGAGATGGAGGCCTTCAGCTTCCTGCTGGACCCCAAGGACTTCCGGACGGTGCCCACCGACTGGATTCCCAGAATTATTCCCGCCGACCATTGGGACAGCATCTCCCGGGGCGTGGCCCAGCGGCTGAAGGCCATCAACCGGTTCATGGGAGAACTGTACTGTGGCCAGCAGGACATCGTGCCGCCCGACGTGATGTTCTCTTGCCAGCATTACGATCCTGAACTGCAGGACTTTCATCCGGCCGGGGACGTGTTCGTGCATATCTACGGGGTGGACTTGGTGCACATGGGCAACGGCCGGTATGTGGTGCTGGAGGACAATCTGCGGATACCTTCGGGCATCACCTACCAGATGAAGACTACGGAAATCGGGCTCCGGGTATTCCCGGAACTGGCCAAAGCCTACGACATTGTCCCTTATGACATCAGGGCTGCCTACCACGACATGTTCCTGTCGCTTTGCGGCTCCGAATCGCCGTCCTGCGTACTGTTGACCGACAGCAAATACGGCTCGGCGTTCTTCGAGCACCGCTATCTGTCCGAGTTGCTGGGGCTGCCCTTGGTGGAGGGGTCCGACTTGTACATCGGGGCTAATGGCCGGGTCTGGGCCATGACGATGGATGGGGACTATGAGGTAGACTTGGTCTACCGCCGGGTCGATGACTTGGAGCTTTTCGTCCCCGGCCTGACCGAAGCCTACTTGGACCAGAAGGTGGTCCTCGTAAACGCCATGGGCACCGGCGCCTGCGACGACAAGTTGGTGTTCCTCTGGGTCCCGGAAATGATAAAGGCCTATTTAGGGGAAGAGGCTGTCTTGGACCAGGCGGTCAGCTACGACCTGCGCTCCCCCGACCAGCGCCAGTACGTGCTCAACAACTTGGACAAGCTGGTGCTCAAGACCCGGCAGGGCTACGGAGGGCTGGGCGTATTCATCATGCCCGACTTGGGCAGCATGTACCTCAGCCGCCTCACCGAACAGCTAATCCAACAGCCCCAAGCCTTCATTGTCCAGGAGACTCTCGACTTTTCCAGGCATTTGGTATTTGATGAACCCAGCGGGGAGCTCCAGGAACGGTACGTAGACCTGCGGGTCTTCGCCATCCAGAATGGCCGGGGCGAAGTTACCGTTTTCCCCGGCGGACTGACCAGGGTGTCTGCGCCTTCCAACCGGGTTACCAACAACTCATCAGGTGGGGCATGCAAGCCGAGCTGGGTAGTAAAGAACTGAGCGAGCCGGTATTAGTCCACTACGCCTACGCCGCCCGCTACCGGTACCAGGATGTAGTTGTCCAGAACGACAATTTCTTGATGCTTGCACCGGCCACCGACCATCGCCAGACCGCCGGGGCTTGCCGCGTTGTCACACAGCCGGCTGGCAGGGAGGTGGTGTTTCCTGACCGGCTGGGAAACACGGTGCATCGGTTGCGGGTGACGATTCCCCACACCGAACTGCTGATAGCCGTTATGGGAGAGGCTCACCTGACCGGCTCAATTGTTGAACCCAACGACCTGCCCTTGAGCGCCCTTGAATACGGCCTGGAAGCGGAAGAGTTCCTTACCCCCACGCCGCTGGTATCCCCCCAGGAAACGGCCGAGGCGGCCAGAGAAATTGCCGGCGAAGTTGCCACGCTGTTGGAAGCGGTACACTTGGTAACCGTCTGGGTCATGGAGAACATAGCCTACGAACGGGGCTCCACTTCCGTCAGCACAAC
The DNA here is from genome assembly GCA_034420695.1 of Dehalococcoidia bacterium. Classification (GTDB taxonomy): domain Bacteria; phylum Chloroflexota; class Dehalococcoidia; order Lucifugimonadales; family UBA3495; genus Io17-Chloro-G2. The sequence goes on from DAOULB010000018.1 coordinate 261,789, forward strand.
TGCTGGCGACGTGCTGGCCTCCATGAAGGGCGTATGCCAGGACAAAACGCACCTTGCCTTGGGTATGCTGCGCTCCCTGGGAATACCCTGCCGCTACGTTAGCGGCCTGCTGACGGGCCAGGCCGGGGAGACCCACGCCTGGCTGGAGTTCCTGCATCCCGGCTTTGGCTGGCTGCCGGCTGACCCCACCCGGGGTGTGGTAATGGAGAGCGGCACCGGATACCTCAAGTTCGCCGTGGGACGGGACTACTCCGAGGTACCGCCTGTGTCCGGCTCCTTCGTTTCCCGTGGCCCCGGCCAGCTGGAAGCCGCCGCTGCCAAGGTCTTCTTCGACCGGGAGTCCATCGCCTTCGAAGACGCCATGGCCCTGATACAGCCCCAACTTGACCAAGCCCCAACTTGACCAAGCCCCAACCTGACCAAGCCCCAACAAGATTAGAAGAGGTCCGGGTCAAATGACGGAACCAAGATCGCTAACCTTTGCCGATAGATGGCTTACCGATTCCAGGGTATACAACCTCATCTGGCTGGGCCGCTGGTTGGAACGGGCGGAAACCACCTCCCGGGTGGTGAACGACTCGGCGCAGTCAGCAATGGGGAGTGGCAGCGACCCCCAAGTCTTCCAGCAGTTGCTGGAGACGGCCGCGTCGACCCGGGGCATACCCATTGATGACCCCGCACGGGTACTGGCGGCGCTGCTGAGGGACAACCAAGCCTCCTCCATCTACCACTGCCTGTACAATGCCCGGAGCAATGCCACCCAGATTGGCACCGTCGAACTCATCCGTGCGATTTCCGCGTTGGTTGTCGGCCTTGAGAACGAGGGGCCCCTTGACGGCTCGCCCGAGGCGGCCCAGAGGGTAACCAACGGCATCCTGGAGGGGCTAAACCAAGTGTACAAGGTGATTGACGATAGCTGGTTCCACCGTGAGCCCCTTTCCGAAGAGGAAATGTACCGCCGCTTCGTCCAGCAGTAGGGCTCTGGATTACCCAAGATTCCCTGGCGTGGGGCGGAACCACGGGGACGGAGGCGGGGCGAGTCGCTAGGAGGAGGCCAAGACGGAAAACACTTGGTGCCAGACTTCGGGATTGCCCTGCCCCATGCCGGCCCGGTGGATGATCATTCCCTCTGAGTTGAAGGCTATCTTGGTGGACTGGATGGTGACCTGCAGGTCGGGCAGAAGGCTGCCTTTGGGCACGGCTACCGGCCAGGGATACCCCTTCTCGATCCTGAACCTTTCGTAAAGTTCGATGTCCTCAATTGGAAAGACCCCAACAGCGTAAAAGTCCACGTCGCCTGCATATTCCGGGTAGATTTCCAGGATTCGCTGCAACTCAGCGACGCAGATACCTCAAGTTGTGGCGAAGAAAAACAGGAAGGCGGGCCGTCCCTCTCCTATCAGTTGGGCCGCAGTCACCGTGGAGCCGTCGGCCAAGGCCAACGTGAAATCGGGCACCAAGTTCCCCACTTGGTGGCCCACCTCCGGGTCCCCCAAGGGCAGCCCGTGCACCAGTATCTCATTGTCCGTTCCCCCCGAAGGGTTTGAGCCCGTCGGGCTGCTATAGCTGCCGGCAGGAGAGTAGCTGGAAGTTGTGCATCCCAAGGCCAGCGCCGCTGCCAAAAACGCAAAGGCCGAGGCCAGGAAAGCATACCTTAGAGAGGGAAGGAGATGGGTGAGGGATCTCGAGAGGCTCACTGCCTTCAACTCCGGAGCAGTTCGACAAATTCATCAACTGTAAGTCCAGACTTACGGATCAACCCCCGTAGAGTGCCGCGCTTCAATGTATGGTGCTCTGGAATTTATAGGGTTGCATTGATGCCTGGCTTGGTCAGCATCCGGTGACTTCCTGATTGGCGTACCAACTGCCATCCTGCCCGTTCAAAAGCCCGCTCTGCTTCCCTCCCGGAAACATTGGGGAGCGGAGGCATCTATTCATAAGTTCCGACAGGAACTTCCACCTGCTCCAAAGAAACTCCGGCGTATGTTAGCTCATCCTCGTCTCGACCCTTGAGAATCTGCCGCATTTCTTCAGCGATGAGACCGGGTGTATCTTGGTAAGGTGGCTTTGACCCTTTCTCTGAGATAGTCTCGATTTCCTTGGCCAGGGTTTGCAATACAAGGCCTATGGCCTCACGGATGTTCTCCAAGGCGGATTCCCGATCATCGCCTTGACTCACGCAACCCGGTAGGGCCGGGCAATGAACGGAATAGCCCCCATCCGCTTCCCTTTCCAGTATAACGGTGAATTCTCTGGCCTTCGCAGGCACGTTGCTTCCTCGGTGACAGCTGGAAGTTCTAAGGTTCAAACTTCGGGAAATTATAACAGCCTAGGCTCCATAACTGGGGACCACTTTAAGCTCGAGGCTTCGATGGTGAGGGCTGGACCGGGGCTAACGACCTTGAGGTTACTAATGCCCCACGGGGCAGCCGGGCGGGACGACAATAAATCTGAACGTAACTGTTTTCGACTCGAAGAGCGAGAATGTATTGTCGAATACCAAGGCGTACTGCCCTGACCTGGTAGTCTTGATTTCTCCATTTGCCTGCTCCACTCGGTCATGTTGTACGACCGACGCTCCCGAAGGATCCGAAATGCTGAAGTTGAGGTTGTGATTCGTCTCCATAACGTAGGAGAAACTGGTACCTGCTGCCAGGCTGCGGATGACTAGCTGTAGTTCCCCGGCCTCTATTTCGTAGCTTACTTCCGCAGTAACGAACCCGGTCTTTAGAGCCGGAAGCCATTCTCGGGCAAAATTTGATGAGATTGCGAAAGCAATGTTTTCGACGTTTCGGGCTCCGGGCTCGTCTTCCATCCGACCGGTATTTACTCCAATCACCTGACCATGACTGTTGACCAGAGGCCCGCCGCTGTTGCCTGGATTCATAGCGGCGTCTGTCTGGAAGCCGTAAGCACCGTTGGGCAAAGTTGTTTCTGCCGAAATGATACCTCTTGTAACTGTTGTTGTCCCAGGAGCCCCCATGCTCGGAAATCCTAGTGCCAAGAAATCATCACCCACATGGACTTGTTCCGAATCAGCTAACCTCAATGCTTTGAATTATCTTCTGGCCTTCGCATGCACAACGGCTAAATCCACTCCTTCATGTCTTCCGACTACATCCCCTATCGAGTGCGAACCGTCGCTCAGAGTAACTACAACGCTGTCGAGACCACGTACTACATGAGCGTTGGTGGCTACCCATCCTCCACGTTCATAGAAGAAACCAGAACCAATGGGGTCACTGGCAACCGTGGAAATCTCAACTATGGAGGGTCTGATGGCTGCAACGACTTGCAACGTCGTTGGTGTGGCAGTACGGCTGTGTGGAGAAGGCGACGTCTTGAGACCGCGAAACAATCTGCCTATGAGTCCTGCCATTTTGATGCTCCGTGAGTGCTTAAATTGGTTCCGGTATCCCTAAATCAGCTTACCTCCTTCTGAGGAGTAAATCGCTGAATCTGAAGTCCCAGAGCAAGGAACTCAGATCGTCCGTCAGCGGTAAATCTGCCCCCGGTGGCCCACTCTCACGACCAAAACTTGCAAGACTTCGTCTTGAATCTCGCAGATGACGCGGTAGTCCCCCACTCTATAACGCCAATGTCCAGCCCACGTTCCACTCAAAGCCTGACCTCTTTGGCGAGGGTCTTGCAGCAATCCGACCCGGTCCATATAGTCAATGATGCGTCGGCCCGTCTGCCTGTCCAGTCCTCGAATCTGAGCGTCGGCCCTATCAGAATATTCAACAATCCAGCCCAAGGTGTGCCCTCACTTCCTGGGCCGTGTACACTTTCTCCTCACCACTGCAGATACGCTCCATCACTTCATTGGCCAGACGGGCGTCTTCCAGGTCGGCCTTCAGTATGGCTTCTGCAACGAAGTTTATAGTTGAGGCCAGCTGGTCGTAGCCGATTGTCTGCGCCCCTACCCGTTCCGCCAGTTGCGTCAGGCGCATCAGAGAGATGTGCTGAGTCTTCTGCCTTATCTCCGGTTCCGGAAGTTCGTCCTCGGGCATTACGCAAAACAGCCATTGGCCTGCATCGCGCTGGTCGACAATCTCCGGGTCGCTCTCCGGGTGCCAGGCGAATACGTAAATATGGGTCTGGCGTCCTCTTTTACCGGGGTGAATGTCAAACGACATCGCATGTGGCTTGCCATGACCCCTCGACTTCGTCCGGCTTTGCAGTGCGGCCGAATGCTTCACTTTCAAATGGACACCTTGGCCGTTCTCCAAATCCCACGGCTCCGATTCCCCGGACGGCCGCCAGTCGGTCTCCTGTGCCTCAGCGCGCAGGACTGAATAGACCAAGCACTCGGCATAGGTTTCCCGCCAAGCACTGCCTATGACCCTCTGGCCGTAAAACTTGCTGGAAATATATTCAGCGATGCTGTTGTGTAGCTGGTTGCTCATATAGCATTAACCAAAAAGCCCCGGCTTCATCAACCGGGGCTCTTCTTATGCTCAATTTTTGGTAGCGGGGGTTGGACTCGAACCAACGACCTTCGGGTTATGAGCCCGACGAGCTGCCACTGCTCCACCCCGCGATATTGCCTTGACAGGCCCGGCCCGCCGGAGAGTTTCCGGTAGCCTGGGTGGGCCCGCCAAATTTCTGAATAAAGAGCAAGGACCTGGAATGGTTTCTACCTGGAATGGTTTCTACCTGGAATGGTTTTTGAATAATAGTTTGAAGCTCTTAGCGTGGGTCAAATCTCTCGACCGGTTAGTACCGGTTTGCTGAAGATGTTGCCATCCTTACACATCCGGCCTATCAAGCAGATAGTCTCTCTGCAGTCTTACCCCCGAAGTTAATCGGAGAGGGAGGCCTCATCTTGGGGGATGCTTCGCGCTTAGATGCCTTCAGCGCTTATCACTGCCAGACATGGCTACCCAGCGCTGCTCCTGGCGGAACAACTGGAACACCATAGGTCTGTCCCTCCCGGTCCTCTCGTACTAGGGAGAGGTTCCCTCAAGCCTCCTGCGCCC
>DAOULB010000019.1:0-60361 GCA_034420695.1 Dehalococcoidia bacterium
ACCCCAGAGCGTATATGGCCTCGGAGGCGGCCACCGAGGCGGCGGCTCCGCCGCTGCTGCCTCCAGGCACCCGCTCAAGGTCCCATGGATTGTGGGTGGGAAAGAAGGCCGAATTCTCAGTGGATGAACCCATGGCGAATTCGTCCATGTTGCCCTTGCCCAGCATCACTGCTCCCTGTTGGAATAGCCGGTCGGCAGCGGTGGCGTCGTACACCGGCACATAGCTCTCCAGCATTCGGGAGCCGCAAGTGGTGGCCACACCCTTGGTGCAAATCACATCTTTAATCTGCACCGGCACCCCCATCAAAGGTGGGCAATCCCCAGAGGCGATGCGCCCGTCTGCCTGCCGAGCCTGCTCCAATGCTAACTCCGCGGTGACATTCACGAAGGCTTTCACCCGGTCCTCCACTTTGCCTATGCGCTCCAAGCAAGCGGTAGTCAGTTCCACCGAGCTGACTTCGCCTTGGGACAGCATGGCGTGGGCCCGGGAAATGGTCAGCCCGGTTAATTCCAAGTTGTTCATTCTTCCAGCACCGCTTTTACCCGGAAGAATCCTTCCTCCCGCCTGGGCGCGTTGCTCAGGACATCTTCCGGCGGGAAGGACTCCCGGGACTCGTCCTCCCGCATAGCCGCGACTCCCTCCGTTCCTTCTGCAATGCCCGCGGCGTGGCCTGTGGGCGGCACGGCGGTAGTGTCAACTTCGCTCAACACTTGAAACTGCTCCAAGACATTGGAAAGTTGTTCTCTGAACTGCTCAAGTTCCTCTTCCGTCAGCCCGATCCGGGCCAGGATTGCCATGTGCTCTATTTCGCTCCGGTCCAGTGGCAATCTGTTGCCCCGCTAGTTATGAGAATTGAATGGGTGATCCGCACCCCCGGATGCATGCCGTTGGCCGGCTGCGCCGTGATCGCCTTGATTGTGATGCTCGTGCTCTTCTTCTCCCGAGTGTTCCGTAGCGCTTGGATGGTGGTCTTCACCCGAGGACTCCATAGGGTCCACGTGAATGATGGCGCTGGACAAGTACTTCAGGCGGTGTAACATCTCGTGCTGTACGTCTTCGGCAATACGGTGCCCGGCGGCTACCGTCATATGAGAAAGTACTGCAACGTTGACCTCAGCCCGGAGCCTGTGTCCCAGCCACCTCACCCGGACTTCCGAGACCGCCTCAACGCCGGGTGATTGCGCCGCTGTCTGCCGTACCTCGTCAATCACCCCAGGCTCCACGCCGTCCAACAAACGGGAGAGGACCGTTTTCCCCGCTGACGCCATTATCTTGAGGATGGCCACCGTAATTATCAGCCCGGCAATGGGATCGGCCAAGGGATAGCCCAGCCATACGCCAATGGCTCCCAGCACCACCGCTAGGCTTGTCAGCCCGTCTACCCTCGCGTGGTAACCGTCGGCAATCAAGGCGGCGCTGCCGATTTCCCGCCCCACCTTGATTCTGAAAAGAGCGACGGCTTCGTTGCCAATGAATCCCAGTATCCCGGCACCGATCAGCGCCCACAGGAATTCAATAACCGGCGGGTCGAAGAAGCCTTTAACCGACTGGTAGCCGGCAAAGACTGCGCTGGCGAGTATAACCCCAACGATGAAAAGCCCCGCAAGGTCTTCCGCACGGCCGTATCCGTAACTGAACCGCTTGGAGGGACTGCGGCGGGTCAGGGAAAAAGCGATCCAGAGTGGTATGGCGGTGGCGGCGTCGCCGAAATTATGCACCGTGTCGGCCAGCAGTGCCACGCTGCCGGTGACCACCACCACGGCCACTTGAAGGGCCGCAGTGACTAGGAGGGCAGCCAAGGAAATCTTCGTGGCCCATATACCCCGGTCGCTGTCGAAGACCGCCGGGTCCACCGCCCCGTGGACGTGCCCGTGGCCGGCAGGGTTGGCTTCCGGCCTGTGTTGGTGGTTTGTGTCCTGGTCGTGACTATTGTCCGCCATTGACCTCGTTCTGCCTCATGTTGGCTGTATCTCTTTCTTAGTTCCTTTCCTTCAATCCCTGCGGGGCTTGACTTAAACATTGTAGCCCCAAATCCTCTCCCAAGGCACAACAGGGAATCAGAAGATTCTTCCCGTTAGTTGTAAATTGGCTCGGGGTCTAAACTGCCGGTTTCAGGGGCACCCTATGGCGGTTTGCCGGCGTGCGACGCCTCACGGTGGCGTCCCAAACTGTTCGCCGGCCTGCGAGGACCATTCCTGCGAGTCAGATATCCTTCTCCGAGAGCTATTTCTTGGATTGCTTGATGCTGCGCCGTAGTATCCTTCACCATGCCCGGGACCGGAGATAAGAACGGCCTGAATAAGGGGATCTGAAGCTCCTTCTCTCTTTATGAGAGAAGGTTGGGATGAGGGTGAACTCAAGCTGTTCAACAATTTCATGGTCAACGCTCCCAGCCGCGCCCAAGGAGTTCGACTTATTGGTATCAGATTCGCCGGCCACTGAATCCGGTCCCCTTTGCGAGCCCGAGCGTATCACCAGCCTTGATCTGATACGCGGGGTTGCGGTGCTCGGCATTCTGTTGATGAACGCTGTGGACTTCAAGCGCGGCAGTGCTCCCTACTTCAACCTGAGCGCGGGCGGTTCAGAATTCTGGCTCGACTGGGCTGTGGGCATCTTCGGCGAGGTCTTCATCGACCAGAAGTTCATGGGGCTGTTCTCCCTGCTGTTTGGCGCTGGGATGATTCTCTTCATCGACCGCGCCAGCGAGAGAGGAAGGCGCGCAGTATTGCTGAACCTGTGGCGAAATGGTCTGCTGCTGTTAATCGGCGTCCTCCACGTCCTGTTGTGGGACGGCGATGTGCTGATGGCCTATGCGGTCTCATCGGTCTTCTTGATCGCCCTGCGAAAGCTGCCGAATTGGGCGCTCATTTCCGTTGGAGTTGCCGTGTTCCTGATGTCCGTCGTCTGCGCTCTGCTGGCACAGGATATGGCCGGCGCGACCACCACATCGCTATCCGGCTTGTGGACGCCGGGCGAGATTTCGAACCAAGAGATTATTTGGATGCCCTTCCTGCTCGGCTTTTTCCTGCGTGCACTGGGGCTGATTCTCGTTGGAGCAGGCTTGTATCGCTTGGGCTTTATGGACGGTGGCATGCCCGCATGGACCTATCGAATGACCGCAGTGGTCGGGCTTGCCGCGGGCCTGCCTCTCGCCGTCGCTGGAGTCGTTATTACTGCAGCGAACGACTACTCTCGCGAAATCGCCTTTGTAGGCCAGATTCCCAACACCCTTGGCACAATTCCCTCCTCGCTGGGATACATGAGCCTTATTATTCTCTGGAACAACCGGGCGGACAACTGGCTCAAACGGCGCTTGCGAGCGGTTGGGAGGATGGCCCTGACCAATTATTTGACGCAAACGGTGCTGGGCGTGCTTGTTTTGACACTCTTGCTGGGCGATGCTGGCTTTGTGAACCGCAGCGCCGTTTTGGTGTTTGTTTTCGCTGTGTGGGCGCTGCAAGTAGGGTGGTCTCAGGCGTGGCTGAATTGCTATCTATTCGGGCCTGCAGAGTGGCTCTGGCGAGTCGGAACATATCGAAGCGGACAGCCGTTTCGACGGCCCAATGAGCCTCGGCCTTCAGCATAGGAAAGCGTCAACTCCTGCCGAGCGCAGCGGGACGGCCCTCTAACCCAGACATCGCCGGCCTGGCCGCAAGTTGAAATAGCCTTGGATTACCGTATCATGCAACGAGGCTGGCATCGCAACAGCTTCCATCCTGCTATGCCAACCGGGCATATAGTACGCCCCATTCGGCTGGGGTTTGAACACGTAAGTGAACCCGCCTGAACCACCTCAACTGAACTGGCGCGCCAGGTTTCCGGTCTATTACGGCTGGCTGGTCCTGGCCATGTCCTTCCTTGCCGCCTTTGGCGCGACGGGAATGACCCAAGTAGCCATGGGCGGCATCCAGATATTCATCACTGAAGATACGGGCTGGAGCCGGACCACTGTTTCCCTGGCAGTTACCGGTGGCAGTTGGTTGGGAGGAGTCTTCTCGCCGGTCCTGGGCAGCCTGGCAGACCGGTATGGCCCGCGGTGGCTGATGGCCTTCGGCTTGGCCGTGGCGGGGCTGGCCTTTATTTTCATGGCGGAGTCGCAACTCATCTGGCAGTTCTACGTCGGCTACATACTGGGCCGGGCGGTCAGCAACCCTTCACTGATTGGCGTGGTGCCCCAGACGGCGGTAGTCAATTTCTTCAGGCGCCGGCGTAACGTTACCCTTGGATTGATGTCGGCCTACCGGCCCATAGGGGCCGCCATCACTATTCAGTTCATCTCCCTCATTGCAGTCCACCAGAGTTGGCGGGCCGCCTTCCGGTACTTGGGGTTGTTCGACCTGTTTCTGCTGTTGCCCCTGGTGTTCATCATGCGCCGCCAGCCCGAGGACATTGGCCTCCTGCCCGACGGAGCCCGTCCCATCCCAGCGGCCGGAATTGACAATGCCAAGTCCGAGTCAGCGGCGGTTAGCGAGGCTGCCCAAGAGTTCAGTTGGACGGCCAAAGAGGCAGCTCGCTCTTGGGCGCTGTGGTTGATCGGGGCCAGTACTGTAATTGGCGCTTGGACCACCTCGGCGGCCGGGTTTGCCTTGGTTCCCTACCTATATGACGAGGTGGGCCTTTCCAAGACCCAAGCGGTGGGGATGCTCAGCTTCAGCACCTTCTTATCGGTTTCCAACCTGGGTTGGGGGTACCTGGCCGACCTGATAACCCCTCGGCGGTGTTTGATTATCTGCCTGTTGGTCTCATCAGGCGCGCTGGTGCTTCTGCTGTGGGTGAATTCCCTGGCCACGGCCTTGGTCTTCGCGGTGGTGTGGGGGTTGTTTTCTGGCTCCCTGGGCTCGCTGGAGCACATGGTCATTGCCCAGTATTTCGGGCGCAGGTCCTACGGGGCCATCACTGGGATAATCCAGCCCTTCTCCACCTTTGCCCTGGGCATGGGGCCCGCCGTCGCCGCCGTGATGGTTGAGGCTATGGGAAATTCCATCACCCTTTACTTGGTGGTGTTCTTCGTGCAGTTGGCCAGCGCTCTGTGCGTGTTCTTGGCCCGCGTCCCCCGCCGTCCGGTCAGGAGTTAAGCGGGGCCGCCGGCCTGTGACTAGTTCATGGTCGAGCCGCCGGAAACGCTGATCGAAAGCCCAGTCAGGTAGTCGGACTCGCTCGAACAGAGGAAAGCTGCCGTCTTGGCTATATCATTCCCCTCTGCTATGCGTCCCAACGGCACCGCCTGCCCGCGGCCGCGCACCATCATGGCGCGATGCTCCTCGGACGACTGTCCCTGCGGGGCCAGTGCCGCCGCTATGAAGTCAACCCGCTCGGTGTCCACCAAGCCGGGGCAAATGGCGTTGACGTTAATCCGCTGGGAGCCCAACTCCTGGGCCAAGGACTGGGTGAACCCGATGAGGGCAAACTTGGAGGAGCAGTAGGCGGCGTAACGGGCGATGCCCTGCTTGCCTGCCCCAGACGAAATAATGACAATCTTTCCACCGCCGCCCCGTTCGATCATGTGAATAGCAACCGCCTTGGAGCACAAGTAAGTGCCCCGAACGTTTACCCGCATCACCTCATCGAAAGCATCTTCCTCGAGTTCCACCACCGGCACCCGGTCCCGGCCCGGCTGGGAGCCCGCGTTGTTAACCAGGATGTCGATGTGCCCGAATCGGTCCAAGGTCTGCTGCACCATGTCCGCTACTTGTGCGCTGTCGGAAACGTCGGAAAATAACCCCAGGGACTGGCGGCCCAAGCCTTCTATTTCCTCTACAACGCTGGGCAAGCCCCGCCAACCAGCGGCCCGGTCATCCTCCCGCATCCGGTCCGTGCTCCTCTCTATGTCGGTTACTACTACATCGGCGCCTTCCTGGGCCAAGCGAAGGGCGATCGAACGCCCAATGCCGTGCCGGCCGCCCGCGCCGGTGACTATCGCAACCTTGCCGTTGAGGTCGTACATGGTTCACGCCCCCTGTGGTCGAAGTAATCCGGCCGGGCGTTGCTTCCAGGTCACCGTTACGACGAAAAAGCCGGTTGCGATCAGAGCCATTATTGGCCCAGAAGGCAAGTTGAAGTGGTATGACAAGTAGAGTCCAGCAATGGCGGAGGCTACCCCGAATACGACTGCAAGTGCCATTGCCCTGGGAAAGTTCTGCACCAATAGCAACGCCGTAGCCGCTGGTGTGATGAGCATAGATATTACCAGAATCACCCCCACCGCTTGCAAGGCCAGCACCACCACCACCGACAGCATTCCCAGCAGCAGGTACTCCAGCTTTTCCGTGGGCAGGCCAATTACCGCAGCCCCCGCCGGGTCGAAACTGGAGAACACCAATTCCTTGTGCAGCCCCAAGGTAAGGGCCAGTACTGCGGCGGCCATTGCCAGCGTCACGTACACGTCGGCCTGGGAAACCCCCAACACCTGTCCCAGCAGTATGTCCTCCAGGCTGACCCTGACGCCCCCGGCTGCGGTCAGCATCACCAGTCCCAAGGCAAACAATCCGGCGAAGATGATGCCCACCGAAGTGTCCTCTCCTACCCCTGCCCGCTTCACCAAGTAGCCGATGGTCAAAGCAACTACCAAGGCCATGGGAATTGCCCCGAAGAAGGGGCTGACCCCTATGATGATGGCCGCCACCACCCCCGGCAGCACCGAGTGGGCCAAGGCGTCTCCCATGAACCCCAGCCCGCGGGTTACCACGTAAACTCCCACTACCGGGCACATGAGGCCGACCAGCACCGAGACAATCAGCGCCCGCACCATGAAGCCGTATTGGAACGGCCCGGCTACTCCCTCAGTGATGATGTCCATGCTCGTCTCCTGCTAGTCCGTGCCCGTGGAACGGCACCGTCCCGAATGGACCGTAGAGGCGGGTCATCACCTCCTCGGTCAGCACCTCTTGGGGCGGCCCGCACGCGCACACGTTGCAGTTCAGGCATAAGCATTCGTCGCAGTAGTGGGCCATGTGGTTGATGTCGTGGGACGACATTAGGATGGTGCGCCCTTCGTCCCGAAGGTCCAGCAGCACTGTCATCAATGCCGTCTGGGAGGCCAGGTCAACCCCGCTGAAGGCTTCGTCCAGCAGCAGGATATCGGCGCCTTGGGCCAGTGCCCTGGCCACAAACACCCGTTGCCTCTGGCCGCCCGACATCTCGAAGATAAGCGAGTTTCGGCGTTCCCACATCCCCACCCGGTTCAACGCTTCCTCGGCCGCAGCGCGGTCCGCCCGCCCCGGCAGGCGCAGCCAGCCCGAATGCCGCACCCGCCCTTGCAGCGTTACCTCCCAGGCGCTCATGGGGAGGCGGGAGTTGACCCGCTCGTACTGGGGCACGTAGGCCACCATTCCCCTCATGGCCGACATGGACTTGCCGTATATCCGCACCTTTCCGGACGTGGCGGGGAACATCGCGGTGATGACGTTGAACAGGGTGCTCTTCCCGGCCCCGTTGGGGCCCACCACACCCATTATGCATCCGGGGCCTGCGGTGAAAGACACGCTGTCCAGAACGCGTACGCCGCCCCGCTCCACGGTGAGCTCCTCTGCGGACAATGGTGGGACGGGCTTCTGGGCAGTCATGGTTACTGCAGTGCCTCCACTATGGTATCGACGTTGTAACGCATCAATTCCAAGTAGCTCTCGGCCTCCCCTCCAGGCTCGCTTAGTGAGCCCGTATACAGGCCGCCGATGAGCGTCGCCCCGGTTTCTTCGGCCACCCGCTTCGCAAGCTCCGTGCTGTGGGACTTTTCGGTGAAAATGGCCGGAGCTCCTTCGTGTTCGATTGTCTCAATGAGTTCCTCTAAGTCTTGGGCGGTGGGCTCGGCTTCCGTGGTGATTGGCAAGACCGCCCCCACGACTTCAAACCCGTAACGCTGGGCGAAATACTGGAACGAATCATGGGACGTGACCAGCAGACGGCGCTCCTCGGGCAGGACCGCCACCCTCTCTTCAATCCAAGCGTGAAGATCGTCCAACTCCTGTATGTAGGCGGCAGCGTTTTGCTGGTAGGAAGTCTGGCCCTCAGGGTCCAGCGTGGAGAACCGGGCGGCGATGCTGTTGACAGCCTGTTTCACCCGCAACGGGTCGAACCAGAAGTGGGGGTCGAGTTCACCGTGCCCGTGGCCGTCGTCTTCCTCCTCGGCGTGGCCGTGCTCTTCATGCCCCTCGCTTTCGCCCAGCACGCCGACGAAAGCGATCTTGGTCGGATTGCCGGCAACATCCCAATGCTCCACCACTTCCAAGTCGTGGTCGTCCAGCTGCAACACCTGGCCGCCCACCGAGTCGGTGATGAACACCGCGCCGGGGGCCGTGGTCACGTGGGGACGTGCCCAGAAGCCCGTTTCTACCGGGGTGGTCAGGAAGCCCGACGCGGAGGCCAGCAAATCAAGGTCGTGGGCGTCGTACATCCGGAGCTCCCCGTCGCTCATCACCACCAAGAGGGTTTCCCCGTCGTAGCTGAGGGCCACTTGGATGGGCCGCAGTTCCTCGCTGGCAGGGATTAACTGCTCCATCGCGCCCTCCTCCGGCTCCACCAGGTACAGTCCCTCACCCGAGCCCAAGGCGAAGAAATGGTCCAACCCCGGGTAGCCCCATACGGATCCGAGGCGGAGACCCTCCGGAGAACCCGCCGGAACAGGGACGAACTCGTGGCCGTATTCTCCATCGTGAGCTTCTATCATTAGCGCGCCGCCGGTGCAACCGAAGACCGCCTGATGGCCGTTGCTGGCATCGCCGTGCAGGTCCGGGCATAGTGCCCCGGTGCTGTAGAGGACGCTACCGTCCACGTCACGGATTTCTGCGCCGATGGGACGGCGAGCGTCGGGGTTTGCGGGGTATTCCGGATGTTTGATGGAAACGGCGAACAGGTCATCCTCCAGCGGGACCGCTGCCCCGTGCTGTGGCCCCGCGTTAAACCGCGGTGGCACATAGGCGCTGCCCTGCTCTTCCAACTCGTGCTCGTTAATCAGGACCACGTCCCCGGAGCCGTCGTAGAAGATGGTGATCCATTCTCCGCCGACGTACAGATGCACCGGACGGTCGCCTGTAAGGTCAACGCCGAGCTTCTGCGCTGGCACCTCAACCAAGTCGAAGTGGTCGCCGTGAGGCTCCATGAACACGCCGCCGTCGAAGAGGTGTGCGGTATCGGCGTCGGAGGACACTGCGATAGCGAACCGGCCGCTCTTGGTGGCATAGATGCGCCCGGCCCGTTCCATCAGGTCGAATTGGCCCTGGCTCACCTCGTCGGTCTCCAGGTCGATTACCGACATGGAGCCTATTTCACCATCACCGATGAGCAGGCGCCCTAGGGCCTCTGCTTCTTCGTCTTCAGCGTGGCCCCCGAAAATCTCCACGAAGTCTATCGGGTCGACCACGTCCCCCAAGGGGGCGACTTTGGCCGGGTCCCCCGCCGCGTTATGTATCAGTTCATCTAGCCAGCCCGCTTCTAGGGAAAGGCCTATGCTCATCACTAAGTCCGCGTCGGCCACCCGGGCCACGTCCCGAGCCCCCGGCCGGTAAGTGTGCGGGTCGGCGTTGGCCGGCAGCAGAGGGAATACATCCACCCGGTCCTGCCCTACGGCCTTGGCCCAGTCGGCCACAATGTTGCTGGTGGTGACCACTGAAATGGTTGCCGCGGCCGGTGTTTCAGTGGGTGCTTCAGCCTTTGCTTCGGTGGGCTGGGCCTGGCTGCCCGCCGGGGTCGGCTCTGTAGAAGACTGGCCGGAGGCCGCTCCCGCCCCCGCTTCGGTTGAAGGTTCCGCTGCCGGGTCGCCGCTGCATGCCAAGACAGCGACGGAAAACAGTGAGATGGCAAAAATGGCTAATAGGGTGACGATGTTCCGAGACAATTTATCTGCTCCTGAAATAGGAATTCCTGGGGACCGGAGTTTCAAGTTGCCGGGCAAATAAGACTTGGTATCAAACGTTTGCCAGTACTGGGACTTAGTACCAATAATTCCACTTCGTTGGTACTTCGTATCAATTGAAAAGCTTACATGGTACTAAGTCTCAATAGACTGCAAAAAAATATACTAGGCCGCCGTCTGTGCTTTTTGGGTGCAGTTCCGGCACCGCCCGTACACTTCCAGCCAGTGGCTGCTGATCTGGAAATCGTGGGCTGCCGTCACCGTGGTGAGCACGTCTTCGATGTCGCACCCCATCAGGTCCTGGGAAGCCCCGCACTCAACGCACAGAAGGTGGTGATGGTGCCCGTGATGGCTGAGCTGGTAGTGCAGGTTGCCCTCTTCCAGCATGACCCGGCACAATATGCCGGTCTCCACCAGCATCTTCAGCGACCGGTAAATAGTGGCCCGTCCGACCTTTGGCAACTGCTGGCGAATCTCCTCCGCCGTGAAATGCTTGTCTTGGTAGGCCACTGCGTTCACTACGGCTTGGCGCGGAAAGGTAGCCCGGTAGCCCTGCTCCTCCAAGGTCTCCAGTATTTGGGCGGCCAGGGAGTTGTTTCGTCTAGCCATGTCGTCGAAAACTCTGTAACAAAAAATTACAAATGATACATAGTTTCATTTGAGGCTCAGATTATCATCCATAAAATGGAAAGTCAACAGATGCTTCCCCAGCCGGCAGGACCTTGCCGTCATCGAGGAAGCCCGGGTTGCGGGTTGAAAGGACGGGTCTATTTCTTTGCTTGATTCCCCATCAAAGCAGGCCCAAAAGTCCATCTCCCCAAAGCCGCTCTCTTCTGTGGGCCGGTGATTCTCCAGGAATAAATGGCGCCCCGGAACTGTGCCGCAAATACGGGAGATTCCATGCCGGTCAAGTCGGCTTGCCCTTCAGGTGAGCATATCCGATTTGACATGTACATGGGTCGGCTTTAAAATTGCCAGTTGCAAGACGCTGATAGACAAAAGCACCGGAGAATTCATGCTGCGGATTCGTCTCAATAGAGTGGGGAAGCGGGGGAAACCGTCGTACCGGATAGTGGTGGCGGAGGCGAATGCCCCCCGGGACGGCGCTTACTTGGAATGGATTGGAAACTACGACCCCATGACCGATCCTCCATCCATCAGCCTGAAGACCGAGCGCGCCAACGATTGGCTCAGCAAGGGAGCCCAGCCATCGGACGCAGTAAGACGTATCCTCGAATGGGACGCGGTCAGGCAGAACGAACCGGCCCAGGCAGCAGATGGACCCGGTCAAGATGGCGGCGGCGTCAGTGCCTCTGTAACTTCCGAGCCTGTAGCGGAATCGGCAGAATTGGCCGAAGCCTCTGTTGAAGCAGCCCCCTCGGCTGAAGGCGAATAGCGGCGGGATGGGCAGGGTAGCCTCGGACCCTGCTGTAACCCCCCGTACTTGGTTCAGCAACAACCCTGCGGATTTATTGGCCCTGCATTTTTTGGTATGAAAGAACTGATCGAATACATAGCCCGCTCGTTGGCCAGTGACCCGGATTCAGTTAAGGTCACTGAAGAAAACGAGGACGGAAGGGTAATCATCCGCTTGGAAGTTGCCGCAGAAGACAAGGGCAAGGTTATCGGCCGTCAAGGGCGCGTGGCTCAGGCGATGCGGGTCTTGCTTCGGGTTGCGGCAGTGAAGGACGGCTCCCACGCCGTCTTGGAGATTGTCTAGTCACCTCCCCCGAACCTTGGCTTCTCCGCTGCGGTCTTCGTTTTTCACACTGTTTGCACCCCTCTTCGCCTCGGGTATTCCCCATTAGGGCTACGCCATGCGCCAAGTTGAGGTAGGCAGAATTACCAGCGTCCACGGGCTGACCGGGCAGGTACGGGTGGCGGTTGCCAGCGACGTTCCCGGCCGGTTTGACCCCGGACGGCAGGTCTATATTCAAGGTCAAGCCTACCGGATTGCTTCTCTGACGCCCTTCCGCCCCGGCCACGTCATTCTGTCCTTCCAAGGGGTGAATGCTGTTGAAGAGGCCCGCAGGCTGGTGGGCGAAAACGTAACCGTTCCCGCCAGCGAATCACCCCAGCTCCCCGAAGGCGAGTTTTTCCATTACCAGCTCCTGGGCCTGCGGGTGTTCACCGGCGAAGGCGAGTTCCTCGGGGAAATATCCGAGATTCTGGAGACGGGCAGCAACGACGTTTATGTAGTCAAGGGCGACGGCGGCGAAGTGCTGGTGCCGGCCCTGTCCAAAGTGATAACCCAAGTGAACCTTGACCAAGGTATGATGCTGGTATCCCTTCTGGAAGGGCTGCGTTAGCCCTGTGCCAGCTTTGACCGTCGTTTTGACCGTCGTTTTGACCGTATAGAGGGCCGATGCTAAAATTTCGCTAATGACAGGAGGCGGTCACAATGTCAGGTCATTCGAAATGGTCCACCATCAAGCACCAAAAAGGAGCGGCCGACGCCAAGCGCGGGGCCCTCTTCACCAAGTTGAGCCGCGACCTGGTGTTGGCAGTGCGGGACGGCGGCGGGGGGGACCCAACCATGAACTTCAGGCTGCGTCTGGCCATTGAAAAGGCTAGGTCCAGCAACATGCCCGCCGACAGCATCACCCGCGCCATCAAACGGGGAACCGGCGAAAGCGGCGAACCGGGCGAGAACCTGGAAGAAATAGTTTACGAGGGATACGGCCCCGGCGGCGGCGCCATTCTCCTCCAAGCGGTGACCACCAACCGCAACCGGGCGGCCGCCGAAATACGCTCCACCTTTACCAGGGGTGGCGGCAGCTTGGGTGAGAGCGGCTGCGTGGCCTGGAACTTCGAGAACAAGGGCGTAGTCACCTTGGAAGTAGCCGATGAAGACCAAGGTGAGGAGTTGGGGTTGCTGGCCATCGACTCTGGCGCCGAGGACATAGAAATCGAAGATGGTGTCCTGGAAGTCCACGCTCCCCCCGACAGGCTTCAGGACGTTAAGCAAGCGTTGGAAGAGCAGGGCGTAACCCTTTCCTCTGCCCAGATTTCCATGGTCCCCCGCTCCACCGTCATGCTCGAGCCCGGACATGCCGAACAAACTCTCAAGTTGCTGGACAACCTGGAGGAGTTGGAAGACGTACAGAAAGCCTTCACCAACGCCGACTTTCCCCTGGAAGTGCTTGAGAAGTATCAAGCAGCTCCCTGACCAGCAGCAGCAAATCCTCCGGGCGCAAGACCTTCGGGCTTGTCGAAGTCCCGGATTGAAAACTCCTGGACAAAAAACTCCGGGTTATTGAAGAAGGGCGGGTGACGCTATGCTGGTACTGGGGATAGACCCAGGCACAGTCCGTATGGGCTACGGGCTGGTCAGTTCCGGGCCGGACCCGCAAGCCGAAGACTACGGCGTCGTTGCCCTGCCCCGTTCCATGGCTTTGGAACAACGCCTCCACCAGCTTTACACCCACGTCCTCAACATGATTAACATCTTTCAGCCTGACGCCATCGCGGTGGAAGAGCCCTTTGTCGGCAAGGGAGAGCGGCAGTTCATCGGCCCAGCCTTGGCCTTGGGGCAAGCCCAGGCCCTCGTGTTGATCGGAGCCGCCGGCCATGCTGTGCCGGTCTTCCGTTACGCACCTGCCCAGATCAAGACGGCCGTCGCCAACTACGGGTCCGCTTCCAAAGAGCAGATGCAGCGCAGCATTGCCACCACCCTGAGGTTGGACCCCTACCCTGAGCCCGACGCCGCCGACGCCCTGTCGGTGGGCTTGTGCCACGTAATTCAGGCCCACGCCAGTTCTGTATTGCAGCGGGAGATACCCCCGGGCCAGGAGAGGTAGCGGATGACCGGACCCCTTTCGCAGTATGCCGAATCGGATACCCCCGGGCCAGGAAGAGTTAGCGGTTGATCGTCAGCCTGAAGGGCAAGCTGGTATCGGTGGGCGCCGACTGGGTCCATCTTGAGCTGGCCGGGGTGACCTTTCAGGTATTCATTCCCTCTTCTGCCATAGGCGGCCTGGGGCCCTTGGGCGGCGAGATAAGCCTGTTCACCCACATGCGCATCCGGGATGAACAGCCGGTGCTCTACGGGTTCCCCTCCCTGTCATCGATGGAGCTGTTTCAGCGGCTCACCGCCGTGTCCGGTGTAGGTCCCCGGCTGGCCTTGGCCCTGCTGTCCACCCTGGGAGCGGCCGGGCTGAGGCAAGCCATCGCTGCGGGGGACGTCGCCTCGTTGAATTCTGCTCCCGGCGTCGGCCAGCGCACCGCCAGCCGCATCGTGCTGGACCTGAAGGGCAAGCTGGACTTCGACTATGACGAAGGGGCGCCCGCCGCCGGCGGAGCGGAGGCCGAAGTCATCGCCGCCCTTACCGCCTTGGGCTACTCCACCGCCGAAGCCCGCCGCGGCCTTTCCGGCCTGTCCCCTGTGGATGGAGCCGACGTAGAGGAACTGATCCGGCAGGCCTTGCAACGGATGAGTGGTGCCGGCGGCTAGGACCTTAGAGGACGGCCCGCCGTCAGGCGTGGCTGATATAATTCCCTGCGTGAATTACCAGGCTGCAATCCTGCAACAAATCCCTTATCCACCAAGTACACTGATTCACAACTAGGCTTAACGGAAAATGCCAGACTTCAACCTGAACTCAGAGTTTCACATGACCGGCGACCAGCCGGCGGCGGTGGAGCGCCTGTCCGCCGGCGTCATGGAGGGTCTCAACCAGCAGACCCTGCTGGGCGTCACTGGCAGCGGCAAGACCTTCACCATGGCAAACATCGTTCAGAACGTGCAGCGCCCCACTTTGGTGATGGCCCACAACAAGACCCTGGCCGCTCAACTCGCGACCGAGTTCAAGGAATTCTTTCCCCACAACGCGGTGGAGTACTTCGTTTCCTACTACGATTACTACCAGCCCGAAGCCTACGTACCCCAGTCCGACACCTACATCGAGAAGGACTCCAGCGTCAACGAAGAGCTGGACAAACTGCGGCTCTCGGCGACAACTTCCCTGCTTACCCGCCGCGACGTTCTCATAGTGGCCTCGGTTTCCTGCATCTACGGCTTGGGCGACCCGCAAGACTACTTCGACCTCGTGGCCCAAGTGAAGGTAGGAGAGATCCGCAACCGCAGCCGCTTGGCCCGGCAACTGGTGGACATGCAGTACGAGCGCAACGACATGGACCTGGCCAGGGCCAAATTCCGTATACGGGGCGACACCCTGGAACTTGTCCCGGCCTACGAAGAGGCGGCCGTGCGGGTCCAATTCTTCGGCGATGAGGTGGAGCGGATAGTTCAGTTGGACCCCTTGACCGGTGAGGTGCTGGCAGACCTTCCGGAGGTGGCCATCTACCCGGCCAACCACTTCGTCACGTCCAAGGAAAAGGTGGACAAGGCTATCGAAGACATCAAGGTCGAGTTGGAGGAGCGGCTGGCCTACCTTCGACAGCAGGGCAAGGTCCTTGAAGCTGCCCGCTTGGAGAGCCGCACCCACTATGACTTGGAAATGCTACAAGAAACCGGGTTCTGCTCCGGTGTGGAAAACTACGCCCGTCACCTGTCCCAGCGCCCGGCGGGCAGCGCCCCTTGGACACTGCTGGACTACTTCCCCGAAGACTACCTGATGTTCGTGGACGAGTCCCACATGACCCTGCCTCAAGTGCGGGGCATGTACCACGGCGACATATCCCGGAAGCAGACCTTGGTGGACTTCGGGTTCCGGCTGCCCTCGGCCTTGGACAACCGGCCCCTGAACTTCGACGAGTTCGAGTCCCGCATCAATCAAGTCGTGTACGTCTCCGCAACGCCGGGCCCCTACGAGAACAAGCATACCTCTGTCACCGTGGAGCAGGTAATCCGGCCCACTGGGCTCTTGGACCCAACTATAGAGGTCAAGCCCACCGAAGGGCAGATCGACGACCTGTTGCAACAGATAAAGGAACGGGTCGACCGCCACGAGCGCTGCTTGGTTACCACCCTGACCAAGCGAATGGCCGAGGAGTTGGCCGACTACCTATCTGAGATGGGAGTCCGCAACAACTATCTCCACTCCGACATTCAGACCCTGGACCGCGTGGAAATCCTGCGTGACCTGCGCCTGGGCGTCTACGACGTCATAGTCGGCATCAACCTGCTCCGGGAGGGTTTGGACCTTCCCGAAGTCAGCTTGGTGGCTATCCTGGACGCCGACAAGGAAGGCTACCTCAGGTCCGACACCTCCTTGGTCCAGACCATCGGGCGTGCTGCCCGCCACGCCAGCGGCCACGTCATCATGTATGCCGACAAGACCACCGACTCCATGGAAAGGGCCATCAGCGAGACCTACCGGCGGCGGCAGATACAAAGCGCCTATAACGATGAGCATAACATCCAGCCCCAGAGCATCCAGAAAGAGGTCCACGACATCACCGACGGCATTAAGGCCATCGCCGAAAACCGGGGCCGCTACAACGTGGTGCGTGAGGAAATGTCTCGCGCCGACATGTTCCGGGTGGTTAAGGACCTGGAAACCCAGATGAAGGAAGCCGCCAGGGAGTTGAAGTTCGAGAAAGCCGCCCAGTTCCGGGACGAAATCTTTGAGCTGCGCCGCCTGCTCGCCTTGGAAGAAAAGACCCTCACGCCGGCGGCCTTCGACCCCTAGTCCTTCCGGTCGGCTAGCCGGCCCTCCGCCTCCGCATACCCAGAACGAGGCTGGCTGCGGCAGCGGCCAAGGCCGCCCCGCCAAGAACCAAGCCCGCTATGGACAGTCCCATCGGCCATCCTGTACTCCCGGAGGTCCTGCCTCCTGCCGTGAGTTGCAGGTCCTCCGCGGGCAGCGCTTCGCCGAGCCCGGCGTCCTCGGGGTTGAAGTATTCGTTCACCGGCTCCCGCTCCACGGCCCCGAATACCCGGAACTGGTAGCCTCCCGGTTCTGAGGGTACGAAGGGAGCCAGGTAGCGCCCAGGCTCGCTCCGGTCAGCATGAAAGACCAGCGTTTTGGAAACGCCGCTCGCTATGTGGGTAACCTTCACCTGCAGGGTCCCTTCCAGCCCGGTCACCCTCGACGGTTGGTTCCCCTCCCCTCCCGTGCCTGACACCCTATGATGCGACCCTTCCCCGCCTGGCTGGGAAGCGGTTCCTTGCATGTCAGGTGTGGTAGAGTCTTTATCACTGCCGCCCAAGTTGACAACTGCCTCGGCTTGCACTACCTCTCCGTTCCAAGTGTAGGGTTGGTGCAAGTTGGAATTGAGGATGACCCGTACCCGGTTCATCCCGTCCTCCAAGCTCCCCAAGTGATACTGGGAGCCGTACAGCCTGCCTCTCTTCACGTCGTTAACGTATATGTGAGCATGGCCCTCTCCGGGAACGTTTTCCTTGTTGACGTTCTCCGGGGCGAAACTGAACCCTGTCGTATGCAAGGCTATGTTGGCCCCGCCTGAGGCGTCCGGCTTAACCTCCAATGAAACTTCCATTGGCTTGGTCGCAGCCACCGGCTCAATATGACCGTGGCTGCCGCTGTCCTCGTCAGGAATATTGATCTGGGCCGTAGCCTCCGCCACCTTGCCGTTTACCGTATAGTCGCCATGACTGTTGGAGTTCAACGTCACCCGCACCGTATGCTCCCCTGGGGAAACCCCGCCAACGTGCATCCAGGGCGTATAAGCCCGCCCGACCTTCTTGCCGTCAACGTATATGTGGGCGTGCCCCTCGCCCTCCACGTGGGGCATGTCGGCATTCTCCGGGGTGAAAGTGAACCCGCGGGGCTGGATGTGTACGTTTACGCCGCCAACCGGGTCCGGTGCTGCCATCACGGAAACCGACATTGGAGACGCTGCCTCGACTGCGCCGTGTCCGCTGCCGTGAGAGCCATCACCGGACATCGCCATCCCGTTACCGGTCCCGGCGCCCTGGGTCTCCCCTGGACTGTGGTGTTGGGACATTGCCATGTCGGTAGTGCCTGAGGCATTCGGCGCTGCTGCGTGATGGTCGAGCGCTCCTGCCATCCTTGTGACCCTGAGTTCCACGCCGTTCTTTATGCCGGCGTAGGCGGGTTCATCAACCCAGCCGACGGTCATCTGGTAGCCGCCGACCCTGCGGCCATCGTCGGCAAGAGCGGTGCCAGTGGCAAGGCACAGTGCCGCCGCCGCGAACACTGTCATCCAGTGCTTCTTGCTTGGAAGCATCTTCATTTGAGCTCCTTCTCCTCCACTTGCTTGGACAATGAAGAACTCCACCCAAGCGAGTGGCGCGGCAGCACTGGGCTGCCTCCCGTTTTGAGTCCCGGACGGTTACAGGAATGAGAAGGGGCTATGCCCGGGGAGGGCGTTTCAGGGGAGAAATGATGTTTCCCGCAGGCGCTGCTTCGTTCCGCGCTCCTGGAGACAAGACGTTGTCATTCAGACCGGCAAAGACCACTAGCTGGCGCTGCGCCGGCTCGGCCACGTCGGCCGGCCCGGTGGTAATGCCTTCCATCGGGGAGAAATAAACAATCCCGTTGGCCTCGGCTTGGTCGCCGTGATGGTGGTGATTATGGGAATGAAAGGCTTCGTACGAGTGAAGGTGCTCTGGCGCCACTTCTCCCAAGTAAACGTGGGTATGGCCGGGATGCCGTTCCGCAAAATGGTGGTCCAACAATGGGCCGGCCATCGGCAGCATCAATGCCAGAACGGCAGCGAAAGCCAATGTCCGAACAAACTGTCCCGCAGGCCGGGTGGACGCTGTCTCACCTTGGAGCATGATTCCCTTCCAACTGCTGGTCCACCAGCCGGTGCAGCCGCGCTAACGCCGCCCCGTACTCCTCGCTGTTGAACCCGTCAACGTAGGGAGCGGCGTCTCCGGTGGTGCCGTCCACTAGCCCCAATTCCACCAAGCGTTGCACGACGGCGGCTTCATGCTCTGTTGATGGCAGCAAGTTGGTGCCCGCCAACAGCGACAGCGCCGCAACCAAGCCGTAGCCTCCCCAGTTGGACACGCTGGCGACCACCAGCCGGTCCACCCAGGTTGTGGCGGGCAGCTTGGGCAGCTTGGCAAATGTGGGTATGACCTGGGCCAAGTTGCCCATGCCGATCTCGTTGCCGCCGTCTCCTATACCCACCGACGGAATATCCGTCTCGAACAAGTAGTCTATCCGGGCGGTCTGCTCGGAAATATCCACCGAGCGCATGTTCAGGTAAGCGTTGTCCCGGCTGCGGCCACAGCGTTCTATCGAAATCAGCAGGTCCGGCTCCAGTTGGTCCAGCAACCAGGATGCGGCGGTCTGGCTGGCGAAACGGTCGGTGATCCCAAACTCCACCACCTCCGCTTCTCCTGCCGCCAAGGCCCTCAAGGCCGGGACTGCAAAGGAATCGCTGATGTAGGTGACCTCCCGGCCCAACTCCTGCAGCGCCCGTCCAATTGCCAGCGCGCCCGGCGGGCCGTCGGTTTCGGCTGTGCCCGACATCTTGATGTAAAAGCCCGTGACAATCGCCACCCGCCCCGGATGGTCCCAGACAAACTGGGCGGCATGGCTGCAGTAGTCCACCGGCAGGTAGGGCCTGAGA
The DNA here is from genome assembly GCA_034420695.1 of Dehalococcoidia bacterium. Classification (GTDB taxonomy): domain Bacteria; phylum Chloroflexota; class Dehalococcoidia; order Lucifugimonadales; family UBA3495; genus Io17-Chloro-G2. The sequence continues at coordinate 19,320 of DAOULB010000019.1, forward strand.
GCTGCCACGCCCCGCTTATCCTGGGCCAGGATTATGTCTTCGATTGATTCGCTCAATTCCGGACCTGGTGAAAGGAGATTTTTCGGCGCCGGCCTCTTTCTCTTTGGGGGAGCAGCCTGGCAAAGAAACAGTGCCGGACCCTAAAGCACAGCGTAGTCGGCGTCTCTCCGGTCGGTGATGAACATCCTCCCGGGCGCATGAGTAATCATCAGGGAAGGGCTGCAGTTCAGGGCGACGGCTTGGGGAGTAACCCCGCAGGCCCAGAATACCGGTTCCTCGCCCGGAAGCACCTCCACCGGGTCGCCAAAGTCGGGGCTGTCCAAGTCCCTGATGCCGATGGCCCCGGGGTCGCCGATGTGCACCGGTGCCCCGTGGGTATCGGGAAACCTGCTGGTAACCTGCACCGCCCTCACTATCTGCTCCCTCTTCACCGGCCTCATGCTCACCACCATCGGTCCGGAGAAGACCCCTGCGGGTGTGGTGGCTTTGTTGGTGACGTACATGGCCACGTTGCGGCCCAGCTCCTGGTGCCGCAGGGGAATCCCCGCGTCGCTCATGGCGGTCTCGAAGGAAAAGCTGCACCCCAGCAGAAAGGACACCAAGTCGTCCCGCCAGTGGTCCACTAGGGACTCTACCTCCGCTTCCAGTTGCCCGTTGCGGTAGATGCGGTAGCCGGGGACCTCCGTGCGGATGTCAGACGATGGAGCGGTCAGGCTGGCTTCGGTATTCCCCGCTTCGATTACCTCCAGCAATGGGCATGGCTTGGGGTTGCGCTGGCAGAAGAGCAGGAAATCGAAGGCCAATTCCCTCGGAAGAATTGCCAAGTTCGCCTGTACGTAACCCGGCGCAACACCCGAAGTAACCCCTCGCCACTTGCCCTTCCTGATTTGTTCCCGGACCTCTTGGGGACTGGCCGCCGTCAATACTGAAGTCATACCAACCTGGGGGAGCGGGCCCGCTTGTGTGTAACTGTCTATATCCCATGATATTGAGACGTACCTTGAGAGTCAATTGCCCAGTCAGCCATCAAAGCACACAACAAGCGGGCCGGCAGCGTGTGTCCAGAGTCCCGCAGTCCTCTAAGGCTCCGCTCAAGGCCGGAGGCCGTGGGCCCTCCCTTGGACTTGGACGCATCCCGGAAATTTCTTGCATTTCAAGGGTTCGGAACCGCAGTGGCCTTGGCCCTGCAGCCGTCACGCCCTCAGCATGGAACAGGGTCACGGTGTTATAGTATGCGGGGATTTTTGGATTCTCCCAGGCTGATAGTCCCTGTGTACAACGTTCTCCTCTTGGCAAATCACGAAAACGGCGGCTCGCCATTGCGGGATACCATCGACCGCGCCGGTTTCACCTGCGTCCCCGAGCCTGGCCTGGACCCCCCTGCTCAACCGGGTCGGGTGGGAGACCAGTCGAGCGCCGAGGCGGTGATCGTTGACTTCGATTCCATGGGGACGGGAGACGCCCGGCAGGCAATAGAGCAGTGCAAGAAAAACAAGATGCCGGTGCTGGCCGTTGTCAGCCGGCACCTCATGCCATCCTTCGACCCGTCGCTGAACCCTGACGAAATCGTCTTCAGCCCGGTCCCCGACGGCGAGTTGGCGGCCCGGGTGAAGCTGGCAATCTTCCGGGTCAAGGGACCCACCGGTGCCAACCTTCTGAGAGCGGGAGAACTCACCGTTGACTTGGAAAGGTACGAGGTAACTGTTACCGGAAGGCGGGTCACCCTCACCTACAAGGAGTTCCAACTGCTGGTGCTGCTGGCCCAAAACCCGGGCCACGTTTACACCAGGGAAGCCCTGCTGAGCCAAGTCTGGGGTTACGACTACCTTGGCGGCACCCGAACCGTGGACGTCCACGTCCGGAGGCTCCGCTCCAAGATAGAAGGGCCGGGACGCTCCTTTGTGGAGACCGTCCGGAACGTGGGCTACCGGTTCATTCACAGCGAATAGTAGACCATCAACATCGTATTGATGTGGCAAAGACGGCAACCACAAGGGTTGCCCCTACCGATGTCGGACATTTCCGTAGGGGCGTCTCTTGTGGGCGCCCCTATACTGGGAATAGAGAGACTAGCTGGCCTCGGCCGTCACCCGCTCCACGAACCGGGCCACCTGCCCCGCGATCGCTGAGTGCTCGGGATCGGCAAGCTCAGGGTCTGTGGCGAAGACCCGTTCAGCTTCCGTCCTGGCCAACTCCAGCAGCCGCCGGTCCGAAAGCTGCGCCATCCTCAGGTTGGGCAGACCGCTCTGCCGGGTTCCAAAAAAGTCCCCGGGCCCCCTCAGTTCCAAGTCGATCTCTGCCAGCTTGAAGCCGTCATGGTTGCTCTCCAAGGCCTGCAGCCGCTCTTTGGCCGCTGGCGAGGGCGAGTCTGACAACAGCAGGCAGTAGCTCTTGTGCTCTCCCCGGCCCACCCTGCCCCTGAACTGGTGAAGCTGTGCCAGTCCGAACCTGTCGGCTCCCTCTATCATCATCACCGTCGCGTTCGGCACGTCTATCCCCACCTCCACCACCGGGGTGGAAACTAATATGTCCAGCTCCCCATCCCGGAACTGCCGCATCACCCCGTCCTTGTTTTTGGCCGTCATCCGCCCGTGCAGCAGTCCCAGCCTCAAGTCCGGGAATACCTCTTCTGACAGCCTCCTGTATTCCTCGGTGGCGGCCTTGGTGTCCAGTACCTCCGACTCGTCCACCAAGGGGCAGATGACAAAGCCCTGCCTGCCTTCCCGGATCTGCTTCCGAACGAAGCCCTCGGCAACCTCCCTTCTATCCGGAGACAGCCACCTGGTCTCTATCGTGCGCCGTCCGGCCGGTAGCTGGTCCAAGGTGGAAATTTGCAAGTCGCCATAGAGGGTCAATGACAGGGTCCTGGGAATGGGAGTAGCGGACATAATCAGGGCGTGGGGCGTTTCGTCGCTCCTTTGCCGGAGGGACGAGCGCTGTAGCACCCCAAACCTGTGCTGCTCGTCGGCCACTGCCAGCGCCAACCGGGGTATCGATACACCTTCCTGGATGAGGGCTTGGGTCCCGATGAGAATGTCCAAGGCTCCTTCCGCTGCCATCTTGGTGATTTCCCGCTTGCGGGAAGCTTTGGTGCTGCCTGTTATCAGGCCCAGGGACACGGGACGGGCCAGATGGTCCACGTAAACCGTCAGCAGTCCCTCCTCCTTCACCGGGCTGGCAAAGCCGCTCAGCAGCCGGGACACCGTCTGGAAGTGTTGCTCCGCCAGCACTTCGGTGGGCACCATGAGCGCCCCTTGGTAGCCCGCCGCCGCCGCCATCAGGAGCGCTGTAAGTGCAACGACCGTCTTCCCGCTTCCCACGTCGCCTTGCAGCAGGCGGTTCATAGCTGGAGAGCCCCTCTCCAAGTCCACTCTTATCTCGCCGATGCACCGCTTCTGCGCCGCGGTCAGGGTAAACGGCAGCGACTCCAGGAAGCCCCTCATGACCTGCGGTTCGGCTTGTACCGGAATGCCAGGAGTGCCTGGGTCACGGTCCTTCTTCCGGGCAAGTACCGCCAACTGTAGAGTGACCAACTCGTCGAACGCCAGCCGCCGCCGCGCCCGTGCCCAAGCTGCTTCGTCGTCGGGGTAGTGGGCTTGTGTAATTGCCTCGCGCAGAGGCATCATCCCGTGGCGGGCCAGCGCTTCCTTGGGCAGCAGTTCCTGCACCCCCTCCAGCCACTCTTGGAGGGCTTGCCACACTATGCGCCGCAGGTTGCGTCCGGTAAGGCCCGCGGTCAGGGGATAGACCGGGACCATCCGCCCGGTGTGTATCGAAGCCTGACCGGCGTCCAGCACCTCGTACTCCGGCGATTCGAACACCAACTGCCCGTTGAAGACCCTGGTCCTGCCGCTGACGGCGATGCTGGAGTTGGGCTTGAGGCTGCGGGCCAAGTATCCCTGGCCGAACCACACTGCCCGCACGTTCCCGCTCTCGTCGCTAAGCACCGCCTCCGTGTCTTTCCGGCGGCCTTGCGGCCCCCGGGACACTTGGCGGGCTTCCCACACCGTAGCCACCACGGTGCACTCCTGCCCGGCGTCCAACTCGGCAATCCGGGTGGCCTGGGAATAGTCCATGTGGCGGCGGGGAAACAGGTAAAGCAGGTCCCGGATGCTGGTTACGTCCAGCCTTTTCAGCCGGGCCGACAGCTTCGAGTCCACGCCGCGCAACCGGTTGACCGGCTCGTCTACGGATAGGGAACCTGGCGTAGTGGTGCTCCGGCTGGTCCTGCGCTTGGAAGAAACCTCCGGCGCGGTCGTTCCGGACTGTTCCTGGGTCGTTGGAGTGCCGGCAGGGACTGCTTCCGGTTTCTGCGGTTTTCCCGATTCCGACGGCGTTGCGGTTGCCGTGGACAACAGCTTGCGCCACTCCCCGGCCCACTTGGCCCGTTGCTCGGTGCTCAGACCGGCATAAGACGTCCGCAGCAAGCGCCGCGCCAATCGCACGTTCGGGGCATAGCCCGTGATATCCTGAGACCACCGCTGGGTGAAGCGGTCCATGCCTCCGGCGACGGCGGTATTCTGAAAGCCCTTCGCCTCTTCCAAGTCGAGGATTTTCAGAAGGGCGGTCAACCAGGAGGGAGGTGTTTCTGAAGGCTCCATCGGAGTTCGAGCCCTTGTCGTTTCGGAATGCCGGGTCATATTGACGGCGTGTCTGGCCAGGCAGCGGCTTCAGGAAGAGTTGCAGGCGTGAAGAAGAATCCTAGTGAAGAGTTATAGGATGGAACCCGGCCCGCGCCCAAGTCAAGCCCCAAGTGTCAGCATCCGCGCCCGGGCAGTGCTGCGGCTCCCGGGGGTTTCGGAGCTAGCCTCCGTCCCCGGCAGACGATGAAAATGCCACCCCCACGGCGTTGGGACCGACGTGGGCTCCCAGAGCAGGGCCGAATCGGGCCAGGATGACTTCTTCCGCCAAGTCCATCCCGGCTAAGGTATGCCGGAGCCTTTGGGCAGCTTCCTCGCCGGTGCTGTAGATAACGGCCAGCCGGTCCAGCTGACCCTCTTGGGACACGAGCTCAATCAGCCGGTTCAACGCCCTTGCCATAGTTCGGGGACGCTCCAGCGGGTGGACTTCCCCCTCGGAAAGGGAGAGTATGGGTTTCACGCTGAGAATAGAACCCAGGAACGACGCCGCCTTGCCGATGCGCCCGCCCTTGGCCAAGTACTCCAGGGTATCCAGGGCAAAGAAACCGTTATGGCGGCCAATCCTGGAGCCGGCATAGCTGGCCAACTCGGTCAGGGAGTCCGCTGTGTCGGCGCGGCCGGCCGCGTCCATCACCAACAGCCCCACGGGAATCGATGCCAGTTGGGAATCGATTATCTCTATCGGCTGGTCTTCACCCAGTGCCGATTTTGCCTGGATTGCCGAATTCAACGTGCCGCTGAGTTTGGCCGATACATGGATCGACAAGACTTGGTGGCCTTGTTCCAGCAATTCCCGGTAGACTGCCTCAAAGTCGGCAGCGGTAGGCTGGGATGTCGTGGGTAGCCGGGCTGCTCCTATCAGGCGGTTGAAGAACTCGTCCTGCGTGATATCAACTCCGTCCCGGTAGCTGACGTCGTCAAGGATCACGTATGCCGGAACCACGGTAACGTTCAATTGTTCCGCCAAGCTGGCGGGCAGATCGGAAGCGCTATCGGTGACGATTCTCAGGGCCATGGCTTCTCCAACTTTTTCAGGCTGGTTTCCCGGCCTGGTTTTCCGGGTCAGTTGCCTATTCCACCGATACCAAGTACTGGTAGTGGGGTTGTCCGCCGTAAACCGTATCCACCTCGGCCTCTGGCATATTTTCCTGTATCCGCACGGCCAAGTCGGCGGCATCCTGGGGGTTGGCCTGCTGTCCCAGATAGAACGTTATCAGCGACCCTGGGCCTATGCCCGCTTTTCCCAATGCGGAATAGAGGGACTCTTCCGGCGTGTCCTCCACTGCGGTCAGCTCTCCGTCGGTCAGGGAGATACACTGGCCTTGTCTCACCGGGCGTCCTTCAATGGTAGTGTCCCTGACCGCCGTGGTCACTTCAATGGAAACAACCTCGGAGATAGCCCGGGTCATGTTGTCCAAGTTGTCCTCCAAGGAGGTTGCTGGGCTGAATGCCAGGACAGCAGCGATCCCTTGGGGAATCGACTTGGAGGGGACTACGTGCAGCCGCGGGTCGCGGCTCGCCGCCTGTTCAGCAGCCGACACCACGTTACCGTTGTTTGGAAGGACAATGACCGAAGAGGCCCGTGTAGCTTCCGCTGAGTCCAACACCTGCTGAACGCTGGGATTCATGGTCTGCCCGCCGCTGATCACCGCCGCACAGCCGGTGTTCTCGAACAGCTTCTCCAAGCCGTCTCCCGCTGCCACCGCCACCAAGGCGATTTCCAACTGGCTGCCTGCCCTGGATTCGGCCTGCCCCACCATGTCAACGTTCTGTTCGTCCATATCCTGGATGGAGACTTGGTGAAGCTCTCCCAAAGCGCGGCACTGGGCCATAATGGGTTCCGGGTCTTCGGAGTGGACGTGGACTCTGACCTGCCTCTCGGTGCCGGCGACTACCGCGGAAAGCGACTCCGACTCTCCGAATGTTTGTCGGATGGCTTCTGGGTCCAGCCCTTGGCCTTGAATCACGAACTGGATGCAGAAACCCCAACCGGCGTGCTCCGGACCGGCGGCGGTGTTCAGTGACGCCAGTGCCTGGGGTTCGGGTGCCGCGGCTTCGAACTTCTCCACCGCTGCGTCCAACCGGTCCGACCCGGCCAAGTGGTCAAGGACCGCTCCGACGATTACAACCACCCCTAAGCCGCCGGCGTCGACAACTCCCACTTCCTTCAGCACGGGGAGCAGTTCCGGGGTTGACTCCAAGGCGTCCAGCCCGGCCTGGAACGCGGCTTCCCACAGGGCCAAGGGATTTTTCTCTCCGCCGTCGATGAGTTGGGCCGCCGCAGGAGCCATGGCCCCCAGCACCGTGAGCATGGTGCCTTCAACCGGGTTGCTTACCGAATGGTAGGCCGATTCCCTGCCGCCTTCAAAGGCCTTGGCTAGTTCCCCGGCAGTGCATGCTTGCGATTCCTTCAGCGCGGCGCAAAACCCGGCAATGAATTGGGACAGTATCACCCCGCTGTTTCCCCGGGCTCCCCAGAAAGCTCCGTCGGCGAATTGAGCCGCGAATCCAGGGACCCCTTCCAGGTCCAAGCCGGAGTTCTCCGCGGTTTTCCCAACGGCATCACGGAGGGTCAAGAGCATGTTGGTCCCCGTGTCCCCGTCGGGTACAGGGAATACATTCAGGGCGTTCACGGCGTCCCGGTGCTCGTCCAGCCTGTGGCAAGCTGCGGAGAATGCTTCAACGAGGTCCTGGGCGCTGAAAGAGGTGAAGTTCGGAATGGTCAAGGCAGGTCTTCCGCCGGGCGGGGGATCCAAGTTGGCGGTCACATTATACAACAGCCCTTACCCGCTAAGACTCCGGCGGAAGATACTGTATAAGAGTCTTCAGGGATAGGGAGAGCAAGACAGAGGCAAACCAGGAGAAGAAATGCCAGATGGAGACGTGCTTAAATAGGTCTGAATAAGGGACCCTGAGGCTCCTTCTCCCTTGATTGGAGAAGGTTGGGATGAGGGTGAAATGAAGTTGTTCAGGGGTTCCTTAACGGTCAAGCCGGGGTTGGCTTTGAAGACGAGCGAAACCGGGCCGGAAAACCCCAGTTAAGGAAGAACCCGATTTTAAAATGATCTAAGCGCGGGCCGGGAACATTCCAATTCGGGAAATGAAAGGTTTGACCTGTGGCTGAAAAGGGGTCGGGCCCAGCCTGCTGCCTCTTGGGAACCCCAACTGGACTAGCCAGTTCTTGGGGCGATGGTAGACATTGGCCTGGGCCCGACGTACGGGTTTTCGTATTTGCCAAACTGTTTAGGTTACGATCACCTCGTCGTGTCCAGACAGATGCCTACCATCGCCCCTGCGTGCTAAACTATCATCCATGCTCTATCACCTCCTTTCCCAAATTTCCGCCAAGCGGTTGACCAATTCTAGCAATCCCTTCGCGCCCGTGTCAACAAGAGCCGTGAGCTGCCACCCAGGACTTTTCATTCTCTGAAGTGCGTTGCGGGAACCGATGGCAGCGTTTCACATGTCGTCGCTGCTGAGAGCGAGAAGCGCCATGACCACCCAACCCAGAACCATGCTCCCCTACCGCCGCCTGGTAGAAATCGACTATGACAGCCTAGATTTCAACCCGGATGTTACGGAGCCGCCCTCCGACGCCATGGAACAGAACCTGGAGCTGTACGAGATTCAAAGCCTGCTTCATGCCCACATCACCGGTTTCGGCCGGCGCTCCGACATCTTCCTGGACCGGGAAACCAATATCTGTTACGACACCGGCAACCTGAACCTCCGGATTGCTCCAGACTTCTACTTGGCCTTCGGTGTTGACGCCGGGGCAATCCGCCCCAGGAAGCTCTACATCATCGACGAGGTGGGTAAGCCACCAGACTGGGCGCTGGAAGTCGCCTCAGAGAGCACTGCCCAAAATGATGTGCATTACAAGACCTCTCTCTACGCCGGGATAGGGGTTTCCGAATACTGGCGGTTCGACCCCACCGGCGGGAGATACCACGGGGAGCCGCTGACCGGGCTGCGGCTGGAAGATGGCCAGTACCGGCCCGTAGAGTTGACCACCGAGCCGGACGGCGTTCTCAAAGGGTATAGCCCTGTCTTGGAACTTAGCCTGTGCTGGGACCAGGGCTGGCCTCGCCTCTATAACCCTTCGACCGGTGCATACTTGGAGAACTGGCGTGAAGCAACCGCTCGCGCCGACGCCGCCGAGGCTGAAGCGCGGCGGCTGCGGGAGGAACTCCGGCGCCAGCGGTGACAGCCCGGCCGCAACCTGCCGATTTCCAAACGCTTTTGAGGTGGCATGCGCGTTGTCTTCATGGGCACACCGGCTTACGCCGTCCCCGTATTGGAGGCCCTGGCCAATTCACCCGGGGCCGAAGTCGTGGCGGTTTACACTCCACCGGATCGGCCGGGGGGGAGGGGCCGGAACCCATTGGAGCCTCCGGTGAAAACGTATGCAGGGGAAGCTGGGCTGGAGATCCTCCAGCCGCCAACTCTGCGCTCGCAGGAAGCCCGGCAGGTCCTGGCCGGGTTCCAGCCGGAGGTGATCGTAGTCGCCGCTTACGGTCGCCTGCTCCCCCCGGAAGTTCTCGACTTGCCGCCCCATGGCTGTCTGAACCTTCACCCCTCCCTCTTGCCCCGCTACCGGGGACCCTCCCCGGTGGTAACAGCCATTCTGGAGGGCGAAGAGGTTACCGGTGTCAGCCTGATGCTTCTGGACCAAGGCATGGACACCGGCCCTGTTATTGCCAGCCGGGAAGTCCCGTTGTCCGGGGATGAAAAGGCTGGAGAACTGACGGAGTGCCTGTTCCGGCTGGGTGCGGACCTGCTGCTCGAAAGCCTCTCACCTTGGGCTGATGGAAAGCTCCGAGCCGAGCCCCAGGACGCGGAGAAGAGCACGGTCACAAGGAAGGTCGAGCGGGAGCACGGCAATGCCGACTGGACCAAGCCCGCCGTGAGGTTGGAGCGGTCCTGCCGGGCTTACACGCCGTGGCCCTCTCTCTTTACTCAGTGGGAAGGGAAGAACCTCAAGCTGCTGGACACGCGAGTCCTGGATTCCACTGAAATACCTGGAATGATGGCTAACGGAACTCCCGGGTTGGTGGTTTACACCTCCCACCCGGATGCGCCCCTGGGGGTGCTGACCGGGGACGGCGTGCTGGGAATAGAAGCCCTGCAGTTGGAAGGACGGAAGGCCGTGGCAGCAGCCGAATTCCTGCGGGGATTCCCGAACATCCTGGGGGCCCGTCTCTAGTTGCCGGGACAGGGCGCCAACCCTCGTGGCTGCAGAAAAATGCCCCGCCGGGGCGGGTCTCAAATCACGGTAGAGGTCGATTCACATGGCTGCGAAATATCCTTCGGAACAGCAGGTGTTGGGTTGGATGGAGTCCTTGAGCAACTGGGGCCGGTGGGGCCAAGACGACCAGCGGGGTTGTCTCAATCTGGTCACCCCGGCCAAGGCCAAGCAGGCGGCCGCGCTCGTCCGGGACGGGGCCTCGGTTAGTTGCGCCCGTCCCATCAGCACCGAAATAGCAGCCGACACCACCTTCCAAGTGCAACGGTACATGGTGGACAGCGGGGAGGGCCGGGACACCGACCCCCCCGAACGTACCCTGACCCGGCGCGGCGCCGCGGAATTCATTGGCATGGTATTCCACGGCCAGACCATCACCCACATCGACGCCCTATCCCACTATTCCTGGCAGGGCCAACTCTACAACGGCAAACCGGCCAATATGATTACCTCCCGGGAGGGTGCCCAGACCCATTCCATCGAACCGGCTGGGGACGGCATTGTCACTCGCGGCATCCTGCTCGATATAGCCGAACTGCGGGGTGTGGACTGGCTCCCAACCGATGAACCGGTGATGCCCGAAGACTTGGAAGCCGCTGAAGCTAGGTTCGGAGTACGGGTTGAAGAAGGGGACATTCTGCTGGTCCGCACCGGCAACTACCGGAAGCGGCTGGAATCCGGCCCGGTGCCTAACACCGAGCCCATGGTGGCCTGCCAAGTGGCCTGTACCCCTTGGTTCAAGGAGCGGGGCGTAGCCATGCTGGGGACCGACACTTCCAACGACGTTCGTCCCAGCCAGTACGCCACCATTGTCAGCCCCCTGCATACCGTCTGCCTGGTGACTTTGGGCCTGTGGCTGATTGACAACGCCAATCTGGAGGAACTCGCCCAAGCTTGCAGTGCCCGCAACCGCTACGAATTCATGCTGGCTCTGGGCCCCCTCCGCCTCAGGAGCGTCACCGGCTCACCGGTCAACCCCATCGCAGTCTTCTGAGAAAGGTCTGAACAAAAACCCCCACAGTCCCTTCTCCCACCAGGGGAGAAGGGACTGTGGGGGAATAGCAAGGCGCGCCGCTGAGGTGAGACTTATTCAGAGGCTTACTAACAGGTCTGTCCGGTATTCCCATAATCCCGCCTGGCCTCAAAAGCACCAGAGCCCGCCAGAAAGCCCCCGCCTGGTCAGAAATTGGGCCGGGTGTTGCGGAGCCGGCGCACCCGCTCTTCGATGGGCGGGTGGGTCGAGAACAGGTTGCCAATCGACCCTCCGCTCAGCGGGTGGACGATGAACAAGTGAGACGCTCCCTCGGCTACCTTCATTGGGCGGCGATGTGCCCCCATTTCCAGCTTTTCCAAGGCGCTGGCCAATGCCAACGGGTCCCCCGAAGTCTTGGCGCCGGTGGCGTCGGCTTGGAACTCCCTGGTGCGGGAAATAGCTGCCCGAACCAAGGCTGCTGCCAGGGGCATTACGATTGCCACCACCAGTAGGCCGATTATGCTGCCGCCCCGGTCCCGGCCTCCGCCCATTCCCCCAAAAATCGCCGAAATCTGGGCCATGAAGGCCAGCATGGAGATGGCCCCGGCGATAGTCGCCACCACCGCCATGATCAGGGTGTCTCTGTTGCCCACGTGGGCCATTTCATGGGCCATCACCGCGCCCAGTTCCTGGCGGGTCAAAATGCGGCGGATGCCTGTGGTTGCCGCCACCGTGGCGTGGTTGGGGTTCCTGCCGGTGGCAAATGCGTTGGGCGAATCCGACTCAATCTCATAGACCTTGGGCATGGGCAGACCGGCAAGCTGGGCCTGCTCCGCCACAATGCTGTAAAGCTCCGGGTCCTCCTCCTGGGTCACTGGATGCGCATGGGCCATCCCCAAGGCTATCTTGTCGCTGAACCAGTAGGCCCCCACGTTCATGATGAGGGCGAATATCAAGGCTATGATTATTCCAGCTTCTCCGCCGAACATTCCTCCTATCATCAGGAGCAAGCCGGATAGGACCATCAGCAGAAAGAGCGTCTTGACGGCGTTCATCGAATTTGGACCTTCTCTTAGTCAAACTTTGTTTGGCCAACTTCGATTATATCATCGCACCGGTTAATGGACGGTTAACCCGGCCCGTTCCTCCACCACTCCCAGCTTCGTTGACACGCTGGAAACCTTGGTGATATCTTTCACACAGTCGCCGAGGATGCTCGCGCCCCGGTGATTGCTCGACGCCTATCCCCATCCCGCCCTTTTCCGAGGACTGACATGGCCTTGAAAATTGCTGTCCTGGCCAAGCAGGTCATTGACCCCGAGATGCCCATGGCCGCCTTCCAAGTAGACTCGGCAGCCAAGCGTGTGGTGACCCCGGCTACCATTCCGCCCGTGGTCAACGGCTTCGATGAAAACGCGGTGGAAGCAGCACTGCAAATTAAGGACAGCCAGGAAGCAACTATCACGGTCATATCCAGCGGCACCGAGTTCGCCTTGGACGTGATGAAGAAACCCCTCTCCATGGGCGCCGACGAGCTGGTTCTGCTCCAGGACCCGGTCTTCGCCAACAGCATCGACAGCTTCGTCACTGCCCAAGTGCTGGCCGCAGCCATCCGCAAGCTCGACGGTTTCGACCTGATTATCTGCGGGCGCCAAGCCTCCGACTGGGACAATGCTCAGGTGCCCTTGGGAGTAGCCGAGATTCTTGGAATCTCCTGCGTTTCCTTGGGTAAGAAGGTGGAAGTGGCCGATGGTAAAGTGGTGGTCGAGCGGATCATCCCCGACGGCTTCGAGGTAGTAGAAGCGCCGCTGCCCGCCTTGGTTACAGTGAGCAACGAGTTGGGCCAGCCCCGGTACCCCACGCTGCGGGGAATCATGGCGGCAACCAGGAAGCAGCCCACGGTGTGGAGTTCGTCCGACTTGGAAATGGACGGCGGACTGCCCGAGTCTAGGGTGTCTCTGGTGGAGCTGTTCGTGCCCGAGCGCAACCAGCAGTGCGAGATAATCGAAGGCGAAGACGCCATCGATGCCGGGAGGCAGTTGGCCCTCAAACTGCGGGAAGCCAAGTTAATCTAATAATTCAGTAATCTAGTTATTTTGTAATAGGGTTTCCCCTGCTGCCCGCCAGACGCGGCTCCAGCATGGGCGGACCCCAATCGGCCGGAGGCCCTGATGGCAGACGAAGCAGGAGTACTTGTACTGGGGGACCTTGTTGGTGGGGAGGTTAGTCCGACCTCCCTGGAACTGTTGGCGGTTGCCAGGGACCTTGCCGACGGCTTGGGCGAAGAGGTCTCCATTGGCCTCTTTGGCGACACCGTTGACGTCCCCTCGGAACAGGCCATCAGCCACGGCGCCGACAAAGTTTACGCCGTCAACCATCAGTTGCTGGCCGAATATCAAGCCGACCTGCACTTGGTGGCCATGGAAGCCTTGGCCAAGGAAGTGGCCCCCAAGGTAATCCTTCTTGGCAGGACCAACCAAGGCCGGGAGCTGGCGCCCCGCCTGGCCTTCCGGCTGGGCGTGGGCTTGGCCCAGGACTGCCTGGAAATCTCCGTGGACTCCTCCACCAACCGGATACTCTCTAACCGCCCGGTCTATGGGGGCAACGCCGTTGCCGTGGTGAGTTGCGACTACACCCCCCAAGTGGCCAGCATCCGGCCCAAGGCCTATGACCCCCTGGACCCCGACACCGGGCGCCAAGGTCAGGTGGTTTCATTCCCGGTGGAACTGGACGCCTCCCAAGCCCGCTGCCGGGTTGTCAACACCGTCGCCGAGGAATCCGAGGGGGTGAAGCTGGAGGACGCCCGCGTGGTCGTCTCCGGCGGCAGGGGCCTGGGCGGCCCGGAGCCCTTTGCCGACCTCGAGCAACTGGCAAAACTTCTGGGGGGTGCCGTTGGCGCTTCCCGTGCGGCGGTGGACTCCGGTTGGATTCCTGCCAGCTTTCAGGTGGGCCTCACCGGTAAGACCATCACCCCCGAACTCTACATCACCGTGGCAATATCTGGTGCCAGCCAGCACATGGCCGGCTGCTCCGGGGCCAAGGTCATCGTGGCTATCAACAAGGACGCCGAAGCCAACATCTTCAAGGAAGCCCGTTACGCAGTAGTGGGCGACTGGCAGCAAGTCGTCCCCGCCTTCACCGAGGCTGTCCGGGAACTAACCCAGTAGCCCGCCCCGAGGTTGCTGCCCGAGGTTGCTGCCCGAGGTTACTGTAGGACGATGTTGTCGATGAGGCGCGCCCGCCCCATCTTCACCGCGGTTGAAACCATCGCGCCCCTGTACGCCAGGTCCAGCTCTTCCATGGTCTCCGGGTCCGCCACGCTGACGTAGTCGATCTCCTCAACCAACGGTTCTTCCTGTAAGACGCGCCTGACCTCCCCCCGCAATAGTTCCCCGTGTTTAACCCCCGCAGACCAGATCCTGTCCGCCGCGCACAGTGCCCGGTACACCACCGCCGCCGCCCGCCTCTGTTCCGGCTCCAAGTAAGCGTTGCGGCTGCTCAATGCCAGTCCGTCCTCTTCCCGTACCGTGGGCGCAACGATTATTTCGGCCCCCAAGTTCAGGTCGGCGTTGAGCCGCCGGATTACCCCCGCCTGCTGCCCGTCCTTCTGGCCGAAGTAGGCGTTGTCCGGCCGTACCAAGCTCAGCAGCTTGGTGACCACCGTGGCCACGCCCCGGAAGTGCCCCGGCCGGTGTGCCCCTTCCAGCCGCTCGCCCATACCAGGCAACTCCACCCAGGTGTTGAAGCCCGGCGGGTACATCTCCTCCGGCGACGGGGCAAACACCAAGTCCACTCCTTCCCGGCGCAACAGTTCCAAGTCCCGTTCTTCGTCCCTGGGATACTGGGCCAAGTCCTCCTGGGCTCCGAACTGGGTGGGGTTTACGAAAATGGTCGCAACCACCGTGACGTTGTCTTGCCGCGCCAGCCTGACCAGCGACAAATGGCCTTCGTGCAGGGCTCCCATGGTGGGAACGACCCCCAACGGCCGGGCGCTCTGGCCGCACCAACGAGAGATTTGGGCAACTGAAGATACCAGTTCCATACTCCAACCAGTCCTTGGGTCTCTCCTACGCCTCGCCCGCCAACCCTTCCAGCCCGGCCAGCCCTTCCAGCCCGGCCAGCCCTTCCAGAATGGATTCGTCCATGCCGAAGCTTTCTTTGGTGGTGGGGAAGGCCCCGGCCCGCACCTCTTCCGCGTACTGTCCGAAAGCGTCCCTGATGGTATCTGCCAGTCTGGCGTAACGCTTGGCGTGGCTGGGAACGAAGTCGGTGTATAGCCCCAGCATGTCGTGCACCACTTGGACCTGCCCGTCGCAGCCCGCTCCGGACCCGATCCCAATCGTCGGGATGGTTAATCTCTTGGAAATCAGGCAGGCCAAGGGAGCCGGAACCAACTCCAGCACAACTGCGTAGGCCCCGGCCCCTTCCAGTGCCAAGGCGTCCTTCAGAAGTTCCTTAGCTTCGGCCCGGCCCCGGCCCTGTACCCGGTGCCCGCCGAATGCGTTCACCGATTGGGGAGTCAGCCCAATGTGCCCCATCACCGGTATCCCGCACTCCACTATACGCTGCGTGGTGTCCGCCATCCTCTGGCCGCCCTCGAGTTTTACCGAATGGGCCCCTCCTTCCTGGATCATGCGCCCTGCGTTGGCCACGGCTTGGAAAGAGTCCACTTGATAGCTCATGAATGGCATGTCACCAATTATCAAGGCGTTCCCGGCGCCCCGGGCCACCGCCTTCACGTGGTGCAGCATGTCCTCCATGGTCACCTTCACCGTGGAATCGTAGCCCAGCACCACCATGCCCAAGCTGTCGCCCACCAATACCAACGGGATCCCCGCCGCGTCGGCCGCCTGGGCGGTGGTGTAGTCATAGGCCGTGACCATTGGAATCTTCTCCCCTTTGGTCTTCATTCTGGCCACGTCGCGCACTGTGTATTTGGACATATTCCAGGACTCCGGCTAATCGATTAGAATGCCTGCTCCATTTCCCCTTCCCCTCAACCCCGCTCCTCCGAGGTCTGCTGGATACAGGCGTCGAACAGCTTTCCCATTGATGCCAGGGCTTCCCCGTCAGCTCCCCTGGACTCGGCGATAGGCAGGGATAGCCGTCCCAATGCGGCATAAGCCTGGGCCAAGTCCGGAGAAAATCCGGACAGGGCCTCCAAGTGGGCTAAGACCGTCTCCCCATCGGCCCGCGCCACCGGCCCGGTAATGCTGGCTTCCAACCCGCGCCGGGCTGCGTTGTCCAAGGTAGTCCGGGCCAGCAGGCCCAATGCCCGCGCCGCCTCCTCCCGGTCCAACCCCATGCTCTCCCATATGTCCACTGCCCCCTTGAGGAGCGACGCCAAGTGGCCGCAGGACAACACGCTCGCGGCGTGGTACAGGGCCCGGTGCTCGTCGGGAACATGGACCGGCGCTCCCCCCAGGTCCCGCGTCACTCCCTGCAGAAACTCCAAAAGCCATCCCTCGGCCGACACCGCGAAGGCCACTCCCTTGAACCGTTCCACGGCTTGGGCGGCGTCATTCACGTCGGCGAAGGTCTGGCAGGGGTGAAGGGCCCCGGCCAGCGCTCCCTCTTCCGACGCGCTCTCCAACAGTTCCACCGATGCCCCGCCGCAACAGTGCACCGCGCCCTGCCCGTGGCGCCAATCGATTGACCCGGCCACCGGGGCAATCAACCGGTCCGGGGTAGTGATGAACACCAAGTCAGCCGCTCCGCTCAAATCCTGGGCAGTCTCGTAAGCCCGGCAGCCGTCGATCCTGCCCGCCAGCCTCTGGGCGGAGTCCATCCTCCGGCTGTGCGTTCCGGCCACCGAGTAGCCCCGTGCATCCAATGCCAAAGCCAAGGCGCTCCCCAGTAGTCCGGCGCCGATGAAGCCAATCTTCACGTCCCTTTTATCCATCGGCCTGCCCGTCATTTAACTCGGAAATGGAAGGAAAGCCTCCCAGCCCTGTGGCCGACGACACCGCGTCAATCACCGCCGCCGCTGTAACCTCCACCGCCGCTGCGTACAGGGCCGTTGGGTCCACCGGCTGCCGGAAGTTGCCCGTCGACATGGCGAACATGGTGTCCCCATCTCGGTGCGTGTGGCAAGGCCGTACCGCCAAGGCCAGCCCGTCGTGGCTGACCGACGCCAAGGCGTTGGCTTCCTCTCTCGACAGAGCGGCATCAGTTGCTACGATGCCAATTGTCGTGTTAGTCAAGGTCACCGCTTCTTGCTGGCCGTCTCCCTCCGGCGTCCGGAGCAATGCTGCCTGCACCGGGTCGTCCATGATGGCCGTCTCCAACCGCCGGGGACCTGCCAGCAACCGTCCGCTGTGGTGGTCGTACACGCCGCCTATTGCGTTCACGGCCACCAATGCGGCCACGGTAGCCCCTCCCGGCAACTTCAAGCCGGCGGAGCCGATCCCCGACTTGATGCCCCGCTCAAAACCCAGCACCTTGGCCACCGTTGCCCCGGTCCCCGCGCCAGCGGTTCCCGAGGACACCGGGGACTTGCCGGCAGCCAGGCAGGCCGCATACCCTTCCTCCGGGCCGGGCCGGACCCGGGAATTGACCAACCCCAAGTCGAACAGTATTGCGCTCGACACTATGGGGACCAAGGCAGGCCCCGCCGCGTATCCGATTCCCTGCTCCTCCAAGTAGCGGACCACTCCCGACGCAGCGTCTAACCCAAACGCGCTGCCGCCGCTCAGGACGATGGCGTGAAGCTGGTCAACCCGTTTGCCCGGCCGCAGCAGGTCGGTCTCCCTGGTGCCCGGAGAGCCCCCCCGGACATCCACCCCGCCGGTTGCGCCCTTGCGGCACAGCACCACGGTGCAGCCCGTGGCGTTGACCAAGTCGGTGTAGTGTCCCGCCTCCAGTCCTTCGATTCCAGTCAGAGTTGCGTTCAACTGGAAACTCTGGCTCCGCCGCCGGGCGCTACCCCAAACAATACAAAACCCCGCCAACCCTGAGGGGTCAATGCGGGGGTCAATGTCAATGAAAGGTTTTGGGTGCGGGCCGTCTCGGTCATCATGGATCCCAGCGGCGAAATATTGAGATTGTGGTTCCTGCGGCTCCGGCTCACCCCAATTAAGTAGATGGCTGTCAACGCCGCCGAAAGGTTCGTCCTCTCGTTCAGGAAGTTACTGCAAGGCAGGCCGTCAAGGCCTCCTCCCATTCGTCCAAGTCGAAGAAGTGAGGGCCGGCGCCTCCGTGATAAGCAACCCGGCCCTGCTCATCTATCAGGTACAGCCGCTCCGGCGCTGCGCCGTAGCCTTCGTCCACTTGGTTGTCCATCTCTTCCACCAGCACCGGCAGGGAGATATCCAAGTCTATGCTGCAAGCGCTGGCGGCCCCTACCCTCTCCTCGTAGCTTTGATGCTGCCGGATGAGCACTTCGTCTTCTAGGTTGCTGTCCACTTGCCACCCGTCTGTGGGGTGGGCCTCCTGGACGTACACTATGAAAAACTCTGCCCGGTCACTGAAGCGGTCGTAAATCTCCTTGATCCGCCCCAACTGGGCGCGAAAAGGCGGTCAAGTGTAGCTCCCGAATATCAGCGCCACCGGGCGGCTCCCCTTGAAGCTGGAAAGCCTCACCACTTCGCCCGATCCCAGCCGCCTCAGTTCGAAGTCCGGAGGTTCTTCCCCTTCCTGGGGTCCCGTCTGGTCCCGCTCGGCCGTCGCCTTGATTGCCGCCAGTGCCTTCCGGCCAATGGGGTGCGAAATCGAGGCCAGCGCCCTCTTTCGGCCGTCGATCTGCTGGCCGCCCATGGCCTTGGCCGCCGCCGCAATCTCCCCAAGCGCCCGCCGGTATTCGACCCGTTCCTCGGGAGTCAGGTCTGTCATCATGCGGTCTCGTTGGGCCTTGTCCATCCGGTTGACCTCTGGCGAGCCCCTGAGCTGCCCTTGTGAAAACCCGCCTGTGGATTTCACGGCTGGTTTAGCCGGAGTTTACTGCCCGGCTGGAACTGCGTCAACAAATGCTACGAATATCGTAGTAACTAGACCCCTAGACGACCAGTTCCGGCGTCATATCCGGTGATAGTTCGACCTCGAACGCTGCTAACACCTGGCCCACCAGCAGGTAGTGCCCGATAAGTACGGTCATGTTCAAAGTGCCCTGCACGCCGAAACGTTCCTGTGCCGCGTTGAAGGTGACATCGCTGACCTTGTGGTCCCGCAGCAACTGCTGGGTGTACCGCACCACCAGTTCTTCGTCCCCCGAGAGGCCCGCGGGAGCGGAGCCATCGGCAATCGCCTTTATGGTTGACTCCGGCGTACCCGCTTGCCGCGCCAGCCGGGCATGGGCTGCAAACTCGTACTGGGACTTGATCTCGGCGGCAGTGGTGATGATTACGGTTTCCTTCAGCGATTCGGGCATGTCGAATTCATAGCGCACGTAGGCTCCGGTGTGCGCCACCCGTGCCGCCAAGTCGGGGCTGTGCAGCAGGACTCCGTAGGGCCCTCGAACGCCGCCCCTGCTGCCGGAGATTTCGTCGTAGTACTTGCGGTCCTCCGGGTTGAGGTCTTCCCGGTTCAGGTTTCCTAGTCGCGCCATTGGAATTCCTCCTGTGAATTGATGAAGTCCTGCCTCCGGTTCCCAATCTGCGTTGCCTCGCCAAGTGCCGGAGGAATTGGCCTGGTTTCAGCCGGACGGCGGTACCGGGATGCCGGCGACGTTAACCCTGGCCCGCCCTATCGTGTTTCTGCTGGTGAAAAACAGAGTCTTCCAATCGTCTCCGCCGAAGCAGAGATTGGTGGTCGCCGGTTGGCCGTGGAAAATTATTCCCAGTACCTTTCCGGAGGGGTCGATGACCCATATTCCCCCGGAGCCGCCGCAATAAACGTTGCCTTCCACGTCCACCTTCATCCCATCCGGCACGCCCTCACGGTCGCCCCTGAGATCGCAGAACACCCGGTCCGTCGCCTTGGCCAAGGTGCCGTTGGGCAGTATGTCAAACGCCCGGATGTGGCCCCGGCGGGTGTCGTTGATGTACAGAACGCTTTCGTCCGGGGAGAAAGCCAGCCCATTGGGGACCACGCAGTCGTCCAGCAGCAGCGTGATGGTCCCCAAGTCCGGCGTCACCCGGTACACCCCCGAGAACCCCAGGTCCCACTGCTGCGCCGGGGCCTGGCTGGTCCACGGGTCGGTAAAGTAGATGCAACCGTCCGACTTGACCACTACGTCGTTGGGCCGGTTCAACTGCCGCCCCTGGTAGCTGTTGGCCACCACCGTTATGCCACCGTCGGGGTCCATCCGGGTCACCCGCCGCGAAGCGTGCTCGCAGGCCAGCAAGCGCCCTTTCTGGTCGAAGGTAAGGCCGTTGGCCTGGTTGGTGGGTTCCGAGAAAGTGGTCACCCCGCCGCCTTCCGTCCACTTCATGCGCCGGTCGTTGTGAATGTCGCTGAACAGCAGGCATCCCTCCTCCTTCCACCACACCGGCCCTTCAGCCGGGCCGTTGGCCCCCCCGTAGCCCGAACCCAACTCCTCGATCTGCTGGTCCGGTAATACGATGCTGTCCAGCTCCGGTTGCAACTTCTCGATGGGCATTGTCTTCTCCTTTTCGGCGCCGTTTGGAATGCCAAGTGTAGCGCTGGCATTATAGTACGAATGGGACTTGGACGAATGCCAAGTATTGCATGGATTGCCTCCGCCTTTAGGCCAAACTTCGCAAGGCAAAACGGCAAAAGGCGCTGTTTACTGACACTCGGTGCTTGCCATGCAGGATTGTAGCTCTCTAGCATGAATTTCAGGGCGTCACGCGGCCTGCCGCCGTGGCGCCCCAGTCCAACCGGCCACTGAGGCCATCAGGAGTCCAATGCCCAACAGTCAGACCCAAGGAAACCCCTTCAAGCCCAAGTTCCTCCAACTCGGTGCTCAACTCTCCCCGGACTTCGTTGGCCTCTCCAAACCCCTAAAGTGGTGGAAAATGGCGGGAAATGGTGGGGAATTTAAAATTTCCGGCCCCCAGCTTTGCTCGCAGCCCGCAGCCTCCCCGGACCCTGCTGAACTCGCAAAATGGCGGGAAATGAGAGGAAATGGGAGGGAAATTAAAACTTACGGTCCTCGGCTCTCCCCGGAGATTCAAGACCGGCCCTGTCCCTTCAGGCCCGCAAAGTGGTGGGAAATGGCGGAAATTGGCTGGGAAAACAAGAAATACGGCCCCATGCTCGGGCCGAAGCCCGCGGCCTCCCCGGATCCCACCCGGCTACCAAAATGGGAGGAAATGAGAGGAAATGAGAGGGAAATTAAAACTTCCGGCCCCGGTCCTCCGCCGGAGTAAGCTCTGCCCATCATCGCACCCAGCTAGTCCACTCACGAACTCGTAAAGGAGAACATCGCACCATGAATCTCAATGAAATACGCCGGCGCATCGACGCCCTTCGCAGCAAGCTGGCCCTGGAGTTGGCCGTTATCGAGCTCCACCGCCTGGTCTGCGAATTCGCCCTCAAGTGGGGCATCGCCCTGGCCGGCAGCCAGCCCGTGCCCGAACCCCACACCTTCCCCAGCAAGGTCGCCGCCGCCGGCGTCAAGCTGACCTCCCACATGGGTGCCGTCAAGTACCTGGAGGAGTGCCGGAGCAAGAACACCGCCCCCGAAGCCCAGAAGCTTCTCTACCGACTGCTGCCCTGTGCCCGGGACTTCCCCTACAACGCCATCCTCGCCCTGGACGCCTAGGAAAGGTCCGAATAAGTGCAATTGAAGCCCCTTCTCCCTTCAAGGGAGAAGGTTGCACAATGAGGGTGAATATCAACCGTTCAACGTTGCTGCAGGTCTTATTCAGAGGTTCCCTAATGCTATCCCACTGCTGCTGGCCACTGAGAAACAGCTAGTCCTGGAAAAGAGATATACTAGGGCTGACTGCCATTCACCTTCAATCTCCTCTCCGTCTTCGCTCCGGCGAATGAGGAACCGGGGAAAAATGCTCTCTGGAACAAGCAAGGCAGACCCCCTTGGCCTGGCCTTGGCCCGCGCCGCCCAGGAAGCGGCTGTGCAGGACTTGGTAATCCTTTTTGGCTCCAGGGCCCGGGGCGACCATCGCGATGACTCCGACGTGGACCTCTTGGTCGTCGCCGGCGACGGCAATGCAGCAAGGGCCGGATTCGCCGCTCGTTTGGGGGTGGAGAAACACATCGAATCCACCGGTGTGGACATCTCCACCAACATCATTAGCATGACCAAGGACGAGTTTGCCCGGTGCCGTCTGGCCAAGCAGCACGTCGCCGGTCAGGCTTGGGTACAGGGAGTGGCGATGGCCCCCGATAGACTGGAATACACGCCCAACGAGCCGGACGACGGCTATCCGGCCCACTGGCCGGCCACCAAGCAGCGCCTCTTTAACGCTGACGAGCACGCCCACGCTTTCAACGACATGGTCGGGGAAGGATTCTGGAACCAGAGGGCAGTCGGGTTTTTCGCCCAACAGGCCGTGGAAAATGCTCTAAAAGGGTGGCTGTCGGCCATAGACGACGACCGGAACTGGGACCACAACTTGGACCGGCTGTGGCAGGGCATCCTGGACAAGGAAGACTGGACTGGCCTCGGCCCGGCGCAGGCGCGCGAGAGCGTAGAGGCCCTGCTGGAACACACTAGGTACCCGGACCCGCAGGTCTCCGGTGG
This sequence comes from Dehalococcoidia bacterium, assembly GCA_034420695.1. GTDB lineage: Bacteria > Chloroflexota > Dehalococcoidia > Lucifugimonadales > UBA3495 > Io17-Chloro-G2. Next base: position 41,783 of record DAOULB010000019.1, read on the forward strand.
AATCGGGAACTGGCTGACTAACTACGCTGCTGCCTATCGCTACGGCGGGACTTCCTACCGCATGACCCAAAGCGAACGTTTGGAGTTGCAGGAAAGGGTAAATGACGCCGTGACCGCCATCGTTGACCGGATTCACGCCCTGAGTGGCACCACCGAGGCCGACGTGTACCCCGACGGCCTAAAACCCTGGGACCTGACCGTGGAATAGGGAGGCCACATGGAATTTCCAATGTTTCTGGAGTTCTCCAAGCGCGGAGCCATGACCCAGAAGGACGCTTTCGACGAGTCCTTTGCCTTGGTGGACTACGCCGAGGAACTGGGAGTGGACTCGGTCTGGCTGGCCGAATACCACTTCAACGTGGACCGTTCCGTCCTGTCGGCCCCCATCACCGTGGCCAGCGCCATCGCCGCCCGCACCGAACGAATGCGCATCGGGCTGGCGGTGCACATCCTGCCCCTGGGCAATCCGGTCAGGATCGCCGAAGAGGTCGCCACCCTGGACCATATCAGCAAGGGTCGGGTGGAGTTCGGTGTGGGGCGCGGCACCTTTCCCAACGTCCACGAAGGCTACGGCGTGCCTTTCCACGAAAGCCGCGGCCGGTTCGACGAATGCATCGAGGTTATTATCAAGGCCTGGACCAGCGACACCTTCTCCTTCCACGGGGAGCACTTCAGTTGCACCGACGTCTCCATCGCACCCCACCCCTACCAGGAGCCCTATCCGCCAATCACCGTCGGAATCACCTCGGTGGACAGCTTTCCCATAATCGGCCAGATGGGCTTCAACATCCTGATTAACCCTTCCAGGGTGTTCAAATTGACCGAACTTGCTCCTCACATCGAGCTTTACAGGCAAGCCTGGAAGGATGCGGGACACGAAGGAGAACCCCGGGTGGGGCTGCGGATGCCCTTCTATGTGGCCGAAACCGCCGAGAAGGCCTATTCCGAGCCCAAGGAGAGTGCAGTGTTGAACATGCGCCGGCTGGGGGAAAGGGTTTCCGGGCTGGCCGACTTCCGTGGGACCACCGGTGACTGGGGAGCCGAGGGCCAGCGGATCCTGGATATGGAATATGAAGACTGGCTCAGGGATAAGGTCGTATTCGGGACTCCCGACGCCGCGGTTGAGAAGATTAACCGCTTGAAAGAGGAACTGGGCCTCAGCCAGTTGATGTTCGAAATCAATTTCGGCAGCCTGATTCCCATCCAACACCAGAGGAAGTCTCTCAAGCTCATCGCTCAGGAAGTGCTCCCCCACTGCCGCTAGACTTCCTGCGTTTTCCCCCCGGCAACCTGAACATGGCAAAATATTTGGGAGGCGCCCCTTGGACGTAACCCGGAGAATCGGCGAATACGTTTCCTCGACTGAGCTGGAATCCTTCCCACCCGAGGCTCTCGAAGCAGCCCGCGGGGCCATAATTGACTGCCTGGCCTGCGCCCTGGCCGGTTCTGTCGAACCCTTGACGGATACCCTGAGCCAGTTCGTAATCGCCAACGGTCCCGGCAGACCCGCCGCCACGGTGATTGGGCGGGGGTTCAAGGCCTCGGCTCCTGAGGCGGCCTTGGTCAACGGCGCCATGGCCCATGCCCTCGACTACGACGACATCACCAGGTCCCTCAAGGGCCACCCCACCGCGGTGCTGCTGCCGGGTACCCTTGCCTTGGCCGAGGAAGTAGGGGCATCAGGTAGGGACCTCCTTCTGGCTTATATGCTGGGCTTCGAGGTGGCCTGCAGCGTTGGCGAAGCCATGAGTTTTGACTATGCCGACGATCTGGGATGGCACCCCACTGGCCCCCTCGGTGCCTTGGGCGCCGCCGCGGCCGCCTCTCGTATCCTGAAACTGGACGCTGTTCAGACTGCCATGGCCGTGTCCTTGGCCGCCTCCCAGGCCGCCGGGCTCCGGGGCAACTTCGGCACCATGACCAAGCCCTTTCACGCCGGGGCCGCCTGCCGCACCGGCGTCACAGCTGCCAGGCTGGTGCAGGCCGGCTTCACCGCCGCCGGGGACGCCTTGGAAAACAGGTTCGGTTTCATCCACGCCTTCTCCGGCGGCGGGGGCTACGACAAAGGCCGCATCCTCCAGACCTTGGGGGAGAAGTGCTTCTTGGTCGAGTACGGGATCGAAATAAAGAAGTACCCCTGTTGTGGCAGCGCCCACTTGGCCCTGGATGCAATCTCCCGGTTGATGGAGCAGGAGCCAATCGACGCCGCTCAAGTTGACAGCATCGACGTGCTGGTGGACTTCGACCCGCCCCGGTCTCTAATCCACGACCGTCCCGCGTCTGCCTTGGAAGGCAAGTTCAGCATTCAGTACTGCCTCGCTGCAGCCATACTCGACCGCAAGGTTGGCTTGGACAGCTTTACCGACGGCCAAGTGCAGCGTTTCCAGGCACAGGAGCTCATTCCAAGAATCACCATGCGGCGCATTCCGGGCAATGAGGGTAGACCCAGTTGGGTGGAAGCCTATAACCAAGTGGAAGTGCATCTCAAGGACGGAAAGACCCTGGGCCAGCGCGCCGATCGGATAGATACCGGCGCCCTACGGGGCGTCACCATTGACGAAATCAAGGCAAAGTTTCGCGACTGCGCCGCTGCCGTCATTTCCAGTCCCGTCGCCGATGAGTTGCTGCACCTCTTGGGCAGGTTGGAAGACCTCCCTCACCTGGACCGCGCCACCCATCTCCTCAGCGGCGCCTCGCCAGCCCCTCAGCCCTAACAGGACACAGGGCCGCCTTGAGGACTGCGCGAATGAGCGATACATGGTCCGTGCCCAAGCCGATGGCGGTCTTGGAAATCCCGATGGACGACGGAGCCTTGGTCTACGTCCGTCGGCATGGGAACCCGGAAGGCCCGAGAATAGTCTTGAGCCACGGCAACGGATTGGCCGCCGACGCCTATTTCCCCTATTGGTCCTTGCTGACGGCCAAGTTCGACGTTTTCCTGGTCGACCTCAGAAGCCATGGCTGGAACCCTGTTGGAGACCGCCATGCCCAGAATATCCCCGCCTTGGTAGAAGACTGCGAAAGCGTACGCCTGGCCATCGCTCAAGACTTCGGAAACGCCCCGGTTATCGGCATATTTCACTCGCTTTCGGCCTTGATCGCCCTCCTCTTCGAAGAGAAGTACCAAGCCTTCGCTGCCCTTGTACTCTTCGACCCGCCCTTGTGTCCTCCTGGAAGGGCGATGGACTACTGGCCGGACCTGTGCGAAAAAATGGGCATCACCGCCCGCGGTAAGCAGGAATGGTTTGAACAACGGAAAGACATGGCCGACCTCTTGCATCAGTTACCCTTGTATCGGAACCTGCTTCCTGGTGTGCCGGAGCTCTTTGCCGACACCACCCTCCGGTCTGCATCCAACGGGCCGGGCTTCCAGTTGTGCTGCCCCCGGGAACACGAGGCCCAAGTCTATGAGTCCTCCTTTACCTGGGCAATGGGGATAGACTTGGGAAATATCCGCTGCCCGCTGAAAGTCATCGGCTCCGACCCGACTGAGAGGTTTTCCTTCCTGCCTAGTACGGACCTCAGCCAGCTTGCCGACGTTGATTATGACTTCCTGCCGGGAACGACCCACTTTCTTCAGTTGGAGAAGCCGGAGGAATGCGCTGCCAGCACCATAGAATTCCTGGAACGGCAGGGTCTGACCTGAGTTCCCGCGGCCAGTATTCAGGAAAGAAGAAGCCTCCCAGCCAATGCAACCCGCAAACCATGTTTTGCCGGCTCTTTTAGGAGGGTAATCCCATGCCTTACGAGGGACTCAGCCTTGAAGGCAAAGTTGCATTGGTTACCGGCTCCGCCCGGGGAATTGGAGCGGCCCTCGCCGTGGGGCTGGCCCAGGCCGGAGCGGCGGTGGCCGTCTCGGACATGCCATCCCGGCTCGATCAAGCCAGGGAAGTGCAGAACCAAATTCAAGGGTTGGGCCAGCACTCCGGGACTTACCCGCTGGACGTTCTCGACTTGGCCAACATCCGTCAGACCGTCGACCGGGTTGCCCGGGACTTTGGCCGGCTGGACATCTTGGTCAACAACGCCGGCATCCGCATCCGCAAGCCCTCCCTGGAAATAACCGAGTCCGACTGGGACAGCGTGGTGGACACCAACCTCAAGGGTGTGTTCTTCTGCGCCCAAGCTGCCGCCGGGATTATGATTCCCCAAGGCGGTGGGCGCATCATCAACATCGCCTCCCAACTGGCAGTGGTGGTGCGCCCGCAACGGGCAGCCTATTGCGCCAGCAAGGCCGGCGTTGCCAACCTTACCCGTGCCTTGGCCCAAGAGTGGGCTGGCTACGGTATCACCGTGAACGCCATCGGACCGGGGCCCACCGAAACGCCGGGAGTTGCGGCGGCCGAGACCCAGTCACCGGAGGAGGCGCAGCGGGAATTGGAAGCCCACATGCCCTTGGGCCGCCGGATGCAACCCGAGGAACTGGTGGGCGCAGCCATCTACCTCGCCAGCCCTTCCTCGGGTGCTACCACCGGGTCTCTGCTGATGGTGGACGGCGGCTGGACTGCGGTATAGCCTCAACTCGGACGGGGCCGCCTGGATCCCCGCCGCCGAGATTCCGAGGAGGAGAGAAGATGAGCCTGGAAGATTTGGAGCGCCGCATTGCGGCACTGGAAGACATCGAGGAAATCAAGAAGCTCAAGGCCAAGTACTGTGCCCACTGTGATGACAATTACGACGCCGACGGCATAGCCGGCCTGTTTACCGAGGACGCCGTGTGGGACGGCGGGATCCGGGGCCGTGCCGACGGCAGGGAGGAAATACGGCAATTCTTCCGGCGGGCCCCGCAGCGCCTGCCCTTCGCTGTCCACATGGTGATGAATCCCATGATAGAAGTGAACGGCGACTCGGCCACCGGCGTCTGGTACCTGTTTCAGGCATGCACCTACGCCGAAGGCAACCGGGCCGTCTGGGGATCAGGTCGCTACGACGAGGAGTATGTACGCGTCAACGGCCAGTGGAAGTTCCGCAGCCTGAAGCTGACTTCCCATTTCTGGACGCCCTTCGAAGATGGCTGGGCCAAGACCAAATTTGCCTAGCCGTCCGAGCTCAGGACGGCGTCTCCCAGCGAAACCGTTCCGGGCCGCTCCACCACCGCGTACACACCGAAGTAGGCCGCTCCGGGGCTGGGCCGGTAGCTCCGGATGGCCGCCGGGGTGTCCAAGTCGGCCTTGCCCGTCTCCGGGTCCAAGGTGGTGATGGCGCAACGGGGGTCCGGGGCTACAACCCGAAGCACAACTTCCTCCCCTACGGCCACCAGCCGGCCCAGCCAGCCGTCCTCGTCGTGAGGTTCGCAGCCCTCGATCAGGAAGTTAGGTCGGAACCGCCGGTAGTCCAACCCATCTCCGACTCCTGCTCGCTGGCTCAGCACTTCTACCGAGGCCCGGCTCAGCAGAGATATCGGAAACTCGTCGAAACTCTGGCCTGCTTGTCTAGGTTGCACCAACGTCACCGGGCGGCCGCAATACTTGGAGATAACCCGGCTCCAGTCGCCCCTTACTTGGTGGCCGGCGACCTGCCTGCCCCAGATAACCGTAGACACTGCCTCCCCGGTTTCCACCAGTCCTTCCATCACTGTTCCGTCCGGAAAGGCCAGCCGCAGCAAGTTTTGACCGGTGTCGTACTCCGCCCGCACCAGCGCCAGTTTCCCTGCTTGGCGTTGGGTCAGCAAGGCCCCACGCTCGTCAATCAAGTAGAACCTCCGGTCCTCCTCGATGCCCGCCGGGCCGACCTGCACCGAATCGCCGGGCAGCAGCGCCATGGACTTCACCGGCGATACGTTAATGGCGCCTACTCTAGCATCCAATCAGGCCTGCCTCCCCCACCCGTTGAAGGATGAGACCTGGGCTGCCGGGATCCGGTCCGTGGGACCGAACCTGCCTCGGGGATAACCCAAAGGCGTAAGACAAACGGTCTCCACGTATTCCGGGATGTTCAGCAGCGCCTTCACTTCATCCTCACGTCTGATGTGGGTGGTGGTGAGTCGGGTTCCCAGACCCAGGGCCCGAGCGGCTAGGAACAGGTTCTGGACTGCCAGCCAGATGGAAGAGCCGTAACGGTCTCGCACCAAGGGTTCACCTGACGTGTAACCGCCGGAGCCTCTGGAGTGGTCCACGCACACCAAGATCATGGCAGGCACTTCGTGAAAGTGGTTGGCCAAATACCGTGCTGCCCGGTAGGCTGGGGTCTCACCGGGTTGAGGCCGAGTTCCTCTCGCTCCTAGCCACAACTCCCCGTAGATGTTCCCAATCTTTGATATGAGATCCGGGTCGGTTATGGCGATGAAGTGCCACGGTTGGGTGTTCCCACCACTGGGGGCCTTGGTCGCCGCCTCTATTACCTTTCGGATGCTGTCGATTGGTACCGGGTCGGGTTTGAAGCGGGTAATCTGACGCTGAGTGTACATGGCCTCGAAGATATCCATTCCTGCCATGCTCCATCCTCCTTCAATTCGACGCCATTGACACTGACGTTGACGGATACTAGAGTACAACAAAGCTGGTTCAATCACACCGTCTAACTTCTCAACGACTCTACCAGGAGCCAATCCATGTCTTTGAGGTGTCGATATGGCGACCTTTCTGGACCACACCATAGTGCCCACCAAGAACCGTGAGGAGATGGTGGAGTTCTACACCAGGATCTTCGGGTTTGAATTTGCTGGAGAGGCTGGCCCATTCCTGGCGGTCCGCGTGAATGACACCTTCAACTTGGACTTCCGCGTCACCGAGGAGTTCCACCCCATTCATTACGCCTTTGCAATGGAGCCTGACGAGTTCGAGGATGCCTTTGACCGCATCAAGGAAGCAGGAATCCCTTATGGAGATGGCCCCCGCACCAAGAGCAACATGAAGGGACCTGGCATGACGGCTGGCGCCAAGGGAATGGGCAAGGCCGTATATTTCAGTGACCCCGCAGGCCATAGCCTGGAGATTAAGACCTACTGACCCGCTCTATCTTCCTTTATCAACCCAAGGAGAATCATGCCCGACCTCACCAACGACGAAATACGCGCCATGGGTCACGCCGTAGGCTTGGAAATTGAAGAGCCTGAGCTGACCGAGGTAGCCCACAGCCTCAACGCACTGCTCGAGGCCTTGGACGCAATCAACCCTCCGGGTCTGGATGAGGTTGAACCCCTGCCCATCATCCTTCCCCCCAACAATCCGGCACTGTAGAGGCAGGGCCACTCCGGGCTCCCGCAAGCTCCTTCCCGGACCAAGGCCCGGCTCAACTCCATTTGACTCTTATACCCCCGGACTCTAGCTCCATCCCATATCCATGAAACACCAGCATCGGCTGCGACTAAGCAGTGGGCTGGAGCTACGGGCTCAGGGCCGGTAGATGACGGCGATCACCTCCGTCAGTTCCTGCCCGTCCTGACTGCTGGCGACGACGTCTATCACGTTGGGGCCCGCCTGTAGGACCACAGTGGTGCTGAACCCCCCAAGTTGGTCTACCGTCACTGTACGGCCGTTCACCTGGGCGGTGGCCCCTGAACCGGTGATGCCGGCTACCCGAAGCAGCCGTTGAGTCACCACGCTTTGGTCCTCTGGCGCGGTAACTTCAAGGACGAAGGGTTGAGGCGGAAGCACCACGGTGAGGATTGCAGTCTCCCGGTTTCCCTCAAAATCAGATGCCACGACGGCCACAAAATTGTACCCGGTGAAAAGGTCGGTCACCGCCTTGAATCTGCCCTGGGAGTCAACCGGCGTCGGGAGACCGTTAACAACCACCGCCACCCCGGGGTTCACCGAACCATGCACTACGACAGAATCGCTGGATGCCCTGGTGCCGTCCTCCGGTCCAAGCACTTGCAGATTCAAACTGGGGCCGCTCAGCCTGACCGGCGTCGGTGTTGGTGTGGGTGTTGCAGTCGGTTCAGGCGTGGGTGTGGCGGTAGGTTCAGGCGTAGGAGTAGGCGTGGGTGACGGAGTCGGAGAAGGAGTGGGAGTGGGAGTTGGAGAGGGTATTGTGCTTGTTGGTCTTGGAGAGGGTGTGGGAACGGCCGTTGGGACGTGAGTGGGAGCCAAGCTGGGCCGCGGCGCAGGAGTTGGAGTTTGCGCCGCCGCCGCTATGTCCTCCACGGAGTTTGGCCGCTCGAATTCCTGTATGCAACCGGCGACGACCAATAGCCCCAGCAAAATGCTCAGAAGCGGGAACCACTGCCATCTTATCCAAGCAGATTTCCGGTTTACAACACTCATGGTAGTGGAAAGGCGACTGTAGGTCCGGCCGGCGCGGTGGCGGGAATGAGGGCACATGCCTCTTGGCCGTACCCCGAGGAGAAAGCCGAAGCAGGAAAGCACCTAAGCTTGAACAGCGGAGTGCTCCATGGGCAGCCCTAAAGGCAGAGCAAGCAGGAAGGCGGTGTAATGGTAAAGGTTGGGAGAGCACTGGCTCTCAACCGCTAGCTGGCCTCCGCACCTGGTTGCCAACGTTCTTCCAATATACAGGCCCAAGCCGGAACTGCTCTTCTCCTCTCGCCGGGCCAATTCCGGTGTCCATCCTCGATCGAATATGTGCTGCAAGTATTGGGCGGGAATACCAGGGCCGTCATCCCAGACCCGAATGAAGAAATGGGTGGGGTTCTTGGTGATTTTCACCTCAATGTGGGCGTCGGCAAACCGGACTGCATTGTCCACAAGGTTGGCAACAATGTGCTCAATGGCGGAACTATCAGAGTTGACTAGGCCAAACTCCTCCGGTTCGGCCCACCAGGTAATCTCCTTATTTGCCTCCGCGGCGATGTTGGCGTAGCGGTCAACTATCTTGCGTACCACCCCGGAAGGCTCGACGGGCTCCTGGGGCACTGAGCCGTTGGGTCCTGCCAAGTGGACCAACACCTGGATGTTGGACAGCATCAGCCGGAAGTTTGGCGTTTGGCGTTCTATCTCGTCCAGGAGTTCCACGACTCTGGCGTCCGGCTCAGGATCCGACCTTTCCAGAATGGCCCTGAGCTCCCGCTCCTTTCCTAAAACTGCCCGCATGGGTCTGCCCAAGTCGTGGTTGAATAGTTCGAAATACTGCTGAGTAACCTGGTCCCATCGGTAGGCGTCTTGACCGTTAAAGCCAGACAATTCCACCTTGGGGCCAAGGATTGAATGTAACAGGTATGAAACCGACACCAAGCTGAGCCCTAGGGCCAACAGAACAGCCCCCAAGTAAGCCATGGGTTCAATGCCCCAGAGCACATGGAAAGCCAGTGGGCCTAGAAATGGCGATAGCATGAGGCCAAGCACCCCGGCCAAGGCCAGGACTCCGCCCAGTATCAATACTGCTTTCCTCAAATTGGTCCCGTCAAACCAGGCTGTTGGTGTCATTCGCCACTAAGCGGGTGGGATCAGGCGGTAACCCTGGTCACGAACGTTGATAATCAGGTCCCCGGCGGCGAAACGGCGGCCCAGAGCGGTGCCCAGTGCGTCCTTAATCTCCCGTATTCGCACCCTTAAAGAGGCCCTCCTGTCGTCACCCTCGGAAAAGCGCTCCAACCTGGCAAAAGGTACCAACTCTCCCGGGCTCCTGTACCAAGTCGACGCCAGTTCCCGGAGGATTTCGAACTTTATCCCCTGGATTTCGTCAACGGGGACAGCCGCCCCGTCCAAGTTGACATACACAACCTTGACCCTGGGATCCAAGGTAATCTGCCTGCCCAAGGCGATGGTATCCGGCGCTGCTCCGATCAACCGTCGAAATCTCAGCACCACCTCTTCCGGGCTGGCCAGCTTGTCGATGAAGTCCACCGGGGCGTCCCGCCGGAAGGCTCCCGAAACGGCAATATCCCTATCCGGGCCTTGGACGTACTGGGTGAACATGAGCACCGGCAGGCCAGGGTGGAGTTCTACAATCTTGTTCAGGATGTTCAGCCCCAAGAACCGCTCTTCCCGCTCTTCCCCAAATCTGACATCCAACAAAACGGCGTCGGGATGGTGTTCCCCGATGGCATACAAGGCCTCGTCTTCAAACTCCTCACCCACGGCCCAACGGGTAGTTGCCTTCACCACCACAGGCTGCCATCCTTCCTGTTCCAGCCGACGCAGCACCGAGGCGACAATGGGGGACTCCCATTCGTCGTCCACTACGAGTATTTTGTATCCATGATTGTTGGACTTCACCGGAAAATCCAATGTCGGCGCGCTACTGGTCTGCGCTAAGGGTTTTAGCCCACTGTAAAGCTCTCGTCCGGGGATCAATTGAATCGCTGGACTATAACTTATACCCTGCGTCCGAACAGTGCTCATCCCGAGGTAATCCATTAGCCTCAAACAACATTTTACCAAAGAAAGGCACGCCGGGTTATGGGAGGGTGACTAGGGAAACCGGCAAAGAACACGACAGGAAGATATGCTTGCGTTAACGCTATAATTAGGAACAAGAAAATCAGCCAGGCTAGGCGCAAGGGAGAAGGTGTAGTAATGAACAAAGTCGAAGCAATCATCCGGCCGGAGAGGCTGGACATTGTCAAAAACGCTTTGGCCGACGCCGGCCTTGTGGGTATCAATGTTGTCCAAGTTACTGGGCGCGGGGCACAACGAGGTATCATCGCCGCCGGGCCGAGGGGCGTTGGTAACTACACGGTGGACATGCTTCCCAAGGCGAAACTGGAACTGGTGGTCAGCGATGAAAACACCCAGATGGCCATTGACACCATCATCGACGCCGCCAGGACCGGTGCCATCGGGGATGGGAAGATTTTCGTCACTCCCGTTGCCAATGCGATCAGGGTTCGCACTGGGGAAGAGGGAGACCAAGCCCTCTAAGGCAATCCTGCTGGATCCTCCATTTACTGGTGGGTTGGCGGAAGCGGGACCCTGCAAGGCTAACTGTCTAGCCTGAAGGGAGGAATTCTCCTCGACATCAGAGCCTGAGATACCCAGTCGCGAGGTTCTTTATCAGCCGATGCCCAGGGAGTTCAGGGCATCCACACTTTCCGCGGAAAGCCGCAATCCCTGCTGCAATCCCGCTTGGTACATCTGGCTCAATGCCCGTAAAAGATGGGCAGGCGGCTGCATCCCCTCCGACAGGTGCTGGCACAACTCCGGCAAGGTGTTGTGGGGTTGATCAACCGTCCAGTAGAAGGACGTGAGCCACGCCAATTGCCTCTCATCGTTCGGAGGAGGGATATCGCCAAGGTCCAGCAGGCCATTGGTCACCTTGGTGTACCGTAGAATGCCGGCCTGGTCCTGTGAGTCTCTGCCGTAATAGCGGCGGCGCCGCAGGTCTACGACTCGGCGGTTGTATTCCTCCTCGCCGTAAATGTTCCTTGGCACCCACTCCCGCCGGAGGTCTACAATCTCTTCTCCTTCGGCGTTCACTATAGCAACGCCAATCTCCGCTCCCATCACCGCGTCGTATTCGAACACTACTGCGTCCCGCAACAAGGCTTCCTGCAGCATGAGCGTCAGACCACGGGGTATTTTCTTGTAGTTTGGCCCACTGGCCTCGGCATTGGTTTCTGCTCCCACGCCTCCCGTATTGAATACATAGTACCGCTGGGGCATGCCCCCCAAGGCCATGCGCTGCAGAATGTAGTGAAGCAGGTTGGCGTTCTCGTCTTCCAAGCCAATGATGAAGGGATCGGAAAAATACTCCACGTAAGGCCGCCCGATGGCGCCAATGGCCGCCCCCATCTGCACGGCCTCGCCGTACATCAATACCCGGACGTACTGTTCCAGACCCAGCCGGCGCAGGGGGGGGATCACGGTGTTTTCCCGCATCACCGCCTGCCAGAACACCCGGTCCATGTATTGCATGGGAACATGCACCGACTCTTCAATATGGCCACCAGTTATTGACCCGAGCAGGTGCTGGCTTTCCTTTCGGGCCAGCAGCCCCGTCCGGGAGAGAATCATCCGCATGTTTCGGACCGGGTTCTCCATGTAGTTTGGAGTCCAGTCTCCGGTGTTGATTGGCACGTTCTCCAAGGTCTCATTGTTGTTGGGTGAATCAGGAGTACCCCGAAGGACGTCGAATGTAATGGGGTCGTCTTCCCGATTCAGTCCGAAGGGAACGGCGTAGAAGTTGTTCTCGGTGCCGTCTATGCCGTGGGTAATCCTGACCCGGTGCCCCCCCCTCGTGGTCTCAATTGGCTGCTCCAAGGGCTGGAGTAGCACTATGTCGTCGTTCATAGGGTAGATGCCCTCTTGGGGGTCATCGCCCAGCTTGAGTATCCCGGACAATTCACTGTTGACCAGTTCTATGTTGATGGTCAGAGTGCTCTTGCCGTGAAGGGAAGGCCCGACGGTTACCAGGGCCGTGTTGGTCAGTTCGCCACTCAGGGTGCGGACCCGTCCAACGCTTAAGGCCGCCTGGATTGCCAGTCCGTTGGACTGTTTCACCAAGAACATTGCGATTGACAGTGGGCCCATCTTGTGCTCGCCCACATAGTCAAATCCAAGGTGAAGGGAAAGACCCTTGGTGGGAGCTTTAAACACCAGTTGGGTAAGCCCCGCGCCCCTGATTCTTCCCTTCAAATCCTCCGGCAATCCCAGATCTTCCAGCCAGTTAGGTATGGAAACTTCCAGAATGTCGGGAGGGCTGGCTAGCTGGTCCTCAGGCAGTTCGAAGGTCAAATTGCGCCACATCAGCGGGGCTTGCAAGTATTTGTCCCCAAACAACAACTGCCTGGCGTGAAACGACCGCCCTGGGGCGTCCCCGATCTGGCGGTCGCTTTGGACAATCGCTTGCCCCGAAGCAAAGTGCTGCTGCATCTGCCGGTTGATGGCCTCCAGGACCCCGGTGAACAGCCACTGATTTTCCACGCTAAAAGCCAGGGCGTCGCGATTCTTCTCAAAGCCGTCGATGAAATATTGGGTTAGGTCGGGCCGCCGGGCTACTCCCAATTGACTGAAGAAGGCCAGACCGCCGTTGTCCAAGCGCACCACGGCTTCAGGCCAGACGCGGCTGGCGGCCCGACCTTGGGCGTTAGCTTCCTGGGCTTCCTGTTCCAGCGCGGTTGCCTCGTCTAGAATCCTAGCCTGTTGCTCGGCAGAGAGGTCTTGGAAGACCGGCATCCGGTCAATTAGCCACTGGTTGGGCGGATTGAAGTATTCGCTCCCGGGCTGGTGGCCCCTGTGGGCAATTGACACCAGTTCGTCAAGAGCGGCGGCAAAGGTGGCGTCCTGACGGGGACCGCTCAGCGGGGATGGGTTGTGGCCTTCGCCCGAATGTTCGGAAGATTGTTGGGCCAAGTGCGCCCCCCTCTGTTGGAGTTTTGGGTTCTAGAGGCCTGCCGAGCCTAGCGGCCAAGCGTGTGCGGTAGGCGTTAATGCTACTTTGTTCCGGCAATAGTGTCAAAGAACTTTCAGGCGGAGTCGGTGCCGCGAAAAGGCCGCCGGTAGCGGCGGCCCAAGTCTGTTCTTGATTCGGTTGGAAGCTTATTAAGTTTGCTGCGCTGATTGTGGCGACCCGGATGGGATTTGAACCCACGATCTCTGGCGTGACAGGCCAGTATGTTAACCGCTACACCACCGGGCCGTTTCTCGGAAAGGGAACTCACTCCCTGTTTCGAGTCTATGTCCATAGCGGTTTCCTGTCAAGGAAGGAACGGACGGGAAAGGGGTCTTAGCTCAATGATGCTTCCGTTCTTTTGGCAGTAGCGATGGGATAGGATGAGGCACCAGCATCACGGAGTTGCAAGGGTACAGGTGTGAAGGGGCAGCCGTTCCATTCCGTACTTGCCAATTGGGACCAAGAAAGGGGGGCACAGGGCATCTTCTCAGAGTGGATGGGCCACCTCGTGCCTACTCGTATTTGATGATGCTACGAGCCACGTCGCCGCGGTCAAGCAGGTCGAACGCTGTGTTGATTTCCTCCAAGGCGAAGGTGCGGCTGATAAGCTCATCGAGTTTGAGCTTGCCAGCCATGTAGAGGTCTACCAGCATCGGCATATCGGCCCTGGGATAGCAGGAACCGTAGGTGCATCCCATCAGCACCCGGTCCTGGTGAAGAAAGTCGGGGTCGATTGTCAGTTCCGCTCCCGTCGGAGCCACTCCCACCGCTACTGTAACACCACCTCTTTTGGTGGTGTGCAGTGCCTGGTTGATGGCCAAGGTGGACCCTATAACTTCGAAGGCGTAGTCGGCCATCGCCCCGGACGTTATCTCATCCACCGCTTCCATTACGTCCTGGGTTGAAGCATTAACCAGGTGGGTTGCGCCAAACTGCAGCGAGTGCTCCAGCTTGGCGCCGTGAATGTCCACGGCGACGATTATCTCCGCTCCAGCCAAGGCTGCGCCCTGTATCACGTTCAGGCCCACGCCGCCAGCCCCTATGACCACGACACGGCTGCCGGGCTGGACCTTGGCCGTGTGGATCGCCGCCCCTACGCCCGTGGGGACACCGCAGCCTATCAGGGCGATCTTGTCCAAAGGAGCGTCTTCCCGCACCAAGACAAGGCTGTCTTCCGGTACCACGGCATACTCCCCAAAGGTTGAGAGGCCGTTGAAGTGGCTGATCTCCTGGTCGCCGGTCCGCAACCTCTTGGTGCCGTCCAGCAGGTTCCCCCGCAGGTTGTAGCGTACTTGGCAAAGGTTTTGCCGTCCATTGATGCAGTAGCTGCAGCGGCCACACGACGGGACGAAGGACAGGACAACGTGGTCTCCTGGTCTAGCGTAGTTTACGCCCTGACCGATTTCTTCGACCGTGCCTGAGCCTTCGTGTCCCAAGACCACGGGCATGGGGTGCTGACGGTCACCCTTGATGTAGTGAAGGTCGCTATGGCAGACACCGCTGGCCGCCAGCTTGATCAATACCTCTCCGGTCCTGGGGCCGTCCAAGTGGAGGTCTTCTACAGCCAGCGGCTTGTGGGGTTCATACAGTACGGCAGCCTTCATGAGAAGCCCCCGAGAGTGCGGCTAGGTCTTGGATGAACAACCGGGAGTGGATTTCGCCCGGCGGAAGATTACCCGATGCAGAGCATCCTGCCGCAGCTGCTGCAATGGACCGTCTGGCGCCCGCTGCGGACCTGCTGTTGTTGCTGGGTTGGCAGGGACATCTGGCATCCTTGGCAGAGGCCCCTCATGACTTTGGCAATTGCAGTGCCGCTTTTGGCCTTGCGCAACACTTCGTACTTTTGCACTGCCACCGGTTCAAAGGTGGAAGCCAGTTGGTTGCGCTGCGCTTGGAGCTCTTCTTCACGGGCTGCCAATTCCGCAACCTGTTCGGTCAACTGGGCGCTACGGTTTTCCCACCTGGACTGCTGTTCTGCAATCTGCTCTTCCAGTTGCTGGCACCGGTTCCGGTGTTCCTCCGCTCTAAGGGATAGTTCCAGTAGCCTGGTCTCGTGGTCCTGCAGCAAGTTGCGCAGGTTGTTGGCTTCACGCTCCACGGTTTCCAGGTCCCGTGGGTTAACCACTTCGCCACCGTAGAGCTGGCGGTCCAACTCCTCAGACCGCTCGCGGTGTGTCTCCCCTTGCTGTTGCTGTTCACGGTGCTGCTGACGCACCGCTTCCAAGCTTTCCCGCTCCGCCTCCAAGCTTTGTTGCAAGGGTCCAGATGTGACGCCAGCCTCCAACTCCGCTTCGGCTTTCGCCTTGTCGAGCCTGATTTGGTCCAAGGCCAAGTCGACTTCTTGGAGGGATAAAAGCTGTGAAGCGGTGGTCATAGGAGATTCCCTTGCGTTGGCTCAATGCCGCCGGGATTGGGGGCCGCCTCCGATTCTAGGAACCGCTTCCCTCCTTGTCAACATGTTCCACAAGTGAGACACCTGAGGAGTCCTGGCATCCCAATCGGCGCAAGGGCAGCGGGGATTCCGTCCCGGCGGCTGTGGGAGTATATTTGATCGGCGGGGAGGACGTAGTGCGGATACTTCACTTTTCGGACCTTCACATCGGCGTTGAGAACTACGGGAGGGTGGACCCGGCAACGGGCCTTTCCACCCGGTTAACCGACTTCCTGCATTCCCTGGATCAAGTTGTCGAGTACGCCCTGTCGGAAGGCGTCGACCTGGTTATTCTGGCCGGAGACGCCTACAAGGGCCGGGACCCCAGCCAGACTCATCAACGGGAGTTCGCCGTCCGTTTGTCCAAGCTGACGGGCGCTGGCATACCTTGCTTCCTGCTGGTCGGCAACCACGACCTTCCCAGCGTGGTCAGCCGGGCGAATGCAGTGGAAATATTCCGGACCCTTCAAGTGCCCCACCTGACCGTGGGAGACTCTCTGCAGACCTACTTAGTGAGAACCAAGTCGGGCCCATTGCAGGTGCTGGCGGTGCCTTGGCCCAGGCGGAGCGGGATACTGACCCGGGAGGAGTCCCGAGGACTGTCGATCCTGGAAGTCCGGAATGCCATCGAGACACGGATGACGGAAGCCATCGAGCGACGGGTTGCCGAGCTGGACCCCGATGTGCCAGCGGTGCTGGCAGGCCACCTTTCGGTAAGCGGCGCAACCAACAGCAGCGAGCGGTCGATGATGCTGGGCCAAGACCACGTGCTGCTGGCGGGCAGCTTGGCCAAGCCCCAACTGGACTACGTGGCCTTGGGCCACATCCACAAGCACCAAGTGCTCCGGTGGGACCGCCCGCTGATGGCCTACTCCGGCAGTCTGCAGCGAGTGGACTTCAGCGAAGAGAACGACGACAAGGGCTTTTGCGTCGTGGACTTGGACCCGGCGGGAGCGCAGGGCGCCCGGTTGAAGGACTTCTCTTTTCACCCGCTGCAGGCCCGCCGGTTCCTGACTTTGGACGTTGCCGTGCGTGCCGGAGAGGGGGACCTAACCAACCCAATCGACCCCACCGAGGCGGTGCTCAGAGAGATAGCCCGGAAGGACATAACCGATTCGGTGGTGCGGCTCCGGATCGAGGCGTCCCGGGAGGCCGACGCCCACTTGAGGGAGGCCGAGATTCGACAGGCGCTGCGCCCGGCCCATTACATCGCCGCCATCAGCCGGGAGATAACCGGGGACGTGCGGCGGACCCGGCTCTCCGCCGACGCAGCGAACAGTCTTGAACCCATGCAGGCGCTGAGACTCTTCCTAGAGAGCAGGGGCACGGAGCAGCGGCGCTTGGAGAAAATAATGGCCCGGGCCGAAGAACTGCTGTCCGAAGAGGACTTGGCCTGAGACGCTTCTGCTTATGCTGTCCGCCACTCACCCTGCGGGCTCCCTCCGGGACAAGGACTTGGCGTAGGGGTAAGGCAATGGTTATGCCAGCTGCCTGGCCAGGGTCTGGGTTCCCCGCTCCAGTTCTTCGAAGATTTGGGAGACGGTCAGGATGTCGGAAATCAGCCCGGCGCCGGCGCCGGTGTAGGCCAGACTGGACTCCAAATCGCCGTCGAGCATAGCTCCCCGGACCTTGGCGGCCCCGAAATCTGCCTCCCAGTCCGGCAGGCCGGCATCCGGTCCCGGGATGGTCTCGTCTTTCATTCTCAAGGCCATGCCGCTGCGCAACACCCTGGTGGGCCACCGGTCCCCGCCCAGGATCACGGTGCCGCTGTCGATGGCCGCAACGATGGCTTCCTTGTACCGCTGGTGGGATATACATTCCCGGGTGGCGACAAACCTGGAGCCCATCTGAACGCCTTGAGCTCCCAAGGCGGCCGCGGCCAGGTAACCCCGGGAATCCACAATGCCGCCGGAGGCTATGACCGGGGTGGACACTGACGCTACAACTTGGGGCACCAAGACCATTGTCGATACCTTGTCGGCTCCCCTCAGCCCTCCACCCTCGAATCCCTCGGCTACCACGATATCCACGCCCTGGGACTCGGCGGACCGGGCGTGGCGGACGCTGGCCGACTGGTGGAGCACTATCATCCGGTGGTCCTTAAGGGTCCCGGTGTACAGGGCCGGGCTGCCGCCGTAGGTGACGGCGATGTGGACGCCCTCTTGGACCGCCACGTCAACCAAGCTGTCGATCTGGGGGTTGGGCAAGTAAAGGCAGACGGCAAATGGGTTTCGAGTCAGGCCGTGCAACCGCCGGATGTTGGCGCTGAAGTTTTCCAGAAGGTCGCCATCGGGGGCGATGCCGGCAGTGGGATGCAGGATGCCCAGTCCTCCGGCATTGGACACGGCAGCGACCAACTCCGGGTTGGACACCCAAGGCAACCCTGCTTGCAGCACTGGGTACTTAACGGACAGGAGTTGGGAAGCCTGAGTTCTCTTCATCTAATCACAGTTATCCAACTCCGGTCGTCTGACGCCAGCATGTTCCGGCGCAGCTTGAGGGCCGGCCCGAAGGGCCCTATCCGGCGGCCACCACCAGGGCGCCGACCGCCACGGTACCCAGGTTCACCGGAAGTTGACGCCAGGTCTGCCCTTGGTCTCCGCTCTCAAACAGCCGCCCATCATCGGTTCCGGCATACACCCGCTTCGGGTCAAGGCGGTCCCAGTCGAAGGCCACAACCATGTCCTTGGGTTCGTCGCCGGTGCCGATGTCGGAGACCTGCGCCCAAGTCTCGCCGCCGTCGGTGGAGCGGTGGAGTTGGGGGCCATCGCGCCTGGAGTTGGCTGAAACGGTGACCAGCACCACGTTGGCGTCGTCAGGAGCGGCGGCAATGTGGAGGGTGTAGGTGCGCTCGAGGCCCTTGTTGATGAGTTTCCAAGTGTCTCCGCCGTCGTCGCTGCGGTAGGGGGCCCGGGCCG
>DAOULB010000020.1:0-2308 GCA_034420695.1 Dehalococcoidia bacterium
AGGAACCATCTACCAGATCGGCGCCGGGCTGGGAACGCTGGAGGGCGTATGGATTTCCCTCTACGGGCCATTGCCTGATTACGATGAACTGCACACCGCCAGCTCCTACGGGAACGGCGAGAACGGCCAGGTTGCCAGCATCTCCTGGCAGTCGCCCTACACCGGTATGGTCTTCGTCTCTGTGAGCGGAGAGGGCGGGACCGGCGAATACTCGTTCTTTGTCAACGCCGTCAACCTGCATGACGACCACGCCAACATCAGGGGCAAAGGCACGCCACTCAACGTGGGGGAGAAAACCTGGGGCGAGCTGGAATTCTTCGGAGACGTGGACGCCTTCCGGCTGGACGCCCTAGAGGGGACGGTCTACGAGGTGTCCTTGGACCTGGCGACGCTGGATGAGGCCGTCCTGGAGGTCGAGGACATCCACGGCAACCCGGTGACCTCCGTGGGAGCCGACGCCGGCCGGAGCAGGTACGGGGCGCCGGCCGCCTGGAAGGCCGAGACGTCCGGATTCCATTTCATCTACGTGCAGGGGGCCGGAGAGGGGCCCGGAGGAACAGGCGCCTACTCCCTTTCGACCAAGGCGTGGCAGGACGACCACGGGGATTCCAGTGAGACGGCGACGCCGTTGCGAGTCGGCGAATACGTGAAGTCCCGCATCGACACCCTGCTGGACGTCGACTACTTCGTATTTCAAGCCGAGGAAGGCGCGTCCTACCTGATCGAGTGCGAGCTGGGCGACGCAATGGACATTGGGATCAGCCTCCTGGACAGGAGAGGAGAGATAACTTCAGATGACAGCTACCTTCATTTTGACCAGTATGCTCGCATCCACTGGGAAGCCCCGGCCGCCGGGGATTACTGGGTCGCCGTCAGTGGCCGCGTTCCCGGATGGGAAGGCAGCACCGGAACCTACAGCATCGTGGTCAAGGAGACGGCCCAGCCCGAGCAGTAGGGATATGCCAGTGTGCTTCCTTGGAAGACAAGGGCGGGTCATTTGCCTCTGAGAATGCTGTGATGCAGCGGTGAGCCTCAGCGCGGGACACCCCGGTAGATCAAGCCAAAAGGATAGCCGTGAAATGATGACTCGCTTCCTGCGCATATCCGCGCCTGCCCTGGCGACGTTGGTGCTGCTGGCGCTGGCCGCCTGCAATTCTTCACCCGATCCAACATCAGGCCCCACGCTGGAAGCGCCGGGCACGGTTGCGACGCCGGTGGCGCCGACGCCCACTACTCCACCAAACCCGACAATCCCCTCGATAGAGACCACCAGTACACCACCACCGACACCCACTATTACCCCAAGCCCAACCCCTTCAACCAGGGTGGCTACCAACACGCCGACACTGTTGTCCACCACCGCTCCAAGCGCAACCCCGCCACTGACCGCACCTACCAGTACGCAGTGGCCATCGCCCACGGAGCGGCCAACAGAAGCCCTGGCCGGACCCTGCGGACAGCTCTGCAACTACGAGTTCTGGCAGGGAGGCGAAGTCAGCGTCGCAGAGGTGCGGGCTGAGCTGGAAAGCGGCGCAGACGTCAACGCGAGACACAGTTCCGGCGACACCCCTCTGCTCTTGGCGGTTTATCTCGACGCAGCTCCTGAAGTCATCAGGCTTCTGCTGGACCATGGTGCGGACCCGGCGGCCAAGGATGCCGAAGGCACGCCCATCTTGACCTACGCGCTGGTAAACGGAAGCTCTTCCGAGATCATCAGGTGGTTTCTGGAATCCGGCGCCGATGCCAACGACAAGGATGTAGATGGCACCCCCGTCCTCTACGAGGCCGTGAGGTTCGCCGCCTACGCATCCCATCCCGAAACACTCAAACTGGGTTCAGAGGCCGGGCGCGACTTGCCCGCAGAGAGCGTCGAGATAATCCAGTCGCTGCTGGAACACGGCGCAGACCCACCAAGCAAGGACGGTTTCGGGCAACCGGTTCTTTTCATTTATTTTGGGACCATAATCGAAGCAGAGTCCTACAATCCAGACTCCAGGGTCGTCGAAATGCTGCTGGAGCACGGGGCGGAAGTCGAGGTGACGTTGGAGAACTACCCTGCCATGACGGGTATGAGCTTTGCGCTGTGGGCAAGAGCCGGGGCCGACATCATCTCCCTCCTTCTGGAACACGGCGCCGATGCTACGGCAAGGGGCGACGAAGGCGACACGCTGCTGCACGCGGCAGCGTTATTTACCGCAGAACCACGAGTCTTCGACCTGCTGCTGGATAACGGAGCGGACGTGTCCGCCAGAGGCGTATTCGGCAGGACTGTCCTGCATCTGGCGGCCCGTGTCAGCGAGCTCGACCC
>DAOULB010000021.1:0-2869 GCA_034420695.1 Dehalococcoidia bacterium
CCTGCTACCGCAGCTGCTCCGTGCAGCACGGCATGGACCTGATACCCCAGTTCATCGTCGGGGGGACCGAGTTCCTCTGGCCCAAGCTGGAAGAGGTCTACCACAAGTACTTCACCAAAGAGGAAGAACCGGAAGGCATGCCGCCGGTCCACTCCTTCGACAACTGGCAGAAATACCCCGTGGTCGCAGCCCAGCAGGGAGAAGCGGAAGGGGAAGTCCTGATCGGGGACCCACCGACCTGCCGGGTGTGCCTGCAAACAGCCCGGGTAACTGGAGAGGCGGCCCGCCGGTTCCGGCCCTAGGCCCACAAGCCAACCCAGGACACAGGAGCGCCGTGGACGAGCCATACGAGATCCTGATATTCACCATCAGGAAGGAACAGGACCTGACCTAATTCTTCAACACCCACTTCCGGAGGCACCACCCCCGGAATAACGTGGTCCGCATCGCGGGAATAGACGCCCCGGTAAGGCACACCGGCCTCCTCAGGGAGAAGGCCAAGGAAGAAATGGCAAACCCCAGGAACAGGGTAACCCTATCCTGCAGGAACCTCCCTCCCACCAGCGTCTACGCCGCCAACCGGTGCGGCTACAACAGGACCACCGACATGGAACTGCGCCTCCACGTCCAACACCCCGGAGAGCCGGACATCCTCCAGGTCATCATCGAACAGGAGCAGGAGGACTGGGAGAAGGCGAAGGAGTACGCCAGGCAAGCCGGACGCCCAGTACCCGAGCTGTAGCCCCCTCCAAGGGACCACAAGCACAAAGGCTGGAAAAAGGAGCCCCAAGACGTGCCGGAATCAACCGCTGCACAGGCCACAGAGACCTACCGAATGGTCCTCAAAAACTCCCACAACTACAACCGCTGGGACTTCTACATGGGCCAATTCCAGAGCCACCTGGAAAACGCAGAAAGGCACGCTCAGGGCCGCATGCCACTCCGGAAAGAGAAAGGCCACTCCCAGGCCCACGTCTACCGCTTCAAGGACAAAAGCCTCCTGGTAATACCCATCACGAAGAGAGAGAAGGCAGCGCCCTATGTCCCCAGGTCCCAAGCACAACTCAAGGCAGCAGACAAGGTGCTCAGGAAGAGCGGCAAAGCACACCCCACAGGCAGGGACGTCGCCCAAGCAATAGCTGCAACGGCCGTGGCCCTGGACGCAGTCAGCCCAGCAACAGGCCACACCCCCACCGAAATACTGGACATAGCGTGCCGGCCGTTTCGCAACCGCCAAGTGGAGTTCACCAGGGAGACCAGCCCCGACCACCCCTTCGGCCAACTGCTGAAAGAGGCCCTTGCCCCAGGCTCCGCCTACGACGCCGAAAAGGACTCCGACGGGGAATGGTGGCATGACAACGTGGTCCTCCCCTTCGGCCGGACATACCTGTTCTGGTAGGGAAGGACGGCAGTCCAGCCAAAGGAAAAACCTGAAAGGCAAGGCAAAGACATGGAAAGCAGGGAAGAGCACGAGTCCTTCGGAGTCCTGAACATCAGCAGGGCCCAGGTCTCCGGCAACATACCCCTCTTCGGCTCGTCCATCGAGCACCACAACGTAATCATGATCGAGGTCAAGACCGCCTACCGGGACCGCCACCTCCACGCCGACTGGATCCACTCCGACAAACTCCTGCTCCGGGCCACGATGTCCCCCAGCCAGTTCGCCGACGCCATAACCTCCCTGAACGCCGGGACCGGGACACCCATAACCCTGGAGTTCGTAAGAGGAGACGAGAAGATGCGGGCCGATCCCCCAAGGCCCCAGAAGCACCAGCAGTTCAGGGAAGAACTCCGGGAGACCCTGACCCAGGCCCTGAACCTCACCGACGAACTGATAGCTGAGACCAAGGGCCGGCTCCGCAGGAAGGCCGAACAAGTCAGGCAGCACCTAGCATCCAACATGCCCTTCGTCGAGACCCAGTTCGCCCGGCAGATGGACAAGACCGTGAACGAAGCCAAGGCGGAGATAGAGGCCTTCGCCACCGCCAGGGAGAGGGCTACCGGCGCCCTGGCCCTGCAGGGACAAGAACCAGAACTGCACCACCCGTCCCTCCCCGGGCCCCGGGACGGGGACGAAGACCAACAGAAGTAGCAAACGCCCCAGAAGAATAGGGCCAGCGCCAGGAGAAGCACGAACAATGCCCCAGGAATTCACCATACCCAGCATGAGAAACCTGGAAGGCCAGCTCTCAGACCTGCGCCAGGACGTCTCCCAACTGCTGGCCACCTGCAGGAAGAACGCCGACGCCAACCCAGAAGACCAAGAGGCCGCGGCAAGGGAGGAATTCCTGGAAAGCCTCCAAAAGAGCCTGACAGGCTGGGCAGACCAGCTGGAGGAAGTCCAGCCGCCGGAGCCCCCAAGGGACAAGCCCCTCCGCACCTACCGGGGAGAAAGACACCCCAACGGCCGCACGGAAGTCACCGTGACCACCTGGGAGGGCATCAAGAGCAAGAGCCTCTACCTAGGACCCCGGCAGGAGGATGAGACCAGGGTCAGGCGAAGCACCTACGAATGGGGCACAAAGGGGCCCAGGGCACAGGTGCTGGCCCAAGCCCTGCTGGAAGACTTCACCAAGGACCCCGAGTACGCCCGGGAACGGGCTGAGGACTTCACCACCGAAGTCACCGCCAAACTACCCATCACCCGCTGGACCATCTGCAACGACCAGATAGTCGCCTGGATAGAAGACCACCCAACCCTTTCCAAAGCGGCAGCGGATATCCCCCTAGTCGCCTAGAGGAAACACCAAGGAAAAAGGAGAGAGAGCCATGGCCCGAATATTCGTCTACGACGGGCGGGAGTTCCCCGACCCGGACCCGGAGATGACCATCGACCAAGTCAAGGCAAGCCTTGCCGACTTCTTCGGAG
>DAOULB010000022.1:0-2093 GCA_034420695.1 Dehalococcoidia bacterium
TGCCAGCAAAATGCTCAAGGGCCCCTGGGCCAAGCACTTCGACATGATCCGGTAGCCCAGCGCAAGGAAGGAAATGAGACCTCACTTCTACGTCGGGATACACCACCCATCCATCGCCGGAAGCATGGAACGCACCATGCTCTCCATAAACGTCCTCGAGAACAGGAAGAGCGACTTCCCCGCCAACAAATGGATCCTCGACTCCGGGGCCTTCACCAGAATAAGCCGGGGCCAAGACCACATGGACGTGAAGGAATACGGCAAGCAGATAAAGCGCTGGGCCCAGTGCGGGGAACTGGAGGCCGCGGTCAGCCAAGACTGGATGTGCGAGCCGCAGGTCCTGAAAATCACCCGGCTCACCTTGGAAGAGCACCAGTCCATGACCACCGGCCGCTGGCTCAGGCTCAGAGAAGAGGTCCCGGACACTCACCTCATGCCCGTGATTACTAGGATGGGAACCCGACGACTACCGCCGCCACCTCCAGGAGATGGAAAGAGAACTCCCAGAGGGAACCTGGGCCGGCGTCGGCTCCGTCTGCAAGAGACAGGGCAACCCCTCCCAGCTATCGGCGATCCTCACCGCCATACTGACGGAAAGGCCGGACCTGAAACTCCACGGCTTCAGGGTCAAGACTTCGTCCCTGAAGCACACCGACATTTCAAAGAGACTTTACTCCGCGGACTCCATGGCCTGGTCCTACATAGCCAGGTTCGAAAGCCCCGGAGACAACAACAGCCCCGCCTTCGCCCGGGACTGGGCCCACAAGGTACAAACCTGCGAACTCATGGACTCCCAGCCAGCCATGCTGTGAGAAGGAGAACACAAACCGCAAAAGAAAGACCGATCAACCGCCCAAGGCCGGAGCCCCTAGGCCGGCGCTCCCTTTCAACCCGCGCCGGCCCCACCAAACATCCAAAGAGGACGAACAAATGAAAGCAACCTGCCAACAGGAGAACCTCCAGAAAGCCCTTTCCATCGTCGGAAGGGCCGCAGCCTCCCGGGCCTCCCTGCCCATCTGCCAAAACACACTGATGAACGCCGAGGGTAATTTCCTCCGGCTGACAGCCACGGACCTGGCCATATCCATGACCGCCCAGATACCCGCCGAAATAACCCAGGAAGGGTCCACCACCGTCCCCAACCGCCTCATGACGGAGTTGATCAACGCCCTGCCCAAGGAGCAGGTCTCCATGGAGAACGGGGACGGGAGCCACCAGCTCAAGATCAACTGCCTCTCCGCCGAGTCCAACATCGTCGGCATGGACCCCGAAGAGTTCCCGAAGCTCCCCCAAGTCGGGGACACCAGCACCTTCCTCCTGGACGCAGAGCATTTCAGGAAGGCAATAGCCAGGGTCACCCCCTGTGCCGCCAGCAATGATTCCCGCCCGGTCCTCACCGGGATCTACATCAAACTGCAGGACCAGCAGTTCACCATGGTAGGGGCCGACGGATTCCGCCTGGCAGTACACCAAGGACAACTGGGCCAGACCATAGAAGAGCCGGCCTGGTTCATCGTCCCCGCCCGGGCCCTGAACGAGATCCTCCGCATCAAGGGGAACAACGACGAGGCCATAAAGCTCACCGTCTCCTCCAGCCTGGGCTACGTCCTCTTCGAGACAATGTCCTCCGACCTGGACGGCGCCAGCGTCCAGATGACCTCCCAGCTCATATCCGGGACCTACCCCGACTACGAACAACTGCTGCCCAAGGCCCGGACCACCACGGTCCTGGTGGACCGCAAGGACCTGCACCAAGCCACCAAGAGAGCAGCCATCTTCGCCAAGGACAACAGCAACATCATCCGCTTCCAAGTCAGCCCCAAGGACAAAGAACAACCGGCCCGGGTTCACATCTCGGCAAGGGCCCAGGACGTGGGCACCAACGAGCAGAGCATCGACGCCATCGACATGGAAGGAAAGGACGTCCGCATAGCTTTCAACAGCCACTACCTGGACGACCTACTGGACAACATAAACGACCCGCAGATCACCATGGAACTGACCGAAACCCAGAGCCCCGCGGTCTTCAAGCCCAGCGAGTCCAGCGACTACCTGCAGGTGGTCATGCCGACGTTCCTGAAGGACGACTAGGA
>DAOULB010000023.1:0-2164 GCA_034420695.1 Dehalococcoidia bacterium
TTCAGGGTTTGGGCCTGGGTCTTGCTTTCGTGCCACGCCCCGATGGTGAAGATTCCGAATTTCATGCGGCCTCCCAGGATGGTTCTTGGGATACCATGTCGAGCCGGTACGACTCCTCGGCCTGCCAGGGGATTACATGGGCAGAATACCCGCGATGCCCGCCGGATTCAAGGCTGGCCCGTTCGCGGGGCAAATGCGGGGTTCCGTCCTTGGCTGCATCAGCCGCTACGGCTGGGCGGCTTCGGGAGGAGCTGGGGGGCGTTCCAGCAGTTCCAGCCAGTTTCCGTCGGGGTCCTGCATGTAGCAGCCCTTCCTAGCCAGGGGATAAACCGCTCCTGAACGCTCTGCCGGCGGACTGACGAACCTGACACCCTTTGCGGAAAGTTCCTGGTAGAAGGCGTCCAGGTCGTCCACAATCACGCCCAAATGGGTGGCTCCAACCTGGTGCCGCTGGGGTAGTGTGACTGCGTCGCCGGGCGGGTTAAGGTACTGTATCAACTCCACCGAGTGGCGCATGTCCCCCGGGCCAAGATAGACGATGTGCAGCTTGGCGTCGGGATACCCTACCAATTCGGACACAAAGTCCCCTTCCAGGATTTGGTCCCTTTCTTCCGTCATACCCAGCAAGTCGCGGTAGAAGGCCCGCGAACGTTCCATGTCGCTGACCACGAACCCGGTATGGTTCATCCACTCCACTTCCATTTGAGTTTGCCTCCCTGTTTTGCCCGTGGGTGTCCCGATTGGACTCTCTTAGCTCCCCAGAAACTGCTCGACCACCCTGATGAACTCCTGCGGCCGCTCCAAGTGGGGCAGGTGGCCCGAGTCCAGTGTGACCAGTTGGCAGTTGGGGATCGCATCGCAGGTCTTGGCCGCGATTTCCGGACCCATGAGGTCGCTGAGCAGGCAGTGAATCAGCATGGTCGGGCACTGAACCTTGGCCAGCACGTCATATACCGGGGCCGGCCTTGGCCTGCTCCCGTACACCAGCGGGTTTGCCAGCGAGGACACCCACTGCTCGTTGACCAATTGCTGGAAGCCGGTCTGAAGGACTATGTCCATGGCCTCGCGGCCCAGCCGGGAGAACCGGTCGAACTGCCTGAGCCAGGTCTCTATCTCTCCGGGGGCATAAAACACTTCTGGGCGGCTCTGCATCGGGTCGCCCGACGGAGCGCCGGTGGACTCGGCTCCAACATCCACTATGACCATGCGCTCCACCTGCTCCGGGTAAGTGGCGGCGTAGGTCATTCCTATCTTGCCGCCCATCGACTGCCCTACGTAGGTGAGCTTGTCCATGCCCAAGGCGGCGGTCAACTCGTGAAAGTCCTGCACGTAGTCCACTGTCTCGTAGCTACCCTTGGGGTCGTAGTCGCTCTTGCCCCGGCCCCGGGCAGTGACCGCAACGATATGGTACTTTTCGCGGAAGGCAGGAGCAGTCAGGTCCCAGTAAAAGGCGTTGGCCACTGCGCCGTGGGCCAGGAACATGTGGGGCAGGTGCGGGTTGCCCCAGTCGGTGTAGTGAATGTTGAGGCCGTTTACCAGCATCCGGTGCTCGGTGTACTGCTTCTCCTTTACTTGCAAGACGCTCCTCTCTCGCCCTTCCGGGCATTCAGCTTGACTGTTCGCTCCCGGCCCTCATCCCGAGCCTGTCGAAGGACTATCTTCTCTCCCGAAAGAACTGAACGGGGTTACCGGCCCTCCTTGATGTAGTCCGAGACTTTCTCCCCGATCATTATGGTCGTAGCGTTGGTGTTGGCCCTTATGCAGTCGGGCATAACCGAGGCGTC
The DNA here is from genome assembly GCA_034420695.1 of Dehalococcoidia bacterium. Lineage (GTDB taxonomy): Bacteria > Chloroflexota > Dehalococcoidia > Lucifugimonadales > UBA3495 > Io17-Chloro-G2. Next base: position 1,785 of record DAOULB010000023.1, read on the forward strand.
AGCCACCCGGAGCCCCTGAATCCCCTTCACCTTCAGGAACTGGTCCACCACCGCCATGGGGTCCGATTCGGGGCCCATCTTGCAAGTCCCCGACACGTGGTGAGAGGTCCCGGAGTTGCGCCGTAGCCACTCGTTCAGCGCTTCGTCGGACTCCAACTCTTCGTCCGTGGGCATGATGCGTTCCAGCAGGATATCGGAGAAGGACGGGTGATCGGCAACCCGCACTCCCAGCCGAATCGCCTCCCTCATGCGGCGCAGGTCTTCTTCCTCTTGGTAGTAGTTGTAGTTCAACAGGGGCTGCACGTGGGGATCTGTGGACTGCAGGGTCAACTCCCCCTTTCCCAAGGCCAGTTGCAGGCTGGCGCTAATGCCGATGTAGT
>DAOULB010000024.1:0-49063 GCA_034420695.1 Dehalococcoidia bacterium
CGCCCCCAATACCGACCGCATCTTCGGCATTAACCACTACGGCTTCGTGGTCGACAGCCTGGAAGAGACCATGGACCGGCTGGACGATTCCCTCCACCGCTGGAAGGACGAGAACACCGGCAAGCCCACCGAATGGTCCTTCTACGACCCCGTGGGCAACCACGTCAACATCGCCGAAAGGGGTTACCTCTGCGGCGGCGTCGAAGAACCGCGAATGCCCGGCATACGTCACGTCGTCATCCAAGTGGACGAGCCGGCCCGGCTCGCTGCCTTCTACCAGCGGGTGTTCGACCTGGCCCCCGTCAAGGTGTCCGAAACCGATGGGTCGGTGGTCCTCAGCGACGGGGATGTCACCATGGCCTTCCAGAAGCTCAAGACCATCGGGCACACCGGCGTCCAGCACATCGGCATCAGGGTGGAAGACTGGGAAGAAGCCCAGGACCGGTTCGCCAAGGTTGGCCGGGAGTTGCCGGACCTGGCTCCCGGACAGCGCGAGGTCCGGGTGCAGGACCCCGAAGGCAACCTCTTCGCCGTCTCCCCGGTAGGCTGGCCATAGCAGGCCGGCGCCTTAGTATTGAAGGCTAACGTAGGGGCGGGTTCGAGACCCGCCCTTTCGCATATCGGGGAACGCATGGACCCGCTGGCCCAAACTGCCCGCTGGCCTAAGCTGTAAAGAGCAGCTAGTCTCGCCCTGCATAGTCCAATCGGCGATTCTGTGGTAACAGCCTCCAATGGCCAGAACTATTGCAGGAATTCCAGATGGGTTATGGACCATTGCAACATTTAATTCCTGCAATAGTTGCCAATTTCAAACAGAATGGTAAGATTGGTGAAATCGATGTAGGGAAACACTATTGTGTTTGTTGCCCAACGAATACTTGGATGGGAAGCGCATTTGGTACTGGCCGCTTCCCCCGCCTTGGCTAATTCAACCGGAACTTTCTTAACCTCCCCTGGCTTTTTCTCCCATAACTCCTCACCCTGTAAACCCGCCATCCTGGACCCGGTCTCTGGCTTCCCCCTTTTCCGTTCTCCCGCCCTCGCCGGCTCTGGTCCTTGGAGCACTGTACTCCTTCCATGCCGTCACGCCCTGCGCCCCCGGCACTGTACGGGCCGGCGCGGCCGGCGGCGCCGCGTCCCGTCTGCCCTACCGGCGAGTGCCCACCCCAAGACAAAAGCTGACTGTGAGGCCCCGGCACAGCCGGTCATGCCGCCTCGGGCAAAGACCCGCACCCGGTCCAAGGAGGAATTTCCGTGCTGAAGACCCTGCTGTTGGCGTCCTTGGTGCTCCTGGCCTTGACCCTCGCCTGCTCCTCCATGTCACTGGAGGACTACGCCGAAGAGTGCGGCGAATGGCAGGACGATTACGGTAACATAGCTTCCGATTCCCTCGACGACGCAGAGGAAGCCTTGGAATACTGGAACGACCTCGACCCGCCGGGGGAGGTGAAAAGCCTGCACGAAACCAGGGAGGAGGCCCTCCGCCTGCTCCTGGATATCGCCCGGGAATCGGAGGAACTGGAGGACAAGCTGGACGACCTGCGGGATGAGTTGGACGACGCTCCCAGGAGTCAGCGCGAAGACATCCGGGACGAGATGGACGACTTGAGAGACGAATACGAAGACAACCTTGAAGACCTGTGGGACGAAATGGAGGACCTGGGTGAAGATTACGAGGACGAGGAGGATGACCTTCCCCGCAGGGTGCGCCGGGAGTTGCAGTCCGAAGATTGCATCTAGACCCGGTCGGCACAACCCGGCGGAACACGGCAGGCCACTCCGGTGGGGGAGCAAGCCGCCGACCGGTCCAAGCGGCAGGCCCGTTATGGATGGCAATGGCTGTTGAGGTGAAACCCTTGAGAATTGCAAGCATGAAATCCCTTCGTCTGTTTCCGCTGCTGGTCGTATCGGCCCTGCTGATTCTGCTCCTCTCCGCAGCCTGTGTTCCCGAGGAAACCGGCGATACCGGAGACCGTGAAGACCGGGAAGACCAGCGTTCCGGAGAACGTTCCTCCGCAGCTCCCGAGGAACCCTCTGCAACCGGGGAGGCCGGAGACCGGGACTCCGGGATTGCCTCCATCTTCTCCTCCACAGAACCCTCCGCAACGGAAGAGGCTGGTGACCGGGACTCCGGGGCTGCCTCCATCTTCTCCCCCGTAGCCGTCACGCCCTCCCCTGGAAGTGGCGACTTTGTTTCCGCGCCACCAGAGTCGGTATCCTCGGTCCCGTCGGAGTCAGTTCCCATACCCACCGAGATGGCATGCCCGCGCCGCCAGCCCGACCCCAACGTTGCGCTGCCCCCCGCTGTTACTTCAGCCGAAACGGACAGGGAGGCCCTGGTCGCCCTCTTCGAGGCCACCAATGGGGAATCCTGGGACCATACCGGGACTTGGGCCGGCTTTGCCCCTCTTGGCCAGTGGCTGGGCGTGACCACCAATGAAGAAGGCCGGGTCACCTCCTTGGAACTCAACCAGCGCCTTCTTGGTAATCGAACCAAAGATCTAAAGGGGAAACTGCCTCCCGAACTGGGCAACCTCTCCTCCCTGCAAGTGCTGTCCATCGGACTCATCAACAGCCAAACCCCCCTGGGGTTGACCGGGGAGATACCGCCGGAACTGGGTAACCTCTCCTCCCTGCAAGAGCTGTCCATCGTAACCACCAGGCTGGCCGGGGGGATACCGCCGGAACTGGGTAGCCTCCCCTCCCTGCGCTCCCTTCAACTTGTCAATAACCGGCTCACCGGCGAGATACCGCCCGAATTGGGCAGCCTGGCTTCCCTTGAGTCGCTGGACCTCTCGGTGAATCAACTCTGCGGTGAGATACCGCCGGAGTTGGACGCCTTGGCCGGGCTGCGTGTTTTGAATTTGGACTACAACCGTCTCACCGGCGAGTTTCCCTTATGGCTGGAAGGTCTTCCGGACCTGAAAAACATATCCCTGCAGAACAACCAACTGACCGGAGCGGTGTCAGCCCGGTTGGTGAGCTATGTCGAACAATTGGCGGCCTTCAACGTGACTGGAAACCAGTTCGAGGGATGTCGCCCCAGTTTTCTGGGTTTCGGCAATTCTGCGACATTCGGCGACTCTTTTCCGATATGCACCGAGGTCCAACCGGGAGAAGCCGAAACCTTGGTCGCCATTCACCAAGCCTTGGGTCAACCCCAGTTGCGGAATTGGTTAAGCCGCCAACCTCTCCATACCTGGGAGGGAGTGGCAGTCGGGTTTGATGGCCGCGTGGCGCTCTTGAATATTGACGCCCCAGGCCCCGTGGAAATCCCTCCCGAAATAGGCAACCTCACTGGACTGAAATACCTCCGCCTGAACCTTGGTCGTGGACGTGCGGATGATCCGCCTAACGGCGAACTGCCGCCGGAACTGGGCAACCTGACCGCATTGCAAACACTGGACATAAGAGGGAATATCACATTGGAGGGTTGTTCGGAAGGCGCCAATGCGTACCAGGCCGGAATTTTGGCGCAGCTTTGCGAAACTCCAGGGAAGTTCCTTTCCCTTAACCCGCACTCCATGCTGCTGGACAACGGCTCACCAGCTCTTAGCTGGAGCGGTGAAATACGCGACCTACCCACCATCCCGCCCGAGGGGAAGTTCACCTCCGTAAGCGGCAGGTTGGCATACGGCTGCGGACTGAAGGCCGACGGCTCCCTGGCTTGCTGGGGCAGTAATAACAGCGGCCGAGCCACTCCGCCCGAGGGGAAGTTTACCTCCGTCAGCGTCGGGGATGGTCACGCCTGCGGGTTGAGGACCGACGGCTCCCTGGCCTGCTGGGGCAATGATAACCACGGCCAAGCCACCCCACCCGAGGGGAAGTTCACCTCCGTCAGCGCCGGGAAGGGTCATTCCTGCGGCGTGAGGACCGACGGCTCCCTGGCCTGCTGGGGCTCTAATCAAGAAGACCAAGCCACTCCGCCCGAGGGGAAGTTCACCTCTGTCAGCGCCGGGTTGACCCACGGCTGCGGTGTGAAGACCGACGGATCCCTGGCCTGCTGGGGTAGACGTCCCTCCAGCAATGCCACCTCGAGCGTGGGGAAGTTCACCTCTGTCAGCGCCGGGTACTTGCAAATCTGCGGGCTGAGAGACGATGGCTCAGTCATCTGCTGGCGGCAAGCTCAGCTGTATGCCGGGACGCCATTTTCTTTCACTCCGTCCGAGGGTACATTTACCTCCGTCAGCGTCTCGGCCTTCAGCAGTGAAATCGACCCCTGCGGGATGACGACAGATGGGTACGCGGCCTGCTGGGACCTCACTGGGAACATGACGTATTATTCAGACCGCCCATTTGGCAGCGAGCGCCCCACCGCCTTCTCCAGAGTCTATGCCAAAGTCGGGGTCTACTGTGCGACGTCTGCTGCCGCCACTGATGAGCACCCTCAAAGTTGGTGCTTCTACACGGCTCCTTAGCTGGTTGTGACTCAAATAGCCGCATCCAGCCATCACTGCAGTCCGGGGCGCTGCCGGAAACTCCCCGCCCGGCGCAAGCCGGCAGAGCATGGCAGCCTCCGCAGCCAGGCCTGTCCATGCGCCGCTCCCTCCGGGGCAGCTTCCCGGTCGGTCCGTTATTTTCCAGCAGCGATGACTACTCCCCAGACCCGCTGGACGGGAACACCAGGGACTTCACCGTAACCGGCACAATGTCCGAAATGCCCATGGGTCTGCCGATGTCCACGAAGTCCAAGTCCCCCACGTCGATGCCGTCCACCACCACCACGTCCTCCTCCAAGTGAAGTTCCTCCTTCAGGATGCCTCCCAGGGACTTGGCCACGTCCATATCCACCACGATGTACACCGGCGCGCTAACCGAGCCGGGCCCCTTCACTAGGGATGACACCCCTTCCGCCACCCGCCGCAGGGACTGGTAGTTGGGCGTCTCGGTGATCGAAAGCGCCAAGGCCAGCCCCGGCCCGAAAGCCTCCAAGTCGAACTTGGCCAAGGCCGTCGCCAAGGACGACTCCAGCGATCCGGCCGGACCCCCGCCGGTTCCCAACGTCTCCATGAAAGGCCGCACTACCTTCAGCCCGAAGACCGGAAGAGATTCCACCCCCGAAAGGTGGCTGGTGCTGCCGCTGGCCTGGACCGTGTACTCTCCCGCCCCGATGACCGTTGCCCGTATCCCGTTGACCGTTTCCTGGGTTACCCCTTCGTGGAACAGCCTGGCCAGCTCCTCCCGCAGGCTGCGTCCCAGTTGCGGACCCAAGTCCCCGAAGGACTCCGGCTCGTGGCCGTAGATGTATTCCGACACTCCCCCCGAGAACATCAGGTATTTCACGTCGGAAGGCCCGCGGTAGTCCGGCAGCTGGTCGGTAATCATCAGTTCCCGGCCCAGCCGGGAAAGCTCTCCGCCCTGCATTACCTCGGCCAGCAGTCTGGCCATCAGCGCTGCCACCGCCGCCTTCTGTTCGTCGGAAATGGCTTGGCCCAAGCCCACCTGGAACCCCAGTTCCTCCAGCAGGACCTTCCCTGGCTCCTCCAACCGCACCACCACGTTGCTCTCGTCAAAGGCTATCAGTCTGGCCCCCACGTTGATGGCCCCGGTGTTTACCACCACGCCGTCCCTTATCAGCGACAACTTGGTTGTGCCGCCGCCTATGTCGATGTTGAAGACGTTGGCTCCCTCGGTCTCCGACAGGGCCACCGCCCCGCAGCCGTGGGCCGCCAGCAATGCCTCGTGGTTGGGTCCCGCCGATGCACAGATGAACCGCCCCGCTTCCTTGGCGAACAACTCCGCGATGGGCTGGGCGTTCTCCTTCTTCAGGGCTTCTCCGGTTATTACCACCGCTCCTGTGTCTATGGCCTCCGGGGTAAGGCCGGCGTTCCGGTAGGCCTCCTGCACGAACTCGCGAATCTTTTCGGTGTCGATGAGCACCCCCGACAGGTAGGGGGTCAACATTATCGGGGAACGGTAGATGACCTGCCGCTCCGCCACCTTGAAGCTGCTGGAGAAGGCCGAACCCTCCCGGCGCAGCACCAGCCGGGAAAATATGAGGTGCGTTGTGGAAGAGCCGATGTCGATGCCCACGCTGTTGATGGTCAGCTTTTCCAGCCCCTCGATGTCCTCGGAGAGGGATGGGTCCGTAAGGTCCAAGTCCAGTCCTTCGTCGTGATGATGGCCGTTTTCATCGTGGTCGTCATGGTCCATAGGAAGCCTGTCTCCTCTCAACCAAGTATTGACCCTTGCCCGGCGGGCGGTTGTGGAACTTTCGCCACCATAAGCGCACCTATTGGGGTTGTCAAATGCCGCTCGGTCCCTTGCCGCCTCCGCTGCTCTGGCCGGACACCTCTCCTCAGGTACGCACTAAGAGCAAAAGGGATATACTAGGCCAACCCTTTTACATAACCCTTTCTATTGAAAGCCTGCTGAAAGACGCTGGCAGCCGGGTATCCCCGGCACGCGCTCCGGCCTTGGCAATAGTAAGCTCCCCAAGGACCTCTGCTCTTCGCCGCAGGAGATGGGAATGTCCAATGTGGGCTCACGCCCTCGTAACCTTCCCAGGGACACCCGGCGCTTCAAGACCTTTACCTCGCTGAAGCACCGGGACTTCCTGCTGCTCTGGCTCAGCAACCTCTGTCACGCCACCGCTAACTGGTTCCAACAAATCACGATTCCCTGGCTCGTTTGGGAAATCTCCGGCTCCCCCCTGCTGGTCGGTGTCACCGCTGGCATGCGCTCTTTGCCCTTCTTGGTTGTCGGCCCCTTCGCCGGCGTGTTCGCCGACCGGGTGGACCGGCGCAAGATGGTAGTGACGGTGCAATTCCTGCTGGCGGCGGTGGTGCTGGCATTTGCCATCGGAGTGTTACGTGGAGTCATCACCGGCAACTTCGGCATCGCGCTCGCCTTGGTTTTCACTGCCATGACCGGACTGCTGAACTCCCTTATCCAGCCCGTCCGCCAATCCATGATTGCCAACACCGTCCCCAGGGAAGACCTTTGGAACGCCATCGCCCTTAACTCGGTCGCCGGGAACGTGGCCCGCGTGGTTGGCCCCGGTGTAGGGGGAGTGCTCATTGCCTGGCTCGGCCCCGCGGTCAACTTCTTCATAGAGGGCGTGTTCCACATACTGATGGCCTACGCCGTCTTTCGCATCGCCCTGCCCTATCGCGAGGAAATCACCGCCGTCGGCTCGTCCATCCTGGCCAACCTGAAGCAGGGGTTCAGCTACGTGGTCACCGAGCAGCGGGTGTTGCACCTGCTGCTGGTTGTCTGCATCTCCGACATATTCATCGCCCCCATAGTTCACCTGATGCCCGTCGTCGCCGACGATATCCTGGGCCGCGGGTCCGAGGTGTACGGCTTCCTGGTATTGTCCATGGGCATCGGCGGCGTCATTGCCACTATCACCTTCGCCACCTTGGGAGGCTTCATGCGGAAGGGGACTTTCGGCTTCCTGGCCTTGGTGCTGCTGACCGTCTCCGCCATCACCCTGGGGGCCTCGACGTGGTTGTGGGTCTCCCTCGCTGCAATGTTTGGCATGGGGTTCTTCCGGCTGACTTTCAAGATAAACAACAACACCCACCTGCAGACCACCATCCCCGACTCCTTGCGGGGCCGGGTAATGTCCATCTACCACCTTGACCACGGGCTGACCCCCCTGGCCAGCATGACCTTGGGTCTGATGGCCGAGTTCTGGGACGCCAACTTTGTAATAGTAATAGTCGGGGCGGCCAGCCTGGTCTTCAGCTTGTGGGCCTTCGCCGCCTTCGCCGATGTCCGCCGGATGCGCTAGTGCAGACGCCCCGCCGCGTTGCGGCTGTAATGGCTGAGGCCTACACTGGAGACTAGGGGAATAGAGGCCCAGAGGGTTGTATCTGCCCTTCAAGGATGCTAGACCATGACGACAAGAGAAGAAAAGACCGCGGCGGAACACGTTGCGACGTCCCTTCAATTCTTGGAACACTCGGACCGGGAATTCGAGGCTGGGGACTCGCTGCAGGGTAGCGAGAACCTATGGGGCGCCGCTTCCTACGCGGTCATTGCGGTTTCCAAGCAACGTGGCTGGAGTTTCAATAAACACCCACATTTGCAGGTAGCCGTGCGCCGGTTGGCCGAAGAATTGGACGATGATTCGCTGCCCGCCAAGTTTTCAGTGGCGGAGAAATTCCATTCCAATTTCTACCGCGATTTCATGTACGACGACGAAATTGAAAATGACCGGCCGGTTGTGAACAGATTTGTCCGACAGTTAGTGGACGTCGTGGAAGCAGGCCCAAGTAGTTGACTCTTGCCGGTCGGGGAAATACTCGAACGGTAAAGGGCTAGAACAGGTGGCAGGCCACCTTGTGGCCGGGACTCAGTTCCCGCAATTCCGGGACCTCGTCAGTGCACCGGTCCATGACGAAGGGACACCGCGGGTTGAAAGTGCATCCCGTCGGAGGGTTCAAGGGCGATGGCACCTCTCCCACAACCGTCATTTCCTCCCGTTGCCGGTCCGGATGGGAGGGCAGCGATGCGGCTATCAGCGCCCTGGTGTAAGGGTGCATTGGGTTGTTGAACAGTTCCTGGGTTGGCGCCTCTTCCACTATCTTCCCCAAGTACATCACCCCAACCTGGTGGCTCATATAGCGCACTGTGGCCAGGTTGTGGGCAATCAAGAGGTAGCTAAGGCCGTACCTTTCCTGCAAGTCCCGTAGCAGGTTCATTATCTGTGCCCTGATCGACACGTCCAAAGCCGACACCGGCTCGTCCAGCACTATTACTTGGGGCCTCAGGGAAAGCGCCCGTGCGATGGCGATGCGTTGCCGCTGTCCCCCGCTGAATTCGTGGGGATAGTAGTTTGCCTGGAACGAGTGCAACCCCACGTCCTGCAACAGGGTCTCCAACTGTTCCTTGGCCTCTCCCCTGCTGAGCCTCTTGTTGGTCAACAGGGGCTCCATTATTATCTGCCCCACCTTTAGCCTTGGATTCAACGAACTCCACGGGTCCTGGAACACCGCTTGCACTGAGGCCCTGTAGTCCCGGTACCTGGCCGTATTGAACCCTGCCAAGTCGTTGCCGTTGAACTTGATGCTCCCCTCCGTGGGGTGCTCCACCAGCAGTATCATCCGCGCCGTGGTCGTCTTGCCGCAGCCCGACTCCCCCACCAAGCTGAAGGTCTCGCCCCGCCGGATCTGGAAAGAAACGCCGTCCACGGCCTTAACTTGGCCCACCGTCTTTCTCAGCACTATTCCCCGGGTGACGGGAAAGTGCTTCCGGCAGTCCTCGACCTCGATGATAGAATCGGTGGCTATAGCGGCCTGTTGAGTCACGCCAGCCTCCAGCAGGTGGCCGTATGGCCCGGCCCGGCGCTCAGGGGAATTGGCGCCTCGCTGTGGCACCGGTCGAACACGTAGGGGCACCGTGGAGCGAACGAGCAGCCTTCCGGCAGTTGGTCCAATGCCGGAGGCTGGCCGTCAATCGCGTACAGGTAGTCCACGTCTTCGTCCACGTCCGGCACCGACCGCATCAGGGCCTCGGTGTACGGGTGGGCTGGGTCGTTGAACAGGTCCCTGACCCCGGCTGACTCCACAACCCTGCCGGCGTACATCACCACGACCTTGTCGCACATCTTGGCGACGATGCCGAAGTCGTGGGTGATGAATATGATTGCCAGTCCTGTCTCTTGCTGGATTTCCTTCAGCAGTTGCAGATACTGGTACTGAATGGTGGCGTCCAAGGATGTGGTGGCCTCATCGGCTATCAGTACCTTGGGAGTGCCCGAAATTGCGATTGCCCCCACAACCCTCTGGCGCATCCCACCGCTCATCTGGTGCGGGTAGTCCCTCAGCCGCACTTCCGGTGAAGCTATTTTGACCTGTTGAAGGAGTTCCAACGCCCTTTGCCGCAGGCCCCCGGCAAGGCTCTGGGTGTGCTGTCGCAGGGTTTCCACCAGTTGGTTGCCTACGGTGAACAGTGGGTTCAGGGAAGTCATGGGGTCTTGGAGAATCATCCCCAGTTCCTTTCCCCTGATGGCCTGCATTTCCTGCCGGCTCTTCGTGAGGAGGTCCTCCCCGCTGAGCAGTACCTTCCCCCCCTCGATTCGTCCTGCCGGTTGTGGCACAAGTCCCATGATGGACAGTGCCGTCATGCTCTTGCCGCAGCCCGATTCCCCTGCAATGCCCAGCGTCTCTCCCGCTTCCAAGGTAAAACTGACCCCGTCGACCGCCTTGACCACCCCGCTTTTGGTGTGGAAGTACGTCCGCAGGTCCTGGACCTCGAGTAAAGGGTGTTGTGCCACCGGGTTCTCCTTGGTTCCGCCGCTGGTATCTTGCTGCAATAATGCCTTCAGTCAAATGGGAGGCGGCGCCGTCCCCAGCGCCTGCTTGCCGGCCGGTCCGCCCTACACCCGGCGCATCTTCGGGTCCAGGAAGTCCCGCAGCCAGTCGCCAAAGAAGTTGAAGCACAGCACTACGCCGGTAATGGCCAAGCCGGGAAGGAGAGAAAGCCACCACATGTCCAGTATGACTTCCTTGCCTTCCGACACCATGATTCCCCAAGCCGGAGCGCCTACCGGCAGGCCCAGTCCCAAGTAGCTCAACGACGCTTCCAGCAGTATCACCTGCCCCACCCTCAAGCTGGTCAGGACCATCAACACGTTTACCGTGTTGGGCAGGATATGGCGCAGGACTATGACCGTCCCCGACACCCCGGCGATCTTGGCCAGGGTAACGTAGTCCATTTCCTTCAGGTATAGAACTTCCCCCCGAATCATCCGGGCGTACCGGTCCCACACCCCCAATGCCACCGCCAGGATAATAATCTCCATCCCCGGGCCTAGGAATATGAACAGGATCATGGCCACCAGCACCGTAGGAAAGCCCAGGGAGCAGTCGGTAATCCGCATGATCAGGGCGTCCACCCACCCGCCGGCGTAGCCCGACACCAAGCCCAGCACGGTGCCAAAAATCGTGCCCACGCCCAGCGCTACCGCCGCCATAAACAGGGCGGAGCGAGCGCCGTAAATCAGGCGGCTCAGGATGTCCCGCCCCATTATGTCGGTGCCCAAGGGATACGACAGGTTCTCGAATGGCGCCTGACGTGCCTCCAGCATCGCGATTCGCGTGGGGTCGTGAGGCGCCAGCAGAGGGGCGAAGAGTGCACAGGCCAGCAGCACAGTCACGATGAAGAGCGATACCCAAGGCAACCGGCTCGCGCCGCCCCCTGCCGCCGCTGCTCCAAGGAGCCAGTTCGTTCCCGCTCTAGCCACATTCACAACTGTTGCCATGGCTGTTCCCTTCCCGTTATTCCTGCGTAGAGACCCGGCTAACTGTACTTGGCTAGCAGCATCCGGCTAGCTGTACCTGATCCTGGGGTTGACATAGGCATAGAGGATATCCACCACCAAGGCGCTCACTATGTAGAGGAATCCTGCTGACAGCACTACCGCCTCCACTACCGGAAAGTCGCGCCGCTGAATTCCCTCGAGCAGCAACCTTCCAACACCGGGCCAAGCAAAGACCACCTCGATCACCACCGAGCCGTTTAGCAGACCGGCCAAGCTTAACCCGGCGAAGGTCAAGGCCGGAATCGCTGCGTTCTTCAAGGCATGCTTGTAAATCACCAGCCGCTCGGGTAGCCCCTTGACCCGCGCGAACTTGACGTACTCGCTGTCCAGCACCTCCAGCATGCTGGAGCGTATCAGCCGGGTCATGCCGGCCATTCCCGCCGTACCCAGAACGAAGGCGGGCAGAATGAGATGCTCTGGGCCTCCCCGCCCAAAGGTGGGCAGCCAGCCCAATATCGCCCCAAACAGCAGGATGAGCATTATCGCCACCCAGAAATTCGGGGTGGCTATGCCAATCACCGCAAATAACTTCCCGAAGAGGTCGAAAATGGTATCCCGTTTTACCGCAGAAAGGATACCCAGGGCGACCCCTACTATCACCTCCAAGGCGAACGCTGCAGCCGCCAGCTGGATGGTGGCCGGGAACCTCTCGAAGAGAGAGTCTCGCGCCGGCTTCTGGTTTATCGTCGATTTCCCGAAGTCGGCCCTGATTATCCTGCTCAGGTAGTGCCCGTATTGCACCATGATGGGCTTGTCCAAGCCCATCTCCTTCTTCAAAGCCTCGTAATGTTCCTTTTCTCCCTCCCCTTCTACGCCGATCAGGTAAAGGGCTGGGTCCCCTGTGGAATGAACGGCAAGGAATACCGCCAAGCTGAGGGCCAGCAGGGTGAATATGGCTTGGAAGAACCGTCTGATGATGTAGCGCTGCACCTGTTGTCCCCTTCTTTGCCGCCTCGGGATTCCTTGGTACAACAGACTGGGTCAATCTTTCTGCGATTGAGACCCATAATGGGATGGAAACCAATCGCGGGATTCCTTGGTACAACAGACCGGGTCAATCTTTCTACGATTGAGACCCATACTGGGATTGAAACCAATATGGAGAATTAACAATGTCCGGCGGCGTTGTTCCAGCCGCCGGACATCAGGGCCGGACACCAGGGTTGGTCTTGCCCTTGCCTACTTGAGCTCTACTGTATATAGCGCTGAGAAGAAAGACTTCAAAGCATAGGGCTCCCATGACTCTACCCGGGGCCCTACTCCGAAGGGCACGTTGATGTACCCGGGCGACATATAGTAGGCATCGTCGATGAGTTCCTTGATCATGGGCTCGTAAGCTGCCATACGTTCATCGGTGTCGATGATAGCGATGAGGTCTTGCATCCTTGAGATAACGTCTGGATTGTCGGTGGCCCTCCAGGAACTCTCCGGGTCACCCCACCTTGCCTGGAAGGTATCCGTCGGGTCCAGCGGAATGCTGGTCTCCCTCCACCACATCTGGCCGTCCAGTTCCAAGTTCACCCTCTTCTGGGCAATTGCGGCGTGCTCCCCTACTTGGACCTCTACAGGAATCCCCAGCTCCCTTCGCCAAGTATCGGCTACTAGCTGCGCCGATTCTATTAGCAGGGGCGCTACTGCGGCTGGGCGGGTGTGGATTACTAGCTGGTCAAATCCCTCACCGCCGGGGTATCCAGCCTCCGCCAACAACGCTCTGGCCTTTTCCGGGTCGAAGGCCCGTGGCTTGATCTCGGGGAAGTGTGCCAAGGTGCCGGGCTGGACCACGTACCAACCATCTACCTCGAACACGTCAGGGCCCCAGAGGGTGTCCCGTAGCAGTTCCTTGGGCAGGGCATAGTCCAAGGCTTGACGGACCCGCTTGTCCCCGCAGGGGTAGTTCGAGCCGGGCCGGTCGCAACCGAAGAGCCAGCCAATTATAGCGGCGCCCGATTTGGCGAAAACAAACCGGCCTCCACCGGCCTCCACCCGCTTCCTGCTGGCCAAGCCCACCGGGATGATATCTGCCTGCCCGGCCTCCAAGGCTCCGACCCTCGTCGCTTCCTCGGGAACCAGGAACATGTCCAGCATCTGGAATTTCACCCGCTGGTCTTCGGGAAGGCCGTTGTCCGGGTGATAGTAATAATCAGCGAAGCGTTCAAACTCCAGCGAGTATGCCGGCACGTGCTTGACCAGCCTGAACGGCCCCGCCGCAACGGGATTCTTGTCGTATTCTGCCGCCACTTCCTCGTTCCATATCTCGTCCCGCTTCGGGATCATATGGAACCAAGTGGTTCCCGCCTCTGAGAGTGTTGACGGGAGCTGCGGAAGCGGCTCTATGCCGGTAAGGCTGACCTGGTTCGGCCCCGAAATCTCTACCTTCTCCATCGCCGCGGACAGCCTTCGGCCCGTCCCCCGGAGAGGAACCCCCGCCTCAATGGCTTCCGGACTCATGCTGTGCCGCAAGGTCCACTCCACGTCCTCGGTAGTCAACTCAGTCCCATCATGGAACATCACGCCTTCCCTGATGGTATAAGTCAGGGTCCGGCCATCGGCGGAAAACTCCCAGCCGGTGGCTATGCCCGGCAGCATCTCGTTTTGCCTGTTTGTCGCGCTCAGGAACCCGCCCAGTATTCGGCCTATGTGCGTGTTTCCTCCTGAGCCAACCGCCCGTTCAAACCGCTCGTTGCCGAAGTTCCCGGTCAACAGAGTCAGCTTGCCCGGATTGACGTCAGGAGTCGTCGCTTCCATGCTTTCCGCCGGTTCCGCCGTGGCCACCGGTGCAGCCGTCGGCTCTGGCGCGGCGCTCATCGATTCAGATGCCGCCGGAGCCGGCTCCTGTGCGGTGCTGCCTCCGCAGGCGACCGCTACCACAAGAGCCAACAGCAGCGCCGGTAGAATCCAGATCTTGGGGTCCCTCAACCGGTAGGTACGCATCCCTCTAGGCCTCCAGTGCTTCCTGTTTTTCAGTACTTGCTGGTTCCAATGTTCCAGTGCTTCTTGACGCCTGAGATTTACACCACCATACAAGGATCTAAAGATCGCGCTCCATACGCCTGAAACGCTGTGCCCCGCCCGCAACGGTTTTCGTAACTTGGCGCGCCCCTTCCGGGAAGGGAGAAAACCACCCCATCGAAGCCACTCGAACCTTGGAGATACCTTTAACCTGGCAAGGCTTTTGCAACCTGGCAGGGCTTTTGCTTGGGTACTGGCTTCCCTTGGCAGCCCGTGTCCTTCCCTTCGGCTCCCGTAGCTGCGAAGGCGGTATTTGAAGGGCGAATATAGACTATTGGCCTATGGGTGTCAACCTGCTTTGGCCTTTCTGCTGCTTTCATCAGCTAAATTGCTGCTTCTCGTCATCGTCTGCCTCAATACCATCGTAACACGACTGCTAATACTCCTATAATCCTGGTAGATTGGTATTGTATTACGTTTTTCGTTGTATTCTTCTGGCTTTCTTTGGGGTTGACAACCAGTTCCTTGGCTATTAGGTTTGGTATCAGCTCGGAAGGCCTCAAATCCGGGTAAACCCGAACAATAAACCCAGCCCAAGGCAGTTTCCCGGTAGCAAGAATCCTGCTGAAAGGTGGTTCTGTTATGGTGCAAAGTTCAGCCGGTTCCCAGTCGAGGATTATTCCCGACTATTCCTATATCAGGTGGATGGAGTCCATTGGGGTGCCGATTCACCGGGGCCATTACATTGCCGACCTCCGCACCGTTGAACTCGAATGGTGGGAGGAACGCCAGTGCAAGGCCGCTTTCCTCCAGTTCCACGGGCAGGAGGGCGTCAGTGAGGCCAGGGTTACCGAAATTCCGCCCGGCGCTTCCCTTCCCCCAATGAAGTTCGCCTTGGACGAGATGGTTTATGTGGTGTCCGGCCGCGGCCTCACTACCATTGAGCATGAAAGCGGTGGCGGTAAAAAGACCTTCGAGTGGCAGGACCACAGCCTGTTCCTGATTCCCGGCGGCCATACCCACCAGTTCTCCAACATGCGCTCCGACCAGCCCGCCCGGCTCTTGAACTACAACTACCTGCCGGTGGCCATGTCCGCGGTCCCCAACCCGGACTTCTTCTTCAACAACCCCTTCAGCGCCCCGAACCTGCTGGCCGGGGGAGGCGAAGAGTTCTACTCCGAAGCCAAGGCAGTGCTCTTGCCCGACAACTATGGCGTGGAAAGAAACTACTGGCAGGGCAACTTCTTCCCGGACATGCAGGCTTGGGACAAGCTCGACGCCCTGAAATACCGCGGCGCCGGCGGCCACAGCGTGCAGATTCGTTTCCCGGCGTCGGAACTTACCGCCCACATGTCGGTGTTCCCCTCCAAGACCTACAAAAAAGCCCACCGCCACGGCCCCGGACGGGTCATCGTCATCCCCGGCGGTGAAGGTTATTCCATCATCTGGGAAGAGGGCCATGAGAAGGTCATCATCCCGTGGCAGGAAGCCAGCGTCTTCACGCCCCCCGAAAAGTGGTTCCACCAGCACTTCAACTTGGGAGAGGCCCCGGCCAGGTATCTGGCCCTCCATCCCATGCCACAGTTCCGGGGCCACGCCGAAAAAGTGGAAGACCGTGCCAAGGACCAGATCGAATACCCCCGGGAAGAACCCTTCATCCGGGAGAAGTTCGAGAGTGACTTGGCCGACCGGGGGCTGAGCAGCGTAATGCCCGAAGAGGCCTACCAGGACCCCGACTACGAATGGGCCTACTCCGGGACCGACGAACATTAGCCCGAACAGAATCTCCGGGCGCAACTTTTGCAACCATGCCCTCGGGCAGCATCGCCAGTAACCCAATCGCAGGAGGCCGGCAATGACCCAGCAGCGGCAACAACTGAGATCGGAGCGGGACCAGATACGCATCAGGGGCGACAGGCGTCCCGCCACCTATGACAAGCCCCGCACCTTCGTCCACGCAATCCAGAGCATGGAATACAACCTCAACGAACAGCGTGCTCAACTGCTGGCCGAAATTCCCCGGGTCTTCAGCCCGAAATTCAACTACGACTCAACCGACCCGCGCCGGGTGTTCGGTGAGGGAGACCACAACCTCCTCCTTCCCGACGACGAGCCCTTCCGCAGCCAGAGCCTGCACATAAACCTGTCCGCCGGCGAGCCCGGCACCCGCAACCAAGGCCACGGTCACCAGAACGAGGCCCTCTTCTACATCCTGGAAGGCCACGGCTGGGAGGAGCACGACGGGCAGGAATACCCTTGGGAAGCCGGTGACGCCGTCGCAGTGCACAATGACTCGGTCCACTGGCACTGCAACCCCACCAACGACTGGACCCTCGCCATCGTTATGAAGGCCAAGCCCATGTGGCTCTTCCTCGGCATGCACCAGCAGGGAGAGATTGGCTACCTTCCTCCCGATGTCGAGCAGCGCGGCCCCCGGGTCGAATGGACTGTGGCCCGCCGTCCCGAGGACATAGAGGGCAAGACCAAGATCTTAAAGCCTGGTGACACACCTTGGGAGTGGACCTCCAACGGCTACTGCCGCAAAATTGCCGGCACCGGCGTCCCCATCCGGTTGAAGGCCACCACCGCCCACCTTTACGAAATACCCGTCGGCAGCAGCACCGGCAAGCGCTGGCAAATGGCCGATGAAGGCGTCTATTTCACCGAGGGAAGCGGCTACTCCCTCCACTGGGACGTAGCGGTGGAAATCGACGACCAGTTCTACGCCCGGGTCGCCCTGGAGCCCACCCGGTGGGAGTGGAAGGCCGGCGACTTCATGTGGGTGCCCCAGAACATGGTCTGCCAGCACTTCAATTCCGATCCCGAAAAGCCCGCAAAGTTCCTCGTCGGCAGCAACACCGCCTTCGAGTGGTTGGGCTACCAGCCCGTCGACTTGGAAGCCTGCCCGGAGTGGCAGGCCAGCCATCCCGGCTAGATCAGGCTAAAGCCGGCCCGGCTATGATGGTGGCTGGCAGCGTCCTTTAATGACCAATAGGGGCACGGTGGGCCGTGCCCCTTTGATTGACAAACCCGGTTCGGCAGAAAAGCTCCTCAGTTCTCTGGTCCTTTCCCTGATTTGCCCGGCTATCAAGAGGCAGTTTCCCAAATAAAAGCTCCGTGCCCGTAACTCAGTCCGGCAATCGCAACCCAACCCGGCAAAAGGAGAAAGCATTGTCTCTGTCGGCGCTGATAGACCCCCAGCCCAGCGACTACCGGGACACTTCCATGCTGGCGGCCTATTTGGGTGGTGACCTGATGGAAGCCGCCGGCGTGAGTCCCGGCGACGTGCTCCGCATCTCTACCGAGCGCAACCGAAGCGCCCTGGCCCGGGTCGCGGGCCCCCACCCCGACGGCCTGGACCGCACCATCCGCATCGACCGGCTGACCCGCCAGAGCCTGAAGGTCTATCCCCACGAGGAAGTCTCCATCGAGCGGGCCGAACTTCCTCCCGCAACCCGGGCTATCCTCGTGCCCGGCATGGATGTCTCCATGCTGGATTCCGGCGCCCTGAACGCCCAGTTGAAAGAGCTGCTATGCCAAGACCAGACTCCCCTGTGCGAAGGTACGCTGCTCTACGTCAAACAGCCCGGCGCATTGGCCGGCATAACCTATGAAGTCCATCACGTAACTGAGGGCGAGGGCCTCTGCACCGGCGACACCGTTCTCTTCCTCCATTTGGACAGTAACCACGACCACGACCACGACCATGACGGAGGTCACAGCCACCGGGTCGCCCGCACTGAGACTGTGCTGGACACCACCTACGAGGACGTGGGCGGCCTCAGCGAACAAATCCGTGAGATAAGAGAATTTGTGGAGTTGCCGCTGCTCTTCCCTCAAGTCTATCGGCAGTTGGGCCTGTACCCGCCCCGCGGGGTGATATTTCACGGCGCGCCCGGCACCGGCAAGACCCTGCTGGCCCGGAGCATCGCCAACGAGATAAACGCCCAGTTCCAGTACGTCAACGGGCCGGAAATAATGGGCCTCTACAGCGGTCAAGCAGAAGAGAACCTCCGCAAGATGTTCAGTGAGGCTATCCTCAAACCCCCGTCCATCATCTTCGTCGACGAATTGGACGCCATCGCCCCGCGCCGGGGCACCACCGGCACCTTCTCAGACGCCCGCGCAGTGGCTCAGCTCTTGTCACTGATGGACGGCCTGAAACGGACCGAGTCCGTCATGGTCATCGGCACCACCAACCGCATCGACGCCATCGACCCCGCCCTGAGGCGCGCTGGAAGGTTCGACCGCGAGGTCTTCTTCCCTTCGCCAACCTCCGGCGCCCGGGAGGAGATACTCCGGGTCCATACCAGGGAAATGCCCTTGGCCGATAACGCCTTGGATGCCCTGCCCGGTATTGCACAGCAGGCCTATGGCTACGTTGGCGCAGACCTGATGGAACTGGCCAGGGAAGCCGGCCTGAACGCCCTCCGCCGTGCTTCCCAGCGTTTCATCGAGAATCCCACCTTGGCGTCATACCCCTCCTCCGGTGACCTGGTGGTCACCAATGAAGACTTCTCCGCCGCCTTGGGGAAAGTGAAACCCGCATCCCTCCGCGAGTCCCTAATCTCCTTTCCGGAGGTTACTTGGAAGGACATCGGCGGCCTGGATTCCGCCAAACAGAGGCTCCGCGACCTTATAGAGAAGCCGCTGCAATACCCTGAGACCTTCGCTCGCATGGGCCTGTCGGCCACCCCCGGCATTCTGCTCTACGGTCCCCCGGGCACCGGCAAGACCCTCTTGGCCAAGGCCATCGCCCGGGAATGCAGCGTAAACTTCATTTCGGTGCAGGGTCCGGAACTCCTGTCCCAGTGGCTGGGGGAGTCCGAAGAGACCGTCCGGGACATTTTCAACGTTGCCCGTCGCGCCGCGCCCTGCATCGTGTTCTTCGACCAGCTCGACGCCATAGCCGCCCAGCGCACTTCCGGCCAGTTCGAGGGCACCAGGGCCCCGCAGCGGGTGGTCAACCAGCTCCTCTCCGAACTTGATGGAATGGAGGAGCGCAGCCAGGTCATGGTCATCGGCGCAACCAACAACGTCGAGTCCCTGGATCCGTCGGTGCTCCGTCCCGGGCGTCTGGGTGTCCATCTATACGTGGGCCTCCCGGAGGAACAAGAACGGAAGGAGATTCTCCGTATCCACCTCCACAGTGCCCCCTTGGACGGCCCATTGGAACTGGAACCACTGCTTGACGGTCTGGCCGCTGCCACCAACGGGTTCTCTGGCGCCGACATAGCCTTCCTCTGCCAGCAGGCCAAGCTGGAGTCCTTGAACGATTCAGGATTCGAAGAAGAGTGCGCCTTGTCCCTGGTCCACTTCGAAAAGGCCCTCTCCGACGCCTCCCAGACTTGGCGGCAGGATAGCTGACGGCATAGCTGATAAGCTAGCTGAACCGGGTTGATAACTTCGACCGTTACCGGCTTTCGGCAGCCCGCGGGCGGGGCTTTCTCGTCCGAGTGGTTACCCTTGACAGGGGCGGAAACGGTTGCATAGAATAGCGCAACTTTCTACAAGGTGGGGAAGTGTGTCGGCGACAGCCGGCCCCATTCAGGAGGTTTCCGGATATGTTTATCACCCGGGCGTTCCCTATCTTGGTTCTGATGGCTGTTTTGGCCTTGGCGGCCGTAGCTTGTGGCGGCGCCGAGGAAACTACTACCCCAACCAAGGCCCCCGAGGCCATGGAGTCCTCAACCGCCGCGCCTACCGCGGCTCCTACTTCTCCCCCGGCCAGTGCGGCGGATACCCCAGAACCGGAGTTTGACGCCGAGGCCTACTTCAAGGGCAAGACTATCCGCATTTACGCCAACTTCCCGCCCGGCGGCGGCGCAGACCTCAATGCCCGGGTTATCGCCCGTAACTTCGGCGACTTTGTCCCCGGTAACCCCAGGGTCATTGTGGTGAGCAAGCACGGCGCCGGCGGAATGATCGGCGGTAACTTTGTGTACAAGGCCAAGCCCGACGGCTTCCATATGGGAGTTTTCACCGGGGTGAACGTTCCGGCTTCCATTATCACGCCGGGCGCCGAGTTCGACCTTCGGCCTGGCACCGGCATGCGCCCCGTTGCCGGCTGGCAGATGGCCTTGGGAATTTGGTACGTCCTCGAGGACGTGCCCTACCAG
This sequence comes from Dehalococcoidia bacterium, assembly GCA_034420695.1. Lineage (GTDB taxonomy): Bacteria > Chloroflexota > Dehalococcoidia > Lucifugimonadales > UBA3495 > Io17-Chloro-G2. Next base: position 20,341 of record DAOULB010000024.1, read on the forward strand.
ACAATTTGGGACGCCGTCGGCCAAGGCAGCGATGCTTCGGCCTACCAGTTGACCGTGAACTCCACCAGGGAGTGCAACGCCACTACATTGAAGCACCGCTTCACCAGGGAGGCTTTGGACCTCCCGGTGGACATCAAGGTCGGTGTGCCCAGCGGGCACATAGAAAGCACCCAGGCGCTGGACCGGAAAGACGTGAACAGCGTGATGGGACACACCGGTTGGTACGACTGGCCCAAGATCAGGCCCGGCTGGTTCACCGACGGCTACATCCGGCCGTGGATGGTGCAGGTGGACCCCTCCAAGGAGTTCAAACCCAACGGTGAGTTGGACGGGGTTCCTGCGGAAGTCCCCAACTTGGTGGAGGTTCTGGAAGAGCACGGCACGCCCGAGGACCAAGCAGTCTGGAAAGGCATCTCCGCTGACGACGGCCCCATGTGGAGGAGTTGGTGGGTGCCCCCCGGCACGCCGGATGACGTAACCTCGGCCCTGCGGGAAGCTGCTTGGGAAATGTTGAACTCCGAGCAGTTCCAGGGTGACTTCGAAAGAATCGTCGGCGACGTCTTGACCCTCAATCACGGCGATTACTTGGAGGACGAATACCTCACCACCATTTACGACAGCTTGGACCCCATCGTGGCGGCTTTCCAGAAATTCCTCCCCGACTGCCCTATCAGGTTGCCGGAGGGATAGCCCGGTAGCTGGAGAGGTACAGGCCCGTACCACAATAGGGAGTTCATCATCGGGGTTCTAGCTGCAGTTGGTTAGGACCCCGATGCTATAAGAGTCGATAAGGCCCCCGACGCCGGTCAGCGCCTTTTGAACTTGGTCGGCTGGACCGGGGTCTATGCGGGCTTAGGCTCTCAACCTCAAGTTCGGCGAGAGAGACGAGGATGGGTGACTACATAAGCGCCCTCAGCGTCCTGGGTCAATGGGAGTACTGGGCCGCGCTCTGCGTCGGCGTCTTCCTGGTGGGCACCATCGGGCTTATTCCCGGCGTTGGAATCACTACCGTCGCCGCGGTCGCTCTTCCCTTCCTCCTTTTCAACGTCAATGAACCTCTGATCGCCCTCACCTTTCTTGCCGCAGTAGGCGGAGTCGCCAACACACTGGATTCGGTCCCGGCCATATTGCTGGGGTATCCTTCCGCGGCAACCCAGGTCACCTTTCTCGAAGGGCACCAGCTCGCCATGCAGGGCAGGGCTGCCCACACCCTGGGAGCCGTCTATGCCGTGTCGGCCCTAGGCGGTATTGTGGGCGCAATCAGCCTGCTGATTGCTATGCCCTTCATCCGGCCCGTCTTGACCAAGATATCCTTCCCAGAAATCGCTGCAATGGCCCTGTTCGGCGTGCTGATGGTCTCCGCCCTCAGCCGCGGGGCCATGCTCAAAGGCATCATTGGCGGCCTCGTCGGCATCCTCATTGGCGCCATCGGCACGTCTTACATTTCCGGCCTCCCGCGGTTTGACATGGGGGCCATCTACCTGTTCGACGGGCCTCCCCTCATCCCCACCATCATCGGCCTGTTCGCCCTCCCCGAGCTGATCGACCTCACTATGCGGGCAACCCCGGTGGGAGTGCCCGGCAGCATTTCCAACCGGGAGGTGTTCCGGGGCGCCCGCTACGGCATAAGCCGCTGGCGCATGACCATCAGGCAAAGTATCTTCGGCGTTTTCCTCGGGGCGGTGCCGGGAATCGGCAGCACCGTGGTCGACTGGTTGGCCTATGCCTTTGGCATCGCCTTCACCAGGGACAAGTCCACCTTCGGAAAGGGTAACCTGGAAGGGGTCCTCTTCGCCGAGTCGGCCCAGAACTCCAAGGAAGGGGGCCAAGCGATACCAACCCTGGCCTTCGGCATCCCCGGCGGACTATCCTGGGCCATCATTCTGGTGGCCATGACCATCTACGGTGTCCATCCTGGCCTGACCATGCTGGAGCGGGACTTGGACATCACCATGGCCATCATCATGACCCTGGCCTTGGGCAATCTCCTTGTGACCATGATGGGGTTGGTCGCCACCGGCCAGTTGGCCAAGCTCACCCTGATTCCCTACCCGCTTTTGGCAGCGGTGCTGTTGCCCCTGGTCTTCATCGCCGCCTTCCTCACTACCCAGTCTTGGGGGGACATCATCGTCCTGGGTGCCATGTGTGCCTTGGGACTATTGATGAAGTGGTTGGGATGGCCCCGACCGCCGGTTATCCTGGGCTTCATCCTGGGCCCCATCATTGAGCAGAACCTCTGGCCTTCATGGCAGCTTTGGGGCTGGGGATTCGCCGCCAGGCCTCTGACCATTGCCTTGATTCTGGTCGCCATCGCCTCAGTCCTCTACCTTACCCGGTCAATAGGCCGGGCCGGAGCTACCGCCGATCTGGTAACCGGAGGGGTCGTGCCGGACGTGCCCGGAGAAGATCAACCGCCACCGGCCACCGGTTCCTCAATGGCTCCGGTCCCGGGACCCGGGGAAGAAGCCGGCGCTCCTCCGCCCCAGCCGGCCGGGGGTGCGGCAGAAGTTGCTGCTGCAGCGGCCTCCTCAAGTCCGGGCTCTGTCTCCGGGTTACGGCTCCCGGCGCTCCGGTTCCATTGGCGTTGGGAGAATCTCTTCACCCTGCTGCTGATGGCGATCGTCGGGTGGTTCCTGTGGGAATCGCAGCAACTCAGGGACCCGTCGGGCCAGTTCCTGCCCAGATGGGTAAGCGCCCTGTTGCTCTCCCTCTTGGGCATCCAGTTCCTGATCGGCGTGCTGACTCCGGAGCGCGACGCTGACATCATGGACCTGGGAATGAGGACAGGGACGGGCCTGGCCGCCTTGAAGCGTCTCGGCTACGTTCTCCTTTGGCTGGCGGGTTTGGTCGTGTTGTCCGGAATAGTCGAAATGCGTTACGTGGCCATAGCCTTTGCTCTGGCCTTCGGCCTGTTGCACGTCCGGGGTTCCGGCTGGACTTGGATCTATAGCCTCATTCCGGCAGCCATAATGGCCGCCATTATTTTCGGAGTCTTCAACACCCTGATGGTCATAGAATGGCCCAACCGGTTCATTCTCGGCTGGCTTGGTCTTTGAGCGTCAGGCAAGTCTCCTCTGTCGGCCTCGCTTCCGGCGCTCCGAGTCGCTGGCCGCCCTTCTAGCCACTTGTACCTGGAATTGACTTCAGCCGCGGCCAACCGGGCATGCTCGATTATCTGAGCGCCCTGGGTTTCCTGGGCAACCCCGTCTATTGGCTCACCCTCATCGTGGCCGTCGTCTTGGTCGGCGCTGTGGGCTTGGTCCCCGGAGTAGGTTCCACCACCATCATGGTCCTGGCCCTGCCCTTCCTGGTCTTCGAAGTCCGGGACCCGGTCATCGGCCTAACCTTCCTCGCTGCAATGAACGGCCTGGCCAATACCCTGGACTCCGTCCCCGCCGTTCTGTTGGGCTACCCCTCGGGCGCCACCCAAGTCACCTTCCTGGAAGGCCACCAGTTGGCAATGAGGGGCCAAGGCGCCTACACCCTGGGGGCCGTCTATGCAGTGTCCGCCTTGGGCGGTGTCGTCGGGGCCCTTACCCTGCTGGCCGCCCTCCCCTTCATCAGGCCCATACTGAACCAGATTTCCTTCCCGGAAGTGGCGGCCCTGGGCCTGTTTGGCGTGTTGATGGTGTCCGCTTTGAGCCGGGGAGCAATGCTGAAGGGCCTCATTGCCGGGCTGCTTGGAATCCTCCTGGGGACCATCGGGACTTCCTACATCTCCGGCCTTCCCAGGTTCGATATGGGACTGCTGTTCCTGTTCGACGGCCTCCCCTTGGTCCCGGCCGCCATCGGTCTGTTCGCCCTGCCCGAGTTGGTGGACCTGACCATGCGCGGTCAGCCGGTGGGTGTCTCCGGCACCGTTTCCAACAGCGAAGTGTTCCGCGGCGCAAGGGACGGCCTGCGCCGCTGGCGCATGACCATCAGGCAGAGCCTGTTCGGTGTATTCCTTGGCGCCGTTCCCGGCATAGGAGCGGCCGTCATCGACTGGCTGGCCTACGCCTTCGGCATTGCCTTCGCCCAGGACAAGTCAACCTTCGGCAAGGGCAACTTGGAAGGAGTCCTGTTCGCCGAGTCCGCCCAGAATTCCAAAGAGGGCGGGCAAGCCATTCCCACCCTCGCCTTCGGCGTCCCCGGAGGGTTGCAATGGTCCCTGATACTGGTGGCAATGACCATCTACGGCGTCCACCCCGGCCTGACCATGCTTGGGCGGGACTTGGACGTGACCATGTCCATAATAGTTACCCTGGCCTTGGGCAACCTGCTGGTGACCCTCTTGGGGATAGTCGCCACCGGCCAACTGGCCAAGCTGACCCTAGTGCCCTTCCCTCTGCTCGCCGCCCTGTTGCTGCCCCTGACCTTCATAGCGGCCTTCCTCAGCAACTTCCACTGGGGCGACATTGCCACGGTCTGGGCCATGTTCCTATTGGGCATGGCCATGAAGTGGCTGGGCTGGCCCCGCCCTCCCTTGCTCCTTGGCTTCATCCTCGGGCCCGTCATCGAGCAGAATCTCTGGCCCTCGGTGCAGCTTTGGGGCTGGGGGTTCTGGACCAGGCCCCTGACCATCGGGCTGGTGGTGGCGGCCATAGCAGCCGTAACATACTTAACCAAGGCCATGGGCCGCGCCGAAGTTGCTGTGCCCATCAAGCCCATCAAACCCATCGAAGGCCAGCCCCTCCCGGAACAGCCGCCCCAAGAGACCGCGGCCCGGCCTGGGACAGTGATACCCACCGTGGAGGACGGCGTTTCCGGGGCCGGCAGCAATCGGTCTCCTCAGGGTGGACCGCCGGGCGCCCCTCTTTCCAGGACGCCGGGGCCTTCTGGCAGGGGAACCGTCAAGCTTGCCCTTTGGTCAACCTGGGTGTGGGACGCTCTCTTCACCCTGCTGGTGCTTGGCCTCGTACTCTGGTTCTACTTGGAGGCCCAGACATTCAGGCACGCCGAAGGAAGGTTCTTGCCCACTTACATCGGACTTGCAATGATTCCGTTGCTGGTGCTCCAGGTCCTCCTCCTGTCCTTCCGGCCCAGGAGGGAAGGAGACATAATGGACTTGGGCATGCGCTCCGGCACCGGCCGGGAGTCGTTGCAAAAGCTGGGCGCAACCCTTATATGGCTCGGCGGCTTCATGCTTCTCACCGTCCTCATTGGGATGCCCGCCGCTGCCGTGGTCTTTGCCTTGCTCTTCGGCTTGACCCAAGTGAAACTGGAAGGACGAAGCAGGCTATGGACCCTGCTGCCCTGCATGCTGATGGCCTTCCTCATCTTCCTGGTATTCGAAAACCTGATGGTCATAGAATGGCCCGCAAGCGCAGTTTCGGCCTGGCTGCTGCCCTGAGGCAGGCGGAACTAAATCGTAGAACTGTTGGGTCGTTGGGGGAAGTCCTTGTGGCTGCCCCTGCCAACAGGGTGCTGCCGTGTAGGGGCGTCCCTTGTGAGCGCCCCAATCGCTTTTAGCCACCGCCTTACCTGCTACCTATGAAAGGTCTGAACAAAGACGCCGAAAGCCCCTCCTCCCTTGATGGGAGAAGGTTGGGATGAGGGTGAGCTCAGGTTGTTCAGAGGTTCACTGGCTTTGAGCAAGGCTGTATCCAGTGCTCCACGGTTCTTCGCCCCCTCGACTCTGAAAAGCTACAGATACTAAGCATGCCTTGACCCGTTTAGCATAGGTCTATACCATGCTGGCATAGAACCCTGCCCTGAGGAGCAGCCCCAATGGTGTTGACCGGTAGAGTCGCCGAGATATTTGCCGACTCCCACCAGCTTTACAGCGATGCTCTTGACCGATTGTCAGATGGGGATGTCCGAGACGCTGCTGAAAAGGCTTGGGGTGCCACGCTACGCGCCACCGATGCCTTGATTATTGCTCGCACTGGAACGGAGCCGGAGCGAACCCCTCAAACCTCCGTTGCTTTGCGGACGTTGGCCGCTAAAGACAGCGCTGTCCGACCTTTGGTATCGCGCTATTATTCCCGTCAAGGCATCTTACACGGCGATTGCTTCTATTTGGGCTTGTGTGAGCCGATACCTGAAACCGAACGGCGCATCCGCGAAACTATCAGATACATCCAAGAAGCTGAGAGGTTAGCTGACCACGCTTGATAACGACAAGCCCATAAAGCTCAACATGTCCACTGCAGAGGTGCTACTGGCCTTGCCGGACCCTGAGCGTAGGGACTTTCGGCCTGGGCAGCCCGAAGCAAGCTGGCCTTGGGTCTGCCCAAGCGGACTCGCAAACCGCTCCTCGTCACTAACCCTCATGCAATACGCCTGGAACTCCCTTTCTTCCGTTCGGATTTTGCTTGGCAGCATCAAGCACTTAATGACTGGCCCACAGCCTGAGGTCATCACCCCCAGAATGCTGAAATGTACTTCTTCAAGGCGCGAATCAAACCCCTTCTGTGAGAGATGTTAGTAACTGTTCACACCTCGGGGGGCGACTTGACTGCTGGCGGCGTCGGTCGGCCGATCCAGGAAATCTCTGAATAGGGATCTCTGAAGCCCCTCCTCCCTTTGATGGGAGAAGGTTGGGATGAGGGTGAGCTTAGGTTGTTCAGAGGTTCATTGGCTTTGAGCAAGGCTGTATCCAGTGCTCCACGGTTCTTCGCCCCCTCGACTCTGAACATCTGTCCAATTGGCAGTTCGTTTGACTCAGGCTTGAGACGGGGAGTAGAATGTCCGCTGCCCCCCAAAGCAACAGTGCAGTTTTTCTTTTCAAAGCGGCCCCAACGCTGCAGCTGGAACGGGAAATCTTAGGAAGCAGGGAGATATCGAAAGATGGAGCGATTAACCCGGCGCGGCCTACTACTGCCTGCCATTGGGCTCCTGGTTGTCGGCATTGCCCTGGGCGGATTGATTATTGGTGTTAACCCCGTCCGGTCGCAAAGCGAGCGGACGTCTGTTCCTAATGTTGCCGTTTATCCGGCTGTGGCCGAGCTTCATGCCAACACGGCCATGGTGCTGCTTGGTTCGGGCTTTGAGCCTGGGGAGCAAGTCACCATACTCCTGGGCGATGTCTTGGGAGTCCAGACCGACCTGAGCTCCAGCGAAGGCTTCCTTGATCCGCTGCCTGTGGCCGACGAAGGCGGCAACTTCGCCAGCAACTTCCAAGTAGGCCGGATGGAAAGGGTAAGTGCTGAGCAGGCTTGGAGTTTCACCGCCATGGACGCAGATGCTACCGAGGTATTGGCCACGGCGCCCGTGGCTTTCTGCGACCCCCAGGGCAGAAGCCGCAAGGCTCCCTACCCCAGAGGCGCGCCGGACTACGCAGAGAACCCCGACGACCCCAGGCCCGCCCCCCACTGCCAAGGTCGGGCAGAGTTCGAATACCCTGAGAAGCCCGAGGAATAGCAGCATCCCAACAACCAGACCTATCCCGTGAAACCAAGAGCCCGGCTGATAGTTCAGCCGGGCTCATACTTTCGTGTCTGGCTGCCATTGGACGCTAGCTGCTCCATCCTTTCACTTGTCTGGCTAGCTGCTTCATCCCCCCCTTCGACGAAATATAAGGGAACTATATACGGTGCTACCCGTAAATAACTGAAGGCCGGAGCATCGTTCCGGCCTTCTCTCTTACTTGGACTTCTCTGAGTCTTTCTTCGGCACCACTGGCTTCACCAGCGCCTTGACCACATTCTCGAAGGTGTCGGGGATTGGCTTCGGGTCCGATGGCAAGGCTGCCATATCAATCCTACGCCGCCGCTGTTTCTTCGCTTTCGTGGACATTGGCTCACCAACCCCTTACTGCTGCTCCAACCATTGTAGCACGACGAGTGACAGGCCAACTATAGCACACCCCTCGGGGCTGCTGGTACAATCCCCTTGCCACGGTAACCCCGCTCACAGAAGCCAATAGGCGTCCCACAGGTGCGAGCCTTCTCGTACCCCCTTGTTGGCTTCTGTGCGGGTAACGCTACCGTGGCAAGTGGCTCACTACCTAGCGCCGCAAGGGGGTTCCACATGCCAATTCCTCTCCGTTTCCTCTGTTCCGTAGGTCTCCTGTTGCTCCTCCCCTCCCTCGCAGCCTGTGGCTACAGCGAGGAACAGAAGGCCTCGGGCGAGCATTGCCACACCCAGCTCTACAGCCTGAAGCAAGCCATCAAGGAAGAACTCAACGACCCCGACAGCTTCAAGCCCTACCGGGATACCTTGTGGGTCAGTCCTGTGCGCGTTGCCGGCCCTGAGTGGGGAGAGAGCGCCGGGACGAAGATTCACATCGTCGAGATGGAGTTTGGGGCCAGGAACGCTATGGGCGGAATGGTGAAGGCCAAGGCACATGGAATTCTGGTTCACGACAATTGCAACGCTGTAGTCACCCGCATCACCAGCAGCTAACGCAGGAGGAACGACCAATGGCTCTTCCTATTATCGGAGCAATTCTCTCGGGAGCGAAGGGAATCCTTGCTACTGAAACAGCGAAGGAGACAGGCAAGGCAACGCTCAGGTGGTTACCGGGCTGGTGGCAACAGCGCAAAGAGGACAAGGAACGCGCCCATCAGGAACAGGAAGCCAGAATCCAAATGATGAAGGCGGAACAAGAAGCCGCATTGATGCGGAAGCGGCGGGACTTCGTTTTGATAGGGCTGGCTATGTTGCTAGGAGTATTGGCTGTGGTTGTCACTATCTGGTTCGTCGCGCTTGCGTGATGGGAGCAGTTTATGGGGGCTCGGCCACTTCAGATTTTTCCAGTATGAACATCCCCAAATCCTGCTGATTCATGCAGGTCTCTAGGCGCCGTTTCTCGTCCATTGCGTCCCGCAGTTCATTCAAAGCACTGGCTAGGATGTCGAGAAGATTCCGAGGTATCACGTTGTTGCCAAACCCTGCCGAGAATTCCGTCTCATCCGCTCTTACTGTGTTGGCCTGGGACCCCAGCATCCTGTCTAATTCTGATACTTGGGCCTTGACGGACGCAAAGGATGCTCGCGCTTGTGCGAGCTTACGTTCGTTATTCCTATACCTCTTTATCAGGTCTCCGATAGCTTCGTCGGTATTCAAAATCTCCCCTAAGCCACCAAGTCTTGGTATCTTAGCCGTTTTCCTTCCATCGCCCGGAACATGACCCGCAGTTGCTCCATCGTGCTCAAGAGCCGGTCGTTCTGACGGCTGGCGAATTCCACCGTGTACCTGGCCAAGTGCTTCGGGCTCATGTAATGGTAAACGCCCATGTAGCCCCGCTTCAACCCGGCCCAATGGGACTCAATCCCGTTGGTCCAGACATCATCCCTGACGTATTCCTTGGCCCCGTGCAACACTGTCTCGTGGTTGGGCAAGCCCTCGTAGCCCCGGTGCTCGTCGGTGTAGACAGTGGCACCGTCGGCAATGCGATCTAGGATGAAGGTCTGTAGAGTCACCTTGTCAGTGCGCTCTACGGGAGCGGCAAAGACTGTCCCGGTAGCCCTGTCCCGAAGTCCGACGACGGGGACCTTCCCAACTGCACCGCGGCCAGACCGGAGCTTCTTATCGCTGTGCTTGTTCTTTTCCTTCCCTCCAACGTAGGTCTCGTCAACCTCCACCGGGCCGGCGAACAAACCATTGTCCCGCTCCCACGCCCTGCGGATGCGGTGGCCCAGGTGCCAGGCCGTCTTTTGGGTGACGCCCAGGTACTCGCTAAGGCGGATACTGGAGATACCCTTGGGGTTGGTGGTCAGCAGGTAGCTGGCGAGCGCCCAGGTTCCGAGGGAGAGGTTGGAACCGTGCATGACGGTGTTGGTCTTGACGGAGAAGTCCTTGTGGCAATCGTAGCACCGGAAGGGAGCAGGCTTGCGGGTGGGCCTGTCTTTGACGCTGAGAGAGCCGCAGAAGGGACAGGCGACGCCGTTGGGCCATCGGGCTTCTATGAACATCCTCTCGGCTGATTCTTCGTCTGAGAAACGCTGGACAGCTTCGACCAGCGAGATTGTGCTATGGCTGGTAGGTGCATCTACGGCTTCTTCCATGACGGCCCTGCAGAGCTACTGATTTAGCGCAATTATAGCACATTCAGAACACCAGTGCTACTGTGGCCGTGCCTAGCTAGGTAGAACCGTATATAGTTCCCAAATATAAGGGCCCAGAGGAGTTACCCTCCGGGCCCAGTTCTGTTTCCTAGCTTCCTTAAACTCTGGCTAGGCCGGCGGATGTCCGGGGACGACGCAGACGTGGATGGGCTCGACCCCCGTATCCACTTCCCGGGCGGCAGTGGCCAGCGCCTGGTCCGTTTGCTCCACGGGGAAGGTGTGGGTGCAGAGCTTGTCGAGGTCGTACTTTCCGGACTCGATGAGCCGCAATGCCACCAGGATGGAGTTCCGGTCCCTGCCCGATACTCCCTTCACAGTGAGCATCTTCTGGTTGATGTGCCGGGCGTTGAAATTGGGCACCGGCCCGCCGTGGCCCGCCGCCAGCACCACCGTACCGTTGAACCCTGCCAGTTCCATGGCCATGTTGATCGGCTCGGTGCCGCCGGAAGTTACGTCCAGCACCACGTCTGCCATCTTCCCATCGGTGATTTCCCTTACCTTGGCCGTGGCGTCTTCCTCGTCGACCATGATGGTGTGGGTGGCTCCCATTTCCCTGGCCAGTTCCAATCGTTTGGCGTCGTTGGTCAAGCCGGTAACTATAATCTGCCGGGCTCCGGCCTCTTTGGCAGCTATGATGCAGCCCTGCCCCATTTGACCCGGGCCCTGGATGACCGTAGTGGAGCCGACTATCGCGCCCCCGGTTCGCTGGGTCCAAGAAATGCCGTTGGCCAACGGGGTGAACAGTGGCAGCCACTCCGCCGGAATGTCCTTGGAAACTTTGAACACCACAGAGTTGGAGGCCAGGTACATGTAGTCGGCGTAGCCGCCCCACAGGTAGGGCGGATGGCTGGAGGTTGTGCCGCCGTAGTTCAGGGCCCCGCCCTGTGGAGTCTTGGGCCGGCAGATGCGGTAATAGCCGTTCCTGCACAGCTCGCAGTGCCCGCAGGGCAGCCACCGCTCCAGGATGATGCGGTCTCCTTCCTCCACACCCCATCGCTCGGCCGCATTCTTGCCCAGGTTTTCCACTCTTCCGGTAATCTCGTGGCCCAGGATCACCGGCAGGGGGCCTACCTCGCCGTGTACCTCACCTTGGTAAGGAGGTACGTCGGAACCGCAGATGCCGCAAGCCTCTATGCGCAGCAGGGCGTCGTCATCATTAGTCTCGGGAAGGTTGAACTCCTGGACTTCCACCTTTCTGTTCCCCACCAACACCCCGGCTTTCGCTTGCTCAGGCATTGCCCTCTCCTTAGGTTAGTCTCATTGAGTAGAATGAAGTTGACGGCTGGCGGTGTTCCCTGGATTAGCTCTCCTCATCAGCCACGTCGTATTCCCGCAGAAAGCTGTCAACTTGAAGCGAATCCAAGCTGCTGTCCCTGGCCACCGAAAGGCCGGGGTCCAGCAGAGGTGCTAGATCGCCGTGGCGCGCCCAAGCCAACCCTTCCAGCTCCAATGGGTCCAAGAAGATGGTCTGCCCCGTCTTCAAGTCCTTGATCATCAGCCTTACTCCGTTGGCGGAGTTGTCAACCTCCACCTGGACATGGCCGAATTCGCTTTCCAACTCCAAAGCGGCCTCCTTGTTCCGCCCGGTAAACCCCAGTTTGACTACACCAAGAATGTCGGGACTAAACCAGGAAACTCCGGGCTAAATAGGAATGGCCCGGCCAAATCAGGCCAAGCTACATCAGGGCAGCTAAATTAAGAACGTAAGGTTGTCGATGACCTCGTCGTTGTTGACTAGCAAGACCTTCTTCGACACCATCTTGAAGCTGTCTCCATCGGGCCTCAGATGGTGCAGGGTGCGCCCGGCGAATACGTCCTGCTTGCCGTGGCGTACCTCGGTGAGGTTGAAGTTGGAGGCAACCCGTACGTCGCCGTTGTCCTCCTCCTCCATCTCTATATTGCTGATGATTCGCCGCATCCGGGACTTGGGGTCCTGTGAGTGGGCCACCCCGCCCTTCAGCCGCTCTATGCGGTCTTCCAACGTGGGCCGGTCGTCATAGATGATCTGCACGTGGGTCATGGGGTCGGCGTCGTCGATGTTGGAGGGCACCCAATACAACAGGTCCTCAGCCCACAGTGCGAACCATTCGTCGTAGCGGCTCTCGTCCATGAAAAGAGCCTCTCTGTAGATGAACCGTTCCACCTGTTTCTCATCGACTGCCATAACCCATTCCTCGGCCTGATTGGACCCGGCGCCGGGCCGCTGCTGGAGCTGTCCGGCAGATGCAGCCAGGAGCTCGTCACTCCCGCATCATCTCGTCGCGCCACTGGAAGATCTGGTGCCTCTGGGTCAACTCGTCGGTATGGTTGCTGACAATCGTCCCGTCCGTGTCCACTTGCTCCCGGTGCAGTCCCCGGGCCAGCAGGATCCACGGGTCCACGTTGGCCGTCAGCCCAACCTGGTTCCGCTCGAAAACTTCGTTGTCGTCGGGACTGCCCATGCCGGCCGGGCCGTAGAACCACTCGTGGTGGCGCAGCCGAGCCGCGTTCAGTTCCTTAGGCACGCCCTTCAAAAGCACCGGGTACATGAAGACCTCGGTCTCTGTGGGACCCAAGGGCCGCACCACCCGGATATGCACGTCGATGAGCTGCAGGTTGGGATAAATCCCCATGTGTGGGTCGCCGTGGGCCTTCATCAGCTCCGCCGCCCGTTCCTTCCCCCGCACCCGTTCCAGTTCCGCCACGTATTCTTCCGGCCAGTCCGCCGGCCGCCGGTTGCTGAGCCGACCGCCGCGGCTCAACCTGCTGTCCAGCATCACGTGCCCGTTGCCCAGAGACCGGGTGAAGTTCTGGCTGCGGTCCGGATGAGTCGGGGGCCGGTTCCCCTTACGGGCCGCCAAGTCGATACTGATTGACTGGTGCACGAAGTTGCCGTGGTAGCCGTCCATGCCAACAAACTTCCAGTTGGCGTGGTACCCGTTCTTGTGCACTCCCGCCCGCACATCGACCTCTCCCACCGGCGACAGGTCAACGAACAGGTCGATCATCTCCTTGACCCGTTCTCCCAAGTGCTCGTCGAGGGAAATGCCCGTGGGGCTCAGGCTCCCGAAGATGAACCCCCGGTAGATGCCAATCCGCGGCACCTTGCTCAGGCCGTACTCTTCCTTCCGGAACCGCTCGTCATACCCCGACGGGAAGGAAACCCCGGTCAGGTCTCCGTTGTTGCTGTAGGTCCAGCCGTGGTAGGGGCACCGGAAATAACTGGCGTTGCCCGCCTCGTACTGGCAGACAGCGCTCCCCCGGTGGCGGCACCTATTGGCCAGCAGGTGAATCTGGTTGTCCTCATCCCGGGTCATGATGACCGACTCGTCGCCGATCCAAGTAACCCGGTAATCGCCAGGCTCCGGAATCTCGCTGGTGTGGCCCACGTAGACCCACATCCGCTTGAAAATCCGTTCCATCTCCTCTTCGAAGATTTCCTGGCTGGTGAACACGCTGCCGTGGACCTTGTCTTCCTGGACCAAGTAGGAGTAGTCGATTCGCGGTCTCGTCGTAGCCATCTTTTCCTCCTTATTCCCTTGCCGCCCTTGTGTCCGGGTCCAATGGCTTGAACTCCCGCCGGGCCTGTCCCGGCGCTTCTGTTGGCCAGTTTCTAAGGCGCCATTTACTAGGGGGCCGTCATCTCCTCGCGCCACCGGAATATCTGGTGCCGCTGCGTCAACTCGTCGGTAAAGTTGCTGATGGGAGATCCGTCGGTGTCTATCCTCTCCCGGTGCCTTCCCCTGGACAAAAGCACCCACGGGTCAATCTGCGCGCTGAGGCCGGTCTGGTTCCGCTCGAAGACCTCGTTGTCATCGGGGCTCCCCATGCCCGCCGGCCCGTAGAACCACTCGTGGTGGCGCAGCCGCTGCGCGTTCACCGAAGCGGGCGCCCCCTTGAGCAACACCGGGTACATGAACACTTCCGTCTCCGCCGGCCCCAATGGCCGGGTGACCCGGATGTGCACGTCGATCAATTGAAGGTTGGGGAACACTCCCATGTGCGGGTCTCCCCGGGCTTCGATCAACTCCGCCGTCCGTTCCTTGCCGTGCTTGTCCTCCAGTTCCTTGACGTATTCCTCCGGCCAGTCTATCGGCCGCCGGTTGGGCTGGCTGGCCCTGGCGGGGCGCCCGTCCAGCATAACGTGGCCGTTGCCCAGGGAACGGGTCAGGTTGGGGCTGCGTTCCGGGCTGGTGACCCGCTGGCCCTTCCTGGCGGCCCGGTCGATGCCCACCGATTGGTGCACGAAATTGCCGTGGTAGCCGTCCATGCCCACAAACTTCCAGTTGGCATGGTACCCGTTCTTGTGCACCCCGGCCCTCACCTCGATCTCTCCCACCGGCGACAGGTCAACGAAAAGGTCTATCATACCCTTGACCTTCTCCCCCAAGTGCTCGTCAAGAGAAATGCCCGTGGGGCTCAGGCTCCCGAACACAAACCCCCGGTATATGCCCATCCGCGGCACCTTGCTGAGGCCGTACTCCTCCTTCCGGAACCGCTCGTCATACCCCGACGGGAAGGAAACCCCCGTCAGGTCCCCGTTGTTGCTGTAGGTCCAACCGTGGTAGGGGCACCGGAAGTAGCTGGCGTTGCCCGCTTGATACTGGCAGACCGCGCTGCCTCGGTGGCGGCACCGGTTGGCCAGCAAATGAATCTGGTTGTCCTCGTCCCGGGTCATGATGACCGACTCGTCGCCGATCCAAGTAACCCGGTAATCGCCGGGCTCCGGAATTTCACTGGTGTGGCCCACGTAAACCCACATCCGCTTGAAAATCCGCTCCAGCTCGTCTTCGTAGATTTCCTGGCTGGTGTAGATGCTGCCGTGGACCTTGTCTTCCTGTACCAAGTGGGAGTAATCGATAGCGGGTTTGGTAGTCGCCATTCTGTCTTCCTCCACCGGAATAGGCAAAGCCGCTATGCCGGGCAGGGCCCGGAAAAGTGTGCACATTCTACCATCGCAGCATCGCCGCCACAACAAAAATGAACGGTACGCGTTGACGCTCATAGGGGCAGGCCCTAAAATACCGGCGTCATTCAAAGGAGACGTTATGAAAGCAGTAAGAATTCACTCTCACGGCGGCCCGGAAGTTATCACCATCGAGGACATCCCCGTCCCTGAGCCCGGGGAAAACGAGGTCCTCTTCAAAGTAACTTCGACCTGCATCAACTACGCCGACGTCCAGTGGCGCCTGGGCAACGGAGACCCCACCCTCCCAACCACCCTCGGGCGCGAGGCGGCCGGCACCATCGAAAAAGTGGGCCCCGGCGTGACCAGCCTGCAGGTGGGCCAGAACATCACCGCCCGTTCCCTCGGCGGCAACGCCGAATACGCCATCGCCCAAGTTACCAACGCCTTCGCCTGCCCGGACGGAGTCGACATGGCCCAAGCCGGCGGCATCCCTATCATCTTCCTTACCGCCTACCACCTGCTGCGGTCCTTGGTAAACGTGAACCGGGGCGATACCGTGCTGGTGCAGGCCGGTGCATCCGGGGTCGGCTCTATTCTTCTCCAGATGTGCCGGGAATGGGGCTTCAGGAGCATTGCCACCGCCTCCACCGAAGCTAAGCTGGAACTCTGCCGGGAACTGGGAGCCGATGAGACCATCAATTACGCCACCCACGACTTCCAAGAAGAGGTAATGCGCTTGACTGGCGGCGCCGGCGTCAAGTTGGTCGTGGAAGCTGTGGGGGGAGACGTCACCGAAAAGAGCATGAAGTGCCTGGCCTCCGGCGGTTCCCTGGTGAACTACGGCAATGCCAGCAACCGCCCGGCGTCCCTGCCCTTGGGAGACTTCCGGGAAGGACGCTGGGCCACCGGCTTCAGCTTGGTTGCCACCTTCCCAACCTGGGACAATCCCGCCGCCATGGCCGAGGTCCTTGACCTGATGAGTTCCGGCCGCGTCAAGATGATTGTCGACCAAGTCCTGCCCTTGGAAGAGGCTGCCAAAGGCCACGCCCACCTCTCCGCCCGCGGCGCCATGGGCAAGGTCCTCCTCGTTCCTTAAGCCATTCCTGGGTCTCCTCTTGCCTGTCGCAGCCGGGGTCGAATTAGCCCCGGCTGCTTCTTTTGAGTGCCCTATCAATGCTCCACCTTTGCTATTCACTGCTTTGATTGCCTGACGTACGTTTCCGGCGTACAATCGTCACATGATTATCCGGTCTGTTGATCACCGCGGTCTGCGCCGGTTAATCGAAGACGAAGACCCACACTATCTACCTCAAGACCTGGCACGGAGAGTGCATCATATCCTCGCCGCTTTGGCGTGGGCTCAAGATATCCAAACTTTGCTTGCAAATGTCCCAAGGGGTTGGCGTGTTCATCCTCTCTTGGGAGATCGCCGGAATACTTGGAGCATTGCTGTGTCGGGGAACTGGCGCATTACCTTCGAAATCGATGGCAATTGCATCTATCACTTAAACTTAGAGGACTATCATTGATGGCTAATGACAATATAAAAATGAATATGACACCTCCCCATCCTGGAGATTTCATCCGTGGAGAAGTGATCGAAGAACTGGGTCTCACCGTCACTGAGGCGGCCAGAATTCTGGGGGTGCGTCGCGCTACACTTTCCGACCTCCTAAATGAAAAGGTCTCACTCACCCCGGAGATGGCATTGCGAGTAGAAAAGGCTTTTGGGTTGGGAATGGACATGATGCTGGGTATCCAAGCATGGCACGACGTAGTGGCAATGCGGGCCCGTTCCCACGAGTTTGA
Source organism: Dehalococcoidia bacterium (assembly GCA_034420695.1). Lineage (GTDB taxonomy): Bacteria > Chloroflexota > Dehalococcoidia > Lucifugimonadales > UBA3495 > Io17-Chloro-G2. The sequence goes on from DAOULB010000024.1 coordinate 37,030, forward strand.
CGTGCAACGCTATGAACCCGCCTTTGCCAGCACCGAGGCGTGAACTCCCCCTTCGTACCCGGTGGATGAAGTAGAGCCCCAAGCAGATGAGACAAAGCCTCAGTCCTCTGCTCCCTTGTGGCTTTCCTCAACGGATGTAACAATACCGATGTCTTGACTACCCCCGACAACACACCCCGCCCCAGGGCAGCCAGAACGGAAACTTCTTCCTTTGGCTCCCCGGGCCGTAGCGGTCACGACTCTTCCCGTTTTTACGCCGGCCGCCTCTATGAAGGGTTGGAGGGCGGCGCCGGTGTCGAATACTTCGAGAATCCCCTGCCCCAAGCTGCTGCTAACACCATATTCCCCCACTCCGCCGAAACCATGGACGCTCTGCCCGACTGCAGCGTCCACCTCATGGTCACCTCACCCCCCTACAACGTCGGCAAAGACTATGACCAAGACCTGACTCTCGAAGACTACCGGGAATTCCTCCGCAGGGTCATGGCTGAGGTATACCGCACTCTGGTGCCCGGTGGCCGCCTCTGCTTCAACGTCGCCAACTTGGGCCGCCGGCCCTACCTCCCCCTGCACCGCTACGTCATAGAGGACCTTCTGGACTTGGGCTTCCTCATGCGGGGAGAAATCATCTGGGACAAGGGTTCCGGCGCTGGTTCCTCCACCGCCTGGGGCAGTTGGGCGTCGGCCACAAACCCAACCTTGCGGGACGTCCATGAGTACATCTTGGTGCTCTGCAAGGAGAATTGGCGCCGCCCCAGGGTGGAAGGCCGGCAGCCCACCATTACCCGCGACGACTTCTTGGAGTGCACCCGCAGTGTCTGGCAATTCCCCCCTGAATCGGCCAGGCGTGTCGGACACCCGGCCCCCTTTCCCGTCGAGCTGCCCCGCCGTTGCATCGAGCTTTATACCTTCTCCGGAGAGGTGGTCCTCGACCCCTTCATGGGCAGCGGCACCACTGCAATCGCCTCCATGCAGACCGGCCGCACCTTCGTGGGCTATGAAACCTCCGCCGATTACCGGGACCTTGCCTGCCGCCGCTTGGCTGCTGTGCCCCGCTTTATTGCCCGGACCATGAAATCCGGTGAAGTGGTATTGATACCGTCGGATGCCGGCGGCAACGTGGAGGTTGAAGACAACGAGGAATAATGGCGAATAAAGGGCTGGTTTCCCTGTTTCAGAATCATCCGTATGTAGAGAAACTTCAGCAGGGTTTGCCCAAAGCCTTCGCTGTTGCCGACGCTGAATCGAGACGGATTCAGCAGCGCAGGGGTGGCAAGACCTACGAGTCGATTGGCCAAGAAGTCGGTGTCGCTAGGGAACGTATCTTGGTAGCCTTTCTCCGTTACGCCTTGGGAGACATGCACATCCAAACACCCACCGCTAACTCCCCTATGCGCGACGTGTTGGTATTCGGACTGCCCTTGGAAATCAAGACTGCTACCAAAGACGGGCTGGTTACCGCCAAATGGACTGCCGACACTGAATCCGCTAACCGGGACATAAGCAGTTTTGAGTTTACCGCTGACTTGTTGCTGGTGCGCATCTGGTGGGGTGCTAAGAAGGACAGCTTGTACTACATTCCCGTCGAAGCTCTCCAAGAGACCGCCAATGGGCATAAGCCCGCCGGGTATCTCAGTAGCGCCCAAGGCACCAACAACCGGGGCATAAAGATAACGAACTGGTTCATGTCAGAAGCCCAGGGTCATCCCGGTACCATTCGCGTCCCCGTCGACTGGCGAATTGAACAAGTAAATCTCGACCCCATGGGCAGATGGATGGGATATTGGTCCGGTCAGGGGGGGCGTGACCCCCTTTATGGGTGATCTTTTTGCCAGCTGACTATAGTCGTCTAACAGCACAGTTTGAACTCCTTCGGATGCCCGGCCAACAAAAAAGCCGGGGCATTTTGCCCCGGCCATTCATTGTCCCTGGTGTGCTGGCGTATCCTGCCGCGCTCTAGCTCCCGGCGCTTGCGTACTTGTGTGGATGGTGCATTAGCTCGATCAGGTTGCCGTCGGGGTCCCGCAAATAAGCAAAGTAGTGACCGTCGTAGTCCCGCACCTGCGGCCCCCGGCCCCCGTCGAACTCCACGCCAATATCCGCTATGTGGGCCATCATGCCGTCCCAGTCCGGTATTTCAACCGCGAAGTGGCTCACCGGTTGGTATACGGGGTCGGGGGTTAGATGGCAATGTATCTCCGAATCCCCCAAGTACAGTTCCAACTGCCTTGGATGTTCCTTCAGTTCGGCGTCAAACACCCTCTGGTACCATTCCTTGGCAACCTCGTTGTCCTTGATCGCCACGTTAACGTGATGCAGTGCGCTGACTCTTGACATAATGCCTCCCGATATTGGTGCCGGCTCCGTTCTCCTGTCCTGGCGCCTCTACGCCAAGTTGAAGAACTTCACCACGTTGTCCACAACCATCTTGTGCTTCTCTTCTTCTGGAACGCCGTCGAAGACCCTGTCCAAGACAACGTTTGAATCCGGCCAGTCCGACTCCTGGTGCGGGAAGTCCGTCGCCCAGATGAGCCGGTCCACCCCGATGTGGTGCCGCATCTCCACGCCGATGGGGTCGTCCAGGAAGCCCCAGTAAATGTGCTCCTTGATGTACTCGCTGGGGAGCGCCTTCAGAGGCTTGAACCCCACCAGTTCAGTAGCCCACTCGTTGTGCCTGGTGTAGCGCAGGTCTGCCATGTACATGAAGAACGGCAGCCAGCCGGCATGAGTCTCGGCGAAGTAAATCTTCAGGTCCGGGAACCTGTCGAACAGGCCGTCCAGCACCATCTGGACGACGTTCAGCCCTCCCACCCGGTGGAAACGCGATACCTGCTCGGCCAGTCCAATTGAACCCAGCTTCTTCAGGGCCTCCGGGCTCTCGTTCGGGTACTTCAACAGTGGGCCCGACCGCTCGCCCACCCGGTTCAGCTCGATGTGCACCGTTACCGGCATCTTCATGTCCAGAGCGGCGGCCCAGAACTTGTCGTCGGCCGGCGAAGGGTATCCCTTGTTGTCCGGGAAGGCGCTGAGCAGCACCCCCGGAAGCCCCAGCCGCTTGCAATGCTCCAGTTCCGCCACCGCGTCGTCCACCCCGGACATGGGAATTATCCCCAAGCCGATGAGCCGGTCCGGCGCCACCGAGCAATAGTCCTCGGCCAGCCAGTCGTTGTAGGCCCGCACGATTGCCTTGTACGGTTCGTTGTCCGGAACGTTCCGCCACAGCCATGGCCCGCCGACCTGGCAGGGATACATCACCTCGGCGTCTATTCCGTCCTGGTCCTGCTCCTTCACCCTCTGTTCCGCCGGGCCCGTGCCCGCCGTTCCCTCGTAAGTCTGGCCAAAGGGCGCCCAGTTCTCCCTGCCCTTACCTCCGTACAAGTCCGAAGGTACCTCCCTGGCGGCCACTCCCTCGATTACCCAAGCGTCTCCCCCGGTGGCGGTGCGTATCAGCCGGGGAGCCCTCTCCCGGAACTTCTCCGGAATCCGGTTCACCCACACCTTGGAGTCAACTTCAAGGTGAGAGTCTCCGGAAATACATTGGTACGCCTTCGTAGCCATGTCTTCCTCCGTTGCAGTTATCTCGGGATCCCATCCCTTTGATTTACGCGTCTACAAGCGTTGGTCGGACCTGTGAGCCGGTACTCCCGGAACTCGTTCCGGAATGGCCGCCCCAATGCTCGCCCTGAGGATCGCCTAATGGTCGGTAGAACCTCAACGCCTGTAACTGACGCCCTTCCGGGAGGCGTCTCGCTTGGCCTTTAGGATAAGGGTTACAGACAGCCTTCGCAACCAAAATGCAACCTTCGTCGCTGGAATCACAGACCTCCTCGTGGGTGGTGACAAGACAAGAATGGTCGTGCCAAGAGTAGTAGTGCCAAGGTCAAAGATAGCTTCCCGGTTTTCCACTAAACGGCATTCCAGTTTATTTAACCACTCTCCCATTTGAAGACCCCAACCTTGGCGCCGCCTCCTCCCCAAAACCAGGAATCAGGCCTGCCCTTCTCTTCATTCACCGGTTCTGGCACAACCCCGCCCTAAACCAAAACTGCTCCCCCATGAGACCCTGCCCTGGCCTGACGCTCACCGCTTCCCCCTCCCCTGGAACCCTGCAGCCCCGTAAGTCCCGGTCCAGACAAACCTCCGAAGACTAGGTGCTGGAAACGTCCCCCACTTTTACTGACACTTCGCGCTTGCCGTGCAGGATTGCAGCTCCCTACCATGAATTTCAGGGCATCACTCAGCCCTCTGCTGCGATACCCCACGCGATGACCCAATCCAACCGGCCGCTGAGGCAATCGGGAGTCCAATGCCCAAAAGCCGAACAGAAGGAAACCTTTCCGAGGCCAAATCCCTCCGGCCCGCGGTCCTCCCGGAACCCCACCGGGCACCCAAAATGGAGGGAAATGGCGGAAAACGGAGGCGAGATTAAATATTCCTGCCCTCATCTCTCCCCGGAGCCCGAGGCCTCCCCGGACCCCAAGCAAAACCGGAAATGGTGGTAAATGGAGGAGAATGGTGGGGAAAACAAAATTTCCGGCTCCCAGCCATCACTTGACCCTGCGGTCTCCCCGGACCCCAAAATGAGAGGAAATGAGAGGAAATGAGAGGGAAACCAAAAATCCGGCCGGCCTCCCGGCTGCAGTAAGCCTGCCCTTCATCGACACCCGCAAACCTATCAATAAACTGGTAAAGGAGAATTTCGCATCATGAATGAAATACGCCGCCGCATCGATGCCCTTCGCCGCAAGCTGGCCTTGGAGCTGGCCGTTATCGAGCTCCACCGCTTGGTCTGTGAATTCGCCCTCAAGTGGGGCATCGCCTTAGCCGGAGACCAGCCCGTACCCGAACCCCACACCTTCCCCGGCAAGGTCGGCGCCACCGGCGTCCGCCTGACCTCCCACATGGCCGCCGTTAAGTACCTGGAAGAGTGCCGGAACAAGAACACCGCTCCCGAAGCCCAGAAACTTCTCTACCGGCTGCTCCCCTGCGCCCGTGACTTCCCCTACAACGCCATCCTCGCCCTGGACGCCTAGTGATAAGGGTGCCCCCAAGGGATGCCCCTAGGGAAATGTTCGAAATCGGTAGGGGCGTCCCTTGTGGCCGCCCTCGAAGCCTGCGTAGGATTACCCTGCCCCCGCGCCGGTTTCGGTTGACATTCAGCCCCGCCAATGGTAGAAACGGTGTTACATTTCCTACTACTGTGAAGGGCCTGAATCCACCGTCTCAGTGCCCCTTATGGTTGGAAGATTAAGGAGGCGACACATGGGTGAAATTCTGGGCATGGCTTCAACGCACTGGCCTCTGCTGATACAACCCGACGCAGGGCACCTCTGGCCCTTCCAAATGACGATGAATCGTCTGAAGGACTTCCCGGAAGAGAAGAAGCCCATTTCGGCATGGCCGGAAGCTGCCCGGGTGGAATTCGGAGAGGACGAAGGCGTGTCGGCCCATGCAGAGCACCGGGCCCGGCTGCTTAAGTCTTTCCGGGTCATGAAGGATGAGATCGAGGCCTTCAACCCCGACTTCATCATAATGTTCGGCGACGACCAGTACGAGAACTTCAAGGAGGACATCATTCCTCCCTTCTGCGTAATGGCCTACGACGAATACGTCAGCTATCCCTTCAAGCGCCCAATGCCTGCCGGCAACGTCTGGAACGAGCCTGAAGACCACGCCATCAAGATGCGCGGCAAGCCTGAAGTGGCCAAGTGGCTCACCAAGCGGCTCATTGAAGAGGGAGTGGACATGGCCTACTCCTACAAGCCCTTGCATTGGGAGGGCCTGGGCCACGCTTTCGTCAACATCCAGATGTTCCTGGACTACGACCGTAAGGGGTTCGACTATCCCATTATCCCCATCCAGGTCAACTGCTACGGCAGCAAGGTCATCGCCAACCACGGTGGCGCTCCCTTGGGCAACAACGCTCCCCCGGACCCCACCTCCCCCACTCCCAAGCGCTGCTACGAGGTCGGCCGCAAGGTCGCCCAGATAGTGAAGGACAGCCCCTACAGGGTCTGCATGTATGCCTCTGGCGGCTGGTCCCACGGCTTCTTGGTCGAGGAAAACGACTACCTCTGGCCCGACATTGAGTCAGACCGGGTCAGGGCTCAGCAGTTGCAGGAAAACCGGGAGCACGAGTGGGCCCAGATCCCGGTCAAGGATATCGAGGACTCCGGACAGCAGGAATTCCTGAACTGGGTCTGCTTGGCCGGCGCCATGGCCGAGATGGGCCAGAAGCCCCAGGTGCTGGACTACATCGAGACCATGATATTCAACTCCGGCAAGTGTCTTGCCGTCTACCGCCCGTAGACCGGCAACAAGTCAACCAAACCCACGGAGCTTTCGAGACGGTTGCGGTCCCACTGGTGGCCGCAACCGTTTGGGGTTTAGGGCCAAGTCCAAGTCGGTTCTTGGACTTCCCAGGTTTTCCAACCACCTAAGTCCGACTGCCCAAGTCCTGCCGCCCAAGTCTGGAGCGGTGGCATCTTATTGAAGGGGTGAACAATGGCTCTCCGCTTGAAAATAGCCTTCTCCGACAACCCTCGGGTTATCCCCCTCCGGGACGGCACCATTAAGCCGCAGAACATCGAACTGGAATTTGCTCCCCTTGGTGGGAACGCCGGCGACCTCTTCCAACGGAACCTGACCTACGACGAGTTCGACGTTTCGGAAATGTCCATTTCCGAGTCCCTCCTGGCCATCGAGCGACGGGGTGACCGGGCCATTTGGGACTGGGTGAGAATACCCGTGTTCCTGAGCCGCGGCCACGTCTGGGGCAGCCTGTATGTGAACTCCAACTCCGGTATCAACTCCCTGGCCGACTTCAAGGGCAAGCGCATCGCCTCCCCCGACTACGACATGACCGCCGCCCTCTGGTTCCGCATTACCCTCAAGGACCTCCACGGCATCGAGGCCAGCGACAACATCTGGTACAACGGTCGTACCAAGGAACTCAGCCACGGCGGTGCACTAGGCCTGGACGTGCAGCCTCCCGTGGGCGTCGAACACCACTGGCTCACAGTGGACCAAGCCATGGACGTTATGCTGGATCGGGGAGAAATCGACGCCAGCACCGCCATCCGGCCCAACGCTCCGGTCACCGTTGGAGACCCTACCGTGATAGACCGCCACGGCGGAACTCAGATTGTGGGCAACCCCAACATCAAGAAGCTGCTTCCAGACAACGGCAAGGGCGTCATCTACGACTACTACGCCAAGACCGGCTTCTTCCACTGCAACCATCACGTGATAATCCAGCGGCGCATCGTGGAGGAAAACCCCTGGGTGCCCATGGAGTTGTTCAAGGCATTCCAGAGGTCCAAGGAAGAGGCCTACGAGAGGGCTCTCAAACAGATGTCAGGGGCCTCGCAGACCGATTCCACGGTTCTGTACTTCCCGGCAGACGACGCCGCGGACCAAGCTCAAGCCTTGGGTGACGACCCCTATCCCATGGGACTGCTCAAGATGGGGAAGAACATCGAGCGCGCCATTCAGGGCTCCTTGGAGCAGGGTCTGATCACCAAGCCTCTTTCGTTGGAGGACGTTTACCACTTCAACACCCTGGACACCTGACCGCCTGGAACGGACTACTGGGCGACACCAATTTGATATCCAGCCCGTGGCCTTTCCGGTCCAGGCTGAAGGGGGAATCTTATGGCGCTGACACTGACTCTGGCATACTCCGACAATCCTAGAATCAGGCCCATAGCCGACGGCACCGTCCAGCCGGAGCACTTCAAGCTGGACGTGGTCACCATTGGCGGCGGCCTCCTGTTCTTCCGCAACCTCAAGTACGACGAGTTCGACTGCTCCGAAATGTCAATCTCCGAGACCATGCTGGCCATCGAGCGCCGGGAAGTGACCAAGAAGTGGGACTGGTCCGCTATTCCGGTCTTTCCCAGCAGGGGCCAGTTCTGGGCCGGCATGTGGGCCAACACCAAGTCCGGAATCAACAGCTTCGCCGACCTCAAGGGCAAGCGCATCGGTGTGCCTGACTACGACATGACCGCCACCCTCTGGATGAGAATACTGCTGAAGGACCTCTACGGAATCGAAGCCAGTGACAACATCTGGTACAACGGCCGCACCAAGGAGTTCAGCCACGGCGGTCCCTTGGGGTTGCACTTGGAGGGCCAGGAGCCCGTGGGCATCGAGCACTACTGGACCACCTCGGACCAGTACTTGGACGTCATGCTCGACCGTGGTGAGCTCGACGCCGCCATTGTCATGCCGTCATCGGCCCTGCATCCGGGAGAGACGGTCAGCATGGACCGCTACGGCGGCACCCCCATGACCGGCAACCCCAACATCAAGCGCATCGTGGACGACGCCGGAAAGGACTTGATCTCGGAATTCTTCAAGAAAACCGGCGCTTACCATGCCAACCACCACGTCATCGTTCAGAACCGGATACTCCGGGACCATCCCTGGGTTGCCATGGAACTGTTCGATACCTTCCAACGTTCCAAGCAGGTGGCCTACCAGAGGGCCCGTAGGGACCTGGAGGGCTACTTCTACTTTACCGGCAAGTCCTTTGCCGACGAGGCTTCAGTCTTCGGTGAGGACCCCTATCCCTTCGGCCTGAAGGCCATGGGCACCACCGTTGCCCGTGCAATCAAGGGATCCTTGGAACAGGGCCTCATCCGTAAGCCCCTGGAGTTCAAGGACATCTACCACCACACCACCTTGGACACCTAGAGGCCCGCGCCCCGTTGGGAAACTGGAAAGTCCCGGCAGCAAGACGGCTGCCGGGACTTCCTTCTCTCGGCCCTCGGCCGGTTAAGCTCAGCAGGAGTGACCGCTAATTGCTGACACACCCCCTCTCATCGGGGCAGGGAACATCCGGGTCCCACCACACGTAATCCCAGCTATGCAGATGCTGGATTGAGTCCGGCGTCTTGAAGTTCTGCAGCCGGTAGTCCATCGCCGCCCCTTGGTCCACCCAAGTGTTCGGCACCCAGTGCCCTTCCCCTTCTCTCAGTATCTCAACCATCTCCGTGAACTGACCCTGCCTGCTATCTCGGTCCAGCTCTCTCGCCTGCAGTTCCATCAACTCATTGAGCCGTGGTACACCCCAGTTGTCCGGGTTCTTCTCGATGTCGGCCACGTAAACCTGCAGCAGTATGTCGGCAGGGTCCCTCGTCAGCAGCCCAATTCCTCCCACCATGGTGGCGTGGTGCGTCCCCTCCCGGGTGTGCACGTGATAGGCAGCTCCGTCCACCGGGTGGATTGTGAAATCAATTCCCAAATCCTTCCGCAGTTGCTCTGTGGTGACTTCCACCACCTTGAGGCTGGTGGCGTTGTCGCTGGTGTTCAAGTCCAGTGCCATCCCCTCGGGATAGCCTGCAGCCGCCAGCAATGCCTTGGCCTCAGCTAGGTCCCGCGGGTCTTTCAACCCTTCAGCGGTCTGCCGGTAGCCCAGCACTTCGCTCAAGTCCTCTTCCACAGCCACAGTTCCCCTGGGGAAGAACGTAGCCGGCGAAGCGAAACAGCCGTATGCCTCGGTGCAATACACGATGTCGACCACGTTCTGGCGGTCCAATCCCAAATAGAACGCCTTGCGCACCCTGGGGTCGTCAAATGGTGACTTGTTTTGGTGCAGGATGAAGAATGTTCCGGAACCTCCATCCAAGAGCCTGGCTCTAAGCCGCCCGTTGGTGTCGTCCTGCAACCGGAACATGTCCTCGGGTCGGAACGTTGAGCTCCACGGGCCATCGGTCACGAAAGCTTGACCGACCTGCAGCGCCGCATAGACCCGGTTAATGTCCCGGATGACATTGAACCTCAGCCCGTCAAAGTATGGCCGGTCTGGCTTGAAGTAATCCGTATTTCTCTCGTACTCCCTCACCGTGCCCCTGTCCCAGTTCTTCAGCTTCCAAGGCCCTGACCCAACCATGTTCTCCGGGCAGCAGTCTACGTCTTCCGGACTGAGCCCGGACACAACGTGCTCCGGGTATACCTTGAAGTAGTCCACTGCCAAGTTGGTCAGGAACGTGGCGCCGGGGAACTTCAGCGGCACTTCGACCGTCTGGCTGTCAATGGCCCGCGCCATTCCGTGCTCGTAGAAGGTCCGCAAGGCCGCCGTACGGCTTCGGAGGGCTCCGGGCTTGACTATCCGGTCGAAGGTGAACACCACGTCGCTAGCCTCGACCGGTGTCCCGTCGTGCCAGTTGGCTTGGTGCAGCTTGAAAGTGAACAGCATACCGTCTGGGCTCACCTCCCACTCCGAAGCCAAGTCTCCTGTAACTTCACTGGTATTTTCCGGGTCGTACTGCACCAAGTTGCTTAACCTAGGGGCCGATCCTATCAAACAACTAAACAGGCTGGCGCAGGAATGAACGTCCCAAGATCCGCTCCGGCCCCGTCCCACAACGTCCAACACCATCGGCTGGTACTTGCCTTCAGACACCCAGTCGGGAGTTAGAGGCGACGTGAAGGTTACTCCCCGGAGCACCGGAATGGGTGTGGCGGTGGCTATTACCTCTTTCACCACCTCCTTCTCCACCACCTGCTCCACTTCCACCTCCCGCACCACTTCCTTGGTCACCGGGACCTCTTTGATTACTTCCTTCTCCACTATTCGCGGCTCCGGCGCCGGGGCCGAACCGCCACAGGCCACGGCAAAAGCCGCAGTCAGGAATACCAAAACAATCAGGGAAGCGTTGATGGAAACGAGCCTTTGGATGTTCATTTCAGCACTCCTTCTACTGTACTCGCTTGAGGAGTTCCAGGGTATCGAGGAGCCATGAAAAGCCAGAGGCCGGGGAGGAGCTATAAAAAAGCGCTGCTTGAGAGTGGTTCTTAAGGACGGCCCTTTGGGGCCGTCCAGCTTCGAAAACCCAAGCAGCGCGGCGGCATGTGGTTACGCTCTAGTTTTGCTCGCAGCCTCTCTCGTCGGGACAGGTTGCGTCCGGGTCCCACCAAGCGTACTCCCAACTGTGAAGATGCTGTATGGAGTCCGGCGTGTTGAAGTGCTGCAGGCGGTAATCCATTGCGGCGCCTTGGTCCACCCAAGTGTTGGGCACCCAGTGGCCTTCGCCTTCACGCAGGATCTCTACCATCTCAGTGAACTGCGACTGCCGGGTGTCCCGGTCCAGCTCGCGAGCTTGCAGGTCCATCAGCTCCGTCAGCCGCGGCAGCGCCCAGTTGTCCGGGTTCTTCTCGATGTCGTGCACGTACACCTGCAGCAGGATGTCCGCAGGGTCACGGGTCAGCAGCCCAATGCCGCCCACCAGCGTCGCATGGTGCGTCCCTTCCCGTGTGTGCACGTGGTAGGTGGCCGTGTCAACAGGATGCAAGGTGAAGTCGATCCCCAAGTCCCTGCGCAGTTGTTCAGTGACCACTTCTTGGACCTTTATCCCGGTGGCGCTCTCGCCCCCGTTGAGGTCCACTTCGAAGCCGTCTGGATAGCCGGCCTCGGCCAGCAGCCGCTTGGCCTCGGCTATGTCCCGGGGGTCCTTCTGCCCGTCCGCCGCCCTCCGGTAGCCCGGTACCTCGCTCAGGTCTTCCTCAACCTTGACCGTTCCCCTGGGGAAGAAGGTCGCCGGCGAGGCAAAGCACCCGTAGGCTTCGGTGCAGTAAACAATGTCCACTACGTTCTGCCGGTCCAGCCCCAGGTACAATGCCTTCCTCACCCGGGGGTCGTCGAATGGCGCCTTGTTCTGGTGCAGGATGAAGAAGGTCCCGGACCCGCCGTCCAGCGTCCGCGCCCGTAGCCGCCCCTTAGTTTCGTCTTGCAGCCGGAACATATCCTCGGGCCGGAAGGTGGAACTCCACGGGCCGTCGGTGGCGAAGGCCTGGCCCACGGTCAGCGCCCCGTACACCCGGTTGATGTCGCGTATGACATTGAACTTCAGTCCGTCGAAGAAAGGCAGCCCCGGCTTGAAGTAGTCCGGGTTCCTCTCGTACTCCCGCACCGTGCCCCGGTCCCAGTTCTTCAGAATCCACGGGCCGGAACCGATGATATTCTCCGGGCAGCAGTTGGCATCTTCCTGGGTCAGCCCGGCCGCCACGTGCTCCGGATAAATCTTGAAGT
>DAOULB010000025.1:0-35032 GCA_034420695.1 Dehalococcoidia bacterium
GCCAGGGAGCGGGCCAAGGCCGAGGCTCTGGCTGCAACGCTATCGCTCGCCAACTAAGCCGGGATGACATTTTCCCTTTTCAATTAGAGTGACCGAATCGCTGGACAACAACACATCACCGGGGAGACCAAGCTCAATACCATCACCCAGTGGGCCGAGTCCGTGCCCATCATCACCAGCTTCCCCGACCTCTCCTGGGAGGACATAACGGAGACCGCCATGCTGGACCGATGATCCGAAAAGGGGTTCATAACAGATTTTGATTTCCTGCTGAAATTTGATAGTTTCTGTCATTATGGCAGACAGATTGATGAAGATTGGCACGGCTAGCGAGTTGCTCGGCGTGACTCCACAGACACTCCGCAAGTGGGAATCCACCGGCGAACTGCTGCCAGCCCCCATTTCCTCAGGTGGCACCAGGTACTATGCCTCTGCTGATTTGCTCGGCGTCAAGGCCGGAAACATGCCGACCGTCTGCTATGCCCGGGTCTCCAGCCATGACCAGAAAGCCGATTTGGAGAGGCAACAACCCGCACTGGAGGCTTACTGCGCTGCTAAAGGCTGGCAGACCGTCATCATCAAGCACCTCGGCAGCGGGATGAACTACCGCAAGAAAGGCTTGCAGGAGTTGCTGGAGATGATTCTGCGCCGCCAGACCCGGCGGCTGGTCCTCACTCACAGGGACCGCCTCCTGCGGTTCGGCGCGGAGCTGGTGTTCACCCTCTGCGAGCTGCAAGGAATCGAGACCGTCATCATCCACCAAGGCGAGCAACCGAGCTTCGAGGAGGAGCTTGCCCAGGACGTGCTGGAAATCATCACCGTGTTTTCGGCCCGGCTCTACGGCTCCCGCAGCAAGAAACACCGGCAATTCATGACGGCTCTCACCGGGGAAGTCGGTGATGAAGAGGTCAAGGAGGTGACCGAGCAGTTGAGTCTGCTCGGATAGCGAATGCTCATTTGCCAAGTCATAGCACTCAGGCCCACGCCGGCGCAGGTGGAAAGTTTCCACTCCCACGCCCATGCCGCCAGGATTGCCAGGAACGACGTGGTTGCCCTGTGGCGGGAGGAAGGCAAACGCTTGCCCGGGTTCCGGCTGACCACCGGCCAGCTCAGGCCCTGGGTGAACAGGGACAAGTTCGACCGCCATCCATGGTGGAAGGACCTCAGCCAAAACGCCGTCAAAGGCGGAGCGATCGATGCCGAGGACGCGATCAAGCGGTTCTACAAAGGCCAGAACCGGCGCCCCCGGTTCCTCGGGCGTAGTTCCGTTCTGCGGTTCAGGATTGATAACGGCGTGGACACGGTGAAGGTCGATGGAAGCCGCTTGGTGCTGCCCATCATTGGCCCGGTGAAGATGCAGGAGCCGTTGCGGTGGCACAGGCCAATCCGGGAGTGCCGCATCCGGGAGAAGGCCGGCCGCTGGTACGCCAGCATCCGAATGGAGATCGAAGCTTCCGAGTACCCGCACCGGTGCGGTGAAGGTGTCTTGGGCATTGATTTGGGCCTGAAGACCTTCGCCACCATCGCCCATCCCGACGGCACCATCGAGAAGGTGGAGGCTCCCGAACCTTTCAAGCGAAGTCGGAAAGCATTGCGCAGGGCCCAGCGGAAGCTGTCCCGGCGCAGGAAAGGCAGCAAGAACTGGTTCAAGGCCAAGAAGGACGTGGCCCGCCGGCATTGCAGGATGACAGATATCCGAAAGGACTTCCTGCACCAGCTCTCCCACCGGATCACTGCCAACGTCGAGATAGTCCAGGTGGAAAGCCTGTCTATCAAAGGCTGGCAACATCTGTGGGGACGGAAAACGTCTGACCTGGCCCCGGCCGAATTCCTGCGGCAGTTGGAGTACAAGGTTGCCTGGCGCGGTGGACAGTTCCTCAAGGCCGACTGGCACTTCCCGTCCAGCCAACTCTGCCATGACTGCGGAGTGCAGGGCGGGCGCCTGGCGCTGGAGGTGCGCTGGTGGACCTGCACCTCCTGCGGGACCATCCACGACCGGGACGGCAATGCCGCCCTGAACATCAGAGACTACGGACCGGGAGCTACTCGGTCCTTGCCTGTGGACGCCACAGTAAGACCGGCAGTGCCGGCAGCGGGCGGAAGAAGCAGGAACGCAAATGATGAAGATACTAGCAGGTCTGGTAGATTTCATTAGGTTTGTGATAGCGGTTCCATATCCAGCCACACGAGACCAATGACGGCATGAGGAAGCTCTGGGTCTACACCTACCTCAAGCACGACTGTACCAACTACGATGAGATCTGCGACACCGTCCGGGCCCAGCGCTTCTCCCGCTTCGCCTATCCCGTCTTCCTCCATCGAATCAACAGGGAGATCCTGGACCGCTTCCCCCAGTGCCTGGACCACGTCAAGGGAATAAGGCGCTCCCCGACGATGCGCTGCTCAACCTGCCGCAGGACCAGGGAGGGCCAATTCAACGGCCACTACTGGACCAAGCCGGAGGGCTGGCTCTACCGCATGGCCGCCCACTACATCCACACCTACTGCTCAAGGCAGTGCAGCCTGCCCAAGAAGAATGTTCCCAAGGCAGTCCGGAGACACAAACTCAGGGCGGGAGACCCCGCATATGCCGCAACACCCAGAACCCGCAGTCTCCCATGACCAAGCCCAATGCCATATAATTCAATGCCAGAGGCCCATGCCCAAAGACCACAACTAGACCCTCCGCAAGAAACCGTGAGCAGTCCCATGAACAAGGAAAACGGAGCCGCGCCGGACCCCCACGCCGTGGCAGTAGCCAGGGCCATGCAGGCCGAGACCGACGGCCTCGTAATCCTGTTCGGCTCCAGGGCCAAGGGCACCTACGAAACGGCCTCAGACATGGACGTCCTGCTGGTAGGCCATACCCAGGGCTCCCCAAAAAGCGCCGCATACGAGTACATGGAGAAAAACCCTCCCAGACTCCACATCGAAGTCATGGAGATGACCTCCGACCGTTTCCGCAGGGAGAGACTGGCCAACCAGTCCATAGCCAGCAAGGCCTGCCGTCACGGAGTATGGATGAGCGACGAAAGAGGCGATTACCGGAACTACTACCAGGACGACTACCCCGAGCACTGGCCGGCAACAAGAACTCACTTAGCCAACAGCTGGGTAAACATGTACCGGCTCGAACAACTAGTGGAAGAAAGATCCTGGGACCACAAGATGGTGGGCTTCACTGCCCAGCAGACCGTCGAGAACGGGCTTAAATCCCTCCTCTCGCTGCACCAGGACACCGCCGAGTTCCGCCACGACCTAGTGGCAATATGGAACCACTACCTCAACAACCACCACGACCCATCCAACGAAGCCCACCAAGAGATACGGGAGGTAGTGGACGAACTCATGGAGCACACCTCCTACGACAACCCCCAAAGGCCAGGCCAGAAGGAGTCCTGGCTCACCCTGTACGCCGCAGTCTACCGCTACAATGAGGAAACTCGCCGGATGCCCGAGTGGGAACGCCAGGAACTCCTGACACGGGTCAGGGACACCTTCAGCACCGTGATGGATCACGTAAGCCGGGAGAGCGGCACCAGCCCGGAGGATATATTCCCGGACGGCAGGCCCTGGGACAGTACGCCTTAAAAGAAGGACGCACCAAGAGCACCGAAAGGGCCGCCCCGGAGAACGGGAGCGGCCCTTCCTCATAAAAGAGGCAACGCCGGCACAGAAAGACAGCACCCGCCAATAACCCAGGCCGTTCTCACAGCCACTAAGCCTTGGGCCTGACCCAGGAACCATGTCTTCGCCCCCGGACCCCGGAGCCCCTCTCCTCTCCAACTCCCCACACAAGGAAGAACCGACGCCGTGACCACCCACGCCAATCCACCAGCCCAGGCCACCTTCCGCACCCTCTCCAACCGCAACAAGTGCCTCAACTACACCTTCCTCAAGGACTCCTTCCGAAACCACCTCCAGCAACACGCCAAGCCCGCTGTAGCCGCCAGGCTCGGCACCTGGGAACTGCTCAAGGTCCGGGAGGACAATGGCCGCCTCATCGTCGAGGCCATGGTCAACCAACAGGGCCAAGCCATCTACTCCATCACCAAGGAGACGAACGGCACCATAACCTTCCGGGCCTACGGCCGCCAGGCCAAGGACCACCCCCCCAACTTCAGCTACCCCGCCTGGAAGGTCGACCTGCCCAAGTGGGCCGCCACCCAGCTACTGGTTCACGCCGCCGCTCACCTGGACAAGAAGGTCCTGGCCAACTACATCATGATCAACTACAACTACGACCTCCGGGACCTGGTCCAGGAAACCGCCGGTGCCCTGGTCAAAGAGGCAACAGTCCCCGCGAGCCAAGAGGGGTGCCCCATCCGCACCAACCTCCAAGCCGTCACCTACGACACCCTGGTCCAGAAGGCCAATGCCATCATCCGCAAGCACATCCTGGACCACCAAACGGAAAGGCTCGCCGTAGACCTCTTCAAGTCCCCCTACAGCGAATTCGAGCATTCCACCACCGACTACAACACCGTCCTCATCAACCGGGGCATCTTCCTGGAGCTCCAGCACTCCTCCCCAAACTCCCTCTGGTACTACGCCAACTTCATCGCCCGCAAGAACCCCAAGCCCGTCCGCCTCGCCCACCCCGGCCAGGTCATACAGGCCGTCAAGGACTCCCTCCAAGTCACCCCCGCACAGTGGAACTACTTCTGCCGCATCCCCACCGAGGACCTGAGAAGGCACCCACCCCGCAATATCCAACAGTCCACCCGCCTCTACCTCAAGGCCCTCGCCCAAGCCAACCAGCCGGAGGCGCCACAGAGGGAGTTGGACCGCATCATCCACTTCAACACCGAGCACCAGTTCTTCTCCCAAGCCTACTGGCACCACGGCGACCCCTGGCAGGCCTGGGTACAACTCATCAGCCGCTACCTGGCCAGCCGGATGCAGCAGGAAGACAAACCCCAGGAATCGGACAGCAACAAGGGGCGCAACCTGAAGAGGGTGGCCGACGCCCTCCGCAACCACGTCGACGAAAACCTGCCCTGGGGCCCCGGCGACTGGGACACCCTCTGGCAGCGCTCCGAAAGGTGGCACGCCCAGCAACTCCAGCGCAACAACCAACGCCACCAGCAGGAGCAGGAGAAGGCCAAGACAACCACCTGGGCGAGCCCCATAACAACCCTGTCCATGGGCAGCTTCCGCTTCGACGCCGTCACCAACGGAGCAGAACTCATCGCACTGGCCGACCGCATGAAGAACTGCCTGGCCTCATTCGTCCAACGCTGCGCCAAAGGCGAGGCCCTCATCTTCACCGCCCACCAGGGAGAAGCCCTGGTCGGCGCCGCCGAGATACGGAACGTCAGCGGCCAGTGGTTCACCGGCCAAGTGGAAGGGCCCCACTGGACCCGGCCCTCCAAGGCCCTGAAAAAGGCCGCAGACAAGCTGGCCTCCGCCTGCCGACAGAAAGAAACAACCCCCGCCTCCTGACGAAGAAAGGGCCAACCCAGCGTGCCAATCCCGGCCCTGTCCTCCTGTGCTAGCCTGCCTGTAGAACCTACCCGGGGTCTCTCAATTATGGGTTTCATCATCGACCGCTGGCACCGCATCGTAGCCAGGCTATACCTGGCCCCGGGCTTCGCCGTACTCCTCACCCTGGTCTCCAGCGCCGTCGGCGTCTACTACTTCGAAAAAAGCGGAGATCTCAACCCACTTCCAGTACCTACCCCCGGCCACCATAAATAGAACAAAGCCCGTTGCCCGCTCCCCACAGAGAGCGGCCAAGCCCCAAGGGCACCAGCCCCCCAAGGAGACAACCCATGCAGCACCCCTCAAACTTCCTCAGCCGCGGGGAGCCCCTGACCCCCGATACCTGGTTCCAGCTCATCCGGAACTGCAACACCGTTGCCTCCAGCCCCGACGAGGACCAGATCACCTTCCATTTCAACGCCCAGTCCATCGCCGATAACCACGACATGGTCATCGTCGCCAACCGCAGCAATGGCAGCTTCAACTGCATGGAGAGGCCCCACTGCGCCTGCCAGGAACACCCCCTCGACTGCCAGTGCGTCAACGCCACCTGCCATTCCTGCAAGCTCGGCTTCGTCGCCTTCTACCATACCTGCGATTCCGCCTTCTGCATCAACGACGAGTGCCCCCTGTGCAAGCACCAGCGGGAATCGTGCCTCTTCGAGGACCTGCGGTCCACCGTCCAACAGGAGGCTCAAAGGATACAGGACGAGACACAGGGTTCCTCCCTGGCCATGGCCCACGTCGCCGCGGTAGCCGAGGTCCTGGCACCGGGCGTGGGCGATGCCCCCATCTTCCCGGCCACCGTCCGGATCCTCAACGAACTGCTCCCCCAGGACCAGGACGACGCCCCAGGCCCGGACAGTGCCGGCCGGCGCCTCTGGCACTGCCAGGACGGCTCCACCGTCCTCCAAGACCCCAACTCCCCCGGCTGGCTGACCTGGGAGGAACAACCCCCGGCCGCCTGACCTATACCCCTAACCCAGGAGGTCACACCAATGCCCCTCATCATCGAAGCAGAACCAACGGAAACCCCCGAACCAGGAGTCGCCACCGCCCTACTCACCAAGTTCCAGGCCCTCCACCTCGACTACAACCCGGACATGCTCATCTGGCCGGGAACCGCCATGGCCCTCGACATGATAGGCGACCCCGACCCCTACCGCCAGGACCACCCACCCCAGGACTACATCGCCGCAGCCTTCCTGGAAGTGCGCCTGGGATGGCTGAAAAGAGAGGGCGCCAGCACCACACCCTTCGCCGTCCGCCTCAGGCTTCACCCCGACTCCCCAGTCCACGAGTTCCTCGCCATGGCCAAGGCCATCATCGAGCACCCAAGCCGCTGGACCCAGCGCGCCCTAGCCCGGGACAAGAGCGGCGTCCGGGTCAACATCAACGAGAGCACCGCCGTCAGGTGGTGCATGAACGGCGCCTGCTGGAAAGCCGCCCAAGACGCAGCAAACTCCTACCACACCGCCCTTCGCATGATCAGCCTCCTCACCGATACCGTAACGCCAGATACCACACCCACCTGGCAGGACAGGGCAAACAGAAAACACGGAGAAGTCATGGCGGTCTTCGACAAGACCATCCGGGCCAACACCCCTCATAACATCCTCCAAGAGCAGGACCAATGACACCGGCCACACGCCCGTTGCCCGTGGACAATCTCCCCGACGCCAAAAGCCCAAGGAGATCCGTGCTCCCATGCTAAATGACCAGCCCGTCTTCTACGACATAGAGTACGCAACAGCCCACCACGAAGCGGTGATGACCCGGGCCAAAGCCATAACCCTTGCCCTCCTACAAGGTCCAACCCCAATGGACAGGGACCTGGCCGCCGCAACTGCCACACTCCTGGAAAGCGAAATCGCCACCATGAAAAAGACCATCGTCCAAGTGGAAAAAGCAGTCCATGCCCACTACAAAAGGCCGGAGGACAGAAAGGTCAGCACGGCAAACGCGCAACGGTCGATGGAACTATTAGGTCTCCTGGAACGCTTCGAACAACATATCGACACCCACTTCCCGGACACAAGCCACAACGAACGAAGCGTCAGGATATACCTCGCCCTCTTTCCCACCTGCAACCTCACAGCCGTCCAATATCTCAACTCCGAAGTCATCACCCGGGACCCCCAAGACCCTACCCACCAGGGTTACCGGACCCAATGCTCGAGGTCGCAGACTACGTCCCAACAGCCCGTCAAGCAATAAACAGGCTCGCCAGCGACGCACTATCGCCCGAGCAAATCCAATACGCCAAGACAGCAACCGAGGTCCTGGATTCCATCGACCAAATCGTCGGGCCCTACAGGAAATAAATGACCGCAGAACAGGAAAGACAACTCGCCGTCCGCCTCTCCATCGACACCCACGGAGGCCCATGGGGCGGCTGCGACGAGTGCCACCAGCACGAAGAGAACACCCTCTCCCTGGACCCCGAGGCCATCGCCCTATGGCTCCAGCACCTCAACCAGGACTAGGAGAGCGAGGCCCTAAGGGCCCCGCCGCAAAAGCCCGGAGCGCAACGCCGCGAACGCCCAGGGCATGGCCCTGGACACTCCCAAGAAAGAGGCCCCCGCCGACGGCGAAAACAACCGCAAAAGCAACCCTCCGACGGGCCAGGGAGACAGAGAAAATGCACCCCAATGTTTACCTACAAAACGTACCTGTCCCCTAAGTGAAGGACCCCCCATGTACCCAGAGGCCAACCGGCCAAACATTTTCTAACCAACACTCCAAAGCTGACCAGCTATGCAAAAGCCCCCAAACACAAATTGAGAATATTCAGACCAAGGCCTCAGGTGTAAAAAGCACCACAGGCCAAGCTGGAGACCCCGGAATATTTCCAAACAAACAATTTGGCCCCCACAGCTACGAACCACGCCCCTACATGTACCCCCTCCAGAGGCCCGAAACAGGGCCGAACGCCGCGCCAAAGCCCAACCCCAAAAAGCCGGGTAAATTGAAAGAAGAAGCCACGCCCCAAGAACCCGAAAACGCCCAGTCCTGAACCAAAGACGGAGCCCACGGAGGAACACAAATGGCCGGCAGGGAAACAAAATACGGGGCAAGACACCAAGACCCAGAACAAGAGGAGTGGAACGAAAACACCACCCTGACCAATTTCATGGAAAAGCTACAAGAAAAGGACCAAGGACCTAGCCCGGGAACTGGCCTACGCTCAAGAGAGAACCACCGACCGGAGCCGCCTGTCCTGGGCCTCAGGGAGCACGGACGACCGCAAGGAAAGCCTGATCCTGATATTCAGAGCAGCGACCGAGGTCTGGGGAAGAAACCACGACAGAAGAGAGGAAGACACTGGCCCACCACATACAACAAGCCCTGACACACCCCCTCGCAGAACGGCTGCAGGAAATAACCGACCCCGCCAAGCGCCTGGCCGCAGCCTTTGAGCCAACAAAGTACAACGCCATGATGGAGCCAATCGCAGACCACCTCTCACACAACATGGCCAAGTTGAGAGAGGACCTGGAGGAATACCTATCCAGGGCCCAACCCTAGCAGATAGATGAAAGGGACAGGATCGAAATCGTGGAAACCAACCTGCTATCCATCATGGAAATCGAAAGGGACCTTGACCAGGCAGCAGCCGGCCACAAACCGGAGGCAATGCCGGCGACCCTCCGGGAACAGTTCGATGCAGCCGCGGACGCAAGAACCCAGGCCCTCCACCACGAGTTCAGGGCCTACATGGCAGACCGATACAGCGGGAGCGACAACCCCGAACACGTCCACCGGGACAATTACGCCGCGGTAACAGGATGGGAGCAGTTCAAGGAAGACTTCCAAGAGTTCACCGAGAACCACCTCCCCGGCGACGCCCACCGCCTAGCCACAGACCTGGCCATCACAGCGACAGCAGAAACAAGACAGGTCCTCTTCGGCCTGACGCCAGCAGACACCGCAGCCCACGAACGCTACATAAAGGAAATCACGACAAGGGGACACCCCCCCCCCGTCCCATGAACACCCGGCCACCTACCACGGCCTAGGAGGCCAAGCCCCCACCCTGGAACGGACCTGCTCCGCGATATGAAGCAGCGCCGTGGACCTGTCCACCCACTCCACCGCGCCACATTCCGGAACCGAAAAGCCGGTCTCCATAAAGACCAACTCACGGAAACGCTGCTGGTCCAGAATATTAGATTCAGGCCCCAGGAAC
Source organism: Dehalococcoidia bacterium (assembly GCA_034420695.1). GTDB lineage: Bacteria > Chloroflexota > Dehalococcoidia > Lucifugimonadales > UBA3495 > Io17-Chloro-G2. Next base: position 9,674 of record DAOULB010000025.1, read on the forward strand.
ACCTTTCCAACACCAGTTTCCAAGGAAAAAACAGGCTCCTCCTGTCCGCTGCGAACCACTCGCGCAAGGGAGAAACCAAAGGCTTCGGACAAGGCTTCCTTCGTCTCGTCAAGGACATCGCACACGGCAAAGGGGTCGGCCGCCAACCTGGCCCGGCACGCCTCGTAGGAAGCAACATCCTCCGGGCTGCAGCCTAGGATAAGAGACTGGCCCTCAACAGGACCCTCCCCACTACCCTCCGAAACAACTCCGGAAACCCACAACTCCAAGGCTCCGCAAATCGCCTCAGACAGGCTCACACCCCGGCGAGCCGCCGCCTCGCGAAAAGTCTCCACCAAGGACACAGGCACCTCGACCACAGACCCACCACCAATCCGGCTCCCCATCCGACTGAGCAACGGAGTCACCTCCCCGAGACCCCTTCACCGGCTGCGGCGAAAAACAGGCCTCTTACCAACAATGTAACACGACAACCCCCTTTCACGCATCGAAAGACGTAAACCGCCAAGAGCCAAAGAGATCGACAACCACCCAAGACCAACCGGAAACAGCAAAAACTCTACTCCGAGAGCAGCACCGCCACCACCCCCTAAAACCAACCAAGACAGAGAACAAGCCAAGAGTTATAAGGCAACTCCGCACCTGCCGGAACTACAGCGAAATGCTGACGGCCATCGCCAAGGCCCACGCCGGCGCCCTCAACATAAAGACCGCTGCAAACCTCATAAGGGCCAGCCGCCGCTCCAAGACCAGGCTCTCGAGCATGCAGGCCTACATAAACTCCCTGCTCTCCACCAACCCCGACTTCCGCAAGGTAGACCCCCAAAACTACAAACTCACCCGGGAAGCACTGAAGGCCAACCCCTTCATCTGGCAGAAGTTGACCGCCACCGACCCAACCCAGGCAGAGCAGCGAGACAACACAACTCCAATCCCGTCCCCGGAAACCACGGCAGAGAGCCGCAGCACCAATGTGGCCAGCCACAAGTAGGAATGGAACCAGCAACAGAAAGCCTTACCGTAGACGCCAAATCCAGTAAGCACACCCGGTGCTAAATTCGAAACCACAGGACATTATTTCTGGAGCCTTTTTATGAAACTGACGGAAGACCAATTCGTAGAGAGCTACAAGGAGGAACTTAAGGCCAAGAACCGGCAGGCCCCGTCCCAAGTCATGGTGGCAAGCAAGCAGAAGATCTGGGCAGTGCCAGTCCTGGTCAGGGTCCTGGACGTAGAGCAGTTCCAGAGCGAAATCGCCGACATGGAACCCGACGAGCAGAACAGCCCCCACGAAATAACCATCGCAATCATTTCCAGCGAAGAAGACATACCCGTAGGGGAGATGCTCCTACAGGAATACGCCGATCACCCGGCAAGAAAGGAATTCATCACCTACGTGGACAGCATCGCCGGCCTCCTGTGCCAGCTAAACGGCCTCTGCAACACCACAGGACCGATGCTGATGAACGTCTGACAGAAGCTGGTTGACTTCTGCGGGGCCGAAATCCCGGGGCTCCTGGCCCAGGAAATCACGGAAGAGACCCGAAAAAGAGAGAAAAATCACCCGTCCTGAGGGACGGAAAAGCCGATTTGCAGCTTTGAAAACCAAAACCTGTCCTATATACATGTGCGCGCGAGGACACCTCTCCTTTTTCCAAATCAGGGCGGCCCTACGAGTGTGTGGAGTAGTGCGAGTAATGACACTACTCCTCTCACTACTTCAAGTGAAAGTATCAAAAACATCGTTTTCAGATATAAATTTCAGTATCAAAAATGGGTTGGAGTAGTGGAGTAGCCGGAGTAGCGAGGAAAATCAGTCAACCTCGATCCTCACATCCCTCGCGGGCGTGTATAAAGGACAGATTTTCGCCTCCAGATATAAAAAGCCCTGAAACAACCTAAAACACAGCTCCCTGAAGTGTCAGCAACACCCTTCTCCAAGGCCCCCAAAGTAGTATCATCAAGGCCAGAAGAAAGAGCAGAGGCCCGGAAACAAGCCCTGCCGGCGCCCAAGGGGCTGTGTGATGACCGAAAACCCCAGGTGGCAGGTCCTGGCGGCCCAGGACATAACCAAGGAGGAGCACCCCTACCTCAGAATGTCGGCCGCGGGCAAGTGCGCCCGCGCGCTGGCCTACGCCCTCCAGTCCACACCCGAGTCCGACCCGCCGGACGCCAACTCAAGAAACCGCATGAACCTAGGCCACATGGCGGAGATCCTGATAGTCCAGAACCTGGAAGCCGCCGGCTGGGAAACGGACCACACCGTCCTCTCAAGTTCCGGCCAACTCGAAGTCACAATGGAAATTCCCGACACAGGCTACATTCTGACCGGTCACCCCGACGGCACCTGCCGCCACCCAGACTTTACCAAGGACAAGTGGGTCCCCCTAGAGTGCAAGTCGATGAGCCCCGACCGGGCCGACGAGACCATCGAACAGGGCATAGCCACCACCTACCCGTCCTACATGGCCCAGATCGGGCTCTACGGACGCCAACTCCACGAAAGGGAACTGGTCTCCCACCCCACCTTCGGCGTGTTCGCCATGATGGACCGCAACGGACGGACAATGGCCCCGGAACGGGTCTCCTGGGAGGAGTCCTTCGTAGACACCATCATCAACAAGGTTCAGGGCGTCATACAGCAGTCAGAAAAAGGTGAACTGCCAGAAAGACCATACCCACCAGGCTCCCAGGAATGCACATTCTGTCCCTATCACACCCTCTGCAGAGGAGAACCCGCCAGAATAGACCAAGGGATATCACCAACCCCCGCCGTGAGCCCCAAAGACCCCGAAGTGACGGCCGCCGCCCGGCTCTGGAGGGACCTCAAGCCTCAGAACGACTACGTCAAGTCCGTCCTCCAAGCCGCCTGCGACGAAGCCGACAACGCCAATATAGTCTTCGAAGACGTCATCGCCGGGTACTTCGTCCCAAGAAACCCGCCAGAGTACCTGGCATCCAAGCTGGAGAAACTGGTCCCTGCGGACATACTGGCCAAGTGCAAAAACATATCCCTGCCCAAGGGCAAGGGCTTCTGGATCAGAAAAGCGAAGTATTGAACCCAGCCCACACAGAGAAACGCGGCGCCAAAGTCCAGCCCCGTCGAATCTTCTATCCTGTAACCAAGGCCCCGATCCAACACAGGCCACCAGGATAGAAATCAAATGAAGTCCCTAAGAGCGAAGCTCACCGCGGCAACTTTGGCACTGCTGGCCGCAGCCACCCTCACAGCAAGCGACCCCATACCCGCAACTGCCCAAAGACTACAACAGCCGGCGACGGAAGGCGGCATCTGCAACAGAACCCCTATTGTCCAAGAGGCACTACTACAAGCCCTGAAGGACACCAACAAGGTACACCCCCTACCCCAATGCGACGGCGTCACCAGCCAGCACCTAGCGCTTTTGACCGGCGAACTCTCCCTCCAGTGGCAGAGAATAGACAGCCTGCGGCCTCAAGACCTCCAGGACCTGACCAACCTCCAGGAGTTGAACCTGGCAGACAACAGCATAGCCAGCCTTCCGGACGACCTCTTCGCGGAAATCCCCCTCTTGGAAAGCATCGACCTCAGCAACAATGACCTTACCGAAATACCAGAAGCCGCATTCAAGAACAATCCCAACCTGAGACGCATAGACATATCAGAAAATCAAATCTCCAGCCTCCCAAAAGGCCTCCTGACGCAGGCAAGCAACCTCCTGAAGTTCGAAGCCGCCGCCAACAGAATAAGCAAAATTCCTGACGACTTCGCCGCTTCCAACCCTCGCATAACCCACATCAACCTCTCCCGGAACAAGCTACGAGCACTGGCCGAGGGAACATTTGCCAAGAACAACGAGTTAACCCGGGTAAACCTCTCCGACAACTGGCTCCCCGGCCTGCCCGACAACATCTTCCAGCACAACCCAAACCTCCAGACTATAAACCTCTCCGGAAACCGTCTCAGCAGGCCTCCGGTCCTACCCCCAAGCACCAAGACAGCCAACCTGCACAGCAACAAGATCAAAATATTTCCAAGGTCCCTAGCCGTGGGAAGGAACAACTTCAATACCCTGACCATGGACCATAACCCAGGCGCCCCATTTCGCTTCATAGCCAACCTGCAACAGGTCGACCACAACACAGTGCGCGTCGGTCTCTCCCAGAAACCGCCCCTGCCGATCAGCGTCGAAATAGCAGCAACCAACGTCGCCATACACTCAACAACCACCCATTTCGACCCAGGAAGCACCTACGGAGGGGAAATCAAAATCACACCGAAGGAGCAACCCGCCACCCTCGAGCAGAGACCCACCATCGCCGTGAAGAACATCTCCTTCACCCTGGACAAGACGACAGGTATCCTGGCCCTTCCAGGACGCCCCCTGGTGCCGGAACTCAGCTTGGTCATAGAAACACAAACACCGGCCATAACGACCAAGGAAGGGGAAACAGCGGTCGTACTCCTGAAGGCCAGCAAGGCTCCCCAGGAAGACATATCAGTCCCCTACACCCTGGGGCCGGACCAAGACCCAAGCACACAGGACGCGGACCAAGAGGACTACAACAACCACAGCAAAGGACAGGCCCTCTTAAAAGCAGGCCAGATACAGACCGAAATCACCATCCCGATAACCGCGGACACAAACAACGACGAACCGGTTTCCGAAACTTTCATCGTAGCCCTGGCCCCCCCGGGCCCGGACGCTCCCTACCGGCTCGCAGCCCAAGCAAGCACCGAAGTAACCATCAAGATGGGCATCTGCAACCGGACCCCGGCCGTAACCGCAGTACTCCTCTCAAATCTCCCACCCCCCAACCCAACGGACCAACCAAGAACCTGCAGCGACATAACACCAAACCATCTGGAAATCCTGGGCCCCCGCCTTGAACTCAAAGATCTGGACATCGAGGAATTGAAAGCCAGGGACCTACAAGGCTTGGCCAACGTCAAAGACCTAGACCTGTCAGGAAACAAATTGGAGGAAATACCAGAGGGCCTCCTGAACAACATGCCAGGTCTCACCAAGGTAAACCTGGCAAGAAACCAGCTCCATGAGATCCACAGCCAAACATTCCAGCACACACCCCTCCTGGAATACATCAACCTGGCCGGCAACAACCTCACAAAACTCCCGGAAGGCCTGCTGAGAAACACTCCAGCCCTGGGAAGCCTGATCCTCTCCTGGAACGAAATAAACCAAGTACCCACCAATCTCCTCAGCAACACCCCAAGCCTGAGAAACCTGTTCCTGGACAACAACCACATAGTCGCCACCCCGCAGCTATTCCTGAAGACAGCTACAAACCTCTACTTCGTCGACCTGTCCAACAACAAAATGGAGGTCCTCCCCACAGAGTTCCCGGACAGCCTCCGAATCCTCCACGCCCAGCACAACCTCCTCTATTCAGTACCGGACAACCTCCCGAACCAGCTATCCACCCTGAACCTGGAGGGAAACAACTTCACAGAGGTCCCGGACAACCTGCCGGCAAGTCTCCAGGTCCTCCACCTCAGGGACAACGACATAGCTGACATGGCGTCGGAAAGGCTGGCCCACATGCCCCGCCTCTCCAGCCTGAACCTGGACAGCAACACAGGAACCCCGTTCCAAGTCCAGTTCCAGATGACCCTCATCGACGAGTACGCCGCAAGGGTCAGCCTCTCCAGGCCCGCCCCCCTGCCCCTCGCAGTCACCATGACAGGAAGCCATATCACACCGATCCCAAACCGGGTAACATTCCGCAGAGGCCAGCAGGAGGGCCCAATCATCGAACTAAGGCCAATCCAAGGCTTGGAAAACAGGCCAGGCGAAGGCACCGTAGCCATGGCCGCCACCTGGTTCATCAACGCACAGGCATACGGAATCGAAATCGTGCCCGGCCCCAGCCTGACCATACCAATCAGGTAATGCAAATCACAAAAAAGGACAAAAGACACTCCAACCAATGCAATTCCCATACCCAGAGACCACACACCTTCCAGTCATCGTCAGAACCCTCTGCGGCAAGACCCTGAGTACCCTTCCCACCAGCCACCGAATCACCCGGACAGGAGAAGCCCCTTCATGCAAGACATGCAAGAAACTCCAGAGGAGGATAAGCTCCAAGCGAAGGGGCACCACGAAGGCCTGGAACGGCCTGATACAGAGGCCCAGAAAGTTCAGGGCGACAGCCAGATGACACTCGAAACCACTCTCCTTAAAACCCTGGCAGAAGACCGGGGGCCCTCAAAAAGGGCAACTTCACCCTGAGCAGCGGCATAACGACCCAACACTACTTCGACGCCGCGGTCCTCACAATGCACCCCGAGACTGCAGGGCTGATAGGGCGGGCCATACTGCCCCACATAAAGGAAAAGAAAGCCCTGGCCGTAGGAGGCCCGCCCCTGGGCGCCGTCCCTATAGCCATGGCCGTTGCCTTCGCCAGCGTCCAAAGCCCACCAGAACCCCTGCTTTCAACACCCGTAAGGGCCTTCACCATCAGGAGATTCCCCAAGGACCACGGCACGAAGAAAACAATCGAGGGCAACCTCCCGGAAGGATTACCCGTGGCCGTAGTAGACGACACCTGCACCACCGGCCTCTCCCTCCTGGAAGCAATACTCAACGCCGAAGCCGCGGGACACCCCGTGGTCAAGGTCATAGTCCTCATGGACCGCCAGGAGGGAGGCAGCGACGCACTCCGCAACATGGGCTATGACTTCACGGCCCTCCTGAAGATGACACCCGACGGCACTATCGAGACCGGTCCCTGATCCACACAAACAAAACGCCCTCCTCAAGCGTCTGAGCCTCGCCCAACGGAAAGACGCCGTCCGTCCACACCGGCCGCTCATCACAGCGGGGTTTCTCCCGCCTCAACCCCGCTGCTGTCGGCACGAGGCACAGAATCACCAAGGAGAAAGCACTTTGAAGATACTCGTATGCGGAGGCAGGGACTTCAGCGACTGGGACCTGCTGGCAAGCACCCTCGACAGGCTCGGACCAAGCTCAATAGTCCACGGCGCAGCCCGGGGGGCGGATACCCTGGCAGGAGTCTACGCCCAGAAGAAAAAGCTCCCCTGCCAGGCCTTCCCCGCCGACTGGAAGAAGTACGGCAAGAGCGCCGGCTTCCGCCGCAACGAGGACATGCTCAAGAGATCCAACCCCGACCTGGTCCTGGCCTTTCCCGGAGGCAACGGCACCACCCACATGGTCAGGACCGCCCGAAACCACGGCTACCAAGTCAAACAGGCAGCCTGACCAACACCCCTCAAGGAGCGCCACCTGTGATACTGGCATCAATATCCGCCAACGGGTTCAAGACCATCAGCAACCTCAAAGGCCTGAAGCTGGAACAAATAAACTTCCTTACCGGCCCCAACGGAGCAGGGAAATCAAACCTGATCGACCTCCTTGACCTCATAGGCCAGACCGCGCGGACCACCGGAGGCATAATCAACTACAGACCTCCCAAAGGCGTGCGAGCGTTCCCCACGACCGGTGACGAAGACCAAGGGCAGGAGCCAATCACCGTCAGATTGACCTTCGAACATAGCGGGCAGAAGACCGACTACTCGGTCACCTTGCATGCCTGGCACGCCTCGCGCCTCGCCGTGACCAAGGAGATGGCAGGCCCTCCGGGAGAGCCGTCCAAGGCCAAAAGAGTCCTCTCCCCGGACGAACACCCCTCCGGCCTTAAGCTGTTGGACACCAGCCAGGAAGAAGGTCTGCCCGAGATCCGCCAACACCTGATGGCCATACGGACGATAAGGCCTCCGTTCGGAGCCAGGACAACCCGCCCCGGAGAGGAACAGGACCCAATGGCCTACTGCTCAGCAATGGCCCAATTCCTCCTCCAACTCCGGAGCAGACGCCCAAACATCTACCGCTTCGTCCAGAACATGACCAGGAGGGCCCTGCCCCACATCCACAGCATTGCCATAAAACAGGTCAACAATAAGCCCAGCATCCACTTCATCGAAAAAGACACCTACGAGTCCTACACCGCCGAGCAGGTATCCCCGGGCACGATGAACACCCTGGCCCTCATAACAGGTATCTACCAGCCGACAACACCCAAGGACACCCTCGTCCTCCTAGACGACCCAGACACAGGACTGAGCCCCCAGGCGGGAAAGGAGGTAGCCAAGTTGCTGCAGCTGGCATCGAAGAAGGCACGGGTGGTAATAGCAACCCACTCACCAAGCTTCCTAGGCAGCTTTGAGGCCAAGGACACCGTCCACGTAAGCAAGTTCATGAACAGGTCTACCTTCCAACACCTCCCCCAGGACGGAACCCAAGCCCCGGACAAGCCTTGCTGGCTCTGACCCACACCTTCCTGGGCCGGCTCTCCCCACGTCCCGCCGCCCCAGGACCAATGTGAGAGGTGAACAGAATGACCACGAAGACAAACACCCAAGAACTACCAACCAGCCTAGGCAAGACCAAGGTCCAGGCCATGGCCCCAAGGAGCATCGTCGGCAAAGCCACCGGCTTCATCGCCGCCTACGACGGCGTCATCAATCCCTACTCAGGGTGCAGCTTCGGCTGCGACTACTGCTACGCATCCAACTTCACCCAGACCGAGGCGGAGAGGGAAACATGGGGCCAGTGGGTGAAGGTAAAGACCAACGCCGTGGAGCGCTTCCACGAAATAGCGCCGGGGCACCTGAACAACAAGGTCTTCTATATGTCGACGGCGACGGACCCCTACCAGCCCGTCGAGAAGACCGCCGGGGTGACCAGGGCCCTCCTGGAGGCGATGGCCGAGCGGAAACCGACCATCAACCTCGTTATCCAGACCAGAAGCCCCCTGGTCGTCAGGGACCTTGACGTCCTGAGCCAACTCAAGGACCAAGGCAGCCAAATCCAAGTCAATATGACCGTGACCACCGACGACGACCAAGTCAGGAAGACCTACGAGCCGGGCTGCCCCTCCATAGCCGCAAGGCTGAAGGCCATAACCAAGGTCCAGGAGTCAGGCATCCAGGCCTGCATCACCATGACTCCCCTGCTGCCCCTCAGTGACGCGCAGGGCTTCGCAGAGACGGTCAAAAGCACCGGGGCAACCAGGTTCATCGTCCAGGGCTTTCACCTCCTCCAAGACAGGATAGGGGAGAAGATGATCGCGAGGACCGACGACCGGGCCATCATGTCCACCGCAGAGCATTTCGGCTGTCCGAAGGAAGAGGCCCCCGCCAGGTACACGAGGAAGTTCAGGGAAGACCTGGCAGTCCTCAAGAAGAATATCCCGGGACTGACCTTCGGGAAGGACGGCTTCGCGCCTCCCTTCTAGCCGGCAGGCAGGAAAGACCGGACAGATAACAGGACGCGGGAGGCCCAAGGCCCCGGCGTCTTTTGCTGCAACAGGCTCCAGGTGTCTATTCGGTCAGGCGCTCCCAAGAGACCCGGATGTACCATCGAAGAGAGGAAGAAACAGATATTTTGAGAACACAGACAGAAACCAGGTCAACGACATACATCGCAGACCACGTCGCCTTCTTCCGCCGCTCCCGTGAGAAGCACGGCCAGCTCTCCAACATGACCTTCGGCTACCCCATCAAGGTCAACGACACCGTCTTCCAAAGCCCCGAGGGCCTGTACCAAGCCCTCAAGTACCCCAACTGCCCGGACCTGCAGAAGCAAATAGGAGGACAGAAGTCCGGAATGGAAGCAAAGAAGGCCTCCTATGCTGCTTCAAGCAACGGAGGGCCCATGGTCCGCCCGGACTGGGACCAAATACGGGTCGACGCAATGCGCTACACCCAAGCAGTACGCCTCAGGCAGCACCGGAAGAAATTCCAGGCCGCCCTGCTGGCGACCGGTACATGGCCCATCGTCGAACTCTCCCCGAGAGACGACTTCTGGGGGGCCAAGCCGCAACGGGCCAACACCATCCTGGCCGGAGCCAACATGCTGGGAAAGATCCTGAGCCACCTCCGGAACACCCTCAGAGAAAACCAAGGAGACTTGGACAAGACCATAGCCCAGTTCCTGGAAGACACCCCGGTCGACCTTCTCCAGGTCAACGGCCGCCCGGTCCCAAGCCCCTGACCCGGCAGAGGACTCCCTAGCCGGGCCATACCAACCCACACCCAGGAGAACCACCCACCGGCATGAAATTCCTCGTCATAGGCAACGCCATCAGGGAGACCGTAACCCGCTCCGAGGACCAGGCTACCAGGAGCCACATCGGAGGGGTCGGGGCCATCATGGCCAGGGAGTTGAGCCTTGCCGGAGCCGACACCACCTTCCTCACCACCGCGTCCACCGAAGACACAAAGGCCATGAAGCAAGCCCTTGAAAGAGGAGGGATCCGCCAGGCCATCGTCATGCCAGGCCACCCACCCCAGAGATACAAGGGCCACATCAACATGACCGCCAGGAAGGGAAATCCCTGCAAGGTTGACGGCAAGTGGCCCTATATGGGCCAGCTCCTGGGCACCATCAACGAGATGGCCCCAGACTACGACTGGACCCTGATCAGCATGAACCTGCGCACCAAGGACCTCGAGTCGGTCTACTACAACGCCAAGAGGGTCGCGGTCAACGCAACCTCAAAAGCATCCGCCCACCGGATAGCCATCATTCCGAACCAGCACCTCTACACCATGAACGAGCCAGAGTTGAATGCCCTGGCCAAGGAACTCGAAGCCGGAGGCCCAGCCCACGTCAGGGAAAGCCTGGGGGCCCAGGTCCTGATGCTGACCAAGGGCAAGAGAGGCAGGACCATCTACCAGGAAAAAGGCCCGCCCTTGGACGTAAACGCACTCCCCGTTCCCAAAGGCACGGACTTCATCGGCGCCGGGGACGCAGCCACCGCCGGCCTGGTCTACGCCATGGCCTTCAAGCAGGACCAGACCGAGACCGTCGACCGCTTCATACAGAACCTTATGGCCCGAAACGCCAGGGCCTACGACAAGATCCCCGCCTGACCCAGCCCAAGACCAAAAGCAGTCCAGACACCAACAGGACACGGAAAAATGCCCATCCTCAACTACACCACCAAAGTACCGGCCGAGAAGACAGTCTCCCAAGTCTCCAGTCTGCTCGCGAAGAAAGGGGCCACCGAGATAACGACCCTCTTCGGAGGCGCAGGCTACCCGGCCGGCCTGAAATGGGTCGTTGACACAAAGCATGGCCCGATCATCTTTGCCCTGCCAGTCAACATAGACGCCGTCTACAACGTCCTGACCAAGCAAAGGGTCATGGCCACCAACAACGAGCAGAGAATGCAGCAAGCAAGACGCACCGCATGGCGCATCATCCTCGACTGGGTCCAAGCCCAGATGGCCCTCCTGGAAACGGAAATGGCCGACCTCGAGGAGATATTCCTGCCCTACATGGTTTCAGGAGACCAGACCCTCTACCAGTACCTTGAGTCCAAGGGCTTCCAGCCCGCCCTCAACCCAGGGCAACCGCAATGACCCAGGTCCTCGCCGCCATCGACCCGGGCACCAAGAAGACAGGCATTGCCATATTCCAAGGGACAAAGCTTGCCGCCTGGAACGTGATAACAGCCCCCGCCAAGCTGCCGGCCCACGAGAGAATCGGCCACATCATCGACCAACTGGAAGCCTACATAAAGGCCCAGCCGGACCACCTCAACGTTACCACCTTCGCCTGTGAGAAGACCACCTCAATGGAACGGAGCAGGCCCGCGCCGGAACTGGCAACCCTGGCCAGGGCAATACGAACCTGGGCCAAGGGCAAAGGCACCAGGAAACAACCAAAGAGGGAGTGGAACGAGTACAACCCCACCTCGGTCCTGGCCGCGGTCAGAGTCAGAGGCTTAAGCGGAAGCAGAACCCCCAGGAAGGAGGTAATCCGCCTGGGAGTCACCCTGCTCTACGACGGAGACCTCCAGAGAGCAGCGCCGGAGGACTTCCCAAGCACGCCGGAGGCCCAGGACATCTACGACGCCATAGCAGTAGGCCACTGCCACATCACCCTCCGCCACACCAAGGCATTAGAGGCCCTCAACCCATGAGCCAGCAAAAGGGCTCCAACACCCCGCCACAACAGGAGAACCGAAAGTGGAAGCCATAAACGGCTGGAACATCATCGACCAGTCCACCGCCATAGGCCAAGTATCCCTGATGGGGGCGGACATACTGATCACCGTCCGCTGGAAGGACGAGACCTACGACCCCGTCGAAGACCTGCAGGAAATGATGGACGCCCAAGGCTCCCAGGACAGCGTCGACCACATCCGCACGTTCGGCAACAAGGACCGCCCCGCCTACTACGCCATGTTCCACGTAAACGGACAGCCCGCCGGGACCATAAGCCTCAGGCTGGGGCCCGAACCGACCATTGAAGACATGGCCCGGAACGAGGCCCCCGAGGGCCTCTGGGACGTCTTCCAGAACATAGTCCGCCAGTAGAACCAAGCACCCGCATCCCGGCCAGAAAACAAAAGAAATGAAAGAAAGAACAACATGACGACCACCCTGGCGCCCCAGTGGAGAAAGAAACTCACCGACATCCTGGACCAAGCCACCCTGAGCAAGGGCCTGGGCTCCCGACACAACCCATGCAGCCTGGCGGCCATCAACCTTGCAATCACCGGGGAACTCATTGACACCATCCCAAGCTGCATGTCCCGGGTGATAGCCACCTGGATCATACCCATCCAGGACTCCATGCCGGAGGAAATGCGCAACTCCGAACGATGGAAGACGCTGTTGCCCCTAGCCGCGAGCACCGGCCGGGACCACGAACTCCAAAGGGCCACCATGGTCATGGAGTGGATGTGGGACAAGGTCCTGGGCGAACTGCGACACACCGCAGACAACATAGGCTTCGGCAAGGCATGGGCCAGGATGTGCCATGACCGCACACCATCCAAGGCCATAGCTGCTTCAAACGAAGCATTGAAATGGGCCAAAGTCGACAGGGACGCCACCGAGTCGGCGTCAAGCGCCGCCAAGCACGCCCACTCGGCCCTCCTCGCCTTCCCGAAAAGCCTCGGCGAGGTCACATCCTACGCGCCCCAGACCACCAACTACGTGGGGGACGCCACCGAACGGGCATCGGAGGCCGCAAGGCATGCACCCCAGTCCACCCTCTGGGAAAGCTTCGACCCCTGCGGCCTGCTGGAAAGGCTCTGCGACCCGACCGCAGTCAGTAAGGACGAGGTATAAGCCAAATGACAGCCCGCTTCACAACCAAGATGGAGCGCCGCCTCAGGGCAATCCTTAAAACATCGGAACTCCCCAAGGGCCTGGGAACATACCAAAACCCCTCAAGCATGGCGGCCATCAACCTCGCAATCTCCGAGGAGTTGGTGCCCTACGTCCCAGACTGCATGTCCCTGGTAATCGGGAAATGGGTACTCATCATGAATGACGCAGTGCCCCACTGCATCCGAAACTCCAAGAGGTGGAAGAAAGCCCTCCCCCTAGCTGCCAAAAGCGGCCAAGACCACGAGGAGCACCGGGCGAACATCCTGGTCGAATGGCTATGGAACGACATCATGCCGCTGCCACAAAACGCAGCTGACCTCACTGGCCTAGGGCGTGAATGGCACACATTGCTGGAGCAACGCTCTTCAGACGCTGCTGGCGCCGTTTACCTGAAAGCCCTAAGGAAGGCCGAAAGAGACTGTGACCTCACCGCCAACCGGCTGGAAGCCATCACCGCGAACGCCGGCGCTGTAGCCCGCCGCCAAAGAGCAATAGTCTCCGGAGAAGGCACCCCCGAAGACTTCGTCAAAATCGGAATCCGCTCTGCCGAAGCTGCACTATGCGCGGCCAACGACCGAATACTGGAGTCCGCCGACATGGTATGGAGGGAGCTTGACCCCTGCGACCTCCTGGAAAGACTCTGCCAACCACCCGACCCCCAATAAACACCCGGGACCAAGATGCAAGTAAGACTCATCCACCTGGACGGAAAACTACCAAACCTGGCACTGATGAAACTGAGCCACTGGCACAAGAGCCAAGGGCACAACGTAACCCTGACCGATTCGGTACAGCCGAGCATGTTCGAACCAAGGCCGGACAAGGTCTACGCATCGGCAATCTTCAAGCACTCCTTCCCCAGACTGGAGGAGGTGCGTTCCGCCTGGCCCAAGGCCCTACTCGGAGGAACAGGCACCGGCTTGTACAACACCGTCGAACAGGCCATAGGCAAGGACCCCTACGAGCACTACGACTACTCGATCTACCCCGGTTACCAATGGTCCATAGGCTTCACCCAAAGGGGCTGCCGCCTCAACTGCAGCTTTTGCGTCGTCCCGAAAAAGGAGGGCAAGCCTCTGCCGGCCAATTCAATCCAGGACATCTGGCGACCCGGCACGGAACGGAAAATAGTGCTCCTGGACAACGACTTCTTCGGACAGCCGAAACCCCTGTGGCAGGAACGCATCAAGGAGATCCGGGATGGAGCTTTCAGGGTCTCCTTCAACCAGGGCATCAATATCAGGCTCATGGACCAAGAGGCAGCAGAAGCCCTGGCGTCCATCGAGTACCGGGACGACCAGTTCGAAAGGCGCCGCCTGTACACCGCCTGGGACAACCTGGGCCAGGAGAAGATCTTCTTCCAGGGCTTGGGGAGGTTGGAGCGGGCCGGCATACCAGCCAAGCACATCATGGTCTACATGCTGACAGGCTATAGAGAGGGGGAGACCATGGAGGAAGTCCAGTACCGCCACCAGAAGCTGGTGGACGCCGGCTGCAAGCCCTATCCCATGGTCCACGAAAAGCACGCCACCAAGGAACTCAAAGAATTCCAGAGGTACGTCATAGGACGCTACGCCGAGTTCGTTCCATGGCAGGACTACGACCAAAACGCCAAGGGCCCCAGGAATAACGCCGAAGCAATCGAGACGCCGCCCCTGTGGCAGGGAAGCGAGACGCCCAGCACGAAAAGCTGAGGACTGAGCGACGGAAGACAAACAACATGAAAGACCCCGAGGAAAACAACACAGACCCATGGGCACAGGAACTATTCAACCACCTGTGCGCCATCAACAGCCCCATGCCCCAAGTCATAGTCCGGGTCGCCATCCGCAACCCCGCCAACGGCTACAGCGTCGCCATAGCCCGGGCACACCCCGCCCTGGCCAGAAAGAACGACCTGGAGGCCATGTCCAAGACCTGCTTGGACGCATTGGAGGAAGCGGCAAGCCACCATCCCCAAAATGGCAACATGTCCGTAGCCCTGACCAACCTTAACCCGCAGACGGTGCTCAACAACTTCTTCCTGGCAGCCATCCCGACCGCAGCAGCAGGCCTGCTACTCCAACACCTAGCCAACGTCCAGCCCTTGGACAACCCCTGGATAACCCCAGCCCTAGCAGGCCTCACCGCCGGCCTCGTCTGGACCACCGCCCAAGTCAAACAACGACACCGCGAGGCCAAGGAAGCCATCGTGGAGATAACCTACCGGGTCATCATATTCCGCTCAAGAAGCCGCGGACCCTCCACATCCGAAACCCTGAAAAGCGACCAACCAGGCCGACCCGCCATGTTCCTGCAGGCAGAGCCCCTGAACAGCGACCGAGACAACCGAGGAGGCAAGAAATGACCCAGCAAACCGACTTCCAGGAAACCCAGCGCTGCCGGCGCTTCTTCATAACAAGCCTGGCCCGCCACTTCCAGCAGAACAACCAGAAACTCGCCCAGAGCCACGTTATGCACCTGGCCTACCTGGCACAGGAGTTGTACGACATACCACTGGACTATTACTTCTACATGTACGTCTACGGCCCCCAGGCCCCCTACATCCCGGAGGACGTCCGGACAGCCAAGAGCAAGGGCATCATCAACGTCAACTACGGTCAAGATACCGACGAAGACATAGTCCCTGTCCACACTGGCGAAGAGGGGACCGCAGAACTCCCCCAAATCCTAGAGTGGACCAAGAGCCTCAAGGCCCTCCTCGCAAACTTCGGCCACCACGACCCCAAGCAACTCAGCCTGAGAACCACCCTCGCCTGGCTCGTCAAGAAGGACAACATCGCCCTACAGGACGAGCAAACCTACCGAGTCATCCACAACATCAAACCCCACTTGAACCGGGAAGAGGTGGCCAAGGCAATAGAGGACATCACCAAACTGGTAGACAGAAACCCCCGAGACCAACAGGGCAGCCAAGAGGGCAACGAAGACACAGAGCCCGTCCCTGAAGCCTCAGGGCAACCAGCCGAAAGCCAATCATGGAGGACATGGGAAATAGACCAGTGCTCCGCCTGGCTGAAGGCCGAAACTGAAGAGGCCATGGAGCGTTACCGGAACGGCCGGACCGAGTACGGCCCCACCTTCGTCGGAGACCTCCTGCAACACCTCAAGGAAGAGGTCTTGGACGTCCTCTTCTACCGATGGAGCGCAGAGAGAGAAAGGGCCTTCCTGCTGGCCCAACTCAAGGAGGCCAGGCAGAAAATCATCCGCCTGGAAGGAGAACTGAAGGCCAGAGAGAAACAGAACCCTTAGCAAACGCCAAGCCAACCGCAGCGTAGGGAAACCAGCGCATACGCCCATGAAAAAGATCACGCTGAAAACACCCCTAACACTCCTGGCCTGCATCCTGGCCGCGGCCCTAGCCATCGGCGCAACCCAAGCCATATCCGCCAACATCAAGGAGCAGCATTACCACCTGGCAATAGCCCTAGCACTGGTGGCAACCGCCTAGGCCACAGTCCCTGTAACCGCAGTCCTCCTCACCGTCCACTGCCTGGTAACACCGGAGAAACCCCCGATCACCCAAAGCACCCCGAAGCCAAGAGAGAAGACACAAGGCATGGAAGTCACAGAGACCAGCATCACCCTCCGGGCCCAGCCCGGACGCTACTACATAGGCGACCCCTGCTTCGCAATAGACCCGGCCCACTGGCACCAATTCCTGAAGAGCAAGGACACAGTCTTTCGCGCCACCCTGATGAACCACACCTGCATAGTCTTCCCCACCGGCACCGGAGACGGAGCATTCAGAGACAGCAACGGCTACATCTACGACGTAGACTCAGGATCAATTGCCCTAGTGCCCGAGGAAATAGCCACCGGGGCCACAGCCCACACCAGCGGCAGGTTCCTGTACTTCGGTTCTCCCTTCGACTGCCGGCGAAGAACTGAAAGAGGCCGAGCAACCCTCCAATTCGGGGCCCTGACCATAGACGCCTCATAGAAAAGAGAGAGACGCTACCATGAACCCAGGCAAGAACACAAAGACCCTCACCTACTGCATCAGCGTAACCGTCCTAACGGCCTCAGTCACTGTCGCCCTCATGTACGCCGGCCACACCATCGCCAGAGGGGTCCTGCCCCCACTGACGGAGTTGCTGACCACAACCGCCCTGGCCTCGGCAGGTGCAGCCGCAACCACCCTCCTCTTCAAAGACGCCGATTAAACCAAGGGAAAATAAAGATGCAGGCAAGAGACCAAAACAACCTGAATGAAAGAGAAGGAAACCTATCCTTCCAATGCGACCGGTGCGGCAACGCCACCAGGCAACTCAGTTTCGAAAACGGAGAGACCCTCTGCTCCGCCTGTGACCTCGAGGCAGAAGAAGAACACTACCAGGAAGAAGACAACTACCCGGACGAGGGGAAAGTCCATTGACGAGTGAATGCACGCACTTCTGGGTAATAGAATCTCCCCGGGGAAGGACCAGTCTCGGGGTCTGCAAGTACTGCGGGAAGACCAAGAACTTCACGAACACCCCGGTTGAACGAACCTACAACACCACCAAGAGCCGGGCCGAAAAGGAAGCCGAACAACCGGCCCAAAGAGACCAGACCTGAAGAGCTTCACCAAGCGCCAAAGCCCAGGCCACTCAAATTCACTAGCATAGACCCAACGGCCCAAAAGCGGGGACTCAGCCAACCTGCCAGCCGACAAAGCCCTCACCCCCAAAAAAGAGGGGGACAGGGGACCTAACCCCACGCCGGCATACAGGACTGAGATGACCTCCGACCAGACAACCCGGCTACCACCGTGTTCCAAGTGTAAAGGTACCCAAGCTCTAGACCAAGACCAGTACGGCGCCTACCTGAAATGCCTGAACTGCGGCAAGCAGACACAGCCAGGCACACAGCCAGACAGCGATTCAGCAGCAGGCATCCACGACGGCCCGTCGATACACCTAATCCCAGATAACGGCTGCAACCTGGCACCCTCCTGCTTGCGCTGTCCATTCCCGGAGTGCAAACACGACCGCATCAGCGCCTCAAGAAGCACCGCTGCAAAAATAAGAGATAAAGAGATGGTCCATGCCATCCAGGAAGGACTGTTAACCAACAAAGAAGCCGCCGAGAAGTACGCCCTGTCCCCCAAGACGGTAAGCCGAATATTCCTGCGAGCAACCCTGCCCTGAAACGGAAACGGAAAGAACTACCCCGTCATAGACAGGACAGCCTCCTCCCGGTTCTTGAAGGTCGGCACGATCCGGTCAAACCCGCCAGTCATGAAGACCTCCGCCACAGTCCCGAAAAAGCCGAAGACGCCAAACTTCCGGCCCTGGGACTCCATCTTCTTGAAGGTCAACACCAGGGTCCTAAGACCGGCACTGCTGATGTAGCCAAGCCGCTCCAGGTCCAACACCAGAACCCTGCTTCCTCCAACCACCAGGATATCCGACTGCTTCTTGAATTCAGTAGCGTTGCCCCCGTCAATACGGCCTACCAAGTTCACAACAATGCTCTCGCTGTCCCAGTCCCACTCCATAGAGAGCCTGCCGTCACCAACCACCACCTCCGACAGAGCCCCAGAGCTCCCGCCATCACCCTTCGTCACCTGTTCCTCAGCCATAAGAAGCCACCTCTTCAGGCTCTTTGAAAAAGCATAGCAACGCACCCCAGTCCAATGTTTGGCGAGAAGAGAAGCCTGACAGAGCAAAAACGTCACAGCACCAAAACGCTCCAGCAACAGTCCGCCCCCCTCGCCCCACCCCGGGGGGCGTGACCAACAAAAGGCCGGAGCAAGGGACATGACGCCAACATTCACGTACCGCCATTGGAGAGCCGACATCCCCCACGGAAGCCAGGACGCCGTCCAAACACCGGAAATCCAGAATGAAGCCCCAAGAACCTGTGCCTGCGGCGCCGTTTCAGCCTCTACCTCTGGGGAAGAGACCGAGCCAAATGCCCGGAATGTTCGTACCGGGACGTACTCCGGGAAGGCGCCCGCAGAAGGATTCTCACCAAGCAGCCCAGGTAGAACAAAAACAAGAAGAGGCATCCAAATGGGAGTAACCATCCATTACAGACTGCCCCCAGGCCCACCTCGTTCCACAAGGCCCCCGGCCACCACCGTCGCCCAACCCATGCTGAAAAGGGCCCTGGACATAGCAACAAAAACCCTGAAGGCCCAAGACATCCCCCACGAAGTGGAAAGCGTCGACGACCGGGACAAAGACAATCTCCCACACCCAGCCCTCTACGGCTTCATCATCAACACCAGCGGACCAGGAGACGGGGCCGAGTCCCTTTTCTACGGCTGGGAGCACATGCCGGACCCCGATTCGGAGGAAAGACGCCCCCCGTACATCTGGAGCGGCTACCACTTCTGCAAGACAGAGTTCGCGAGGGACTTCCCCAAGGTCCACGTAGCAATCGCAACCATCGTGGAACAGTGGCACCAGGAACGCCTCATCAGTTCCTACACCGACGAGGCCGGGTACCTTCCAGAACACAACATGAAACACCTGATGGGAGAGGACACCCAGCACACCCCTCTCCCCTTCAAGGCGGCAGACCAAGGAATCCAAACCTACTGCAACGGACCACAACAGATACCCCTATTCGACTAACCAAAAGCAAGAACACGGGAACAACCTCCACAGGCGGCGGCTTCCGGCGAGCCGGCCGCCGCCCCCCGAGGGCACGGCTGCCCGGCACAGCCAGCCCCGAAAAACAAAGAGGCCCCCGTGACTACAGCAACCCGAGCACGCCCGAAGGACAGACGCCACGACAAGACCCGCAGACAACCATCTGACGACAGGACCCCTGAACAGCAGGTAGCAGACCGCATCCTGGAACTGCTGGACAGCGGCCAGCTGCCCCCTTGGCAGCAGGGATGGGACATAAGCCCCATGGGCCAGCCCAGAAACGCCGTCTCCGACAAGCCCTACCGGGGCATAAACCAATGGCTCACCCTGATAACCAACATGATCCGCGGCTACCAGGACCCTCGTTGGGTCACCTTCAAACAGGCGGCAGACCTGGGCGGACACGTAATGAAGGGAGAGAAGTCCACCGCCATAGTCTTCTGGAAGATCATCGACAAACCAGGGGACGAGGAACTGAAAGACGGCGAGGTCCAGACCATAGACCAAGGAAACCCTGAGACCCAGGAGGGCCCCAGGCGCCGGCGCTTTCCCATGGCCCGCATGTACCGGGTCTTCAACATCGAGCAAACCGCAGGCTGTGAACTCCCTGCCCTGGAAAAGCCAGCAAGGGTAACCGACTCCATCGCAGAAGCGGAGGCGATCATAGCCTCAATGCCCAACCCTCCCGGGTTCGAGACCTACGCCAACCTCAACCAGCCTCCCCACTACGTCCCCGCCAAAGACCTCGTCAGGGTCCCGGACAGGAACAGGTACGAGAAGACCGAACTCTACTACAACACCGTCTTCCACGAGCTGACCCACGCCACCGGCCACCCCTCCAGGCTCAACCGGGCAAAGTCCGCCAACAACTCCTTCCAGTCCCACGACTACGGGGTGGAGGAACTAGTGGCAGGGATGGGGGCAGCCATGCTGGGCGATAAGGCCGGCATCGGAAAGGAGACCGTGGAAGCGGACGCCGCCTACATAAAGCACTGGCGGGACGTCATAGCCGGAGACAAGGCCATGGTCCTAAGGGCCGCCCAGCAGGCCCAGAAGGCCGTCGACTACATCTGCGGCACCCCGGCCGACGGCCAACAACAGGACCAGCCCCAGGACCAAGAACAGGAATACTGAAAGAAAAACCCAGCAGAAGGACAAAATCACCATGCCAACACTTCAATTAGAAATGGCCATGAGGGCCGCGAACCGGGAGTACTAGGAGACCCTGGCCAAGTTCGTTGGCCTGGTCTTCGCAGCCCGGGTCCCGGAAATCCAGCAGCCCTTCATCCTCTACTCCGGGCACTGGATCTTCAACGAGACCAAGAACAAACTCCTGGAGGCCGTGAAGGCCGGCGTCCTCCTACCGGAACAAGGGGCTGACATACAGATGACAGCCTTCATCATGACGGGAAGAACACACCGGGGAGGAAGGCGGGACATCCTGGTAGAAGCAAAGCTAAAGGCAGAACCGATGGACATAACCAAGGCCCGCCGCCGGGCGAAGGCAATGCGCCTGGCAACCAATGTCCCCACCATACCGGCCCTGTTCACCATCCGCCCCACCATGGAATTGCTACAACTGTCTGAGGGCAAGTACAACCCAGGCGAGGACCGCGGCCTTCTGGACACCATCCCTGAACCCCAAGAGGAACAGGAAAAAGCCAAAGTCCAGGTAATCGCCTTCGACCCCGGCTGGGAGTTCGAACACCTGTGGCTCGCCATGGCCCAGGATGATGGCCAGGCCGAATAGCCATTTTGCAAGGTGTCAAATCCCCCAAGAAATAAGACAACCGGCCTGACTACAATCCCCCGTAGGGCACCAGAAACACCAAGGCAGAGGATGAAGACCCAATGATTCGAGGCACAACAACCAGTAGGAACACCATCCTCCTGTACAGAGAGGAAATAGCCGCCTGGCTCAGGTGCCAAAAGGTAATCCGCAACGACTTTCTGAAACAGGCTGCGATCACCCTGAACATCGGAGATGAGGAGCGGTCCGGGAGGGTTGCCCTCACCTCCATGCACCCGACCAAGGACGTGGTATTGGCAAAGGTCACAGGACAAGTCCAAGGGGGAGAGCACGACGGCTTCATAGTCGTGGACTTCGCCCCCCCCCAGGACGAAAGGTTCCGGATAACCACCAAGGAAACGGACCTGGACGCCATCTGCGTCAATACAGAAATACTCCACCCGCCAGTAAGCAAGCCTCCCCAGTACAACTGAACGTGCCCAAGACGAAAAAGCGCAAACACCCACAGGGAACCAGACCTGCTCCCCCCCAGCCGAAGTCCGACATCAAGGAATACGTCGTCGTCGACCTGTTCTGCGGAGCCGGAGGCTCCTCCAGCGGCGCCGAGGACGCCATAGAGGAAATCGGCGGGAAGATGAAGCTGAAGGCCATAAACCACTGGAATACGGCCATCGCCACCCACAGCAGGAACCACCCCAACGCCGAGCACGTCATCGAGGATGTAAGCATCGTCGACCCCGAAACAATCGTGGAAGACGGAACAGTCCACCTGCTGCTGGCCTCGCCCGAATGCAAGTTCCACTCAAGAGCCCGGGGCGGAAAGCCGATCCACGACCAAGGCCGCATGATGGCCTGGGCCATCTACAACTGGCTGACCAAGCTGGACGTACAGAACGTCCTCATCGAAAACGTGCCGGAGTTCATCGACTGGGGTCCGTTGGACGAAAACGACCGGCCCATAAAGGCCAAGAAGGGCACCTACTTCCAGGCCTGGTTCCTCAACTTCGAGAACCTAGGCTACCGCGCCGAATGGCGGATGCTGAACGCCGCTGACTACGGCGACGCGACCACCAGGACCCGCTTTTTCCTCCAAGCCCGGAAGGACAGCAAGCCCATCGTATGGCCCGAACCAACCCACACCAAGGACGACACAGGCATGTTCCCCGGGCGGCTCCCCTGGCGGGGAGCCAGGGAGATCATCGACTGGACCAACCCCGGCCGCTCCCTTCTGGACGACCCCAAGTACGCAAAGAAGCCTCTCAGCGAGAAGACCCTCCGCCGCATTGCCAAGGGCCTGGAACGCTACGGAGGCATACTGGCGCCCCTGTACATCAGGCTCCTGGGCTTGCCCCAAGCGGAAACGCCCCAGCTCGAACCAAACGGCAAGGCCCGGGCCTTCATCCTGAACAGGCACGGAGACAACGGCAGCGACCAACGTTCCCACTCCGTAGAAGAGCCGGTACCCACCGCAGACACCAGGGGCGCCGGCTACCTCGTCAGCCCTCAGGCTGAGCCCTTCCACGGCTCCGACCGCCAGCACACCACGCCCCGAAGCACCGAAGATCCCCTGTACACCGTCACCACCCTCACCGGAGGAGGCCTCTTCTTCGTCAAACCGGAAGCCCAACCCTTCGTACAAGCCAACCGCAACAACAACAGCCCGAAGAGCCTCGACGAACCACTGCCGACTGTCACCACAGCGCCGGGAGGAGGCAGCTTCATAGTGGATCCCCACGCGAAGCCATTCCTGCTGGGGCAGCAGAGCCAGGGAGCACCACGGGACACCAAGGACCCGGTCCCAACGATAACCGGGGACGGGGCAATATCCCTCATCACCCCCCAACTGGCTGAGGCCGACGACAAGGCCTTCATGCTGGCCCAGCACAGCGGCAGCGCCCCCAAGTCCACCGAAGAACCGACGCCCACCATCATGACCGACGGCGGCATCTCCCTGGTCAGGCCCCTCATAATCGAGTACTACGGCCAGAGCCTAACCTCCGACATTGACAAGCCCCTCCCCACCGTTACCACATGTAACAAGCAGGCCCTGGCAGTCCCCCTGCTGGTCGAGTACTACAGCGGCAGCGACGCCGCGGACATAAACCTGCCCGTTCCGACCATAACCACCAAGGACCGCCACGCACTGGTCAAACCCACCCTGGTCGACGTGAACCACGGCAACGGGGCACAGGGGGAGGCCGGAGACCAAAGCCGAAGCCAGTCAGTGGACCAGCCCGTGGGAACCATCACCACCAAGAGAGGCATGGGCCTGGTGGACCCCGCCCTAGTGGAGGTGAACCACGGCAACGGGAAGGAAGGCCACAAGGGCAACGACAGAAGAGTCCACTCCGTGGACCACCCACTGGGCGCAATCACCACCAGCCCGGGAATGGGCCTGGTCGAGCCAATCCTGGTCCAGACAGGCCAGACCGGGGGGAACGGCGGCTACGCCCGCCCAACGCACAAGCCCATCCCAACCCTGACCACCCACAACGACATAAAGGTCGTGGTGCCCACCGCAGAGCCCTACATAGTGCCCAACTTCGGTGAAAGGGAAGGACAAGACCCAAGGGTCCACGACATCGACGAACCAACACCCACCGTCACCAGCCGGGGCGCCGGCTCTCTGGTGTCCCCCGTACTTGACGAGATCCGGGAACAGAACATCGACCCAAACCGCCTGGTCATCATCAATGGACACCCATACATCCTGGATATCAGGTTCAGGATGTTGCAGAACAAGGAACTCGCCCGGGCCATGGGCTTCGAGGATGAGGAGAGCGAATACGAGTTCGTGGGCAACATCAGCGAGGTAACAAAACAGATCGGCAATGCCGTCCCCGTTCACCTGGCAGCCGCGCTGGTCAAGGCCATCCTGAAGCCGGATCACCAAGACTCCTGAAACCCGACGACGGCCCTGCATCGGCCCAAGACCAACCGGAGGCACGAAGCAATGATCAACGAGACATACGAAGAGGCCCACCCCAAGGACCTCCTGCTGGACCCCCAGAGCCCCAGGCTCCAGAGAAACGATGCCCCAGGACTCAGTCCGAGATCCGCAACGAGTACAACAGACGCTTCGGCCTCCTGCCACTAGCCCGCTCCATAGCCAAAAGGGGCTACATGCCCCTGAAGCAAAACGCCCTGCTGGCACTAGCAGAAAGCAACGGCACAGGGGCGTACACCATCCTCGACGGCAACCGCCGCCTGGCAACCCTCCAACTCCTCGGCAACTCCAATTTCCGGCAAGAGGCCGGAATACCAAAGGACTCCGAATGGACCGCCTTGGCCAAGGAGGCCAAAGTCTACATGTTCGACTCAATCCCCCTGCTGGTCTACACCAGCCGGCGGGACGTCGAGCACCACCTGGCCTACACTCACATACCGGGACCAACGCCCTGGCTCCAGAGTGCCCGGGCAAGGTACATGGCCGCGCTGCTGGCCCGGGAAGACGACCCGGCAGACCCAGCAGACCGCATCGGGGTGAACCCCCAGAACCCTCCGCCGCCACACAGAAGCGCATCACGTCCACGTCCAAGCCATCGACACCAATGCCCTGAAGAACCCAGCCGACGCCGCCTTCACCTTCCTCTACCAAGCCCTGGAATACGTCCCGGTGCGCCTCTACCTAGGACTGGATGAGAAGCTCCCCCGCCTTCCCGAACCATACCCAGTCCCCAACCACCACCTGGACAACCTCCGGAACCTGATGCAATTCATCGTCGGAGACAAAGCCCAAGACTTAGGTGGACTCGGAAAACTGGCTCTTCCGCACTTTTGGTGAAAGTGACCCAACCCGGGGCTAATAATGAATTTTCGGGATGCTGATTTACATGCAAGGGACCTGTGCCGTGCCTGTCGGCGCGGCCTACCGG
>DAOULB010000026.1:0-1563 GCA_034420695.1 Dehalococcoidia bacterium
CTGGAGCGCCAGGGCAAACATCTGCTCTCCCGTCCGTTGCGGAGGGCCCATAGCCGCGGCGTAGCGCCGGTCCCCTCCGTCCAAGGTCTCCACCAAGCTCAGCCGCACCTCCCGCCACTGGGTTCTCCTGACCCGTTTGGGGCGCCCTCCAACACTCACTCCACCCGCCGGGTCCGGTTCCAGTTTCCCAGTGCGCACCATGCTGCCATCGGTCTCCACGATCAGCCACGGCGGCCCAGTCCGGTGGCTGCGCTGCCCCTCGTAGCTGGCAATGGCCTCCCTCTCTTCCCGCGCCACAAATCCGTCGGCTCTTTCCGCTTGCTTCAGCACCACCTCCCGCACACTGCTGCGGTGCAACCGGACCCCGTAGTGCTCCTCCAGTTGCCGGCTGGCACGCTCAAAGGACCTTTCCGCACCAAAGTCGCTGAGGGCCCGCTGCAATGCCAATGACTTGCCTCGCCCCCGCAATCCGGTCACCTCCTGGAAAGGCCGGTGCCCCGCCGTCGGCGCAGGCTCCCGGGGGCAACGCAGATAGGGGGCTTGCACCTCAACCTGCCCGAAGAGGCTCAACCACCACAGGGGTTGCCACCGGTGCAGGTGCCGTCTTCCCCCGCAGCCGGGACAAAAGGGTCCTGAGCTTTTGCTTGCTCAGCCTTCACCTCAGCCCAAGTCTGCATCATCCGCCAGCCCAATTGCCGGGTGAACTGGATGACCTCCTCCTCCCAGGCGTTCGGGTCCCATTGCCCAGGTTCCCCTTCGTCCACCTCCTGGGCCAGGGCCTCCCGCATCTCCCCAATGGCTCGTTCCATAATCTCCCGCATTGTCTGCTGCATCACCCCTCCACCCTTATCGGTTCCATCTATCAGCAGACTGCCAATCCTCGCCTGCTTTGTAAACCACCTTTCCCAACCACTTTCAGTCACACCCGTATACAAGGAGAGCCTGTTGGGTGTTGAGGACACAATTGATGATGCCATCAACACTGGTATCCAGAAAGGTGCATCCAGGGAAGGTGTTGTTATAGGATACCTCGCCACCGAACCCACTATAATCTTGTAATTGGAGGCCGTGGTTGATAAAGGGATTTTACCCATTAACCTTTGACCCTGATAAGAAGCCCGCGCCTCATGTGCGGGCGTATTTACTTCCGGGCTACAACAATGCAATTGGGAGAAACGTTGATTTCCTCGTTGACACGGGAGCCGACCGCACATGTATACATCCAATGGACGTTAGAATAACCGACATTCCGAGTCAATTCGCCCAAAGTAGTAACAAACCCGTACCAATCTCAGGGCTTGGAGGGAGTTTAAACTATTTCCCTGTACCTGTGTCCATTCTATTCAGTTCAGACCAAGGACACTACCTTTGGAAAGGATCTGTTCTGATGTGCGACATTGGGGGATTTCTGACCGATGAAAGCACATGGCGATTGCCTTCATTATTGGGTAGGGATATTCTCGATAGCTGTCTGACTATAATAGACCCTACTGGCGATAGCTTTGTCATGCACCCTCGCCAGATGGATGAATTTCAATTCTTTAAACTTTAGCGAAGAGGATA
>DAOULB010000027.1:0-6171 GCA_034420695.1 Dehalococcoidia bacterium
AAGTATTGCTATGAGGGAGGGTTTGATCACTCGGGGGGCACCTCTCTTTGGCGGGTGTCCACCACCCATTGTACTTGGCAGCCGTCCTGTTTCTTTCTGGCTGTCTATCGTAAATCCCGGGGACTCACATGTAGCAGCAGGTGCCTGAACCGGGTGTGTCCTGATCCCGGAGGGTCGGAGAATTCCCGCCAGTCTGTTCTGTATCGGCCCCTTCCCGCAGGAGGAAGTTCCGTCGGCGGATCAGGTTTTCGTGAAGGCTGGCACCCTTTGAGGCAGAGCAAGTCCAGACTGAGTGGGAGGCTGCCTACGGATACGCGGCGAGGTGCCGCGTTCAGCGCAGTCAGGGTCGCTGCAATTCCGGGGAGTGAAGCGACAGCGATACCCATCGCCAGCCTTCCCCCGCCTTTGAGGCTGTCAGCGTCCCGAACCAAAGATGGTTTTCATCGTCACGCACAGTCCAGGTGAACCACGATGCGTTGGCCCCGGTCCCCTGCTCCCGGATGTTCCAACTGGGATGGGCCAGCCTTTCCCGGTAGCGGCTCACCAATTCGCTTGGACCCAGATCCGTCGCTTGGAGGGTTGAAGACGATATAGCGGACATTCCGCCCGAAGACCTGCGGAAGCTAGTCTGGGAGAAGCTGTCCAGGCCGTCAGGTTCCGGGTTCCTGAAAGGGGCGTTCCACATGTTGAAGTCCAGCCCGGGTATATTCGGATAGTCGGGTCCAACCCCCGGTTCGGCCGGAACGAAATGATGCGGTTGGTAGGGACAACCCGTGAGTTCCTGCGATACCGGATACCCTGCCTTCCAATGCCTTTCCTCCTTTTTCAGAGGGAAGGGGACACCCGTGATGGGGAACCAGTGGACGCTCTCCACCTGGAGCGGTTTGGCCTCATCCCTTTCGGGTATAAGGGCCAATTGAGCCATGCCCCGGTCGGGGTCTTCGGCGTCGATGAAGACGGAAGCCAACTCGAAGGCCTGTATCCTGGGGCCGTTTTCCAATAGCCAGGGTTCCATGCTTTCCGCCGGACAGAGCAGGGCCAGGTCCTGGGGCATGGTGGAGCGCAGAAGCCCGGCATCGGCTGTGCGAAAGGCCTCCAGGAGCGTGTCGAAGAGTGCCTGGATCTCCTTCTTGATTTCCATTCCTGCCATGGTCTCCGTCAGGTCCGCTACCTGGGCTGCAGTCTCCGGTGTCGGTGCCGGGTCGGAGCAGGCTGTCAATGCCGTCAGGATGAGCAGAATGACGAGTATCCCTGTGAGGGGTAGTTTCAGCACTCGGGATTTCCTCTCTTCGACGGGTGTCCACCGCCCATTGTACCGGGCGGCCGTCCAGTTTCCGTCCCACTGTCCGTCGGCAGTTCCGGTTACCCATGCTCACCGGAGGGTCCGGAATCCGGTGTACCACGTTCATGAAGGAACCGAATACTCCCGAAAGTCCGTCCTGTAACTTCTCCTGATCTTCAACGGGGTTTTCCGGCCCTTCAGTGTCTATGCGCCGGTGCCGGGTCCCCAGCGCAGCGGTCCGCCTTTCTTCGTGCACCTCATTTTGTTGGATTCATCACCCTTCCCAGGAACAGGAGCGCGCCCGTGGCCCTGTCCCGGATGAGGAAGATGAAGGGGCGGTCGACCGTCACCGGGATGGGTTCCTTGCCGGAGCCTGAAGTCAGGACCCCCACCGCGGTGGCCGCCGTCGCCTCCGTGCCACGTTCGTCTACCGATACGTAGGCCTTGTGGACGACCTTGGAGATCCGCAACTCCCGGGTTCCGGTCATGCCGGAGAAGTCGGCCCCGGCGCCGAAGGCGTCGGGCATTCCCAGCCCCGCCAGGGTCCCGCCGAGGTCGAACTGCGACTCGAATTTGAAAAGCGGCATCGTCAGGGTGACGTAGTCGATCTCGATGTCGCCAAGGATCCGGTCCAGCACCTCGGCGTTCAGCGAGTCCTCGAACTCATAGAACATTCCTTCGTCGGGCAACAGGATTATCATGGACATCTCGCCCAGAGAGTAGGGCACGTCGACGGCCTGATAACCGTCGCCTTCGGCGTAGCCGTAGAAGTACTGGGAAGTCTCCGACATCATCGGCGCCTCCACCCTGCCGCCCTCCGCCAGGTGGAAGGGGCGTTCCTGCATAAGCCGCCTGTCAAAGGGCCATGTCCAAGAGGCATTGAAATATATGGCGTTGGTGAGGACCAGGCGGGTGCGGCTGTTGACCGCTTCAGGCGGCAGAAGGTCCCTGATCTTCTCCTCGGTTTCTTCGGAGACCCATTCGTTGATCCTCGCCCTGGATTCCTCCGGGGCCCCGGCGAAGTCCAGGGGTCTCAGGCCTCCCCGTAGTTCCCGGCCAGCACGTCTAGGAAGCCCGGCAGGAATTCATAGCCCTGCTGTCCCCAGATGGCGTTGGCGACGTTGAGTTGGAAGTAATGGTCATCCTCGTCCCGGGGGTTCTTGCCCCGGGAGGCGAGCTCCCGGTCCAAGGTGTTGAACGAGGGATGGAGCCGGTCCTGCGGGAGTTCGTAGTGAAGGGTGTCGGCCATCTGCCGCTCCGTCTCTCCCCTGGCCCCGGCAAGGGTCATGGCCAGGGCTTGGGAGATGCTGAAGGGGGAGTAGAAAAGGTTGCCTTCACCGTTGCTCAGAACTTGGTACAGGTCGAGAGCAAAGTCATTGTTTCCCCCCACCAGTGACCGCAGGTCCTGGGCGGTGGCCCGGGGCGAGTTGGTTCGTTCTCTGTCCGACCGCAGTTCCTCTGCCGGGGTCGGCGCAGGGTGTGCGTTAACCGGCGGCGTTGCCGGAGTCGGTGCCGGGGACACGGTGGCCCGGGGGAAGGTGGTTCCGTCCGGCCGCGGTTCATCTGCCGGGGTTTGCGTGGGCAGCGCGTGAGTCGGCGGGGTTGCTTGGACCGGCGGCTCCGTCGTCGGCGGGATGGCCGTCGGGGATGCTCCTCCGCAGCCGGTGAGCCCTGCCAGCAGGATTAGGGCAATGGTCAAGGACCATATCCAACATGGGGTCCTGGACCGGGCTGCGAAAAATGCTGACGGCACGTTTTCTCCGTTGGGCGGACTGGACTTCCTGTTTCCTGCCTGGCAGGGTTCAAAAGCTTCCTTGGTGTAAATCTCTCCCACTCAGAAATTTATACGCAGTTTGAGTAGAAATCGTTCCCTGATACCGGGCGGGCCTTGCTTCAGCGGCCTTCGCCTCCTACCTCACGAGAACGAAGGCGGGTGATGGGGGCGGAGGTGGTTGCTTCCTCCTCGTCTCGCACCGGCAGTCGTCGAAAGCGTCGGGATCCTTTGTGTGGGTTCCGTCCCTGACGGGTCTCTGTCTGGTACCGGTGTCGTCGGGGTTCCCGGCGCTGGGGCAGGGTCGGAGCAGGCCGGCAGGCCAAACAGGATGACCAGGGAGGGGATCAAAAGGAGTTTAAGCACATTGACGACCTTCATGCCGATCTGCGGGGCGTTTTCAAGTTCTTCCGGGTAGCGCGAAACATGTCCATCACGGTGCGCCCCCGTTCGGGGTTTCCCATTCCACGGTGAAGGTGCCGTTCACATCGTCGGAGTGCATCTCCCTCCAGTTCAGTATGTCCTTGGCTTCCTCCGGCAGGTCCCCCGTCGCCATGGCTACTTCCTCGGCGATGATCCGCATCCTGACGGGATTGTTCTCCACCGACCGGGGGTCCAGCCACCTCCCGAACCTGAGGACCTGGAATGACCCAGGCAGGACCAGGGTGTTGTCCTCCCAGTACGGTGCCTCCGGCTCCTCTAAAG
This sequence comes from Dehalococcoidia bacterium, assembly GCA_034420695.1. GTDB lineage: Bacteria > Chloroflexota > Dehalococcoidia > Lucifugimonadales > UBA3495 > Io17-Chloro-G2. The sequence goes on from DAOULB010000027.1 coordinate 3,759, forward strand.
CGGGTACCGCACCGGCTGCCCTGAGTGCGCCGTGGACCTGGGTCAGGCGTTCCGGGACGCTGACGGTGAGCCGGCAGGTGGGTTCGTGGTTGTGGGGCTGCATGTAGAAGATGACTTCGCCTTAGGCTCCGCCAGTGAGCTTGGCGGTGTTCTCCCGGGCGAAAGCGGCCTTGTCCTCATCGGACTCGGGGAGCAGTTCGTTCAGGAAGTGGAAGTGGTAGACGCTGTTGGCCATGACGAGCTTTGCTCAAGAAATGGTTTTTAATTCTGCTTGTTGGCTTTTCAGCTTTGGCACCGGTGGTTTTCCTGTTCTTTATTCCTGCCCCGGTCCTTGGTTAGGGCCTCTTTGGTACCGGCACACCCGTTCCCTCTTCTGCAGCGCGGCTTGGGACTTGGCGGGCTGGAGGGGAGTGGGTCTGCGGATGCGTCAGGGGGAGGCCGGGGCGTCTTCGTCTTCGTCTCCGTCCATACCCTCGTCCCAGCCGTAGCGGCGGGCGAGGTTCAGCAGGAGGGTCATCAGGCGGGCGTTCAGCTGCGCGGTCTGTTCTTGGCGCTCTTGGAGTTCCTGTTGACGCTCTTGAAGTTCCTGTTCGCGTGCCTGGAGTTCCTCCAGAGAAGCCTGCTGGCGGATGACGACGCCTTGGAGCTGTTCCTGTAGCGAGGCCAGCTGGCCCGAGACGGTGACGAGGGTGTCCAGGAGCTGGTCGTGGTCCCTGACCTTGTCTTCGAGCGCGCCGACGCGCTGTTCCATCGGCTGTTGCATTGTGGGCCTCCGTGGCGGGGATGTTAGTTGGCCGGTGGTGTGTGGGTCAAGCACATCCTGTGCCGTTCTGCTCGTCGTTGAGCCGAGGAGGACTTTGACGCCGGGTGACCGGCGACGGTACAATCCGGGTGAGCGCCAGCCCAAAGGGTCCTCCCCCGGGGGTCTCCTTGTCCGAAGATCCCCGCCACGGTCGCAAGCTTAGGCGGGGATTTCGGTTTTTCAGGGCATGTTCAAGCGTGTGCGTTCCTCGGCATACGGTGTTCGTGGTTCAAGGTTAACACCAATCATGGTGGCGGCGATAAGGAGTGTCGTCACTCTTTCCGCCGCGCTGAACCCGGGCAGTTCCCACCCCTGTACCGCCGCCCCTTTGACCGCCCCACAGCGGACCCGAGCCTCGCTACCTTTCCGGCTGGACCATACCACGATGATGTAGGTTCCGGTGCTGTCCTCCCGTCCGCCTCCCCTGCTCTCCACGGCGATCCAGTACTCCCCATCGGCCGGGGCTTCCCAGTGGATGAGGGCAGGCTGGCCGGCGCGGCGGTAATTGTCGTCCGACGCTATCTCGCCCCTCCTGTCCAGGAGCGTGAGCGAGATGAACGTCAGGTCGCCCAGCTCGGACTCGATGATGTATGAAGAGCCTTTCTCGGCTTCGAATACGAAGTAGTCGATGTCCTGTTCGGTGTCGATGCGGGACTTGACGTATTCGCCGACCTGCAGCGGCGTTGCTGTCTCGCTGGAATCCCCATGGTCGTCCTGCCATGCCTTGCCCGAGAGTGAGTAGGTGCCGGTGCTGTCTCCCTGCACTAGGATATAGTGGAAACCCGTCATCTCTGCTTTCCAGGCTACCGATGCCCGGTTCCTGTTGCGGCCTGTGCCGGACGTCACCACCTTGCCGTAGATGTCCTCCACATGCAGGGAGGCCTCCTCCAGACTCCACAGTTCCGCGGTTATCTCGTAGACCGTTCCCTCCTGCACTTCCAGCCGGAAGGCGTCCACATCGCTGTAAAATTCCAATTCGCCCCACGCTTCCTGTCCCACGGCGAAGGCCGTGCCTTTGCCCCTGATGTTGGCATGGTCGTCATGCAGTCTGACGGGCTGGACGAAGAATGAGTAGTCGCCTGTCCTTGCCTCTCCGTTCACCGAGACGAAGACCATGTCGGTATAGGGCGATTGCCAGTAGATGCTGGTGACTTGGCCGTTGTCATGGGAGCTGGCGGTGTGGAGCAGGTCGTACTCGGGGTACGGCCCGTAAAGTGTTATGGTCGCATCCTCCAGGGTTCCCATCCCGACACCGATCTGGTAGATGGTTCCCTCCTCCGCCACGAAGGCGAAGAAGTCCGTGTCGCGTTCGTATTCCACGGCGGCGAGGATAGTATGCCCCGCTTGGGTAAGGGTGGCGTCCGTGATCCGGTCTGCGTGGTCGTCCAGGGTGCCCCTGTATCCATCCTCAAGAGAAGTGCATTCCCAGAGCGCCGACACGAACTCTTCGGCCTCCCGCGTCTTCTCCTCCCACATTAAGGGAACTTCCCACATCAGGGCAATCATGATGTCCGCGTTCGCGCCGGCCAAGGTCTTCCGAGCGCAGTCCAGCCTGTCTTCGAAGTCCTCCGGCGTGTCCAGGGCAGCAAGAGGGTTTACCAGCGTCTTGGG
>DAOULB010000028.1:0-26928 GCA_034420695.1 Dehalococcoidia bacterium
CACACCTTCCCCAGCAAGGTCGCCGCCGCCGGCGTCAAGCTGACCTCCCACATGGGCGCCGTCAAGTACCTGGAGGAGTGCCGGAACAAGAACACCGCCCCCGAAGCCCAGAAACTTCTCTACCGGCTGCTGCCCTGCGCCCGGGACTTCCCCTACAACTCCCTCCTCGCCCTGGACGCCTAGGAAAGCTCCCAACAAAGAAACCGGAAGTCCCTTCCCCCTTGATGTGAGAAGGTTGCACAATGAGGATGGGCTGAGGTTGTTCAGAGGTCCCCTGAGGCCGGAATTAAGGATCTTGGGCCGGAGGACTGACCGGCTGCACGGCGGCCATACAATTTGGGCGGGCAATTTCCGCAACCACTGGGAGGATGAATCCACGCGCGCCTCCCAGCTGCCACTCCCTTTCATCCACAAGAAAAGGGTGCTTGTGGATGTGAATAATCTGTTTCCGAACTGCGGGGTTGTCCCCGGGTCATTCCTGTGCTGGGAGGAGAGGGGCCGCCAAGGGCGAGTCCGTCCTGCGGGGCCAAATGCCCCTGCCTCGGATTACTCTTGGAGGAGCGCCAATACAGGTTCAGGGCATGGTATGATATTGGAAGGTCCTTGGAGCCGTGATTTTTCTCCCGGGCGCAATGGGGCAGTCATTGAATCCTGGTCAAGGAGGTGGGTCGATTTCCTGAGAGACAGCGATTCGGTTGACACTCCAGAAAGCATATAATATCTTATTACAACGGAATGATTGTTACCAAGAAGCCTTGCCCCAGTTTCCTTGCCGGTTTAAGCGTGGGGGGCAGGGTTTGTTGGGTCTAACATCGGCCAGCCCAGCCGGTGCCTCCGGTTGGATTAGATAGCTAAGAGAAAAATAAATTGAGGAGGAGCAAATGGCTGACCAAGATGTAGCACTGATGGCCCATCTTATGCGGCGCGCAGGCTTCGGGGCGAGCCGCGAGGAAATCGAGGCTAGGGCGGCCCGGGGGTACGATGCGACCGTTGAAGAGTTGCTTAACCCCAACGACCAGCCTGGACTCGAGGAAGACCTGATTCTTCGCTACAACCCTTCCTTCCACCAGTCCGCCGGTATCGAGAACCTGGTCCTTGAATGGGTCTACCGCATGGTCAACAATCCCAGGCAGCTCGAGGAAAAGGTGGCGCTGTTCTGGCACATGATCCTCTGTGCCGGCCATAGCAAGATTGACAGCGGTCAGGAAATGGGCCGGATGATCCAGATGTTCCGGGACTACGGCATGGGCAGCTTCCGCGAGTTGCTGACGCAACTGTCCACCTTCCCCGGAATGATGTACTACCTCGACAACACGGAAAGCCATAAGGTTGCTCTGAACGAGAACTACGGGCGGGAGCTTCTGGAGCTCTTCTCCCTCGGCGTCGGTATGGACGAGCAGTTCAACTACTCCGAGGATGACGTGAAGGCCTGCGCCAGGGCTTTCACCGGCTGGAGCGTAGAGCCTCCCTACCCACCCTTCCCCTACGGACGCAGCCCTTGGAACTTCCGCTTTGACCCAGCCGACCACGATGACAGCGAAAAGACCTTCCTGGGAGAGACCGGCAACCTGGACGGCCACGATATCATCGAAATCATCTGCAAGCAGCCCGCCACCGCCCGGTACATCGCTCGGCACCTCTACAACTACTTCGTGGCCGACGAGCCCCAGATTCCTGCTTGGCGCCTGACCCCGCCCAGGGACATGGAAGCCATCAAGATACTGGAGAAGGCCTACTTCGACTCCAACTACAATATCGGAGCCATGCTCCGGGCCCTCTTCACTTCGGATTTCTTCAAAGCTGAAAACGTCCGCTATGCCAAGGTCAAGAGCCCGGCGGAAGTGGTGGCCGGCACCCTGCGTATGGTTGGCGAGCACCAAGAGGTCAAGCCCGGCCTGTACGAAATCTCCCAAGAGCCCAAGTACATGGGCATGGACCTGATGAACCCTCCCACGGTCGAAGGCTGGCACACCGGCCGGGAGTGGATTGACAGTGGCACCTTGGTGGAGCGCATCAACTTCGCCTCCGACTTCCTCGGCAACACCGAGACCCCCGGAGTGAAGGACATTGTGCGGCGCTTGGCAGCTCAGGGAGCCAGCATCTCTCCTGCTAACTTCGTGGACGGCTGCTTGGACTTGGTGGGCCCCCTGACCGTCGACGAGGAGACTCGCGGCGAATTGACTGCCCACGCCGAGAGGGGTGGGAACCTCACCCACGCCACCGCTGAAGAGCAGGCGGATTTCACCCGCCGGACCGGCGAAATGCTGCAGATGATTGCAGCCACCGCCGAGTTCCAGTTCGGCTAGACCACGGATTCAGACACCAGCACAAAGATTGTTAAAAAATTGGATGGAGGATAAGTAATGGTATCTACCAAGAAAGACCCGGTCTTGGCAGTCCTGTCGCTTTCAGGCGGGAATGACGGTCTGAACACCGTGATCCTGCGGAACAATGGCCTATATCGGGACGCCCGTCCCACCCTGGGAGTCCCCGAAGACCAGATCATTCCCATCAGCGACGAGTTGGGCTTCCACCCCACCATGGCGCCTTTGAAGAAGTTCTGGGATGAGGGCAAGCTGGCCATCTTCCTGGGTATCGGCTACGGTACCCCCAGCTATTCCCACTTCCGCTCCATGGACATCTGGCACACCTGCGAGCCCGACACGGTGGGGGTCGAGGGCTGGCTGGGCCGGGCCATCAAGGAAATGGACCCCAACAATGAAAACGTTCTCACCGGCGTCAACTTCGGGCGCGGCCTCCCCAGGGCCTTGGTCTTGGAAGGGGTCCCAGTGGCCTCCGTCGGGGACTTGGAGACCTACGGCCTGCTGACCGGCATCGAGGGTGAGGACCTTCGCGGCGAGGCTCTGGACGTCTTCGGCCGGATGTACTCCCCGGCCGTCGGCCGCAGCGCGGTCATGGACTACATCCGCAGCACCGGGACCAGCGCCCTTAAGGGCGCCGACATCCTGGCCACTGCCCCTGAGATGTATTCCTCCAGCGTGGAGTACTCCGACACCACCGTCGGCCAGTACATGAAGAACATCGCCCAGACCCATCTGGCCGGCTTCGGCACCCGGGTGCTTTACACCACCTCTCCGTACAACAGCTTTGACACCCATGCCAACCAAGCGGCCCTTCATTCCGGCCTGTGGTCCGACGTGTCCAACACTGTCGAAACCTTCTTCGACGACCTGCGGGAGCACGATGCCTCCGACAACGTCACCCTGTTCATGTTCACCGAGTTCGGCCGCCGGATCACTGACAACGGCTCCGGCACTGACCACGGCGCAGCCGGTATCGCCTTCGCAGTGGGTGAAAACGTCAAGGGCGGCATCTACGGCGAGTACCCGTCCTTGGAGCCGGACAAGCAGGAGGCGGGCGGAAACCTCAAGGCCGGCATGGACTTCCGGTCTGTCTACACTTCCATCATTGAAGACTGGTTGCACTTGGACCCGGTGCCCATAGTCGGTGGCAAGTTCGAGTCGGTCAAGTTCTTCTAAAACGGCTTGATGGCCAGGCCCCTCAGGGCCTGGCCATTGTTAACACTGCCCGTGAGCAGCGTCAACAATAGCATCCTTGGACGCACGCTAAGGGGGGTCGCTCTACGGGAGAGCCTCTCTTGGGCAGCCTCCACAGATTGAGTTTGCGAGGCGATAACCATGAGCACCCATTTCTTTGGTATTTCCAGCCGGACGTTCTCTTACTCCCACTCAGTGGCCCGGGCGGAATTCTCCGGCAACGGTATCCGGAACGCGGTGGACTTGGCGCTGGGCGAGGACGACACGATTTACGCCCTGAACCGGTCCTACGAGAACCGCCCCGACGGAATCCACATCACCGTGTTCACCCAGGACGAGGACTACGTGACCGAGTTCGGGGCATACGGCGAAGGTGACGGGGAGTTCGTTTGGCCCACCGCCCTGGCTATCGACAGCAAGGGTAACGTGTACGTAGCCGACGAATGGCTCAACCGGATTTCGATCTTCACTTCCGACGGCGAGTACGTCAGCAAGTGGGGTACCGCCGGTTCCGGAGACGGCGAACTGGACCGGCCAGCTGGCTTGGCCGTCGATGCCGACGACAACTTGCTGGTCGTGGACAGCCGAAACAACCGGGTACAGAAATTTACTTCCGACGGGAAGTTCATCAGCAAGTTTGGCAGCTTCGGCGACGGGCCTGGCCAGTTCAACATGCCTTGGGGTATCGGCTTGGGTCCCAACGGAGACATTTACGTTGCCGACTGGCGGAACGACCGCATCCAGCAGTTCAACGCCACTGGGCAATGGCAGGCCAGCTTCGGCCAATCGGGCAGCAACATCGGCCAGTTCAACCGCCCCACCAGTGTCAGCGTGGACAAGGACGGCGACATTTACGTTGCCGACTGGCTGAACGACCGGGTGCAGGTCCTGGGTCCCGACGGCAGGTTCATTACCGAACTGCGGGGCGACCACCAGATTTCCAAGCTGGGCCGGGAAAAGCTCGTGTCCAACCCCGACATGATCCGGCAGCGGTCCTTGGCCTACGCCAACGACCCAGGATATGACAAGAACCTGACCCACCCCTGCTCGGTAAAGACCGACGCCCAAGGGCGGATTGTCATCTTGGATCATACCCGCAACCGCATCCAGGTCTATCGGAAGGACCCGGAGCCGGTGCTGGCCTAAGCGCCGAACCCCCTTCGAGAAAGGGAAAAAGAAACCCCCGGACTAACCAGCAGAGGGTGCGTCCGGGGGTTCTTTATTGTTGGCCTCTGGTCTCGTCCGGGATCAGGCCCCAGGCTTCGACATCGGAATGTTACGGTCCCTCCGGCATTCCCGAGTCAATCCAGCGGGCCACCTCGTCCACCTCCGATCGGGAAATAAACGGCCCCTTCAGGGGCATACGTCCGTGGGTGCCGATTGCCCTGGCCAGGGAGCGCACCAAGGCGGTTTCCCGGCCAGGAACTCCAGGCTCAATTGCCCGGTAGCCGGAGAGCACGCTGTCCTTCAGTTCCTGGGGAGTGTCCCAGTAGTAGTCGTGGATCCCCGGCAGTGGGTCCCGGCCCCAGCGCTGGACCCAACGCTCCATGATGTTGTCCAGGATCTCCTTAACCCGGGGCCAGTAGACTGGTTCAGAGTTGGCCGAATCTTCCGCCATTGACGTATCTCCTGGTTATATGACAATCGGGCATAAAGCACACCTGCATTGTGCCGCCAACCCTCTACCCCTCTTAGCGGGGATGCTGACTCACCGATTCCTTTTGCAGCAACTCCAAAGCATGGGGCAAAACTGGCAACACCACTTCGAGGCACTCCTTCACTCCCCTGGTGCTGCCCGGCAGGGTAATGATCAAGGTGAAGCCGCGGATGCCGGCCACCGACCGGCTCAACATTGCCATCGGGGTGAACTGCAGGGTTTGGGCCCGCATCGCCTCGGCCAGTCCCGGCACCTCCTTGTCCACTACGGACAGGCACGCTTCGGGGGTCACGTCGTAACGACCCAACCCGGTGCCTCCGGTGGAGACTATCAGGTCCACCTCGCCGGAGTCCGCCCAGTCCTTTAACCGCCCGGCGATAAGTTCCTTGTCATCCCGCACCACTTCGTACCGCACCGTCTCGTAGTCCGGCTCACCCAGCGTCTCCCGGATTGCTTGGCCGCTGGTGTCTTCCCGTTGACCCTGGGAACCCGTAGTGCTGATGGTCAAGATAGCCAGTCTAAACATGCCTGCCTCCGGACACAATAATATCACAGGCAGCACCACTGGCAGCCGGCCGTGCACGGCGATGGATCCCTCCAGCATCTCCAGCCCGTCGAGCGGCCTATCCTGTGAGGCAAGGGTTAGGTGGTGCTGCCACTCCCGTCGGCAGCTACGCCATGTCCCTTCCGTTGGCAACCCTTCCGTTTGACAAGGTAATGCCCTCCATTTATATTCACAAGGCGCAGCCACCCGACGTTCTGCTTTTGTTTGACTGGAGAGTGGCCGCTCTGCTGCCGGGAATACAGACGGGAATACAGGGCTTCTCCTGGCCTGATTCTCCGCCAACCATGGGAGTACTCCACAGGTGACCACCGCCGCGAACTGTGTTTTCTGCGATATCGTCCAAGGACGTTCCCCTGCCAGAATTCGTTACTTGGACGAAGACCTGATAGTCATAGTCAACAAGCTGACCTGGGTCCCGGTGATGCTCTTGGTCATGCCAAAAGAGCATCTAAGCCAGCTCCAGATGTGGAGCAGCGGCCTGATGAACAAGCTGGGCGACGTGGCCGCCGAAATGGGATGCATGTACTCTGTTAACGGGTTCCGCATCCTGTCGAACTTTGGACCGGACGGAATGCAAAGCCAGAGTCATGGTCACCTGCATGTCATAGGAGGCACCCACTTGGGACCGTATGCCTGACTTGTACCAGCAAGTCCCGGTACCGTTGATACGCCACCGTTCCCACGCCATCGTTCCCAGGGGAATCCCATCCGAGTAAGGAGATAAACGCCTTGGCCGAAACGGTCCTTTACGACAAGCAAGACCACATAGTGACTATTACCCTGAACCGCCCCGACGCGCTCAACGCCATCAATCGGCAATTGCGCCGCGAGCTGGGGGAAGCGATCCAGCAGTTTGACGGGGAGCAGGACTCTTATGTGGCTGTCATCACTGGGGCTGGCCGCGCTTTCTGCGCCGGGCGTGACTTGAAGGAGCGGGCGGAAGACAACTCCGCCGGCATCCAGGCCCGTGCCGCCGACAGTATGTCGGAAGACCGGCCCTTTATGTGGCCCAACACGTGGAAGCCCACCATCGCCGCGGTTAACGGCTTTGCATTGGCCGGTGGCTGGTCTATTGCCCAAATGTGCGACCTGCGGGTGGCGTCGGAAGACGCCCAATTGGGGATCACTGAAACCAAATGGAGCCTCTTGCCGCCCTTTGGGGCCACACTCCCCAAGTCCCTTCCGATGTCTGCGGTCCTTGAATTGGTGCTAACCGCTCAACCGGTGACGGCGCAGAGGGCCTACGACATGGGCTTCCTGAACCGGGTGGTGCCGGCAAACCAAGTTATGCCCGAGGCCATCAAGCTGGCGGAGCAAATAGCTGAGAATGCTCCCTTGGCAGTGCAATGCATCAAGGAATTGGCTTACAAGGGACAGAACATGACCACCGAAGAGACCTGCCGAATGACCTACCAAGCCTACGAGCGGCTGCTGACCACCGAGGACTCCAAGGAGGGCCCACGGGCTTTCGCCGAGAAGCGAAAACCCCAATGGCAGGGCCGGTGATAGCTTGTCGCCCGCCTGGCTTGCGCCGTGTCCCGAATACTGTCCGAACTCAGGACTTCAGGAGGAGAATTCAATGGAACCCATCATCAGAAACTTCAGGAACGTGTTCACCCCGGGGGGACCGCCGGTCCGGCTCATTAGCGCCGAAGACAACCCACCTACCAACACCATGCTTTACTCCGAGATAGAGCCGGGTAGCACCAGCGCCCACCACATCCACCCCTGGGAGCATGAGATCTACATCCTGAAAGGCTCTGGGACCCTGGTATGCGACGGTAAGAACTACCCTGTCAAAGAAGGAGACGCCATCTTCGTCCCCGGGGAAGTCAACCATTACACGCTGAATGACGGCGGCGAAGGCGTGATGAGGCGGCTGGAAATCAATCCTTTGTCCGCCCAAGCCGGAGGCGCCAGAACTAACGGGGAAATGGGCAACGGCCAGCCTCCCATGATTCGCAACTTTAGAGATCTCGGAACCGGGCCGGGGGTCCGCCTGATCGGCAAGGACGACGGGGCGCCCAACTATGTCCTGCTCTATAACGGGGCCATGGCCCCGGGCTCGGTCAGCCACGCTGACTCCGGTGGCCACATCCACCAATGGGAGCACCTCTCCTACATTCTGGAAGGCGAGGGCGCGCTGAGTTGCGATGGCAAGCAGTACCCCGTGGCGGAGGGGGACGCCGTTCTGGTGCCGCCGGACTTGCACCACCAGTGGCTGAACCCCAGCCAAGGGCCCATGGTTCGTATAACCTTCAACCCCCTGTACTCCGACGAAGTGGAGGGAGGCGGTTAGGCATCCCTGACCGGTACAATATACCAGCCCCCGGCAGATAGTCTGTCGGGGGCTGTAGACGTCGGTCACAACCCCAGGGTCAGTCCCTTAAGGACTGGAATGAGCGGATAACCTATCAAAGTTGGTGCAATTTGAGAAGTACTCCTGTAGGTCTCCCAAGTCTAGACCGGAGGCCTTTCGCCCAGGACCATTTCCAGATGTAGAGTGCCCCCACTGCGGAACAGTTCTAATACCACGGCCTGGCCGGGTTTAAGCTCCTGTCTCAGCAGCATCAGCAGCGCCCGAACTGAACCGGTTTCCTTACCGTCGATGGATAGGACGATGTCACCCGGCCTTATTCCTGCCTCGAATGCCGGCGTGCCCGGTCCAACGGCAACTACTACTGCGCCCTGCCGAAAGGGCAGCCCTGCCAGCGCCGCGGCTTCGGCAGACAAATCGTCTAGGCTAACACCCATGTAGGCCCATCTGACCCTGCCCAGCTCTATGAGCTGCGAAGACACCTCGGCTGCTGTCTCCATGTCAATGGCAAAACCAATGCCCTCAATGGGAGCCGACCGGCCGTAGCCGGCCCGCAGGACTGCCGTATTAATGCCCACCAAATCCCCGTTCATGTTTATCAAAGGTCCGCCCGAGTTTCCCGGATTGATTACCGTGTCAGTCTGGATCAGGTCGTTGAGAGTGGTGCCCCCAATATTGTCACGGGAGCGACCCAAGGCGGAGACCACTCCCACGGTGACGGTGGGCCCCCCAGGGAGGGCGAGGGCATTGCCTATGGCAATCACCCACTCGCCGACTCTCGGCTTGAAATCGTTACCAACGGGCAGGTAAGGGTAATCCCCTGATGGCAGCCTCAATACCGCCAAGTCTGAGAGGCGGTCGGTTCCCACGAGTTCACTCTGCAACTGTCTTCCGTCGTCCAAGGTAAGGGTCAGCGCGGTGGCCCCTTCAATCACGTGGTTGCTGGTCAACACCAGTCCTTCCGGTGCGATTATCATGCCCGTGCCGCTGCTAGAACTTTCGGTGGGACCGAAGAAGCCTTGGTTCACTACGGTTGCCAGGACCGACACCACTGCAGGGCGGACCATTTCGACGGTGTCAGCAACGTTAGGCAGTACGATGTCCACTGGAGGCTGTCTGTCTTCAGACGGAGCAGGTGCGGGGCCGAGGGCTTGGCCCGCGGGAGTGGCGGTTGGCGTGGGAATGGTTGTTGGCGTAGCAGTGGACGTTGCTATGGGAGTGGATGTTGGTACTGGGGCCGTAGAGGTGGTCTGCCGGGCTTGCGTTACGGCTGGAGGCGTCTCTACTACCGTTGGATTAATAATGGGTGAAGGGGTTTCCGGAGACGAAGCCCCGGTGCAGGCGGCAAAGACCAAGAATACTGCCAGAAAAGCTGCGGCCTGCACTTGGCGCCTCAAGCCGAGCGCAGCGTTTCCCGTTGCGCGGCAAACAGGCTTTCCATGCCCCGCAGAGCCAGTGCCAGCACCTCTTCTACCTGGCGTCTGGGGAATGGGGCGGCTTCCGTGGCCCCTTGTATTTCTACAATCTCTCCCCGGTCTGTGGAAACGACGTTGAAGTCCGCTTGAGCGAGGAAGTCCTCTTCATAGCACAGGTCCAACGCAAGTTTGCCATCCAGAATTCCCACGCTGGTGGCGGCAACTGCTCCCAGCAAAGGAATGCGGGGCAAAAGGCGGTGCCGCACCAAGGTTTTCATTGCCAGGTACAGAGCTACGTATCCGCCAGTGATAGCGGCGGTGCGGGTGCCACCGTCGGCCATCAGGACATCACAGTCGATGGTAACTGTACGTTCACCCAGGGCCTCCAAGTCGGTAGCGGCCCGCAAGGAGCGTCCGATCAGGCGCTGAATCTCCTGGGAGCGGCCGCTGATCCGCCCCGAATCCCGATCTCTGCTGGACCTGGTGGTGGTGGCCCGGGGAAGCATGTCGTATTCGGCCGTCACCCACCCCTTGCCCTGGCCCCTCAGAAACCCGGGCACTCGTTCCTCCATGGATGCGGCGCACAAGACCCTGGTGGAACCCACTTCGATCAGTGCCGAACCTTCGGCAAACTTCTGGACTCCAATGGTTATAGTGATCGGCCTGGGTTCGTCCCAGCGCCTCCCGTCGGTCCGATTCACCGTTTAGCACCCACATAAGATCAAAATACCGCCCTTTCAACCGGCTGGTTATGGAGGGCCTTTAATCCAGTATACAGGAAATCCAGGCGCAGCCTCCTTCAATACTTCTGGGGCATTGCTGCATTGAAGAGTGGCGAGATCTTCGCGGGGTCACCCAAACTCAATGAGTCTCAACCCACAGCCGGTGGCCGTCAGCGGTAAATTCTATGCTCCCATCGCGGTCGGTGCGGAAAACCCCCTGCTCGCCTACGAATTTCTCCAACCGGTCCACTACCGAGGGGGCGGGGTGGCCGTACTGGTTGCCCTCCCCTGCTGAAATTACTGCCACCACCGGGTCCACCGCAGCAAGGAAGGCCGTGGTGGAGGAAGACTTGCTGCCGTGATGGGGAACCTTCAGTACATGACTAGTTAGCGGAATGTCGCTTCGGGCCAACCGGGCTTCGGCGTCGCTTTCTATGTCGGCCGCCAGTAACATCCGGACGTTGCCATATATCAGCCGCAACGTCACACCATTATTGTTCAGGTCACTGGAGGGAAACCTTCGGCCAGCGGGTGGGGGATTGAGCACTTCCAAAAACACTTCGGGCTCCAGTATTATTCGGTGCCCCAACTCCACCGGCAGCGCCGTTAACCCGGCCCGTTCCAGCGCTCGTTTCCACTGGGGCAACATTGGGGATTCGGCATGGTCTACTCCTACCAAGGCCAAACCCACATTGAACCTGTCCAATACTTCAAACAACCCCCTGCTGTGATCGGCGTCAAGGTGGGTCAGCACTACCAAGTCTATGCTACGGTCCCCGGGAGGCATGACCCGGGATAGATTTCTAACGGCGTCATGGAAGCCGGGGCCTCCGTCTACCAGCACCTGCTTGCCTGAAGGCGTAATTATCAGGGAACTGTCTCCTTGGCCCACATCGAAAAAGTGGACGTGGAGTCTTCCGTCAGGGCCAGTGAATACCTGCCACCAAAGCATTAATGTAGCGGCCAACCCCAATGCAGCCAAGGCCGGTCCCAGGCGGGTCCAGACTTCGCCGGTTTCGTTGGAGGGCGCCGAGGCAAGGACCGGTGGCTGTACCGTCGCTAATTCCGGTTTCCAACCCAATCTTCGGGCAATTCGGGCTGCTCCTCCCGGTAAGAGAACCAGTCCAGCCATGACCAGGTACCATGCCACGACCAGCGGTGTCGTAACCCAGTTTCCTGGGCTGGTGAGGTGAGGGGTCCAATCGGCCACCTTCAAGATGTATGACAGGGGAATCCATGCTATCCAACCAACCGCTTCTCCCGCCAGGGGGTAGGCCATTCCAACTATCGATGTTGCAACTGCTCCAACAAGGGCAACGGGTAGTGCAGGCAACACCAGCATGGTAGCCGGGATCCCAAGCCAAGGAATGATATCGAAGTAGAAGGCTACTAGAGGCCAGGTTGCCAGGGTAGCTCCCAGGGAGACCAGGCTGGCGCCCGCAATCCAACCGACAACTCCGGAGTACCAAGAGCTGACTGATGGCCTGCCTGACGTCAGCTTGCGTTCAAGATAGGAGCTGATACCAGATTGGAACGGTAATACCAGCCCAATACCGGCCACGGCAGCAAAGCTAAGCTGGAACGAGACCTGGCGCAGGATCCCTGGTTCCAGTCCTGCCATGACCGACGCCGCCAACCCCAGTGCGGGTAACACCCGGTGGGGCCGGCCCAGAGTCCAACCGGCCAGCAGGATGGTGCCCATGGTCCCGGCCCGGATTGCCGATACCGGCGCTCCGCTAAGTAGGACGTAGAGCCAGATGGCTACTAGGGGGGCTATTACGTATAACGGAGGCCGGCGACCCCAGGCCAGCGCTGCCATCCCCAGAACCATCAGTAGCAATACACTCACATGCATGCCCGAAATGGCTAGGAGGTGAGCAGTCCCTGTCTGCCGGAAGTCATCAACAACTCGGGAAGGGACGTCATCCCTGAGCCCCAGAAGCAGGGCCTTGGCCAAGGCGGACTGGGGCAGGGGAAGGCTTTCATCTAGGCTGTTGGACATCTGCAGTCGAAGGGATGGCAACCACTCTCGCCAAGGAGCTGGGATTTCCGCATTGGGGTCTAGGTCAAGGGAAGCATTGCGGCTCCAGAACACCCCTGAGATGCCCCGGTTGGACAGATAGGTGGCCCAGCCGGGCTCGCTTTCGGCGTCGGGCGTGGTCAGTACTCCTTCCAGTCTCAAGGGGTCCCCGTAGGCGAAGAAGGGAGGCTCACGGCTACCGACCAGGGATTCCGGCGGCTGGGCGTACACCAGTATCTGAGAGCGGAACTCAGCCGGTCCGTTCCCAAGGTCTATGGTTGCGCCCGCCAATGGAAACTTGACCATTCCTCCGGCTGATCGGGGGGTATCTCGTACCCAGCCGGTCAATGCTGCTGCCTGCCCGTAGCTCCCGACCGGGTCTGGAAGCCCCTTCTCCGAGACTTCGACCCGCCAGAAGGCCAGCAATAGTAGTGCTACCAGAACAACAGGGAATACGGGCCAGCGATTCAGGGCTAGGAACAGACCCAAGGGAAGCCCGGCGCTTGCCAACAAGAAGAGCGGTAGAGCAGGTGCCTCGGCCAGGCTCCCGAGCAATAGACCAGCGAGCCATGCTGCCGTCAGGAAAATCAGCATGGCGCGATATCCCTTGATTTGATGAGGGTTGAAGTGAAGTTCTCGCAGCCAGCAGGGAAGGTTGACACTGGAGGTTCCAGAGTTACCGAAGGGGGGTTACGGTGACCAGGTCTCGCATCTTTTGGTAGGTGATTGGCCCAATGCGGGATACATTGGTGACCTCTTCTACCGTTTGAAAACCGCCGTTGCTCTCCCGATAGTCGATTATCGCCTTTGCTAGAACTGGGCCGATTCCGGGTAGCGTTTCCAGCAACTCGGTGGGGGCTGAGTTCAAGTCTATCCTTCCGTCCGGTGAAGTTGTCCTTATAACCGCGGACTCCCCAACGTAACCGTTGTCGGGGAGTACCCTCTGCGTTCCGGAAGTGGTTAAATTTGAGGGGGCCCCAGAGGGCACTTCGCCTAGCCTGGGTACATGGTAGTGGTCTTGGTCAGCGACTCTAAGGGAAAGATTCATGGCGTCCAGGTGGGCGCCTTGCGCTGCACCGCCCGCCTGCTCCAGTGCGTCCACCAAGCGGTCCCCGGGCTCCAACTGATAAACTCCGGGATGGTTCACTGCGCCGCTGATGTAGACCTTGATCTCAGAATCCGACGGGCTTATCGAAGTTGCAGAGTCTTCTGACGAAGGAAGTATCACTTGGGTTGGAGGATTGTCATTACTGCTCAATAGCAGAGCCACTGCTCCGGACACAATGGAAATCATCAAGAGGAAGGCCGCAAGCATTGCCACTTTTCTGTAGGTAGAATCGTTCATCGGGTAGGGCCCCTAGAACAAGGTCCTATTATTATCTCTTGTGGGCGGAGGGCAATCATAAGAGCGCTGTGCGTGACGGGTATCGAGATGAATCGGTCTTTCCTCGTTTACCCTGCGAAAACGATGAGGGAGCGAATCACGCCTCATGACGAGTTTTCCAGGATTTGTTGAATTTTGTCAATTTTCTCCAGGTTTGTCCTACCTGTCACTTTCATGTGAAAAGCTCTTAGGGACTAACGTGGACATTGTTTGGATCGGCCGGAGTGTGAGCCCGGACCATGTCAGCCGAGCCGCCGCGTTTATAAACCAAGCCACTATTGCCTACGACCACCATGATAGATGAGAAAGACCTCGGATGGGGAGGAGCAGTTGTCAGGAAAGGAAAGTTTTCCCAAAGAATGAGGGCTGTCATCCTGGTACTGTCGCACTTAAGCCAGATTTCCTTCAAGGGTTTCCGTTTCTCTCTCCCATTGATCGAGAAGACGTGCACCCAGGGCGGTTCAGGTTGTTCCACGATGGGAGTGGGATTATAATTTAGCCCGATTCAAGGCAAAAGAGGTCCACACGTGAGTACACCCCGTTCTTCCTCCGGCGTCGACGGCGAACTACTGGCATTTTTCCAAGGCGGCTATGTTCCCCTGAAGGACGCTCGGGTCAACGTGATGACCCACGCCTTGCATTATGGTACCGGAATCTTCGAAGGCATACGGGGCAACTGGAATGAAGAGCAGGAAACGGTCTTCATATTCAGGCTGAGAGAGCATTACGAGCGCCTTCTGCGGGGTTGCCGCCTGCTGATGCTGGACATTCCCTACTCAGTGGACGAGCTATGCGAGATCACCGTGGAGTTGGTGGAGAGGAACGGCCATCGGCAGGATATTTACATCCGGCCTTTAGCCTACAAGAGCGCGGAACTGGTGGCCAACCTGAAATTGCAGGAACTGGCCAGCGACTTTACCCTGATTACCGTCCCATTCGGAAACTACTTGGGGGCCGACGCCCTTCGTTGTTGCACCTCATCCTGGCGCCGGGTGGATGACCCCATGATTCCGGCGCGGCTGAAGATTTCCGGGATCTATGTCAACAGCATTCTGGCCAAGACCGAGGCCACTATGGCCGGGTTCGACGAAGCCATCATCCTGAACCAGGATGGACACGTGTGCGAAGGCTCTGGAGAAAACCTATTCGTGGTCAATGGTGGCCGATTGATTACACCAATCCTTGAAGACAATGTTCTGCCTGGTATAACCCGTGACACGGTTGTGCAACTGGCCCAGAGTGAACTAGGGCTGGAGGTGGTAGAAAGGAGTATTGACCGCAGTGAGTTGTACCTGTCTGACGAAGTCTTTCTTACGGGTACCGCGGCCCACCTGACACCGATGGTCCAATTGGACAACCGGAGCATCGGCGACGGGAAACCAGGACCGGTTTCGACGCAGCTCCAAAAGATGTACTTTGAAATAGTGGTGGGGAAGAATCCCAAGTATCTGCACTGGTGCACCGCTGCTTCTCCCCGCCTAGTAACCGCCTAGACCACTGGAGCACTGGTCTTTCCAGGCTCTGAGGAACTAACCAATGGGGGCAAGGCTGGCGCCCCCGGAAAGGAGTTTGACGGAGCTGATGGAGTCCTTCTTGCGGCAGTGCACCTGAAGAAGCACGGAGCCCTGTATGATTTGGGACTTGGTGCTATGGTGCGTCTTCCTTCTGGTGTCCTATGTTTTTGGTGGTATTCCTACGGCCTACCTGGCTGGCAGGTTAGTTAAGGGGCAGGACATCCGAGACGTGGGTGACCGCAACTCCGGCGCCGCAAACGTATTTCGGAACGTGGGTCCCAAGGCCGGTCTAGCAGTTGGAGCCATTGACATTGCCAAAGGCGGAGCCGCGGTCCTGCTAACGAAGGCAGCCTTGGATTCACAGGCTGCCGAGATGGTTTCCGGCCTACTGGTTGTGGCGGGCCATAATTGGTCGCCGTTCTTGGGGATGAGAGGAGGACGCGGGGCTGCAACGGCAGTGGGAGTATTGATGGCCATGCTGCCCATGCTGGCGATTCCCGTCGCCATATCAGCCTTGGCGGTGCTCTGGTTCACCAGAAAGGCCATTATGGCCTTGGCCTACTTCCTCGTATTGATGGCCTTGCTGGCTTGGGCGCCGTTCTTCGACTACTCTTCTCGCCAGTCCGCTTATGCGCTGCTCATTCCGGTGATGATAGGGGTGTGCCATGTGATCAGCGTACGGAGGCTGGCCGCTCCCGACCCTGCCCGTTAAAGCCCAATTCCAGGCAAATGCGAAAGGCAATTTACGGTCCGAGCGGAGGAATGCATGGGCTGGTCCAGTCATCATCCCGTAGGGTTAATTCACAATGACACCCACCGAAGTTTTCGCGGCTATACCCTGTTTTGTAACAATAGGGCTGCAGTTGATGCACGGCTGATCGACATGGAAGGGCGGATCTGCCACCGTTGGCACTGGGCCGGCGGAATAGGGTACGCCTATCTGCTGCCCAGTGGCAATCTGTTGCTCCGGACCAGGCCCGACCAGGGACCGGAAGGCGGAATCGGAGGGTCTTCCGGAGCCATCGTGGAGTTGGATTGGGACAGCAGGGTGGTTTGGGAGTACCGTAATCCCATGATCCATCACGACTTCCAGCGGCTGGACAATGGCAACACCCTTGTGTTGCTGTGGGAGAGGATTCCCGCAGAGCTGACTAGTCAGATCAAGGGAGGATATAGGGCAGATGACGACCCAGAGCAGATGCTGGGAGACGTGGTTGAGGAAATTGCTCCCGACGGCAGCACCGTGCATCGGTGGGAGTCGTGGCATCACCTGAGCGTCGAGGAGGACGTGATCTGCCCCCTCGAAGGCCGGAAGGAGTGGACCCACGGCAACGCCGTAAGCTTGACCCCCAGGGGGGAGCTCTTGGTCAGCTACCGCCAGACCAGCACCATAGGATTGGTGGACCGGGACTCCGGTGACTTCCGTTGGAAATGGGGACCCGGTCAGGTTTCCCATCAGCACCATCCCACTTTTCTGGATAACAGCCGGGTGCTGCTCTTCGACAACGGATGCCACCGCAGGGGCGTCGACTTCTCCAGGTTGGTGGAAGTTGACCCGGAAACCGGCAAGATTGAATGGGAATACGCTGCCAATCCGGCAATCTCGTTCTACAGTTACAACATCAGCAGCGCCCAGCGCCTGCCTAATGGGAATACACTTGCCTGCGAAGGTGCTGCCGGGCGCATCTTTGAAGTGACGTCAGCGAAGGAATTGGTCTGGGAATATATTAATCCGGTGTTTCTAGGAGGCCAGAACCCTAACGCCAGCAACCCTTCCAGCATCGGCAATTCGGTGTTCCGGGCCCACCGGTACGGTCCGGACCACCCGGGGCTGCAGAACAAGGACTTGGACCCGCAACGTTACGCAAACCTCAACCGGCTTTACCCCTAAGCAGCAAGGGGATGCTCTGATCCCCTCGCCTGCAGCGGAGGCCGCCCTGAAAAACATCCTTGAATTACTTGGGCGTCTCGGGTAAAGGCGTCTATCCTAGAAAGTCCTCAGTTCCAGCGTCTAACCAGGAAAAGGCATATAATACTCAATGCATTTGGGTTACCTTACAAAAACCCGAAGAGGAGATTGATATGTCAGCGAAGGTTAACGGCCTCGGTCACATAGGTTTCTACGTTCACGACCTCGACCTTATGAAAGACTTCTACGCCAATTTTATGGGCATGACCCTTACCAAGGTAGGGCAACTCGGAGCCTTTTTCAGTGCCGACCCCGAAGGTGTTGACCACGAGATAGCGCTGATTAGCGGCCGGGCTTCCCTCGATGACCCCCACTGGATCCAGCAGATTTCAATGCGCGTGGATTCTCTCGATGACCTGCGTGATTTCAAGCGCCGCATCCTGGAACACGGGTACCAACTCGACCGCATCGTCACTCATGCCAGCGCCATCGGTTGCTACTTCCGCGACCCGGAAAACAACCCCACTGAAGTCTTCTGGCTGACCGGCTATCAGTCCTGGGCCCAGATTGGCATTCCAATCGATATTGACCAGTCCGACGAGGACGTCATGGCAGACGTGCGCCGGTCCTGGGATGTAGCCAGGCACGTTGAGATGGGCAATCCCCCCACTCCCGAAACGGTCAACGCCATTCGCGAGCTTAACTCGACTGCGGTCGCCAGCCGTTAATCCCCCGTGTGGTCCCAAATCCCCGCCTGTGGAAGGAGCCGACCCACTTCATAGTCATAGATGGACTTACAGGCAAAGGGGCCCAAACCCCAAACTTGGGCCTCTTCTATTCCTTATACTTGGCGTTTTGTACGCTACAGGTTTCCCGGCGGTCTTTGCCTGTTCATGTAACCGCCTGCTGGGGCATCTCTTGAAGGGCTTGGATCTCGCTACTCTCGTAGAACTTTCGCCATCCCATTGACCTTGGGTTATACTCGTTCAAGAGTCACCTTGAGAGAATTGGAGCTCGCTTCCTCCCCATGCTCAACAACCAACCAAGGACCGCAAATGGACGCTTTCGAAATTGCAGACATGATGGAAGACCGGGCCCGCAGTGGTTCGCCCTACCATGAGTTCCTCCGTTCCCCTGACCTGAGCTTGGGTCTCTACCACCTCGCGGCCGGAGCCGAAGATCCCCAGCAGCCCCACACCGAGGACGAAATCTACTACGTGGTCCAAGGGAAGGGAATAGTCAGCGTGGATGGAGAAGACCGGCTAGTCCAAGCCGGGTCAACCATCTTTGTGGGAACTAGCGTGGAGCACAGGTTCCACTCCATTACCGAGGACCTGACCCTCCTGGTGGTTTTCGCCCCACCCCGGCGTTCTAGGGCTATCTAGCAACGGCCCTCCAGCCAGACGTCCTCAGTCCAAAAAGGAGGTACCCTACTGGAAGTCATAGGTATGATAGGCGTTAACCGGGAGGTGCCGTCCTCCTCAGGAGCCAGCCTTAGCACCTTCGGCGGGGCCATCAATCCTGGCGGCTCGGTGTCCTCCGGTTTGGACCCGGACTACATCGTGGAGTTCGCCAGGATCCACGAGAACAGCGGCTTCGACAAGGTCCTGCTGGGCTACTCTTCCTCCACTGCCGACGGATTTGCCGTGGCCGGCTACGCCGCCTCCCACACCCGCACCTTGGGATACTTGATCGCCCACCGGGCCGGGTTCATGGCACCTACCTTGGCGGCCCGCATGGCTGCCACTTTGGACCAACTAACTTCCGGGCGGATTGCCCTGCATGTAATCACAGGAGGGAGCGACCGGGAACAAAAGAGAGAAGGCGACTGGCTGGACCATGACCAGCGCTACCGGCGCACCGCGGAGTACTTGGAAATAGTGAAAAGGGTTTGGACAGAGGACAGACCCTTCGACTACGAGGGGGAGTTTTACCGTCTCCAACAAGCCCACAGCGATGTTGCCCCTTGGCAGAAGCCTCATCTGCCTTTGTTCTTCGGCGGAGCTTCGGAAGAGGCGAAGAAAGTAGGAGCCCGGTTCGCGGACGTGTTCGCATTGTGGGGGGAACCGCTGGAAGCCATTAAGGCACAGATAGCGGACATTAGCCGGGTGGCTTCAGAATACGAACGACAGCCAGCGTTCAGCCTGTCAATGAGGCCGATTCTGGCAACCACCGAGGCGGAAGCTTGGGAGCGAGCGGGCAATATTCTCTCATCGGTCAAGAAGTCAGTGGGAAACTCATTGCAGCCCGGGGAGGCCGCCCGCCCTCAATCCGTGGGTTCACGTCGGCTTTTGAAATTTGCTGCCCAGGGAGAGGTCCACGACCAGCGACTTTACATGCCCATTGCCCAGGCCAGTGGCGCTGCTGGCAGCACCACTGCCTTGGTGGGAACGGCTGCACAGGTTGCCGATTCCATGCTGAAGTATTATGACGCCGGATGCTCGACTTTCATTATCCGGGGCTTCGACCCCGTTGCCGATGCTGAGGAGTACGGCAAGGAATTGATTCCGATGTTGAGGAAGGGCGCGGCGCAGCGACAACAGTCAAGGCAGTAGTGGGGGTTGTTGGCAAACTTGCCAGCTTAACTTGAGGGGCGTATAACGGAGCCTGAAGTTTGGACCCCATACTTCCCCAGTCGGCAGCCCGGGAAAGGGTGTTATCCGGGAATCAGGAGGGATAACCCGCATGGCCGGTCAATCAAGCATCCACGCCAAGGGAAGCCAGGGAGAGTTTTCCCACCGCCCCATGATCTGGGGAACCCGAGGGATGGTCGGTGCAGGAACGCAGCTTACCGCCCAGGCGGGCTTGAATGCCTTGTGGCGAGGCGGCAACGCCGTGGACGCCGCGGTGTCCTCAGCTCTGGCCGCCGGAGTGTTGGAGCCCACTGCTTCATACTCCCTGGGGGGCGAAGTTGCCTTCCTGTTCTACGAGGCTTCCACTGGCAAAGTCAGGTCGGTAGTGGGCCAGGGCTGGGCCCCGGAAAAGGCCACGATGGAGTTGTACCGGGAACGGTGGGGTGAGATACCCTTCGGCGTTCTCAGCACCACAGTGCCCGGTGTCATTTCCGCCCTGCTCTCCATGCTGGCTCGCTACGGCACCAAGAGTTTCGGTCAAGCTGTTCACGCTGCGCTTAGTTTCGCCCGCGACGGCTTTCCAACCTACCAGCTTTTGAACCAAGGCATCACCGGTTGGGAGGCGAATATCCGAAAGTATCCGGACTCGGCCAGGACCTACCTGCCCAAGGGCCAACCGCCGGTTTTGGGAAGCATTTTTTCCCAGCCAGACTTGGCGGCCACCCTCTCCACAATGGTGGAAGAGGAGGCCCTTGCACTGGGCAGGGGGCTGAACCGGGAACAGGCCATACAAACTGCCAGGGACGCCTTCTACAAAGGAGGTCCGGCCCGGCGGATGGTGAAGGCGCTTCAGGACCTGGGCGGGCTGCATGCAATCGACGACTTTGGTGACTATGTTTCCCCGTGGGAAGAGCCGGTCTCAACCACCTACCGGGGCTATAAGATATTTACCAACCGCAGTTGGACCCAGGGCATCAGCCTGTTGCAGGCGTTGAACATCATCGAGGGGGACGACTTGGCGTCCCTAGGACACAACAGTGTTGAGGGCATACACCTCCAAGTTGAGGCATTGAAGCTGGCCATGGCAGACCGGGAGAAGTATGTCGGCGACGAGGACTTCGTGGACGTTCCCATCGACAGGCTTCTGAGCAAGGAATACTCTCGGCTGCGGCGGCAACTCATCGACCAGGGACATGCATCCCCGGAGTATCCGGCGGGAGACCCGGTCAGGCTCCAGGCTGTGGAAGGCTCTCGTGCTGCCGCTCGTTCTCCTCGATTTGAAGTGGCTCCGGCAGGGGGATCCGAAGGTACTACCTACTTGGCGGCGATAGATTCCCAAGGCAACATGGTATCGGCTACCCCCAGCACCTTTTCGGGGTTGTCCAAGGGGATGATCCTGGGGGATACCGGCATCCTGATAAACAACCGGGGGTGTTACTTCTGGTTGGACCCGGACAACGCCAACGCTCTGGAACCCCGCAAGCGGCCTCGGACCACTCCTTGCACCTTCATCATCCTAAAGGACGGGAAGCCGTTCATGACCCTGGGTACTCCAGGGGCGGACAGCCAGGTGCCGAGTGACCTGCAGGTGCTGACCAATATCCTGGACTTCGGCCTAAATCTTCAGGAGGCTGTGGAGGCACCCAGGTTCGGCTGCAACAGCTTTCCAAGGTCGCCTTGGCCCCACGAGACCTATCCCAACCAGTTGGAAATGGAAGACCGGGTCTCCCAAGAGGTTGCCGACGGTCTGGTCGAGTTGGGCCACCGCGTGACCTGGGTGGGCCCTTGGGGCGTCAGCAACGGATTCGCACCTGTGATGATAGACCAGCAGTCGGGGGCCTACGTTGGAGCAGCAGACCCCCGCAAGGAGTCGGTGGCCGTCGGCTGGTAGGTCACTCGACCGGATGGATGGCTGGCCCGCCGGCAATGAACCGGTCATTGCGCGCCGTTATACTTGGTATTCGGGCCGGTTCAGCAACTGCTTGGCGATGAGCAGCCTCATAATCTCGTTGGTGCCTTCGCCAATGATCATCAGCGGGGCGTCCCGGTAGTACCGCTCAACCGGTGACTCCTTGATGTAGCCGTAGCCGCCGTGGATGCGCACTGCTTCCATGGCAACCTCTTGGCATACCTCGCTGGCGAACAGCTTGGCCATCCCCGACTCGAGATCCACCCGCTCGCCCCGGTCCTTCTTGGCCGCGGCGTCGTAGGTCAGCAACCGGGCGGCTTGGACCTTGGTGGCCATGTCGGCCAGCTTGAGTTGTATGGCTTGATGCTGGGAGATGGGCACGCCGAAGGTCTGGCGTTGCTGGGAATAGCGGATGGCAGCCTCGAAAGCGGCTTGGGCCACGCCTACGGCCCTGGCGGCAACGTTAATCCGCCCCGTCTCCAGCCCGCTCATCACTTGCGAGAAGCCACGGCCCTCTTCCCCGCCGACCAAGTTCTCAACCGGGACCCGGTAGTCCTCGAAGGCCAATTCACAGGTATCCAGGCCTCGGTATCCCATTTTGTCCAAGTCCCGGCCTACGTTGATGCCGGGGCCGCCTTTTTCGGCGACAAAGCAACTGATGCCCCGGTAGCTTGGCTCGGCCGAGTTGTCGGTGCGGGCCAGCAGGCAGAAAGCGTCGCCATGGCGGGCGTTGGTGATGAACATTTTGGCGCCGTTGATGACGTACTCTTCCCCGTCCTTCATCGCCGAAGTGGTCAGGCTGGCGACGTCGCTGCCACCGCCGGGCTCGGTGAGCGCCAGCGCCCCCCGCTTGCGGCCCGAGGCCAAGTCGGGAAGCAAGCGTTGCTTCTGCTCCTCGGTGCCGTAGTGGACCAGCACGTAGGTCAGGATGTGATGGGTCCCGATGGCCCCGCTCAGGCTCATGAACCCCTTGCTGAGTTCTTCGAAGATGGTGGCAAAGGTGGTGTAGTCCAGCCCCAACCCGCCGTACTCTTCGGGGACAGTGATACCGAACAACCCCATGTCCTTCATCCGGTCGATGAGGTCGTGGGGCACCCGATCATCCCGGTCCAGTTCTTGGGCAACGGGCGCCACGTCCCGGCGCACGAAGTCCCGCACCAAGTTAACTATCTGGGTCCTGGCCTCTTCCGGTGTTGCAGTAGTCAAGGCGCGTTCCTGTAACTCGAACTCCCTTTGGACTCTTGGGTTGTACTACAGTTAGACTCGGATGCCCTCTGGGTCCAAGTGAACGACGGGCAATCCCAACTCCTTCAGGCCAGGCTCAATGGCCTTCCGGTCACCCACTACCAGCACCTGCAACCCCTCTGAACGGACGTGCTCCGCGGCGATGCGGTGGGCCTTCTCCAGGGTAACCTCTCCCAAGCGCGAAGGAAGGGTCTTGAAGTAGTCGTCGGGCAGGTCGAACATGGTCAGGTTAAGCAGGTGGTTCAGCACCAGGCCCGGGCGTTCGAAGCTGGCCGGATAGCCGAGCAGCAAGCCGGCCTTCGCGCCGCTGAGCTCTTCGCCGGTGAGGGGACGGGATGAACGCACGTCTTCAAATTCCTTCAGGGTTTCCTGCAGGGCCTCCTTGGTGACCTCGGTCTGAACGCTGCCCCCGGCACTCAGCATTGACGGGCCTTGGTACCAATGCACCGATGAGTGGTAGCCGTAGCTGTATCCCTTGTCCTGCCGGAGGTTCTGGTTCAAACGGGCGGAGAATTGGCCGCCGAAGCAGTAGTTGACCAAGGTTAGTCCGAAGTAGTCGGGGTGCTTCCGGGGCACAGTGGAATGGACGGCCCGGATGACCGACTGGGCTGAGCCGGGGCGGTCAACCAGGAAAATGGTGGTCTCCGGACTATCGACAAGCCGGCTTTCGGTCCGGGCTTGGGGGGCTTCCTGTGCAGGACGGAGGTCTCCAGAGTTCGGATCTCCTTCCCAGTCACCAAGATAGGCAGCGGCGTACTGCTGCACTTCGTCGGCGGTGACGTCGCCGGCCACGATGAGAGTAGCCACCCTGGGGCCGAAGCTACGCCGGAACTGGGCTTGGATATCGTCACGGCTGAAGGACTCCACCGATGCTTCGGTACCGTCCAAGGGATGAGAATAGCCCGACTGCTGCCGGAATACCAAGCCGGTGGCCAGGTGCTCTGCAATCACGCCGGCATCGTCTTTGCTCCGCCGCAGGTCGGTCAGATTTTCCCGCTTAACCCGGTCAACCTCCCGCTGGGGGAAGGTGGGGTTCTTGACCACATCGGCTATCAGGTCCAAAGCAGTGGGCCAGTGCTTGGTCATGGTCTCGGTGACCAAGGAGACGTACTCCCGGCGGGCGTCGGTGGAAAGGCGGGCGCCGATGAACTCGAAGGCTGCCGCCAGTTCCTGGCTGGAGCGGGACCCGGTTCCTTCCTGGAGCATCTGGGAGGTGAAACTGGCCAGCCCAGGTTTATCCGCCGGGTCGTTGACGGCGCCGCCCTTCAGAAACAGCCCCAGAGACACCACGGGCATTCCCCGCTTTTCCACTACGACGATTTCCAAGCCGTTTTCCAGCTCCCTGTGCAGAGGCGTTGGCGGAGTGAAGGCGGGCTCGGGCGCGGCTTCAGGCATCACGGTGCGGTCCACGGTCACGCTGGAGGCACGGTGCTGGCCCTCGGGATATACCCTCAGCCGCACCTGACGCTGGCCCAAGTACTCTTGGGCGGCCCGCAGCACGTCCTCGCTCTGCACCGCCAAGTAGCGGTCGAGGCTGGTGTTAATCAGGCCGGGGTCCCCGGACAGAACGTTGTAATGGTTCAGCTGGTCGGCCCGGCCTCCGAAACCGCCGACGCGGGTCAACTGGCGGTAGTGGCTGGCCTCGATACGGTTCTTAACCCGCTCCATTTCCTCGACAGTGGGCGGTTCCAGGCGGGCCCTCTCCAGCTCTTCATCTGCGGCGGCTTCCACTTCCTCTAGGGAGTGGCCCTCGGCAGGGGTGACTTGCACGACGAACTGACCGGCGATTTCCGCGGGGTGGTACCTGATCCCGACGCTCTGTGCCAGTTCCTTTTCGTAAACCAAGCTCTTGTGGAGGCGGGAACTGAGGCCGTCGGACAGCACCGCTTGGAGAACGTCCAATGGAGCATCGTCGTTGGACATGTCCGGAGGGGTCGGCCAAGCTATATACAGCCGGGGGAGGGTTACCTTGTCCGGCATCTCCAGCTCCACTCTCCCGGAAAGGGCCGAGTCCCGGCGGCCGTGGCGAGAGACCGGAGTGCCGGGCGGGAGAGTGCCAAAGTATTTTTCAACCAGTTCCAGGGCGTGGTCCCTGTCGAAATCGCCGGCAATGGCCAGACTGCTGTTGGAAGGCGAATAAAAGCGCCGGAAGAAGTCCTTTACGTCGTCCAAGCTGGCGGCGTCCAAGTCTTCCTGGGAGCCGATGGTCATCCAGTGGTAGGGATGGGGAGCGGGGAAAAGGGCGCCCTGGATGTTCCAGAAGGCCATGCCGTAGGGACGGTTCTCGTAGGACTGGCGACGCTCGTTTTTCACCACGTCGCGTTGAATGTCGAACCTCTGCTGGTCCAGGGCGTCGAGAAGGAAGCCCATCCGGTCGGCTTCCAGCCAAAGGGCGAGGTCCAGGTAGTTGGAGGGCACGTCTTCCCAGTAGTTGGTGCGGTCCTGGGTGGTGGAGCCATTGAGGTTGGCCCCGGCCTTCTGCAAGGGCTCGAAATGGCTCCTGTTGTGGTGCTTGGACCCTTCGAACATTACGTGCTCAAAAAGGTGGGCAAACCCGGTGCGTCCCTGTTCCTCGTCCTTGGAACCCACGTGGTACCACACGTTGACCGCCACCAAGGGAATGGAGTGGTCCTGATGGAGGACTACGTCCAGGCCATTGGAGAGGGAGACTTTCTCGTAAGCGATGGAAACCATAAAAAACTTCCCTTTGTCCGGTCCCCAACGGGCCGGAATGCTCTTGCAGTTGGCTTGGGTCCTGAAACGAAAGGAGGCCGCCGGCCTCAAGCAGGGTTAGACGTTGTCGGCCTTGTTGGGCATGGTCCTGGAGGTCTGATTGGCGCCGATCTCCTCCGGGTCCCAGAGCTTGGAGAACTTGAAGGCGCGGGGACAGTGACTGTAGGACTCTTCGACTTCAATCAGGATGCCCTGGAGGTGGTGGGCTCGCTCGTCGGGGTTGTGAAGGGCCACTTCGACGTTGCGCCGGGCCAGTTCGTCCTTGTCAAGGATGATTGCCCTGCCGTTGACCCGGACGGTGTCGTTGTTCCCTGGAATCATGAAGACCAGTCCCACGTGGGGGTTGGAATCTATGTTCTGGTAAGACTGGAACAGCTTGTTGCCGGCCACATCGGGAAACAGGAGGTGGCGCTCGTCAACCACGGTGACGAACCCGGGAGCGCCGCCCTTGGGCGAGGCGTCGCAGCGCCCTTTGGCGTCGCTGGTTGCCAGTACGGCGAAGGGCGACATGCGGATGTAGTCTTGAACGTACTTGGTCAGGCGGTTCTTGACCTTGGTGGCCGGACCGTCGGCGGCTTCCCCGAATTGGTCGTTAAAGCGGCTGCGGGGGGCCCTGGTTTCAGTGGCCATAATTTACCTCTGGCGACGCGGTTGGAGTCGCGAATTGGGGGTTTGGGATGCCGTTCATTCTAACGATGGCCCGGGGAAACGGCAACATTAGAGGCAGCCGACGTTTTGCGGGTTCCCTTGGCAAAGCAAGCCTCGGGGTCTTCCGGGAGAAGCATGTGCCGCTAGCCTAAACCCGGTCGTCTCCCTTTGGAGAAGGCATGGGTTCAGTCCCAGTTCCCCGGATCATGGGCATCGCAGAGGAAAAGGAGTGGCCGGCTATTTTTGCCGGCCCAAAAGGCGGTTGATCCGGCTTTAGTTGCCTTGGCCTGCCTACGGTTGCGGGAGTCTGCCTCCCTGAATTGCATGGCCGACGGGCGGCAGGACGGGTTTCAAACCCGCCTCTACGTTAGCCTTTAATACCAAGACGCCGGACCAAGGCGCCGGTTTACCAGGTTCCTTCCTCTAGGCATCCCTCTAGGCATCCAGGGCGAGGAGGGCGTTGTAGGGGAAGTCCCGGGCGCAGGGGAGCAGCCGGTAGAGCAGCTTCTGGGCTTCGGGGGCGGTGTTCTTGCTCCGGCACTCCTCCAGGTAATTGACGGCGCCCATGTGGGAGGTCAGCTTGACGCCGGCGGCGGCGACCTTGCTGGGGAAGGTGTGGGGCTCGGGAGTCGGCTTGTCTCCGGCTAGGGCGATGCCCCACTTGAGGGCGAATTCGCAGACCAAGCGGTGGAGCTCGATAACGGCCAACTCCAGGGCCAGCTTGCTGCGAAGGGCGTCGATGCGCCGGCGTATTTCATTGAGATGCATGGTGCGATGTTCTCCTTTACGAGTTAGTTAA
>DAOULB010000029.1:0-2155 GCA_034420695.1 Dehalococcoidia bacterium
TTGGCCCATATCGTCTCCTTCCGGGTCTTCAGCGGGCGGGGCGAGGCGCTGACCAGCCAGTCCCCCATGCTGACCCTGATGGTCATGTACACTGTCATTAGCCTTTGGATCATCGCCCAGCCCATAGTTGAGTGACCAGTAGGCCGCCGCCGTCAGGGAGAAACGGGCCCAAGAGAGGCAGGCCAAGGAGAGCCAGCATGGAAGCCGGGATACAGCTGCACCTTCCTACCTACAAGGACATACCGCTACCCGACCTGGTCGATCTTGGCAGGATCGCCGAGGCGGGAGGTGTCTCTCAAGTATGGGTGACCGACAACCTGCAAAGCCGCAACGCCTTTGTGGTTCTGGCAGCCCTGGCTTCCCACCTGGTGATCAAGCTGGGCACTGCGGTCACGGTCCAGTACTTTCGCAATCCGGTGGACTTGGCCGACTCGGTGGCGGCTGTAAGCGAAATCATGGAAGGGGAAGAACTGGACATAGGCTTGGCCCGCGGCAACCCCTACACGCCCAACTTGGTCAACACCGCCAAGCCGGTCAGCATGCTTCGGGAGACTGCCCAGTGTCTTGCCGCTTTGCTGGCGGGAGAAACGGTGACATTCAGGGACTACCCATCCTCGGGGGCCTATTTCAATTTCAACCCAGACGAACCCTTCCGCCTCAACTTCGGCCCCAAGACGCCTGTCAAGGTGTACTGCGGCGGCAACGCTCCCCTGAGCTTGGCCGTAGGCGGTGAGTTCATGGACGGGCTCATCTACGGTGGCGAGTACAAGGCCGCAGCCGCGGCAGGGCGCATACCTGAGGCCCTGGAAATCTTTAACCAAGCAGCTGCCAAGGCTGGCAAAAGCTCGGGTTTGCCAAAGGTCGCTGAAATCAAGCTCTCGGTCTCCCGTAACGAAGCAGCGGCCCGGGACTTCGCCAAGCACACCGCCGGGCGCAGGATTCTGGGGCTGCGCCGGCGCGGCTACAGCCCCGAAGAAATCGCTCGCCTCGGAGTGGCTCTGGAGGACGTCGACCTATTGGAACAGGCCGACCGGGAGGACGCCTCGAGAGATCGGTTCGAAGACCTGGTCACCGGCCCGGTCATCGACGCCATCTGCGTAGCCGGCGGGCCGTCCGCCTGCTTGGCCCAGCTTCAGGAAATCAGGGAGGCTGCCGAAGGGTACGGGTTCCGGCAGATGATGTACTCCGAATTGGGGCCCGACCCCCGGGAGAGCATTCAGCTTCTTTGCGATGAAATACTTCCCGGGCTGTAGCCAGGGGCGGCCCGCCGTCTAGCACCACATACGCCGTAGATGGCGTAGATACCCTACAGGCCGTAGAACCGCGCCGGGTTGTCCTGCAAAATCTTGTCCACCACCGCCCCGGGCACCTGCTCCTGGGCCATCATGTTGGCGATGACCTCCGGCTGGCCCGACGGGTCTCCACCCCGGCCCCGGCCGCCGTGATGCCCCCAGTCGGACCCCACAATCAGGTTGTCCTCCCCGGTGTAGCTCAAGATGTAGGGCAGGTCTTCCCACTCCTCGTAGGACACGTACAACCGGTTTTCTTGGAACAGCTTCGGCCCCCATTCCTCGGGGTCTCCGCCGAAAACGCTGCGCAGGGCGTGCAGCACGTAGGGCACCCACGACGCGCCGGCCTCGATGAAGCCGAACCGCAGGCCCGGAATCTGCTCCGGGATCTTGTTGGCCACTATGTTCCGGAACGCCATCAGGGGCAGCGTCCGGGTGTGGGGGAAGGTGTGGCTCCGGCTCACGTCGAACACCGCGGTGAAAGCCGGACAGCCGGCCCCGGTGTGAACGCAGATGGGCAGGTCCAGCCGGGCCGCCTCCCGGTACACCGGGAAGAAGTACGGGTCGTCCAACGTGCGGTCCCGCTCGATGCCCCGGAAGAACAATCCCACCGCCCCGTTTTCCTTGCCGTAGTTGATTGCCTCTATTGATGCATCGATGGACCGCAGCGGCGGCACCACCAGCCATCTGAGGCGGTC
This sequence comes from Dehalococcoidia bacterium, assembly GCA_034420695.1. Taxonomy (GTDB): domain Bacteria; phylum Chloroflexota; class Dehalococcoidia; order Lucifugimonadales; family UBA3495; genus Io17-Chloro-G2. Next base: position 1,988 of record DAOULB010000029.1, read on the forward strand.
TTGCCCTTGCTTGTAAGTCTCCGCTAAGAACCGGTTGTAGGCCCCGCACAGGGCCACCTCCAGTTCCACGTCGTCTGTGATGTAAGCCAGGAAGAGGGTCGGGTAGATGACTTGGACCGCGGAACCCATCTGGTCCATTGCGGCCAGCCGTCCCGGAACGTCCAAGAG
>DAOULB010000030.1:0-10703 GCA_034420695.1 Dehalococcoidia bacterium
CGGCAGTGCTGGAGAAACCCTGAAAGAGGACAAATTGGCGGGCTGTAAGCCTCCCCACAAGCCCGCACAAGTCGCAAAGATCCATGGCACCCAATTGCTCAGAGGTTCCCTAGGTTTCGGTTATGGCTTTCTCCAGCATGATTAACCCACGGCGGTAATTCCCTTCATTTTCAGACCCCCGCAGGTCCACCACAACAGTCTCTCGCAATTTCGTGCAAACCTGGTCCTGGCTGGTGTAGACCCAGTCGTCGGCAGCCAACGTGACCACCTCCGAACTTGCCCCGGGAGAACCTGCTCCGGAACCGGCTCCCGGTTCCAATTGGGTGAACAGCCGGCTGGTAATAGGGTTTCCCAAGGCCTGCTGGGAACAAACCAGCACCAGCAAGTCATAATAGATGATGCGCTCCAATGAACCTTGGTCCAGTCTCAGCGTCTCTTCATCATCGGCGGTGAGGCTCCAGCACAATACTCCCGATTGACGCAAGTCTTCCTCTATCCTGGTGGTCAGCTCTTTGTCGGCGGTGGAGCTGATTAGAAGCACCCTTGGCGACTTCGTGCCGGACCTGCCAAAATCACGCTGGGCTTCTATAAACGGCGCTGCCACCCCGGCCTGCAGCAGGAAACTCTCCGGGATTAGACCCTTCGACTTGGCCAAGGATTCGGCTCCCACAAAGCTGGGGCCACTGTGGCGGGTGGATTCCAGGCCCCTCACTTGGCTGAGGTCGCAGTCTGCCAGCAGCGTCATCTCAAACAGGCAGTCCTCTAGGGAAGCTCCGCTCAGCCTGGGCCGCACCAGCATGGCTCCCCGCAGGTCGGCCCCGGCCAAGTTGGCTACCTCCAAGTTCGAGGCGGTCAGGCGGCAATTCCGCAGGTCGGCCCCGGCCAAGTCCACCCAGGAAAGGTTCGTACCCGTAAGGTTCGCTCCCTGCAGGTTTGCTTCGGCCAGGTTGGCGCACCACAGGTTGGCATTAGACAGGTCGGCTCCCGACAGGTCCGCTCCCTGTAGAGAACTGTTCTGGAGATTGCATCTCACTAAGCTGGCGCCCTTCAGGATTGCCCGCCGGAAATCGGCCCCGGAGAGATTGGAGCGCCACAGGTGGGCTCCCTGCAGGTTGGAGCCGGAAAGGTCCGCCAATTGCAAGTCGGAATTGGTAAGGTCGATGTTGGCAAGGTTGTCGTGGGCCAAGTCGGCCCCCCTGAGCTTGGACTCGCTCAGGTAGGCCCCCGACAGGTCGATGGACTGGCGCCGCCAGTACACCTTCTCCCGCCAGCGTGCTATGGCGTGGGCGCCCTGTTTGGCTAAGGAAGTATGATCGGGGTCGGCCAAGCGGGGGGGTCAGTTCCCCCCGCCGGTAATGGCGGGCATGACTTCCCAGGCAAATCGAGTCAGTTGGTCCTTGAACTCAGACCACGGCATACCTTCCGGCCAGTGCAGGACAATGTCCTCCAGTCCCGGATACTTTTCCTGGAACTCCTGAAGCTGCGAAATTACCGCTTCCGGCGGCCCGCAGGCCCACACTTTCTGTTCCACTCCCTCTTCGATCGTCGGCACCCGTGAGGGAGCCCCCGGGGTCCCCCAAGCTCTTCCTTGGGAGTCGGTGTATCGAACGAAGCCGAAGGGAGCGAACCACTTGTATCTTTCGTCGTGGTAAGGCCGCACCCGGTTCATAGCCGCCTCTGGCGTCTCGTCTATGCAGAATCCGACTCCCAGCGCCATGTCTTGACCCAAAGCCAGTTGGCGTCCGGCTCTGGCGGCGGCTTCCCGGTAGTTCTCGAAGAGCTGTTGCACCAGCATTTCTCCGGTAAGGGCGACCATTCCCTTGATTCCTTTGGAGGCGATGTACTCCAATGTCCTGCCGCTGGCGATGGGTTGCCAGATTTCCACCGGTTGGTTGACCGGCCGCGGAACCATTGTCACGTCCTTGAGTTGATATCCCCGGTAGGGGACTTCGGGGGGGATGGTGTAGTGTTTGCCGCGGTGGCTGAAAGACTCCTCGTGGAAGGCCTTGAAGATGACCTCCATCTGCTCTTCGAACAGCTCTTTGTTGGCGTCGTTGTCAATGACAGGAGAGCCGAAGCTCTCTACTTCACGGGAGTGGTATCCCCGCCCCACGCCGAAAATCAGCCGCCCCCCGGTGAGCACGTCGGCCATGGCGAAGTCCTCTGCCAATCGCATGGGGTGCCACATGGGGACTATGTTGAAAGCGGACCCAAACTTCAGACGTTGGGTCTGGCCCGCCAAGTGGACGCCCAGCAGGATGAGGTTGGGAAAGCATTCGTATCCCTCCCGCTGGAAATGGTGTTCCGCCGTCCACATGCAGTAATAGCCCAGCTCGTCCATGTGTTTGGCCAAGGCTACGGCATGGTCGTAGGCCTGCACCAACCTCTCGTTGGGATAATGGCGTTCGTCAGCCGGGGTTCCCTGGACACCCACGTCTTCCAAGTCAATCTGCCCAACGTATAGTACGGAAAAGCGTTTGATCATCTGTAATTCCTGGTCGATTGCCCTTGTCCGCTGGCCTGTTTCATGCGGAAGAAGGGGCGTAAAACTTGGAGGCCAATTATAGCATGAGCCCTCGTTGGCGCATGGGTTCAGCCAGCCTGCAGACCCGTCTCCTCCTCCTTCAGGGGCCCTCCCGCCGGTCCCGCAGCCAGGGTCAGCAGGGAGGGCAACACTACCAACGCCGCGGCGGCAGCCATGATAATCATTGTCGCAGTGATGATTCCATAGGCTGAGAAAAGGGGCATAGGAGCAAATGCCAGCACCGAGAACCCTATGGCGCTGGATGCTGCCGACCCGGCCAGCGCCCCGCCGGTGCCGGAGGCAGTAGCGCGCAGGGCGGTCATTTGGTCCGGCGCTCGCCGCAGTTCCTGCCTATACCGCTGGGCCACGTGGATCGAATAGTCAATTCCCAGTCCTATGGATACTGCGGCTATGGTGGCGGTAACGAAGTTCAGCTGGTAGCCCGCCGCGTACATGAAAGCGTAAAGCCAAGAGACCACCAAGCCCATGGGTATGACCACCGCCAAGGCCAGCCGGATGGAGCGCATCCAGAAGGCCACCAGCACCAGGCAGGTGGCCGCGGCCACCGGCAGCGAAACGTTCAAGGCCTTGGTGACGGCATGGAGGGTCGTCTCCCGGATGAATGGAGAACCTGTCACGCCCGCAGCCGAAATGGCGGGAGAGTTCTTGAGCTCAATCAGGTCGTGTTCCAGGGAACGTCGCGCCTTAGCCAAGTTGGCCTGCTCTCTGGTGCCGCGGACCCCGAAAACCAGGAGAGTTGCTTGCTCCTCGCCACTCCCCGGCTCATGGAATACCGTCTCCCTCACCTGTTGTGAGTCGTACAGTAGATTGTCTTGATCTCTTGGCACGCCAAAATGATGCATGTAGTCGTAAACGGCTTCAATTTGACGGGGGCCGTCCGGCAATCCATTTCCGTCCGTATCGGTGACGCCCATCCCTGTCTGCGCCTCCACCTGCTCCCTGGCGTATTCGTTGCCGGTCATCTGCTCCAACAGGCTCAATACGGTGCGTTGGTAAAGCCTCACTTCGCCCTGTTCAGTGGTGCCCAAATGCGGGTTCTGCTTCATTCTGGCCAGCAGGGCCTCTATAGCAGTTAACGCTTCCGGGGAAGCCAGGTCACCCTCGATGTAGATGACACCCGGTTCGCCTGACAGGTCCTGGTCTACGTGCTGTGCCAGCTTGTCCAGCCCTACTACCAAGTCTGATTCCGAGTCGAAGAAGTCTTTGACGTCCAAGTTGGGCTCAAGCTGGAAGGCGGCGTAGGTAGTGAAGGAAGTGAGTACAGCAACCGCAGAGAGAACGAGCCAGCGTCGCCGGGCCAAGGCCACCACCAAGGAGGCAAGTTTTTCCGCCCCCGGCGCAGTGCCGTACCCTGTGCTCCCAGGATTGATGAGAGTTTGCTCCACCAGGGTTGGCTGGTCCGGTCCAGTAGATGTCCGGATTCCCCGGCGCTGCTCCCAGCGCATGATTGCCAGCGGCAAAAACATGCCCATTATCAGGTAGGCGGCTACAACGGCTATTCCTGCGGCCACCCCGAATCCGATAATGCTTTCGATGCCGGAGGTTACGTTTGCCAGGAAGGCTATGCCGTCCGACAGCATCGCCAGGGTCAACGCCGCAATAACCCCGGCTAGCCCGGCAGCCAAGGCTGGAGTGGGGCCCAACCCGCGCTGCTGCTCGTCCCGGTAACGGGCCGTTGCGTGAATAAAGAAGTCCACTCCCAAGGCCACCACCGCAATGGGAACAATGAGGTCCAAGGACAACGAGGACCTGAGGCCCACCAGATTCGACCCTCCCTTTAGCCATATCAGCACCATCAACAGGCCGGCGAAGGCAAAAACGGCGTACCGCCAGGACCTCAGGGTAACGCCGACAACAATTAGAACCAGTACTATGGCAGCCGCAATGTAGGGGAGGACTTCCCTTCCCTGCTCCAAGGACGCCAAGTTGACGTCTATGGCCAGTCCCCAGAGCCGGTAGTGCTCCTGGTTTCCCCGGAGAATCTCCTGGACCCGCCGGTTGAACCGCTCCTTGTCGAGAGTCGTCGGGTCGTTGGACAAGCCCAGAATGGGCGGGCCTCCCCCCAGCAAGGCATTGTCCGCGGCAACGTAGAAAAACAGAGCGGCGGCCCGCCACATTTCCACCCGCTGTCCGCTTATTGTCTCCGCCTCCGCAGATGCGTCCATGGAAAGGGACTCCCGGAGTTGCTCCCCGCCGGGGCCCGAGAAAAGCCGGTGTACCGCCAGCTTCACCTCCAAGTCCGTCGCGTCCTGCAGACCGGAAGCCCCGCCGGGGTCTATGGCCAGTAGGAGGTTTACTGCGTCGGCTATGGTGAAAACCCCGACTACCTCCCTCCGGTTGTCGGCGTCGTAGCCGCTGTAGAGCAGTGGGCCCAAGTCCGACCGGCGTAGCCGCTCCTGGTTCTGGTACAGTTCCCATAGGGGTTGTTGGCGCAAAATGTCGCCCTGCCGGTCTTCGGCTATGAATGAGGCGATGTGAATTCTGGGCGCGAACTTTTCATGGACCGTCTCCTGGATATCGAAGACCGGTCCGCCGGGTTCTTGGGATGCCTGCTCCGTGGGGGCTAACAGAAATATGGGTGGAATCAATAGCCCGGTTATGACCAGTAGCCCGACAATGTACCACCCTGAGTATTTCAGAAGGAGCCGGACTACCCGGTCGGCCGGGGACGTTCTGCCTTCTATCAACTATTCCTTCAGTTCCACCACCATCTCTATCTCCACCGCCATACCTGAAGGAAGGGTGCTCATCCCTACGGCAGACCGGGCGTGGCGCCCGTTTTCTCCCCACAGGCTTACCAGTAGGTCCGACGCTCCATTGGCCACCCTGGGGGTGTCGCCAAAGTCTGGCGCGCAGTTAATCATGCAAAGAAGCTTGACTATGCGGTTTACCCGGTCCAAGTCGCCTATCTCACTCTTCAGAGAAGTGAGCAGGTTCAACATGGTCTGGCGGGCGGAGTCGTAGCCTTCTTCAATCGTCACGTCGGCCCCAAGCTTTCCAACGTGCAGGAATCCCCCTTCGGGCAGCCCTGGCCCGTGTCCGGAAACAAACACCAGGTTCCCCGTGGTCACCGCCGGGATGTAGTTTCCCATTGACCTCTGCCTGGGAGGGGGTAGTTCATACCCCAGTTCTTTGAGCTTGTTTTCTATCTCCATTGTTTCACCTTATCAATTCCGCGCACTGGTCTATGATAGGAATAACCTGCTCCCTCTCCACCGAAGGCAAGCCGAAGATGACCCTCTGGACACCGTCGGACTCCAGTCGCTGGATGAGGTCGGCATCGGGCCTCGTGCCGAAGACTGTGACCTCGATGGATTCGGGGTCCCGGCCCGCTTCTCCCGCCTGCCGTCTCAGCATGGCGATCTTTTCCGCCAAGCTGGGGCCTTGGGATTGCCGTCCGGAGATGGGCATCCAGCCGTCGCAGTACTCCACGACCCGGTCGAATGTCGTGGCGCCGTCTCCTCCCATGACAATGGGCGGATGTGGCTTCTGCACCGGCTTGGGATAAGCCCACATGCCGTCGAAATTCACGTACTCCCCGTGAAATTGTGCCTCCTCCTCTGACCATATGGCCTTCATGGCCAGAATGTTTTCCCTTAGGACCCGCCATCGCCGCCGGAAGTTGGTTCCGTGGTTGGCCATTTCCTCGGCGTTCCAGCCGCCGCCGATGCCGAATATAAACCGCCCATTGGAGAGCATGTCCAAGCTAGATACCTCTTTGGCGGTGGTGATTGGGTCCCTTTCTATCATCAAGCAGATGCCGGTGCCCAGCCTGAGGTCCGTGGTGACGGCTGCTGCTGCTGTTAGCGCCACAAAGGGGTCATACGTATGCCAATAGTCCCTGGGAAGGTCGCCTCCTCCCGGCCAAGGGCTCAGGCGGCTGGCAGGAATATGGGTGTGCTCCGGCACCCACATGGACTCGAACCCTCGATTCTCCAATAGCCGGGCCAAGTCATCGGGCCGGATTGAGTAGTCGGTGGCAAACATCATTGCGCCGAACTTCATTGGCTGCTCCTGTACTTAAGCTTGAAGGTGCCTCCGGTCAGCCTTGAAATGCTGGCCTCCGGGACTGTTTGTCACTATACGTGGTTGAAAGCTCGGTGCCAATGGCGGTTGTCCGATGACTGAGGTTGACCCTTTGTGCAACCGGAATATAATGGCACTTTCCGGTTGGTATTACCGCTTGCGGTGCTCAAGCAGTTTACACGGCCGCGCCCGGTCACCAGACCCGGAATCATCCGGAGTAACGATATCTGGAGGGCCCACTGGTTTTAGCTGAATTGGTCAACGTCGAGACCCGGGACGGAGTGCGGCTGGATGGTACACTGCGCCGGCCCGGATCGGGAGCGTCCCGGTTGGGAGTGGACGTGGTGATACTGCACCACGGCGTAGGAGGTAACTTCTACGACCAAGGGATGTTCCAGGAATATAGTGAGACCCTGCTGGAGCAGGGATGCTCCGTCCTCAGAGTGAACAACCGGGGCCACGATCCAATGAACAGGAGCTTGGTCGGGGGCGAGACCCGTAGGCTTGGCGCAGCTTATGAACTGCTGGACGACTGCAAGTACGACTGGGAGGCTTGGGTCGATTTTGCCGTGGAGGCCGGCTTTCAGAGCATCGGAATTTGGGGCCACAGCTTGGGCGCCACCAAGTCCATCTACTATATGGGCTCCAAGGGTGACGACCGGGTTAAATGTTTGGTGGCCGGATCGCCGCCGCGCTTTTCCTATCACACCTTTGCCAATCTGGAAGAAGGCCCCGAATTCTTGGACCGGGCTGGTGAGTCACAGCGGCAGATTGACGCCGGCCATCCTGAAGCCCTGATCGAAACCTTGTACCCTTTCCCCCTGCTGGTGACGGCGGAAGTCTTCATGGACAAGTACGGGCCCGGGGCCAGGTATAACATCCTGGACCATGTCCCCAGCGTAAACGTCCCCTTGCTGGTCATGATTGGCACCGAGGAGTCCCAAACCCTGACTTCCTTCAAGGGCCTTCCCCCCGAAATTGATAAACTTGCCGGTGAGTTGGACCACCTGACATTTGAGTCGATTCCAGGAGCGGACCATTCTTACACCCACCAGCGGGACTATGTTTGGGATGTCGTCCGCAAATGGCTGGAGAAGGTTTAGCTCTGGAGTTCATGGACTGACCGTCTGATACCACGATAATTCGGCGCCGGAGGCTGGCTAGTGGCGGCAGAGCAGGAAGAGGTCCAAGAGGCTGTACAGCCCTCTGCAGTGACCCAAGTAGGCACCGCGGTGGAGAGACACTCCATCCTGTGGTTGACCAACGTATCCCACGCGGTCAACCACTTTCAAAACCAGATGGTCGCCGTGCTCTACATCGCAATAATGCCGGAACTGGGCTTTGGCGCGGCTCAACTCGGCCTGCTGACCGCCGTTTACAGCATATTGAATGGCGCAAGCCAGGGAATGTACGGGTTTCTCACCCCGTTTCTCCGCCGCACCTGGATATTGGGCATCGGCAACGTGGTTCTGGGTTTGGGCACCCTGGCTTCGGGGTTTGTCGGCTCATTCGGGGCCTTTGTTGGCACCAGGGGTGTGTCAGCGGTGGGAGCCAGTGCCCAACACCCCGTCGGCTACAGCCTTTTGTCGGGATACTTTCCCGTAAACCGTGGCACCATAATCGCTCTGAACAGCAGCGCTTCCAACGTGGGAGGACTGCTGGCCCCTCTGGCCGCTGCGGCAATGCTCCTGATTATGGGTTGGCGGGAAGTCTTCGTCATCGTCGCCTTCATGAGCATCGCAATGGGCCTGGTCTATTTCCTGTACCGGAACCCTGTGGCCCAGGCCGGCTCCCCGCCGCCCACATCCCGTGGCAAGCTGGTGCAAAGCAAGGCCAGCTACCTGAGAGTCTTCCGGAACAAGAACATGATCCTTGTGTCCCTGGTCATGATGGTAGGCGGGGCGGGCAGAGGCGCGGGGGTCAATGTTGCTTTCCTGGGCATACACTTCGCCAACGACTTGGCCCTGACCACTACCATGGTGGGGATTGCCATTGCGGCCCTCCAGGTAGGAGGGGTCGTAGGCCCGGTGGCCATGGGGTGGCTCTCCGATAAGCTCTCCCGCACGGGGGTTCTGCAATCGTCCCTGTTTCTGTCTGCCCTTGCTACCCTGTGGCTGGCGTTCCAAGACGATTTCCTGCCCTTGCTCTTCCTTTGCTTGGTGCTCTATGGGGTCGTCACTCACTCCCGCCAGAGCCTGACCCAAGCCATTGTGGCAGACTCTCTGCCGGAACGGGACCACGACGCCGCCTTCAGCGTATTCTTCTTCCTGGGGTTTATCTCCGGCCCCATCTGGGCGGTGCTGGTGGGCTCGCTGATGCAAGACTTGGGATTCACGGTAGCATTTTCGGCGCTGGCCCTTTCTTACGTGTTGGGTGTCCTGATCATGTTCTTCGTGATCGACCCGCGGAAGAACCGGAGACAGCCCCAGCCGGCATAGCAGCCAAGGCTTGTCCTTGGTTGTGACCTGAATAAGCGATGCCGTCTGGGGCAGCTAGGCAGGGGAGCCTTCCGTACTACCCGTCTGGAGGTTTCCGTACTGGGGGGAATGCTCCATCACCATGCTTAGCTTCGGCGCCAAGCGCTCCTCGGCTGTCTCCAGGTCGTACTGGCTCTGCAACCCCATCCAGAATCCGGCAGAGTTCCCAAAGAACCGTGAGAACAGCAGCGCTGTCTCTGCGGTGATGGACCGCTCCCCGTGCACAATCGCATGAATCCGGCGGGGGTCCACGCCGATGGACTTAGCCAGCCGGTACTGGGTTATGTTCATCGGCAGGAGGAACTCTTCCACTAGTATTTCTCCCGGGTGAATGGGAGGCAGCCGGTCTTCACCGTACGAAATCTCTCTTATCGCAACCATATTCCTATTTCCCCCTCTCAGTGGTAGTCAACTATTTCCACTTCGTAGGCATCACCATTGACCCAGTCAAAGCAGATGCGCCACTGGTCGTTGATGCGAATGCTGTATTGGCCGCTTCGGTCCCCCAAAAGGGCCTCCAAGCGGTTCCCGGGCGGCACTCTCAAGTCATTCAGTTCTTTGCTGTTGTTGATTATCATTAGCTTGCTTTGCGCCCGCCGTTGGACATGTTCCGGGAACTTTCTTATGCGCCGCCGTTCGGCTATCGCTTGGGTATCCCTGTCCCTGTAACTCTTAATCACGTCTGGATAATAGCACAACCCACTAATAGTGTAAAGCGCTAATATATCTGCCCAAGGGAAAATCGTCCGCGAATCCGGGTGAGGACAGAAAATCAAAAGGGAGAGGTGCAACGTCCTCTCCCTGTAGCGCGCTGGCATTGATTATGTAACCCAGGAACTGGGCGCCGGTTCCTACCCGATGACGGCGGTTATCTCCAGCTGTATCTGCATGTTGCCGCCCAGGTTGGTCTCCACCACGTGGCGGGCCGGACGGCTTTCGGCGTCGGGGAAGGAGTTGACCCAAGCCTTGTTCATCACGTCACGCAGGCCCCGGTCTCTCATGTGAATCTTGACGGCGCCAACGTCCTCAACGGTTCCGCCGGCGTTTTCTACCAGCTTCTTCATGTTGGAGAAGGCCAGTTCGCATTGTCGTTCGATGTCATCGGGGATGCTTCCCGTGGCGGGGTCGGTGCCTGCGATGCCGCTGGAAAACAGGATGTTCCCGACCAAAGACCCCATCGGTATGGGCATCCCATGGGCTACGCCATCTACGTGAATTGAGCGTCTCTTGTTGGCCATGATTCCTCCTTAGGGAAGTGTATAATTGAATTGTCCGCTCTCTCGGAACGGCATGTCCTGAGGGGGCCAGTCCATTTTCATGCCAGTAGGTGTTTCCGTCAAACGGAAACTCATTAACTCTCGATCAACCTGCGGGAACGGCCCTTAAAGACCCGCTTCCCGGTTGCCCTGCCTCAGCAAGGGCGGTTAGCTCAGCTGGTTAGAGCGCCTGCTTTACACGCAGGAGGCCGGAGGTTCGAGTCCTCCACCGCCCACCAAGCGTAGGCTTTGGCCCTAGAGCGACGCCGTGCTCGCGATTCCTACTCCGGTGTGGTAACATCTTGTGTACCCGTTACGTAAGGCGTTACACTGATTCGAGGATTCAAAGATCGGAGAACTGAGAGGTTCTTTGGAGGCCAGTCGGTGCCGGCCTTCCAC
>DAOULB010000031.1:0-30154 GCA_034420695.1 Dehalococcoidia bacterium
CATATACGCTCTGGGGTCTGACACCGGCGGGAGCGTTCGTCAACCGGCTTCGCTATGCGGGGTAACGGGGCTCAAGCCCACCTACGGCTTGGTGAGCCGATTCGGCCTAGTAGCTTTTGCCTCATCCTTGGACCAGATAGGGGTCGTGGCCAAAGACGCCGCTGATTGCGCCTTGGTCCTGAACGCAATTGCCGGCCACGACCCAAAGGACTCGACGTCATTGCCCCAGCAACCCAAGGACTACTCCACGGGGCTTGATTCAGGCGAATCATCCCTGCCCTTGAGCAAGAACGGCGGACAGGAGCCTATCCGCTTGGGAGTTCCCGAAGAATATTTCGTTGACGGGATGGAGCCCGGGGTGAGGGAGGCGGTCAACGTCGCAATCGATACGTTGGCTGGCTTGGGGGCCGAGGTGGAAACCGTCTCACTGCCCACCACCAAGTACGCCCTAGCCTGCTACTACATAATCGCCCCATCGGAATGTTCAGCCAACCTGTCCCGCTACGACGGTGTCAAGTATGGCTATTCCTACCAGGAAACCGCCAACATGTGGGAGGCCATGGAGAAGACCCGGCAGTTCGGGTTCGGCGCGGAGGTCAAACGGCGCATCATGTTGGGGACCTACGCCTTGTCGGCAGGCTACTACGACGCCTACTACCTGAAAGCCCAGCAGGTGCGCACTCTGATCCGGCAGGACTTCTCCCGGGTCTTCGGAGAAGTCGACGCCCTAGTGACACCCACGTCCCCAGTGGTGGCTTTCCCGTTGGGAGACAAGACTGCCGACCCGGTGCAGATGTATCTCATCGACGTGTGCACCCTGCCGGTGAACATTGCCGGCCTGCCCTCGATATCAGTTCCCTGCGGCTTCTCCCAAGGATTACCTGTGGGGATGCAGTTGATCGGCCCCCACCTTTCCGAAGAGACCCTGCTGCGGATCGCCCACTCCTATCAGCAGGCCACGGAGTGGCATCTCAAGAATCCGGAACTATAGAGGCCGCGATGTTCCAAGAAAAGGCGTGGCGGCGGCAGGGGAAATCCGACGTTGTAATGAGAGGACGCATTTTTGTTCAGGGTAGGTCCTATTGTGGCAAGCACCCGGGTGTGGTGCTATGATTTTGACTGGCTGGGACGGTTTTGCCGCCGCGCCCGAGGGGGAAGATGACGCTTGCTACTAACCGGGTGAGGGAAATTTTCGCAGACGCCCGGGAACTCCACGCCGACGCCCTGGAGATGCTGGAACTAGGGAAAATCCGCAACGCGGCGGAAAAGGCGTGGGGCGCCACCAAGCGGGCTACCGATGCCATGATACTGGCGCGAACGGGACATGAGCCGCGGACTTCCGGCATCACCTACCGGTCTATACGGCGCATGCGCCACGAAACCGAAGCTATGGAGAACTTAGCCAACCGGTACAGCCAGAGAATGCAGGACCTACACGGGGCCTGCTTCTACGACGGTATCGTAGAACCTGAGGAACCTATAACCAACGACATTCGCGCTACTTCCCAGTACATCCAGGACGCTAAGACACTGGCGGGCATCTAGCCAGGCCTATCGTGCGTTGGCTACTTTACCCTGGTCCCATGGAGGAGAAGCATGTCGACCGACAGGATAAGAGACTTGCTGAACAGGGACTCGGCCGGTGGCGAGGTGCAGGTACGGGGCTGGGTAAAGACCCGCCGTTCCTCGAAGTCGGTAACCTTCCTCCAGGTAAGCGACGGCTCCACTCTGGCTGACCTCCAAGTCGTGGCCGACGAAAGCCTGCCCAATATCGCGGTGGTGAACACCCTGAATACAGGTTGCAGCGTCTCGGTCAGAGGAACCCTGACTGAATCACCGGGCAAAGGCCAGAAGTACGAAATCCAAGCCTCCGAGGTGGAGCTTATCGGCGGGTCCGACCCTGAGACCTATCCGCTGCAGAAGAAGCGGCACACTCCGGAATTCCTCAGGGAGATCGCTCACCTTCGTCCCCGCACCAACACCTTCGGAGCGATGGCCCGGGTCCGAAACGCCATGGCATTGGCCATACATAGTTTCTTCCAAGAGAGGGGCTTCCTCTACATTCAGACGCCGATGATAACCGCCAGCGACGCCGAGGGCGCGGGGGCGATGTTCAGGGTTACCACCTTGGACTTGGACAATCTTCCAACCAAAGATGGGCGGGTCGACACCGAAGAGGACTTCTTCGGGAAGCCCGCCTACCTGACCGTGAGCGGCCAACTGGAGGCGGAAATCTTCGCCTTGGCCATGACCAACGTATACACTTTCGGGCCCACCTTCCGGGCGGAGAATTCCAACACATCGAGGCACTTGGCCGAATTCTGGATGGTGGAGCCGGAGGCCGCCTTTTGCGACCTTGACGGCTTGGCGGAACTGGCGGAGGACTTCCTGAAATCGATTTTCGGACGGGTCCTTGACGGGTGCGCCGAAGACATGGAATTCTTCAACCGCTGGTACGAAGGGAACACCATTTCAACCCTGCAATCGATCGTGAATTCTGACTTCGAGAGGCTGACCTATACAGAGGCGGTGAGCATCCTCAAGGCCTCGGGCGAGAGCTTTGAATTCCCTGTGGAATGGGGGCTTGACCTTCAATCGGAGCACGAGCGGTATTTGACCGAGCAGAAAATTGGCCGGCCGGTGATAGTCACGGACTATCCCAAGGAGATCAAGGCCTTCTACATGCGCCAGAACGACGACGGCAAGACGGTAGGGGCCATGGACGTATTGGTGCCCCGCATCGGCGAAATAATAGGCGGCAGCCAGCGGGAGGAGAGACAGGAACCGTTGCTGGCCCGGCTGCGGGAAGCATCTCTGCCCGAGCAGGACTACTGGTGGTACTTGGACCTGCGGCGGTACGGCACGGCTCCCCATAGCGGATTTGGCTTGGGATTCGAGCGCACGGTGCAGTTCGTGACCGGCGTACCCAACATCAGGGACGTCATTCCTTTTCCCCGCACACCAAAGAACGCCGAATTCTAATATTTTTCGCCCTTTGCTCATCGGCGTCAAACCCTTCTCCGGCAATTTCGGGACCACCGGACCAGCATACCCACATCAATTTGACCCTGAATCTGCCCCTGCCTATAATAGGCCCACCCCTTGATGGACAGTCACTTGGGAGGCATTTCCATGACAACCGAAGCGGTTCTCCACCCGGCCGCGATCATCAACGAACTCAAGAAGAACGACGTCACTCACGTGGTCTGGCTTCCAGACAGCGAGACTAACTTCATGTACCAACTGCTGACCAACGAGCCGTCACTGGACTTGGTGCCGGTGTGCCGGGAAGGCGAGACCATGGCGATCGCCGCCGGCTTGTGGGTGGGAGGCAAGAAGCCGGTGGTCTTGATTCAGAACACCGGGGTCTTTGAGTCGGGAGACTCCATACGGGGCTTGGGCTTGGACGTCCACCAACCCTTGGTGATGCTGGTGGGATACCGGGGTTGGACCCGTCACGGCGTCACCAACGATTCGGCGGGCAAGTTCATCGAGCACATCATTCACGCTTGGGGCATCAACTTCTACTTGGTTGAGACCGATGATGACGCCGAACTAATCAGCGTGGCCCTTGCCGAGGCGGACCGCGAGCAGAAGCCCGTCGCCGTCTTGGTGGGGACCGAGTTCGGCGCATAGTTCAGGGAGACTGGAATGATTGACAACCTAGAAGCGGTCAAGGTCATTGACAGCAGGCGGGATGACTCGGTCATCGTCGCCACTATGAACGCCAACAACGTTCATTTCGGGTTACCCACGGTCACTTCCAATGAGGAGATGGACTTTCCACTGTCCGGGGCCATGGGAAAGGCCTCTTCCGTGGCTTTGGGCTTGGCCTTGGCGGAGCCGCAGCGGAAGATAATGGTGCTGGACGGGGACGGGAGCCTGCTGATGAACTTGGGCACAATGGTGACCATTTCCAGCAAGGCGCCCACGAACCTATACCACATCCTGTTCGACAACGGCGTATACGCGGTTACGGGGGGCCAGCCGGTCCCTGGCTCGTCCCGCACCAACTGGGAGGAAATGGCCAAGGCTGCAGGCTATGCCGCGGTATTCTCCTTCGACAACTTGGAAGACCTTACAACCGGAATAGACGAGGCGATGGCCTCTCAAGGACCGGTGTTCGTCCGCTTGGCCATCCAGCCGCAGATCGAGAACACCCCGGTACAGTTTCGCCAGCGGCCCACCAGGTCCGTGTTGACTGCCTTTAAGGAATTGCCTGAGACCTTGCGGAACGGCTAGGCCAAGCTTCCAAATCCGGTTCTCACCGCCGGAACCAACTTTCCAATAGAGAAGCACCGGCCAAGGTGGCGGCTTGCTGAAACCCTTTCTCGGCTTTCTTTGCCCCGTCCCTCCTTTTGCCAGAGTGAGAGAGTTATAGGTTTGCTGCTAAGGTTTTTGGCAGGGGGCATAGCCGCCAGGTTGGCGAGCTACAGCGCTATAGGCTTGGGGTTCTGGCTGTTGTACCGGGCCTTTGGGGCAGGGGGCGGCGCGGCAGGGATTGGATGGGGAATCGGCGGGGGAATTCTGATTCTACTGGGAATGTTCCTGCTGGTTTCCGTGGGCCGGGCCGGAGGTTTCGCTCCAGGCGCGGCGAGCGACATCGAACAAGAGGAGGACAGCCCAAGTGATTCCGTCCATGGAGGCAACCAAGGCGGTTAACTACCACCGCAAGGATGCCTTGGTGGTTTCAACTTCTTCGGCCCTTCGAGAGTGGAACGCGGTTTCCGAACGGCGGGACTTGGACGTCGACCTGACCGACTGCATGGACCGGGCGCCGGCGGTAGGCCTTGGCTTGGCCTTGGCCCGTCCAGAGCTGAAGGTGATGGTGCTGGACTGCGACGCGACGCTGCGGACCGACTTGAGCACGATGGCAACCATAGGCGAGTCGGAGCCGGGCAACTTGGTCCATTTTGTTTTCGACGACATCAACAACGTGTCGACCGGAGGATTGCCCATCCAGGGGAAGGAACGGGTCAACTTAGTGTCTATGGCACAGGGGGCGGGCTACACCAAGACCTACGAGTTCGACACCTTGGAGGAGTTCCTCATCGGGCTGGAAGAGGTCATGGTCCAAGACGGCCCGGTGTTCGTGCTAGTGAAAGTGTTCCGGGAAATGGAGGAACTGCCCTTCCCGGAGCGTCCCATGGCCGAAGGCTGGGCAGAGGTGAGGGAGAAACTGGCGTCTGCTGAGCCGAGCTAGAGCGGGCTGTCCTCGACAGGGAGCGGGCGCACCACTATCTGGCTGGCCACGTTGTATCCGATGGAAACTTCGTCGGCCTGGGTCTGGACAGTCATGACTCCCCGGTAGGGCGCAGCTTCGACTATCTTCACCGTCGAGTCCGGGACCATCCGGGTCAGGGTCAAGAACTGCAGAAGCTCCATATCCTCTTCCGGGATACGGTCCACCAGGAAAGGCACACCCGCAGGAGCGGAATCCAAAGTCTGGGTTGACTCGGGCTTTCCGGGCTCTCCAACTTTGGGTATCGGCCTGCCGTAAGGAGAACGGGTGGGGCGGCCCAGTCGCTCGAAGAGCTTTTCTTCGAATTCCAAGGAAATTCCGTGCTCCAACCGGTGGGCTTCGGAATGGGCTTTGAACAGCTCCATGCCAAGCAGTTCGACCACCAGCCATTCGGCAAGACGGTGGCGGCGGGCGATGCTTACTCCCCCTTCCAAACCCTTGTCAGTCAAACGGACTCTCTTGTCGGAGCCCAAGTCCACCAATGACTGTCTCTGCATGCGGCGCACCATTCCAGCGACCGAGGGGAGCGAAGTTCCGAGGCCTTCTGTTTCCGGCAGCCTTCTCAGGCTATCGGTCAGCTGGGTAACCGTGGGCACTTGGGAGTCTTCCCACATGCGGTAAAGGCACAGCAGGTAATTCTCGGTGCCTTGGGATAGTCTTTCGCTTGGGGCGTCTTCGGTTGCCTTGGTCCGCCTGTTAGTCTTTCTTGTTGACGATGGCATTTGGTTAAACCCCTAGACAGTTACAGCCAACTCGAGAGGCAACCAGAGGCGGCTTGTTGCACTCCACGTTGCACCGGCAATGATACCCAAGAAGCGAAGACCTATCAATCGTGATGGTGTTTTGCTCCGCTCACGACCTTCTGGTCAACGAAGGGTGTAAAGGCGTGGCCTTCCCGCAAAGCGACCTTGACGGTGGTTCCAGGAGCGTAGGTCCTGGTATGGGAAAGCAAGCAACGGACTGAACGTCCTGACGGCAAAGCGACTTGGTACAGATTGAATGGGCCGCGGAATTCCCTCTCCGAGATGACTGCCTCCCCTTCTTCGGAAGGATGACAGATGAGGCAGTCGGGACGCACCATCACTTCCAGCTCGCCGTCGGGGCTTGAGCCGGGCCAATCCACTGGTCCCAGCTCAGTTATCACGGTTTCTCCAGAGCGCCAGGCGGGCAGGAAGTCGGCAATACCGATGAACTCGGCGACGAACCGGGTAGCGGGCTGGTGAAATATTTCTTCAGGACTGGCGCACTGCTCGATCCGGCCTTGGTTCATCACGGCCACCACGTCGCCCATGAAAAGCGCTTCCTGCTGGTCGTGGGTCACAAAAACGGAGCTGACACCGCTGTCCCTTAGTATCTGCAGGACGTCCCGCCGCACCTGTTCCCGGAGCCTGGGATCCAAGTTGGAAAATGGTTCATCCAGCAGCAGCACCTCCGGGCTGGGCGCCAAGGCCCGGGCCAAGGCAATACGCTGGCCCTGCCCGCCGGACAACTCGTGGGGCATGCGGTGGCGGAAGTCCGCCATCCCCACCAATTCAAGGACTTGGCTAATTCTTTGGTCCTTCTGTTCGCCCTTGGGCAATCCGTAGGCAATGTTCTGTTGCACGGAGAGGTGTGGAAACAGGGCTCCCTCCTGCACAACAATCCCCACGGACCTCTTTTCCGGGGGGACCTGCCTGCCCGGGGCGCCTACTATCTCACCATTGACGGCCACGGTCCCTTGGTCGGGTTCTTCAAACCCGGCAATCATCCGCAGGGTAGTGGTCTTGCCACAACCGCTTCGGCCCAAGAGAGAGAGCACCTGCCCGCGCTGCAAGGACAGGTTCAACCTGTCTACAACCGGGCCTTCTCCAAAAGACTTGCCCAATCCGGAGCATTCCAGCACAGGGGCCGGGGCCAGCCTATCGGTCAACCAAGCATCTCCACTGCCGGGACTGCCAGAATACCAGTGTGCACCGGGACCATAATTTCCCGTGGGGCTATCACCCTGAGGCTATGCCTCCACCAATGGTCGTTAATAGATGCTACGGCACAACTAGTGTGCAAGGAATTGGATTAAGAGTCTAGTCAGCCAGTTACTCAATGTCAACTGTTATATCTATTCCAAAGGCAATCGGGGTTTTCAAAATGCTGAAACACCCTGGCCCGGAAGGCTCCGCTCCGGGATTGCCCCAGACAGAGGGCACTACGTCCAGTGACCGACTTCCCCCAGAAATCCAGCGGTTGGAGGACATTGTGAGTGTGTACTCTGTATTATAGTATAGCAATCCTACTGCTTCTATTAGTATATGCACGTTATGTCCTTAGACGGCCCACGGAGGCACCAGGACCAGGCCAGCGGCATTCGGCTGAGTCGTTCATTTACTACGGCCCAGTTCCATTTGGTGGAGCGACGACGAAACCCGTTCCTGGACCACCAACCGGGGCAGGCATCCAAATCTACAGGCGGGTCCTCCGGGGCACTGGCGTAATTCTTTGATTCCTGAGTACAGCCCAACACCCACACCCGCCGCCGCAAGCCTGCAGTCAAGGGGACTGTTGCATCGGTGGCTGTTTGCCGGGGCGGCGGGCTGGCCGCCGGCCATCGTGTGGGCACCCGCCTTGGTGGTTGCGGCAGCCCTATTGCTTTCCCCGGTGTACCTGCTGCTCCGGACGGCGGATGCAGGCGGCGAGGTCGGCGATCTGCTGTTCCGCTGGCGAGTATTGGAGATTCTCGCTCGAACTATCCTCTTGATTGGGTGCACCTCCGCCCTGTGCGTCGCACTGGCCCTTCCCTTGGCTTGGCTGACAGCCTTGACCGATCTGCCGTTCCGGAGAGTCTGGGCGGTTGCCGTGGCGCTGCCCCTGGTGATTCCCAGCTACATTGCCGGGTTCATCGTGGTGGTTGTCCTAGGGCCCAAGGGAATGCTGGCGGATGCACTGGGAGCCCTGTTTGGCTTGGAGCGGCTGCCAGACATTTACGGATTTCCCGGGGCCCTTCTCATCCTGACTCTCCTGAGCTACCCCTATGTCCTTCTCACTGTCCGGGGAAGCCTGTTGCGCATGGACCCTGCCTTGGTCGAGTCCTCCCGGGCGCTGGGCCACGGGACTTGGGCCACGTTCTTCAAAATCGTACTGCCCATCTTAAGGCCGGGAATCATGTCTGGAGGCCTGCTTGTCGCCCTGTACGTACTCAGCGACTTTGGCGCAGTTTCCCTGCTCAGGTACGAGACATTCACTTGGGCAATTTTCGTACAGTACGAGTCGGGACTGGAACGAACCCTGGGAGCAGCTCTTTCCCTGGCCTTGGTCTGTCTTGCCCTCGCGGTGGTGGTGCTGGAGTCATTCACCCGGGGAAGGGCCAGGTACTACCGCAGCGCCCAAGGTGCATCCCGGCCCGCCAGTCTTGTCAGGTTGGGCCGGTGGCGCTGGCCGGCTTTGGCCTTCTGCACCGTTGTGCTTGCCTTGGCCTTGGCCCTGCCTGCGGCGGTCCTAATCTACTGGGCGGTACGGGGCATCGCTGCCGGGGAGCCATTGGCCCTTCTGTGGGGGGCACTCTGGAACTCGTTCTACGTGAGCGGCTTGGCGGCGCTGGTTGCGGTGGCAGCAGCCCTGCCGGTAGCCATTCTTTCGGTCCGCTTTCCCGGCATGTTCAGCTCCTTCCTTGAGAGAATCAGCTACGTAGGGTTTGCCCTGCCGGGCATAGCCGTGGCCTTGGCACTGGTATTCTTCGGGGCCAATTTCGCCACTCCCTTATACCAGACCCTGGTTCTGCTGGTTTTCGCCTACGTCGTCCTGTTCCTTTCTCCCGCGATAGGGGCCGCCAGGGCATCATTGCTGCAAATAAGCCCCCGGATGGAAGAGGTGGCGCGGAGCCTGGGTAGCGCGCCACTCCGGGTGCTGATTTCGGTGACCCTGCCTTTGGCCAGACCTGGACTGATTTCCGCCGCCGCCTTGGTTTTCCTCCTGACCATGAAGGAACTGCCGGCCACCCTGCTGCTGAGTCCGTTGGGCTTCGACACGCTGGCGACAGCGGTGTGGGCTGCTACTTCCGAGGCCTTTTTCGCCCGAGCCGCCCTTCCGGCTTTGCTGCTAATCCTAGCTTCGTCGATACCAATGGCCTTCCTGATGCTCCGGGAAAGGCGTTAGTCTATAATCTGGCCTGACTTCCCCATCACCCAAGACTGACCACTCCCTTTCCAGCGGAGGTTTGCCCTTGACTACTTCCATTGAGAATTCCGCAATTGCCATTTGCCCCGACCGGGTGATAGACGGTCTGGGAGGGCCACCAAGACCCGGGCAGGCAGTGGTGATTTCCGACGGGTTAGTCCGTTGGTCCGGCCCAACGGAACAACTGGAAGACCCGGCGGGCCCCGCCGGCCAGTGGAGCCGGATTGAGGCCCTGCGCTACCCGGGGGCCACTCTGCTGCCGGGACTGATCGACTGCCACACCCACACCAACATGCCCGGCAACGGCCGGCGGGGCGAAGACGTAAACGGGGACAGCGACGACATTCGCCTGTTGCGCTCGGCCCGGAACGTGGCTATAGCTCTCAGGTCGGGGGTCACCACAGTGTGCGACTGCGGGGCTTGGAACAACACCGCATTCTCCCTGAAGCAGGGGGTAGAGGAAGGTTTGGTGGACGGCCCCCGGATGATGGTATCGGGCCGACCCGTAACTACCACGGGAGGGCACCTGTGGTTCATGGGAGGCGAAGCCGACGGCGTCGAGGGGGTGCGCAAGCAGGTCAGGCAGCTAATCAAGCAAGGGGCCGACTTCATCAAAGTGGTGGCGTCCGGAGGCAGTACGGTCACCAGCGACCCCTACCGGCCTGCCTTCACCGAGCAGGAAGTACGGGCCTTGGTGGAAGAGGCCCACAACCGGAGGCGGCCGGTAGCCGCCCACTGCCGCAGCACGGAGGCCATCAACATTGCCGTCTCCGCCGGAGTGGACATGGTGCTGCACTGCTTCTTCTACGACTCGGACCAGAGCTACCGATGGGACGAGGAAACCGCTCAACTGTTGGCCGGCTCCGGGACGTGGGTTAACCCGACACTTCACTTGGGCCGGGCACGGCGGGGAATGTTGAGGGCGAAACAGAGGAGCTCGGGGCTGACGCCAGAGGAAGAGGCGTTTCTCAAACAGGGCGAGGAGCGGGAGAAGCTGAGCCAGGACCATTTCGGGCGGTTGATACAGGCAGGGGTGAGGCTGATCGGCGGTTCCGACTGCGGCTGGGGAAACTACCCCTTCGGCGACTTCCAAGGGGAAATCATCGCCATGGCCGACGTGGGGCTTGGCAAGATGGAAGCGATACTGGCCGGCACACGGGATGCGGCAGCAGCTATGTCCATACTGGACCAAACCGGAACCATCGAACCGGGCAAACGGGCCGACCTCCTGCTGGTTGACGGAAACCCGGCGGATGACTTGGAGTGCCTGCGGCGGGTGGCCGGGGTATTCATCAATGGAGCCCTGGTGAGCGGAGGGAATGAGCATTTCCAGGCTACGTCCGCGGCGGGGGCCTGATGCACCACTGGGAAGCAGGCGGGTCCATCGGCATCGGCTGGCCGGATTACGGCATCCGGGAACGGGATTACTCCATCGTGGAGTGTCAACGCTTGGGCCAGGTATTCCGGGCGAGGGTGACCGACGGCAAGAAGCAGGGCGGTTTCCTGGTGGTATTCGACTGTCCCGGGGTGGTGCTGGAGATGCTGGCGGAAGAGGCGACACGGGAACTGGGATTCAGGGTCATTGTATCGGGGTTGCGGTGCAGCATAGAGGGAACGGTGCTGCACAGCTTGGACTACGAGTGGTACCCTACCCCAGAATTCGCCGAGCGGCCCAGCGTGTTGACGCGAACGGTGGCCGATCTGCTGGCGGGAATGTCGCGGAGGACCGAGGAATAGGGCGGCACCAATTTCCCGGAGGCCGGGGGCCGTTGTCAGGGTCTGGTGTGGGGGTTATCATTAGCGGCGGCCCGCGGCGAAGGGTCTTTCATCCACCCAATTCCCACTGCAACAAGGAGGCGTCAAATGAAAGTTGTCACCATGAGCAATGTTCCCAAGACCCCAGCGGAGATGACCGGCGGACTGATGACCGGGACCCAAGTCTGGCGTCAGGCGATCTTGGATCCGGCCGACAGCAATAACTTCAACTTCGCCATCGTCGCCTTCGACGCCGGGTCGAGGAACAAGTTCCACAAGCACAGCGGCGACCAGATCCTGATTATCACCGAGGGCACCGGCACTGTAGCAACGGACAATGAGGTGGTCACGGTCAACCAGGGCGACGTGGTGGTAATTCCTGCGGGGGAGAACCACTGGCACGGGGCTCCCGACGACACGTCCATGGCCCACATCACGGTGACGGTGAAGGGCAGCGAGACCGAACAGACTGAGCCCTAAGCACCCACTTCCGGTACCCTCTCAGCCCCAAACATCCAAACGGCGCGGAGAAACTTCCGCGCCGTTCAGTTTCGCTCCTCCTCCAGAAACCACTCAGTAGGCACCTCGCGTCCGATGCCCCTGGCCTTGGCTGCTTCGTATACCCGGCCCGCCACGGCGTGGAACTGGGCCCCCTGCAGGTTGCCGCGTTCCGAGTAGGTTATTTGCTCAGACGATATCCTGCCCTCGGAGGGGTCGGCCAAGAGGTCCGCCAAGGATATGGTCTTACCGGCCAAAGACCCCACGTGGTCCTTCGCCACTCCTTCCTCGGCCATCTTCCGGTGGTAGTGGTGTTCCCGAAACTTGGGTGTGTCAGGGGGAATTGCCCAAGCCATCAGACCGGGGAACTGGAGGTCAGGGTGGCCCACGGGGGCGGGGGAGAACCCGAAGACCAAGGCCCGGTCGACGCGCCGGATGGTGTCCTCATCAAGGGGGCCATAGATGCTGGTCACGTGGGTCCCAGGCTCCAGGTAACGGCCCAGGTGGGCGCTGGGAATGGGGCCGGGGTTTTCCTTGAAGCCGCCGTCGGTGCAGACGGACAGGATGTCGGCCCCGCGGTAGACGTCGGCGGGGTTGTCGCAGACCACAGTCTCAATCTCCAGGTCCCGGGCCACCTCGGCAGCGAACTCCTCGCGGTGCTCCAAGGTGGGGCTGTACACCTGCATTCTACGAATGTCCCGGACGGCGCAGAACCCCCGGATGTGGCTCCGGGCCATACCCCCTGAGCCGAGGATGCCCACGACTTGGGCGTCCTGCCGGGCCATAAGGTCGGCGCCAATGGCAGAGTCGGCCCCTACCCTGGTGCGCTGCAATACGCTGTCGTTGATGAAGGCCAAGGGTTCGCCGTTCTCGATGTTGAGCAGCAGGACCAGCCCCATAAACATGCCGGGGCGGCTGGAGAACTTCTCGTGGGTTTCAACGCCGCCGTACTCGGACTGGTAGCGGATGTCGGACTTCATGCGGATGGCAAAGTAACCTGTGTTGGCGGAACCGCCTTCCATGGTGCCCCACTGGTAAATCCGGGAAGGGTCGCTGGTGGGGAACCGCAGGTCGATACGAGGGCGGCAAATGCCCTCGCCGGTGGCGACTTCGGTGTAGGACTGGCGCAGGGCGTCAATGGTCATGTCCATGGTGAGCACGGAACGAATGTCGTCATTGTTCAGGAACAACACGGCTGGCTACTCCTTTGGGGTGTCTGGGAGCCGGTGCCGAGATGGGATCCCGTGAAAGCCAGTGCGCTGGAGATTGCGGAAGGGAGATAGGGGCCAACCTCCCAAAGGCTACCGCCAAGACTATTCGCCGGGCCGTTTCACCGACTCAGCCAGCAGGGTGATGGTTTCTTCCAAGCCCCGCTCCAGGTCCCTGGACTCCGGAGTCTCATCGCCCAGAGGGGTGCCGCCAATGAGAGTGTACATTTCGGCCACGCCACGGAAGATGTGGGGGGACAGGCCCAAGTTATCGAAAGTTGCTTCGATCTCCTGCATTTCGCTGACCCAGCGGCGGGCCTTGGCAGGGATGCCGGGAATACCCCGTTCCATGCCCTGATAGACCCGGGGCTGGCCGCCCTGGAATTCGTCCTTCAGAGGACCGGAGAGGCCCATGAGCTCGGCGGCCATGAGCAACTGGGCATGGAGGGCAGATGTGCCCTTGGTCATAGCGGCATAGCACATCTTCAATCCGGAGGCTTGGCCGGTCTCGGAGCCGATGGGGCGTACATCGAGGCCGAACTGACGCAGTTGCGCCAGTTCTCCGGCATTGGAGCCGGAGGCGTAGAAGCGGGGGCTGGAGCCGTTGCGGGGAGGGCCGCCGATGATGGAGGCGTCGACGAACCGTCCTCCGGCACTGCGGACCACCGGTTCGACGGCCCGGACGGTTTGGGGAGCGAGGGCGTTGCATTCGGCAAAAAGGACATCGGCGCCGGTGGACTGGATGGCGGAGGCAACGTCTCCAGCCAAGCCGGGAGCGCCTTCGGAAACGGTTATGGACAGGACGATGTCAGATTCGGAGACCAGGGTCTCCAAGCCGGGGAGGTCTTCTATTCCGGCCTTCTCGGACAATGCCTTGGTGCGGGAACTTCTCCCGTTTAAACAGGTGACCACCCGGAGTTCGTGCTCTCTAAGCAAGGCGCCGACGGCATGGCCCATGTCGCCGGGGCTCAAGATTGCTACTGTTTCAACTGGCATTCCACAATCCCCCAAAAGAGTCTTTCCACAAAGACTGTCTCCCAGACCAAAAAGAGGCCGGAAATAATGCCCAAGGACCCTGCCGGGGCCTATATGAGGCTGTACATGACGGGCAGCCTACCGGCAGACAGCGCGGGAGCCCGTTTTGCCCTGCGGGGGCCCGGTTTGGAGCAAGCCCGTTGGCGGTAAGTGTAGCACTGCCCGGACTGATTTTCGACGACAGTCCGCTAGCCTTGCTTCAGGACAAGACCCATCCGAAAGCCAATGGACCGCCCCCGGCGCCAACCGTTGCCAGTCCCTCGAATGTCAGTCTATCGTTCCCGTGTGATCAGAAAGCAGCCGGGCCCGGTTGGCAGCGACGCCGAGAGTGCTTTTCAGATTGTTGTAGGCCAGAGCGACCACGAAGAGGGCAACCGAGAACAGCACCACGCTGGCCCCGGAGGATACATCTACGTAGTAGCTCAAGTAGATTCCACCCATTCCGCAGAAGGCCCCTATCCCGGTGGACAGGAGGGTCATGTTACGGAAGTTGTCCGTGAGCAGGCGGGCCACCACGGGGGGAATTACCACCGCGGCGGCGATCAGAGTCACTCCCAGCACCTGCATCGACACCACGATGGTGGCCGCGAGCACCAAGGAAAACATGGTGTCCACCCAGACCGTTGGCACCCCGTAATACTGGGCAACCTCTGGATCGAAGGTGGCGAACAGGAGCAATTTGTAACCAAGCACGAGGATTATTGTCGTGGCCCCGGCGACCACGGCGATAGCCAGCAGATCGCCTTCAGTCACACCCAGAATGTTTCCGAAGAGGGCGGCATCGAAACTGCGGGTGAAGGTCTTGAACCGGCTGATAAGAGCTATACCCAAGGCGAAGCTGGCAGTGGTGATAATACCAATGGCGGCGTCGGAGCCGATGGTGCGCTTGCGGGTGGTCAGGGTAATCAACACCGCCGACAGGAACCCCCAAACGCTGGCCCCAACTAAGAAGTTGAAGGACATTACGTGGCTGACCACCGCCCCCCCGAACACGGAATGGGCCAAGCCGTGCCCGATGTAGGCCATCCTCCGCAGGACGATGTAAACGCCCATCAAGCCGCAAAGGGCTCCCACCAGGGTGGCGGCTATCAAGCCACGGACGAAGAAGTCATACTGGAGCGGCTCAAACATGCTCCGGTTCCGGCTGGGCTTCCGAAGTTTCACCGGCCTCCTGTACCGGCGGCCTGCCATCCTTCCCGTTGCCCCATGCGCCGTGGAAGTGGGGGCTCTCGGCCACCAGCGGAATTCCTTGGAAGTCCAGCACCGGCATCTCGGCCCCATAGGTGCTCTGCAGGACCGCCGGCGTGATCACCTCGGACGGGGAGCCTTCCGCCAAGATCGACTGGTTGACGCAAACGAGCCAAGGCAGGTGGACAGCGACGGCGTTAATCTCGTGGGTGGTCATAATCACGGTGATGCCTTGGTGGTTGAGGTCGTGCAGCAGATGCATCACCTCGTCTCTGGTCTTGATGTCCACCCCGCTGGTGGGCTCATCCAGCAGCAGCACCTCGGGATTGCTGATCAGCGCGCGGGCGAGGAACACCCGCTGCTGCTGGCCTCCGGACAGCTCCCGGATGTGCCGCTTGACGAGATCAGAGATGCGCAGTCGCTCCATTATTTCCCCGGCCGCCCTCCTGTCGCTGCCCCGGTGCCAAGGGAAAAGGGGGTTGCCCCGGGTGGCGCCCATCATCACAACCTCTTCCACAGTGACAGGAAAGTTCCAGTCTATGGTTTCGAGCTGAGGCACGTAGCCCACGTTGGAGCCCAACCGGTTGGATGGTTTACCATGGAGGAGAATCTCGCCGGAGTAAACCCTGGTCGCGCCCAGGATAGTCCGGAGTAGCGTGGTCTTGCCAGACCCGCTGGGCCCCAGCAGCCCGATGAAGGCCCCGGGCATGATGCGCAGGTTTATGGAGTACAGCACATGCTGGTTGTCGTAACCCGCATGCACATCCCGCAATTCGATTACCGGTTCACCCTCGTGCCGGTCATGGGGAATGGGATGAAGCATCTATCGTCCTTCCAGGGAACCTCCGAATAAGTCCCGTCATAGCATCCAGGGTAGCTAATCCCCATCATCCTGTAGGGGCGGGTTTGAAACCCGCCCCTACCACCACTGGCAAAAGGGGCTTAGGCCGTCCTTATTCAGAACTTCCCTAGTTCGCGTTCTTTGGGTTCCCGTTTTTTTGATTCGCGTGCTTGTGGTTCCAAGTCCGGATTTTTCCCGGTACTTCTACTGGGGATAGACGGCCATGCTTTCGCCTTCGAACACGAGGGTGGCGTCGAACCCGTCCAGCGCAGAGGCGTTTCCTCCCAGGGCCGGAGCCATAACTGTCATGTTGGCGACCATCAACCCCATATAAGTGTGATCGGGGTCGCCTGGCCCTCCCGGCAAGTCGTCGTCCCGGAGGTCGTCCACGTATGCAGCACCGCTTTCCTCAGCGATGGTCTCCAAGACCGGGCTGGGGAAAACCTCGGACCCGAATATGGCCGGGACGCCTGCTTCCTTTACTTGGTCGATCAGGCCCGCCACTTCCCGCGCCGACGGTTCGGAAAAGTCGGAGGGCTGAATCGCCCCGATAATTTCCACACCGTAGCGTTGCGCGAAAATTGGGAACGAGTCGTGGTAGGTGAGCAGTTTCCGGTTTTCGGGAGGGATGGTCTCCACCACCTGCTCTATCCTGACGTCGAGGTCGTCCAGCCGTTCCTCCAGGGCTTGGAGGTTGGCGTTGTAATAATCTGCGTTCTCCGGGTCCAGCTTCACCAATTCCTCGTGGACCAGTTGGGCGTACTTCTTGGCCATGTGGGGCGCCGTCCACAGATGGGGGTTTGGATGGCCGTCGGATTCAGGGAAGGAGAAATCGAAAACCCATTCTTCCCGGGTGATGGCCCGGTCTGCCAGGGTGACCAAGACGGCTCCTTCCTTCAGATTGGCCTTGGCCAGTTCAATGGTTGGTTCCTCGAGGAACAGCCCGTTGGCGATGAACAGGTCCGCCTCCGTCAGGAGCGTAGCCACCGACGGGGTGGGTTCGTAGGTGTGGGAATTCGTCCCTTCCGGCACCACTCCTTCCAAGTCGATCCGGGTCCCACCGAGGTTCTCCACCAAGCTGGTGATGGGGGAGACGGTGGCCACCACTTTTAACGGTGTTGCCTGGTCTTCCGCCATGCCGCTACTCTCAGCCATTGGGGTTTCCTGAGCCGGAGGCTGGGCGGCTTGGCCGCACCCGACTATCGCCAACACGGCGATCATCAGGAAAACCGGCAACCACGGGTTGATGGTGTGTTTCAAGTGTTTCATCGGCGTCCTCTTACTTATTTCCTTGGGAATTTCGGCTTATTGGGATTTTCGGCATTGCAGGCAGAGACCGGGCACCGCGAAATGCTCCAGGTCGGGCTCGAACCCGAAGTCCCGGATCAGGGTATCCCGGAACTCTTCCAGGTAGCTGGGACTAAGGTTGTAAGCCCCGTGGCAAACTTGGCAGACCATGTGATGGTGCTTGCCCGACGGGTCGGTCAACTCATAGTGCAACCGGTCACCGATGGCCACTTCAGTGACCACGCCCAGGTCTTTGAACAGGTGCAGAGTGCGGTACACGGTGGCGATGTCCATGTATGGATAAGACTCCTTGGACCGCCGGAACACGTCGTCCACACCCATGTGGCCGGCGCCTTCGGCCACAATGGACAGCACCAACACCCGTTGGGGGGTCAACCGGTGCCCCTCTCTCCGCAGGGTATCTATAGCTTGCTGATAGTGAGACATACCAAAAAATGTTATTGCAACTAATTGCGAATACATATTCTGGCATAAGCCCAGCGTTGTCAATAGCAATTTCCGGCGATCAGCAGAATCAGCCGGAAGTGTCCGAAGGCGGAGACTCCGGACCGGGCCCGTAATCGGAAATGGGACGCCAGGGGAGAAGGAGTTTCAGGAGGGTGCGGGGCTGGGGTTCGGTCCCATTGTACTGGCAGCGTTCCAAATAGCGTTGGGCGTAGGCAGAGGTTGGAAGCCGGAAACCGGCAGCGAAAATCCGGCGAATAAAGGCCAAGATATCGGGCAGGGGCCGGTCGCCAGCTTGGGCGATACTCCACTCCCGGCAGAAATCGGTGGCCAGGCCGCGGAGGACGATTTCGGCATGGGCCAGGACCATCCTGCGCCGGAGGGCACGGACTCGAGGCGTCATGGTTGGAGGCGCTGGGCAGCCCAGATGGGAAGGGCCAATTCAAGGGACTGAAGCTGTTCATTGAGCTTCCGGTTCTCGCCGACCTTGATGGCGAAGGCGAGGGCGGAATTGGCGGCACGAACGCGGATGGCAGGATTGGGGTCTTTCATCGCTTGGTCAAGGACGTTGACGCTGTTCAACATGAGGCGCTGAAGCTCTCGGCAGGCGAACTCAGCGGCCTCATCCCGGAGCTGGTCCAGTTCTTCGCGGAACTGGTCGTCCTCCAGCCAGCGGGCCAGGGTCTTGCGGTTGACCTTGGCTTGGCGAGCGGCGGCACTGAGACTGGCGCTGGCAGCAATGATGGGCAGGGCCTTCTGCTGGCGAGGGGAGAGGGGGGACTCTTTATTTTCATTTTCTGGTACATTCTGCGACATTTTGGGACTCCTAGCTTCGGCGGGTGTCTCGAATTTAGTCTCAAGAGAGCAGTTATTTGAGAACATTGCCCAGTTTTTTGGTGTTTTAGCGGGTCTCAGGCACTTTAGCTCCTTTTGCCTTTGGACCGGACCGGGGCCCGGGCCAGTGGCGGGTGATGGATTCGTATATATTCAGACTAGGAGGGTGCAATCCTAGATGGCAAGGGCCAAGTGTCAGTGTTTGGGTGGGTATGAACTGGAACACGCGGGGCGGGATAGCCGGGATGGGGCGCCGGGGCGTTTGCTTGGGTTGAAATGAGTGTGGAGGGTGCGGGGCGCCAGGGCGGGCGCTAACTAGGTCCCGTGCCTTCTTCGTTGTCGGCAGCCGCCGAGGAAAAGTAAAATGTGAATCGTAGAGGTGTGTGACAAGAGAGAGCATGGCATGAGTAATGAAGAGAACCTGGAGCAAACGCAGCAAGAGGGTGGTGCGGGGCTCCCGCGCAGCCCGCGGGATGAGGCGGCCCGCCTCGGCAAGGAGATATACGAGCGGGACATCCGGGATCTTGTCGAAGCCAGCCACCACGGAGAGGTCGTCGCCATCGACGTGGACAGCGGAAGCTATGCTCTAGGCAAGAATGCTATCGCCGCATCCGAGATCCTCCGGGACCAACACCCTGACGCCCAAGTCTGGCTGATGCGGGTCGGGCATGGAGCGTTGTATCGATTCGGGGGCGGCTCCCTGCGGAGGACCGGTTGACAGAGGGCTTCGTGAACGCGAACCTTGAAGCCTTGGTAAACATTCTATTGCAGGGTCCGGCAGGGCAGAGGCAGGAAGTCGATGCCGTGATTGATACCGGTTTCAATGGCTACCTGACGTTGCCGCCTGCAATGGTGGCGGACTTGGAGCTGCCAGTAGTGGGTGAAGCTGAGGCGGTCTTGGCCGATGGCAGAGAGGCCGTCTTTCACGTGGACGGCGTTACTGTGGTTTGGGACGGCCAACCGAGATTCGTCGAGAGCGGGTGGCACGTCACCATACAGGCCAAGGCTTAGGCGGGGGAGATGGTGGCGTAGCAGATCTAGAAATGAATCAGCGAGATGCTTCGTAGCCTCCTCCCAAACGCATCAGGGTACAGGAATTGCGAGGATGACTGAGGGGCCCATTTCCAGCCACGGTAATGTCCGCCCTACTCCGGAACATCGTACTCTCCCAGCAGGTGCAGGTTGTCAACCATTGGGCTGGCTGCCCGGTAGAACTTCTCGTCGGCGGTCCACAGTTCGCAACCAGCATTTTCCGCCAGAGCCAGGTAGTGGGCGTCGCAGGCCGCATCCTGATTGAGTTAGCTTGCAAGTTGGAGCGCCCTGACGTGCAGGCCAGACGGTTGACGGAGTTCAATGCTGGACTCAAGCAGCCGCGCAATAATGCGGGTACTATCACCGACGTTCAACTCCCCACGCAACACGCGCCGGTGAAGGGCGTTGGCGACCTCGAAGGGCATGAGGTACGGTGCTATGCGGGTTATGTCCCGGGCAACCCAGGATAGAAGTAAGGCGTGGGCTTTGTCAGAGTCATCCTCTTCAACCAACCACTTGACCACCAGGCTTGCATCGACGACCACGGGCCCGTTCACGCCCATCCCTCGGTTTCTGCATTCCTGATATCACGGGCCTCCCGGATTAAGTCGGCGGAACTCCCGGGAAGGGGCTTGCCTCCAAATATCGCCTGGCGAAGCTCTGCAAACAGCTCATGGTCCGGCCTGTCAGACAACAGCCCGGCTATGCCGTTTGCTTCGTCTTTAGTCAGCTCCCGATTTATGGCATCTTGGCAGTACTTTCGCATGGAGACGCCTTTGAGAGCGGAGACGGCCTTCAGACGACGCTGGAAGGTGGGGTCCAAGTCCAATGTGAGTCTCTTTCTCTTGGTTTCCATCGGCTATGCCTCGAATGATTAATGTTTCATGGTACAAATATACCAAATACAGAAAAAAATAATACACCGGGAAAGCCATGGGGATGGTGGGCGCAGGGCCGGTCAGGAGGCTTCGCGGATGATGGTGTACATGTGGCGGTAGAGTTTGAGGCCCTCGGCGGCGGTGCGCCAGAGGCTGCCGCCGGTGGGGCGGACGTGGTCGAAGCCTTGGAACTCGGTGTAGCGGAGGCCCTCGCGTCCGGCAAAGGCCCGGTTGAGCCTGCGGGACTCGCCTACCGGAATCAGCTGGTCGGTGACGGTGTGCATGACGATGGGCTTGGCCTTCAGACCGTCCAAATGGTTGCGGGGGGAGATACGGTCCATGCTTTGCCGGAAGCCTTCGGGAAGGCGCCGGTAGATTTCCTGGGCATCTTCCAAGGTCGTTCCTTCCAGTAATCTTCGGACACGGACGGCGGGCTCGGAAAGGCCGTTCAGTTCCGATTCCGAGGACGCCGAACCGGTGAGGAAGACGCCGGACATGGCCTGGCGGTCGGCTTCGTTTTCCAGGGTTTCAATGAGTTCGTTGGCAAAGACCCGCAGGGTTAGCTGGTCGGGCTGCCAAGTCAGGTTGCCATCATCTTGGAAGCGGGAGCGGCTGCCTATCTGCAGGAGCAGGTCACGGGCGTCGTAGTAGGGGCCGAAGGCATTGACGTAGGAGACTTGGCCGCTGATGCGGGGATCGGAGGCGGCCACCAAGGCGAAGGAGGCCCCCACGCAGAAGCCCCCCATGCCGACCCGGTCCGGGTCCACGTAATCCAGGGAAGAGAGGTGGCGGAAGGCCCACACGAGGTTTTCGATTTCATTGGGGTCCATGTTGTGGCGCAGGCCCATGGTGGGGGACCAGTAGAACATTACGGCAAAACCGGCCCGGGCCAGGGAGTTGCCCAGGTTCACCACGTCGGGGTCGTCCCGGCCACTGGCGTTGGCCCCCAGAAAGAGGAGCACGCCGGCGCGGGGCGAATCGACAGAGGCGCCGGGAGAGCGGTAGACATCGGCGGCGCCGGAACCGGCGGGAAGGGGAAAGCTTATCTCCTCCCGGACCGGCTCGGCGGTAACCCAGGACTGGGGTTTGACCGGGAAGTCCAAGACTTGAAAGACGAACAGTACGGTGCGGACCCCGTTGCGTCCCTGAGGGGTGACCACGATGAGCAGAATCACCAAAAGGAACAGGGTCAGCAGGGCCACGAGGGAGCGCTGGACCCAGCGCCAGAAGGGGATGGCCCGCATCACGTTAGGTAGCCGTGGGCTTGGGAACCTCTGAACAACCTGAGTTCCACCCTCATCCCAACCTTCTCCCTTGATGGGAGAAGGTGTTTCAGAGTTCCTTATTCAGACCGTTCCCAGGTTACTGGGCAGGGATTGCCGCCTTGGCAACACCCAGCAGTTCCTCTACGCTGGCTTCCATGTCGATGGGGTCGCCGTGGGGCTGGGGCACCTTGTAACCGGTGCGGTAGTAAATCTCGATGCGGTTGCCTTCGGGGTCGAAGAAGTACATGCCAAGGGCGTTGCCGTGGCTGACGGTGCGCTCGATGGTCACGTCCTCTTCCCTGAGACGGTAGTAGAACTCCTTCATGTCTTCAACACTGTTGACGATGAAGGAAATTTGCTGGATTACCTTGGCGTCGTCGTTGGTCACCCGCCCTTTGACCAGGACGAACTCGTGATGCTCCCGCTCGGGGTCGGCGCTCATGAAGACCATGCCGCGGCCGTCGAGGTCCTCGTCGGCAATCCGGAGGCCCATGACCCGGGAGTAGAAGTCCCTTTGCTTCATGATGTCTTCGGCATAAACGCCGACGTGCCCCAATGCTTCGATAGCTGCCATAAGGGGAACCTCCGCTACAGGTGGGGTGAGTTTGGGGACATTATAGCACCGAGGCTGGGGAAGGTATTAGCTTTGCACCAGATAGATGAAGCCGCCCTTCTGATCGCTTTCCCATATTGTCAGGGGCATCAACAGCAGATTAAGCTGTCTAGCGCCTGCCGGTGAAACCATCTAATCGGTCAGGGGCTGCAACCGTTCAAGCAGTTCGGCCACGTCGTCCAAGTCTTCGGCAATGGTGCCGGAATGTAGAAGAGCCTTACGCTTGTAGTAGTTGCTGTGAAGCTTCTCTGCTGAGTTGGCGAGAGACCGGAGTTGGTTTTGCCGGCTGAAATGCCGGGCATTGACTATGAGGCTGTCAAACTGGTCGTGGCGTTCATATTCCCATCCCCTGGCTGCAGCTACAGCTTTGGCCATGTGTTCCGCCGCCCCCCATCCCTTCTCGCAGGCTTGGTGCAGGTCGCCCTCAGACAGGTACTTCCTGCTCTTTTCCAGAAAGTCCCACGCCTGTTGGCGGTAGTCCAATACCACTTGCTTTGACGTCATGAACCCCCAGGGTTTGACACCAACGTGCTATATGATTCCCTACACTAGTCCGGCTTTGGTGGGTTGTCAACAAGAACAACTGGCGGAGCGTCCCAACTACGTTGGCGCAGGTTAGGACGACTCAACACGGGGTGCGTAGTCCTTCGCCACGACAGGGTGGAACAGGACCTTATCCTTCCGCCAAGTCCAAGGCCAAGCGGGCGAGGGTGCGGGCCGGGACTCCGGTTGCGCCCTTCACCAAGTGGCCGGCGGTGCGTTCCGAGGTGGAAGTGCCAGCGATATCCAGGTGCGCCCAGGCGGCGTCACCGGCGAATTCGGCCAGAAGGAGTGCGGCGGTAATGGAACCGGCCTGACGCCCGCCGCTGTTCTTCATGTCGGCAACGTCGCTCTTGATCAGGTCCTTGTATTCGTCGAACATGGGAAGCTGCCAGAACTTTTCGCCGGTGGACTGCCCCGCCTCCAACACCCGGTCCACCAAGGCTTGGTCGTTGCCCATCACGCCGGTGCAGGCCTTGCCCAACGTGGTGACCATTGCGCCGGTGAGGGTGGCGACGTCGACCAACCGGTTGATTCCCTGCTCCCTGGCGTAGCACATGGTGTCGGCCAGCACCAAGCGGCCTTCCGCGTCGGTGTTGATTATCTCGATGGTCTTGCCGTTCATGGCCTTGACCACATCGCCGGGACGCTGGGCGGTACCGCTGGGCATGTTCTCGGTAGCTGCCACCATTCCCGCCACGTTGATCTTCGGCTTGAGCCGGCCGATCATCTGCATGGCCGCAATCACCGAAGCGCCGCCAGCCATGTCGCCCTTCATGGACTCCATCCCGCCGGCCGGTTTCAACGAGATGCCACCCGTGTCGAAGGTGATGCCCTTGCCGATGAGGCCGAGGTTGTTGGCGGGATTATCGGGGTCACCGTGGTACTTGAGCACGATGAGCTTGGCTGGCTCCTCGCTGCCTTGGGCCACTCCCATGAATGCGCCCATTCCCATCTCGAGCATGTCGGACTCTTCCAGGACGCAGAACTCCAGGCCCTCGCTTTCGGCCACCGCAGCCGCCACCTCGGCCATGCGAGACGGGGTCATGGCATTAGCCGGTTCGTTGACCATATCCCGGGCCCGGCACGCCGCCTCGGCGGTAACGCAACCGCGGGACACGCCCTTTTCCAGGGCAGGGAGTTTTTCGGGATCCCGCTCAACTATGACCAGTTCCTGGAAATCTCCGGGTTGGTCGTCGCCAGACCGGTAGTTGCCGAAACGGTAGAGGCCCAGCCAGGCCCCCTCGGCGATGGCCTGCCCCGATGTCTCGGGGTCCACAGCGCCAGCGCCGCCGCCGTGGGCGACTGTGGCGGCGCTGGTGATTCCCCGCTGGCGCAGGTATCGGACCACGCCGCCGGACACCCGGCGAACCTCGTCCGGGCCGAAACCGCCGGACTGGCCCAGGCCGGCGACCACCACCCGGGAAGCGGGCAGCTTGCCAAAAGTATGCACCAAGGTTATTTCCCCCAGTTTGCCCTTGATTTCCCCCTCTTGAATCAGCTGGGAGATCGCCCCGTCCAAGGCGCGGTCCACGGCGGCAGTAGCGCCTTGGGGTTCGGTCACGCCTTGGAACAGGTTCACCACCAACGCCGGGGTCTGGATGCCGGTTACGTCTCCGCTTTCTACTCTTACTTCCATGTTTCTTCAGTCTCCTGTTGTTTTGCGCGCTACGGCCGGCAAGTCCGGGCTGCCGGCGCCGTTGGCGGCAGCAACCAAGGCGACGACCTGCTCCAGGACGGGGCCTATGTCCCGGGATGAATCGACGGTCAGGTGGGGACGCTGGACCGGCTCTTCGAAAGGCCGCATGCGGGAATGAATAACCCAAGTGGCGTCGGAGTAATCACAGGCGCTGCTGCCGCCGACGCGGCGGGCCAAGCGGCTTTTCACCAAAGGCACCGGCGCTGTGAAGCTGACAATGACCAGGGGACAACCCAGGCGTTCGGAAATAGTGTAGAGGGGTTCCCTAGCCCTTTCGGTGAGGTTGGTGGCGTCGAACAAGACGGGGCGTCCCCGGGACAGGTACTCCTCGATGAGCAGGTGGGACACGGCAAACACCCGGGCGTGCTCGCCCCGGGTGTATTTGGGGCGGGACACCAGGGCCTTGCGGATCCGGTCGGTCTCCAGCACTACCAACTCCAGCCTTTCCGACAGCTTTCCGGCGAAGTAGGACTTGCCGGTGCCGGGCAGACCGCAGAGAACGACCAGAACGGGGGCTTCAGCCGGGCAATCATCGGGACCGGGCTGCGGAGAGACGCGGCCGGCGTCCAACAACCGGCGCAACGTCCGGGCGTCCTGGTCCAACCGGGACAGACCGCCGGTGACCGGCGCAGAGGAGGGGTTGGCCGACTGGCTGGACCGTTCCATTTAGTAGGCAGCGGGGGCTGGCGGGCCGGTCTCGGAGTGGAAGGCGACGGCCAGCAGGCCGGGCCCGGTGTGGGCTCCCATCACGGGCGAAAATTGGCTGACAAAGACCTGACAACAGTTGAGATTCGTCCGGATATCGGAGAGAAGTTTCTGGGTGTCTTGGGCTGAGTCCGCTTCCATTACGTTGGCAAAGACCGGGGCCGAACCGGCGCGCTGGCTAATGACTTCAAACAGACGCTGGGTGGCCTTGGCCCTGCTGATGGGCCTTTCCAGTATCCTGGCCTCTCCCATATTAAGCTCGACCAGCGGCTTCACGCCCAGCAGGGAGCCGGCCCAGGCCTGTAGGTAGCCGACCCGCCCGCTGCGGCCCAGATAGACCAGAGTGTCCAGCAGGGCCAAGAGATTTACCTTGGGAGCGAGGGTCCTGGCACCGCTCATAACTTGGTCCAGGGTGTGCCCCGCGGCAGCCCAACGAGCGGCGGCAAGGGCTATGAGCCCGGCGGCGCCGGCGGCGGACTGGCTGTCCAGCACTTCGAAGCGGATGCCATCGGAACCGGAGCGGTTCCGATCCAAGATGACCTTGGCGGCAACGGCGTTCCTGTAGGCAACGCTGAAGGAGGCGGACAGGGTAAGGCAGAGGACGTTAGGGGCCAACCGGGCGGCCTTGTTGAAGGCTTCAACAAACTCACCGGTAGGGGGCGCCGCGGTGGAAAGCTTGGTCTTACCTTCCTTGAGCAGTTCGTAGAAGTCGCCGGGGAGGATATCGACGCCATCCCGGTAGGAACGGTCGCCGACAATCAATTGGTGGGAAGCGACGGTTATTTTCCAGTGTCGAAGGAGGTCAGCCGGAAGACAGCAACTGCTGTCAACCACCAACGCTACGTCGTGTTGGTGAACCAATGGGTCACCACCCCGCCGGGCTCGCTCTGTTCGAGCAGGTTCTTCCGACCCTGCCGCTGAGGGTCGAGGACCGCCGGACTGAGGAGGAAGGCGACCGACGCCGCAATCATCAGCAGCACCGCCAGCATACCCAGGTCTACCGGCAATGAAGCAGCAGTGATGGCAACCATGATGACGGTGGTCAGGGTCAAAAGCCCGATGCGGACCAGCCTGGGGCCGACCCGCAGGAACGCGGCGGTGACCAAGGCCAAGGCCAGGAATATGAGGGCCCTGGCGGTGTCGCTGTCCTGCATCCTTTCACCGTGGTTAGTCCACAGTCCACCCTGCCAGTTGAGGAAGAGGACCCAGGAGGTAAGGAAAGGGAAAGGCAGAGCAGTGAGGGAGACCAGCAGCCAGTCCCTGCGGATCACCTTGGCCATCACGCTGCAGACCACCCACATGGAGAATGGTATGTAGCCGATGAGCAGCAGGAACAGGGCGAAGCTGAAGGGCAGGTCTCCGGTGGTGACCAGGGTCCAGGCGCCGTAGGCCAGGGTAATCAGGGCCAGCAGCCAGGACAGGGTGGGGGCGGCCAGGGTGTATCCCAACCAGGAATAGGACCACTTGCTTGGATTTCCGGCGCGCCAGTTCTTCCAAGTGACCATGGTGATGCCTATTGCCAGCAGGGCGACCAGGAAGTAGTGGCTCCACAGATGAAGGGCAAACAGAGCGGCAAGCAGGAAGTGGGGGGCCGTGGCGAGGAGCACGTCGCGCCAGACGCCGGTGCTGTGCACCTCGTGCATTCCCTTGGCAACCGTGACGCCCGAGCCCATTTCCCTGACCGCCAGGTCCAAAGCCATCTCTTGGTCCAGCCCTTGGGCCTGCAGTTCGGCGGCTTTGTCCTCCAAGTGGGCCTCCAGTTCCAGGGCGATTTCCCGTTCCTGGGCCGGCTCCAAGTGGAGTTGCCGGGCTACGGCATGTATGTAGTTACCGAAATTGGCTGCCATCTCAATTGGGAGCCTTTTACTCCGGTTCGGGCAACATGATGGAATTCATGGCCTCGCTGAATTTCTCCCATTCCTTCAGCCGGTCGGCGAGGGTCTGCGTCCCCTTGGCGGTGATGTGGTAGTAGCGGCGGCGGGTGCCGCTGGGGGTCTCCTGCCAGGTGCCGTCCACCAGCTTGTCTCTTTCCAATCGGTGCAGGGCGGGGTACAGGGTGCCCTCCTTGAAGGCAAAGTAGCCGCTGCTCCTCTTGTCGACCTCCTTAACAATCTGGTAGCCGTACATCGGCTCCGATTCAAGGAGGGCAAGGAGAAGGGTTTCGGTGTTTCCTTTCAGTTGCTCTTGCTTATACATCGTACGAAATCATTCACGCTGATAGTGGTGGGGGTACAGGCTCATTTTATGGCCTCGCTTCGGCGTGGGTCAACCACACACGCTGTTGACCCCGTTTGGCGCCCCGTTATAAACTGGGCCGGTATAAACTGGGATAGAATTCCAGCGAAGCTACAACAGGGACTACCGCGCCGGGCCGGCGCGAGAGCTCCTTGGCAAGTAAATCTTCCGGAGGATGGAAATGGCGGAACCTATCGAGGCAACCGAGTCCAACTGGGATGAGCAGGTCCTCAACTCGGAACTCCCCGTCATGGTGGACTTCTGGGCTGACTGGTGCGGACCCTGCAAGATGATAGCCCCGTCGGTCCATGACATGGCCGAGGAATACGAGGGCAAGCTGGTGGTGGCCAAGCTGGACGTCGATGCCAGCCCGAACATTGCCATCAAGTACCGGGTCAGCAGCATACCGGCCCTGATATTCTTCAAGGACGGGCAGCCGGTGGACCAGATAGTCGGGGCAGTGCCCAAAGGCGCCCTGCAGAAGAAGGTAGACTCGGTTATCACCGCTTAGCATTAGCACTACCGCCCACCGGGCAGAGCATGGGCCTGACCGGCCTTGGCGTACCTCACATTGCCAGCCTTTACCGGCTGTGAATTCCAGCAGGGGAGCTTTTGGGCTCCCCTGCACTCTTTCCTCCCACTGCTCCGGCCTTAAACACTCACCCCAGCCTAGCCAGCTTCCTCCCCAGTCAGCTTCCTCCCTAGCCAGCT
This sequence comes from Dehalococcoidia bacterium, assembly GCA_034420695.1. Lineage (GTDB taxonomy): Bacteria > Chloroflexota > Dehalococcoidia > Lucifugimonadales > UBA3495 > Io17-Chloro-G2. The sequence continues at coordinate 28,178 of DAOULB010000031.1, forward strand.
TCCTCGAGGCGAACGTTAAGCCACACCATCTACCCGCTCACCGCCGGTGACCAGTTGTAGATCTTCGCCAGGCTGCCGCCCATCAGTTCCTCCCGTTCCGAGTCCGAAAGCTGGTCCGTAACCCGGAAGGAGTCGACCCCTTGCTCATAAGTGAGCAAGGGCGATGTCCTAGTCCAGTCGGTCCCCCACAGACACCGTCCCAATCCGTACGCCTCGAATACTTTTCGCAGGGGCTCCCAGATGTCCGGGTACGGAAACGGATGGTGGGACAGAGTGCAGGCCCCGGAGATCTTGATGGCCACGTTGTCCAGCTCTGCCAGCGAAAGCACGTTGTCCAAATCGGCAAAGGGTTCCGGCGGCGCCGGCGGTTCGGGAGGTTGCACCAAGCCTACGTGGTCGATAACCACTTGAGTGTTGGGGTGACGGCTGGCGAGCTCCCTCAACAGGGGCAGACTTCCCGAGCCCATGACATTCACCGGAATGCCGGCCTGACCTCCAGCGGCCAGGATACCGTTGACGCCTTGGTGGTCTGCGGCGAAGGGCTCTGCGTTAAGCATCAACCTCGCTCCAACCACCCCGGGCGTGGCGGCCCACTCCGCCATCTCATCCGCGATGGCGGCCGAATGGGGGTCGAAGGGCCTGATCAAGCCGAACCGCTCCGGATGATTCTCGTACACCTCCAATGCGTAGCTGGCGTCGTAGCGGTACAAGGAAAACGGCGAGACCAGTAGAGCCCCGTCCACGCCCACCGCATCCATCGCCGCCACCATGTCGCCGCCCGTGACTTCATCGGGGCCCCTCAGGAATCCGGCCCAAGGCCGCTCGGGCCGGTTGCGTTCGTAGGCGTGTACCTGTGAGTCGATTGTCAAAGTGCTCTCCGCCATCTCTCGTCTCCTTGTCGTCCCAGTCTTGATATCCCAACCGCCGCTGGCAATTCGACCCTGCGCGCGGCTGCCCTGCCTTGAACCCAAAGCCATTGTCCCACAACTTGACCCCCTGTGAGCCGGCACCGGGCATCGCATAAGAGAACAGACGGCGCCATACACCAAGGTATTCCCGGCAGTCCTTGCCCCTTCATAGGCATTTCGCTTAATATTAGCCGGGCCTACCGGCTGCCGTAAGTGAAGTTGCCATTCCGGACGTTGACAGCCGCTGCAATTCCGGCAATCTGTTCAAGCGGTGACCGCACCCGCAGAAGCACTGCAGCATGGCACTGCACTTTGCAATAAGGAACAGGCTGGGCACTTAAGGCTGGCGGGACGGCCCGCCATTGGTGCACCGGAGGTGAACAAGGAAGCTAAGCTGGTGTTTCTACTGGGGAGTGGATGGGGCCCGGTGGCCCTTGCGGACTTCAAATCCGTTATGCCTTGTGACGAGCGGGGCAGGTGGGTTCGACTCCCTCGCACTCCCGCCAACTAACGTCAACCACAGTCCGTAATAGCCTTTTCCGTAGCTGAGACCCGCTCCGGCGGGTCTTTTCTTGTGCCAATTAGACCGGTATAATCCAGTTGTGCTGTGGGATAAAGTGTGGGATAAGAAAGCGGAAGGAAGAGCGCAATGAAGTTGACTGCAACCCGGGTCAATGCTATCAAACAACCGGGCCGCTACGGTGACGGCCTCGGGCTATACCTCAACGTTGCGCCGGGCGGCTCCAAGAACTGGATTCAGCGGATCAGCATTGAAGGCAAGCGTCGCGATATTGGGCTGGGCGGTTATCCCACAGTCTCCCTTGCGGAGGCTCGGGAAAATGCCAGGGAGAACCGGGCAGCAGTAGCAGGGGGTCGAAACCCGCTGTCCGAAAAAGCTACACCCCTGCGTACAATCCCTACGATTGAAGAAGCGGCCCGATGTCAAGGGCGGCGAAATTGTGTACCACCGTGGCGGAGAGAAAGTGTCCCACCTGCAAGATGACAAAAGACCCGACTGGGAACTGCTTGGGGACACTTCGGGGGCAGGAGTGAGGGATGCCCGAGCTAG
>DAOULB010000032.1:0-144827 GCA_034420695.1 Dehalococcoidia bacterium
AGTGACCAGCAGGGGACCGGTGGCGGTGAGCACCAAGGCTGCGCCCAAGCCAAAGAGGAGGCGCAGGAACAGCAGCGCTGGGTAACCGGGAGCCAACGCCGACAAAGCCTGCAAGCCCATGAAAAACCAAGCCAGGGCGAATGCGGTCTTGAGCCCCAAGCGCATAGCTATCACGCCTCCGGGCAGACCGAAGGCGGCGGTTACCAGCAGGGCCAGGGCCACAAGTAGAGAAGCGGCGGTCCGGGATATGCCGTATTCCTCAATAATGACGGGCAATACCGGGGAAACCGAGAAGAGGTTGAGGCCGACGCAGAGGTGGGCCGCCAGAATCAGCACCGCTATTACCCAGCGGTACCGGCTTTCAGGGGAAAGAACCGGTTCCTGCACTCTATCCTTGCGTGGCAGCTTCGAGTTCCCGGGCCAGGGCGATAAGGGATGTTTGGGAGCCCCGGGGGCCTAGGAGGGAAAACCCCACCGGCAAGCCGCCGGTTTCGGCCAGGGGCATGGTGAGTTGAGGGAGTCCGCTGAGCCCGGCCACGCTGGTCAACTGGCTGTTACGCAGCCTGAGGGTGTGGCGTTCCAACACCCGCTGGCCCAGGAGGGGAGCGGGTCCGATGGTAGTGGGCAGGCAGATGACGGCATCGCCGCCAAGTACCTGCTCCATGTGCTGGACCAAGGCCGTACGGCCGGGGGCAGCCGATGCCACCTCGGCGTCGGTTACGGCCCGGGCCATTACGTACCGGTCGGAAACTTCGAAGCTGAACCTTGGGTTGACGGAGTCTATCCAGTCCTTGGCCGACTGCCAGGCTTCCCGGCTCTGCAGCACCTGCTGGATGGCCGACCAGCCGGCCAGAGTGGACGGCGATAGACGGAGGGTCGTTACTTCGTCCATGATGCTGGACAGTGCATCCACCAAGGGTTGAAGGGCAAGCCGGGTGTCTTCCTCGGCCAGTTCGAAGGCGTCTTCGGCAATGACCAGCCGCCGGGGCCGGGCGGGCTGACCGGTGTTGCCCAAGAGCAGGGAGCCGACGGCGGCGAAGGTGTCAATGTCTCGGGCAAACCATCCAATGGTGTCGAAGCTGGGAGCTTGGAGCAGCATTCCTTGCAGGGGGATTGCGCCGTGGGTGGGGCGCAGGCCGTAGAGGCCACAGAAGCTGGCCGGGACGCGGACCGAGCCGCCGGTATCGGAGCCCAAGGCAAAGTCAACCAGCCCACCGGCCACGGCGGAGGCGGAGCCGCTGGATGAGCCGCCGGGAACTCTACCGGGGGCCTTGGGATTGACCGGAGTGCCGTAGTGGACGTTTTCGCCGAAAATCCCGCGGGTCAGTTCGTCGGTGAGGGTCTTTCCCACCATAGTGGCCCCGGCGGCGGTCAAGGTTTCCACAACCCAGGCGTGGCGCCCGGCGGGTTGGTGGGTCCTTTTCCAGTCGGGGTTGCCGCATCCGGTGACGTGCCCGGCGACGTCGAAGATGTCTTTTGCGGCGAAGGTGAGGCCGGCCAAGGGTCCCTCCGAGGCGCCTTGCAGGTACGCTTGGGTGTCCCGGCAAAAGGCGTTCAAGGGATCGGCGTTGATGGGGCCGGATGGCGTTGAAGGCGTGCTCATGCTGTATGCCTCGGTGGCCGCTTTAGGGCGGCCAGGATGTGCGGGTTGGGCGGCACCAGTATAAGCCACAGCGACGGGCTTTCCATGGTCTTTTGCTCTCTAGCCTTCTGCTTTCCAGGGTCTACTACCGGCCTCAGACGTTCCAGGTGAAGTGTGGAACCGGAGGGGCCGGCAGGAAGAAAGCGGCGGTGTGGCAAAGGACGCCTCTCAACCTGCGGCACGAGCCACGACAGGAGCCCAGGAGGATGAAACCAGAGCCAAGGGCTGCCCGACACGGGGCGGTGGAAAGCTGTGGACAATCGAGACTGGGGACAGTTACTATTCCGGGGTCCGATCCGGAGTTCTGTCGGAGTTCTGTCCGGAGCCCGGTGAATCCCGGAGACCCATGTCTGAAAACCGCCGCCGGAGAACTGCCGGCAGTTGCCGACGTACAAGGAGCCGTTAGATGAAGGTTTTTGGAAGCATTCCCAGGGACGACTTGGGTAAGATACCGGAGAGGGCGCGCTGGGTTGAGGACATGGGCTACGACGGGATAAACACGAATGAAGACTTTTCCAGCCCGTTCATGGCGCTGACCATGGCTGCGGAGCATACGAGCACCGCGATTCTCGGCACGTCGATAGCGGTGGTGTTTCCGTTGAGCCCGATGAACGTGGCCTACATGTCGTGGGAACTGCAGAAGTTCTCCCAGGGAAGGTTCCGCCTCGGCATGGGCACCCAGGTTAAGGGGCACATCGAGCGACGCTTCAGCGTTCCCTGGGTGCCGCCGGGCCCCAGAATGCGGGAGTACATCCTGTCTTTGAAGGCTATCTGGGAGAGCTTTCAAAACGGCACACCTCTGAAATTCCAAGGGGAGTACTACAATTTCAGCCTGATCACGCCTCACTTCAGCCCAGGCCCCATAGACTACCCGGCGCCCAAGGTATTCATCGCAGCGGTGGGCCCCTACATGTTCCGGCTGGCGGGCGAGTTGTGCGACGGGGTGCTGCCCCACGGATTCATGACCCGGAAATACATGGACGAGGTGGCGCTGCCCAATTTGGAGATCGGGCTGAAGAAGTCAGGCCGGACCATTGATGACATTGAGATAGGGGCCGGGGGCTTCCTGGTAATGGGGAATGACGAGGAGGAGTTGGACAACGCCTACCAAGCGACCCAGCGCCGAATCGCTTTCTACGGTTCCACCCGCACCTACAAGGGGGTCATGGATATTCACGGCTGGGGCGACGTATGCCTGGAACTGAACCGGTTGGCGGCGGCGGGCCGCTGGGACGACATGCCGGCCCAAATCACGGGAGAAATGGTTGAGACATTTGCCACCATGGGGACCTATGACCAGATAGTGGACAGGGTACGAGACAGGTTCGGCAGCTATGCGACCCAGATTGGGTTCAACATGCCGGTTGAGAACGCGGGGGACGAGGAGCGGTTGCGGACCAAGATAGCCGAATTGCAGGGGATTTAGGCGGCCATTTTGTCCCAGCAGGTCAGAGAGAACAGGGACTGACCAAGGGTGATATACTTCGAATCACAGACAGATAGAACCGGTTGAGGAGGTTGATTATGAGCTACACACCGGACCATCTTGGCCATGTCAATATCTATGTGCGAAACGCAGAAGCCTCACAGAAGTGGTACGAGGATATACTGGGCCTGCACACCTACGATTTCCTTCCAGGCCGGGCGGCTTTCATGTCTGCCAACCTTGACGAGTCCCATGAAGTTGCGCTGATGGAAGTGGGGGACGCGGCCAGGGGGCCGGAAAAGGGCCAGGTGGGGTTGAACCACATGGCTTGGCGGATGAATGAACTGGACGACCTCAAGGAGTTTTACCAGAGAATCAAGGACAAGGGCGTGGAAGTCACGCCCCAGGACCACGGCATTTCGCTGGGGCTGTATTTCAAGGACCCGGACGGCAACGGCATTGAGGTGTATTACGAGCTTCCCCGCAGCCAGTGGCATGCCCAAGAGGGGATTTTCATGCAGGGCGAGCGGCCCAGGGGTCAGTTCCCCGGCCCGTGGGATGAGGTGATGGCGGAGCAGCAACTGGCCGCCCGCTAATCCACTAAAACAGAACGAAGCCGGGGGGTGATTCCAAGGGTGTTGATGTCAAGGGTGGGGACTGTCCGGTTCCCACCCCTTGTTTTGCCCTGTTTTTGGGCTCCTTTTTAGTACGCGTTGACTGTGCCGAGGGGCAGTCTTATACTCCGCGGGTTTCGAGGAAAGACACGGAAAACCGGAAACGGAAGAGTGCCGGATTCGACGGTCCGGAGGTGGCGCCTAATGACAGTACTAGTGGTTGGGGGCACCGGGTTCATAGGACCCAGGCTCATCAGAAAACTGGTGGAGCGGGGCGAAAGGGTGGCGTGCATGGACCTCAACCCCGCAAGCGAACTCTTGAGCGGCTGGGAAAACGAGGTAGAGGTTGTGCGGGGCGACGTGACACAGTTTGAAGACGTGATGCGGACGGTGATTGAGTTCCAGCCCGACCGGCTGATCAACTTGGCCTATCGCTTGGGAGGGGGAGAAGAAAACCCTCATCACGCCATCCGGCTGAATATCCTTGGCATGGACAACTGTTTCGAGGCGGCGCGGCTGCAGGGCGTCAAGCGGGTGGTGTACGCCAGTTCAATTGCGGTCAGCGGACAACAGAGCAACTTCGGAGACCGGGCCGCCAACGAAGACGACGCTAATTACGGGACCAGTCAGTACGCGGTCTGCAAGATATTCAACGAGTTTCAGGCCCGGCAGTACATTGAGAACCACGGCATGTCGATCACAGGGATACGCCCGGCGAACGTAACTGGTCCGGACAAGGTCAGGGGATCAACTGACCACGTCAGGTGCATTACCATGCCGGCCCAGGGCGAGCCGGTGCGCTTTCCCCACAAGTCCTTGATGCGTCTGCCGATACACGTGGAGGACATTTCCGAGGCTTTCGCCCGGGTGCTCCTTTCGGACTCACCCCATCACTCTTTGTACAACTCAGGGGGCACACCCATCAGCTTGGGAGACTTGGCGGATATAGTCCGGGGATACATTCCCGACGCGAGGATCGAGTTTGACGACGAGGGCGGTTTGGAGGAGTCGGGGAATTACTTGGTGGACAATAGCCGGCTGCTTGACGAGTTCGAACTGGAGTTTGCGCCATTTCCCCAGAGAGTATTGGAGATCATCAACGACGTGCGCCGGGACAACGGTCAGCAGCCAATCAGTCCTTCCTGAGTAAGGGGTGAAACGCCGGATTATTGGGCAGCGATGGACCCGGTGACATGGGGACGGAACCCCACTCCATCTGCCAGAGCTACACATGGATGGACTCCCAGGGCCGGTGATGCGTATTCGCAGTGATAAACGCGGAAGCCGCTTCGGACGCGCCCGGTGGTGGCTGCTTCCGCTCATGATGACGGCCTTCGCGGCTGCAGGGGCGGTTGCCCTGGAACCGGGGTTTGGAGTGCGACCTGCGGCAGCGATGGGTGACGACATCCGCATCTTGGAGGAAGAGGGAAGGGTCAGATTTCCGGAAGCGGTCGATTTCAGCCTGACGGCGGAGTCGGACTCTAAAATTACCGAGGTACGCCTTAACTTGCGCACTTCGGGAGCCCGGTCTTGGGCCTACGCCTACCCCGCGTTCGAGCCCGGGAACCGGGTGACGGCGAGGATGGAAATAGGCACGAAGGGCGAGAGCTATCTGCCTCCCGGGGCGCGGCTGGAGTATTACTACGAGATACGGAACGAGTCAGGGAACCTGCTGACAACTGAGCTTTCGGAGTTGGAGTTCGTCGACAACCGTTTCGAGTGGCAGAGCGTGAGGATAGGGCCGTTGGAATTGAATTACCATGACCTGCCGGCTTCCCAAGTAGCGGATGTCAAGCAGCGGGTGACCGGGCCGCTGGAGGAACTGAACAGGCTGCTCCAACTGGATGAGGCGGAGCCAGTACAGGGCGTCATTTACAACCACCGAAGCGAGGCCGAGGACGTCTTTCCCTACCAGAGCGACACAATTTCGGAGAAGGGAGTATTCCAGGGATTCGCTTTTCCGTCCCATGGGGTGTTTGTGGGGGTGGGCTTGGACCCCGACCTGATAGTGCACGAGACGGCCCACTTAAGACTGCGCCAGGCCCTGGGACCACTGGCCCCGGATTTGCCTGCATGGCTGGATGAGGGGTTCGCCAATTACGCCGAACAGGACTCCCAGCCCTATGGCAGCCGAGGGTTGCGGGAGCGAGGACTGCCGTTGCGGGCTATGTCGAAAGTATCAGGAACTCCATCGCAAATCGGCTTTTTCTACGTGAAGTCGGAGAGCGTTGTGGGGTTCATGATCGAGCACTGGGGCACCGAAAAATTCCAGGATTTCTTGGGGCAATTGCGGCTAGGGGTAGAGGTGGAAAGTGCATTGATCGAGGTTTACGGGGTTGATGTGGACGGCTTGGAAGTCCATTGGGCAGCAGAGGCAACAGGACCGGAAGCCCCCGGGCGCGTCAGGACCTCGCAGCCTTCTCCATTTCTTTACCTGGATGTCTGGGTATTCGGCGGCTTGGTTCTGGCGGTGTTCATTTTCCTGGGGGTCAGGACGGCCTACCGCAGGCTGAGGAGGCAGCCGGCTGGGGAAGAACAATGGGAGGGATATTGGGTGGAAGGGCTCACTCCTTTGGAGGATAAGGAGGACCGCAACCAAGGATAGCGCCTTCCGGCCGGCATGCGGCTGTAGCGTCGATGCAGCCGGGAGCCCAATGAGGTTTTTTGCTTTTCGGATTGCCTTATAATTGATGAACACACTGCCCTGAGGAGCCCTCATCCGGCGGCTCGGCGGTGACGCCCCAAGATAGAGGAGTTTCAATGTTTCGAATAGTCCCTTTAATGGTATTGGTTGCTGTCCTGGCCGGGACGGCGTGCCTGGTTCAGCCCACTCCTGAGCCGGAACCCAGCCCCACTGCCATTGGAACACCGCGTCCGGAAGGCAGCCCGACCGCGCCACCCCCAGCTACTCTCACACCCAAGGTGGTTACGGAGGGGGGAAAGACTTTCAACCAGTACGGGGCTCCTCCCCTGATGACGATAGACCCGTCTGCGTCGTACACGGCGACGATCAACACGAACAAAGGGACTATCAACCTTGAGCTATATGCCCAAGACGCCCCGAAGACAGTGAATAATTTCATCTTTCTTGCGAGGGAGGGCTTTTTCGACGGGGTAATATTTCACCGGGTGATTCCCGACTTCATGATTCAAGGCGGAGACCCGACGGGGGGCGGAAGTGGAGGCCCCGGTTACAGGTTCGAAGATGAGATCAGCCGGGGCCGGGCGTTCGATTCCGCCGGTATCCTGGCTATGGCCAACGCCGGTCCAAACACCAATGGCAGCCAGTTCTTCATCACGGTGGCGCCGACCCCGCATCTCACGGGAAACCACACTATCTTCGGCAAGGTGGTCTCAGGACAGGACGTAGTGGACGACATTTCCTTGGCGCCAACCTCCGCCGCAGACCGGCCCATTGCCGACGTCATCATTAATACCATCGAAGTGGACCGGGACGGAGGGTAGTTTCGGGAATTCGGGGGTGGCGCACCGGCTGTTTCCAACTTCTCTTTCAAGACCGTTTCCGCTTTAGTTTGCTCCAGGAGTCTGCCATGGCATTCCAACACCTTCTCTACGAGCGGGAAGATGCCATTTGTCATCTGACGCTCAATCGTCCGGAAAAATTGAATGCGCTGGACGCAATCCTGATGTCCGAGTTGCGGGAGGCGCTGGAGACCATCGAGGCCGATCCTGAAATCCGGGTTGTCATCCTCACCGGGGCGGGCCGGGCTTTCTCGGCGGGGTTCGACATTGACCGAGGGCCGGACAGGGAGTCGCCGCAGAGCGCTCCGGCGCATCTTTGGCGCGACCATCTGAAGGGCCACGTCGACACTTTCCTGATGGTGTGGAACCTCAGCAAGCCGGTGATTGCGGCGGTCAACGGCTACGCTCTGGCCGGGGCCTGCGAACTGGTGCAAGTGTGCGACATCAAGATTGCATCGGAGCGGGCGGTGCTGGGGGAGCCGGAGATTCGCGCCGGGCTGGGGCCGCCGTTCCTGATTACTCCTTACAGCGTAGGATTGGCCAAGGCCAAAGAGTTGCTATTGACGGGCGACACCATAGACGCCTACGAGGCCCAGCGGCTGGGCATGGTCAGCCGGGTAGTACCCCACGACCAGCTAATGGAAGAGTGTTTACGCACCGCCAGGAAGGTTGCACTGCTGCCTGCGCTGGGGGTGAAGATGAGCAAGTTATCGGTAAACCGGGCCTTGGAGGGAATGGGTTTCTTAGCGGCCATTCAGCACAACCTGGAACTGATGGTGCAGTTCGATACCGCTCCGTCCCCGGAGATGGAGGAGTTCAACGCCATCCGAGAGGCCCAGGGGCTGAGGGCGGCCTTGGACTGGCGGGACGCCCGCTTCCGAGGCCTCTAGCGCCTAACGCATCTCAGCGGGCCCGTCTCACCCGGCCAGTTTCATGCGCCACGGCGCACTTCCACTTGGGCCATGTCTTCCAGATAGTGGAGGATGGCGGAGTGGTCTGCTTCGGCCTCGCCGTGGTTGACCAGTGAACCCAGAATCTGTTGAAGCAAGGCGGTGACCGGAAGGGGCACGTTCAATTCCTGCCCGGTCTGCAGGACGTTGCGCAGGTCTTTCTGGTGGAGGCGAATCCGGAATCCGGCGTGGAAGTTCCGGTCCAGCATCATGGGCCCCTTGGCCTCCATGACGGCACTGCCGGCCAATCCGCCCCTGATGGCTTCAAAGACGCGGGCCGGGTCGACACCGGCTTTCTGGGACAACACCAAGGCTTCACTCAAAGCTTCGATGTTGGCAGCTACGATAATCTGGTTTGCCAGTTTGGTGACCCCGCCGGCGCCAATGCCGCCGGTCAAGACCACGTTGGCCCCCATCACTTTCATCAGGTCGTAGTTTTCGTCGAATACGCTTTGCTTGCCGCCCACCATGATGGCCAGGGTGCCATTGATGGCACCGGGTTCGCCGCCGCTCACCGGGGCATCGAGCATTTCGACCCCCTTATTGGCGCACTCGGCGGCGATGCGCTGTGAAACCAGGGGAGCAATGGAGCTCATGTCGATCACGTGGGAGCCCGGCCTGGCGCCTTCCAGCACTCCTTGGGGGCCCAGAATGACAGCTTCCGAGTCCGCCGAGTCGGGCAGCATAGTGATAATCCTGCCGCTGCTCTCAGCCACCTCCCTGCTGGAGGAGGCTCCTTCCGCGCCCTCGGTTACCAGTTCCTCCACTGCTTCGCCCACCAAGTCGTAAACGGTGAGGGAGTAGCCTGCTTTCAACAAGTTCTTGGCCATGGGCTTTCCCATGATGCCCAAGCCAATGAATCCGATCCGGTCCTGGTTGTCTGCCATGGCGTACTCCTGAGGCGGGGCCGAAATGGAATGAGGGGCCGTTGCGACACTCTAACACAAGGATTATAGCCGCACTAGGGAACAGGTGCGGGCTTGGCGGCGGCACCGGTTTATTGTGCCGGCGGCAGGGCTGGTCTATATTACGAGCACAGTATTATGAGCACAGTTTGAGTTGTGAGAGCGGGGGAGATGATGGCCGGGAAGACGACGGCTTTGGTTTCCGGAGGGGCCGGGTTTATAGGGTCGCACTTGGTGGACAGGCTGGTGGAAGAAGGGTACAGGGTTGTGGTAATCGACAATCTCAGCACCGGGAAGCTGAAGAACCTCAATCCCTCGGCGGTCTTTCATCACGTGGACATTACGGATCCCGGGGTGACGGAGGTCTTCAAACGGGAGCAGCCGGAGTTGGTATTCCACCTTGCCGCGCAGACCAGCGTCAACCGCTCCACCCGCGACCCATTCAATGACTGCCAAATAAACGTGCTGGGCACGGTGAGACTGTTGGAAGCCGCCCGGCGCTGCGGCATTGTGAAGTTCGTCTACTCATCATCGGGGGGAGCGCTGTATGGAGACCCGGACGTCAATCCGTGCACCGAGGACTATCCCATTGCCCCGGTAAGCCCTTACGGCCTGTCCAAGTACCAAGGCGAGCTGGAGTTGCAGCTCTACAGCCGGCTTTACCGCCTCAGGTACACATCGCTGCGTTACGGCAACGTTTACGGCCCGCGACAGGACCCGATGGGAGAGGCCGGCGTGGTTGCCATTTTTTCCCAGGCAATGTTGGGAAAGAACCAGCCCCTAATCTTTGGAGACGGCGAGCAGTCCCGAGACTTTGTGTACGTGGACGACGTGGTAGAAGCCAACATGAGGGCTATACACCGGGGAGACGGCATGGCACTCAATATTGGCACTGGGGAAGGCACGACCATAAATTCGGTTTACGATCTACTGCAGGATATCACCGGCTACCACTGGCCCGCCGAACGGAGGCCAGCCCGGGCAGGCGATGTGTATCAAATCTTCCTGGACAGCAGCAAGGCGGCACGGGAGGCGGGCTGGGCTCCACAAGTCAGCTTGGCAGAGGGCTTGGCCAAGACGGTGGAGTCCATGTCGCAGACCACGAGGCCGGCAGTCACGGGAATCCACAAGAGGACCGGCAGGAGCGCCTGAAGCAGACTGGCTACAGCCCTGCCACTTCCCGTCCCAGCAACGACAGGCCACCGGCAATAATCACTCCCACAGCAGCCCACCGGAAGGCGCGGTGGTCCAACCGGGAAGCCGCTAGAGACCCCAGGGCAAACCCCAGAAGCACCGCCGGAAGCAACATCCCGATGTTGACAAAGGAATCGCGGTGGGCCAGGCCGGTCCAAACGTAGAGGGCGAAGGCGGCCAATTCAAAGGTCAGGAAATACAAGGCTAAGCAAGCCCGCACCGCCTTCGGGTCCCAGTCTTGTGCTATGGCGTAGTAGGCGGCCAGGGGCCCACCGATGCTGAGGGCGGTGATGGACAGGGCGGCAGTAAAGCCGGAAGCAGCCCCGGCCAGGGGATGGCGGGCCCAGGGAGGCTGGTAGTTGGAGATTATCAGCACTCCCAACATCAACACCGCTGCGGCTACTGCAAGTCTCAGGAAGGACGGGGCGGCGGAGTCCAGGAGCAGCACACCCACCGGGGATGCAGCCACGCCAGCAGCGGACATCAGCAACGACGGCTTCCAGCGCATGTGGCGCCAGGTGCGGGTCAGCAACAACATGGTCAGGAAGACTATTTCCCCATTGACAAGCACCACAACGGTTTGAGGCTCGAGCAGCAACAGGAGTATGGGTGTTACAACCAACCCCAAACCGAAACCCACGGAGCCCATTACCGTAGCCCCTGCTGTAACCGCGACCAGGGCAACTATCAGCTCGGTCCCACTCAGCATGGGGTTGCCAGGGAGGGCCAGGCGGCCTTGCAGGCAGGCGCCGGCGGGCAACCGGCGGCATCCAAAGGGGGGAAGACTCCCTTCAATGCGTTGACCGTTAGCCCTCTAGGAATTGAACAGGCCAAGCCCGGCTGCCAATCGCAGGGAAGCGTCGACCTGCACCACCGGCGGGCCGTTGCGCTTCATGACCAACTCCAACTGTTCGGAGGGGGTAACCGTGAAGGCCCTCTCTCCGTCCAAGGCCACCGTACAGAGACGCCTTTCCACGGAAATTGGCTCTTGCAGCAACATAAAACGCCAGGCTGCTATGGATACCAAGGGCACAACGCCAGGAGCGATGGGGGCCAGCACCACGGTTTCCCCACCGGGGCCAGAAGGGGCAGGGCCGGCGGCACCGGCATCGAGGCAGGAAGCGACTTGGTAGTTAAGCCCCCGGTCGTCGTCCAGTCCCAAGGGATGGAGCCGGGCCCCTACCGAGGAGAGGCCAATGCTGGAGGGCTCGGCCCTGGTGAGGAAGACCTCATAGACGCTGTTCATGTCCCAGATGGCACGGGTTGCTACGAACCGCTCTCTGGAGAGGGCGACGTCGACCAGAGCCATGTCCCGGAATTTGCCGTCCACGTAAATCTCGATAGTCTTGCTGACGAGGGCCGCCCGGTCCACGGGTAGTCTGCCCGCGGCGATGAGCCCGGCAACAAGTCCGGCTTGGGTCCCTTCGATCATGGTGGGGAAAACGTTATTGGTGCCGGTTGAGATGGGCACCAAGGGGATGGAACTGGAACCCCGGGCCACGGCCCGGTTGGTGCCGTCGCCTCCCAATGTCACAAGACAGGCCACCCCCATTTCTTCCATCTTCCGGGCCGCCAGAACGGTGTCGCCCTCCTCGAAGTAGGTGGGCATTTCCAGCAGTTCCAGGCTGAGGGAGAGGTTGGGGTCTTCCCTAGCCCGCATGGCCAAGTGGGAGCTGTCGGGCATAGCAACGACCCGGTCAACGCCGACGGCCTCAAGGCCCAAGAGTACCCGCCGCAGGATGTTGACCTTTTCCCAGTCGGGCACGACACGAGCTTGGGCCACCAGCCTGCGGATGTCCTTGCTGGCGGAGGGGTTGGCGATAATTCCCACCAAGTCCAATGGACAGCGCCTCCGGAAAGGGTTTAGGGATGCAGAGAGCCAGGCAAGGCAGGCTTGCTATAATGAGCGGGATTGTAGAGAGGGGCGGATTTAGCGTCAAATCGCCAGGCGGCGGCGCTTGGTCATTTAACAGGGGAAGAGGAATGGCAGACGAACTTTATTTCAAGCCGGCAACGGAACTGCGGCGGATGATGGACTCCGGAGAGGTTTCCAGCGTTGAACTCACCGAGATGTTCAACCGCCGGATCGAGGAACTGAACCCCAGTTTGAATGCCTACTTGGCGGTGTGCCCGGAGCAGGCCTTGGAGCAGGCCAGGGCGGCCGACGCAGCCCGGCAGCGGGGAGAAACCCTGGGGCCGCTGCACGGCATTCCGATTTCGGTCAAGGACTTGGAGATGACCAGCGGCATACCAACGACGGTGGGGTCAGCGCTGTTCAGGGACCGCACGCCGGAGATTGACTCGGTAGTGGTGGAGCGGGTGCGCCGGGCGGGGGCGGTCATCCTGGGAAAGACCAACACACCGGAGTTCGGCCTTTCGGGAACGACGGAGAACCGACTGGGAGACGCCTGCCGGAACCCGTGGAACACCGATTGCACCCCGGGTGGGTCCAGCGGAGGAGCCGGGTCGGCCTTGGCGGCCGGGCTGTGCACCCTGGCCACGGGAAGCGACGGGGGCGGGTCGATCAGGATACCCTCCAGTTTCAGCGGGGTCTTCGGCATCAAGCCTTCGCAAGGGAGGGTGCCGCGATACGGCGGTTATGGAACGCCAGCGGCCAACCATTTTTCCCAGTCCGGGCCGATGTCGCGAACGGTGGCGGATACGGCGTTGCTGCTGCAGGTGATGGCCGGATCCGATTCCAGGGACGTGATCTCCATGAGGGAAGAACCCCCGGACTTTTCCGCCGGCTTGGAGGGCGGCGTCCGGGGCTGGAAGATAGCTTGGAGCCCGGACTTGGGCTACGCTGCGGTGGACCCGGAGGTGGCGGCCATCACGAGGCGGGCCGCAGACGTGTTCCAGGAACTGGGAGCGGAGGTGCAAGAGGCGGGACTGGAGCTGGAAGACCCGTTTCCGGCTTTTTGGGACGTATTCGCCACGGCTTCCTATACGTCGTACAGCCACTTGGTGGACCAGCACCGGGACGACTTCAGCGACTACGGCCTGCGGTCGATGGAGCACGGGGCTTCGGTAACGGGGGCGGACCTGTCGCGGGCGTTGCTGCGCACGGACCAACTCAGGCGGCAGATGGAGATATTCTTCGACGACTTCGACCTGCTGCTGACGCCCACCATGGCGGTACCGGCGTTCCCTATAGGGCAGCGTCCGGCGGAGATTGGCGGCAGGCAGGTGGAGCCCTTCTGGGGATTCCTGCCATTCACCTATCCCATCAACATGACGGGTCAGACGGCTTCCAGCGTGCCCTGCGGCTTCTCCAGCAGCGGCATGCCTATTGGGCTGCACTTGGTGGGTCCCAGGGGCGCGGAAGCCAGGGTGCTGCAGGCTTCGGCGGCTTTCGAAGCGGCGCGGCCTTGGAAGGACCATCGGCCGCCGGTCTGCTAGTAGTCCAACATCTTTGAACTGATGGGTAGTCCTTCGTCGACGGGGCGGTTTTCAAACCCGCCCCTACGTTAGCCTTCAATACTATGGCGCCGGTGTGTTAAGCCAGGGCGTCGCGGAGCAGCTCCACCAAGTGGCGGGCGGGACGGCCCGCACCATCCTCAATCTGCTGGCGGCAGGAGACCCCGGTCACGGCCAGTTCCCACTCCTCCCCTTTGGCGCGGACGGCAGGGAAAAGGGCCAAGTTGCCGATGGTCATTGATATGTCGTAGTGCTCTTTTTCGAAGCCGAAGGAGCCAGCCATCCCGCAGCAGCCGGCATTAACCAGTTCCACTTCCCAACCGGGGGGCAACCGCAGGGCACGCAGTGAACTGTCAGTTCCGGCCAGGGCCTTCTGGTGGCAGTGGCCGTGGAACAGCACTTTCTTGGGTTCGTCACGGAACTGCAGGTCCAACTCGCCCCGGTCGTGGAGCAGCACCAAGTATTCGTCGAAGAGGTAGGAGTTACGGGCGATAGCCTTGGCGCGCTGGTCTTGCACCAACTCAGGGTACTCGTCCCGCAGCGTCAACAGGCAACTGGGCTCGCAGCCAACAATGGGAATGCCCTGTTCGGCGTAGGAGTGGAGCAGGTCGACGTTGTGGCGGGCGCTGGCGGATGCCTGGCCCAGCATACCCTTGGACAGCATGGGGCGGCCGCAGCAACCGGCGTCGGCCAGCACCACGTTCATACCGGCGGCTTCCAGAATCTCCACGGCGGCCCGACCCACTTGGGGGTAGTTGTAATTCATAAAGGTGTCGTTCAAGAGCACGACGGTCCTGCCGACCGCGGGGGACTCACCGCCGTTGCGGCTGGCCGTCGGGCTTGGCGACCGGGAGGGGCGTGAGCGGAACCATTCAGGGAAGGACTGGGAGGCGAAGGCGGGCAGGGAACGGCTAGGGTGAATGCCCAGGACCGCGCCGGCGAAGAATTTGCCGAAGGGACTGCGAGCGGCCCAGTTGGAGAAGGGAGCAAACCGGGAGCCGAGGCGGTTCAGCCGGTGTATGCCGGCGAACATACGGCTGCGGCGGGAGATTCCGTGGGCCTTGTGGTAGTTATCGAGGAACTCGTACTTGAGCTTGGCCATGTCAACGCCGGAATCGCATTCAGCCTTGCAGGCCTTGCATTCCAGACAGAGGTCCAATGCTTGGTGCAGCCGGTGGCCGGACAACTCCTCTTCAGGCAGCAGTCCCGACAGGGCGGCCCGCAGCAGGTTGGCCCGGCCCCGGGTGGAGTGCTCTTCGTCCCGGGTTGCCATGAAGGAGGGGCACATGCTGCCGTCCAGCTTGCGGCAGGCACCCATGCCGTTGCACATCTCGACGGCGCCGGCGTAGTTGGCGTCCAAGGAGAAGTCCAAGGTGGTGGGCAGGGACTTAGCTTGGTATTCAGTGCCGAAGCGGAGGTTTTCGGTCAGGGGCGGGCAGTCGATGATTTTCCCGGGGTTCATGATGCCTTGGGGGTCGAAGACGGCCTTGACGTCGCGGAACATCTGGTAGATTTGGGGTCCGAACATCTTCTCGGTCCAGACGCCTCTCACGATGCCGTCACCGTGTTCGCCGCTCAGGGAGCCGCCGTACTCCTTCACCAAGTCGCTGATTTCCTCGCTGATGGCCACCATGGTGGCGATGCCCTGGGAGTCCTTCAAGCTGACCAAGGGTCGGACGTGGAGGCAGCCGACGCTGGCGTGGCCGTAGTAGGCTGCCTCGGTGCCGTAGCTGCGGACGATTTCATCGAAGCGGCGGACGAAGGGGCCGAGGTTCTCCGGGTCCACGGCAGTATCTTCCACGAAGGGCAGGGGCTTGGCGTCGCCGCGGATGCTCATGAGGAGCCCGAGGCCGCCTTTGCGGACGTTCCAGACATTGGCTTGGCCGGCCCGATCCAAGAGGTTGACGCAGGCGTAACCCAGGCGTCGATGCTCCATATCGGACTTAAGGGCTTCCATCTTGGAGGTGAGCTCGGTTTCGGACTCGCCGTAGAACTCGACGGCCAGGACGGCACCGGGGTCTCCCTGAATGAAGGACATGCTGGCCGAGTGGCCCACAGATTCACGGGAGCGGTCGAGGAGGATCTTGTCCATGACCTCGATGGAGGAGGGGTTGTGGCGGAGCACCTCCCGGGTGGCCTCGCTGGCTTCGACGATATCGGCAAAGTGGAGGACGGAGAGGGCGGTCATGACGGGCCGGGGAACCAGGTTGAGCTTGGCCTCGGTGATGACGCAGAGGGTGCCTTCGGAGCCGACGACCATGCGGGAGAGGTTGAAGGGAGAATCGGTGAGGAAGTCGTCCAAGTTGTAGCCACTGACCCGCCGCATGATAGTGGGATAGCGGGCCCGAATTTCATCGGCGTTGTCTTGGGCGATTCGGCGCAGATTCTGGTAGATGCTGGCTTCCAGCCCGGAGCCGCTCAGCTTGTTTTCCAGTTCCTCGGGTCCCAGCTCGGTGAAATGGGCCAAGGAGGCGTCGGAAAGGACGGTGCGGAGTTCCTTCACGTGGTCCAGAGTCTTGCCGTAAATGACCGAGTGGGCGCCGCAGGTATTGTTGCCCAAGCCTCCCCCGACGCAGGCGCGGTTGGAGGTGGTGGGATCGGGGGCGTATTGCAGTCCCTGGGAGGCGAGGTGGCGGTTGAGCTGGTCGAGGACTATGCCGGGCTGGACGCGGGCCCAGGACTCGTCGGGATTGACCTCGAGGACTTGGTTCAAGTACTTGCTGAAGTCGAGGACGATGGCGTGGTTGACGGTCTGGCCCGCCAGGCCGGTGCCGCCGCCCCGGGGCAGCACGGGAACGCCGTTGTCCCGGGCAATCTCCACCACGGCCTGCACGTCATCGGTCGATCGGGGAATGACGACTCCCACAGGCTCCATCTGGTAGATGCTGGCGTCGGTGGAGTAAAGGACCCTGGAGAAGGCGTCGAACCGAACCTCGCCATCGACCCGGCGGCGCAGCAGTTCGGCCAGTTCTTCCCGCTCCCGGTTCCTGATGCGATTAGCCGGAGTTGTGGTTGCAGCCATGGCGTAGCCTCCGTAAATCGGCCGCATTCGGGTTGGGTGGGGTCCTTTGGACGGTTACAGGACCGGCACGGCCCCAAGGCGGTGGGAACAGAGAGCCGGCTGCCTTGGGTTCTGCCAGCTTATCCCAATGGAGGCGGGGGCTTCAAGCGGTGGGGAAAGGCTTACAGTTTTGCGGCTGTTGTGCCGGTCACCAAGCCGCCTTGGGCTGGAGGGGAGATAGGACCGGGAGAGCATCAGAACAAGGGGCCGAAGGACCTGCATCCGGGGTACGGTTTCTTGAAAAATGCACGCGCGCAGTGGTTGGCTGCTTTTGTCCTGATTTGTCCGTGATTTGACCAGATTTGTCGGCGTTTTGGTGAGTTTTGTCGGGATTTGTCGAGGTTTGTCATAGCTGGCAGCTTTGAAATTTTGGATTTTTGCGACAAAAGGCGACATTTCTAAAGACCGGCAAGATTTCAAGGCCGACACCGGCGGTACGGGAGGACGGGCTCAATGCTGATTTGAACGGTATTACTTGGCGGATATGCATGGCTATTACCATGTTAGAGAGGCGCGACCCTAGAAAGCAAGGGGCAAGTGTCAGCAGCCTGGTATGGGGTAAGGGGATGCAGGAATGGGTGCGGCTAAAAGGACAGTCTGCAAAGCTGCAAGCAGGAACCGTCGAAGGGTGGTAGGCGTATTATCCAAGAAAGAACAGCCAATGAATGGGAGGTCTCGAGACACAGGGAGGTTCAAGTTTGTGGCAGGGCATTGGCCCATGTAAACTTAGGGCGTTAAACGCAGGCCACCAGAATTGTGCCGAGGGCAGCCGATGCGAATAGGATTTTCCCTGTCGAACAACCAGGGGATAGAGGACGTGCAGCAGGTGTTGGGGATGGCCGCCGCGGCGGAGGAGATGGGGTTCGATTCGGTGTGGGCGGCGGAGCACCTGTTCAACGTGAGCTACGTTTACGACCGCATCGGCGATAGGCCCTATTACGAGCCCCTGTCGATTCTGAGCTACGCCGCGGCCACCACCAAGAGGGTATTGCTGGGCACCAGTGTGCTGGTCCTTCCCTACCATAACCCGATCCGGCTGGCCAAGTCGGCGGCGACAATAGACGTGATGTCCGGCGGACGACTGGTTTTGGGTGTGGGGGTCGGGATAATCGAGCAGGAACTGGCGGCAATGGGCAGCAGCTTGGCCGACCGGGCCGCCTACACGGACGAGTGCATTACCGTGATGAAGGAACTTTGGACGCAGGACGACCCGGAGCACCAAGGGCGGTTCCACAGCTTCTCGGGCATGAAGTTTTCCCCCAAGCCTATGCAGAAGCCCCACATTCCCATAGTCATTGGCGGAGTAAGCCGGGCCGCCATTCGGCGGGCCGCCCGGTCGGGGAACGGCTGGCACCCCATGGCGATGCCTCCGGAGGAGCTGCGGATGGGGATGGACTACTTGGCAGCGGAGGCGGGAAAGGCAGGCAGAGACCCGGCGGATATACCGGTGTCGGTCAGCGCCTCGGTCGGTGAGACGGGTTCCCGGGGCAGGTTTGCGCTGGGAGCCGATATTGACGAGATTCTAAGCCAGTGCCGGGCCTACGAGGCTATCGGCGTGGAACGGCTGGTGATATCGCCCAATACCCAGGACCCCAACGGGTTGCAACCCGCCATGGAAATGGTGGCGGAAAGGGTGCTTCCCGAATTTCACCGGGACTAGAAGCGGGCGTGGTTGGCCCGAATTGACGGAGGATACTATGGTCACTCCTACGGACAGCCAGATGAAGGACCTGCAGGACTCGGCCTTGGAGCACCTCTGGGTGTACCTCAGGGAACCCAGCGACATGGCGGAGAAGGGGGAACCCCATATATTTGTCTCCGGCAAGGGCGTGCACGTCACGGACGCGGCGGGCCGCACGTACATCGACGCGATGTCCGGTCTATGGCTGAAGAACGTGGGGTACGGCCAGACCGAAATAGCGGATGCGGCCTACGAGCAGATGCTGAAGCTCACCTACATGCCCTTGGGCACCACCACGGAGCCGACGGTGCGGCTGGCGGACAAGATTGCCAGCATCACTCCCGGCGACCTAAACCGCAGTTTCTTCACCAGCGGCGGGTCGGAATCGGTGGAAACGGCGATGAAGCTGTCCCGGGCCTACTTCAAGCGGGTGGGTGAGCCTACCAGGTACAAATTCATCAGCCGGAGGGGTTCCTACCACGGGGCAACCTTTGGGACACTGGCCTTGGGCGGCGCTCCCCTCTTCCCCAAGGGGGACTACGAGCCGTTGCTGCCAGGGGCGGTGCACGGGCCGCAACCCAACCCCTACCGCTGCGAGATGGGAGGCACGACCCCGGAGGAGTGCGCCGAGAGGTGCGCCAGGGCGATAGAGTCGATTATCAGGCACGAAGGGCCGATGTCGGTGGCGGCGGTGGTGGCGGAGCCGGTGTCCAGCCCCCACGGAGCGGTGGTGCCGGGGCCCAACTACTGGCCGATGCTGCGGGAAATATGCGACAAATACGGGTGCCTGCTCATCGCCGACGAGGTTATCACCGGGTTCGGGCGCACGGGGAAGATGTTCGCCTGCGACCACTGGGGCATAACGCCGGACCTGATGACGGTGGCCAAGGGAATTACCAGCGGCTATATTCCCATGGGGGCGGCGATTGCCAGGAAAGAAATTGCCGATGCTTTCGTGGGGAGCGCCGGGGCTGCCTTCCGGCACGTTATCACCTTCGGAGGACACCCGGTAGCTGCAGCGGCGTCGTTGAAGAACATCGAGATCATGGAAAGGGACCGCTTGGTGGAAAACTCGGCGGCGATGGGGACCTACCTGCTGGACGGGCTGAAGGAGTTGAAGGAAAAGCACAGCATCGTCGGGGATGCCCGGGGCTTGGGCTTGATGTGCGCCCTGGAAATCGTCAAGGACCGGCAGACGAAGGAGTACTTCCCGGCGGATGCCGAATTGGCGGCGAGGATGACCCAGGCCTTTACCGACCGGGGCGTGTTCCTGCGCGGAGGAGACGCTATCAACATCATGCCGCCGCTGTGCGTGACTGCCGGTGAAATCGAAGAGATAGTGTCGGCGTTGGACGAGGTCATCGGGAACGTGGCCAAGGACCTCGGCGCGGCGTAGCCCCAGCCACCCGGTTGCCGCGGCGGTGCGTACTTCCGTTGGGGCTCGGGCGCAACCGGCCTTCCATTTGGAGTGAGGAAGTGGAAAACATGCCGGAATTGAGAGTTGGGTTCATTGGACTGGGCAGGATGGGTTTGCCGATGAGCCGCCGGTTGCTGGTGGCCGGCTTCCCGCTTACGGTGCACAACCGCAGCCAGGGCAGCGTTCAGGCGCTGGCGAGGGAGGGAGCGAAGACGGCCAGTTCGGTAGCCGAGGTGACGGCGGAGTCGGACGTGGTGCTGGCCTGTCTCCCAGATGTGGCGGCGTCGGAGTTGGTGTTTCTGGGTGAGGGCGGGATAGTTGCCAACGCCCGTCCGGGACAGGTGCTGGTGGACCACAGCACGGTGGGCATGGAGACTTCCAAGGCCTGTGCGGAGGCCGTCCAAGCAAAGGGGGCGGTCTTTTTGGACGCGCCCATCAGCGGGGGAACGGAGCGTGCTGCGGAAGGGACATTGACCATCATGGCGGGAGGGCCGCGGGAAGGCTACGACCAGGCCTTGGAAGTCTTCGACGCCATGGGGGCCACGGTGCGCTATATGGGCCCCACGGGGACGGGCACCGTGGCCAAGCTGATCAACCAGTTGCTGGTGGGCATCCACTCGGTGGCCGCGGCGGAAGCGATGCTGGTTGGGGCCAAGTCGGGGGCCGACCCGGCAATGATATTCGAGGTGGTGAACTCCGGCTGGGGGCAGAGCTTCATGCTGGGGCGCAACGCCCCGGTGATGCTGGACGGGGACTTCAGCGGCGTCAGGACCCAGCTGAGGATTTTCCTGAAGGATATGGGCCTCATCCAGGACATGACGCGGGAACTGGGCATAGACACCCCGGCGGCCGACTTGGCGCGCCGGAGCATCGGGCGGGCAGTGGAACTGGGCATGGGCGACTTGGACTCGGCGGCGGTGGTGTTGCCGATGGAGCAGGACGCGGGGTGCGAGGTGCGGCGGCTGGGGTAGGGGGCTGGTTAGAGCTCTTGGAGTAGCTGTTTTAGCGGATTGAAGGCACTATCATCAAAGTTCCAGTGACCGCCAGCAGCGGCCTCGCCAAGACGCAGGTCTGGAGGGTCCAGGGAAGACAGGTAGGCATGGACTCTTGCTTTGGATTCCATGTTCTGCTTGGGCCAATCCGTTCTCTCGTCCCTAACACACTGCATGAATTGCTCCACACATTTCATGACAGGGTTGGCTTTGACCGATTCCAAGCAAACGTCTTCGAGCATGCCTTGGTCGTTCCCATGAGGCAAAACCAAAAAAGATACTGTCAAGTCACGTTCGGCAGCCTTCTCAAGAACAAGTGGGGCATTCGGCACCGGAAGTCCAACATCTTCCAGGGCGCCTCGGATGCGTCGGGCACTTGCACCTGCTACAAAGTCCGCGTCGGCCACGATGGCGAGAGAGCGTACATCATCGAAGTCTGCCCGCGCGGTAAAGGCCCGCAGAAACTCTCTCAGCTTATCCTTGCCGCCATAGTCCCGGATTTCAACCTCCTCCAACCTCAAATGAACTTCTATAGATCGAAAGACCAGCACTTCCTCCCTCCCCTCAACCAGCACCTGCTTTCCCCGTAAAGGTTGACTTCTTACTCCTACTGCTGGTCCCGTCCGTTCTCCTTCAACCACCTACCGGACCTCCATGGCGAACTCAGCGGCGGTTTCCAACATTTCGTGGTCGTAATAGACTGCCCTGGAATGGTTTTCGAGCCGGTCTATCCGGTGATAGGTAAAGTCCTCTTTGTCACCGCGTCCTAAGGCCAGGAATGCGGCGTCGATGCACTCGGCGCTGTGGGTGGTTGCTACTACTTGGACGTCGAACTTTTTGGCCATAGTCAACAGGTTAGAGAAGATGTCCTTCAAGACTGTGTGGTGTAGGCCGTTTTCGATCTCGTCAATGAGCAGCATTCCGCCCTTGGCTGATCCCATAGCTACAGAGATTGAGAAAAGCCGACTGAACCCACCACCAAGCAGCCGAATAGAAACAGGTCGGGCCTCTCCGATGTTTGCGTGCATCTCAGGGACGTTCGTAATGTAGATGGGGACTATCGACTGTAATCTGGGCTCTACAGAGTGCAGGACACCCATGATTTCTTCATCTTTCCCTTGAAGTTGGAGTTCACCGAATCGCTGGGCTTCGGTCTGGGGATTGTCGCGGTGCAAAGCAGCCAAAAATATAGCGACCGGCTTTTCCGGCACACGTTCTACATTCTGATAGATTGCTTCGGTGGTGACTTCCAAGGGAACGACAGCGGATGAAGCCGGGGAATCCACTTGTTCGAGCCACCATCCCCTGGAAATGTAGCTGTGGCCATCTTCATGGGCGTATTCGAAAACTATATTAAATCGCCCCTCTCTTCGGAGTTGCGTTGAAAACTCCATATTGGGATCTGGCGGATTAAGAGACGGTGACGAGCGAGAGATAGTAGAAGTACGTTCTTCTAGAGAGATGGTTAAATTCCGGGCTTTGGAACCGGTGGTTACATGCCCCCCAATCTGAATGGATTTATGTGGGTCAAAGCCATTGAATAGATCAACAAAAGCCGTTTGAGCAGTTATGGAGTGGAGTCCCCTAAAAGCGGCAACTCTGAGAGTTAGCTCCGGCATGTCCGGAGCAGAGAAAATCCAGAGGGCTTCCAGGACCGAGGTCTTGCCAGACCCGTTCTTGCCAGCAAGCAGGTTGATGCGGCCAAGGGGCTTTATCTCAAGTCCTTTCAGGCCTCTAAAATTGTTGATGCTTAAGCTGGTGAGCATCGTATCCTCATCGGGTTGTTGCCTTGGGTTTTGCCATGATAGCAGCTTTCTACATTATACGACCGTGGTCTGAAAGCCTGGGGCGAGATTCTGCTCACGCGCCGACGACCGGATAGTAATTCGCTCCCCAAGGCTCTCTTGGGTGGTCCATCATGACCGTGATAAAGACAGGCAGCAGGAAGCCCATAATGGCGGCGCCGTCCCGTACTTGGTCACGGTTCACACTGCTGTTCCAAGTTGCCCCGCCGTGGAGAATCTGGTTTCGCAGGACATAGAGGCGGTCGAATAACAGGGACAGGACCCTAGAGGTATCCTGGCTAACCAATGCCTGGCTAATTCGTTCCTGTTCATAGTCGAAGCGGGCCTGCCAATCACTATTTCCGGGAACTCCGTTGACGTGTTTCCAGAAGGGCTGGTAAACGTACTTGTTGGCCAGAAGCACCCGCACCGGGCCGGAGAAACGGTTCCAAATAGCCTCGTAAATTTTCCTTTCGCCGTCCAGTCTTAGAATCTTCTCGAAATAATTCCCAAACTGGTCCCGTTCCGGAGCTTCCACGTTCTCTTGAATGTCCTCTGCGTAAGCGGCGTTGAATGCAATCCAGAAACAAACAAAGGCGATATCGTCATCGTCTTTGGCAGCCTCACCTCTCCCTATCCAACTGATGGCGCGATGCACGCGAAGAGCCAAATTGTCGGGATAACCTGAGATTTCACGGTCTTCCCGTTCCTTGAGGAGCCGGGCGTTCAGCGGTTGGGGAGTTCCGGAACTCATGCTGCCCCCTTGTTGCGGACGTCTGCCAACAGTTTAAGGCAGTGGGCCCACCCCGGCGTATCTGGCTGACGTGATTTAGAGCCGCTTTTCTGTGCCGTGAGTATGGTCAACTCGACGATAGGCTGCTCCGACGCCGGTCAGCCCACGCCGCGGAAGACCTGGGACATGGACTTGACGCGTTGGGGGTCTAGCTTGTTGCTGATGATGCCGGCTTGCTTGAGGCTGGTGCCGACTATGGCGCCGTCGGCCAGGGCGAGGAGGTCCTTGGCGTTGGTTTCGTCGACGCCGCTGCCCACGAGGATGAAGCCGTTGGGGGCTGCTTTGCGGGCTGTCGCGAGGTCGGAGAGCCCGGTTGGCTGGCCGGTGGCAGGGCCGGAGATTATGACTGCGTCGGCCAAGCCCCGGTCAAAGGTTTCGCGAACCATGAGTCCCAAGTCCACGGGGCCGAGGGGGACGGCGTGCTTGACTTGCACGTCGGCGAAGATTCTCACGCCCACCTCCAGAGCCCTACGTCTCCTCAGGGTATCATGGGCTTCGCCGACAACGAGGCCTTCGTCGGCGGCCATCACCCCATAGTGGACGTTGGTGCGAATGAAGGCCGCTCCGGTGACGGCAGCGACGGCCAAGGCAGAGGCGGCGTCGTTGCGGAGCATATTTATGCCCACAGGGAGGGAGACGGTCTCCCGGACCCGCTGCACCGCCAGGGTCATTGCGGAGACGGTGACGGGGTCCACCCTGCCGATTTTGAAGGGGGCGTCGCCGAAGTTCTCCACAATGATCCCGTGGGCGCCGTTGTCCGCCAGGATAGACGCCTCATCTCCGGCACGGGCCAGCACGGCGCCCAGTTCGCCGCCCCAGCGGGGTGAACCGGGAAGGGGAGGCAGGTGGACCACGCCGATGAAGACTTTTCCGGGGGGAAACAGGCCAGCTACCAGATCAGCACCCATAGCCACCATCCGTAACCACTTGCTGAAGAGATTCCTCAACCACAAGGACCGATTCGCTCAAGGAGCCTCTGAATTAGTTCTACTGCAGGGGCGAACTTTGGGTTCCCCCTCATCCTAACCTTCTCCCCTGGGTGGGAGAAGGGATTTTCAGCGTCTTTGGTCAGACCCTTCTCGGAATAGATACTATCCGATTTATCGGAAAATCGCGAGGAAGCGGGCGTGAAATTCGGGTAGCAGCAGAAGTCCCAAGGGAGAGCCGCAAGAGGGTGAAAGGGTGCTAAAATGTAGGCGACTTGAGCCGGGATGGGAGGGGTAAATGCCCCAGGAGTTCATACACGTCAAAGGCGCCCGGGAGCATAACTTAAAGAACGTCGAGATCAGGATTCCCCGGGACAAGCTGGTGGTGATAACCGGCGTCTCGGGTTCGGGCAAGAGCTCCCTGGCATTCGACACAATCTACGCCGAGGGGCAGAGACGCTACGTGGAGTCGCTGTCGGCCTACGCCAGGCAGTTCCTCGGGCGCATGGACAAGCCCGACGTCGACTACATTGAGGGCCTTTCGCCGGCCATTTCCATCGACCAGAAGGGGGTTTCACACAACCCCCGCTCCACGGTAGGAACCGTAACCGAGATTTACGACTACCTGCGGCTTCTTTTTGCCCGGATCGGCGTTCCCCACTGCCCAAAATGCGGCAGACCGGTGGAGCGGCAGACCATTTCGCAGATTGTAGATTCCATCCTGTCCCTGCCCGAGGGCAGTAGAATTCTGCTGCTGGCTCCCAAAGTGCGCCGCAAGAAGGGGGAGCACAAGGACGTTTTTGAGTCAGCCCGCAAGGCCGGGTTCGTCAGAGTGCGGGTCAACAACGAAATCCACATGCTGGACGAAATGGACTCGGTGATCCTGAACAAGCAGAAGTGGCACTACATCGAACTGGTGGTGGACCGGCTGATAGTGAGGTCCGACATCGAGGTGAGCCGGGTATCCGAGTCGGTGGAGGCCGCCTTGCGGGAAGGGGACGGCAATATCCAGGTGGCGGTAGAAGGCGGGGAAGAGATGGTGTACTCGGAGCAGTTTGCCTGCACCCGCTGCGGCACCGGGCTGCCCGAAATCGAGCCACGCACTTTCAGCTTCAACAGTCCTCACGGGGCCTGCCCCCAGTGCACCGGGCTTGGCTACAGGCTGGAAGTGGACCCGGACTTGGTCATAATCAACAAGAACCTGTCCCTGAGCGAGGGGGCGATTGCCCCTTGGAGCCACGGCAGACATTCGACGGGCTGGTACATGAGCCTGATCGAGTCGGTGGCCAATTCTCACGGCTTTTCCGCCAAGACGCCGGTCAAGGAGCTGACCGAGGAACAGTTGAACGTCATTCTCTACGGTAACAAGTCGAAGAAGGTGACGGTCAGCCACCGTACTCACAGGGGCCGGGTCTACACTTGGGACACGACCTTCGAAGGAGTGGTGTCCAACTTGGCCCGGAGGCACCGGGATACCCAGTCGGACTACACCCGGCAGGAAATTGAAAGGTACATGACCGAGCGGCCCTGCCCTGCCTGCAAGGGTAAGAGGCTGTGCCCGGAAGCCCTGTCGGTAACGGTGTGCAACTCTGGAATCATGGACGTGTGCGCCAAGAACATAGGGCAGGCACTGGAGTGGGTGCGGGAGATCGATCCCGACGCGCCCGGGGAGCATACAGGAGAAACGCTGAGCACCCGGGATAAGACCATCGGCAACCAGGTACTGAAGGAGATAGAGGGAAGGCTCCGGTTCCTGACCAACATAGGGCTGGACTACGTGACCATGGACCGCACCGCCCGCACCCTGTCCGGGGGCGAGGCCCAGAGGGTGCGGCTCGCCACACAGATCGGCTCCGGGCTGACCGGAGTGCTGTACGTCTGCGACGAGCCCACGGTGGGCCTGCACCCCCACGACGACCACCTGCTGATTTCCACACTTTCCAACCTGCGGGACATGGGCAACACGGTGGTGGTGGTGGAGCACGACGAGGCAATGATGCGAGCGGCGGATTTCATCGCCGACTTGGGACCCAGGGCAGGCGAGCACGGCGGCGAAGTGGTAGCGACGGGCACAATAGAACAGATAATGGAGCACGAGGACTCGCTGACCGGCCAGTACCTGAGCGGCCGCAAGAAGGTGGAAGTGCCGGAGGAGCGCCGCCCCGGCAACGGCAAGGCGGTGAGAATAGTGGGAGCCAGGGAGAACAACCTGAAGAACCTCGAGATTGACATACCCTTGGGCAGGCTGGTGTGCATAACCGGGGTCTCAGGGTCTGGGAAGAGCACCCTGGCATACGAAGTGTTGTACAAGAAGCTGGCCCAAGTGATATACAGGTCCAAGGACCTGCCGGGACAGCACGATGAGATAACCGGCATAGAGAACTTGGACAAGGTTATCAACATCGACCAGTCTCCCATAGGCCGCACGCCCCGGAGCAACCCGGCCACCTACACCGGGGCATTCACCCCCATCAGGGAGTTGTTTGCCAACCTGCCGGAGGCGCGGGTGAGGGGTTACAAGCCGGGTAGGTTTTCTTTCAACGTGAAAGGAGGCCGCTGCGAGGCCTGCCAGGGCGAGGGCTACAACCAGATCGAGATGCAGTTCCTGCCCGACGTGACGGTTCCCTGCGAGGTCTGTCAAGGGCGGCGGTACAACCGGGAAGCGCTGGAAGTGCTGCTGCGGGACAAGAACATCGCGGACGTCCTGTCCATGACGGTGGACCAGGCTTTCGAGTTCTTCGCCAATTTCCCACGAATCAGGCCCAAGCTGGAGACGCTGCGGGACGTAGGACTGGGCTACATCCGGCTGGGGCAGCCGGCCACCACGCTTTCGGGTGGAGAGGCCCAGCGGGTAAAGCTGGCTACGGAGCTATCCAAGAGGGCCACTGGGAAGACCCTTTACCTGCTGGACGAGCCCACGACCGGCCTGTCGTTTTCGGACTGCGCCGCACTGCTGAAGGTGCTGCACCGGTTGGTGGACAACGGGAATTCCGTGCTGCTCATCGAGCACAACTTGGACGTAATCAAGAACTCGGACTGGATAATCGACTTGGGTCCAGGGGCCGGAGATGCCGGGGGTTATATCGTTGCCACCGGAACCCCGGAAGAGATTGTGGAGAACCCCGATTCACGCACCGCCCGATACTTGGGCGCCGGGCCGGATACGGGCCGGGATGGCAAGGTTAGGAATACCAAGGTCCGGGCTGCATCAAGGAAGCGAGCAAGCGAATTGGCAGCGGTGGGGGACTAGCCGGGCGAGAACCAGCAACTATACTGACAACGAGAGACTGACAACGAGAGGGGAACCAATAGATTGGACGCCCGCCTTGGTTGGGCCGGCGGACTGGAGGACGGAATGGCACTTCATTTCGATGGCGATATAAGAATCACCAAAATCAATATGGGCCCCTATGACAACAACGGGTACATCATCGCCTGCCCCGAAACGAACGAGGGCATCATCGTGGATACGCCGGCGGAGCCGGAAAAGCTGCTGGCCGCCGTCGGAGACACGAAAATCACCTCGATATTAATCACTCACAAGCATCAAGACCACCTGCTGGGATTCGACGAGATTACCGGCAACGTAAGGGCACCGGTGGGCATCGGGGAGGACGACGTTGACGGGCTGCCCAGGACTCCCGACTTGGTCCTCAAGGACGGGGACCTGATCAAATTTGGCAACCGCCAGCTGCAGATAATGTACACTCCCGGACATACCGAAGGAGCGGTCTGCCTGTACATAGACGGCCACCTGTTTTCCGGGGACACCCTCTTTCCGGGAGGGCCGGGGCGGACCCGAAGCCCCGAGGCGTTGCAACAAGTAATTGGCAGCATCACCAGCAAGCTGCTGGTGTTGCCCGGGGACACGGCAGTTTATCCGGGGCATGGGCTGGACACGACTATCGGACACGCCCAGCAGGAATACCAGGGATTTGCTTCCCGCTCCCATCCGGCCGACCTGTGCGGGGACGTCTCTTGGAGCGGTTCCTAACCCGCTCCCTAGCCCGGCCCCTTACCCGTTGCCGGCGGGTCTGAAAACCGAGATTCCGGGAAACCTGCCCCGCGGGGAATAGAACCCGCGGGGCCAAGCATGTATCAGTATTAGCGAGGCACCATGTACCAGCGATCCGTTTTAGACAACCAGCTACGGGTGTTGACTGCACCCATGCCCCACACCAGGTCGGTCTCCATACTGGTGTGCGTGGGGGCCGGATCCCGCTACGAGCCGGAGGACCAGGCGGGGCTCTCCCATTTCCTGGAGCACCTTCCATTCAAGGGGACAGAGAAGTGGCCGACGGCCGGAGCGGTGAGCGAGACTATAGAGGGCGTGGGCGGCGTGATGAATGCGAGCACCGACCGGGAGATGACGGTGTTCTGGTGCAAGGTGCCCCAGACCCACTTCAGAAAGGCCTTCGAAGTGTTGATGGACATGGTGCTCAATCCCGTCCTCGATCCGGAAGAGGTAGAGAAAGAACGGGAGGTTATCCAGGAAGAACTCCGGATGACCAAGGACATACCTTCCTACCGGGTGGATACCCTGATTGACGAAGTGCTCTGGCCGGAGCAGGCCATGGGCCGGGACGTGGGAGGCACCCAGGAGTCGGTGGACAGAATCACCCAGCAACAGATCCGGGAGTACATGCACCGGCAGTACAACCCGGCCAATACCGTGCTGGTGGTTTCGGGCAACGTTACTCACGAGGAAGTGACCGGGCTAGCGGCAGACATTACCGATGGCTGGGAGGCCCGGACGCCCTTGGACTGGGAGAGGGTGGTGGACGGGCCGGTGGAGGCGCCGGTCAGGGTGGAGCAGAGGCGCAGCGACCAGTCGCACGTCTGCCTGGCGTTGCCGGCCCTAGCCTTGGACCACCCCGACCGCTACGCCCTGACGCTACTTAACGTGGTGCTGGGCGACGGTATGAGCAGCAGGTTGTTCATGAACCTGCGGGAGCGCCGCAGCTTGGCCTACGATGTCAACAGTTCGACTAACTTCTTCAAGGACTGCGGCTCCTTGGTGGTGTACTGCGGGGTGGAACCGAAGAAGGCCAGAACGGCAGTGCAGGCGATAATCGAGGAATTTGGAGAACTGAAGGAAGAGGTCCCGGAGCAGGAGCTGACCAAGGCGAAGGAGTACGCCAAGGGGCGGCTGATGCTGCGGATGGAGGATACCCGCGCCGTGGCCAGTTGGCTGGGGTCGCAGGAGCTTTTGCAAGGAACAATCGCGTCTCCGGACCACGTTGCCGGGGAAATCGACGCGGTAGAAAGTGCAGATGTGGCCAGGGTGGCCAACGACCTGCTGCAAAAGGACCACCTCAGGCTGGCGGTGGTGGGCCCGCACCGGGGAGAGAAGGGGTTCTTAAACCTGCTCAGGCTGTAGTAGGGGCCGGTTTCAAACCGGCCCCTACGTAGTGTCAGGGGGCGGAGGAGTCGAATTCAGGGGCCACGGGGTTAGCCAGGACTCCTATACCGGGCACTTCCACCTCAACCAGGTCACCAGGCTTCATGGCGCAGGTCTTACCCGATGCGCCGGAGAATACCAAGTCTCCCGGGCGCAGGGTCACCTGCTGGCTGATGAAACTGATGAGTTCACAGAAGGGAAAAATCATATCCTTGGTGTTGGACCGGGCTACTTCTTTGCCGTTCAGCCGTACCAGCAAGTCGAGTTGCTGAGGGTCTACGTCGGTCTCAATCCAGGGTCCTACCGGTGCGAAGGTGTCGCTGCCTTTGGCCCGCCACATGGTCCAATCCTGCCCCTGCCAGGTTCTCTCGCTGACGTCGTTGCCGCAGGTATAGCCAAGTACGTACTTGTGCGCCTCGCCCGGGCTTACCCGCCGGCATTGCCTTCCAATCACGGCGACAACTTCGCCTTCATAGTGGACCTCTCCGGCGGAATCCTTGGGTATGATTATTGGTCCCCCGGGGTCGGTGAGAGAGTTTCCGCCTTTTTGCCAAGGGTCCGGGTTTGGCGGCGGCGTGATATGAGCACCGTTCCGGGCGGGAGCGGCGCCATTCAAGCGGTCGGGGAAATTGACCCTGGGCCCCCAGATTACCGAAGTTCCAGTGGGCGACAGGAGGATCACGTCGGCTAAGGGAGTCCGGTTGTCGGTCATCCTGAACTTGGTGAAAATGCTGCCCCTGATTTCTACGATCTCGTCGTTTCTTACGACACCGAAAGCCACACGTCTACCCGCCCGATATCGCGCAATCTTCATGCCTGCAATACTCGCATAGCCTCGGGAGCCCAAGGAGAGGTCTCCGAGGGGTTTCATGTAAGGGGGAAAAGGAGCGTTGCCCGACCTTTTGACCGCTGGGGCTCTACCGGGCTCCGAGCTACCGGAAGAGGCGAAGAACACCTGAGAAACAAACGGCCCTGACTGGAGAGAGATCTTAGCTTGGTAAGAGCGGTTGCCTGGCCGGGAACTACTGCTACCGGCCACCGGCCATCCTGCTAATGAGCCTTAAGTGTGAGCGGGATTGTAACCCGCGGTGTACCGTCAATCAATAGCAAACCCCTGGCATTCTGCGGTGAATTTCTGCGTTTTTGAGCCTGCGGAGAGCCTCGCGTGCCGACCTGAAGGGACCACTTGACCGGCCGCGGAGTAGGTCTCATAGAGTGATTCTCCGGCCGGCCTTGGGCCCGGCGACATACCAGGCTTAGCGGGCCAGGCTTAGCAGGGCTCAACGCCTTGGCGGGTGTTCCGGCAGCGGGGCGCTCGGCCAAGGGGAAATCCATTCCAGAATATCGAGAGGAAGTCGGGAGGACAGTGGGCTCGAGGGATGGGAATGCTGACGGCGGCCCTGCCGTGATAGACTAGTGCAGCAGTTTGGATGCGAGGTGTTGCGCCGCCATGGTCCCTCCCGGTGACATAGGCCCACTCCCAATCTGGGCGGCTGTTTACATCGTAACGGCGCTGACCCTGCTGGGTTCGGGGGCGCTGCTTTACTACAGAGTCTTTCACTTGGTGTTGCAGGGCAGCAGTGAAGCGAGATTCGACCGACCCTTGGAGCGGGCCAGGGGAGCCTTCAGCATCGTGCTGGGGCAACGGAAAGTGCTACAGCGGGTGCCGAAGAGGGACTGGGCGGGAATAGGCCACGCGCTGATATTCTGGGGGTTCCTGTCCTTCTCCCTCAGTTACGTGATCTTCATTTTCATTGGCGTGGCTTGGCGATCCTTTCCCGAACTGTTGCTGACCGAGACGGGCGTACTCGTCTATAGCGCCTACTTGGACATACTGGCGGTGGTGCTGCTGGTGATGCTGGGGTGGGCGCTTTGCCGTCGATGGATAGTGCAACCGCGCCGGTTGAGCTTCGACCTGACTCGAAACCTCGAATCGGTGGTGATAGTCGCCGGCATAGCCGCCTTGATGATATCCACGCTGCTTACCCATGGATTCTATACCGCTTCCGGCGGCCACGGCCCGGAGGCGGAGGTCTTTGTGGGCGGAGCCCTCGGCGGTTGGTTCACCAGCATGGGACTGGGAGAAGGCGCCGCGGAGGCGCTGCAGGCCGCGTTCTGGTGGGTCCACTTGGCAATAATCCTGGGTTTCGGCCTGTACATTCCACTTTCAAAGCACATACACATGGTGGCCGCGCCGCTTAATGCTTTCTTCCGGTCACTGGAACCCCGCGGGGCATTGCCTTCGATGGACTTGGAGAACGCCGAACGGTTCGGCGCGAGCCGGGTTCAGGACTTCACTTGGAAGCAACTCTTGGACGGCTTTGCCTGCGCCGTGTGCGGCCGCTGCAGCGACGTCTGCCCGGCCAACCAGACGGGCAAGGTGCTTTCGCCGATGCACATCGTGGAAAACCTGAAGGAGCACATGGTCTCCATTGGGCACCAAGGGGCCAGGAATCCTGAACATGCCGAACCGGCGTTCCTCATCGGCGGAGCCATCCCGGAGCAGGCCATCTGGGACTGCGTGTCCTGCGGCGCCTGCATGGAGGAGTGTCCAGTGGTGGTGGAGCACGTCCCCACCATCATGGATATGCGCCGTTTCCTGGTGCTGGAAGAGTCGAAGATTCCGGAAACGGGGATGAATGCCCTGCTGAGCATGGAGCAGCGGGGGCATCCTTGGAGGGGGACCCAGTTTTCCCGCACCGACTGGGCGGAGGGACTGGACGTACCCACCATGGCGGAGAACCCTACAGCGGAGGTGTTGTTCTGGGTCGGCTGCACAGGGGCCTTGGAGCAACGCAGCCAGGGCATCGCCCGTTCCATGGTGAAGGTGCTGAAGTCGGCCGGGGTGGACTTTGCAATACTGGGCGAGGAGGAGACCTGCACCGGGGACCCGGCCAGGCGGATGGGGAACGAGTACCTCTACCAGATAATGGCCCAGCAGGCCATCGAGACCCTCAACCGGCACCAAGTCACCAAGATAGTGACCATCTGCCCCCATTGCTTCAACACCATGCGCAACGAATACCCCAAGTTCGGC
Source organism: Dehalococcoidia bacterium (assembly GCA_034420695.1). Lineage (GTDB taxonomy): Bacteria > Chloroflexota > Dehalococcoidia > Lucifugimonadales > UBA3495 > Io17-Chloro-G2. The sequence continues at coordinate 32,724 of DAOULB010000032.1, forward strand.
GGGGAGTACCAGGTACTGCATTACAGCCAGTACGTGGACGAACTGGTGCGCCAGGGGCGGGTGAAGCCCATCAAGATGGTCAATACAACCATGGCCTATCACGACTCCTGCTTCCTGGGGCGCCACAACGGGGTCTATGACGAGCCAAGAAACATCGCCAAGTCGATACCGGGGTTGACCTTGGTGGAAATGGAACCCCGGTGCCGGGAGAGAGGTTTCTGTTGCGGGGCCGGCGGCGGCCACATGTGGGTGGAGGAGAGCCAGGGCACGAGGATCAATCATGCCCGCACCGACCACTTCCTGGAGACCAACGCCGACACGGTTGGGGTTTCCTGTCCCTTCTGCATGCAGATGATGACGGAGGGCATCCAGTCCAAAGGACAGGAGCAGGAAAAACAGGCCAAGGACGTGCTGGAACTGCTGGCGGAGAGCCTGGAAGAGTAGGAACCGCGGAGGACCGGCCCGAGAGAACCTAGTCCGAGACAAGCCGGGAGCGGAACCAAAGATGCCTCTCGAACTGCCCAAGTCGGAAGTCACGGTAGTGGTGTCGTGCGGCGAATGCCGGGCGGAGTTGGACACCTACGAAGTGAAGTTGGACAACCTGATGCTGGCGCCCAACGAGGAGACTTGGTGCCCGGAGTGCGAGTGCCACCGGGCCGAGGTCCGGGAGGTTGCGGGACGGCGGGCTGCGGTGGAGAGAGAGATCGCAGCTTACCCCAAGAACCTTCCGGCCAACCCTATCCCTCAGCCTTGGTGCGGCCCCAATTCCTGAAATGGCATGGCCCTGAAATGGAATTGCAGGGGATAGGCAAGCTGCTCATATTCGCCGGCCTGGTTATCGTGGCCTTGGGAGCAGTTACGCTGCTGGCCCCAAAGGTACCGTTGCTGGGCAGGCTGCCGGGGGACTTTCTGGTCCGGAAGGGCAACTTCACGGTATTCGCTCCGCTGGTCACCATGCTGCTGGTGAGCATCGTCTTGACGGTTGTCGTCAACCTCGTCTTCAGATTTTTCCGTTAGCTTGGTCCAACAGTCCGGCGGTGCGCTCTGCTGCTTAGGATGGCTGGAGAGGGACGCAGGAGGGGCGCCAAGCCTGTCAAGCGGTGGCTGCTGGCGGCGAGCGCCGGGATGCTGGCAACCCTGGTAGTGGCAATGGTCTTCCTCTGGCCTCAAATAGAAAGCAGGTTCGTCTTCTTTCCAACGCGGGAGCTAGAGTCTCACCCGGGGCAGGCAGGGCTCGCGTATGAAGACGTGACCTTCACCACGGAGGAGGGCCGAGTCCTGCACGGATGGTTCGTTCCCGGCAGGGCTGGCGGGTACGACGTTACGTGGCTCTGGTTGCACGGCAACGGGGGGAATATATCCCACCGGGTGGATGAACTGGCGATATTGCATCACCGGCTGGGGGTCAACGTCTTTATTTTCGACTACCAGGGCTACGGCCGGAGTGAAGGAAGGCCCACGGAAATGGGCACCTACCGGGACGCCAGGAATGCCTTGGACTACTTGGAGAACCGTCCCGAAGTATCTCCGGGCCGGATAGTCTATTTTGGGCGGTCATTAGGGTCGGCGGTGGCGGTGAACTTGGCGGTGGAGAGGCCGCCATTGGGATTGGCGCTGGTTTCCCCTTTCACCTCGTTGGAGGACATGGCAAAGCTGTCTTTTCCCTTTCTACCTTTGGAGTGGCTGACCAGGGGCAAGTATGATTCATTGGGGTTGATAGGCCGAGTAGAGAGCCCTGTGATGGTGATTCACGGAGCTATGGACACCATGGTCCCCATGTCCCAGGGACTGAGGGTCTTCGAGGCGGCCAAGGAGCCGAAGCGGCTGGTAGTCCTGGCCAACGCAGGCCACAACGATGTTGCCACCAGCGGCGGGGAGAAATACTGGACTTCCTTGGAGAGGTTCTTGTCGGGGTTGGCCGGCTCCCCTGAGTGATTCGGCAGGAAGCAGGCAAATTGACAATCAAAACCGCCGCCCATATTATGCGGGGAGTCTAGAGAAGCGGGTTATCAAGCGGGAATCTGCGCACAAGGGAGGACGGCATGGCGACGGAAAAGAAGCTGGAACTGGAGATTCTCTACTGCTGGGATTGAGGCCACGCCTCGCGTGCTGCCTGGATGGCAGGAGAAGCCTTGAACCGAGTCGGTGAGCACATCAGCACCTTCAAGCTGACCCCGGGTCCCCACGGCAAGTTCGACGTCATAATTGACGGCGAGGTGGTGGCAGAGCATCGCCACGAGCCCAACGCCCACATCTTCCCGGACCTTCAGGACATGATGAAGGCGATAGGGGAGCGAATGGGGTAGGCCCAGACCCGGCCAACAATAGGACTGTTTTGCCTTTTCCGGCTCCGTCAGGCGGATGCCGTAAAGGAGGGAAAGGGAAGTCTGAAATACACAGGGAAAATCCCCCGGCCCTGGGAGCAGGGTTGGGGGATTTTGCTGGGAACGGGGGTATTACAAGGCGCCGGCCGACCACGGTCCGAGGGACGGGGAGGGGTTAGACCTTTTCGGCGTAGTCCAAGTTGTGGAGGTACTTTTCGCCCTGTCCCTCGCCTTCTACGATGACGACTTCGTGCACGTGGAGTTCGTGGTTCTCCAACTGCTGGCTCACCCCGGTGGTCTCGACAATCAGCCCGGCCCGGGTCTTGAACTTGAGGCCGGCTTCGATGCTGTTCATTTCTGCGTACATTCTGGATCCTCCATTCTTGTGGGCCCTCGCGCCTCAAAACAGCGGGGGACGGGAGTTCTTTCAGCAGAGTCTACAAAGGCTGGTTCAGGGCGTCAATAGCTCCGCAGCTGGTGGAAAAGTGATGTGTATTGGCCGGAACAATTCATGACTGGGGTTAGTGGAGGCTGAATTAAACTCCTAAATGCCGGAAATGACTTCAGTATCGTACTCCAGCACCTCCAGGTCATCCCGGAGCGACTCAACGAAGGAAACCACCCGGGACAGCAATTCCTGGGCGTAGGCGGCGTCGTTGCTGACGCAGGCCACTCCGAGGGTCAGCCTCTGCCAGAGATCGTTGTCCTCGACCTCGGCCACCGAGACGTTGAACTGGTTCCTGATGCGGGCGGCGAGGGAGCGGGACACCCCGCGTTTAGCCTTAAGGCTCTGAGCGCTGGGCAAGTGCAAAGAGAGACGGCACACCCCTACATGCAAAGCGACACTCCAGACCCACAAGGACCCAGGCCGGGCGTTCAGCCACGGTTGCCAGCCCGGTGTGGGATTTTCCGAACCCTTGCATGATATCGGTTATAATGGCGCTGTTCCAAGGGTCAGGCGGGCGCGTTTTTTCACCAGGTGTGGAGGGGGCGCTTCGCGGCGCCTAGACGGCGTTTTCCCGGTCATTCCCGCAGGGATAGTGGAGCCAATGAATGGCGGCTAGTCCTCCCTACCGGCAGTCCGGCCAGGCTGAAGTGCCCGAGGTAGTGGTAGCGCGTTTACCCCAATACGTGCGCATTCTCACCCGGTTGCTGCAGGACGGGGCGGAAGTGGTAAGTTCACACCAACTGGGGGACAGGTTGCAGGTGACCCCGGCCCAGATTCGCAAGGACCTGAGCTACTTCGGCAGGTTTGGGAAGCAGGGACGGGGCTATGACGTGGTGCACCTGCTGGAACGGCTGAAGGAAATCTTGGGGCTGAACGTACAGTGGAACGTGGCGGTGGTAGGAGTGGGACGCTTGGGTCGAGCCATTCTCAGCTACCCCGGCTTTACCCCGGACGGGTTCCGGCTGGTGGCGGCCTTCGATGGGGACCCCCAAGTGGTGGGGGAGGAAATAGCCGGACTCACGGTGCTGGCGATGGACCAGTTGGACCAGGTAGTGCAAGAGGAAGAAATTTCCATTGCCATCGTGGCGGTGCCGGACAGCCGGACCCAGGGGGTCATCGACCGATTGGTGGACTGCGGAATCCACGCCATCCTGAATTACGCACCGATAGCGCCGCAAGTGAAACAGGGAGTCAGGATCAGGAACATCGACCCGGTATTGTCCCTGCAGTCTATGACCTTCTATCTGAGTGGAAGGAAGGACGATTGACCAGGGCAGGGGGATGGCCATTCCCCGCGGGAATACCTTTGGCGACTATCCTGAGCCGGAGGGTGGTGGCAGTCCGGTGTGGGGACGTCCAAGACCCGGCTTAAGGAGCCCCGGCGCTTTCCGACATTGCTCCGGGCACCCCGCGGGAGCGCCTGCGACGGGCGACGTTCAGCCTCACTTGGGCGCGGCGCATGGAAACGGCCGCCTGTTGCAGTTGCAGGTCAGTGTCGTTGCTTCGCAGTCGTTCCTGAGCCCTGTTCATGGCTTCTTGGGCCCTCTGTTCGTCTATCTCGTCGGAGCGTTCGCAGGCATCAGCAAGGATGGTCACCTTGTTGCCGATGACTTCCATGAAGCCGCCGGTAACGGCCAGGTAGGTCTCTTCGCCGTCCTTCCGGATGAGAAGTTCTCCCGGCTGGAGGGCGGTCATCAGCGGGGCGTGGTTGGGCAGGATTCCCAACTGGCCCTCGATGCCGGGGGCCACCAGAACTTCGACGTCCTCGCCGTAGACCTGCCTTTCGGCGGTGATGATTTCAAGCCGCATTGTTGCCATATCGGACTAACCGGTTCCCTGTAGCTGCTGTGCCTTTTCCAGGGCTTCGTCGATGGTGCCGACCATATAGAAGGCTTGCTCCGGCAGTTCGTCGTGCTTGCCCTCCAGGATCTCGGCGAAGCCCCGCACCGTTTCCCTTACCGGCACGTATTTGCCGGGCTGGTTGGTGAAGGTCTCGGCGACGAAGAAGGGTTGGGTGAGGAAGCGCTGTATCTTGCGGGCACGGGACACCGTGAGCTTATCCTCTTCGGAAAGCTCTTCGATTCCCAGGATGGCGATGATGTCCTGGAGGTCCTTGTAGCGTTGCAGAACCTGCTGGACCGAGCGGGCCAAACGGTAGTGCTCGTCTCCCACGATGCGGGGTTCCAGAATCCTTGAATATGAGGCCAACGGGTCCACGGCCGGGTAGAGACCCTGGGCCGCAAGGGCACGCTCCAAGGAGACAACGCCGTCCAAGTGGCCGAAGGTGGTGACGATTCCGGGATCGGTGTAGTCGTCGGCGGGCACGTAGATGGCTTGGAAGGAGGTGATAGAGCCGCCCTTGGTGGAGGTGATGCGCTCCTGCAGGGCGCCCATCTCGGTGCTCAGGGTAGGCTGATATCCCACCGCCGAGGGCATCCGGCCCAAGAGAGCAGAGACTTCCATGCCGGCCAGGATGTAGCGGTAGATGTTGTCGACGAACAGGAGAACGTCCTGGTTCTGCTCATCACGGAAGTACTCCGACATGGTAAGACCGGTGAGGCCTATCCTGGCCCGCACGCCGGGGGTCTCGTTCATCTGGCCGAAGACCAGGACGGTGTTGGCGAGGACCCCCGAGTCCTGCATTTCATGCCAGAGGTCGTTGCCCTCGCGGGAACGTTCGCCCACACCGGCGAACACGGAGACGCCCTTGTGGACTGCGCCGATGTTGCGAATAAGTTCCTGGATAATGACGGTCTTGCCCACGCCTGCGCCGCCGTAGGCCCCAATTTTGCCGCCCTTCATGAAGGGGGTAATCAGGTCGAAGACCTTGATGCCGGTTTCCAGGATTTCGATGGACGGGTTCTGGTCGTCGAAGGCAGGCGGGTCGCGGTGAATGGGCCAGTTCTGACCGGCTTCCACCGGCCCCAGGTTGTCCAAGGGGGTGCCGGTAACATCGAAGAGGCGCCCCAGGGTTTCCGGTCCCACGGGTACGACTACCTTCTGACCGGTGTCGTTGACTTCGACGCCCCGGGCCAGACCGTCGGTTGCTCCCAAGGCCAGGCAGCGCACCCAGTTGTTGCCGATGTGCTGCTGCACTTCCAGGACCAGTTTTTCGCCCCCATTGTCCAAGTCCAGAGCGTCAAACAGGTTTGGGAGTTGGTCGGGAGGGAATTCGATGTCTACTACGGTGCCGATTACTTGGGCTACTCTTCCAGTGGCCATCAGTTTCTCCAGTACAACTCAATGGTGTTGAGAGCTGCGAGGGTTATTCTCTTGGAATTCATCAGGCTTGCTTGTCAGCTTTTCCGGTCAGCCTTCCCGGTTAGCCTTCCTATTTAGCCTTCCAGGGCTATTTGACCTCCGATGAGGTCGAGAAGCTCGTTGGTGATGCTGTCCTGGCGGAGCTTGTTCATGACCAGTGTCAGGTCGTCCACGAGGCCGTTGGCGTTGTCGGTGGCGTTGCGCATGGCCACCATACGGGAGGATTGCTCACTGGCTATGGACTCCAGCAGGGCGTGGTACACCTCCATTTCCACGAAGCGGGGGAGCAGGGTGTCCAACACAGAAAGACTGTCGGGTTCATAGATGTAGCCGACTCTTTCAGCGCCGGTCAGTTCCGCCGGGGTGACCGGCAACAGCCGCTCCACCACGGGGTCTTGGGAGACGGTGGAGACGAACTTGGTGTAGGCCAGGTAGACCTCGTCCACCGCTCCATCGTTGTAGGCGTCAATCAGCAGACCGGACATTGCCAGGGTGTCGGCCAGTTCGGGGCGTTCGCCCAAGTCGGTGAAGACGGCTTGGAGGTCCTGCCCGGTGCGGACCATGAAGTCACGGCCCTTGCGTCCGGCGGCTATCACCCGCACGGGGGAGGACTGGGCCAGGATGAACTGGGCGACCACCCGGTTCAGGTTGGCGTGCATACCACCGCAGAGGCCCCGGTCGGGGCTGATGACCAGGACGCCGACCCGTTCCACCGGCCTGACCCGGAGCAGCGGATGGACCGTTCCGGATTCGTCGGTGGGCTGGGCAGCCAAGTGGGTGATGACTTCCTGGATTTTCTCGGCGAAGGGCCGGCCTTGGGTTACCGCCTGCTGGGCACGCCGCATCTTGGACGCGGCAATGAGAGACATGGCGTTGGTAACCTTGCTGGTGTTTTCCACGCTGCGTATGCGGCGGCGTATGTCTCTAACGCTGGGCATTTATTTCGACCTTGTGATCTTGGCCTTTTGAACGGGCAGGGCAGCTCGGCCTCCGGATGGAGTTACTCCGGACTGCAGGTTGGCCAGTGCGCTAGGCGACGAACACGGGTTTGAATTCGTTGATAGCCTCGGTCAGACCGGCTTCCAGCTCCGGCGTAAGTTCGCCGCTTTCGGATATGGCTTGGCCTATTTCAGGGCGGGTAGAACCAACGTGGCGGAGCAGTTGTTCTTCAAAGTCACCCAGCCGGTCCATGGGTATGTCCGACAGGAGGCCGGCGTTCACTGCGTAAAGGATGGTGACCTCATCACCCAGGGAAAGAGGCTGGTACTGTGGTTGCTTGAGCACCTCGGTGGCCAACTGACCCCGGGTGAGCTGGTCCCGGGTGGCGGCGTCCAAGTCGGAGGTGCCGAATTGAGCGAAGGTAGCCAGTTCCCGATACTGGGCCAGTTCCAGCCGCAACTGTCCGGCAACCCGGCGGATGGCCCTGGTCTGGGCTGCCCCGCCGACACGGGAGACGGACAGGCCCACGTTCACCGCGGGGCGTATGCCGGCATTGAAGAGTTCCGGCTCCAAGTAAATCTGGCCGTCGGTTATGGAAATGACGTTGGTGGGAATATAGGCCGACACGTCACCCGCTTGGGTCTCGATGATGGGCAGGGCGGTGATGGAGCCGCCACCTTGGGGGTCGTCCAACCGGGCGGCCCGCTCCAGCAGGCGGCTGTGCAGGTAGAAGATGTCGCCCGGGTAGGCCTCCCGGCCCGCGGGACGGCGCAGCAACAGGGACATCTGCCGGTAGGCCCAGGCGTGCTTGGTCAGATCGTCGTAAACAATCAGCACGTCTTTGCCTTGGTCCATGAACTGCTCGGCCATGGCGCAGCCGGCGTAGGGGGCGATGTACTGGAGGGGGGCGGAATCGGCAGCCCCGGCGTTGACTACAATGGTGTGATCCATGGCGTCGGCCTGTTCCAGGGTTGCGATAACCTGAGCGACCTTACCCTGCTTCTGGCCGACGGCGACATAGATGCAGATGAGGTCGCCGCCCTTCTGGTTGATGATAGTGTCCAAGGCGATGGCGGTCTTGCCGGTGGAGCGGTCTCCGATAATCAACTCCCGCTGGCCGCGGCCGATGGGAATCATGGAGTCGATGGCCTTGATTCCGGTCTGCACCGGTGTGTCCACCGACTTGCGGACGACGACGTTGGGGGCAATCTTTTCCACAGGACGGCTTTCGGTGGTGCTGACCGGTCCCTTGCCATCCAGAGGGCGGCCCAAGGGGTCGACGACCCGGCCGATGAGGGAGTCTCCCACTGGCACTTCAATAATCCGGCCGGTGGAACGCACCCGGTCTCCTTCCTTGACCACGTTGGGGTCACCGAGAATGGCGGCGCCCACCAGGTCGGCCTCCAAGTTCAAGGCCAGCCCCAGCACCGACCCGGACCCAGAGGTTTGGCCGAAATCCAGCAACTCGTTGGAGCGGACTCCTTGAAGTCCCTGAATGCTGGCAATACCGTCGCCGACCTGGACTACAGTACCCACATCCACCAGGGTCAGGTCTCCACCAAATTCTTCAATCTGGCGCTTGATTAGAGAAACTATCTCTTGTCCTCTAATGGCCATGCGGGCTTCTCCTCAGCAATTAACGGCAGTATTGGAAACAGTATTAAAAACCGGGGCCCAATCTCAGGGCGCGGCGGCTTCGGAATGGAGGCGGTTGCGAAGTCCTTCCAGACGGGACCGGGTGCTGCCGTCCAGCAGTTGGTCACCTATCTGGATGACAAGACCGCCCAGGATAGACTCGTCCACTTGCGTGGAGATTACCACTTCCTTGCGGACCAGTCCGGAAACAAAGTCGGCAATGCGGTCCAGCTCAGACTGGTCCAACTCCACGGCGCTGGCCACACCGACCCTTTGACGCCCGGCGTGAACGTCCAGCAGACTTTGGTACTCCCGGCTAATGTCCGGGGCCAAGTCGGTCAACCCACGGGAAACCAGCAGGTTGATCATGTTGCGCACCAAGGGGTGCAGTTCGGACAGGACGGCGTTGATGGAATTGACCTTCTGCTCGGTGGGAACGTCGGCGTGCTTCAGGAAGGGAGCGAACTCCGGATCCTGCAACACTCCCTCGGCCATTTCCAACTGGGCGCGCCACTGCTCGGCCTGCTCTTCCTGGAGGGCCAGTTCGAATATTGCTTGGGCGTAACGTTTTCCGGATACCTTGCCGGCCATCGGCCTCCTATCCCTTGGGGCCCTAGCCCCTTGGGCCCGCCCTAAGTGAGTCCCCTTCTTCCAACACCTGGGCCACTAGGTCCTGGTGGGCCTGCCGGTCCAAGGACCGGCGAATGACCCGCTCAGCGGCGGTGATGGCCAAGTCGCCGAAGTTGACGCGTACGTCGGCCACGGCGGCGTCCCGCTCCCTCTGGATGTCAGCACGGGCCCGCTCAACGAAGTCCTGGGCTTCTTGCCGCGCCCGGGCCATTTCGTCTTCGCGGTACCGGTCAGCGGCTTCACGGGCTTGTTCCAGAAGCCGCTGGCCCTCCCGGCGGGCTTCGTTGACCTGCTCTTCGATAGCCGCCCTGGAAGAAGCCGCCTCTTCCCTGGCCCGGTCGGCGGCTTCCAGGCTTTCCCGGATGCGCTCGGACCGCTGGTCGAGGGAACGCATTACCGGCTTGTAGGCAAAGACGAAGAGGATGCCCAGCAGGATCGCAAAGTTAATGAGGTAAGCGACCAAGCTGGGAAGGTTGACCCCTAGCTCTGTCATCTCACACCACGAACAGCAAGATTACACTGACAATCAAGGCGTAGATGCCCAACGCCTCGGCGAAGGCGATGGCCAGGATCATGTTGGTCGTAATCTGACCGGCGGCCTCGGGGTTGCGGCCGATGGCTGCCATGGCGCCGGAACCCAGAATGCCGATACCGATACCCGGGCCCACCACGCCCAGTCCTATGGCCAAGCCTGCTCCGATATATTTTGCCGCTTCCGACGTAAATCCCTGTAAAAGGACAAGGTCCATGCCAGTTCACCCTCCTGGAGTGTTTAGATGGATATGTTGCTTTCCCTGCCAGCGGGTTGGCGCCGATCAATGCTCCTGGTGGCGCACCGCCACCGAAAGAAAGACCAACGTCAGTCCGGCGAAAATTATGCTTTGAATCAGTCCGACGAGGAGCTCAAGACCGAACACGAACTGGGTGGCCACGAAGGGCACCAGGAAGGTCACCATCACGACCAGAATCTCCCCGGCGGTCATGTTGCCGAAGAGCCGGAAGGTAAAGCTGACAACCCGCACCAGCTCGCTGATCAGTTCCAAGAATCCGACGAAGGCGTCGATAAGGCCCGACGGGCGGAGCCTGAACAGGTTCCCCAAGGAAAAGAACTTCTTGAGGTAGCCGAACCCGTGAGCCCGGAAGCCCCAGTATTCCACAAGAGCAAAGGATATCAATGCCAAGGCCAGAGGCATGTTCAGGTCGGTGCCGGCCGACCGCAGCAGGTGGGCCTTCAGTTCCCCATCCTGGACGTAGCCCAGGAACTGGTAGAAGGGGAGCAGGGCCAGCCAGGCATTGAAAAGTACGAAGAAGAATATGGTGGCGATGATTGGAAATGCTTTGCGGGCCATTTCCGGCCCCAGGACCCCGGCGCAGGAATTGTAGGCACCTTCAATCAGCACCTCTATCAAGCCTTGGAAGCGCCCCGGAACCAAGGACTTCTTGCGGGCGCCGATGAGGAAGAACAGCAACAGGATTATGGAGGAGAACCAAGCGGAAAGCAGGGTATTAGTCACAGTGAACTGGGTAACAGGGACCGGCTCGGCGTGGTGCTTTTCCGCCTTGGAGGCATCGCCGGAAGCAGCGGCCTCGCCGTGGTCGCCGGACTTCCCGGCTTCCATATTTTCGCCGCTCTTTTCCCCGCCGTAGTCTTTGGCGGAGCCCAAGCCCAGTTGTTCGTCCCGGACCGAGGCAGGAAAGATGGGCTGTGGGGGGAGGTGGATTTCAGGTTTGTGGAGGAAGGGGCCTTCCCGGCCAAACATGGCTGAGCCAATGGCCCCCACGACGAAGCCAACGATTAAAAGGACGATAAGGGCAAAGCCGGAGACCAAAAGCAGTCTCTTGGCCAAAGCCCCTGAAGGCACTAGGAATTCCTCCCCTGCCCGTTGGCGTCCGAGGAGTTCTTATTGCCAGCTTTTGCGCTGTTCAACAGCGGGTGAACCATCTTATACATGCCCCAGAAGGCAATTACGCTACCCAAGACAGTACCCAGCAACATAAAGAGGGGTGCGGTTCCAAACAGCCTGTCCAGACCATAGCCGCCAGCAACGCCGATAACGATGCAGGCCGCTATGTACCATCCCAATCCAGTCAATCGCAGGGCAATAAGCCACGTGCTGGGGATTCTAGCCAAATCGGCCCCCGGGCAAGCGTGGGAAATATTAGCAGCATGAATTTCAAATGTCAATTGGCCTTCCGGCTACGATTTTCGGCGCTTCGTTTCGAAAACAGACCCTGGCGTAATTTACGCCAGGGTCGCCGCAACCGGGTCATTCGGAAGGGAATGGGACTATCGGGCGGGGTTTTGCTTGCCGAAGTCCTCCAAGTCCAGGGAGTCAATGAAGTCGGTGAAAGCAGACATCCGGCGGAGTTCTTCTGGGTTGACCTCGGCAGGCTTTTCCTGCTCCACGGCGTTTTCGCTTTCGGTAATGGGCTTGCCGGTCTCTTTGTCCAAGAGAATGCCGGCCTTATCCAGCACTGCCTCTTCGACGAAGATGGGAACTTGGGCCCGCACCGCCAAGGCGACTGCATCGCTGGGGCGGCAGTCTATTTCCTTAACCACCGGGTCTGAGGCGCCCCCGTTGGACTGGATAGTTATTTTGGCATAGAAGGTGTCGTTCTGCAGGTCGTTGACCAGGATGTGCTGCACGGCCCCGCCCAAGCTGTCTATGACCGTTCTAAGCAGGTCGTGGGTCAGGGGCCGGGGCACGCTGAGGTCTTGGAGCTTTACGGCGATAGCGTCGGCTTCGGCGGGGCCGATCCAGATGGGGAGGTAGCGGTCGGAATCCTTTTCCTTCAGGATTACAACCCGCTGGTAGTTCATCGGACTGACCCTGATGCTGTCAATTGTCATCTCGAGCATTGCCCGAAGCCTCCGAAAACAGCCGCTGGCTGGGGAAATTGTATTCCCTGCCGAAAATGGGTGTCAACCCGAATAGGAATGCAACGGAGGCCGGGCGGCAGGGCCGGTGATTGGGTGCGCTGTCCGGTGGCGACCAGCGTTGCGGGTTAGTCGTCGCCCAGAGACAACTGGGGGGAGACCATCTTCCCGTCGACCTGCCCGGCGAGGTAGTCGATGCCCTTGCGGACAGACCCGGCGATGTTGTTGATTTCCTGCTCAAGGGCCCGGAGGCTTCTCAGGGCGTAGGCGTCGGCCTCGGAACGGACAGTCTTGGCTTGCTCCGCGGACTGCCTGAGCAAGCGTTCCGCACGTTCCTCGGCTTCCTGCAGGGTCATCTCGGCACGGCTCTCGGCGCGGGCCACCATCTCGTTGTTGTCCATCCGCTCCCGGACTTCGTCGTCGGCCTGTATCTTGGTGCGGCGGGCATCAAGCATGGCTTGGTTGACTATCTGGTCCTTGCGGGACAGGACTTCTTCGGCGGCCCGGATCTCCTGGGGGATGGCGAGGCGCAACTGGTCAACCAACTCCATCACCCGGTCTTTGTCGATAATGATATTGCCGCTGACCGGGACCGTTTTGCTGGTGCTAAGCAGGGATTCCATGCGGTCGATTATGTTGATAATGTCCATATATTTTCCCATCCCTCCCAATCTGCTGTAACGCCCTTTCCCTTGGGGCCGCTTAACCGAATTTCCTGGCCACCGACTTGGCGACCAGGGGAGGCACCATGCCGGTGATGTCGCCGCCGAGCTTAGCCACTTCCTTCAGCAGGCTGGAGCTCAGAAACATATACTCCTGAGTGGTCATGAAGAAGGCCATGTCTATTTCGGGGGTTAGCCTGCGATTCATGAAGGCCATGTCGAACTCATACTCGAAGTCGGAACCGCTCCGCAGCCCCCGCACTATGACCCTGGTATCCAGTTCCTGGGCCAAGCGAACAACCAAGCCTTCGAATTTGATGACTTCAACGTTGTTGAGGTGCTGGACTGCGTCCTGGAAAAGCTCCACCCTCTCATCGGCATCGAACAGGAGGTTCTTGCTGGGAGTGGCGTACACTGCGACGATTACTTTCTCGAACAGGGCCGCCGCCCTGGTGGTTATGTCCACGTGACCCATAGTCACGGGGTCGAAGGAGCCTGGATAAAGGGCGGTTACCATCCACTGTCACCTTTCTGATAAAAGTCCACCGCGTTATCTCCGTAGCGGCGATGGGAGAACCTGACGAGGCTGCCGTAGCTGTCTTCGAGTTCCAGACGGTTGGAATGCCCCACCACCAAGCTCGCTGCTTCCTCCAATAACCCCTTGGCGCCGCCAATGGCCTCGAGGAGCCTCCCGATTTCCAAGAACCGGTAGGGAGGGTCCATCAGCACCAGCCGGTAGGGTCCGGACAAGCCCGATAGTCCTCTCTCCACGTCGGCGCAGTAGACCTTTGATTGTTCCGAAAACCCGGCCCCGGCCAGATTGGCGTCCAGAACCCCGCATTGCCGGCGGTCACGCTCCATGAAGTCGGCCCACTCAGCGCCCCGGCTCAGGGCTTCAATCCCCAGGCTGCCGGAGCCGGCGTACAGGTCCAGAACCCGGGAGCCTTCAACCTGTGCCGCAGACAGGATATTAAATACTGCCGCCCTGACTCTCTCCGTGGTTGGTCTTGCGCCCGGTGAAATGGTGCCCCGCAGACGGCGGCCCTTTGCTTTGCCTCCCGATATGCGCATGGCAGTCAAGCCGGTTGCCGGAACAGGGACGAATTATACATAACGGCGGATTCCTTTTCCCATAACATGGGCTGCGGCTTTTGACGATTTTAAAATTAGTTGATGAGCGGTGCGTTGACGCTCCTACCTGCCTATGCTACCATCCCACCAATTTCCCCAGGGTTTCCCAGGGACTTCCGGACCGTTGTCAGCCGGTCTGAAACAGGTCCATCCGGACTCTCAACATACCTTTGGGACAATTTCTACCGGGGCACAGGAACACTTCAGCCATGAGTCTTCGCCAGCGGCTTGCCGAGGTCTGCCAAGACCGGGAGACCGTAGTAACCGTAGGCGTTTTCGACGGTGTGCATCAAGGACACCGCCACTTGCTGAACCGGGTGATCGACTTGGCCGGGACGGCGGCGGTTCCTGCTGTTATCTCTTTCTCCAACAGCCCGGCAACAGTATTGCGCCCGGGCACCAAGGTCCATTACCTCACCACCCCGGAGCAGAGAGCAGACCTGCTGCGCAAAGCGGGGATCCAGCTAGTGGTGCCACTGGAGTTCACCTCGGAGCTTTCCCAAGTGGCGGCGCGGGACTTTGCTGGGCTCCTGGTCGAATTCCTGAAGATGCGGGGCTTGGTGATGGGTCCCGACACCGCCTTGGGCCGCAACCGCGAAGGAAATTTCGACCAGTTGACCGCCTTGGGACGGGAACTGGGTTTTTGGGTGGAAATAGTCGATCCACTGTCCGAGCAGGGACAGCCAATCAAGAGCAGGAATATACGCGAGGCGGTATCCAAGGGGGACATAGATGTCTGCAACCGCCTGCTGGGACGCAACTTCTCGCTGGAGGGAACGGTGGTGGTGGGCAACCGGCGGGGCCGGGAACTGGGGTTCCCCACCGCCAACGTGGACTGCCCACGGGACTTGATGCTACCGGGAGACGCCATCTATGCTACTTGGGCATACGTTGACGGGGAGCGGCATCGTTCGGCCACCAGCATCGGTGTGCGGCCTACCTTTGGACTGACCGAACGGGTGGTAGAGGTCCATCTGCTGGACTTCAGCGGAGACCTCTACGGCAAACGGATGCAGGTGGAGTTCGTAGCCAAGCTGAGAGACCAAGAGACATTTCAAGGGCTGGAGGAACTGGTGGCCCAAATCCAGCGGGACGTTGAGCAAGCCGAACGGACGCTGGCCGAGGCCAAGTGACGGCGTATGCTGAGCCAGGGTGACATAGACAGCATCACCACCCGGGGGGTCAGGGAAATAATCTCCCGGGAAGAGTTCGTTCGACTGCTCCAGTCGGGACGGCCCCTGCGGCTCAAGATGGGGTTCGACCCCAGCCGTCCCGACATTCACTTGGGCCACGTGGTGGGGCTGCGCAAGCTCCGCCAGTTACAGCAGTTGGGGCACAAGGTAATACTCATTGTGGGCGACTGGACCGCGCAGATAGGCGACCCGAGCGGACAATCTGCCACCAGGCCCCAACTGACCCACGAAGAGGTTATATCCAACGCCGAGTCGTACATGCGCCAGTTCTTCAAGGTGGTGGACCGGGAACAGACGCAGGTGGTGTGGCAGAGCGAGTGGTTCGGCAATTTCACTTTGGCGGATGTCATACGCCTGACCGGGCGGTTCACGGTGGCACAGTTCCTGGAGCGGGACGACTTTGCCAAGCGGTTCCAGGAGCACCGGCCCATTGCCATTACCGAGTTCCTCTACCCCTTATTGCAGGCCTACGACTCAGTGGCGATTGAGTCCGACGTGGAGTTTGGGGGCACCGACCAGATGTTCAATCTCTTGGTGGGACGCCAACTGCAGGAGATGATGGGCCAGACGCCGCAGCAGTGCTTCCTGATGCCCATTCTCCCCGGCACCGACGGGGTCCAGAAGATGAGCAAGAGTCTGGGCAATTTCGTTGCCGTGGAAGAAGAGCCGAACGACATGTACGGCAAGCTGATGTCATTGCCCGACGCCTTGATACTGGCCTACTTGGAGTATCTGACGGACCTGCCAGGCGATGAGTTGACCGGGGCCGGCAGGGACTTGGCGGAAGACAGAGTCAACCCGATGGAGCTAAAGAAACGACTGGCTTGGGACGTGACTTCCCAGTTTCACGACCGAGCAGCGGCAGACACCGCGCAGGAGCACTTCCAACGGGTGGTGCAGCGGCGGGACCTGCCGGAAGAGATACCGGAGTTTTCCAGAGAACCAGCCTACTTCGAGGACCGGGGAAGACGCTTGAGCAACCTGATGCTGGATGCCGCCTTGGCTTCAAGCGCCAGTGAAGCCAAGCGCCTGATCGGCCAGGGGGCAGTGCAGCTCATCCGGGAGTCTACCGGCGAGACGCGGGGCATTGACCGGGACTTGGCCTTGGCAGAGCTGGACCGGCAGCCCAGGGACGTGCTCAAGGTGGGCCGCCGCCGCTTCGTCAGGCTACTGAACGACTGAACGTCACCAGCCCGGCGGGAAGGTCCAAGCCGGGAAGGCTTTGGAGGCCCTGATTGTTTTCTTCCTCAAAAGACTTAGGCGACGAACTGGAAAGACTCAGGAAGAGGGGCGCCCAGTGGCGGGAGAAGATTGCTGCGCGCCCGCAGCGGAAGTCCAGGTTTCTAACGCCGTCACAGATAGCGGTTAATACGGTCTACACGCCGGAAGACTTGGTGGAAACCGGTTACTTGGACGACCTTGGGCTGCCGGGAGAGTATCCCTACTTGCGGGGAATCCACGCCACCGGTTACAGGGAAAGGCTGTGGACCATGCGCATGTTCGCCGGTTTCGGCCTGCCGGAGGAGACCAACGCCCGGTTCAAGTTCCTGCTGGAAAGCGGCCAGACGGGCCTGAGCGTGGCCTTCGACATGCCCACCCTGTACGGGTACGACACTGACGACGCCAGGGCCAAGGGGGAATTCGGCAAGTGCGGAGTGGCAGTTTCGTCCTTGGCCGACATGGAGGCTCTCTTCGACGGCCTGCCCTTGGACCGAGTGACGACGTCTATGACAATCAACAGCCCGGCGGCCATCATCTGGGCCATGTACTTGGCGGTGGCGGAAAAGCAGGGCGCTTCATTGGACCAGCTTGGAGGGACGATTCAAAACGACATCCTGAAGGAGTACATCGCCCAGAACGAGTACATCTTTCCGCCGGCCCCATCGATGCGCTTGGTGGTGGACACGGTGGAGTTTGCCACGGACTACGTGCCCCGCTGGAACCCCATAAGCATCAGCGGGTACCATATACGGGAGGCGGGCTCCAACGCGGTGCAGGAACTAGCCTTCACCCTGGCGGACGGTTTCGAATACGTGAAGCATTGCCAAGAGCGGGGCATGGCGGTGGACAGTTTTGCTCCCCGGTTGAGTTTTTTCTTCAACGTGCACAACAATTTCTTTGAAGAGGTGGCCAAATTCCGGGCGGCCCGGCGTATCTGGGCCAGGGAGATGAAGGAGACCTACCAGGTGCAAGACCCGCGGTCCACCACTCTGAGGTTTCACGCCCAGACCTCAGGGGCGACCTTGACCGCTCAACAGCCGGAGAACAACGTGGCCAGGGTGTCGCTGCAGGCGCTTGCCGCCATACTAGGGGGCTGCCAATCGCTGCACACCAACGGGAAAGACGAAGCGTGGGCATTGCCAACGGAGGAGGCGGCGCTGCAGGCGCTGCGGACCCAGCAGATTATCGCCCACGAACTGGGGGTGACCGACACGGTGGACCCCTTGGGCGGAAGTTACTTCCTGGAGAGCCTGACCAACCAGGTCGAGGCCGAAGCTTACGACTATTTCCGGCGCATCGAGGATATGGGAGGGGTGATTCCCGCGCTTGAGGCCGGGTTCTTCCAGCGGGATATTGCCGACGCGGCCTACATTTACCAGACGGAAGAAGACCGGGGTGAACGGTTGACCGTGGGGGTGAACGCCTACCAGACGGAGGAGTCGCTGGAGATTCCGCTGCTCAGGGTTGACCAGGAAGGAGAAAAGCGCCAGATAGAAAACTTGGAAGAACTGCGCCGCCGCCGGGACAACCGGGACGTAGGGCAAAAGCTCAAGGCCTTGGAGCAGGCGGCCCGCTCAGACGAAAACCTGATGACTCCCTTGATGGAGGCGGTCAAGTCCTACGCCACGCTGGGCGAAATGATGGGAGTGTTCCGGGAAGTGTTCGGAGAATACCAGCCGAACTGGCGGTTCTGACCTGCTTCCCGCTCTACCACTTCTCTTTTAACCACTTCCCGGCGGCGTCTTTGCTTCTGCAACCCCTACGCGAGACCGGAACAATAAGGGGCATCTGAGGAACTTCACCCACCCTCATCCCAGCCTTCTCCCATCAAAGGAGAAGGTGCGTTAGAGTCCCTTCTTCAAACCCTTATTAGACTTTTTCCTCTTCACGGTGGCGCTTTGCTTCTTCTATGACCCGGGGCTCCAGGTTGGCGGGGAGTGGGTCGTAGTGGTCGAACTCCAGCTTGTAGCTGCCCCGGCCCTGGGTCACCGACCGCAGGTCCTGAGCGTAGCGCTGCACCTCCGAAAGGGGCACTTCGGCTTCGATGAGGGTCGTGTTGTTGCCGGGGGTCATGCCAAGGATGCGGCTCCGCTTGGTGTTGAGGTCACTCATTACCTCGCCGGTGTAGCTGTCGGGAACTGTGACGCTCAACTTCATGACGGGTTCCAGAAGAATGGGACTGGCCTCCTGCAGGCCGGCGCGCAGGGCCATGCTGCTGGCAATTTCGAAGGACATTCCTGAGGAGTCAACGTCGTGGTAGCTGCCGTCGTATAGCACGGCCTTGACGTCAACGATGGGAAAGCCGGCGAGCACACCCTCGTCCATACCCTTGACGAGTCCCTTCTCGACGGCGGGAATGTACTCCCTGGGCACGGATCCCCCGACCACTTCCGATCCGAACTCGAAGCCTTGGTCTCTTTCCCTGGGTTCGAGGCGCAACAGGACGTGGCCGTACTGGCCGTGGCCCCCGGTCTGCTTCTTGTGCCGGTACTCGGCCTTGGTGACACGGGTGATGGTCTCGCGGTAGGCCACCTTGGGGAGGCGGGACTTCAGGTCTGCGCCGAATTTCCGGCGGATGCGTTCCAGGGCTACATCGATCTGGGCCTCACCCAGGCCGGTCAGCAGGCTCTCTCCAGTGCTGGCGTCCCGGGAGAAGCGGAGGCTTGGGTCCTCTTCCACGATGCGGGTGAGGGAGGATGACATCTTGTCCAAGTCTGCCTTGGTGGCCGGGGAAACCGCTACGCTGTAATAGCCCTCGGGAAACTCGATGGGCTGCAGAGTGACGGGGCTCTCCCGGGTGCAGAGGGTGTCACCGGTAACGGTCACGGAGAGCTTGCCTATGGCCCCCATGTCGCCGGCGGTGATTTCGGCCACGTTTTCCTGGGACTTGCCCTTGGGGAGGTAGAGCTGGCCGATACGTTCCGACTGCTGGCGGCCAGAGTTCCAGACTTCCGAGTTGCTCTTGAAAGTCCCTTGGTAGACCCGGAAGATCGACAGCTTACCGACGAAGGGGTCCGCGGTAGTCTTGAAAACCAGGGCTGCCAGCGGGGCATCGGAGTCTGCAGAGAGCTCTCCGCCGGAAGCCTCGGGAAGCTCTACATCGGCGGGAGAGGGCAAGAACTCCTCTATCATTTCCAGAAATTCTTCCACTCCCTGGTTGGCAGTGGCGGCAGTAGCCAGTATAGGCACCAATTGGCCGCTGACTACCGCTTTGTGTACTGCGCTCATAACCTCGTCGTCGGTGAGGGCCTCCCCCTCCAGGTACTTGTCGGCGAGGGTGTCGTCGTTTTCGGCGGCGGCTTCGATGAGCCGCTCCCGGGCCGCCTCCAGCTCCGCGGCAACTTCGGCGGGCGGGTCGGCGGGCGGGCGGATAACGCTGACCACGCCACTGAAATTCTGGGCCTCTCCAACTGGAATCTGGAAAGGAATGCACTGGTTGCCGAAAGAGCCTTGAATGTCGGCAACGCAGCGGGAGAAGCTGGCATTTTCCCGGTCCATCTTGTTTACCACGAGAACGCGGGGTACGCCGGCAGCTTGGCACATTTCCCAGGACTTCTCGGTTCCCACGTCGACGCCAGAGGGGGCAGCCAAGAGGATGGCAGCTCCTTCCACCACCCGGAGAGCGCTGACCACATCTCCCAGGAAGTCGTCGTAGCCCGGGGTGTCCAGGAGGTTAAACTTCAGATCGCCCTTAGCGAAAGAGATGAGGGTGGTCTGGATACTGCCCCCGCGCTTAATCTCTTCGGGCTCGTAGTCCGACACTGTGTTGCCGTCTTCCACCTTGCCTATGCGGGTGGTGGCTTTGGCGTTGAAGAGCAGCGTTTCCGCCAAGGAAGTCTTGCCGGCGGCACTGTGGGAAAGCAGGGCTATGTTGCGAAGGTTTTTGGTGGCGATACCGGCCATAAGGTACAGTCCTCCTGTCTTAACCGAAGGCCGGCAAGTGGAAAAATGCCGGCCAGGTCCTGCTGGGGCGGGACGGTAAAACAGTCCCCTTTGACACGGCTAATTGTAGCCGCGGCTGCCGTTTGTGTGCAAGGCGTGATGTTTGACGCGGCAGGTAATATGTCCCGAAGCAATTGCGCTTAAAAGGACAGGACGTCCTCTGCTGGGGGCAATGTGGTAACGCTCAGAATCTCAAGGAGATTTTCGGCAAGCCGGTAGGTGATGAAATACTGGCCCGCAACATATCCGAGCAGGCCAGGATGCCAGGGAAAAGGCAGGTGCTGACCAATTAAAGGGGTCATGGCTTAAACTCCTGAGTGCATCCATTAACTGAGATCGCCCAGCAGGCGGCTGGGCGATGATGAAGTCTCGGGCTATGCGGGCAACGTGGACTTCCATAGGTTCACTTATCTTTGACTTCTCCTTCCAAGTCTTCCAACGTCACATAGTTCCCTGCTTCAATTTGAGCTATGCCTACATTGGTTGCTTGAACGCTTTCGTTGACGAATTTGAGAGCGACTCGTTTAGCCTTGTCATCGAAGGCTCTCCTGGCTTCGGTAACCGTTGGCG
Source organism: Dehalococcoidia bacterium (assembly GCA_034420695.1). Classification (GTDB taxonomy): domain Bacteria; phylum Chloroflexota; class Dehalococcoidia; order Lucifugimonadales; family UBA3495; genus Io17-Chloro-G2. Next base: position 53,558 of record DAOULB010000032.1, read on the forward strand.
GTTCTACGCCCTCGGCTGTAATCGTCAAAGGCATGGCCCATGTCCTGCCGGTGTGTTATATAGTAAGCATCTAGGGATGTTGCGGATGCTACCTAGGGTTCGAGTGGTTGTCAACGGTGAGGGCATCCGCTAAATGGCAAGAACATCGGGCTGCCCCAAGCCAGAGTTTCAATCCTTCATCCCAGACTTGCCGACAACCGCCATACCGGAGTCGCCCTTGGCAACGAAAGCCTTCATTTTAATTGAGACCCAGGTGGGCAAAGTCAGGGACGTGGTGACCGAGTTGCGGACCATTGACGACGTGCAGGTCGTCGACGGCATCACGGGACCCTATGACGTGATAGCCCTCATCGAGTCCGAGAACATGGGCGCCGTGGCCGACTTGGTGACCGGCCGGATACAGGGAATCCCCGGCGTTACCCGGACCATAACCTGCGTCACCGCCGGCTAGTGCAAGACGGCCCAGCCGCTTCCGCGGCAAAGAAAGAGCGGCCGGTCCGCCAAGGGCGGGAGAGTCGCTGAAGGAGCGGCTCGCACCGGTCGCTGGCCCCCGATGGTATCCCCGACTTCCACGCCGGTCAAGGGGCCGGTCATACCACCGGTCAACCACCTTCCTATTGACCACTCAACCACAGTGATGGAGGCAAGCGAGATGGCGGACTATATCTATTTGGTCCAGATGGACATTCCGGAATCGTTGGAGGACGACTTCAACCGCATCTACGACACCCAGCACGTTCCAAACATACTGCAAGCCGAGGGGGTACATTCCTGCACCCGCTACCGCTTGGAGTCCACCGACGCCGAGGGCGTGGCCCGGTATGCCGCCGTCTATGAGATCGATTCTCCCGAAGTGCCACAAAGCGACGGTTGGAAGGCCGAGTCGGAGAAGGGCGACTGGCCCACCAAGATACGCCCCCACACCACCAACCGGTCTCACCACATAATGAAACGCGTCACCTGATCGGCGGTCCGGTCTGCGCTCATATACTGCGGGCTGGCAGGTGACGGGCTAGTAGGTGAGGACGGCAGGGCGGGTTTCAAACCCGCCCCTACGTTCGATGCTAAGGTGTCGGTCTACTAGTAAGTCAGGGCGGTGACGGTTCCCTCGGGAAGGTCCACTTCCAGGGCTTGAAGGCAGTGGGCCAGGGTATGGTAGTAGCCGGAGACCACCAGCACGTCCACGATGCCGTCGTCACCGATCTGGGCTTTCAGTGCTTGGTAGGTGGCGTCGGAGACCTTGTGCTGGCGCAGGATCTCAATGACGAACTGGACCACGGGCACGTCGGCCTCGGCCAAGCCGGTCGGAGCACGGAATTCCCGGATGGCAGCGATGGTCTCGTCGGACAGGCCGGCGTCCTTGGCGCCCCGCTGGTTGACAGTCCAGACGTAGTGGCCCCCGGCTTCCCTGGCCGCGGCCAGCACCGCGAGGGCCTTGGTCCTGGGGTCCAGGGGCGTTTCAAACCGGGCGTAGCCTCCGAGACCAGCGAGGCTGGAGGCGGCCTTGGGGTTGTTGAGCAGGGCGGCGTAGTTGCGGGCCACACCGCCGCGGCTGGTTTCGATTTCGTCCCAAATCTGCTGCCCTTCCGGGGTCATGCTTTCCCTGGTGGCATAGGGAACACGGGTCATGGCGTTCACCTCCCGATGAATGGTGGTACGAATGGCGGGGCTGTCATCGCCGAACTACCGGGGAAAAGGATAGGGCCCCGGGGTCTTGTAGTTCCCCAAGGCCCTTATCGAGGACTAGAGCCAACGGCTGGCCCGGGAGTTTAGGGCTAGCTGCCGTTCTTCTCCCAGAGGGCTTCCAGCAGGTTGCCGGGGGACATGGGCAGCTTGTCCATGCGGACGCCTACGGCTTGGGAAATGGCGTTGGCGATGGCGGCCATGGGAGGGACGATAGGCACTTCGCCCACTCCCCGCACGCCGTAAGGGTGCCCCGGATTGGCTACTTCCACGATCACGGTGTTGATCATGGGCAGGTCGAGGCTGGTGGGCATCCGGTAGTCCAGGAAGCTGGAATTCTCCATCTGCCCGTCCTTGTTGAAGACGTACTCCTCGTTCAAAGCCCAGCCAATGCCCTGAACAACGCCACCCTGCATCTGCCCTTCGACGTAGCTGGGGTGGATGGCCTTGCCGGCGTCCTGCACTGCGGTGTAGTCCAAGATGTCCACCTTGCCGGTCTCGGGGTCGACTTCAACGTCCACGATGTGGGTGCTGAATGCCCCACCGGCGCCCCTGGGGTCGACGCTGACTTGGCTGGAGATGGGCCCGCCGGTACCGTTTAGCCGCCCGGCCAGTTCCTTGAAGGTCATCTGGAGGGCGGGGTCGGACTTGTGCTGGAAGGAGCCGTCCACCAGCTCGACGTCACCGGCTTCAACGTCCCAGATGCTGGCGGCCCGCTCGATCATCTTGGCCCTGATGTCCTGGGCGCACTCGTAGGCGGCCCAACCAGAGGCGAAGGTGGTGCGGCTGCCGCCGGTGAGGAAGGTGTAACCCACAGACTCGGTGTCGCCGACGCTGGGGTGAACGTCTTCGGCCGGGATCCCCAGCACCTCGGCGGCCTGCATGGCGATGGAGGCGCGGGTGCCGCCGATGTCGGTGGAACCCTCCACCAGATTGATGGTGCCGTCGGCATTCACGCCGATGGCGCAACTGGACTGGAGACCGATGTTAAACCAGAACCCGGAGGCAACGCCGCGGCCCCGGTTCTTGCCGGTCAGGGGGGTCTTGTACTGCTCGCTGTCCTTGGCGGCCTCCAAAGTCTCCACGTTGCCGATTATCGGGAACGCGGGGCCGTCCACCCGGCGAGTGCCTTCCTTGGAGGCGTTGAGGAGGCGGAACTCGATGGGGTCCATGCCGAGCTTTTCGCAGAGCTCGTCCACTACGGACTCGCCGGCGAAGGCGGCGTTAGGGGCGGCCGGGGCGCGGTAGGCGGCCACCTTGGTCTTGTTGACCATCACGTCGTAGCCGTCAACGCGCATATTTTCGATCTCGTAGGGAGCAAAGATACACTGGCCTCCGGCGCCAACCATGGAGCCGGGGTAGGCGCCGGACTCGTAGGCCAGCCAGGCGTCTGCAGCAGTGATTTTTCCGTCCTTGGTGGCCCCCATCTTCACCCTGATGTGGGTGCCGGAGGTTGGGCCGGTGCACTCGAAGACCTCGGACCGGGACATTTGCATCTTCACCGGGCGGCCGGTGCTCTTGGAAAGCAGGGCGCAAAGGGGTTCCAGGTAGACGGGGATCTTGCCGCCGAAGCCGCCGCCGATTTCCATGGGGACGACCTTGATACGGGATACAGGGAGATCCAGCACACCGGCCAGTTCCTCGCGGGCGTTGAATGCGCCCTGAGTGCTGGTCCAGATAGTGACCTGCCCGTCGGCGTTCCAAAGGGCAGCGGCGTTCTGGGGCTCGATGTAGCCTTGGTGGACGGTGGCGGTGTCGTACTCGTGCTCAACTACCAGGTCCGCCTCGGCGAAACCCTTGTCCACGTCGCCCATCTCGAAGCGGAAGTGGGTGGCGACGTTGCTGGGGGTGTCGGTCTTTTCCCCAAGCTCGGTAGTCATGACGTCGTCGTGGAGCAGGGTCGCGGAATCTTTCATGGCGTCTTGGACGTTCATCACCGGTTCCAAGACCTCATAGTCCACGTCGATCAGCCCAATGGCTATTTCGGCGGTGTGGGCGTCGGAGGCAGCCAAGGCTGCCACGGCGTGGCCGGTGAACAGGACCTTTTCCCGGGCCAGCAGGCGGTCGCTGGAGAACCGGGAGCCCTGGTCGGGGTCTTCCTTGCCGGCCACCGGCATGTCGGCTCCGGTGATTACAGCCAGCACGCCGGGGTGGGCCAGGGCTTTGCTAACGTCGATGGACTTGATTCGAGCGTGGGCGTGGGGACTGCGGAGGACCTTGCCAAAGAGCAGATCGGCGCTTTGGAAGTCGCCCCCGTACTTGGCGCGGCCCGTCACCTTGTCGGTTCCGTCATGCCTGATAGGACGGGTGCCGACCACCTTGTATTCGGTGTTGGAAAGGACAATGTTAGAAGCCATGGCCTACTCCCTGCGGAAAATTTCTCTTAAGGGTCTTAAGCACGGTGGATTTTACCATAAAGAGCGGGGCGGGGGCCGCGGCAAGCTCTCCGGTCTTTTGGGTTGGCCCGGATTTCTCGGGAGGCAGTGTGGTCTTGTGCAACAATTGAGAACTGGACGGAAGTGCGTCCTTCGACGAGCCCAAGATGATGGGGCTTGAACGTGCTGGAGAGGGTTTTCATGGCTGGAGCTTTTGAGTTTCCTTTTTTGGGGATTTTCTTGGGACTTTTTGCGACATTCCGGGGCATTTCAGCTTTGGAGGGTATACAGAAATCCCGGTTTTTGGGACAGGTGCGGTGAAGCTGAATGCTCCATTTTTTTGAGTTTTGGAGAATTATTGGGACAACTGCGTGATTCCGTGCCCGTGGGCAGGGAGTAACCGAAAAGGACATCATAGAAACTATGATAATGAGGGGAGGGCACAGAAGGAAAGCAGCAAATGTCACCAGAAACTGCTCAGAGTTGAAGGAGGGTGGGTCCTTCGACAAGCTTAGGACGATGGGGTTCTTAGCGGGGCAGCATCCCGGTGCTGAACGGTTACGGCCCAGCCGGGCACAGGTGCCAGGGCCGGTCTTAAACGGGTACAATGTAGATAGGTAGATAGAAAGAGGGTCCTTGAAGCATTGATGGCATTGTTGGAGGGCGTCATGGCAGACAAGAAGGGCACCGGGCTGCTGATGGTGTGGGCGGAGGTGCCGGAGGACAAAGAGGACGAGTTCAACAGGTGGTACAACGAAGAGCACCTGCCGGAGCTCCTGGCCATTCCAGGGGTGCTGAACGCGGCCCGGTACGAGGCGGTGCGGAGCGGACCCAAGCACTTGGCCTGCTACGAGCTGGAAAACCCGGGAGTGGTGGACAGCGACCCGTTCAAGAACCGGCCGGTATCCGAGTGGTCCCAGCGCGTCGGACCCCGGGTCATTGCCACCACTTTGATTAACAATGTTTACGAGATGGTCTTCCCGGCTGCGCTGACCCCGGAGATTGCGGGAAGCGACATGGCCCCGGCTTTGCAGATAGGGCGGATGGACATTTCTCCGGAGAATGAGGAAGAGTGGAACCGCTGGTACAGCGGGGTGTACGTGCCGAACTACGAAAAGGTGCCGGGCTGCATCCGGGGAAGACGGTGGAAGGCGGTGCGGGGCGAGCCCAAGTACGGCGTGGTTTACGAGTTCGAGCATGAGGGCGTGTCGGACACGGCGGAATGGGAGAGGCAGCGGGACATTAACCCGGACAACGAGCGGATGCGCTCCCTGATGACCCATGCGCCGGGCTCGCCGGGAATCTGGAAGAAGACCTTCCAGCCATGAACACTATCTTCCGGAAACTCCTGCTATCAGCGGCCTTCCTGGCACTGGCCCTCGGCGTTGCTTGGATCTCATTGCCGCCCTCGCAGGCTACGGCCCAGAGCGACCGGCCGACGTGGGTCCACTACTTGGCGGGGCCATATGACGTGGCGGTGTTCCTGCAACGTTCCAGCCTTTCGCTGGGTAGAGCGGTGGTCGACATTACGGTCCACGACGCCGAATCGGGGGAACCGGAGGGGGCTGCCCAGGTGGTGGTCAGGACACGGCACCAAGTGGAAGGCGATAGGGGCTGGTCCCACGCGTTTCCAACATCTGACGAACCGGGAACGTACCATGCCCAGATGCTCCTAGAGAGGCCGGGAGTCTGGGAAGCCGTGGTGGAGGTGGACGGCCCCCGGGGAGGAGGCATCGTTTCAGTGGGGACCCTGACGGTGCCCCACGCCAGGACCTACTCGTCGGGAAGCTACGTTTTCATTGGTATTTTTGCCGTCATACTGGCGGGAGGCGCTTACTTGATCTGGACCGTCAACCGCAACCAGCGCCGCAGGGCACTGGCCCAAGCTGCGTCCTCTCATACGGAAGGGCCTGCCGATGAGCCTCCAACTGCCGGCGGCGGCGCCATCTCCAACCCGTCGTGAAACCGGCGCGTTCGATAGGCCGGGGTTCATTAGGCCGGGGTTCATTAGGCCGGGGTTCGATAGGCCGGAGTTCGATAAGCCGGAGTTCTTTAGACCGGAGCCCGGCAGGCCGGAGACGGCTGGCCATCTGGGTTGGCGTGGGGCTGGCCTTTTTGGTCTGGGCCTATTCCCCCCTGGGGTTTCTGACCCCGGCAGCGCTGGCCCACGGGGGCATTGACGCCGGGCAGAACCCGCTGACGGTGTGGAATTCCAACCCACTGCCCACACTGTTCATTTTCCTGGCGGCCTACCTGTACGTGACTGGACTGTCCCGGTGGCGGAGGCCCAGCCACCCGGTAAACAAGTGGCAGAGGGCCTCCTTCTTTGCGGGGTTGTTCAGCCTCTTTGTGGCACTGCAGTCACCAATAGACCCCTTGGCGGAGCACCTGTTTTCGTTCCACCAGATACAGCACATCATCCTGCGCATGGTGGCGCCGGTGCTGGTATTGCTGGGGGCTCCCCTGACCCCCATGCTGCGGGGATTGCCCCCTTGGGCGCTTCGGGGCATTGTCCGGCCGGTGGTGGGCAACCCCTTGGCGCAGAGGGCATACGACAAGATAACCAACCCGGTGTTTACCACACTGCTGTTCATAGGGATGCTCTATTTGTGGCAGATACCGGGACCCCACAACCTGGCGTTGGCCAACAGTTACGTGCACGAGTTCATGCACTTTACGATGCTGGCCTCGGGGTTCCTGTTCTGGTGGCTGGTTATCGACCCCAAGCCTCGCCGCTCCCGGCTGCACCACGGTCTGCGCATCCTGTACTTGGGGCTGATAGTGATACCCAACACCCTGCTGGGAGCGGTAATCACCTTCCGAAGTTCGATAGTCTATTCGGGGTACACCCTAGTGAAGCAGCCTTGGGGTCTCCCTCTGATTATTGACCAGCAACTGGGAGGACTGGCCCTGTGGGTGATTGGCGACATGATGAGCATCATAACCGCTGGAATTGTGATGATAATGTGGTACGAAAAAGAGGTGGGCTGGGAACGGGAGCAGGCGGTGCGCAGCGGCGGTTCCGGGCCGGTGAAGCGTCCGTGACATTGCCGGCGGGCAATTCCAGGATTGGATTTGAGGACTGGGGAAGATATTCATGTGTCCGGGGAGTAAAAAGTGAGTGATTTCGACAATCGTCCCGCCCCCCTCTTCGACTGGTTCATTCCCATCGACGGCGACGGCGCACGGGCCGGCACGAAGCAGGCCGAACGACCGCCTACTTTCGACTACCTGCGGGAGGTGGTGCAGACAGCGGAGGACTGCGGGTTCTATTCTCTGTTGATACCCACCAGGTTTGCCAACGGACTGTTTGCCGAGGACGCCCCGCTGGCGGAGACTTGGACCACCGCCACCGCCCTGGCAGCGGTTACACATCGCATTCGCTTCTTGGTGGCGGTGCGGCCCGGTTTCGTTTCCTTGGGGTTGTTCGCCCAGATGGCAGCGGCCCTGCACCAGATATCCGGCGGCAGACTGGACCTGAACATTGTTCCGGGGGGCATTCAGAACGATTTCGAGCGGCTGGGAGAGGCAAGCGACCATGCCACCCGCTACAGCCGGGCCGAGGAGTTCATAGCCGCCTGCCGCACTCTATGGTCCGGCCCGGGGCCGGTAGACTTTCGAGGGGACCACTACCGGCTGCAGGGGGCCTACTGTTCACCGGCCCCTGGGGCGTCACCGGGAGATGCCGCGCCGCGCTTCTACTTGGGCGGGGTTTCCCCCAGGGCCATGGCCTTGTCGGGAAGGCAGGCCGACGTACACCTGGGGTGGATTGAACCCTTGGAGGACACGGCCCGGCGCTTGAAAGACCTGCGGGAGCAGTACCAGGAGCAGGGACGGACTCCCTTCTTCGGGTTGCGGACCCACTTGGTGGTGCGGGACACGGAGGAGGAGGCGTGGCAGGCAGCGGAGGAGTTGATAGCCCAAGCCGACCCTGCGGTTAAGGCACAGCGACTTTCGGCCATCGAGGGCACCCCAATGGTGGGACAGCAGGCCCAGGCCAGGGAGGCACCCAATCACCGGCTGGGGCCCCACCTGTGGAACGGCCTTTCGGAGGTGCGGGTCAACTGCGGGTCGGCCTTGGTGGGAACACCAGAACAGGTGGCCGGCGAGCTTGCCAGCTACTGGGAACTGGGGATCGACGAGTTCATCCTTTCGGGGTTTCCCCACGTCGAAGAGTGCCGACGGGTATCGGAGCAGGTCGTACCCTTGGTGCGGGAGTTGACCACGGGGGCGGCAAGTTAGAGGGTAAGGCGCACAAGCAACTGGGTTCGTCTCAGTTTATGACAGCCGTTAGCTCTCTCCGCCGTCGAGTTATAGAGGTTTACTAAACGGCGGAAAATTAACCGCCAAGCGTTTGGGGTTGCTTCACTTGAGCAGGTCTAATGAGCTTTGTCCGCAATCTCAACAAGTTGATTTACGAAGGCATGCACTAATGGGCGGTCCCTCTCGACCTTCCAATCAGGCATTTGGTCATTGTAGAAATTGAGGTGGAATGACCAAGCAATATCCCATGCCCTCAACAAAGATTCGTGGGTTATGTCTTCAGCGGCCAGATTGTCTACTACAGCGGTTTTAGCCCGATACTTCCCATGTCTCCAACCACGCCGCTTAGCAACTGCGGTGACGGCGTGAGACGCGGCTCCCCAAAGTTTTTCAGACCCCTGTAAGGCGTCCCCTGACTCAAACTCTCTGTCTGAATGCTCTAGAAAGGTCAGTGCAGTTTGAGCATGGTCTTGCGCTGTCATTTGTGCTTTGGTGGTCATTGCCACCTCTCCAGCCGCCTAAATCATAGACCAGCGTACTAACTGAATATTGCCGGTGACGGTAATGGTTGTCAACAGTTAGGAAGCTGGCTTGAATTTATTCTACTATGCAAGTCCCATGAGCAAGGGGGTGCTATGATGGGCCTTTCAGCGCTGGAGATGATGCCATGACCAGGCCCATTGGACCCGAGGTTGCCTACAGCCTGAAGTCGGTTTCCGACCCTTCGATTTCCCCCGACGGCGGCCAGCTGGCTTATGCCCTGTCGTGGGCGGAGCCGCCGGAGCTGGACGGCCGTTCCCGAATAATGATGGCCGACTTGGAGGACGGCTCCATTGCCGAGTTCACGAGGGGGCCCAGCGACTCGGCGCCCCGTTTCTCTCCCGATGGGCGTTCTTTGGGATTTCTGCGAGAGGATGCCCAGGGATGGAAGCAGGTGTGGCTCATCAGCGCCGGAGGAGGAGAGGCCGTACAGCTTACGGCAGCAGACCGGAGCGTGGTTGACTTCAACTGGTCGCCGGACTCGAAGCGCGTCGTCTTTTGCGCCGACGTGGAGCCGGGGCAACCGGCTGCCGGCGCCAGCGACGGCGCCGGTCCGGCGGAGAATGCTCCCTCGGTAAGGGTTGTGCGGCGCATCCGGTACCGGTACGACGGCTTAGGATGGCGAGGCGACAACCATCCTCATCTATTTGTCATAGAAACGGATGTCGCGACGCCAGGGCCTGGCTCACAGATTACGGATGGGGACTGGGACGACTTGGCCCCGGTGTGGTCGCCGGACGGGTCCAGCATAGCGTTCCTTTCGGGGCGACGGGATGACCGGGACATCCGTGACAATGCCCAAGCTTGGGTGGTACCGGCGGAAGGGGGGGAGGCGCAGCAGTGGAGTGAAGGGCTGACCACAGTGGGGGCTCTTGCATGGTCGCCGGACTCGCAGAGGCTGCTGGCGGTGGGTTCCCAGGAGCCCCACGGGTTGGCGCTGTGGCAGAGCTGGCTGTACCTGTTGCAGCCTGGCAGGGAACCGGAGCGCATCACGGATGACTCGCTGAAGCCCTACCTGTCCATGCCTGGCTTGGCGCGGCCAGCGGAGCTTGGTTGGGCCGAAGACGGCGGGGTAAGTTTCTTGGGCGAAGTCCGGGGGGAATCGTTCCTTTTCCAGTGCAGCCCGGGCGGCGGTGGAGCAGCGGCTCCCAAGGCAATCTACGGGGGTAACCGCCTGCTGGCCTCGCTTACAATGGACAGCGCCGCAAGGCGTGCGGCGGTGGTGTCAGCATCTCCCGAGTCGCCCGGCGACCTGCACGTGGTGGACCTGAGCGGGGTCGGACCCAGTGAAAAGAGCAGCAGGCAGGTGACCGCCCATAATGGAGAATACCTGAGGGAGCATCCTGCGGCGGTGCTGGAGAAGTTCGAAATTCAGAGGGCCGGTCGGGATATCCAGTGCCGGCTGTGGCTGCCGCCGGACTTCGACCGGGACCGCGTCTATCCGTTGGTGCTGGACATTCACGGCGGGCCCAACGGGGCTTTTTACGACGCCTTCGTTGCCCAGCAGCAGGCGCTGGCCACAGCGGGGTACTTGGTGCTGGCGGTCAATCCGCGGGGCTCTTCAACCTACGGAAACGACTTCATGACAGCGGTGCTCGACGACTGGGGAGGCGAGGACTACTTGGACCTGATGGCTGCGGTGGACGAAGCAGTTTCCCGTCCCTACGTGGATGAGACCAGGCTTGGCGTCCACGGCTACAGCTACGGCGGCTACATGACCAGTTGGACCGTAGGCCACACCAACCGCTTCAAGGCGGCGGTGGCGGGCGCCCCGTGCATTGACTTGGTCAGCATGTACGGCACGTCGGACATCGGCGTGAGCTTCGGGGAGACCCAGTGGGGCGGGACATTGGCCGAGGCGGGGGACAAGCTGCGGGATCATTCTCCCTTGACCTATGCGCCCAACGTGGAGACCCCGGTACTGCTGCTGCACGGGGAGGACGACCACCGCTGCCCCATCGGCCAGAGCGAGCAGTACTTCGTGGCCCTGAAGCGTTTGGGTACCCCCGTGGAACTGGTACGGTTTCCCGGCTGCTCCCATTCGTTCCCCCGGGCGGGCCACGCCCGGATGCGGGAGGAGTACTTGGCCCGAATGGTGGGGTGGTTTGACCGCTACATCGGCCCTTGGACTGACCCGGCTGGGGGATAAAGGAACTGAGCCAGCTTCTCTTATCCCCCGTCCCTCCGGACTCAGGCCGGCCGGGAAACCGGTAACGGAGATAGGGATGGGGTCAGGATGATCCGGGGCGGGCCTTTGCCGGTTCCGGGCCGGCCTGCCTTGGGCGGCGGGCCCAGGTGTCGCCCCAGGGAACGTCGGGCAGCCCACGGGAGCGGCGTACTTCGTTGATGGTCAGGACGCCCCGGTCCAGGAGTTGCGAATCCCGGGTGACCCGGCGGTTTTCGTCTTCCTTGAGGGCTTCGATGCTGTTCAGGTCGAAGGAAGCAGTTAGGTCAGGGTAGCCGATACGGGGCAGCAGCATCCGGTTCAAGTGCTCCTCCAGGAACTGCATTTCGGGCACCATGGTGTTGCGCCAGAACATCCGCTCGGCGGCGTTCACGTTGGCGTAGGTTGCCCGCTCGAAGTCCGACAGCAGGGGCTTGGGCACCCCGAAGGCCCGGCTGACCTCCTCCAGGCTCCAGCGGAGCCCTTGGATAAAGTCCATGTCGCGCTGGCTGAATCCCAAGGTCTTGATGTCCCGGATGAAGTTGGCCACAGCAGGGCGGTAGGGGTTGGCCGGGCCCCGGTAGCGGGCGTCCCAGGCGCTGTAGAAGTCGTTGATTTCCTGATCGGTCATGTTCTCGTCGGTCAGCACCACGAAGTCGGGACGGGCCGAGTTGCGCAGGAAGTTGCGATTGTACCGCAGCCCCTCCCTCCCCATGTCCACGGGCATCCGGGCCGGGGCCAGGGGCGACAGACCGGCGTATTCGTCCAATGGGTTGAAGTAGCGCAGCCAGATGACTTCATCGGCGGTGTAGGCCACGGGCCCGTTGCCGCCGTGGTAGATGAAGCCTCGGATAAAGTCAGCCGGGTCGGGAAGGACGGTGACCCGGTCGGGACGCAGGGGCCAGATTTCCCAGCCGTTACGCTCGTCCTTTTCCAGGGCCCAGAAGGCCGAACCCCACAGGTTCAGGTAGATTTCGGTGGCCCGCCAAAGGTCCCCCCTGGTGTACCAGCGGTTGACTTGGTCCAGGAGGCGTTGGGCCGGATGACTTGGCCCCACCGGGCGGCAGGCCCCTTGGGAGTCTACCCGGGACACGATCATTTCGGGCCGGCCCAAGGCTTCGGCCCTTATCTTGATTGCAGCGTAGACCGGGACCGAGGAAGCGTAGTATTCCCCGTACTCGGTGGGGGCCCAGCCGGGAGAGGCGCCGAACAGCCCGCGTCCCCAACCGTAGTCTGCGGCGGCGGCGCGGTTTCCCCGTTGCTGTTCGGCCCGGGAAGCGGTCAGCCTAAGGGCCAGGGCCAACCGGCGCGCCGGGCGGGCTGCTGCGGCCAAGGCTCCCAACAGCGTTTGCCGGGGGGACGCCGATCTGCCGGACTTGGACGGGAACCGGGGGAGCGTGAGTGGACTTTTCAAAGTTTGTGCCTCCTGAATGCATGGATTGAATATGGGTGGCATCAGGCCCAGAACTTGGCCTTGGGCAGGACTTCCAAGAAAGCGAGCATCAGGGCGTCGGCCTTGTCCGGGGAAGGCAAGCCCCTGCTCCGCATCTGGTCTTTGCTCTCAATGAACACCCTGCCGTTTTCGTCGTAGCGGAAGCGAAGGGAGGAAAGCTCGGAGATCAACTGGTTGTCGTAAGGGATGCTAATCAAGCCGCGGGCCAGCAGTTCCCGGAGACGCCAGAACCCCTCGGCCCGCAGGTTGCCGAAGACTCTCTTCTGGCGGGCGGCGCGTGCCACGTTCACTCCATGGACTTGGTAGCCTTCTTTCTTCAACTGGTCGACCAGCCCGGCTCCCACACCCACCTCGTCAACGTAGGTCCTGGCGGGCTTGACCTCCTTGATGGCGGCAACCACCCAGCCGGCCAGTTCCACCGTGTCCATGTTCCGGAAGACGCGAATTTCCTCCACTTGGAAGCCGCGACGCCGCAGGATGACGCTGCGGTCTGAGCCGAAGCGGGCCACGTCCACGGCCAGGACCACCTCGTCGTCGCCCTCAACGGTTACGGGATCCCGGCTGGCGGCCGCTTCCAGGTGGGTCAGCCTGATGAGAGTGTTCTCTTCCTGTTCCGGAAATTCACCCATCACCCGGGACTGGTAGATGGGGCTGTCTTCGCCCCAGGTCTCCTTGTGTTCATCCACCCATTCGCGGGTGGTCAAGCCGGGCCAGGGATTGGCTTGCTCCTGAAAGTTGGGGCTCTCCAAGGCCGAGATGGTGATGGTGAAGTAGAGACTGCGCTCTTCGTAGAATGCCCGGCGGAAGCCGCCGGACACCGTAGTGGGGTTGCCGATGAGCAGCAACCGGGGCTCCGGGGAGGTCATGACTGCCTCGATGGCCTCGTAAATCTCTTCACTGACCCCCTCGGCTTCGTCCACGACGATCAGCAGGTTGTCGCCGTGAAAGCCTTGGAACTGGTCGGCGGTGCTGGCGGACAGCCCCATAGCGTAGCGGTCGTCGTAGAGTTCCCAGCGGGTGTCCAGCATGGCGCCACCCAGCTTGCCGGAGGCGGGCCGGTAGAGGCGGCGTATCTGCCGCCACAGGACGTGGCGCACTTGGCGGAAGGTGGGCGCGGTGGTGAGCGCGATGGCTGGGTCGTGGTGGTGGATAAACCACAGCACCGCGACGGCGGCGCAGAACCCCTTTCCCAGGCCGTTGCCGGCTTTGACTGCCACCCTGCGGTGAAGAGTGAGAGCGGACAATACCTCCTTTTGCTTCTCCCAGAGTGTGACGCCGAGAACCTTGTCGGCAAAAGCAATGGGAGAGTCTGGTTCAACCTCCACCACCTCAGACGAGTTCTCTTCTAAATGTTCCCCCTCCAAATAGGGGGACAGAGTGTTGCCGGGCATAGCGTCCTAACCACCCCGCCTTTGGCTGATACTGTCCAGGGACGGGCTGAAGATGAAGCCGCAGTCCCGGCAGCGGTAGATGTCATTGTCCCGGGAACACTTCTTGCTGAGCAGGATCAGGCGTGAGGAAAAACAACGTCGACAACTCAATTGGGACACCTCCGGAAATAAAAAATGGGACGGCCCGTTAAGCCTCCGGGTCCGTCCCTGTTATTTCAGGCTAGGCACCTGCAATCCTGCATGTCAACGGGCGAGCGTCATATCCTCCTGATTCACGGCGGACGCCTTGGAGGAAGGGGGTGGTCCGGCGTGGCTCCCCCGTAATGGATAGAGGGCAAAATGAAAGCCCCCGGCGATTCGACCGGGGGCTTGAGGCGTCGGGGGCTCGGTGTGTTGGTAGATAAGGGCCGAGGCTGAGATCAGCCCTGCCCGTTGCGCAACAGCCGGCCCGGCATGGCGCCGGTGGGCTCGCCCTCCTCAAAGGTTATTTGGCCGTTGACCAGTATCCAGTTGTAGCCCTTGGCCTTCTGGATGCGCCGCCACTCGCCGCCTGGCAGGTCCTCGGCCACCTCGGAGGGAAGGACTTCCAGGTTTTGCAGGTCGTACACTACGACGTCGGCCGGCGCTCCCTCCCGGATTGCGCCGCGGTCCTTGAAACCGCCGAAGTGGGCCGGCAGGTAGCTCAGCTTGTAGTGGGCGTCTTCCAGGGTGATTACTCTTTCATCCCGCACCAGCCAAGTCAGCATGTCGGTGGGGTAGATACCGGCGGTGAGGAATTTGACGTGGGCCCCGCCGTCGGATACGCCGGCGACCACGTAGTTGGAGTCCAGCACCTCTGCGGTGAACTCGGCGACATCCCGGCCTTGGGTGTCGGCGAAAAACTCGGTGGCCAGGTCGTCTTCGACGACCATGTCCAGCAGAGCGTCAATGACGTGCTTGCCTTCCCGGTCGGCGATTTCCTGAACGGTCTGGCCGGCCTCGGGGGTGGCAGCGATGCTATCGTCGGGGGCCAAAGCGATGAGCCGCCCGTCTTTTACAGTTACCACATAGGACTTCATCCGGAGAGAGGGAACGGTGATGCACTTGCCGCCGTCCTTGTCGTAACGGTAGCCGTGGCCGTCACAGACGAAGGCGCCCCCCTCATTCTCTATGGTGCCGCCTTGGTGGGGGCAGAGGGTGGACAGTAGCCGGTAGCCGTCACTGCCCTTGACCAGGAAGTAGGGCGCCCCGCCGACCACCACCGGGGCAGGCAGCTTGTCGAAGGACGACTCGGGGCCGATGTCTATCTTGACGTTCTTGGTTTTCACCACCAGGCTTCCCACGGAGCCGGGGGTAACCTGAACGGGCTTGGTGCCGGAATCCCACTCTTCCTTGAGCCAGCGGCGCATTTCCGGGTCCTGCATCTTGGCCTTGCGCTCTTCCTTGGTGCCCAGGGTCACTTCCCGCCATGCAGCGGTGTCGTCAAAGAGGTTCCAGTCTTCGAAGGTCAAGTCGAAGCCGCCGCGGCGAGTGGCTCCCTGACCGTACACCCGCAGGCCGCGCTCGGCGCAACTCTCCAGCCAACGGAGGCGTTCCCGGTGCTGCTCGGGATGGACAGCGTTGGGCGTCACCGCTTGGTACAGGATGGGGCGCTTGGCGGTCTCGGCCACTTTCTCGAAGAAAATCCTGGCGTCTTCGGCCAAGGGGCGGCCCTCTTCCCCAGTCTGACGGTAGGCGAGCTCGATGAATCCCTCGTCGCGGTCGGCCAGAATCTTGGCGAAGGTGAGAATTTCGTGTTCGGACAGCATATCGGTGATCATGGGGGTGCCGTCATAGTCCCGCTGCACCGAATTTTCTCCGAGGACTTGGGCCGACCAGCCGCAGGCACCGGCATCCATGGCCTCGTTGATGAGCCTGACCATTTCTTGAAGTTCGGCTTCGGTGGGCCTCCGCTTCTTGGCCTCG
This sequence comes from Dehalococcoidia bacterium, assembly GCA_034420695.1. Lineage (GTDB taxonomy): Bacteria > Chloroflexota > Dehalococcoidia > Lucifugimonadales > UBA3495 > Io17-Chloro-G2. The sequence continues at coordinate 69,371 of DAOULB010000032.1, forward strand.
TCCCAGCCCATTACCCAGGCATACAGGGGCGTGAGGGGCACGTAGGTCAGGCAGTTTACTCCCTTGGGGGTGCGGGTCAGGCTGTCGATGAAGTCCGGAAAGGTCACCCAGTCCCAGGGCATTCCGGCTTTCATGGCCTCATAGGGAATTGCTTCATTGCGGGTCATGCTCAGCATGGAGCGGTCCCGGTCTTCCTCACGGGAGGGGGCGAAGCCGAAGCCGCAGTTGCCCAAAGCGATGGAGGTCACGCCGTGCCAGCCCGACAGGGTGCAATAGGGGTCCCAGAATATCTGGGCATCGTAGTGGGTGTGCAAGTCGACAAAGCCGGGCGCCACAATTCGGCCCCGGGCGTCCAGCACACGGTCTGCAGTGCCGCCGTTCAGCCCGCCAATCTTGGCTACTTTGCCATCTTTGATGCCAATGTCAGTCTGGTAACGCGGCGTACGAGTACCGTCTACCAGGGTGCCCCCTTTGATGAGGATGTCGTAGTGAGACATGCGCTTTCTCCTCGAATCTCAACTATCCGGGCCTACAGGGTGAAAGACAGCGGCATTATAGTGTTCCAAGACGCCGGTGACTATAGATGAAGGATGCCGGATTCGCTCAAACCGCTCTCTTTATCATCTCTAGACCCCAGTCGCGACGAATTCCGTTACATGCGCGTTTGAATGCAGGCCCTTAACGGGATACAGGCCCGGGGGTTAACCGGACCTATCGGGGCACCATCTGGAATTGGGGAGGCGACCACGCCTTAACCGGACGGCTGGCGGGTTGTTCCGCAGAAGCCGCGGTTAAGCCGGAGGAACGGGGACTTAAGAGACGCCGACGCTAGTCGCTCTTGTACTTTTCGATGAGGGGGACAACCCGGGGGTCGAGGTCCCCCAAGGTTACTCCGGCGTCGGAACGGGCAACCCCCAAGTGAGCGGCCCTCTGGATCTCCTCCCAGTCGGGTTCCAGTTCGTACTCGTCACTGAGTTCTTCAAACAAAGCGTCCAATGCCTGCTTGTCAAACATAACGGGTCTATCAGCACCTTCCGTTTAGCTTATCGCCGGAGACTTTTCAGTTTCAGACAACCCTGTACTCCGGTTACCCACGGCGCCGGAAACGGGGCGACGGGTAGTTTACTCTGGATTGGGACCTCTGGCAAGGACAGCCGGGAACACAACGCCTGCTATTCAGGGAGGGTTCTTGGGAAGGCTTCAAATGATGCAGGCGTTTGGCGACCCTGAAATCAAGGTCAGCGGTCAGGGCGCCGCATCGCCGGATGGTTCATCCAAGGCCGGGGGAATGCGGCTGCGCTGGGTCCAGAATAGAATCATCAGCCCCACCGGGATGGCCACCAGCACCAGACCCAGCACTCCAACCACCGTCCAGGGGCCAAAGTCCAGCAGTTGGTCCAGGCGGTGCTTTATCCAGGCCAGCAGCGTGGGGTCTGCGGGCTCTCCGTGGTGGGACAGGACCTTGCATATAAGCCCGGGCCACAGGAAGCCGGGCAGCGTTGGAAGCCCGGGAAGCATGGGGGCTAGTCTCCCCCGGAAGCGCCTTGGGGCTGCAAGGATGGGGCCGTCAGGTACCGGGAAGAGTAACGGCGCTCCTTGATGGTGAATGCCGAGATGGCCGCCGGGAACAGCAGAGAGCCCACGATGGCGAAGGGGATGGTGTAGGAGCCGGTGAGGTCGTAGAGGAATCCCGCCAGCATGACGCTGGTGAAGCCGCCAACTTGGTGAAAGACGAAGGACACCCCGGATATAGTACCCAAGGCCCTGGTGCCGTAGACGTCTGCGGTCAGGGACGTGGTCAGGGGAGCGGTTGCAATCCAGGAGAACCCGGCGACGACGGCGAAAATCCAGAAGGCGGTGGCCCCCGGCAGGAAGGTGGGCACCACCAGCAGCAGGATGTAGCCGCAGCCGCGGGTGAAGTAGACCAAGGCCAGCAGGTTCTTACGCCCGAAGTAGTCAGACAGGATGCCCGCCCCGGTTGCGCCGATGGCGTTGAGGCCCATCATTACGCCGAAGATGGTGGCGGCGGTGGAGGGAGATATTCCCTTTTCTATGACGAAGGGAACGAAGTGCACCGACAGCAGGAACGTAGTAGCTCCGCACACGATGTAGGAGCCGGACATTTGCCAGATGGGCAGTGACTTATAGCTTTGGGTCCAGCTATCGGTGTCGAGGGGACCCTGCAGTTGTTCCCTGCGGGCTTGGCCGCCGGCCTGGGGTTCGCCGTCTCCATCGGGGAGCAGGCCACGCTGAGCGGGGCTTTCGTGGATGAACATCCAACCCAATGGGATGCCCAGCACCAGCACGATTCCGCCCAAGGCTATCCAAGTGACCCGCCAACTGTCGGTGGCCTGCAGCAGGTACATGGCAAAGGGAACGAGGATGAGTCCTCCGGCTGACGCACCCCCGGCGGTAATCCCCACTACGGTTGCCCGCTTGCGGCGGAACCAGCGAGCGAGGATGGCCCCGGTGTTGGTTATGGACGACCCGCTGGCGGCGACGGAGGTTACCACTCCGAACATGAAGACCAGGAAGAGTATGTGGAAGGTCAGGCTCAGCAGGATGGTGGAGACACCGACCACTGCCAGACTGATGAGTACAGTGCTTCTGCCCCCGGTGCGGTCGACCAGCCGGCCCAGGAAAGGTTGGGTGAGCCCGTTCACCAGGAACCCCAGGGCGGCGGCAAAGGAGATAGCCCCCCGGCTCCATCCGAACTCTTCGGTCATGGGGAGTACGAAGATGCCGAAGGCGTTGCGTGCGCCCATGGTTATCAGGGCGATGAAGGTGCAAGCCGCGACGACGTACCAGCCGAAGTACAGGTTCGGGACGGCTTTAGCGGGGTTGGTCAAGGTCAATCAGTCCTTCAGGGCCATGGCGCCTTGGCCGGCGGTGGCGGCGGGCGGGAGTAGTTCAATGTCCATGATAGACTTTGCGGCCAAGGGAATCAAACAAAGGGGCTCATTAATATGGGTACTTTCAAGTGGCCGCTGAGGATTTCCAGCCTAGACGGCCAAAATGCTCGGGACTTAGAGGCGACGGTGGACACTGGTGCGGCCTACACTACGCTGCCCGCCCGCCTGCTGCGAGAGTTGGGTGTCGAGCCGGCGGGAAAGCGCAGGTTCTTGTTGGCGGACGAACGGAGGGTGGACATGGACTACGGGGAGGTTCGCGCGACTGTTGATGGTGAGAGTGTAACGACGCTGGTGATATTCGGGGAAGACGACGGTCCCCCACTGTTGGGAGCCTACACCCTTGAGGGACTGGCCCTGGCCGTGGATCTGGTGGAGCAGCGGTTGGTTCCCACCCACCTTATCTTGTACTAAACGGAAGCGGAGGTGGCGGGTGCATTCGCCAGGGTCTTGAAGACTACCAGAAGGGCACCCTCACACGCTTTGCCAATTTCAGGCCCAAGTGGGTCAGCACAAATTGTGCGGTCTAGCGGTATGGATCTTTCACCGCCTTTGAAAGTCAATACCTCCATCTAGCCACTGTCATTCTATATTAGCTATACGCTACGTGGAATACGTGGAAGCGGAAATCACCTTGGCTGTGGTTTAGTAGACCAACACCTCTGAATCGATGGGTGGAAAGCGATCGCTCCTATGGCTCAAATTGTCTCGAATTCCAAGGCGGAGAGGTTTAGGGTTGAGGAGCGCTTGGATAGGTGGAGTATCTCTACTCCTACGACTTCATTCGCTTCATTGTAATCCAACACCACTCCCGACGAGACTTCTTCGGACTCGACAATTGGCGAGGCGTCGAAACGGAGGTGCAGGGCGCCGGCATCTTTGTCTACATGCAGCTTCAAAACCCTGCTAGTCCTTGAGGGCCATGGCGTCTTGGCCGGCGGTGGTGCCGGCAAGACGGCCGAAGACCATGCCCGCCGACAGGCCGGAGCCTCCGGGATAGTTGTGGTAAAAGAGGCCGCCGACCATTTCTCCGGCGGCGTAGAGGCCGGGAATCGGTTCCTGGGAATTGGTTACCACGCGGCCCCGGTTGTCGATTTTGACGCCGCCGAAGGTGAAGGTTATGCCGCAGGTTACGGCGTACCCCAGGTAGGGCGGGGTGTCAATGGTCTGGGCCCAGTTGGTCTTGGGAGGGGTGATTCCCACGGTGCCCCGCCCGTCCTTGACGGTGGGGTTGTAGGGCACTTCAGTCTGGACGGCGGCGTTGTACTCACTAATGGTCTGGGCCAGTCCTTGGGGGTCGATGTCCAGCCGGGAGGCCAGTTCTTCAATGGTATCGGCTTGGGCCATAGTCACTTGGGGTATGTGGTACTCGTCCCGCAGCAGGTGCTTGACCTTGTCGTCGAATATCTGGAAGGCCAAGCCTTGGGGCTGGCTGAGCAAGGCGCGTCCGTAGGTGACGTAGGTGTAGTTGCGGAAGTCGGCGCCCTCGTCGAGGAAGCGATTGCCTTCCAAGTTGACTATCAGGCCAAAGGGGTAGGAATGCTTTTGGAACAACTCGGTGATGGTGCGGTCGCCGAAGGGTGGAGCGTTCATGTCCCAGGCCACAGCGTGGCAACTGCTCCAGTGCCCGTGGGCTTGGGCACCGGCCTCCAAGGCCATGCGGATGCCGTCGCCGGTGTTGTAGGGGATCCCCCGGACCTTGACCAGTTCCCAGCCGGGGCCGAGGTACCGGGAGCGCATCTCGGCGTTGGACTCGAAACCGCCGGCGGCAAGGACCACGGAGCGGGCTGGGATGTCCTCATAGCCCTCGGGTCCCAAGACTTTCAGCCCGCAGACCCTGCCGCGCTGGTCCCGCAGGAGGCTGACGCCCTCGGTGGAGTAGCGCACCTCCACGCCGTCCCGCACCGCTGCATCGAACTGCTGGTCGGAAAGCCCTTTGCCGGCGCCCACGGCTTCCACCAGGAGGCCGCCCCAGAAGCGGTATTTGTCCCCGTCCCTGAAGGCTTGGCGGCCGAAGGACAGGACGAAACGCACTCCCTTTTCCTGGAGCCACTTCATGGTGGGGAAGGACTGGCTGACCAGAATCTGGGCCAGTTCGGGGTCGGACAGCCCTTGGGTGACCCGCATCATGTCGTCGTAGAACTGACTTTCGGGGTAGCTACCCACGTCAACCGATGCTTCCTCGGTGGGAGACATGTCGGGAATCAGGGCCTTGATGTCTTCGATGCCGTTGAAGGCGAAGCGGATAATGCCGCCAGTGAAGTAGGTGTTGCCGCCCCGGAAGTATTCGGGGGCCTTCTCCACCACCAGCACAGAGCCGCAAATCTCCTTCGCGGCCAAGGCGGCGCTGAGGGCGGCGTTGCCGGCGCCGACTACAACTACGTCATAAGGTTCATTTTCACTACCGTTAGGGCCTTGGCCGTTGGGCAAGCTGCACCTCCGCGCAAGCGCCGGAATCTAGGCCTCGTCCGACGGTACAGAGCATCATAAACCCTTGGAGCCTGTCACTCAATAAAGACGTCACTCAATTGAGATCAGGAGGCCTGCTATATTCCCGGCTTGAGAGGGAACGGCGAAGGGGAGGGCAACCGGACGCAACTTGCCCGCGAAACGTCGTCATATTAAGATAGCGCAAATCCGGGGGCCAGCAGGGTCCACCCAGAATTAACCCAGAGTCAACGCAGAGTCCGCAGGGAGAACTTAGCCGATATGAAAGCAGCGAGGCTGACCAGCCCAAAGCACTTCGAGTTCATGGAAGTCGAAACTCCCACTGCCGCCGAAGGGCAGTGCCTCATCAAGATTGAAAGGGTTTCGGTCTGCGGCAGCGACATCCGCCACACCTACGGCCCGACGCTTCCCGAGGAGCGTTACCCGATGAACTACGGCTGCCCCTGCCACGAGGTTGCCGGGGTGGTGGCGGAGAGCAGGACCGACGAATTCAAGGAGGGCCAGCGGATCATAGTGGTGCCGGGGGCCGGCTTGGGCGGGCTTAACGAGTACATCGTATCGGGGCCGGAGCGCATGGCCCTGCTTCCCGACGAGGGTCCGCTGGACGAGTGGGTGTTGTGCCAGCCTTCGGGAACGGTGCTGTTCTCCTGCCAGCAGATGCCCAACCTGCTGGGCAAGACAGTGGCGGTCATCGGCCAAGGCAGCATCGGGCTGAGCTTCACCATGCTTACCTCCCGGATGGGGGCCCGCAGCGTCATCGGCATTGACCTGCTGGACTACAGACTGCAGAAGTCGCTGGATTTCGGCGCAACTCACACGGTGAACCCCAGCCAAGTGGAAGTGGGGGCCGCGGTGGAGGAGATAACCCAGGGGCTGGGGGCCGACGTAGTGGTGGAGGCAGCCGGTTACCCCGACACCATCAACATGTCCCTGCGGATAGTGAGACAGTTCGGCACGATAATCATCTTCGGGATTCCCAGCGACGCCTTCATCCCCATAGAGCACCACTGGCTGATGGACAAACAGGCCCGCATCATCCCTACCACCGGCGCCCGCAGCGGCGATGCAATCAGCCACATCCGGGAAATCGTGGGGCTGCGCCAGCGGGGCTGGTGCGACCCGGGCCAGTTGCTGACCCACCGCATGGGGTTTTCCGAGGTGCAGACTGCCTACGACATGTACGAGCAGCAGCAGGACAATATCATCAAAGTGGTGATGGACATCAACAAATAGCTTTCCCGGCTGATTGCGCTCTGGCCGGCTTAATGGTCCCGGCCGGAGTGGCTCCAAGCGCCGTGCGGAGTGTGCTAGTGTGGAACCAGCCGTTGAGATAAGAATGGTGCGGGACAATCTGTCCCTTTCGGCTTCTCTCTTGAGGGCGGCCCGCGACGGCCTGATTACCTCTTCCCACTTGCTGTCGGACCCTCAGCTCCGGAACCTCAACCCGGCCACGGTGCGCAGCATCGGCGACGAACTGGTGCCCACTCCCGTGCCCCGTCCGACCAGGGCGGACATGGAACGGCGGATGAACAACCAGGCCCGGTCTTCATTTGCTTTTGCCGTGTTGCAGGCCCAGATGACGTTGCAGCAGGTCTTTCCCACGTCACCCCTTCAAGAGCCGGACCCGGACTTGAGGGCTGCCCGGTGCGTCATACTCCTGTTGGAAGCCAGCCTGCGGGGAAGCCTGCTCAACCCGGTGTGGGACTGCCCCCCGGCATACCGGGAGTCCTTCGAGGTGTCGCCGGTTTCATTTGTATTGGACGCCACGGGGATTGACGGCCAGCCAGTGGCTTGGGAGCAGTTCGGCGGGTTGGAGAAATTCGTGGCCTTGCTGGGATACTGCGCCGACTGGGTGGAACCGTGGGCCGCCTCGGCGGCTGGGCAGCCGCGGACCGTGATGACGGTAGAGCCGCTGGAACAGGGCACGCCTTGGCGGGCCACGCGGGAGAAGGGTAAGCTGGAGACGGGCACTTATGGGAGTGGTGTGGCGGAGACGGGACCACAGACCTTGGCCCGCCAGGCCGCCGACCCGGTGGCCAATTTCGTCGAAAGCAGGTGCTACGTAGGAGTGGATGCCCAATGCCCGGCAAGTTCGTTGTACAAGGAATACCGGGACTGGTGCGATGAGACCGGAAGGCAGTCGCTGCCCCAGCGGAGCTTCGGGATGGGGTTGACCAAGCTGGGGTTCCAGAGGCGGCGGCGGGCCCAGGGATACCACTGGTGGCAGGGCATAACCTTGGCGAAGTGAACTAGGAGCGGTTGCCGCCGGAGTCCCTGCCGGGTGCGGCGGATCTCACGGGTCCCAGCTTATCCACCCGTACCGGGTGGATCTTCCGGCGGCTCTCAACAACCGGGCTGGCCCGGTCGGCCGCAGCATCCTTTCAGGTGCCTGACCTTGTGGAGGTTGTTGGAATAGAACAATGCGGCTTTGCGCCGCAGCGGCATGACCTGCCACAGGTTTATGATGGCCTGCGGTACCTTCCCGAGCAATGATATCATCGCTTTTTCCAAGCTCAACAATATCACAAACGCGCCAGAGGAGGCAGTCATGTCCGGAGACTACCTTGACCAACTAGCCAGGTTTGTGGTGGAAACCCGGCTGGAGGACTTGGAGCAATCCACAATGGCAGCCGCCAAGAATGTTGTGCTGGACACTTTGGGGGCAATGCTGGCCGGGAGCCGCCAGCCGGAGAACGCCAACTTGGCCGGGCTGGTCGAGGGAATGGGGCAGGGGGGCAGGTCGACCCTGATGGGGCGAGCCGGGAAGACCCAAGCCACGTTCGCGGCCTTGGCCAACGCGACGGCCGGAGTGTCCCTGGAAGTGGATGAGGGTACGCGTTTGGGCGGGGGACATCCCTCGATTCACGTTACACCGGCGGCCTTGGCGGTGGCAGAAGAGCAGGGCAAGTCCGGCAAGGAGATGCTGGAAAGCGTGATTGTCGGCTATGAGTTAGTGTCGCGGATCGGAGGGGCCACCACTCCGAAGCCGGAGATACACTCCCACGGCACTTGGGGGACTATAGGAGCGGCGGCGGCAACCGCCAGGCTCCTGGGGTTTGACGCCGATGAGACCCGGAACGTCATCAGCATGGCGGCTTCCATGAGTCCCGCCAATACTTGGACACCGTGCTTCGAGGGCGCCACCATACGCAACCTGTACCCAGGGCGATCCAACTTCCAGGGAATCTTGGCGGCGCAGCTAAGCCGTTGCGGGTTCACCGGCCTCCAAGATGGGCCCTCCGACCTCTACAGGTCGGTATTGGGCGCGGGGTTCGACCCGGAGGCGGTGGTTGACGGGTTGGGACAGACGGGGAGTTATCGCATCGAGCAGAACTATTTCAAGTTTCATGCTTGCTGCTGGTACAACCACCCGGTGCTGGACGCGGTGCAAAGCTTGGTGGGGAGCAACGAGTTCGATGCCGGGCAGGTGGCGGGGATAGAAATCAAGGCTCCGGCCATGGCCCTGACCATGACCAACGCGGAGCCGGCCAACATGCTGTCGGCCAAGTTCTCCATACCCTACGCAGTTTCCGCGGCCATAGTCCAGGGAGACACCGGCGTCCAGGCATTCCGGCCGGACCGGGTGGCCGACCCGCATGTGCAATCTCTGGCCCGACTGGTCAGCATTGAAGCGGACCCACGGATGGACCTGCGCCGCTACGACTATCCCACGGCGAGGGTGACGGTGACCTTGGAGGACGGACGGGTCCTCAACGAGGACGTGGCCGCCCACCGGGGCGACTTCCGCAATCCGGCGTCCCAAACCGAATTGGAAGGGAAGTTCATGTCCTTGGCCGAGGGGGTTATCGGGCGGGAGAAGGCGGAGTCGGTGATTGAGGCCGCGGGGAGGCTGGACACTCTGAAGACGGTCGCAGAACTGACGGACCTGCTGACCGGCGGCTAGGCGAAGATTGCCAGGGGATTGAGGGAGCGGGGAGCGTCGTACACGTCCATCTGCTCCCGTTTCTTCAACTGGGTCACTACCAAGTAGGTCATGGGGGTGGCCAGGGCTTCGTAAATGGTCTTGGACCACCACAGGATGAGGGCGGTCCTGAACAACTGGTCCAAGGTCAGGCCGGCGCCAAGGCCGAAGGCGATGAATACAAAGACGAAGGAATCGAACCCTTGGCCGACGGCGGTGGAGCTGATGGTCCGGAGCCAGAGGAACCGCCCGGAGGTTAGCAGCTTCAGCCAGGCAAGCCATGCCGAGTTGGTGAATTCCCCTACCAAGTAAGCGGCGAAGGAACCCAGCACCACCCAGCGCACCTGTCCAAGAATGGCCTCGTAGGCCTCTTGATCTCCCCAGAACACCACGGGCGGAATGATACCGCCCAGCCACAGCATCAGCACCAACAGGGCGTTGCAAGCGAAGCCCAGCCAGATGACACCCCGGGCCACCCTGAAGCCGTAAACCTCGGTGAGCACGTCGCCCAGAATATAGCTGATGGGAAAGACCACGATGGCGGCAGGCAGGAACACCAGGTCGCTGCCGAGGAACTGGAAGGGCAGGGTGCCAATGTGGATGAGCTTTACGGCGATGATGTTGGAGGTGAGCAGCACCGTAATGAAGCCGGCCACCACCACCACGAAAGTGCCGGAGAACTTCATGGACTATGCTTCGGTCTGAGGGTAGCTTACGGAGACGACGGTGTGGATGCCGCCCCGCACCCGGTAGTCGAGGGTGACCTTCATGCTGCGGGGGCGGCACAGGCCCACCAGGTCCTTGAGGATGCGGTTGGCGGCGTGCTCCTGCACTATGCCGACGTCCCGGTAGGACATGAGGTAGTACTTCAGCGACTTCAACTCGATGCAGGACCGGTCAGGCACGTAGGCAATCTCTAAGGTCCCGTAGTCGGGGAGCCCGGTCCACGGGCAGACGGCGGTGAACTCGTCGGTATCGAGCCGCACTTGGGCGTCCTGTTGAGGGTAGTCGTACTGGAAGGCCAGCAAGCAACCGGGGTCAATAGAGGCCTCGTCCCTGACCTCCACCCGGTGGTCCAGGCTTTCGTATTTGTCCTTGAGTTCGGGTATGGTAGCCATTCGGGTCCTCCTGGGTTGGGAAGGAGCAAACGCCCCAACAGGACTAACATGATAGGCTGGGGCCTGTTGGGTGTCAAAACGCTGGACAGCCTTCCTTCATCCTGAGCCTGTTGAAGGACCCTGTTCGGGCAGCAACTTGCGGGGTTGGCCGGGCTTGGCTAAGATGGCCTTGGATTTAAGCTGCCCGCATAGCAAATGCCTGTATACCAGTGGAGGAGTCTCATTGGCCCACACGCTGGCGGACTTGGATGCCATGCCTTTGGAGCAAGCCCAGGGCCTGAGCTTTGACGACCGGGACCGGCTGTTGGACTTGGTAATTGCCGACGGACGGCACCAGTCAACGGAGATGGATTCCTACCGGGTGGGTTTGTACTGCGATTATTTCGAAGAAGACCTATTGAGGATGCTGAAACTGAAGGCGGTGAAGGTATTGTGCCGGGGCACCACCGCATCGGGCTTCGACGGGGTAATGGTGGGGGAGACGGACGAGGAGCAGTACCGGGCGGCTTTCCGCCACGTGGAGACCACACTGAAGGCGGCAAGGACAAGGTTCGAGAGGGTGGTGACCTTGGTGGTGTTTCTCACCGACATGGACAACTGGCCGCTGCTCAACCGGGTTTACCAGGAATTCATTCCCAACCCACCTTGCCGGGCGGTGCTGGGGACCACCGGGCTGGCCCAGAGGCCCCTTTCTATTGAGATTGTCGAATGTGTTGCCTACAGAGTAGCTCCTTAGCTGCCCTTCGATAAGTCCAGGATGCGGGGAAGGGAATTGTTCGCCTTCACCCCATCAAGCGCGGGTTTCAAACCCGCCCCTACCCCAGGGAGAATGGTTATTGGAGGAGGAGTAATCATGGCAGAATTGACCCTTGGCTATCAGGTACACAGCTACAGTTCCGGGACCAAAGGCCGGGCCTTGGTCAACGCCAGGACCCACCACTGGGTGGCCGACGGGGGCGGCGGAGAGGCGGTGGGAGCGGGGGAGCTTTTCCTGTCGGGGATTGCAGCGTGCGCGGTGAACATGGTGGAGCGCATTGCCGGCGAGGAGAGCATACCCTTGGACTGGATGGACGTTAACGTAGCCTCCTACCGGGACGCTGATGCCGACCACGGCAACCTGACGCTGTACGACGCGGTCCGGGTGAACTTCGAGATCTGGGGCATCGACGACGACCAAGCCCATCACTTGGTGGAGCTTTGGAAACAGCGTTGACCCCTCTACGGTTCGGTCGCCGTGGCGACCCCGGATACCACCGTGGACTTGGTTTCCCACGAGGAAGCCCACTAACAGACATCCCACTAACAGACATCGGGGAGTCCTAATGCGCATCTGCTCCTTTCTGCCAAGCGCCACCGAGATAGTGTACGAGTTGGGGCTGGAAGACCAGCTCCTTGGGGTCACCCATGAATGTGACTTTCCGGCGGGCGCGAGCGATAAGCCGCACGTGGTGCGCAGCGTTTTTGAGGGCACCCAACCCAGCAGCGCGGAGATCAGCCAGGTCATCTCCAAGCGGCTGGAAGAAGGGCTGGGCATCTACGAGATCGACCAGGACGTACTTCAAGGCGCCCAGCCCGACCTGCTATTGACCCAGGCCATCTGCGAGGTTTGAGCAATCTCCTCCCGGCAGGTGGCCGAGGCAAGCGTCAGTTTAGACAAGGAACCCCAGGTCATTTCACTGGACCCGCAGTTGGTGGGTGACGTGCTGGAAGACATTCTCAGCGTGGGCCGGGCTACCGGGACGCTGGAGAAGGCCCAGGCCATCACCGGCAGGATGCAGTCCCGCATTGATGCCGTGGCGGATAGGGCGGCAAGGGCCGCTTCCAAGCCGCGGGTGCTGAGCCTGGAGTGGATAGACCCATTGATTTATTCAGGTCACTGGATTCCGGAAATGGTAGAACTGGCGGGGGGTGAGAACTGCTTCGGGAGCAAGGACGCCGGCTCGGGGCCGATGGAGTGGGACCAGCTGGTGGCCAGCGAGCCCGAGGTGATTATCTTCATGCCCTGCGGATTCGACGTGAAGAGGGCCCTGCAGGACGTGCCCTTACTGGCTGCCAATGAGGCTTGGGCTTCCCTGCCGGCGGTGCGGGAGCAACGGGTGTACATTATCGACGCCAGCGCCTACACCAGCCGCTCCGGCCCCCGGCTGGTCACCGGGCTGGAAATCATGGCGGAGATGATTCACCCGGAGTTGTTCTCGGGCTTGATCCCGGAGGCGGGGGCGCTGCGGGTCTTCGGCAACTTGGCGAAGGTGTAGATACTCGAGGCGGTTGAATTAGGGTAAGGACCCTTTTGCTGATGGGACCAAAGCCTATTGGGCTTTAGTCTTGGCTCTTTGCGCTTTGTCTGCGCACTCCCGGAAGCCTAAGGCACCGTAATGAGACCAGTACGCATACTCTTCTAATGCGTTCCTAACTGCAGGTGTGGCGGTATAGCTAAACTTAAGGCCTTCCTCACGGTATTTCTTCGATTCGAGCCACCGGGGAGCGTTTTCCCGTACGATATCCAATAGCTTTTTGTGCTTGATTAAGTACCAGTTTCCTGTTCCATCAAGGGTGAAGCACATGTACAAGTCTTTGCGGCCCAGGTATTTCTTGTCTATAACCAGACAGGTTTTGAGCTGGACCTCAAGGGTCTTCCCAGTATCTTTGTGGTGAGCCAGAAAGTCCGCCCCCTTCCAGTCATCGGCCAACCTGATGCAGTCGAAGCCGTATTCGGCTAACACTGCTGCCGCCTTAAAGAAGTTGTACGACTCGATAGGTTTAGAGTTCTTGCCTGTCTTCTCGGAGTAGGAGATATGTTCGAATTCCATAGCTTCCACCCTTCTCTGATGACTCGCTGATTAGGACTGCTTGCCACATCAGTTGAGGCGGGAGCCGCGGAAGGGGTTGCGCTTGGTGACTTCCTCGGCCAGTACCTCGTTTCCCCTGTGGAGCAGGGGCAGGAGCCGTTCAAGCCTCTCTCCGGCGTTAGGCATTTCAAGGATGGACTGTTTCAGGTCGTTAGGCAGGTCCAAGCTGCCGGCCACTCCATAGGACAGGGCCACGGGGTCTTGGGGCGGTTCGGAGCGCGCGGTCCAGCCGCCGCTCAGGGCCGCCAAGTAGCCCCGGTAGGTGGAGTAGGCCTCGCCCACCTCGGCCAGCACGCTGGGGGAGGGTTCACCGGCGGGCTCCTCCAGGAATTCTACTTGGCCCACCAAGATGGGCATCTGCCGGGTCATTTCCACAACCTGGAAGCGGCGTTCTCCCACGGTCATGAGATTCATCCGGCCGCCTTCCAAGTGGTCAACCTGGACTATCCTGGCGGTGGTGCCCAAGCGGAAGGGAATAGCTCCGCCGCCTACTTCCTGGCCTTCCCGGATGAGCAGGACGCCGAAGGGACTCTGGTTGTCCAGGCAGTCCCCGATCATCTGCTTGTAGCGTTCTTCGAAGATGTGGAGGGGCAACCCCATGCCCGGGAACAGCACCAAGTTCAGGGGGAAGAGGGGCAGTTCCACCGTAGGGCTACCGGAAGGTTCACTCGGCTGGACCATAACCCCGTGAGTATATCCCCCTCACAACCTGCAATCAAGGAAGAGCGGGCGGACGGAAAGGCGCGGGCCCGGTCAGCGGCGGCGGACGGAGCGGCGCACCGGGAAGCTGGCGTGGCCCTTCTGCCGCCGGGCCCACTTGAGGTAGCGGGCCATTTCGGGATTGGCCTCGATGGCTTGGATGGAGTCCAATTCCTTGGCGAGGGTGGCGACGGAGAAGGTGGCGTGCAACTGGCGGTGGCAGGTGGAGCAGAGGGAGGCCTTGGGGCCGAAACGTCCGCCTTGGGCCTTGGGGACGAGGTGATGGACGGTTATCCGGGGAGTTTCCCGCAGGCAGAGCTGGCAGCGCTCCAGGGCTTCTTTCTTCTTGGCGGGGTCTGACTTCCCGGTAGGGGCTGTCTCTCCGGCGGGGACGGTCTCTCTCCCGATGACGGCCTTGCCAGCCGGGGAGACGCTTGTTGCTCTGAGCCGCCGCTTTGCCACAGCCTACCTGCCTTGCCTCCTCAACTTGTCCACCCGTTTAGGCTACCCGTTTTGTGAGGACTCAAGGAACCGCCAGCCCGGCAGGTCGACCTTCCACTCGCCGTCTTCCCAGAGCATGGGCAGCATGATGCCGGACATTAGCCTCCCGGAGGAGACGACGCTGTCGTCCTCGGTTATGCCGAAGGGGAGGAAGGCGAAGGCGTGAAGGTTGTCCACGTACCGGGTCGGGGATATGCCCAAGTCGGTAAGGTCTTCCAAGGGCCAGAGGCTCAATACGGTGTTGCGGAAGTCCTCCAACAGGGACTCCCGGCTGGGGTGGCCGGAGTCGTAGGCGGCGCGGTAGGCAATCTGCATGTCGATGCTGTTACGGGTGGCCCACACGCCCAGGCGCATGCCGCGGGTCTCCTTGGACAGCATGGACCAAGCCAAGTCCATCTCCCCTTCCCGGATGGCATGGGCGAATGTCCCGGCACGCTCGCCGCAGTCGTCGGGTTCGTCGCTCCTTCTTCTACCGGGCATCCTCACGGGGAATACGGGTCCTCCGATTGAACTATTGATGGGCAGGGGCCGACTACATATTGAGGATCATGAAGCAGGGGCCGGTTTCAAACCGGTCCCTACCAGCCGACGGCGTAGCCGTCGCGGCGGGGGTCGGCCGCCCCGGAAATGGTGTCTTCCTCTTGGTCCACCTGAATCATTACCTCGCTGCCGGTGGCTTCCCAAGGACCGATGAGCTGGAGGCGGTGCCCACGGGAGGCCAATCCATCGCGCACCCCGCCGGGGAAGCGGCTTTCAAGGTAGAGAAGATCGTCGCAGGTGTGGGGGTAGTTGGACTCGGTGGGATCCTGGGTGTTGCGCCAGCGGGGGGCCTCCACCGCTTCGGCCACGGTCATGCCGAAATCCAGGACGTGGCTGATGACCTGCAGGTTGGTCTGGACTTGGGTGTCGGCTCCCGGGGTGCCGCAGACCAAGGCCAGGCGCGCCGGGTGACCGGCGTTCCCGTTGCCACCGATTCCGTCGGCGGGGTCCCGGAAGACCATCAGGGGGTTCATGGTGTGGCGAACGCGTTTGCCAGGGGCGAGGCAGTCGACGTGGTCCGGCTCCAAGTGCCAGTAGGTCATGCGGTTGTTGAGCAGGATGCCGGTGTTCCCGGCGATGTAGCGGGAACCCCAGGCGCTCTGGATGCTTTGCAACTGGCAGACGGCGTTGCCCCAACGGTCCACCACGGCGAAGCAGGTGGTGTCCTCTTCGGGGTGCACGGAACCGGCAGCGAGCTTGGCACCGGCCCCTGCTTGCCGGTGAGCCCAAGGGTTGCCGGCGGGCGGAGAGGCTGCCTTGGCGGAGTCTATGAGTGCGGCCCTCTGGCGGGCGTAGTCCTTGGACAGCAGCCCTTCAATGGGGACGTCGATGAAGTCGGGGTCGGCGACGAAGGCCTCCCGGTCGGCAAAGGCCAGCTTCTTGGCTTCCACCATCAGGTGAATGCTCTCGGCGGTGTTGCAGCCCAGGGAACGGAGGTCGAACTGCTCCACCAAGCTCAACTCTTGGAGCAACACGTGGCCGCTGGAGTTGGGGGGCGCTTCGTAAACGGTGTGACCGCGGTAGGTGGTGGAAATGGGCTCCTGCCAGCGGGAGCGGCAGTTGGCAAAGTCCTCCAAGGACAGGATGCCGCCCTGCTCCCGGCTGAACTCGACGATGGCCTGGGCTATCTCTCCCTCATAGAAGGCGTCCCTTCCGCCTTCGACGATGGAGCGGAAGGTGCGGGCCAAGTCCCTTTGGTAGATGGCCTGTCCGGGCTGGAGGGGGGCGCCGTCCCGGGTGAAGACGGCCTTGGACGTGGGGAATTCGCAGAGCAGGGAGTCCCCGGCGATGGCCCGGGAGAGCACGTGGCTGACGGGGAAGCCGTTATCGGCCAAGTCGATGGCCGGGGCGAAGACGTCGGCCAGGGGCAGGGAGCCGTAGCGCTGATGGGTGGAGAGCCAGCTATCCACCAGGCCCGGTACCGAGACGGAGAGAATGCCCGTGGCGGGAATGCCGCCCAGGACATTTGCGTAGTAGTCGCGGGTGGCGGCGAAGGGGGCGGCCCCGGTGCCGTTGCAGACCTCCACCGCGGCGGCGTCCTGGCGGTAAACCATGATGAAGCCGTCGCCGCCGACTCCTGACATCAGGGGCTCGACCACGTTCAGAGCGGCGGCGGTAGCTATAGCGGCATCAATGGCGTTGCCGCCCCGCTGCAACATGGCTATCCCGGCTTGGGAGGCCAGGGGGTGGCCGGAGGAGACCATGCCATTGCGGCCCATGACCACCGGGCGGTGGGCTTCGAAGTTGATACCGTGGGGTGAACCGGTCATGGCAACCCTCCAACGCGCTCCCAATAGATTAGGGGATTATAACCCAAACCAAACCAAACGCCGGATTTGAAAGTCCTTTACAGAACACCCGTAGCCGGGGATACTTGTCAACAGTTAGGGGTGTACCATGTGGGTATAATCGTGGTGTACAGGAGAGCGACCGATGGTTCCCACCGACCTAGTCAACGACATTTTCTCAGATGCTCAGCAGTTGTATGAAGAGGCGATCTCACGGCTTGAGGCGGGGGACATTCGGGATGCGGCAGAAAAGGCGTGGGGTGCTACCCTGCGTGCTACCAACGCCTTGATTCTTCACCATACCGGGGAAGAACCACTGAAGACCCCAGAGACCTCCAGGCTGTTGGATGTTGTTGTTGCACGGATGCCTGACGCCAAGGCTATTGTAGGCAGATACTACTCCCGACAATCCCGGTTACATGGTGATTGTTTCTACTTGGGATTGCCGCCAACGCCAGATACTGAGCGTCGCATCCGGGAGACCGCACGTTACATAGAAGACGCTAGAATGCTGGCTGCCAATTCTCCAGATTCGTAGCTAAAACGTTTGGGAGTTTACTTTCCGAAGCAGGAAGACCCCGGTTAGGCCGGGGTCTCTTGTTTGCTTCGGGTTAAATTCCCAATTAATTAGGCCCCGAATGCACGGGGCCCAACTGAATTGACCTGTTACGGGTGACCTATTAAAGAGGGCTTGGCTTAATGGCCGCCGCAGCCGCCGTTACCGCACCCGCAGCCGCCGTTGCCGCAGCCGCAACCACCGGAGCCACAACCGCCGGCGCTGGCGTACATGGGATTGTTGATGACGAATCCGACCTGCCCGCCGAAGTTTTCCACGTAGTCGATGGTGGCGTCTTCCAGGAAGGGGGCGCTGTCGGAGTCCATGAGGAAGTTGACGCCGTCGACGTTGAGAACGGTGTCGTCGGTCTGGGTCTCCTTCTCCATGGTCAGCATGTACTGGAGGCCGCCGGTCTCAGCGGGCATGGCAATGACGCGCAGGGAGCCTTCAAGTTCGCCTTGATCCTGCATTACTTCCTTGAGCTTTTCGACTGCCAGAGTAGTGACTTCCATTTTTCCAGTCTCTCCTGCTTACAGCCGCTCCCGGCGCAAGGCGCCAGCCCGCAGCGTAGGATACTGTTGTTGGCCCGCACAAACTAACATACGGGAGCAAGCCAAGTCAACGGCGCAAAGGGCCCCGGAAGAGCGTTTCGAAAGGTGTCTCAATCCGGGGGAGGAAGGGCTATGGGAGGGAGCGGCGAGGGGCTTGAAGGAAGGACAACCCGGCTTGGAGAGAGGGGATACAGGTCCTGAGCTGTCCGGGAGCGGCCCCGTTTGTCCACGTTTGTCGTACTTTTGACCCGTTTTGTCAGTGTTTTGGTCAATTTTGTCCCGATTTGTCCCGGTTTGTCCTAGCTGGCAGCTTTGAAATTTTGAAATTTCGGGACAAAAGTGGACATGCGGGACAAAAGTGGACATTTGTATTTGGGAGACTGTTCCAGGCACTAGCTGAGAAGGGTTGCGGGCGTTCATACAACTGCCATTGTACAAGGGAGTAATTCCGGCAGGGAAGCGGCAAATGTCACTGGGAGAAGGAGGCGTGAAGGGTCAGGAAAGAGCAGGCGTGGGCGGGCATCGATGAGATGGGGGCCTGGAAGGCATCACCGGGGAGGACGGGACGGCAATTGGTGACATCCTCCGGTTGACACGCAGGAAAACACTTCTCTAGTGTGGTCTTAGCAGTTTCATTCACATAGGGCAGGG
This sequence comes from Dehalococcoidia bacterium, assembly GCA_034420695.1. Taxonomy (GTDB): domain Bacteria; phylum Chloroflexota; class Dehalococcoidia; order Lucifugimonadales; family UBA3495; genus Io17-Chloro-G2. Next base: position 87,902 of record DAOULB010000032.1, read on the forward strand.
GAGAGGCGGCAAGCTTCTCCGAGAGGAAAGGGACGACCCTGGACGGGCGTCCCTTTTTTGTTGGGACCTCATTTAATTGAACATCTTCGAAGTGACGGTTAGTCCTACGGCGGCAGGACGGGTTTCAAACCCGTCCCTACGTTAGCCATCAATACTAAGGTTTCGTTCTAATTCGGGCCGGAGGAGCAGAGAGTTGGCAGACACAGCAGGCGCAACCGGGAAGAGCTGGGAACGGGAATTGATGCTGGAATCCTTGGAGTCGTACCGGCGGGGGTTGTGCGAGGCGCCGATCATCCACAAGTGGAGTTTTTCCACCGGGGAGGGGAGCGAGGGCACCGGGGAAGGGAGGGGCCGAGCGGAGGCGCACAGGGAGGGAAACGGGACGGCGGCAATTGGTCCGAAAGGCAAAGACTGCGAGGCCAGCGGAGAGGGGGAGCCAATGACTTTCGTGCTGTCCACGGAGGAGGTTGACCGGCACGGGGACGTGATTGCGGCTTCGGGCTGGCACTTGGACTCCTACAGCCGCAACCCGGTGTTCCTGTGGGCACACGACTATGCCCGCCCTGTAATCGGGAAGGCGTCGGAGGTCTGGAAAGAGTCCCATTCCCTGCTGGCACGGGTGGAGTTTGCCCCCACCGCCTTTGCCCAGGAGATTGCGTCGCTGTACAGGGCGGGCTTCCAGCGTGGAGTGTCGGTGGGGTTCAAGCCGCTGCGCTACGAGGAGCGGCGTCACGAGAAGACGGGCGCCCTGCTGGGGCTGCGCTTCTTGGAGCAGGAACTGCTGGAGACCAGCGCGGTGCCGGTGCCTTCCAACCGCAGCGCCCTGCGGCGGGCGTTGGAGGAGGTCCCCCTGACGAAGGGCTATTTCCAGATGGCGGCCCGGTCCCTTGGGGATGACCCCCGGCGGGGGGCCGGCGAGTACGGTTCCACCGGAACTGGGCAATTGTCCGGACATGGGTATGTCCTCCGACAGGAGGCCGGCGAGGAGCTTTCGGTAGCGGAACTGCTCCGTACCGAATTTCCTTGGACCGAGCCGCCTTGGGCTGAACCACCTTGGACTGAACTGGCGGCCCGCTTGGACGACTTGGAGGAGCTGGCCTGCGAGCTGGTCCGGATGGTGGACCGGGTGGAACAGGGTGCGCGCCGGGGGGCGTCTTCGGAGGAGGTGGAACAGGTGCTAAAGGCACTTCGGAGCGGGGTCCGGTGAAACCACCGGCAATGGAAATCTCAAACCAAAACCTAACAAAAAACTTGGAGGTACAACCATGGCAATAGCTTCACAGGACCTGGAACTCATCAAGCAGGAGGTGGGGTCCATCCGGGACTTCTACCAGTCCCGGATGGATACGGAGGTGGCCCCGCTCAGGGAGGAGGTGACCCGGATAGAGAAGCGCTTGGACCGGGCACAGGAGCTGTGGCGGGAGGGCGAAAAGCGGGCGATTCTCTCCAAGTATGCCGGCGGGAGCCGGCTGAGGGTGGCGAAGGGCAAGTATGCGGGACTGGACCACTTGGACTTGGCCTGCATCCGCTCCCTGCTGCTGGCGCAACTGCGGGAGCCGGCGGGGGTCCATCCGAGGATGCTGGAGGAGTGGCAGACCAACGTGAAGGCGGCGATGGACTCGACCACCTCGGAGGCAGGCGGGGAACTGGTGGACACTCAGGAAGCACGGGCGATGTGGGAGGACGTGAACTTGGAGACTTCGATTGCTCCCCTGTTCCCGGCGGTGCAGATGCCCAGCAACCCCTTCCAGATTCCCCTGCAACTGGGCGACGTGAACTGGTACCCCGGGGTGGAGAACGTGTCGGCCAAATCCACGGCCTTGGCGACGGGGCGGCAGACGCTGACGGCCCACGAACTGGTGGCGGAGGTGCCTTGGTCCTACGACTTGGACGAGGACGCGGTGATAGCGATGATGGAGGAACTGCGGCGGCACTTGATGCGGAACGCACGGGAAGTGATAGACGACGTGCTGCTGAACGGCGACACGAACGCCACCGACAACATCAATGCCGACGGGACCACCATATCGGCCACCGACCCGGGCGCGGCCCACTGGCTGGTGGGGTTCGACGGCATGGTAAAGCTGCCCCTTTCGGACAATACCACCCAGAGCAACAACCACGGGGCGGCGGTCTCCGACGACATGTTCAACGAGGTCCGGGCCAAGCTGGGCAAGTACGGCGTGCGCCCGTCGGAACTGGCCTACGTCACCGACATCAACACGTTCATCCGGTCGCTGAGCATCGACAGCTTCCGGACCCTGGACAAGTTCGGCCCGCAGGCCACGGTGCTGACGGGCCAACTGGGAGCGGTGGAGGGAGTGCCGGTCATCGTTTCGGAGCAAATGGCACTGGCGGACAGCGATGGCAAGGTCAGCTACTCCGGCAACACGACGGATACGGGGCGGCTGCTGGTATTCAACCGGAGCCAGTGGCGCATCGGGTTCCGCCGGGAGTTGTCCATAGAGACGGTAAGGGACGTGCAGAAGCGGCAGAACGTGATGGTCATCAGTTTCCGGCTGGCCTTCCAGGAGCGCACGGGTGCGAGGTCCAGCGCCACCCATACGGCACTGCAGTACAACATCACCGGGGTCTGACCCGGCAGAACCGGGAGCAAGGCGATACACCTATAAACACAGCCAACCCCAAACATAAGCCAGCCCCAAATAAGGAGCATACAGATGACGACCATCAGCCAGAGGGACCCGGTCCCGGAAGCAGTTAAGAACATGATATCCCCCGACCGTTCGGGCTTGGCCTACGTGGCCAAGCGGTACTTAGTGGCGGAATTGGAGCCGGGACCGGCCAACTCCCAGTCCTTTGCCATCAGGAACCCGGAAGGCGTGGACTGCATAGTGACCAACGTGATCGTCAACATCACCTCGGCGGGAGGGACAGCCTCCTCGGTGATGGACGTTGACGTGGTAGCCAGCGCCGGAAGCAACAGCGACGGCATCATTGACGGCCTGAACCTGAACGAGGCAGGGGTGTTCGACCGGCACAAGAACGGCGGCACCAACGGCGGCGCCCCGGCCAAGTGGGAGAAGCGCGGGGGAGGCAACGACTACCTGACGGGGACAATCCGGTCCCAGAGCGCGTCACGCTTGGCGGGAAGGGTGGTTGTGGAGTACGTACCGCTTTCCTGAAACTTGCCGCGGCCGGCGAAGCCGCTGCTTCCTTTCATCGCAACCCCGGGTACCGGTTTGCGGATGACCGGACCCGGGGGTATAGGAACTAAGAAATTATCTCAAAATGCCTGCGCCGTCATCCTTGCCATGGATGGTAGAGGATTGAGGTGAGGGTGGCGGATACAATCTCCCCTCATCCTGAAGGGGCGGGTTTCAAACCCGCCCCTACCGCTAAGGGAGAAGGGATTTTGGGGATAGTTCCTAACCACTGCAGGGAGAAAAAGAGTGCTTTCAACCAACGACTTTGCCCAGAGGGTCTGGGTTTCCCTGGAAGACATACGGGAGCGCATGGCGGTGCTGGAGACGGAGTTCGGCCACATACGCGGCCATTTGGAGCATTTGGAGGAGGGGCTTCGAGACCACATCTCCGGCCACCGGTCCTCGACTGGCTGTTCCTGCGGCCGGCGCAGGGACGGTGAGCCTCCCAATGACGCGAGCATCACCATAAGGCTCAGCCGCCGGGCGCTGGGTGGAGGAGGGTTGCTGGGAGGAGGCATAGCCGGGCTTGCGGCGGGGGCGGCCAAGGCGCTGGGCTGGTGGTGAGCGGGAGCCGGCGTTGCTTCGCGTTCCCTGCGTGGGCCGGGGCCCGGGCAATCAGTGGGCAATACGCCGGTTGCGATAGAACCATCTACTTCGAATCGCTTTTACCGGCGAGACCGGCGGGCAACCCGTAAAATGCCGGAGCGAAGGGGCCCCAACGGTGACACGCCTGCTGCGGCAGGGCTATACTGGCGAAAAGCAGAATTTCTCTGTGCAAGCAGAGGCCGGATGCATAATCAGAGGGTGGAGGACGACCTCCATGAGCTGGAATTTCGAGCTGGTAGCGGGACCCTACAATGGCACTACCGAGGGCCCGGTGTGGGACGGCGAAGCCCTGCTGTTTTCCCACATTCCGGCCAACCGCATCCTGCGGTACGCCCCCAAGACCGGGGAGGTCACGGAGTACTTCACCGGCACCCAGCGGACCAACGGGTTGTGCTTCGATTCCCAGGGCAATCTCTACGGCTGCCAGAGCGCGGGGCGGCGGATTGTGCGGTTCGAGGGGGACGGGACGACGATAACGTCGCTTCCACACCTGCTTGACGGCAAGCGGCACAACAATCCCAACGACTTGGCGGTAGACAAGCAGGGGCGCATCTGGTTCACCGACCCATTCAATGGCTCGGCTGGGGAGCAGGAGCTGGAGCACATGTCGGTGTTGCGGCTGGACCCCCAACCGGGCGGAGGCTGGACATTGCACCGGGCGACCCACGACGTGAGCCGGCCGAACGGCGTCCTGATTTCCAGGGACCAGAAGACCCTCTACGTGGCCCAAAGCGACTACACGCCGGGGGAACGCCGGGAGCTGCGAGCCTACCCCATCAACGGCGACGGCACCTTGGGCGTCTACAAGACGCTGCACACCTTCGGCATGGACAGTGAGGGAGTGCAGCGGGGCGTGGACGGCATGACGCTGGACGCCGACGGGAACATAGTGGCGTGCGCCGGGTGGGAGCAGTCGGGGCCGGGCCCCATGATCTACGTTTTCTCGCCGACGGGGCGCATCTTGGAGACCCACCCCATGCGGGTGGACCGGCCCACCAACTGCTGCTTCGGCGACCCGGACATGCGCACCCTGTACGTGACCACCGGGGGCGGGCACCTGCTGCGGGCACGGACAAAACGCACGGGCTGGGTAATGTGGCCATGATAGGAGCGTCTATCCAGGTTGATTCCCAGCCCCCAGTGGCCACGGTCACCATGGACCGTCCGGGGCAGAGAAACGCCCTCAGTTACGACATGTGGCTGGAGATGGCCCGGATACTGTTGGAGTTGGATGCCGACCCGCAGGTGCGGGTGGTGGTGATTACCGGGGCGGGGGGCGAGGCGTTTTCAGCAGGGGCCGACATATCGGACTTCGAGGAGCACCGCTCGGACTCGGTCAAGGGACGCCGGTACAACGAGGCGGTGAACGGACTGCTGTCCACCGTGTCCGAAATGGCCACGCCCACCATCTCGATGATACAGGGCTTCTGCGTGGGAGGCGGCTGCGAACTGGCAATCGCCACGGACCTGCGGCTGGCGACCCGGGGCAGCAGGTTCGGCATTCCGGTGGCACGTTTGGGTATTTCCATTGGGCACCGGGAGATGCGGGGACTGGTGGACTTGGTGGGCAAGGGCAACGCCCTGTACATACTGCTTTCGGGACGCCTGCTCGCCGCCGATGAAGCGCGGGAGATGGGTTTGGTAAACCAAGTGACCGACGACAACGAGCTGGAGACGGTGACGTACAAGCTGGCGGAGGAGATTGCGGCGCTGGCGCCACTTTCCCACCGGGTAAACAAGCTGACCCTGAGGCAGACGCTGGCCAAGCCTTCGCTGTCGGACTTGACGGAAGAGGAAGCGGACCTTCCACTGGCCCAGTTCGACACCCTGGACTACCAGGAGGGCTACCGGGCTTTCTTGGAAAAGCGCCGGCCGCGGTTCACCGGGAACTAGCCGGGAGCCGGATTGCCAAGTCCCGCCAAGAAAATCAGGGCGGACCGCCTGCTTGCCGACGCGGGCTTGGCCGAGAGCCGGGAGCAGGCCCGGGTGATGATAATGGAGGGCTTGGTCTATGCCCCTGGCGGCAGAGTGGACAAGCCGGGCTCACTCTACCCGGCGGCAACGCGGTTTGAAGTAAAGGGACGGCTGCCCTACGTGGGAAGGGGCGGGGTGAAGCTGGCGGGGGCACTGGACGCCTTCGGCATTGGGGTGGAGGGCATTGTTGCCTTGGACGTGGGGGCATCCACCGGGGGATTCACCGACTGCCTGTTGCAGCGGGGCGCGGCCCGGGTGTACGCCTTGGACGTGGGCCGGGGACAGTTGGACTACCGGTTGCGGAAGGACCCGCGGGTAGTGGTGATGGAGAAGGTCAACGCCCGGCTGCCGTATGAGATTTCTGAGAAAGCCGGACTGGCGACCATTGATGTTTCATTTATTTCGCTGACCAAGGTGCTGCCGCAGACGGCCCTGCACCTTAAACCGGAGAGCCCCATTATCGCCTTGCTCAAGCCGCAGTTCGAAGCCCGCCGGGAGGAAGTGGGCCGAGGAGGAGTAATCAAAGACCCCAAGGTCCACGCCTCGGTGCTGGCCCGCACAATCAACTGGCTGGTATCCAACGGGTTCCGGCTGCGGAACATCTGCCCATCGCCCATCGTGGGAGATGCGGGCAACAGGGAGTTCTTTCTTCACTTGGAACCGCTGCAAGAGCCGGCAAGCCGGGCCGCCGCTCTGGCGGAGGGCGCGCGCAACTGACCTTGTGCGACTCGCCCCCTCTGCGGGACGGGCGGACGATGTTGTTGGTGGAGATCAGAGAGGAGTGGCGAGCGAGAGACCCTGCCGTGCCGCCTACCTGTCCACGCGGCAACTGATGATGTCTATGCCGTAATATTTGCGGTGGTATACCGATGAAGCGTAGTGGCGCAGGATACGGACGGACAATTGCTGTTCGTCTTCCAGCGCTTGCTCTTGGCCCAGATAGGCGATTCGATTCTCGATATTGCCTTGGATGGCATCGTTCGAGGCGACCACGATTTCAAGCTCGGCCGATGCGCCGTCGGGGCGAATTGTGGCGACCAACCTGCGTCTTTCCTCGTCTTGGCCGTCGCTCTCTTCATTGAACAGGCTCAACATTACTTCTTCTCCTACGAGACGCAGGCGGTTCTTCTCTTCCTCCGTCCAGGAGTGTACGTCGGCGAATTGGCCGAGAAAGGCGTCAACAGCGGGCAACGAAGACTGGGACAAGTCAATCCGCAGCTTACTGGCGCGGAAACCCGATAACTGGGTAAAAATGGTCATAGCGACGGCTGTCATACCGCCGATGACGATGGTATTTCCCACCACATGAATGGTTATCCCTTCGAAGAATGCGCTGAAAGTCCCCGCGGAGAGGCCCAACACCATGGAAACGCCGGTGATGGTAGCCTTTTTCTGGTCGAACTGGCCGGTGAAGACAGTCTTCGCGCCTTCGACAAAGAGGAATCCGAAGATAAAGACGTAAACGGCGCTAACCACCGGGCTGGGAATGGCGACCACAAGGGCAAGCAACTTGGAGAAGGAGGCGACCAGCATGGTCAACACTCCCAAGTAAATCCCGACACTCCAGGCGGCGACGCCCGTAAAGTTGATGTACACCACAGTGGCCGCCCACGGCGCGGCTACAGGCAGGGTACCCAGAAGGCCGGAAAGAAGGCTGCCCACCCCGTATACATTCAAGCCTCCCTGCACGGTGCGGAAGTCGATGGCCGATTCGTTCCGATAAGAAGCCCGGTAAATCACCGACAGGTCTCCCATCGCCTTCATAAAGGCGGTGAGATTCACAATCAAGAAGACCGGAAGCAGCGCCCAAAAATCAGGGCCGAAGGTCAGGTCGAGCCCTGGCCACCCGAAATCCGGCAAGCGCAGCCATGGAGTGACGGCTATTTTCTCGACGTCATAGAAGCCCAGGGGCACGGCCACAATCAGCCCGACGACAACAGTGGCCGGCAAAATCCAAATACGCCACACCGGGGCATCTTGCAGGGATATCAGGATGCCAGCGGCAAGAGCGGCCATTCCCGGCGCCAGGAAAAGCAGCATCGATTCGCCCGGCGGTGGAACAATGGCCCTGCTGATGACGAATGGCAGGGCCGAGGCCGCCACCAACATGACGACCACTCCGCTCACCGTTTGAGTGAAGACTCGCCGGAGGGAGGCAAGTCGAAGGGTGAGAACTGACTGAGCCAGGGTGGAAGCCACGATCAAGCTGGCCAGCAAACCAGGTCCGCCGACATGAAGTGCAACGGCGCTAACGGCGAGGAACGGAACGTTAAAGTTTGCGACGATGAGGCGGCCCGAACCAAAATGCCTCAGCCGAAGGGCTTGCAGGACCATGCTGGCGCCGGTGACTGCCAGTACGGTAAACGTCACCCACGACAGATAGGCTTCCGACTCACCTGATGCCCGTACCACCAGCGCCGCCAGCAAAACGAGGCTGATGGTGTTCGGGACGAATATCTGTAAGGCCGACGAGATCGCCAATAGCGGGGGACACTTCTCATCCGGTTCGTACTGGATTTCGTGTCGTCCCCGGGCTCTTCTGACCATGTAAGTGAAACCCCTGGTCCCAACATCCCGCTAGGTAATTGCCGCCGGCCTTCGAGCGGCCCAGTGGAAGGATGGTCGGGAGTCCGCCCCCTGTACATAGGACCCCATCCCCTTAACGCCGCCAGAGAAAGAGCGCCTTGCTTCAAATAGACGAGGCACGTATTTTGGACGTAGTGTAATATAAATATCGCAGTAGATGGCAAGCAGTTACATTCCCTTGCCAAGGTCAGTTGGGACCAAATGCGATTGGGGCCAAGGGTATGCAGGCCGATGCAATTGCGCAGCACGAACAAAAGGGGGCAGGCTAAGTTGCGAACCGAACGAGATTGCAGACCGCAAGCGAACCGGACAAGGACGAAGTTCCGGCGACGACCAGGCGGGGTGAGCGCACTGCTCCTGGTCCTAGTAGCGCTCTCCCTTGCGGCCCTAGTGGTTGCCTGCGGCGACGGCGAATCCCCGACGCCGCTGCCCACCGCCGCTGCGGCCGCGGACCCCACCAACACCCCAATACCGAGTCCGACAGAGGAGCCCGCGTCTACTACGGCCGTTGCGCCGACGCCCGAACCCGCTACATTCGATGACGACACCGTGACGCAAGCCTTCGTGACGACGGCCATCGAATACTACGAAGAGAATGGACTGGACGCTACCATTGAATTCTACGGGTCCCCGGCTGGAACCGAAGAGGGGCGGACGCTAATCCTCTTGGACAAAGGCGAAGGCACGTTGCTCATATACCGCAGCGTACCTGCCTTAGAAGGCCAGTTTGTTGGACCGGGCTCGTCATTTTCCGCATTCACACAGCTACTGGATGAGGCCACGGAAGAAGGGGCTTGGGATGAGTCCCGGGGCATCAACCCGGTCACCAGACAGGAAGAACCGCGAAAAGTCCTCGCCGTACTTCACGACGGCCTGGTGTTCTCAGCGAGCCACTCAGTCCTAGTAGAAGACGTAGCGGATTCCGTCAAAGAGTACGTGGAGAAGGCCATAGCCAGATACGAAGAAGAAGGTCTCGACGGCGCCATCACGCACTATAACGGACAGGACAGCCTGGACGGGCAGTTTTACCTGTTCCTCATAGGCGAGGATGACATCTACCTGGCTCATCCCATCTTTCCCCACCTAATCGGCACCGACATTAAGGACGTGGTGGGCTCCGACGGGCAGGAGTTGGGCAAGGAAATAGCTCAAGCCACCGAGGAAGGCGTGTGGGTGGAGTACCTGTGGCCCCACCCGGTTTCCCGGAATGAACAGCAGAAGGTCACTTGGGCTATCCGTCACGACGGGCTGATATTCGCCTCCGGCTATTACGCCGGTGAACCCGAGACCGGCCCCCCGGCTTGGCGGGACGCAGACCCCAGGGAATACACGGTGCAGTACGTGAACCGGGCCATAGACCGCTACGAGCGTGAAGGCTTGGAGTCTATGCTCAACTACTACAACAGCGTCGCCAGCTTCGAGGGCGAGTGGTATCTCTTCGCCACGGACGACAAGGACATATATCACGTCCACCCCCTATTGCCACAACTCATAGGCAGGGACATCAAGGAGGTAAAGGGTTCCGACGGGTTTGAACTGGGCGGGGAGTTGGCCAAGGCCAGTGAGGAGGGAGTGTGGGTGGAGTACCTGTGGCCCCACCCGGTAACGCTCAAGGAAGTCCCCAAGGTGTCATATGCGGTGCGCCGCGACGGGATGCTATTCGCTTCCGGCTACTACGAGCGGGTTGACGACCCTGCGGGCCGGACCGCTGCATACGTGCAAGAGGCCATCGAATATTACCGGAACAATGGCTTGGAGGCCACAGTCACGCATTACAACAGCGAGGGGAGTCTCGACGGCCAATGGGGCCTTACCCTAGCCGATGAGAATGACATTCTCTTGGTGGCTCCCCTCGGTAAACATCTAATAGGCACCGATCTGAACGATCTTGCCACGCTGGGCCGTCGAGCGATTGGGGAAGAGATGGCGTCAGCCACCGAGGAGGGAAGCTGGGTCAGCTATATCTACCCCAATATCAGATCCTCCGAGACCTTGTACGCGCATACGTGGGCCGTGCGCCATGACGGGCTACTTTTCATGTCGCGCTACTACGACGACCAGCCTGAAGATCCGGATGCGCCCTAAGGGCGTTGAGCGGGCGGGGCCGGCCGTTATGGGACCCCAGATGACTTAAACGGCGGGCTTGACCGGAGTCCAATCACGTTTTATCCAAGGGTGTGTGGCCGGTTTTGTGGAAGAAGGGTTTTGGGGCCCTCCGTTCCCTACCCGGTCACCTTGGACGAGGCGCATTGCTTCGGGTGGGTGGACTCCAGGACCAACGCCTCGAACGGGGAGCGGTCGATGTACCTGTTCACGCCCTGCAAGCCCAAGAGTGGCTGGTCGCGCCTGAACAAGTAGAAAGTGGCGCGAATGCTGGAAGAGGGCGGGTTGGCCGAGCCGGGAATGGCGGAGGCGGCCAAGGCCAACGGGGCCTGAAGTGTTTACGGGGGAGTGGTTGCTCCCAGCCACGCATCAGCCCTGCGATTAGTTCCGCTACCTCGGTTGACCGCATTTTCGGAGACAGGCGTTTGCCGCTGCGATATTTGAGACCAAGCTAGAAATGCGACAGCGAAGGGAGGAGAAAATGGACGTAGCTGAAGTGGCGGAACTTTTGACCAGCCAGGGCAAGACCGTGTCGGTGGCGGAGGCGTGCACCTGCGGCTTGGTGGGATACATGCTGGGGACGGTGCCGGGGAGTTCCAGGTACTTTCCCGGAGGGGTAGTCGCCTACACGGGGGGCTTGAAGCAGAAGATACTTGGGGTGCCGGACGAGCTTTACGACACCAAGGGCAGTGTTTCCGAAGAGATGGCCATCGCCATGGCCAAAGGTGTGCGGGAGCTGACCGGTACCGACTACGCTATTTCCACCACGGGGGTGACCGGCCCAGGACAGGGGCGTTCCGGTCTGGCGGTCGGCACCTTCTGGATTGGACTGTCGGCCAAAGACGGGGCGGATACGGCCATTGAAATCAACGTTGGCAGCGACCGGGACGGCAACAAGCGGGGCGCCGCCCAAGCGGCCATTGACCTGCTGGGCAGCCGGCTCAAGAACGGGTGAGGCTGCTGTCACAAGCAGCCGCGCGGGCACAGGGAGTTAGGCAGGTTTGCTAACCATTTTCGGCTCAGTTGCCGTGGGAATCATGTTCCTCTCCTACTGGCTGGAGTCCCGCAGCAAGTGGATGGTCTTGGCTTTCGCCTTGGGCTCGGCGTTGACGGCAGTGTACAGCGGACTGGAAGAGGTCTATCCCATCACGGTCATTGAGGCGGCTTGGACCCTGGCAGCGCTACAGCGGTTCATAAGACGCTGGCAAACAGGCTGACGTGAGGAACGGCCAACCCGCTGGGACAGTCTTTCAATGGTCTTTGCCGGTCGTTCCATAGGGTTCAGCCCCGGAGCCACATCGGTAGCACACCACGTGTTCTCACCTCGGCGCATTCCTTCCCACGACCTCGGCAGCAATTGCTGGATGGCCGCGCGGTTGGTTGCGAGCCTGCCCCAGCCCTAAGCCTTGGGTGACGCGTACGCGGGGGCGCGACGCTGCGGCGGTCGCGGCGCAGGGAGCCACCCGCACCCCTCATTCCCCCGGAAAGAACGCCCAGAAGGGCAGTTCCGAAGGTCCTGACAATTAAAGGCTTGAAACCGGGCCAATCACCGGTCTAGTCCATTGCGCGTTGGAATATCTTCTATACAGTTACTGAAATAATAAGTATTAACATATAATTATCCAATTTATATATGTTGACTGTATTAGTTACTGGGGATATAGCTTTACTCGCTCTATAGATGACTTGCCCGACGACATGTTCGGGTTTACCGACCCCGAGTGGCGGGGACGGATTGGCTGGGCGCCCACCACTGCTTCATTTCAGACCATGGTCACGGCCATGAGGGCGGTGTGGGGCGAAGACCGGGCGCGGGAGTGGCTGCTGGGCATCCAAGCCAACGAACCCAAGGTTTACCCCAAGAACACGCCCCAAGTAGCAGCGGCCGCCGCCGGCGAAATTGACGTGGGGTTCGTCAATCACTACTACCTTTTCCGTTTCCTGGCGGAGGAGGGTGAGGACTTCCCGGCCCGTAACTATCATCCCCGGTCAGGGGGGCCGGGCTCGGTGGTCACAGTGGCCGGCGCGGGCATTTTGGAGACAGCGGAGAACCGGGAGAACGCCGAAAGGTTCCTGGCCTTTCTGCTTTCAACCGGGGGGCAGCAATATTTTGCCTCACAGACCTTCGAGTACCCCTTGGTCGAGAACGTAAGGACACATCGCGTTCTTATACCCCTTTCCGAAATCAACTCCCCTGAAATTGCGCTGGTGGACCTTGCCGACCTGGAAGGCACCCACCAACTGATGCGGGACAACGGAATTCTGCCTTAAGAGTGGGTGGGCTGCGTTTGGACCGGGCCCCACAGGGCCCGGTCCACCTTTCATTTCATCTTGCGACAGGGTCACCACGAAGGCACCGCATTTCTATCCTACTGAACTGGCTGAACTGGGCCTGTCGAAAGATGGGCTGAGACCATAGACAAGGTCAGGAAGGGTACGGCAAAGCCGGGACAGAGAAACGAGCATCGGGCATCAGCAGCTGCTTGGTCTCACAGTTGGCGGCGATTCCGTCCCACCCGTATTCCATGGGCGCCATTTCGACGCGCCGCCAGAGTTCCGACTGGTCGTGGTAGTGGGGGCTGCCCGGGTGGCCGGAGCTGCCGAGGGGCACGACCCACAGGGACTTGTCCCAATCGGATGGGTCGTAGCTGTAGCGGGCCACCGAAAGGCTGGCAACGGTGGCGAAGTTGGCGGGGGCGTAAGCGCCGGCGAGGGGAGTGTCGCCGTCGCCGCTGCTGGGTATGGGCGGCGGGTCCAGCAGGTGGGCCAGCTCGGGATGGGCAGCGGACAGGGTATGGGCAGGCCGGGCTTGGTGCACACGTTCCCAGGTCCAGCCGGCATGTTCTCCACCCAGTAGCGAGGACAAGTGCTTCATACCCCGGCTCAATGCCCTGGACATGGCTTTTTGCCAAGTGTCACCCGGGTTTAGAAACCGGCGGTCGTCCGCCTCTATCATCTCGACCATGCGGGCCTTCAGGCGTCCCAGGAACATGGCTGCTCCCCTGCCGTTGGGCTTCCAGGCCTCAGCGGCCAGTTCGGGGCCCAGGTAGTTTTCCAAGGTCTCCTTGAGCAAGGCGTCACGGAAGGCGCTGAAGATGGTGGGAGCGGCTTCCGAGGCGTCCATCATGCCGTTCCAGGCGGTCAGAATCTCCTTGGCATTGGCCGCGGCCGGGTCTTCGGGTTTCACTGATTTCAGGAAGCTGCAGTAGGCGGCGGCGGGGATGGACAACCTCTCCCGGTGGACTTCGGCCATGTCGGCGGCGGCGGGCCGGTCCAGGGCCAGCAGGCCAGTGGTGACCCGGCGGGCGCGGAAGCCCGGCGTGAAGTCGAGGGCGATGTAGTGGGGGTAGTCGTCACCCACGGGGCGGTTGTTGGCGGTGGCAACGTAACCCTGCTCCGGGTTGATGCTGCGGGGCAGTTCTTCAAAAGGGATGTACCCCTCCCATTCGTGCTCTCCGGTCCAGCCTGGGACGGGCAGCCAGGCGTTGGCGCAGGAGCGAATGGGAATGCGGCCCCGGAGGAAATAGCCGGAATTCCCGCTAACGTCGGCGAACAGGAAGTTGTTGCAGGGATCGACCCAGTCCCGCATGGATTCCACAAGCTGGTGAGAGTCACGGGCCCGCAGCATGTCAAGCAGGGTCGCGGTCCAGGCTTGGGAACCGGAGTCCCCGTTCTCGGTGGCGGTGTACTTGAAAGCCAGCCCGTAGGCTTGGGGCGGGCCGCCTTCGATGATGGGCCCGTGGCGGGTTGCCCAAGTCGTAATCACCCGGTCGGAGCCGCCCTTGACCTTGATGGTCTCTTGCCGCGAGTCTGCCTTTCGGAAGCCAGACCCGTCTTCCTCTCCCACTTGAGGCAAGCGGTAAGAGCCGGGATTCGCCGGATCGAAGCGCTCGATGTAGAGGTCCTGGTAGTCGCCCCAAGTGTGGGTTACGGACCAGGCGACGTGGGCGTTATGGCCGAAGTGGGGGAAGCCGGGCAGGCCGGGAAAGGAGAGGCCCACGACGTCGAAATCGGGGCAAGAGACGTGGTTCTGGTAGTAAACGTTGGGGGTGTCCAAGGCGCGGTGGGAATCGCCGGCCAGGATGGGCTTGCCCGTTCCGGTGCGTTCTCCGGACAGGACCCAACTGTTGCTGCCGCCGTCGCTTTCGTTCAAGCATTCCAAGGCGACTATTCCCTGGCTGAAGTGCCCCAGCCCCTCTTCAAGCTGGCCGCGGTATTCTTCTCCGGGAGGCAGGATGACCAACTGGCCGGGTTGGTATCCGGGGAACAGCAGGGCGGCCTTTTCCGTCCCCAGCTTGCTCAGCACCCGGGCGCGCCACAGCTTGGACTCGAAGACACCCATGAGGATGTGGCGGACCTTATAGGCGACCAAACCGTGCCAGGGCTCCCAAGGCTCCGGCTCGACGCCGGTGATGCCGTACTCCACGGGCAGGGCGCTAGTGGACCGGATGAAGGCGTTTACTCCTTGGGCGTAGGAGTCGAACATTGCACGGGTCTCGCCGGATGAGGTTTGGTAGTCGCCGACGGCGCTGTCCTCCAGTCGGAAGCGGCGCATGAGGACGTCCTGCTCAACAGCGGCTTCACCGACAACTTCGGCCCAGCGACCCAGAGCCCTTCTGCGGTCGTACTCCATTTGCCACAACCGGTCTTGGGCAGTGAAAAAGCCTTGGGCGAAGAAGGCGTCGGCCAGGTTGGAGGCCTTGGCGTGGGGGATTCCCCACTTGTCCCGGTAGATTTCCACGCCGGACTTCAACCCCGGCAAGTTGACCGAGCCGGTCACTTGGGGCAAGGAGTTTCTCAGTGCATCGGTCTCTATCGCCACCATAGCTACTCTCCAATCGCTAAGGCCTATCTACCAAGGCCAATCTGCCCGGACCATTCCGGGCCGGTCTTGAATAGTCCCCGGGCCGCCATTATAAGGCCCGCAGGAACAGGCGAAACAACTCAAGGTCCGTTGTAGCTGGTCAGTGTTCGTGAGATTCTCTCGGAAAGAAGCGTCCACTGCGGGGGAAAGCAGGGGCGGGCTTCAAACCCGCCCCTACTTGCGAGGCGGCATTCTTGCCCTGAACAGGCATCCTTCTCACCAAGTGTGAACAATTACGGTGCGTTGGCCGGGATTGACCTTGGGCGGCAGGCTGGCTAACATCCCAGCGAGAGCCCGGGCTCCATTGGGGGGAGCAGGGACCGTTACAAAAATCACCGGGGGCGCCGATGCAGATAGCCGAGCACATATACAGCACCCATATCCAGGAAGACCCGGCCACCTTCGGCGCATTTCATCCCGGCGGCACCCAGATATACTTCGTCGGCGACCCCAACGACAACATGGTATTGGTGGACACGGGGGAGCCCTACCGCTCCTGGAACCGGCAGATAATGGACTATCACCGGGAGCTGGGCAGTCCCAGGATGTCGGCGATACTAATCACCCACGGCCACGGGGACCACATCGGCGGGTTGGACCGTTTGCAGGACGCCTTCAACTGCGAGGTGCGCTGCCACCCGAAGCTGGAACCGAGGCTAACGCACCAGCTGGGGGAGGGCATTGTCCGGGAGTTGCGTTCCCGGGAGACGGTGAAGGCCGGCGGCGGGGTCAGCCTGCGGGCGGTGTACACGCCGGGCCACGAAGAAGACCATATTTCCTACTTCATGGCCAAGGGCCGGACACTGTTCACCGGAGACACGATACTGGGCAACTCGTCGTCCAGCGTCAGGAACCTGAGCCAGTACATGAAGTCTTTGGAGGCGCTGGCCAAGCTGGAGCCCAATACCCTGTGCCCGGGCCACGGGCAAGTGGTGCGCAACGGTTCGGCGAGGGTGCAGTGGTACATCGAGCACCGGCAGGAGAGGGAAGAGCAGGTACTGTCGGCGATAGAGGCCGGGGCGGACACGGTGGACCGGATCGTGCAGTCGGTGTACCCCAGGGGCCTGCGGAGGAACCTGAAGGGGGCGGCGGCCCGGAACGTACGCACGCACTTGGAGAAGCTGAAAGAGGACGGCAGGATTACCGAGGACTCCGCCGTCTATTCACTAACCGGCTCGTAGATGTTCTACCTCTATGTTTGACCTCAGGCTAGGAGGCGCCGGACCGGGACCGGCATTGGGTTGCGGAACCCTGCTGGTGTTGTTGGGGATAATTCTCATATCCCCGGTGGGGGCTTTCCTGATTACGACCCTGGGATGGGTTACAGCCGTGGCGGGCGTTGTCCTCATCGTGCTGGGCATCCTGTCTTGGCTTTCCGGCAACCGCCGGGACCGTCGATAGTAAGCGCCTATTAACCCGGTCCACGCAGTCCGCCCGAGTTGCGCTGCAAAGAGACAATCCCAGGGATAAGATTCTCGGAGCATTATTTGGTAGCTGAGCCCGACTATTTGGGCTTGGGTTCTTGTTCCAGGAAGTCTTGTGCGCTGAGGATGGCAATACCACGAAACGGGTGCAGCGCCAACAAGTCATCATCTCCGCTGATGATATGGGTAGCCGCGCCACTTACCGCCAGTTCCAAGAACTTGTTGTCACTGGGGTCGCGACAGGCGTTCACGACCTCGGTGACTTCCACTAAATCCGATTCCCGTACCAGTGTTGCCAAAAACTCGATGCGTTCTTCTTCCCGCAAGTACGTGTCGAAGCGGGAACGGCGGAGAACACCGTTCAGTTCTGCCACCGTAGCCATCGATATGAGCAGTGTCCCATGCTCCAGGACATGAGAAAACGCCTGACGGGGAGTGGAACGGGGCAATAATGCTGCGCTTACCACGACGTTAGTGTCCAATACCGTACGCAGACTACTCGTCACGCAAGAGATTCTCCAGAATGTCAGGCGTGAGGCCGCGAGCTTCAGCGGTCTTGCCGGTCTCTTCCATTATTGTCTTCAGCGTTTTGCCCCGCGAGGCGGTGAGTTCCTGCAAGCGGAGGCTCAACAGGAGTTGGAGCTTTCGCCGCTCGCCGGGAGAAGCTTCAACAAAAGCCCTGGCCGCTTCCTCGTCTACGTTAATGGTGATGGTCTTGGTGGCCATGATGTCTCCTTTCCCAATACCCCGGCACGCTAAGTCACGATATCAAACGAACTTAGGATCGGCATCCAGACAAAGACCAAGACAGGAATCTGCTCACGGAAGTTAGTCTGTATTCGAACCCTTGCCGGGATGACGGGTTGGACGCCGCTCGAAGTCTTGGGGCAATTCTCTAGTCCCTTTGCAGCAGTTCGATGCGCACGTCGTCGGGGGTGCGGACGAAGGCGATGCGGACGCCGGGGCGGATGGTGGTGGGTTCCCTGGAGAACTCGGCGCCGCGGCGCTTGAGTTCGGCCACGGTCTCGTCGACGTTTTCCACCCGCAGCCCGAAATGGTCCAAGCCCAAGTGGGGGTCCCGCAGTGAGGCCGGAGTGGAGTCGTCGGCCTCGGCGACGAAGATGACCAGGCCGCCCAAGTCCAAGTCGATCCGGGGGTACCCGTCGGACTGGATGGACTCTTTGATTTCGGCATCGAACATGCGGTTGAAATACTGGGCGGTCTCCATTGGGTTCTTGCTGCGCAGGTGGATGTGGTCGTAGGTGTATTTCGGCATGGGGTTCCTCCTCTCTCCAGCTTCTGCTCCGGCCTCTCTGGGGTTGGCGGCGTGGAGATGAACAAGCGGGTCCAACTTATCGCTGGGGGGATAGCGTGTCAAGGAAGGGTTCCGGGCCGGGGAAGCTAGGAAAGTACAAGCGTGCGGGAAAGGGAGAGGGGGATTTTAGGGTAGTTTCTAACCGCTCATTGGGATAATGGACGCCTGCCAGGTAGTCATAGCTTCCTCGATGGCTTGTGCTAGAATTCGGCCACGCTTCTGTGTGGCCCGGGGAGGACTTCAATGAGCACTTTCACGGCTAGAGTGGAGATTAGCCCGTTGGACGAGCATGAGTACGTATTTACGGAAGCGATGGTAGATACAGGGGCTACCCACTCGGCCTTTCCGTCGGATTTTCTGGAGGGGATAGGGGTTCAATCGACAGGCACCCGCCGGTTTAGACTGGCAGACGGGACGGAAATCGAACGTCCTATCGGAGAAGCGCGGATCCGTCACATGGGGGTAGCGGCGCCATGTGTGGTGGTTTTTGTTGCGGGGAATGCCGGCCACTTGTTGGGGGCGACGACGCTGGAAAACTTGGGGCTGATTGCAGACCCTATTAACGAGCGCTTAGTACCAAACGTTGTGAAGGAGCGGCCATTCTGACCACGCGAACCTCCGGGTTATCCACTGTTCTCGTCAGCACCGCCGGAGGAAATCGGCTCCAAGGCCGCTGTCTGTGCAGGTGCGGACCAGCTACAGGAGAACACCGGTAGCGAGTCTGGCGGTTCCGGGCCGTGAACGCAGTCTTCAATTGACGGCCATTGGGCACCCGTTTACAATTCGGTGCAAGGGGTTGGCGGCCTTGCCAGCGCCGGTAAAACAGAACCAGCCTGCAGGCGGCCCGGTGTTACGGGCCGAAATGGGGAAGCCGGTGCGAATCCGGCGCGGTCCCGCCACTGTAGCCGGTTGAAGCCTTCCACGTTTCTACGCAGCCCCGATGCCCGGCCGGTCAAGGCGGGCGTTGGAGCGGGAGGCCACCGGGAGCCAGGAGACCTGCCTCAGGCCGATATTGACGGACCTTCGCGGATAAAGGAGCCGGTCATGCATTACATGAGCCTGGCGGATTTGTCAGGCTTTTTTGTTCTATCCCAAGCGTCTCGGCCCCTAGGGAAGACTTGCATCCCCCGGCTCGGCACATTTAGATGACTGCCACACTGCTTAACATCATAGTGTGCGTGGACCCCGCCAGGTGCCTGAACCTGAAATACGGAGGCCGCAGCAGCGTGGAGTTGCTACAGGACATTCAGGAAGCGGTCCAGGCGGAAGGTCTGGAGGGGCAGGTCAAAGCGACTTCCTGCCGGTGCATCTTCGGGTGCACCTACGGGCCCCGAATTGACGTGATCGACCGCACCAGCCGGCAGAAGACGCTTTACGGCTCAGTGAAGGGGCCGGTGACGATATCGGTGAGGGGCCGGGTGAACATGGAACTGATACCGGAGGAACCGGCGGACCTGTTCCGGGAGCACCTGAACTAAGAGGACTTCAATGCAAGGGGCTTTTACGGCAAGGGGCTTTTAAGCGATTTCAGCCCACCCTCATCCATACCTTCTCCCATCAAGGGAGAAGGGACTTCAGTGTTCCTTAGTCAGACCCTTCATATGGATGATTTCTGACTAAAGGGCATGAGGCAATAGAGCTCTGTCGAAAGAGCCTCCGGGGAGGTAGGTCATGCTGCGGGAAATATTGGAAGACTGCCGACAGGGATTCGCCGAGGTGGTGATGATGTTGTCGAACGAGGCGGCGTCGGCGGAGATTTACGCCATGTTTGACGACGTCAGGTTCAGCGACAACAACGACATCGTCACCTTCATGGGCGAGAATGGAACCCACCTGCACCTGTACATGGACCAGGTTAAAGAGGCCAAGCTAATCCACACCACTAACCAGCAGGGCCTGCCCAGCTACTCGTTGTGGCTGATGAGCCAGACCGACGAGCCCCTGCTGCGGGTGTACCTGCGGAAGTCGGAGCAGGAGGAGACCAACCAGCCCCGGCACGACCACTTCATGGGACTGATAGACAAGTATGGCGACAGCATCCAACTTGCGGCCTAGTTCTTCACCGCCGGCGTTGGTGATTGCCGGGGTCAGGAGCGGCGTCGGCAAGACGACAATCGCCACGGGCATCATGGGCGCTTTGACCCGGCGAGGGTTGGCGGTACAGCCCTTCAAGGCAGGCCCGGACTACATCGACCCCAGCTACCACGCCCTGGCCTGCGGCGTGCCGAGCCGGAACCTGGACACTTGGATGCTTCCCCATCCCACGGTGCTTGAGCTTTTCCGCCGGGCTTCCCGGCAGGGGCAGCTTTCGGTGGTGGAAGGAGTGATGGGGGTGTTCGACGGCCATTCGAACCTGTCCGAAGAGGGCTCGACCTCCCAGCTAGCGAAGCTGCTCCAAGCTCCAGTAATCCTGGTGGCCGACGCCTCCAAGGTGGCCCGCAGCGTGGCCGCCGAGGTCCTGGGATACCAGCAGTTTGACCCTGACCTGAACATCGCCGGGGTGGTGCTGAACGGCGTGGGCGGCCCACGGCACTTGGACTTCTGCAAGCCCCAGATAGAGGCGACCACGGGGCTGCCGGTGCTGGGCTATCTGCCAAGGCGGGAGGAACTGGTGCAGCCGGAGCGTCACTTGGGGCTGATTCCGACAGTGGAAGGCACCGTGGCCCGGGAGTGGTACGACTGCCTGATACGGCAGGTGGAAGAGACCTTCAATTTGGACAGGATTGTGGCGATTGCTCAAGGGGCCGGCGGGGCCGAACCTGGAGACGAAGCTAGCCCTCATGAATTGTCTCGCCAAGATTCCTTCCCCCAAGAGCGCCAGCCCAAGCGGGCGGTGATAGCCTTGGCGCAGGACCAGGCGTTCAGCTTCTACTACCAGGACTCGCTGGACCTGCTGGAGGCTTGGGGAGCGGAACTTGTCCCATTCAGCCCCTTGGAGGACCGGCGGTTGCCCGAGGCCGCGGGCGGCGTCTATCTTGGGGGAGGCTTCCCGGAAATGTTCGGGGAGGAGCTAGCCGCCAACTCCTGCATGCTGGAGTCCATCCGGGAGGCGGCGCGGCGCGGGCTGCCGGTGTATGCGGAATGCGGCGGGCTGATGTACTTGGGGCAGAGCTTGACGGACTTGGAGGGCAACGAGCACGTCATGGCCGGGGTGATACCGGCGGTGTCCCGGATGTCGGAGAAGCGGCTGACCCTGGGCTACCGGGAGGTGGAGGCGGTGGCCGACGGCCCGCTGCTGCAAAAGGGGCAAAGGGTGCGAGGGCATGAATTTCACTGGTCAACCCTGGACCCGCTGCCGTCGCCGGAGCAGTCCATATACCGGGTTGTGGACCAGGGCAACCGGGCAGAGGGTTTCCAGGTGGGGAGCGTTTGGGCTTCATACATCCACGTCCACTTGGGAAGCCACCCCTCGCTGCCGCAGCGTTTCGTGGATACCTGCGCGGCCGCTTCCACGAAAAGCGCTTAGTTCAAGGCACGGGACCGGGCCGGGCACAGGAACCGGGTCAATACACGGGATAACTATAGCGGCTAGCCCCTTCGGAGGAGTCGAATGTCCACCGGACAAGCGGAACAAGAGGGACCACAATCGGTGAAGGGCCCGCGCATCAACAAGGGCTTGGTCATCGTCAACACCGGCAACGGCAAGGGCAAGACCACCGCAGCTATGGGGCTGCTGTTCCGGGCGTGGGGCCGGGACCTGCGGGTGATCATGCTCCAGTTCATCAAGCACTCCACGGCCAACTTTGGTGAGCAACGGGCGGCGAAGAAAATAGGCGTGGAGATGCGGGCCATGGGCGACGGGTTCACTTGGCGGTCACGCAACCTTGAGGAATCCGCAGACTTGGCCCGGGCCCACTGGGAGGACTGCAAGGAGGTCATCGCGGCGGGCGAGCATGACGTGGTGGTGCTGGACGAGTTCACCTATCCCATGCACTACGGCTGGGTCCCGGTGGAGGAGGTCATCGAGGTATTGAAGGCCCGCCCGGAGATGCAGCACGTGGTCATCACCGGGCGCCACGCCCCAGAGGCCTTGGTGGAGTACGCTGACTTGGTGACTGAAATGAACGTGGTGAAGCACCCCTACCAGAGCGGGATCAAAGCCCAGCCTGGAGTCGAATTCTAGAGGCGTTCCGGGGCCATTTCCGGTATCTATTGTATCTATCCCGGCAGGCCGGGTCTGTCAGCACAGAAAGGAGCCGCCGTTTGACCACTTCTCCACTTATCGAACGAGTTCTAGCCAATATTTCCCCGCTGGACGAGGAGTCCATGGCGGCGGCCAGGGCCAGGCAGGACACCTTGACCAAGCCATTGGGCAGCTTGGGCCGGTTGGAGGAACTGTCCATACGGCTGGCCGGAATCTACGGCGAGGCGGTGCCGGCAATCGGGAGCAAGAGCATAATCCTGGCAGCAGGCGACCACGGGGTGGTGGCGGAAGGGGTGAGCGCCTACCCGCAAGACGTGACCCCGGCGATGGTGATGAATTTCCTGGGCGGGGGAGCGGCCATCAACGTGCTGTCCCGGCACGTGGGCGCGGACATAGTGGTGGTGGACGCGGGGGTTGCGGCGGACCTTCCCGAACACCCGGCGCTGCGGGCGGCCAAGGTAGGCAGGGGCACGGCCAACATGGCGGCGGGGCCGGCCATGTCACGCCAGCAGGCAGTCCAGTGCGTCGAGACCGGAATAGAAGTTGCCGGAGAGCGGATGGACGGCGGGGCCGACCTGGTAGGGTGCGGCGACATGGGCATCGGCAACACGACGCCTTCCAGCGCCATCACCTGCGTCATCACCGGAGCTGACCCGGCGACGGCCACCGGCCGGGGCGCGGGCGTGGACGACCAAGGGCTGGAACGCAAGGTGGAGGTCATCCGCCGGGCCATCCAAGTCAACCGGCCGGACCGAAAGGACGGCTTGGATGTGCTGGCCAAGGTCGGGGGGTTCGAAATCGGCGTCCTGGCGGGGGTGATGCTGGGAGCAGCCTCGCGAAACAGGCCGGTGGTAGTGGACGGCTTGATTTCCGGCGCGGCGGCCCTGATCGCTTGGACCATTGCCCCGGAGGCACGGCACTATTTCATCGCTTCCCACCAGTCGGTGGAGCCGGGACATTCCGTCGGGCTGGAAGCCATGGGGCTGCAGCCGCTGTTGGACTTGGGAATGCGCTTGGGGGAAGGCACCGGGGCGGCGCTGGCCATACATCTAGTGGAAGCGGCGGCCAAGTGCCTGGCCGAGATGGCAACCTTTGCCGAGGCAGGGGTGTCGGAGCGGATCGAAGACGAGACGGAGGACGCCAACGGGGCGACGGGCCCTTGAGTTCTTTTCTGTCTTCCTTCCTGGCTTCC
Source organism: Dehalococcoidia bacterium (assembly GCA_034420695.1). Classification (GTDB taxonomy): domain Bacteria; phylum Chloroflexota; class Dehalococcoidia; order Lucifugimonadales; family UBA3495; genus Io17-Chloro-G2. The sequence goes on from DAOULB010000032.1 coordinate 111,277, forward strand.
CTGGCCTTCCTGACGTGGTTCCCTGCTACGATACTCCGCCGCAAGACGCCGCGGCAAATCAGCAATTCCCGGGCTTGGTTCCCACTGGTCGGGCTGTTCATCGGCGTCTTGATCGTGCTGGTGGCCCTTGGGGCCTCGGCAGTGTTTCCCACGTACTTCACGGCAGCATTGATGTTGCTGGCGCTGAGCGCGGTCACCCGGGGCCTGCACTTGGACGGCCTGATGGACGTTTGCGACGGCATCTTCGGGGGCGGGACGCCGGAGCGGCGGCTGGAAATCATGAAAGACCCCAGGGTGGGGGCCTTCGGCGCCATTGGTTTGGGCATCATCCTGTTCTTGAAGTTCGGCGCCCTGATGTCGGTGCTGGAACCCCGGATTCTCCTCGGGAGCGGCACGTTCAGCTATGTTTCTCTCAGCGAGATTCCTTCCTCCGGGCTGGAACTGGAGGACGTTATCATACTGCTGCTGTTTCCCCTGCTTTCACGCTGGGCTATGGTGGTATCACTGGCAGCCTTTCCCTACGCCCGGACCGAGGGGCTGGGGTCTCCCTTTCACCAAGGCGGCATTGGAATTCCCACCGCGGTGGCGGCTATCATGGCCTTGGCCGGGGCCCTGCTCCTGGGAGGCTTTGGCGGCTTGGGGCTGCTTGCCGGGGTTACGGTCTTGGCGTTGGCGCTGGGGTGGGCCATGAACCGCTCGCTTGGGGGGCTCACAGGCGACTGCTACGGAGCGACCAATGAGGTTTGCGAGGTTGCGGTCTTGGCGGCGGCGCTGGTACTGGCACGTTACGGCTGGTTGGAGACCCTAGGGCAGGCCTTGGAGAGGTTCTAGTATTTGCCGACCGGGAGTTGGGCCGGCCGGCGGGAAACTGGGACATGCTATTCGGGGATTCTGATTGACGATGTGGCCGGGGTATGAGGAACTGGCCGTCTTGGCGGTGGCGGTTGCCTTGGACTTGGCATTGGGCGAGCCCCCTGCTTGGGCACACCCCACGGTCTGGATGGGGAAGATGATCTCCTTCTTGGAAAGCCGGGCGCCCAGGAACGGAGCTGCCGCCCTGCTGGCCGGGGCGCTGATTGTCTTGGCCGTGGCGTCATTCTGGGGCGTCGCCGCTTGGTATGCAGCCTACGGCCTGAAGTCGTTGCACACTGCGGCCTACATTGTAGTTGGAGGGGCACTGCTCAAGACCAGCTTCTCGGTGAGGATGCTGCAGCGGGAGGCCTTGAAGGTCAAGAGCCTGCTGGAGCAGGACGACCTGCCGGCGGTGCGACGCCAGATGCCCGCCTTGGTCAGCCGCGACCCCACACGGTTGACAAAGCCCCAAGCCGGAGCGGCTGCCATCGAGTCGGTCGCGGAGAACATGTCCGACGGGTTTATCGGGCCGTGGTTGGCCTTCGGCCTGTTCGGACTGCCTGGGGCCTTCGCCTACCGGGCGATAAACACCTTGGACAGCATGATGGGCTATCACGGGGCCTACGAATACTTGGGAAAGGCGGCGGCGCGGCTGGACGACGTGGTGAACGTTATTCCGTCGCGCATCACCGGTGTCCTCATCGTAGCTGCGGGAGCTCTATTACCCGGGCAGAGTCCTGGAGGGGCGTGGCGCGTCATGCGTCGGGACCGGGGCCGGACGGAAAGTCCCAACGCCGGCTGGCCCATGAGCGGCATGGCCGGGGCCTTGGGTGTGCAGTTGGAGAAGGTCTCGACCCAGGGAGGCTACCTGCTGGGAAGCCCGGCGCGGCTTCCCGAACCAGCGGACATAGGCAAAGCGGTTCAGTCGATGTACCTTGTTGCAGGCCTGGGGCTGGTGGCGACGCTGGGGCTGGCGTGGGTGAGGGTGGAGTTGCTTTGGTAGTGGAGTTGGGCCTGGAAACCGGTCGAGCGGCTACGTGAGGGTTTGCACCCAGGGAGACTGGCCAGGGTGCTGAACGGGGTACCTGGATTACGCTGAGGATTGTTGAATGCCGGCCAGCCGCTCAGCGTCCTGGATATAGGCGAGGGTATCCCGAATGTCCTGGATTACCCGGTCTTCAGGCTCGCAGTCACCGTCGTAGAAACAGGCACCGTGGAGGTCGGTCTGCCGCTGGCTGTAGCGGCGCGCCAGGCTTTCTGCCCTGTCATCGCTGCGGCCCAAGGCGCGGATGCCCCGTCGGGTCTGGCCGGAGGTCCTGGGTTCGTTTCCTGTACGGGCGAGAATCAGGGCATCGGCAGCCCGCTTGGTGGCGCCCCAAGCTTTCTCGGCGGCGTTGCGGATGTTTCCTTGGCCCAGCATCTGCAGAGCATCTTGGTGGAGTATTCGGGCATCGGCGAAAATAGCCTCGGCCCGGCTGGTCTCAAGCGTCATTCGTTACTTTCCCGGATAATGCGGCCGGCGGGCAAACTGCCTCTTTGCTCCCCGGGCCAGTCTGGAAAATCGTGCATCCTCAGAATCCTTGGGGTAGGATTGTAGCAGACCGGAAGGAAGACCGGCACCGGGCGAGAACCCCATGGGCAGTCAGATAAGACAAGGCAAGAATGGAATCTAGTGCAAGCCGCCCGGTACATGGCGGCGTGAAGCCGGCGGAGTTGCGGGCCCTGGGGCTGGACCCTGAAGAGGCGCTGGACTTCAGTGCCAGTATTTCTCCCATTGGCCCACCAGAAGGGGTGTGGGATGCCATGGGCGGAGTGGACCTGTCGGCTTATCCCGACCCCCAGTGCATGGAGTTGCGGCGAAGACTGGCAGACTATCTCTCCGGTCCGGGTTTTGACATCACCCCGGAGAATCTGCTGGTGGGCAATGGCTCCACGGAGATAATTCACCTGCTGGCCAGGGCTTATGCAGCTCCTGCCGGTCAATGCCCGGAGACCGGCGGCCTAATATTGACTCCCACCTATGGGGAGTATGCCGGCGCCTGCCGGGTGCAGGGAGCGTCAATTGTCACCTTGGACGCCGGGCTGCCGCCGTCTTTCCGGTGGGACTTGGAGGAGGCCGCCGGGGTTATCAGGGACAGGAGGCCATCGTTGGTGTTCCTGTGCAATCCCAACAATCCCACCGGGGTGTTCCTGTCCCCTGACGAAGTAGAGCCGCTGGCGGAGGCTTGCGGGTGGACCGGCGGGATACTGGTGCTGGACGAGGCCTATGCCGCCTTTGTTGACTATCCGGGAGCATCTTCGGGGGATGCATTGGGGCTGGCTGGCCGGGGCGACGTAGTCTTGCTGCGTTCCATGACCAAGGCTTATGCCCTGACCAGCCTGCGTATCGGCTACTCCATAGCTTCCCCGGAGATAACCGCCAAGCTGAGCCGATATCAGCCCGACTGGAGCGTGAACGGATTGGCTCAAGCGGCGGCGTTTGCCGTTCTGGATGACCCCGATTACTTGAGCCGGGCCCGGGCCGAAGTCGCCCGCGCCAAGGAGTACCTGGCCCGTGAACTGGGCGCGCTGGGATTCGGCATACCGCCTTCCGCCGCCAACTTCCTGCTGGTGGAAGTTGGCGATGCGCCGGCGTGGCGGGAGGGTTTGGCGCGGCGGGGACTGTTCGTGCGGGACTGTTCGTCCTTCGGGCTGCCCCGGTTCATCCGGGTGGGCATCCGGCGGCTGGAGGAGTGCCGGCGTCTTGTTGAGGGGATTGCAGCACTGAGGTGAAACTTGCTTTGGTGTGCTGGTCTGGCGGGGGGAGGGCACGCCTCCGCAGGATTGACGTAGATACGGCAGGACTCTAAACTCCCCACAGTTTCAAGGCCGCAGTTGCAGGGCAGCAGGCCTGTTGCAAAGAAGGAGAAATCAATGGACTTCGGTATGTTCACCGACTTCCATGTCCGTCCCGGCAAGACCCAGGCGGATGCGTTCGAGGAGTCATTCAACCAGATCATCAGGGCGGAAGAGTATGGCATGGACTCGGCGTGGCTGGCGGAGCACCACTTTTCGCCCGAAAGGTCGGTGCTGGCTTCCCCCTTGATAATCGCCAGTTCCATCGCCACCCGGACCAGCAGGATACGCATCGGCTTGGCGGTGCAGGTGCTGCCCCTTACCAACCCTCTGCGGGTGGCCGAAGAGGCGGCGACGGTGGACCACATCAGCCGGGGGCGGTTCGACTTTGGCATCGGGCGGAGCGGCCTGACCCGGTACTACGAGGGTTACAACGTCGACTATTCCGAGAGCCGGGAGCGGTTCTTCGAGTCGCTGGACGTAATCATGCAGGCTTGGAAGGGTGAACCCTTCACTCACCAGGGAGAGTTCTATTCCTACCAGGAAGTGGAGGTGGTGCCACAGCCCTTCCAGCAGCCCTACCCGCCCACCCGGATCGCGGTGGCGTCGGAGGACACCTTCCCAATCATCGGAGAGATGGGACATCCCATCTTCATAACGGCAAACACCAACATGGCCCAGATGCAGTCCCGGCTGGAGGAGTACCGCACAGCACGAAATGCGGCCGGGCACGAAGGGCCCGGAGAGGTGAACATGCGGGTGCCGGTGTACGTGGCCGAGACCCGGGATAAGGCCCACGAAGAGCCCCGAGAGAGCGCCCTCAGCCAGATAAATTACTCGGCCACCGAGTTGAGCAAGACGGCCCGTAACGAGGAAGGCAGGGCCAACATGTTGCGGATGGCCAGCGTCCCCTACGAGGACATTCTCTCGAACCGGGTCATATTCGGGACGCCGGAAGAGGTTACCGAGCGGCTACAGCAGTTCCAAGAGGACCTGGGCATCACGGGCGTCGTGATGGAGATTAACTACGGGGGCCTGATTCCCCCGGAACAGGTGGCCAATTCCATCCGCCTGCTTACCGAGAAGGTGGCGCCCAACTTCAAGTAGGGGACGACCGGAAGGAAGCACGGAATGGGCATAGTCCAGGCACGGGTGAAGATTGGCCATTACCACGGGGGAGAACTGCGGCCAGTAGATGTGTTGGTGGACACCGGGGCGGCGCACTCCGTCATTGACAGTGACTTGCTGGAATCGCTGAACCTTAGTCCCCAGCGATACGAGACGTTTGAACTTGCGGATGGCGACACTCGTGAATGGGGTGTCGGAACTGCTCGCTTTGTTTACATGGACAAAGATGCCTGGTGCCCGGTCGTTTTTGGTCCGAAAGATGCAAACTTGTTAGGCGCTACTACCCTGGAGATCCTGGGACTTTCGGTGGACCCGGTGGAGGAGCAATTGACGCCGATTCAACGCAGGGCCAGACCACTGTAGCCGGAAGGTCAGCAGGGGACCGGGCCATTAGGGGCGAGGCCGGGGTAAATTGCCAGCGTTAGGTTTTTGTGGTGTTGGCGCCGGCAACTGACGGGCTAAAGACTAGCCAAGTCTCAGAATGCACTGGCCCGCCGACAGGAGGAAATGATGCCAGGTGTGATTGATGCGGATTACCCACGTCTTTGAGCCGAAAGAGATGTGGGAGTCCATGGGGCCGGAGATGTACCCCAGGCGGCCCATAATCGTGGAAGGGCCGAAGGATACGGTCTACCGGCGGTCGAACTTCTGGATTATCGACGGCAACGTCTTCCCCAAGCCCGCCGGCAAGGGCGGTTTCCTGCTGGGCACTCCGACCCAACCGGGCCAGATCGAGACCATGCCCGACGTGCGGGCCAGGGAACTATTGGACGTTCCGGGACGGCTGGCCGCCATGGACCAGATGGGCTCCGCAGTGCAGGTCATCTACCCGACCCTCTTCTTGGCCTATATTACGGACGACGTGGAGCTGGAGGTGGCCCTCTGCGGGGCCTACAACCGTTTCCTGGCGGAGACTTACAAGCAGGGGCAGGACCGCTTGCGATGGCTGGTGGTGCCACCGCTGCGGTCCATCGACGCATCAATAGAAGCCATCAACTACGGCAAGGAAAACGGGGCGGTGGGGCTGTTCTTCCGGGGCATCGAGCGGGACCGCACCCTGGACGACCCGTACTTCTTCCCGGTTTACCGGGAGGCGGCCCGGCTGGACCTGCCCATCTGCGTCCACACCGGGGCCGGCTGTCCGGCTTTCACGGCAGTGTTCGACGTGAGCCGGAGCCACACCTTTCCCCACACCCGTACGCTCCCCCTGATGGCCTTCCGGAACATAGTGGCCAACAAGATCCCGGAGCAGATTCCGGGCCTGCGGTTCGGTTTCATCGAGGCCGGGGCGTCCTGGGTGCCCTACGTGCTGCACGCCCTGCGCAGCGTCTTCGGCGGCGACCCTGAGGAGTGGGGACCCAAGCTATTCCAGGAGAACCGGCTGTATGTTTCCTACGAGGAGTGGGAAGACCTGCCCTACATCTTGAGCTACACCGGGGAGGACAACCTGATTGTGGGCTCCGACTGGGGGCACCACGGAGGGAGGGGCCGGGGCGGAGACCCATCGGGCCAGCCCGAGGTCATCGCCAACATGATGGCCCAGGAGCAGGTGTCCGGGGCGGTGGTTGAAAAAATCTTGAAGGACAACCCGGCCCGGTTGTACGGCCTGTAGGGTATCTACGCTATCTGCCGGAGGGCCGAGACCCTTATCAGTCAGGCGGACGGTCCGGCGATTTTATGCTACGAGTGGGCATGTTGTGGCATTCTGGCACAGGGACGACGACACGCTGGCATGCTAGGGCTTGCCCGGTGCTTCTAGTCCGTCACTCTCGGTTGGCGTGACGCATTCAGGGCTTGCCTCAGTTTAGGCGATGGACCCGGGATGTTCATGCCGGGAAGCGACCTTCATTCCCCTAGCGCCGTTCTCCTACGACGATGCGGCCTGGCCCCTCGGTTCTCAACAGGCTGACTCCGCTGCTGTGGTTCTTGTGCGCGGTCCTGATTGCATAGTCCTTTTTGCCCTGTACCCATAAGTAGGGATGTAGGTCAGCGAATCGGAAGAGCGCCTCGTGAACTTCGCGATATTCGGAGTTGATGAAGGGTCGGCGTAACTCAGGTGGGAATTTGTCGCTCCTGTTGGCATGGCGTGAAACGCTGTCGCTTCCTAGCAAGACCTGAAGTATTGAGATCAGGGAACTGGCGAAGCGGGGCAGGTTTCCTCTGAATGGAGAGAAATCTATGATGGCGCCGTTCTGTCCGGCATGGACGTCAAAAAGTGCGAGTTCCTCCCAGAAGTTCTGGGTCGCTTCTTCTCCGAAGAATACCGAGAGGTTCCGGTTCCATTCGGTGTTGACCCGCAGCTTCAAGGGGGCAGATATGTGCTCCCTGACATAGGTCTGATGCTGAGTCCAAAGGGGATTGGCGTCCCAGGAGATATCGGCGATGTCGAGCCAACTAAGGTGACGGGCTTGGGGGAAGAGGCTGGAGAACTGCTGGAATTCCTTGATGGTGGGTCGGAAGGAGGAAGCATCGCCGGCCCTTTGGGTGTTGAATGGCGTGAGGTATGCGATCTGTACGTCGGCGCTGGGGTACTTTTCCGTGAGGCCTTTCCGGTATCTTTCGAGTTGCCCAAGAGCGGCGGAGGAGTCGACCGTCTTCACTTCAATGCCGATGATCCTCTCTCTTGGCGATGTGGTGCGGATGCAGATGTCGACGGCACCCCGTTCCACCTGTTCCTCGGCCCAAACTTGGGCGTGGACAGGCATTTCCCAGTCCGGGGTTGCCAGGCGCCATACTGAATCGAAGAGCGACCGGTCGCCGGAGAGGCTTTCTTCCAAGGAGTCCGTGAGAAACTGGGAGTGGAACTGCTCAATGCCGCTGGTTACCTTGGCGATTGTCTCGAATATATTCACATCTTCTCCCTTTTTTCTTAGCTGCTACAGCGGGCTGCCGGTCACTCAACAATCGGCTGGGCGATTATCCACAGGCTGATAACAGTGTACATGACCATCAGAGTGAGCATTGGGTACTGGCTGGTCAGCGCCTCGCCCCTCCCGCTGAAGACCCGGAAGGAGACGATATGGGCCAAGTACACCGCCAGGATGTGCCCAACCACGATCAGGGCGGTGGACAGGTACCAGAGCACACGGGCATTGATTATGCCTATATCGACCGAGTAGCCGGCTGTGCCCAGCAGGTCCCAGCCGAAGCCGAAGGGGTCGGAGACCAGAGGCACCAGCAACTGGCCCTGAATCAACAACAGGGTGATGTAGTGGGCGATGTTGTAGGCTAGGGCAATCGGTATCAGGGAATAGGCAAAGGAGCGGGCCAGGTGCCAGGGGTCGTGGTCTGCTCCGACGACGCCAGCCATGAACCGAGTGAAGGTCAGGAAGGTGAGAAAGAAGAGCACAGGAAACAGCAGCACGCCCAAGGTGTCGGCGACGGTGCGGCTGTTGAAAGCGGCGTAGTTAATCGACCCGGACAAGGCATTGACCACCGCAGTTTGGAAATCGACCCAGCCCGACGTGGCGCTGAAACCGTCGAAGGTAACGGTGGCGAGCAACAGGACCACGACTGCCAGCTTGTCGTTGGACATGCGCTCTCGGTTGGACAGCCCGGCGGCAAAGGGCCGCAGGTTCCACTCGGGGGAGGAGGCCTTCTCGAAGCATTCGTAGCAGTTAATGCATTCCCCTCCTTCGTCGATACACTGGTCCTGGCAGTCCCGACACAGGTACGGTTCCCCGACCCGCACTTCGGTGGGGGCGAACTTGGCCAGGAAGCCGAATATCACGGAGAACGCTTCCCCCTGCCGCAGCCACTGGCGCTTGCCGAAAATCGCCATTCCCGACAAGGTGACAAGGGTGTAGCCGATTGCCAGCCAGGCCACCCGGTTGGGCACTGCCGATTGAGGAAAGGCATCCTGAATCCAAGTGAAACCCAGGAAGAGGAGGACCGCAGGCCACATTCCCCAGCCTTCGGGGTAGGGGAGGTTGAGGGACAAGCTTCGCCCCCGACGTAGTACATGATTGAACGCTTCGCCAATCTCGAAGAGGGCCTTCCAGGGGTTGACCAGTTCCCATAGGTTGCCAGCCAACGACGCAATGAAGGCCATGCCGACCCACCAGATTATCCAGACGAAGGTGGGGGCGAAATTCGACGAAGGGACCTGGCTTCCGGCCAACCCCGCGGCAATGACCAATCCCAGAAGGAAGACGGCAAGCAGCTTGAAGGGCCAGCGGAAAAAGGGGCTGGTGACAGACTTCCTGAACCAGGGGCATTGAAAAAGGTCAATACGGGGATAGGACATGCTCCCGGCATCGGTTCGGACGAAAAATCCGATGATGGCGAAGGAGAGAGCAACGGCCAGTGCTGCACCAATGAGGAAAAAGCTCAGGGGCACCGGCAACTCGGTCCGGTCCCCGAACCCGTGGGCATAAGCCGGGACGGCCCAGAGACCGCAGCCAGCCGCCAGCAGTAGAAAGGCTATTCTAGTCCGTTGCAGCGGTTTAGCCCCCCGCTTCCCTCAGAGTATCACTAGGTTACCGAGGGTTGACTTCCAAGTACCCCAGGTCAGTTTCCTCTCCTGCACCGCCTACCCCGCCACCGTCTTCCTCTTTGCCGGCGTCGTGATGGTCTCCCCCTTCCCCGTCACCCTCTGCTTCTGCGTCGTCGCCGAAATAGTGCATGGTAATCCTGTACCTTCCCGTGGCGTCCGCGGTGAAGAAGAAATCGGTGGCCTCCCCAGCGGGTATGCTTTTCTCCAAATCGTACCCGTGGAGATGGAACTGGCCCGTTCTTTCAGATTCAATCCGGAGAGTTACCATATCTCCCTGGGTCACTCGGATAGTTTCGGGATGGAGGGATGCGCCGTCTACCTTGACGGGAATGGTAATTTCCTGGGGTTCTTCGGGCTCGCTGGGCTGTTCTCCACTGCTGCAAGCGGCTGCCAGGAGAGCGGCAGCGCTGAGAACAGTGATGGACAGCAATAGCTGCAAGGTCTTAATTTTCATGGCTCCTCCATGACATTCACCTGTTTGCGGGTGTCCCGGCAGAACGGCGCCGGCGCCTTTTGCCGATTCTTTCCAGCACCCATAAGACCAGGGCCGCCAAGGCTACCCCACCGGCAAGGACGTAAACCAGGTCGATGCCGCCGCCCTCACGCACTTGAAAGGGCACGTCGAGGCTTGCACTTCCAAGTCCAGCCTCCGTTTCCACGGACAAGGTCCAGGCTCCAGCTGCGTCCAGAGATATGTCGGCGTCATAGAACTGGGGACTCTGGGGGGTGTTCACCGCTTGCACCGGCCCAACGTCCGAGGAGCCGGCAGGGCCCTTGGCGGCCAGGGTAATCACTGCATCGGTGACTGCGGAATCGTCGCTGGCCGCGTTCACTTGGATGGTGACGTGCAAGTTTCCGACTTGGGGTGTTCCGGGAAAGACGCCTATTTGCAGCTCGTACGGCCCCGACCGGGCATCGGTGGCCAGGGGGCGAGAGCCGCCGTTGGCCGACAGCGGGGCCATTGACGCGGCAACAATAGCGACCCAGGCCAAGGCTATGATGAAGGCCAACATCCGCGAGGAGAGGACTGACGAGCCCAGCGAACGTCGGTTCCATGCTGACATGGGCCCTTCCGACGGCGTTGCAAGGGGTTTGCGCCGCACCAGCTACCTGCAGACCATGGGACCGCCCTGCCACTCAGCTTGGCCGGCTTCCCTGCCGGGGCCGGACGAATCCAACGTCGGAATGGGCGCCCATGGCAACGCTTCTGCGCAAAAGACGCTGCAAGCGGTTCTGGTCGGTAGTTGTTTCCACGGTGAAGGGCCGAGGCGAGGTCAAACTCAGCTCTTCCAAGTCGAGAACCAATTTCTCTATTGCGTCAATGGCCGACCGTATGGCGTCGTCACTTCGAGTGTTTTCGTAGAAATTGACGTGGTAGGCTTCGGCAATGCTCACAGTGTTGGTCAGGTCAGGACGGTTGAATTCCTTACCAATCTGCTCAACTATGTCAAGGATGACATCGTGCTTACCATGTCTCCAGCCGCGCCGAATTGCCACGGCTTTGGCGGCGTGGGCCGCGGCTCCCCAGACCTTTTCCGAGGCTTGGAGGTTGTTGCCCTTTTGCAGCTCTTCCCGGGCGTGGTCGATGAACGCGCGGCTAATTTCCACGTGGTCTTCAGCCCCGTTGTAGCCGGGAGCGGGCAGTGACGCCGCCATGCCGTTTATTGCCCGGTAACAGGACCGACGGCCGGTATCAACACTGCCAAGTAGGGCTGGGTGAAGCGGGTGGTGTGGCCGTGGCCGGTGATGTCTTCGATGAGCCGTATATCCCCGGGGCCGAACCGGTGAAGACTCCCGTCCCCCAGCCCGATTTCGACCTCGCCTTCCAGGATAATCATCCAGCGCCGGTCGGGGGCAGGGTGAAAGTCGGAAAACCGCCCTTCCTCCACCCGCCACAGCCGCAGTCCCTCCACGGGCTGAGGTTCCTGCAAGTGCGGGTGGGATTCCAGGGTCATCTCTTCAATGTGGGTCTCTCCGTCGTCGCCGGGGTACATCCTGTATATGCCCATAACTCACCTTTCCATGATCTGAGGTCTATGTTTCCAAGTCTGCACTTTCAGGTATGCCGGGGTCCGTGTTCAATTTGGTGGGCGGGGGCAGCGGCGCTGCGCCCGGTGGGGCCTGACCAAAGGTCAGGGATTTATTACGCCGGCGCCCTTGCCGACGATGAAGGTCTCTTGGCGCTCCACATAGTCGCTGACGACGTCGATTAGCGCCTCCGGGCGTTCCAGCACTATGCCGTGTCCGGCGTCGTACACAATGGAGGTGTGACAGTTTGGAATGCCAGACCGGTAGATGCTGGCTGCTTCTGTGGCCGCCAGACGGTCGTTCAAGCCGAACACTGCCAAAGTGGGGCACTGGATTTCGCCCAGCCTTCTTTCAACCCCTGATTCCAACTCCGGAGTGTGCAACTGCCGGAGCGCGTCCAATTCCCGGGTCATGGCTGGTTCGTCAACGGTCGCCAGCCTGGAGGGGTCTTCGGGATGAGCCAAGAGCAGGGAACCCAAATCTTCACCACTGCTGGACAGGACCAAGGCGGCAGGCCTGATGATGGTGGGGGAGACCAGGACAAGGGCTTCGATCTGCTCAGGAGCGGCCAAGGTATGGCACAGGGCCACGTTGGCGGCGAGAGAGGAGCCCACCAGGGTAAACTTGCCGCTGTCCAGGGAGGCGGCCGCTTGGGCCGTTATGGCGGCGAGTCCGGGAATGGTCCGGGACTCTAGCGACCGGCCGGGGCCGCCAAACCCCGGTAGTTCCAGCACCGTTACCCGGAAAGACTCGGCCAATCCGTAGTGGAGACGGGTAAGTCCCATTGAAAGGGTATCCAAGACTATGACCGGGTCGCCGCTGCCCGCCTGAAAAGTGCGAAACCGGACTCCCGCCGCTTCGATGGACGACTCCTGGAATGAGGCCGCTGCTGTTGGCCTAGATGCCATTATCGCTTCCTTAAAATTCCTTAATTCGAGGCAGCACTTCCTTACCGAAGAGCTCGATCTGGCGCATCACGTCCTTGTGGCTGACGCTGGGCTGCTGGAAGAAGAGGTCCACCACCCCGGTGCCGCACCGGTCGTGGAATGCCTTCATCTGGTCCACGACGGTATCGGGCCCTCCCATAAAGCTCAGGGACGGGGCAGCGCCCACCACGTCTCCTTGAGGACTGCCGGCTATGACGTTTCGAAGGTCGAACTGCTCTCCGGTGCGGGCTGCCTGCACCGCCTGTTCCACGGCGTGGCTCATGCCCAACCGGCGGCGGCTCTGGGGCCCCCTGAGACCGTCGAACCAGTCCTGCGCCTGCTTGTCGGTTTCCCCCAAGTAGATGCTGCCACGGTACACCCGCTGGTCCGGCTCCGGTTCCCAGCCAGCGTCCTGGCACCACTGGTAGTACTTGTCGGCGACCTTGGCCATCTGTTCTACGGGGATGAAGGACACGCCCAAGCCCAGGCCGTGGTCGGCGGCATACTTGACAGCGTCGTCGCTCCTGGTGGCCACGATGGCCGGGGGCATTGGCTGCTGCACCGGGTGGGGCCACACCGAGACGGTGCGGTACTGGTAGTAGCGGCCCTCCCATGCAAAGGGCTCCGGTTCGGTGAGGGCCTTGATGACCAAGTCCATGCCCTCCAGGAGCCTGGCCCGCCCTTCATTGGGGTTGATGCCGTAGGTCTGGTCCTCGTTGGGCGTGCCGCGGAGGAACCCAATGATTACCCGCCCATCGGTGAGGTTGTCCAGCATACCCAGTTCTTCGGCCACCCGCACCGGGTTATTGAGGGGAAGGAGTTGGCCCAGGATGGCGATCCTGACCCGCTTGCATCTTTCAGCCACCGCTGCGGCCATCAACGCCGGGTTGCCGGTGGCGATGCGGCCGGAGTAGTGGTGCTCTGAGAAGCTGACCCACTCGAAGCCCATCTCCTCGGCGAACTCGCATTCTTCGATGCCTTCTTGGTAACTCTGGACCGATATCTTGGGGTCATGGTAGCTGGCCGGAATGGGCCAAGTATCCGGAAACTTGCTCCGTTCCGAATAACCCATGGGTCCGAAATAGGATGCCTTCATAGGCTGCCTCCACTGCCGTGAGTGGCCTGCAATCGACTGCGGTCCCTGCAGGGCACGCCAGCCTGGACGTTTCACGGTGACTGACCGTTGCTGATATTGTACCTGAAAAACGGCAACCGGCGGTTGATGTTGCCTGTCGCGGGACGACAGCCACTTTCGCCTCCCGCACCAGGCAAGACTAGCAGAACGGGACCATTTGCAGGAAATGCCGGCTATGTTCTGCGAAGGTTGCTGCCATTCCGCCAGCCTGGTCCTGAACGAGGGTATTTTCCTCAGACCGGTTATTCAGGTCTGGGAGATAACCGGCGGTTTGAGGCCGCGAGCCGGGGAGACTGCTTCGTAGGCGTCGGCGACTTGGTACAGGGTGGCCTCATCGAAGGGACGACCGATGAACTGGACTCCGATGGGGAGACCGGCCTTGGTGAACCCGCAGGGGACTGACATGGAGGGGAGACCGGTGGCGTTGCTGGGCGAGGTGCAACGGGCGGTCATTCCGGCTCCCGGTCCACGGGTGGGGTAGGTGGAGCCGGCGATTTCCACCGATTCGGCGTCGATGCGCCAAGCCGCCACCGGGGACGACGGGGTGACGAGGAAGTCCACGTCTTGCAGCACCCGGGCGTAATCCTCCTTGATGATGCGCTGCACCTTCATTGCCTTGGAGTAGTCCCGGCCCAGCACGAACTGCCCTGCCAGGGTGCGGTACAACACGGTGGGGCCATAGTCCTCGCGGGACTCTTCAAGGAACTGCTCGTGGGCCACCAGGCTGTCTGCCATGCCGGGGATGCGGAGTGCTCCGGCGTATTGCATGCTGGGAATGTCTACTTCCCTGGCCTCTACGCCCAACTCCTCAAGGGCGCCAATGGCCCGGCGGACCGCCGCTTCGGTCTCGGGATGGACTACGTCGAAGTAATAGTTGGGTATGCCCAGCTTCAGGCCGGAAAGGTCCCGACCCAATGAAGCGGAAAAGTCGGGCATCGGGACCGGCACGGTGCTGGGGTCCAAGGGGTCGAAGCCGGCGATTATCTGCAACACCGCGGCGCTGTCCCGGGCCGAGCGGGTGATGGGCCCGATGTGGTCGCCATTGAAGCTGGTGACCATGAGGCCCCGCTGGCTAACCCGGCCGAAGGTCTGCTTCATTCCAACCACGCCGCAGAAGTTGGCCGGGCCGCGGACGGAGCCTCCCAAGTCGGTGCCCAGGGAGGCGAAGGTTACGCAGGAAGCCACGTTGGCCCCGCCTCCGCCGCTGGAACCGCCGGGAATGTGGTCCAAGTTCCAGGGATTGTGGACGGCCCCGTAGTGGAGGTTATTGGAAGTGGGCCCGGCGGCGAACTCTTCCAAGTTCTCCTTCCCCAGGATGACTGCGCCGGCCTCTTTGCACCGGGTCACCACCAAAGCGTCTTCCTCCGGCACATTGACGGACAGTACCTTGGAGCCCACCGTGCTCCGGATGCCGCCGGTGGCGATGTTGTCCTTGATGCCGATGGGAATGCCGTGGAGCGGTCCTTTGTATTCGCCCCGGCCGATAGCGGCCTCGGCTTCCCTGGCCTGTTCCATGGCTTGATCGCCCAGAATGGTGATGAAGGAGTTGAGCTTGGGCTGCATCCGGTCCACTTGGGCGAGGGCGGCTTCGGTCAGCTCCACGGGTGACACCTCCCGGGCTTGGAGCATGGGCGCAACCTCGGTGATGGTCAGGTAGAGGAGTTCGGAGGCGTTCATAGGGCTTCACTTCCTACATGATTCCCACGGGCAGGATGTCCCACGGGCAGGTGGGGCGAGTTTATGCCAGGGCGGACGGTAAATCAATTGGATACTATTTCGCTGGCAAAAAGGAGTCCTCGTTGACGAGTAGGGGCCCGCGTTTACGAGGAAGAGACCACGTTGGCAGGGAAGAGTCCGCGTTGACAAGGAGGGGCACGCTGCCTATTGTGAAGACATGGATACGAGACTGTTCGGCAAGTTAGGACAAGTCAGCGCCCTGACGTTGGGAGGGGGCGGAATCGGCCAGGTCTGGGGCCCGACCAGCCGGGACGAGGCGGTGGCCACGGTGCGGGCCGCGGTGGACGCCGGCATCACCATGCTGGACGTGGCTCCCGGTTACGGCAACGGGGAAGCCGAGTTGGTGGTAGGGGAGGCCTTCGACGGCCGCCTGCCCGAAGGCGTCATGGTTTCCACCAAATGCCGTCTTGGGAACCCCGCTCCGGAGCAGGTGTTTCCTATATTCGAGCAGAGCCTGAACGAAAGCTTGACCCGGTTGAAGCTGGAGAGGGTGGACGTGTTCTTCCTGCACAACCAGATTATTCCCGACGACTCCGTGGAGCGTTACCAGGGTACGCCCCGGACGCTATTCACCGAAGCGGTTATAACGGCGATGCAAAGGCTGGTGTCACAGGGGCGCGTTGGTGGCTGGGGAATTACGGGCATCGGCGTACCCGAGGCGGTGCTGGAATCCTTGGCAGGCGAGCCAGCGCCGGACGCCATCCAGGTTATAGCCAACCTCTTGGACTCTCCGGGCGCGATCAAGCGGTACGACGAAGAGGCCAGGCCCAGGGAGATCGCGGGGGCGGCACACAGGCGGGGGCTGGCGGTGATGGGAATCCGGGCGGTGCAGGCAGGGGCCTTGACCAGCGGACTGGACCGGGAGTTGCCCGCCGACCATCCGGAGATGGTGGACTTTCGCAGGGCGGCGCCCTTCCGGGAACTGGCCGCTCAACTTGGCGAATCGCCCGCTTCCCTGGCCCACCGCTACTCTCTTTCAATGGACGGCATCGACACGGTGGTGCTGGGAGTAAAGGACCGGACCGAGCTCCTGGAGTGCGTGGAGGCGGAGGCCAGGGGCAGGCTTGAGCCGGAGTTGATGGCCCGCATCGACGCGTCGGTAGGCCCCGCCGCAGGCTGACGCTGGCCAGATTGGGCCTTGGACTGACCCGACATATTCTCTCTTCAGGCGGCGTAATTTCGCCACATACCAGGGCCGTTATGGTATATTACTGCCAATCGCCGCCCCGGCAGGAGGCAACATCCGGCTATTAAGATATGGCCGGGAACCGGGGTCAGGCAAGGAGGGGCAGATACCCGAAGCTTCAGCCGACCAGAGCGGCAGTTGAAAGGAGAGAGACATGCTGACTGCTGAGGAGAACAAGAGACTAACTCAAGTTGGTGCGGGCACACCGATGGGCGAGTTGATGCGCCGCTACTGGCACCCGGTAGCGGGGGCCATCGAACTTAAGGACAATCCCACCAAGTCGGTCCGCATTCTCGGCGAGAACTTGGTGCTTTACAGAGACCGCAGCGGCAAGCTGGGACTGATAGACGAGTCCTGCCCACACCGGCGCATCAACATGCTCTACGGGATTCCGGAGGAGAACGGGCTACGCTGCCCCTACCACGGGTGGCTGATGAACGAGACGGGGCAGTGCCTGGAGATGCCCGCCGAATCTCCGGAAAGCACCTTCCCCGACCGGGTCAAGGTGAAGGCCTATCCGGTGCAGGAACTGGGCGGACTGGTCTGGGCTTATTTGGGCCCGGAACCGGCCCCGTTGTTGCCTCGATGGGACATGTTCGTCGAAGAGAATGTCCTGAGAGACATCGGAGTCACCATGTTGCCCTGCAACTGGCTGCAGTGCATGGAGAACTCCTTGGACCCCACCCACGCGGAGTGGCTTCACTCCTACTTCTCCACCTACATCCTGGAGAGGGAAGGCCACCCCGAGGCGTGGGACCGGTTTATTGCCCGGCACGGCAAGATCGGCTTCGACCTGTTCGAGCACGGGATAGTAAAGCGCAGGGTTTATGAGGGCAGCACCGAGGATGACCCGGCTTGGAACGTAGGCCATCCAATTATTTTCCCCAACTACCTGCGGGTGGGGCCCGGCTTCCAAATGAGGGTGCCCATTGACGACACCCACACTTGGCACGTGAACTACAATGCCTACCATCCCCCCTACGGCAGCAATATCAAGGTGCCGCCGCAGGAAGACATACCGATGTATGACGTTCCCTACAAGGACGAGACCGGACGGTTTACCGTCAACTTCACCATCGGTCAGGACACGATGGCTTGGGTAACGCAAGGGCCGGTGGCCGACCGAACCAAGGAAAAGCTGGGCGAGTCGGACAAGGGCATCATCATGTACCGCAGGCTGCTGCGGGAGCAGATGGCCATCGTCGAAGACGGCGGCGAGCCGATGAACGTTTTCCGGGACCCGGAAAAGAACAAGTACATCTACGTGGCCCAGGACGACGACCCCAGGGAACCCCGGACCAACGGCCATTTGAGGGAGGCGCGGCTCAACAGGATGATCCCCATGTCGGGTCAGGTCCACGAAGAGACCGGCGAGGCAGTCATGATGCCCACAGGGGCGCACAGCCCCATGGCCCGGCTAGCGCCGAAGATCTTTGCCGAGCTGATTGAGGAAAAAGCCAAGGCTGGATAAGTCCGGGCGGCTTGCTCCGTCTCAGGCGAGACAAGAATAGAGTCCAAGAAAAGGGCGGCGCGTCACACGCCGCCCTTTCCGTTTTCCAGGGTGTTGGCCCGGCGCGTAGGGCCAATCGACAAGGAATCTGTATTCCCTTGGAGTAAGGGCCAGGGAATCCGCATCAATGAGTTGGGTTAAATCCGCTTTTTGTTCCCGTACAATAGCCGAACCGCTGGTGCGGATTCTTTAGGCGGCGGACTGGACCCTTACGCTTGCCCATGCGTGTAAACGAACACATCCGGTACGAGCCAGACGACAAGTGTCCTCCCCTAATCATGCTTGGCGTGGCATCCCAGGGGAGCGCGCTGGCGCTGTCAAACACGGTCACCATCGTGACCATATTCGCGGTGGCGGCCGGGAGCAGCGAAAGTTACCTGTCGTGGGCAGTCTTTGCATCCATGGTGATTGCCGGGATAGTTACGGTTCACCAGGTCACCAAGCTCGGACGCTTGGGGCCTGGGTACATGCTGCTGATGGGGCCCGGGGTCCCTTTCATGGCAGTCTGCGTGTTGGCGGCTACGGAAGGCGGGCTGGCGACAATGTCGAGCCTGATAGTCGCGGCCTCGCTGGTCCAGTTCGCCTTGGCACTCTGGCTGGCCCAGTTGCGGCGGATAATCACTCCCGTAGTTTCGGGCGTGGCATTCATGGTGATAGCGGTCTCGGCTATGCCAATTGCCGTCGCGAGGCTGGACAACGTGCCTGAGGGCATTTCGCCGATGGCAGGACTGGCGGCAGGGGCGGCTACGCTGGCGGCCGCGGCGATTCTGATGCTGCGGGGATCCGGGATCTTCAGGCTGTTGGCGATGCCCATAACTATAGTGGCGGGCTGCGTGGTCGCTTTGCCCCTTGGCGTGTATGAAATCCAGCCGGCCTTGGAGGCCCCTTGGTTTGGTCTACCCGAGTTCTCGGCCTGGCCCGGCTTGAGCCTTACCTTGGACCAGGACTTCTTTGCGCTTCTCCTGGCGTTCCTAATCGTGAGTATTGTAGTTGGCATCAGGGCCAGCAATGAGGGGGCGGTAATCCAACAGGCGTCCTGGCGGAACCCGCGCGCTCCAGACTTCAGAAGCGTACAGGGAACTCTCAACGTGAGCGGCGTTGCCATCCTGTTGTCCGGCATTGCGGGGACGCTGCCAACAATCAACTATCTACCGACGTCCATCTCGCTGATCAATTTTACCGGGGTGGCCGTGCGCCGGGTAGGATATGCCATTGGAGCGACGCTGATTGGCCTTGCCCTTCTTCCCAAGATAGTCGCCATTCTCCTGACAATTCCGCGACCAGTAACCGGAGCAATCCTGATGATAGTGATGGGGTTGCTCTTCGTAGAGGGGATACGCACCGTTCTGCAGGATGGTATCAGCCAACAGAAGGCCATCATAATTGGGATTTCGCTTTCAATAGGGGTTGGTTTGCAGACTCAGAATGTTCTCGCAGGGTCCCTGGAGGGTCCCTTGGGGGTGGCATTCGGAAACAGCGTGGTGGTGAGCATCCTGGCTGCAGTCCTGATGTCCATGCTGCTGGAGCTAACCGGTTCCAGACGGAGGCGCCTGGAGACTGAGCTGGACATTTCAGCCCTGCCCGACCTGGAAGACTTCCTTGGCAGGCTGGGTTCCAGGATGGGATGGAGCCAGGCTTCAACAGGGCGGCTATGCTCAGCGGGGGAGGAGACCCTGTCCAGCATGTTGCAGTTGCGGGAGGACTACGACATGGATAAGCCACCCCGCCTTGTGGTCATTGCGCGTCCCGGGGCGGCCACAGTGGAGATGGAGTTCCTGGCGGTGTTTACGGATGAGAACATTGAAGACCGGCTCTCATACATGAGTGAGCAAGCGGAGACGCCGGACGTGGGCGAATTCTCTTTCCGCTTGCTGCGTCACTATGCATCTTCGGTACGCCACAGAAAATATCACGGCATCGACATCGTCACTGTGCAAGTGGATGCATGACGGCATTTGGTACCATACCGGAGATACCCAACCGGAGGTATCCAGAGACGTTCGTGCATCCCCATGACTTGCGGATCGCACAAGACAGGAACCAAAAGAGAGGTGCGGAAATGGCAGGGTATTTGATAGCCGACCAAGAGGTAACGGATGAGGGTCTATTCGCTGAGTTCACGAGTGGAATGCTGCAGCTTGCCGAGGCCCGCAACGGCAAATACTTGGTGCGCGGAGGCGCCGCCGAAATTGTAGCGGGGGACCGAACGCCTCACCGCGTGGTTATCATAGAGTTTGAAAGCTACGAACAGGCCCGGGCCTTTGTAAACTCGCCGGAGTACCAAAGGCTCGCGGACATACGCTCGAGGAGCAGCATCGCCAACACGATAGTCGTCGAAGGCGTTTAAGGCCAAAGCTGGCCACTAGGGTGGCCGGCAATCCAGCGCCTTTCGGATGCTGCGAGAAAGTCCCGCTATGACCGCGGGAGGCCCCCAAGGTCTGCTAGACTAGCGTTGAGCGGCATGCCCAATCCGGAGCTTCTCCGGGGGCTGCTCTCAATGAGGACATTAGCAATGACCAGACCCCGGACGGTGCAGCGGCTCCGTCCGAATTCTCTAGTTGCTGCGGGCATCCGGGGTGGGTGGTCTTCGATCGGGCCTAGTAAGCCGGGCTCTGGTGGGACATCATGATTTCCCGCCTTTCCCGGCCGGACTGCATGATGGCCAGCACGACTTCCAGTGTGGCCATGCCCCAACGCCCATCGTGGCGGACGGGGCGGTCCTGCATTATCGCTTCGTACATCTCGTACAGTTCCGCCATCCGTTCGTCGTGGAGTCCTTCGACTTCCACTTCCCTCTGGCCGTTGTTGTCATAGACCCACAGGCCGTGGGGCGACTGACGGATGTCGCCATCCTGGCAACTGACTATGACTATGCCCAAGTCTCCCTGGAATCCGGTGTGAGCGCCGCCGGTTGACGAGGCTCCATTGCCGGTGTCCCGCTGTTCGGTGCCAAACCGGACCGAGTTCTTTTCACTGGCGTCGTCGTATTCGCCACTACGCATGGCGTTGCGCCGTTCAACCAGGACGGGGTCGGTGAGAGGCCTTCCTGTCTGGGCCCACGGGACGAATTCGTAGGTTGAGAAGTAACCGTAGCCGTTATGGACGATGGTGGCGGGTGTGCCGTCTTCGAACTCGATGAAGGCGGAGTAGTAGCCAGGGGCGGGCCGCTGGGGGATCCACTGCCCGGTCATGGCCCGGACGCTGCGCACCAAGCCGCCGCCCAGCAGACGAACGGTGTCAACTTGGTGGGGGCCTTGACGATAAGGCACGCCGCCGCCCAGGCTCAGGTCAAGCTCCTGGGGCATACGAGGCCGGTAAATCCAGTCGGTGTATGACCAGACGTTGACCGCCCGTAGTTGCCCCAACTCCCCGGAGCGCACCATGTTGCGCATCGCTTGGTAGGCGGCCATCAGGCTGGCGGTGTGGCCGCAGAGGAGCTTCACGTTGTTCTTCTCGGCCGCCTCCACCATCTGGCTGGCTTGATCCAAGTTCAGGGCCATGGGCTTTTCCACCACCACGTGCTTGCCGTGCTCGGCGGCGGTGATGGTGTGCTCGCAGTGGAACTGGTTGGGCGTCGATACCCAGACGACTTCCACCTCCGGGTCTTGGCAGAGCTTTTCCACGCTGTCGTAGGTTCGGCCTTCGAAGCGGGCCTGAAAGGCGTCCAAGGCTTCCTGCCGCACGTCTGCTGCTGCGACGAGTTCGAGGAAATCGGCATTTTCCATGGCAGCGACTACCTGACGGGCCCCGGAACCGAGGCCGGCCACTGCCACCTTCATTTTACGCTGCGGGGTACGGTCCCCTTGGGACCCGGCCGTCTGTTCCTGCGAAGTGGTCATAATAGTCCCTCCTTCTTGGTTGCCAATACCCAGGCAGTTGTAGCCGCAATTGGCAGCGGTGTCAACGGCAGGCCGCGCAGATCTCCCAGCCGTGCAAAACCAAAGGCGAGAGAATAGAATACGCAAGGAGCGAACCGAAACCAGAGGAGGGGCAGTGTCAACAGCCAGTGAGAGTTTCCGCCGGATAATTGCCAGGGATCACTGCACCTTGGCGGCGAACATTTTCGATCCTCTGTCGGCGCGCATTGCCCAGAATCTTGGTTATGAGCTCTGTGTTCTGTCAGGGTCGGTGGGCAAGGCAGCCAACTTGGCCGTTCCCGACGGGGTTCTCACCAACATGTCGGACGTGGTGGACCACTGCCGCCGCATCACGAGGATTGGCGGCATCACCCTGATGGTGGACGCGGAGGACGGCTTCGGCAATGCGGTCAACGTCACCCGGACAGTGCGGGAGTTGGAAGGCGCCGGAGTGGCAGCCATCGAGGTCGAGGACAATTTCGTGCCCAAGCAATTCAACGTTGCCAGTCCCGGCTTGGTTTCCAAAGAGGAGCAGGTGGGGAAACTGGAGGCCGCGGTGGCCAGCCGCACCGATCCTTCGACGGTAATAGTGGCCCGCTCGGCGGCCTTGGGTGAAGTCCCCTTGGAGGAAGCCTTGGAGCGCATCGCCGCCTACTCCGAGACGGGGGCGGAAGCGGTCATGCTGACAGGCGCCCGGAGCAAGGAACAACTGGAAGCGGTGCACCGGACGACTTCACTGCCCTTGGCGGTGCTCAGCCCTCCCAAGGAGATCAGGGAGGATTTTGCGTTCTTGGCCGGGAACGGGGTCAGAATCCTGATGCTGGGCAATCCCACCTATGCAGTCTCGGTGAAGGCGATTCACGACAGCTTGAAGCATCTCCAGGAAGGCGGCAGCCTGGAGGACCTGGCCGACCAGCAGGCTTCGCCCGAACTGCTGAGGGCGGTCAACCGGGCTGATGAGTTCCTGGAACTGCAGGACAAGTACCTTCGCTAGCACAAGTACCTTCGCCAGTAAAATTGTGGGATTCAAACGCGGGATCAAATCGTGGCAGCTATTTCACCTTCCATAGACGCAGTGCTCGACCGGGTTACCACCTCGGAACGCGGGGAGACGGTGCCCTACCAGGTGCCGGTAACCGCTTACCCCACCTGTTCCGGGGTGCTACTGGTCAACTCACCGGGGTCTGGCGAGTTGAAGGACGGCCGGGAAGACCGCTGGCGGCGGCTTGCCCTGCAATTACAGCAGCGGGGCCGGTGCACGACGGTAACCTACAATGCACCGAGGCCCGATTTTGAAGTGCAGTTGGAATGGGAGGCCTATTCCCACCAAGGCGCAAGCTGGAACAGGCTGCTAATCGAAAGCCTGACCCACGTCTTGGATTGGGCGCTGGAAAACGCGGCTGAGCTTTGCGGGAACACCGATCCCACGGTTTGCTTGTCGGGCTTTTCTTCAGGGGGCTCTGCAGTTGGGGCGGTTGCATGGAGGTATGCCCAAGTGCGGCGCTTGTTGCTGCTTTCCACCTACGACAGCGTGGGCGACAGTTTCTACGAGGGAGTTTCCAAGTTCAGCGGAGATATTCACGTGGTCTATGGCGGTGAAGACACCGCCGCCGGCCTGCTGGCACGGGTGCTGGGCGGAGGCCCACTGTCGGCCCGCTCCTTCCAAGCAAGGGAAGTTCCCGGCTGCGGGCACCGGTTCGAAGGCGAGGCCAATACCAAGATTCTCTACGGGGCATTTTTGTGGGCTCTTGAAGGCATTGCCCGGGAAGAGACCGGGGGCGAATAAAGCGCCCATTCAAGCAGGAATTCATAGACATCAATAAATATAAGGAGACTTGAGATGCCAAGAGCAGTCCTATCCTTGGGGGACCAAGAGGGTCAGGCAGCGGTAAAGGGACAGTGGAAGTTCGCCCGGGGTTACGTGCCAGGGCAGCCCAACGAGGGTCTAATCGAACAGGCTGAAGGCAGCCCGGCCCGGCTGCCGGAGTATGACGATTCCGCCTGGGAGGTGTGCACCGACTTGGGGGGGCGCATGTCCCACGGCTTCAGCTTCATGTGGTACCGCATTAACGTCACAGTGCCCGATACCATCGAAGGACGCCCGGTCAACGGGATGCGCATCCAGTTCGAAACCTGCATCGACGACTATGGGGAGATATGGATTGACGGGGAATGCAACCGGGACCGGGGAGTCATCCAAGGATTCAACGTGCCCCAGAGGGTCCTGCTCACCGGCGACGCCCAGCCTGGGCAACAGCACAGAATTGCCCTGCTGGCGGTCAATGGCCCCTTGGCCTCTCCCGGCGGCACGGTATTCGTCCGCTACGCGACCTTGGCTTTCGAATGGACCGGAGCGTGACCCCGGCTACAGGGGCTGGGAATCTCCTGTATTTCCTAACGTGAGCCCGATATGCCGGGCTGAACGCTGAAGAGGAGCGACCATCATGGCTTACACCATCAACCACGTCCACATCCGGGCTTCAGACCCCCACCGTTCCGCCGCTTGGTACGAGGAGTATTTCGGGGCCAAGTTGGTATCGGAAAGAGAAGTCATGCCAGGGACTGTCACCTTGGGAATGGAGGTGGGCGGCGGCACGCGGCTGAACATCTCTTCCAAGCCTGAGGGAAGTTCCGACGAGCGGGCCAAGGCCGAGTTGTTCCGGCTGGGGTTGGAACACTTCGGGTTCCACACCGATGATATCGTTTCCGACCTGCAGAAGTTCGAAGCGGCGGGCGTCCGGGTGGTGCTGCCCTTAACCGAGGTCACCGGCGGAACCAAGCTGGCTTACATCGAAGGTCCGGATGACGTCCTGATAGAGCTGGTGCAGCGGCCCTAATCCCTTTCCCTATGGGTCTGCCCGGAAACTGACATCCCCGGCCCCAAGAGGCAATGATGGACAGGCTTGGGAGATTGCTGAGCTTCAATATGCTTCAGCTCAGTAGACTTCCATGCCGCCGTTGACCAAGAGCATCTGGCCTGTGACGAAATCGCTGTCTTCGGAAAAGAGGAAGACCACCGCGCCAGTCAGGTCGTCGGAACGGCCCCGGCGCAGCAATGCCCGCTCCGGGTCGGAACTGGGATCCTGGTCTCCCAGGGCAACCTCGGTGGCTCCCGGGGCCAGGGTGTTGACCTTGATGTTGTACTGTCCCAGTTCCCGGGCCACAGAGCGGGTGAGGGCCATGACCGCGGCCTTGGACGCCACGTAGTGAGAGTTGCTGCTGTCGGCAGTGCGTGAGGTGTGCAGCCAAGTCCCGGAGCTGACGTTGATTATCTTTCCCGACCGCTGCTCCCTCATGTATGGGAACACCGCCCGGATGCAGAGAAGGGAACCTTTCACGTTAACGGCGAAGACCCGGTCCCAGGTATCGAGGTCCAATTCCGCCAAGGACGTTGCCCCCAGGTTCCGCATCATGCCAGCGTTGTTCAGCAGGCAATCGATGCGCCCGAATTCCTGCACGGTCCGCCGGGCCAGTTCCTGCGTCTGCTCCTCGCTGGTAACGTCCACCTGCAGGGCCAGGACGTCGGCCCCGGCCGCCTGCACCAGTTCAGCGGTTTCGGCACAGTCCAGCACGTCGCAGACCACCACCTTGGCTCCCTCCCGGCCCAAGCGTATAGCGTAGTCTTGGCCCAGGTTCCGGCCGGCGCCGGTCACAATGCACACCTTATCTTGCAGTCGCATGTCTCCTCCTAGTAACAAAAGGGGGAGCGGTCCCGCGACCCCAAGTTACGGGGACCCGGGCCGCTCCCTGAATTTCAGCCGCTGCCGGGCCGGCGGGAAGCCGGGGACAGGTAGAGCCGACCACCCCTGGCGGCGACGGGGCTACTGCTGACAGCCGCCCTCCACCGGGCACTTGGCGTCGGGGTCCCACCAGACGTGCTCCCATTTGAGCACCTGCTGGATGGTAGCGGGGACGGTGTAGTTCTGGATGCGGTAGTCGTGGACGCCACCGTTGCTTTCCCAGACCAAGGGAACCCAGTGGCTTTCACCCTTGCGCAGGATATCCACCATCTCCTGGAATTGGTCTTGGCGGGTTTCGACGCTCAGTTCCGAGATCTGGGTTTCGACCAATTCTTGGAACCGGGGTGTGGTCCAGTTGTCCGGGTTCTTCTCCACGTCAAAAGCGTAGACTTGGTTCAGCACGTCCGAGGGGTCGTTGATCAGCAGTCCCATGCCGCCGACCAGCGTAATCGGGTAGTCGCTTTCCTGGATGTGCACGTGGTAGGTGGCAGTGTCTACCGGCCGCAACGTCAGGTCGATTCCTATCGATGTGCGCAACTGGTCGGATACGAGCTCGCCCATTTTTATGGAGCCGGGAGATTCTCCCATGTTCAGATCCGCGGAAAATCCGTCAGGGAAACCGGCCTCGGCCATCAGCCCCTTGGCCTCGGCTATATCGGCCTCTTTGGGAATACGATAACCGGGAACGTCGGCCAGCTCGTCTTGCTTTTCAATCAGGTCTACTTGGAAGAATGTACCCTCTTTGGCGTCGCAGACGTCCTCCTGACAATAGAGGACTTGCACCATTTCCTGGCGATTCACAGCCAGGAAGACGGCCCGCCGAACCCGGGGATCGTCGAAGGGCGGGGTGTTAGTCAGGATGAAGAACTTACCGGAGCCTCCGGGGCGGACGATGACCTTGACCCGCCCGTTGGTCTCCTTCTCCAGAATCTTGGTGACGTTGGGAGCGTAGGTAGGCGCCAGCCCGTCGGTGAGGTCCACTTGTCCTTGCTGGAGGGCCGCCAACAACCGGTTGACGTCCCGGATGATGTTGAACCTCAATCCGTCCAGGAAGGGACGCCCGGGCTTAAAGTAGTCAGGGTTCCTTTCGTGCTCCCAGGCGACCTTGGGCTCAAAGGCCTTAAACTTCCAGGGGCCGGAGCCGACCAAGTTATCGGGGCAGCAGTTGATTTCATCCTGGGGCTTGCCTTCAGCCACGTGCTTGGGGTACATGGCGTAGTAGTCGACGGCAATGGTGGTCAGGAAAGTGGCCGCCGGGAATTTGAGGGGTACGCGAATGGTCTTTTCATCAATGACTTCGGCGGTGCCGTGCTCATAGAAATCCTTGAGGGCGGCGGTGCGGTTCCGGATCGCTCCGGGTTCCACGATGCGGTCGAAGGAGAAGACGATGTCTTCGGCAGTTACCGGCTGGCCATCGTGCCAATTGGCGTCGTGAAGCCGGAAGATGTACTCAGTGCCGTCTTCGTTGATCTCCCAGCTCTGGGCCAAGTCGCCGATTATCTGTCCCGGCACGACGGGATTGTATTCCACCAAGCCATTGAACCTGGGGGAGGTGGCGATGGCGCAACTGAAGAGGCTGCCGCAGTAGTGGGTGTCCCACTGTCCGGGGTTGCTGCGGCCCACAAACTGGAGCACTTTGCTCTGGTATTTGCCCTTGTTCACCCAGGCAGGCTTCGCGGGGAAGGCGAAGGTCTGGCTCTTGGCCACTTCCAGGGGAGCGGGGGTGGGAAGTGCGAAGGGCGTCGCAACTATCTGCTGGATAACTTCTTTCTCTACGACTCTCTCAACCGGGACCTCTTTAATAACCTCGGTCTCGGTGACCACCTCTACTTCCTTGACCACCTCTCTCTCAATCACTTCCGGTGCGGCGGGCTCCGCAGCACCGCAGGCGGCTGCTAGGGCGAGGATAGCGATCAAAGGCACAACCCCGATTACCCTGGACTTCCAAAGCCATTGCCGTAACATTATCGACTTCCTCCTTGGAGATACACTCTGGGAGTTACACTGGTTCCCCATTCAGTGAGAATTCTTGAGATGATATTCCAGGTCCTTCGGCTGACCCGGGTTCGCGTACAAGTTGTAAAGGGATATAGGGGATTCGTCAAGTGTGTTGACAGCCGCTTGTGCTCCGTACCCCTCCGAAATACCCAAATCCGGCTGGCGAGCGTTTGACTCCGGAGTGCACTACAAATATGCAAAAAATATGGGAGCGGTCCAGGGTAGTTGGGCCGCTCCCTATCATCAGTCGGTCAAAAGCTTGCTGAATCTCCCTGGCCGCCGGCCGCAAAGCTCATTGTTGGCAACCACCTTCGTGGGGGCACTTGGCGTCGGGGTCCCACCACACGTGTTCCCACTTCAGAATCTGCTGGACTGTCTGGGGAATGTGGTAGTTTTGGATGCGGTAATCGTGGAGGCCCACGTTGCTCTCCCAGACAATGGGAATCCAGTGGCTCTCACCCCTGCGGAGAATCTCCACCATCTGCTGGAACTGGGCCTGACGGGCGGTGGGGTCCAACTCGGTTATTTGGGACTTCACGAGCCCGGCGAACTCGGGGTCGGTCCAGTTGTCCGGGTTCTTCTCTACGTCGAAGGCAAAAACCTGGTTAAGAACATCTGAAGGGTCGTTAATCAGCAGCCCCATCCCGCCGACCATGGTGATGGGATAGGTGCTTTCCTGGATATGGACGTGGTAAGTGGCGGTGTCCACTGGCTTCAAGGTAAGGTCGATCCCAATATTTCTTCGAAGCTGCTCGGAAACCAACTCTCCGACTTTAATGGATTGACCGGTCCCCATGTTCATTTCGGCCTTAAAGCCATCGGGGAACCCGGCTTCCGCCATGAGGGACTTGGCTTCGGCTATGTCCAAGTCCTTGGGGTTGCGATAACCTGGCACATCAGGCAATTCACTCTGCAACTCAACCCGGTCAACTTGGAAGAAGGTGCCCAGCGTGGCGTCGCAGACATCGCCAACGCAATAAAGGGTGTCTACTACTTCCTGGCGGTTGACGGCCAAGGAAACAGCCCGCCGTACGCGCACGTCGTCGAAAGGCGGCGTGTCGGTCAGAATGAAGAACTTGCCCGTGCCGCCGGGCCTGAATAAGGTCCGCAACCGGCCATTGGTTTCCTGTTCGAGGGGCCCGGCGTTGCTCGGCGAATAGGTTGGAGCCAGGCCGTCGGTCAGGTCAGCCTGTCCAAATTGCAGGGCAGCTAAGAGGCGCGGGATGTCCCGGATGATGGTGAACTTGAGGCCATCCAGGAAAGGCCTACCTGGCTTGAAGTAATCGGGGTTCCGTTCGTGCTCCCAGGCTACCTGCGGCTCGAATGATTTGAACTTCCACGGACCGGAGCCGATCAATGCATCGGGGCAGCAATTGGCTTCGTCCTGAGTGAGGCCCTCTGCCACGTGTTTGGGGTACATGGCGTAATAGTCAACGGCGATGGTGGTGAGGAAGGTGGCTGCCGGGAATTTCAGGGGGACTCGAACCGTCTTAGAGTCTATGGCTTCGGCGGTGCCGTGCTCGTAGTAATCTTTGAGTGCTGCGGTCCGGTTTCTGATTTCTCCGGGTTGTGTAATCCGATCCAAGCTATAGACAATATCCTCGGCGGTGACGGGCTGGCCGTCCTGCCAGTTGGCGTCATGCAACCGGAATATATACTCTGTCCCGTCGGCGTTGACCTCCCAGCTTTGGGCCAGGTCGCCGATTATCTGTGTGGGTTCAACCGGATTGTACTCTACCAGTTGATTAAACCTGGGGGAGGTTTGAATAGCGCAACTAAAGAGGCTGCCGCAGTAGTGGGTGTCCCACTGCCCGGGGTTGCTTCTACCGACGTATTGGAGGACCTTGCTCTGGTATTTTCCCTTGTTTACCCAGGCTGGCTTCAACGGGAAGGCGAAGGTCTGGTTTTTCACAACCACCAAGGCTGTGGGCTCCGGCATCGCGACGGGCGTTGCCACAACCTGCTGGATTACTTCCTTTTCTACGACCTTCTCAACCGGGACCTCTTTAATGACCTCGGTCTCGGTCACTACCTCGACTTCCTTGACCACTTCTCTCTCGATCACTTCCGGGGCGGCGGGTTCCGCAGCGCCGCAGGCGGCCGCCAGAGCGAGAATCGCGATCAATGACACGACCCCAATCAGCCGGGTGTTCCAAAGCCATTGCCACAACATGGTCGACCTCCCCTTGCAGATACATTCAGGTCGATCCTCCCTGTGCTAAGCCAGGGAATTTGGGCCGGGGTAAAGGAGCTCCGTTTGGAATTTACAGGTTGTACAGAGCCCTGGGGTTATCGTCCAGGATTTTATCAATGGCAGATGTGCTGACCCCGCCATTTGTCCTGATGTTACGCAGAGCCTCTATTTCGCTGGACTGGTCGGTGTGGCCATAGTCGGTGCCGCAGATGATGTTGTCCTCGCCAGCGTACTTCAGCACCCACTCCAGGTCGTCGTCGGTCTGGCAGGTCACGTACATGCGGAATTCCTTCAGAGGATTGTCAGGGAATTTTCTCCCTACTCCGGGGAAACGCCGCCGAAGGTCGGAACAGACGTAGGGCACCCACTGGGAACTGGCTTCCACGAAGCCGAACCTGAGACTGGGGAACTCATCAGGGATGCCGCCCATAATCAGGGAGTGGAAGGCCCCCACGGTGGGCAGCCGGAACTTCCAAAAGCTGCCGCCGCTGTTGTACTGGGATACGAGGTCGCAGTTCTCGGGGTTGGCGTTGCCTATATGGAAGACCATCGGAAGATTCATCCGGGTGGCTTCCTCATAGACGGGGAAGAAATAGGGGTCGGTGGGCAGCCGGTTGCCCTCGATGGGACGCATGGCAAAGGCGCAGGCGCCGTTTTCCTGGGCGTACTTCATCTCCTTCAGCGCCTCATCCATGGCCATGTAAGGCAACACGGCCGACCAGCGAAGGCGGCCCTGCCCTTGGCGCCAGATGTCGGCGAGCCAGCGATTGTACCCCCGGCAGACAGCCACCTCCACTTCGGGCCGGTCTGCCACCTGCTCGATGAAAACGGTGGAGTGGAGGACCTGGGTGTCAACTTCCAGCTCATCCATGTGCAGGAGGCGTCCTTCGATGTCCTCCATGTCCCGGGCCGCCTGGGTGGTGACCACGTTCCTGCCGGTGGCCTGAGAAATAGATTCCAACTTCCTGGTGTTGACCACGGACCGGGCCAGGCCGCGAATCTTGCCGTCCACGAACCAGTACTGCCTTCCCGAGTCGGGAGCCCCCATCAAGGTGGGCCTGAACTGCATGTCGGAGGATTCCATGAAGTCCCAAGTATGCTCGGTTTCAACAACGTGGGCGTCTGCGTCGATCACTGGCATTGGTATCACTCCTTCAGCTTTTTGCCCGCTGGCTAAGCAAGAACGCAGGGTATAGGTTCCGGCCAGGGACGGAGGTTCAGTCCCTGGCCGTATTAGTCAACAGACTATAGGCTGACGGCATTGCCGTCAAATGAGCCCGGCCGACGGTCCGGGGCGGTCATGGCCTACCGGGCCACCATGTCGTAGCTGCGCAGGAGCTTGCCCGGGGTAGCTCCGGTGCATACGGTGCCTTCGGTGAAGGTCACCTCGCCGTTGACGAGGGTGAAGCGGATGCCCTTGGCCTTCTGGATGATCCGCCGCTCGCCGCCGGGGAAGTCGGTGTCGTAGACCGGGCTGTCGAACTGGACCCCAAGCTTGTCCAGGTCATAGACCAGGATATCGGCGGCGTACCCCTCCTTGAGGATGCCCCGGTCGGTGAACCCGGCAATAGAGGCGGGCAGGCTGCTCATCTTGTAGTGGGCAGCCTCCAGACTCATCATGCCCTGGTCCCTGACCCTGGCGGCTATCATGTTCACCGGCCAACTGCCCAGGGTCTGGTACCGGGTGTGGGCCCCGCCGTCGGAGACGCAGGGATGAGTGTAAGGATGGTTGAGTATCTCGCTGACGGCCTTGCGGTCGGTGCCGGTGACCGGCTCAAAGGAGAATTCGGTGCGCAGCCCCTCGTCTATGGCCAAGTCCAGCATGGCGTCCATGGGATGCTTGCCGGTCATCTGGGCCAGTTCGGCAATGTTCTTGCCCTCGTACTGGAAGTTCCGCTCGTTACGGACCTCCACAATTCTCATCTTGGCCCAGTCGGAAGCGGCATCGGCCCCGCCGCCCGAGCCGGCGTAACCACCCACGTCCTGGCGCATCTTCTCCCGGACTTCCGGCTTGACCAGCTTGGCGATGCGTTCTTCCGGCGTGCCCACGAAGGGGTCAATCCAGTTGGGCATGGCATCGAAGCCGTTGTACTCGGCAAGCTCGAAGACCGGCGAGGCGGACATGGAGGAAGCTTGGGCGAACATGGTGGCCCCTTCCGCCCTGGCCCTTTCCAGGAAGGCCAACTGCTCCCGGAACCGCTCCGGGGCGTGCTCGTTGTAACTGACGGCTCCCCACTGGAAGGGCCGCCCGCTGGCCAGGCACATTTCAATCAGGAAGTCCTCGCGGCCACGGCCGGGAGCATCTCCTTCCACGGCTTCCATCAGCAGGGCCGATGCGCCGGTGACCGCGGCAACAGAAGGGCCCGGATCGCCGCCGCCGATTAGGTCGGGCTCGCCTGGAGGCAAGGGCCGCTCGGCGGGGCCGCGAGTCCAACCGATGTGGCCAACGCCGAATTCGTTCAACACCTTGGCCAAGGCCAGGAATTCTTCGTTGGAGGCCACTTGGCTGGGAATGAAGCGGCCGTCGTCGGGGCGGTTGGCCAGGGTCTTCATTGCGGACCAGCCAAAGGCGCCGGCCTGCATGGCTTCCCGCTGGAGGGTCACCATCTGGGCAATCTCTTCTTCGGTAGCCTTGACCCTGGTGCGGGACTCCTCTATGCCCATCACGTACATTCGCAGGGTGTTGAATGGCACCAAGGCGCCAACGTTCACTCCCAGTGGATAGCTGGACAGGCTGTCCAGCCACTGGGGAAAGGTCTCCCAGTCCCAGCGGAGGCCCAGCTCCATGGTGCGGTAGGGGATGGCTTCGATCCGGGTCATCAACCGCATGGCGGCGTCCCGGTCCGAGGGCTTGCAGGGGGCAAAGCCAAAGCCGCACTGGCCGATGGTGACCGAGGTGACTCCGTGCCAGCCGGACATGGTGGCGTAGGGTTCCCAGTTGAGCTGCAGGTCGTAGTGGGTGTGAAGGTCGATGGCCCCGGGGGCGACGATACAACCGGTGGCGTCCAACTCCTCGCTGGCGGAACCCTGGATACGGCCGCTTATCTGGGAGATTTTGCCATTCTTGATTCCAATGTCCCCGGTGTATGCGGGCATCCCACCGGTGCCGTCAACTATCGTACCATTTCGTATAATTTTGTCGAAATCCGCCATTAAATCCACCTCTTTTAAGCACAGTTATTGTGGCAGCGGTCGCCGGTAATTGTATCAGGGCAATTGGGTGCGTCAAGGCGTCAGGAAGGGCTGTCCAAGGGACGGTCTTGGGGGGATGTGTATCCTGACAGGCCCTGTTCCGAGGGGAACCCGGAAGTCGCCCCCTCCACACTGGCCTGGATGCGGTCGGGGTTGTGCTCGGGGAAAACGAAAAGAAGGCGGGCGGGGGCCTCGTAGCGGTTGACGAAACCGTGAACGCTGCCCGGCGGGGCCAGCACCGCGTCTCCGGGGCCGAGGGTCAGTCGTTGGGAGCCCACCACCGCGTCCAGCGTACCCTCCAGCAATATCATTGCTTCTTCGGTGTTGGTGTGGGTGTGCCGGGGCACCCGGCTGTTGGGGGCTATCGTAAGCTCTCCCATCCGCAGTCTCTGGGTGCCGTGCTTGGACTCCATGATTTCACACACTTCCAGACCGTTGGCCGAGCCCGGCCTCCGGTCCATGTCGTCCCGTTTGAAAATCGGCATAGCTCCTCCATTTCGGCTACTTTGCCCAACTGCTAACCCGGGCGGCCCCGGCGCAGAGCGCGGCCGGGCAGGGCGCCGGTGTTGTCTGATTGGTCGATGACCACTTGCCCGTTGACTATGACGTATTCGATTCCCTCGGGATAGTGCTTGGGGTCCTCCCGGGTGGCGCGGGTCTTGACGGTATCCGGGTTGAATACCACGATGTCGGCCTTGTAGCCGTCCCGGCGCAGGCCCCGGTCGGGGATGCCCAGCC
>DAOULB010000033.1:0-2466 GCA_034420695.1 Dehalococcoidia bacterium
CTGGAAAAGGCGGTTCGACGCCGGCGGTTTACTGCCCGTGGCAGGCCCCGCAATTCTGCCACAAATGCCTGGGCCGGGGGTAGGCTCAACCCTTCTGGCGTTTTCCCGCCGGCCAATCTATATTAGCCAGACCCCTTTGCCCTCAGCACGATTCCGCGAAGAGTGAGGCTGCTATGAAAGCCAGGACCGTTTCCCACATCGCCGTCTGTGTTCACGACTTGGAACGCTCCCTTGAGTTCTACCGGGACAAGCTGGGCATGACTGTGAAGCTCCACGAGACCCAGCCCATGGCCGGGCGCACCGGTTCCCAGTCCCGGGATATGTACGACG
Source organism: Dehalococcoidia bacterium (assembly GCA_034420695.1). Lineage (GTDB taxonomy): Bacteria > Chloroflexota > Dehalococcoidia > Lucifugimonadales > UBA3495 > Io17-Chloro-G2. The sequence continues at coordinate 331 of DAOULB010000033.1, forward strand.
GCCCTCACCAGAGCCGCACCGTTGCCAACATATACTTCGACGACGAAGCAGATGCCCCTTTCCTGGTGCTCACTTCTCATCCCGGCGACGATGTCTCCGGACAGCCGGTCAAGCTGGACCAGATCGGAATCACCCACCTGTCTTTCGAGGTGGACGACGTCGCCGCCACCCTGGACGAACTGGAATCGAAGGGAGTTCCCCTGGCGGGCACCCGCGAGGGCTTCACCGGCTCCGACGGGACAATCAGGACTATCTTCGTCTATGACCCCGACGGAATCCTGGTCCAGTTCGACCAAGGCCACCGGAACTAGCCCCGGCCTTGCCCGCAAGCAGCAGGCTTAACTCTGGCCTTCCTTGGAAGCTGCGCCTTCGTCCCCTGGTGAAGGTTCCGGCTATTTGGAGACTTGGGCTGGATGAAGGACTTCGTTCCACTGCCACGCCCCAGACGACGAGAATGGAGCGGTACCCGCTAGGTGGCTATCTAGGGAGTTCCTTCTCCCCTGGTGGGAGAAGGCTAGGATGGGTACAACCCTGATAGATTGGTAACAGATTATCCACGAACATAGGTAACACTTTCCCTGTGGAGGAAAGGAGATGGAGGCCGGGAGGAAAGTGTTGCCTTGGACCAATACGAACCCTCGGATGGAGCAAGAGAGGTTCATCAACGCATACTTGGAGGGGAGAGAGGACTTTTCAGCCCTCTGCCGGTGCTTTGGCATCAGCCGCAAGACTGGCTACAAGCGGGTCAAGCGGTATCGAGAAGGAGGCTTTGCCGGCTTGGGGGACCTGAGCCGTGCGCCTCATTCTCATCCCAGGAAGGTGGCTTCTTTGGTGGAAGAGCTGGTAGTGGCTGCCCGGCTATCCAAGCCCACTTGGGGTCCCAAGAAACTAGTGGCCTGGCTTAAGGAGCATGACCCCTCGGTTTCCTGGCCGGCACCCAGCACCGTGGGAAACATCTTGGAACGCCACCAATTGACCAAACCCCGCCGCAAGGTGCGCCGTACACCCCCTTGGACCCATCCCTTCGGGAATTCCCTGGCTCCCAACTTGGTCTGGTGCGCCGACTTCAAGGGGCAATTCAAGACCAGGGACGGGGTCCAGGTGTATCCTTTCACCCTGGCCGATGCCCACTCCCGCTACCTGCTGGCCTGCCAGGGTTTCAAAGCCATCAGGGGCCAGGAGGTTCGACATACCATGGAACGGGTCTTCCGGGAGCACGGACTGCCCGCCGCCATCAGGACCGACAACGGCCCTCCTTTTGCCAGCGTGGGCTTGGGAGGGTTGAGTGCCTTGCCAGTGTGGTGGATCAAGCTGGGCATCATACCGGAGCGGATCGCCCCGGGCCATCCGGAGCAGAACGGTCGCTTGGAACGGTTCCACCGGACACTGAAGTCTGATACGGCCAGTCCACCTGGGAAGAACCTTAGAGAGCAGCAGCGGGTCTTCGATGTCTTCCGTACCAAGTACAACGAGGAGCGTCCCCATGAGGCCTTGGGACAGGAACCCCCGGCCCGCCATTACCAACGCTCAAGCCGGGACTATCCTGCCAAGCTAAGGTCCCCGGATTACGGGGATGAGGCCATGGTGCGGCGGGTGCGCTCCAACGGAGAGGTCAAGTGGCAGGGAAGCAAAGTCTACTTAAGCTGGGCCCTCAAAGGTGAGCCGGTGGGGCTCATACCTGAAGACGACCGGCACTTGGCTATCTGCTTTGGTCCCCTGCAAATAGGAACCCTGGACACCTATACCAAAAAGGTGCTGCGCACCCCAATTCAAGTGTTACCTATGTCATTGGTTTGAGTGTAACCCATCTATCCGGTTGCACAATGAGGGGGAACAGCAACCCTCGCCGCTACGGCGGGAGTTGTTCAGAGACTCCTTGGAATAGCTGGCTGCCTCCGGGAGGCCGGGGCAGTACTCGCCTCTCAGCCGCTGCCTCCTTTCCCCATGGAGAGTGTTGACCGTGTCGGCGGATAGCCCTTGCTGACTTGGTAGGCTCCCACCGCCCTCGTCCGCGCTTGGCTTGACACCCTTCCAAGGCCGAACCTACACTGCCCCTGCTGCTATCACCCGGCAGTGAGTGGCTGTTGCGCCTGTATCCTGGCCCGGTCCCGTTCTAGTTGCCGGTTGATGGGTGAA
>DAOULB010000034.1:0-62211 GCA_034420695.1 Dehalococcoidia bacterium
CAGCACGCCAGCTTCGACACCCACGCCGGGCAGGCGGCGGGGCATCCCAAGCTGTGGCAGGACGTTTCCGAGGGGATAGCAGCCTTCTTCGAGGACCTGCACGCCCACGGGCAAGGTGACAACGTGGTGATGTACCTGTTCAGCGAGTTCGGGCGGCGGGTGCACGACAACGGCTCCGGCACCGACCACGGGGCGGCCGGAGTGGCCTTCGCCATTGGCGATCAAGTGCAGGGCGGGATGTACGGGGAGTACCCCTCCCGGAACCCCGAGGACCTGGAACAGGGAGACTTGGTGCCCAACTACGACTTCCGGGGCGGCTACACCACCCTGATAGAAGACTGGATGGGGATGGACGCCAAGCCCATCGTCAACGGCAGCTTCGAGAAGTTCAGCTTCCTGAAGTAGGCAGTAGCAGCCACAGGCAAGACTAGCCGCAATAAGCAACCGCGGGGCCTGCCCATAGACCGCAGGCCCCCATCAGGAGGATGACCTATGGCGGTCCACACGGTAGCCGCAGGGCGGGCTTGGAAATACACCCACAACATCGGTAGAAACGGGGCTGCAGGCCAGGGCTTCACCCAACCGGTGGGCATTGCCCTTGCCGGAGACGGCGTTCTCTACGTGGCCAACCGGGGTTCTGAAATCCAGCAGAGCCAGCGCATTACCAAACTGACCATCGACCAGCAATACATCAAGGAGTTCGGGCGGGCGGGCCCCGCCTACGGCAGCAACATCGCCAACGACCAGTTGGTGTTCTTGACCGACGTGGCAGTGGACGAAGAGGGCCGGGTGTACGCCTCCGATGAATGGCTGAACCAGATCACCGTCTTTGACGCAGATGGAAACCCGCTGGACCGTTGGGGAGAGGCCGGGGAAGGAGAGGGCCAGCTGAACGGTCCTTCAGGCATGGTGTTTGACAAGGACGGCAACCTCCTCATCGTCAACAGCCAGAACAGCCGGGTCCAAAAGTTCACCAAGGACGGCAAGTACATCAGCAGTTTCGGCTCCAAGGGTGACGAACCCGGCCAGATGGACATGCCCTGGGGCATTACGGTGGACAACAACGGTGACATTTACGTTGCCGACTGGAACAACCACCGGGTGCAGAAGTTCAACTCCGACGGCGAGTTGCTGCAGACCTTCGGGCGCGGCGGCAGCGGCCCCGGTACTCTCCGGCACCCTACCGGCGTCTGTGTCGACGGCGATGGCGACGTTTACATTGCCGACTGGATGAACGAGCGCATCGCCATCTACAACTCGGAAGCCATGCCCATAGCCTATCTGCGAGGCGATGCGGTAGATGTATCGGCTTGGGGTCAGTTGTCCCTCAACGCCAACCCCGATATGGGCAAGCGCCGAAGCCAGGTATATAACCTGGAGGACCAGCAGCGGGTGTTCCGGATGCCGGTGGCCTGCGTTTTCGACCAGGAGGCCAACCGGCTGATCGTGGCCGACACCCAGCGGGCCAGGCTTCAGGTCTACGAAAAAGACCTGAACTATTCCAATCCCCAGTTCAACCTGTAGCCCTCTACAAGGCTGCCCCCACGCAACTCAAAATGGCGCCCCGCGAACTGCGGGGCGCCATTGCTTTTACCAATAGCCATACAGCGGGCGTAAGTTAGGCAACCCGGGAGCCGGAGCTCGTTTCATTGCTACTCCAGAACTCGCTGGCCTATAATTGACCCCTGTTGGGAGGGAACCCGAAGTGCTTCTTTGTGTCGACATAGGCAACACTTCCGTAACCTTGGGCGTGTTTGAGGGGGAACGGCTGGCCACCACCCTTCGCATTGCCACCGACACGCGAAAGCTGGCCGACGAATATGGCCTCTTGGTCTATAGCCTTCTGGAGCAGAAAGGCATAGACCCGTCCCGGGTAGATTCCATTTCCATGTGCAGCGTGGTCCCCCACCTGACCGTGGTGTTCGAGGAGGTCTGCAGGGACTACTTCAACATCGCACCCATCACCGTCACTGTGGGCATACGCACCGGCCTCCGGATCAACTACGACAATCCCAGGGACGTGGGATCCGACCGGATTGTGGATGCGGTGGCAGCCTGCAAGCTGTACGACCCTCCGCTGATTGTTGTCGACTTCGGCACGGCCACGGTCTTCGACGCAGTCGCCAGGGACGGTACCTACTTGGGAGGGGCGATATTCCCCGGTATTAACGTGGCTGCCGAATCCCTGTTTCACAGCACCGCCCAGTTGCGCCGGGTGGAGTTGGTGGCCCCGCAGACGGCAATCGGGCAGAACACCACCCATGCGCTTCAATCCGGTCTGGTGCTGGGATATGCCTCCCTGGTTGCCGGAATGGTGGAGCGGTTTAAGCGGGAACTGGGACAGGATGCCCGGGTTATCGGAACCGGGGGGCTGGTAAGGGTCATAGCACGGGAGACCCAGGTCTTCGACGACCTCAATCCCGACTTGACGCTCATCGGACTGCGCTTGATCCACGAAATGAACCGCCAGCCTGCCGCCGGAGCGGAACCCCTCAGCGAAAGCGTTCCGGGAGACTAGCTTGCCCGGCCCGTTGGAAAACAAGCGCGTACTGCTGGGAATCACCGGCAGCATTGCTTGCTACAAGGCGGTGGACCTGGCCAGCAAGCTGGTGCAGGCCGGGGCCTTGGTGGACACCGTGATGAGCTACGGGGCCACCCAGTTCGTCACCCCCTTGGCCCTGCGCAGCATCACCCACCGGGCAGTAGTAACCGACACCTTTGACGCCGATTCGGAGTACAGCCACCAGCACGTTACCCTGGCCCGGCAGTCGGAAATCATAGTAATCGCTCCCGCCACTGTCCACACCATAGCCAAGCTCGCGGCGGGCTTGGCCGATGACCCGTTGACCACCACCGTCATCGCCACCACGGCCCCGGTGCTGGTGGCCCCTGCCATGGATGCCAACATGTACGACCACCCGGCAACCCAGGAGAACGTAGAGCGGCTACGGCAAAGGGGCGTGATATTCGCCGGGCCCGCCCCGGGGCGCTTGGCTTCCGGGCTGACCGGCATGGGGCGGCTGGTGGAACCCCAGGAACTCATGGGCCACATAACGGCTGCCTTGGGCCGGAAGGGCGACTTGGCGGGGCGGCGGGTAGTGATCAGCGCCGGAGGGACCATGGAACCCCTCGACCCGGTGCGGGTTATCACCAACCACTCCTCAGGAAAGATGGGTTACGCCTTGGCCGAGGCGGTGCGCGACCGGGGCGGCGAGGCGGTCTTGGTGACCGCTCCCACCAGCCTGGCGGACCCTCCTCTGGTTGAAATGGTCCCCGTAAAGACCGCTCAACAAATGTGCGACGCCGTGCTGGAACAGATGCCATCTGCCGACGCGCTGATCATGGCTGCGGCCGTTGCCGACTACCGTCCGGCCACCACGGCGGAGCAAAAGATCAAGAAGGCCGCTGCCGAGCTTTCCATAGAGTTGGTCAAGACGACGGACATCCTTGAAACGGCCCGGGGGAATTTTGTGAAGGTGGGATTCTCAGCAGAAAGCCAGGACTTGGTGGAGAACGCCAAGGTCAAGGTCAAGAGCAAGGGCCTGGACCTGATGGTGGCCAACAACATTACCGAGCCTGGCAGCGGCTTCGGGACCGACACCAACCGGGTAACCCTGATTGACCGGGAAATGGTGGTAGAAGCGTTGCCCCTGCTTTCGAAGTATGAAGTCAGCGGCCGCATCCTGGACCGGATGGCGCGCCTGTTTCGAGACTGACTCTCCCGCGGCCGCTGGGGTAGAAGACGACGGATTTAGAAATGCTTGGGGAGATGGCCGGCGCCGAACTCCCCGTTGGCCCCACTCACCGGCCCGGTTGAATTCCTATGAGACCGCCTCCTTGAAGCGGCGGATGGCTTCGATATGCTGGTCCGGCCCGGTGAGGCCGGCCCGCATGGTATTGACCGACAGGTGCGTCGCCCCAACCTCGGCCCAAGATTCCGCCAGCTTCGGCCAGTCGTCCTGGGCATCGGCGGCGATGCCTATACGCCCCTCAATGCCGATAACCGACGGGTCCCGGCCTGCCTGCCTGGCGTACTCCCGCATTTCGCCGATTCGCTCCGCTCCCTCGCTGTTGGGCTGGAACTGGGGGAACCAGCCATCGCCCATTCGGCCAATTCGCCGCACCACTTGGGGAGCCCCGCCGCCGAACCAGATGGGAATGGGCCGCTGCACCGGCAGAGGATTGATTCCGGCATGGGTCACCTTGTGGTACCTGCCGTCGAAGGAAACGACCTCCTCGGTCCAGAGGGCCCGCAGTAAGCGGATTTGCTCGACGCTCCGCCTGCCCCGGTTGCTGAAGTCCTCTCCTAGAGCCTCGTATTCCACCCAGTTCCAGCCAATGCCGATGCCCAAGCGGAGCCGCCCATTGGTCAGGACGTCCACCTCGGCCGCCTGCTTGGCCACCAAGGCGGTCTGCCGCTGGCCCAGAATCAATACGCCGGTGGTCATCTGTATCTTTTCCGTGATTCCGGCAAGGTAGCCGAAAAGCACGAAGGGCTCGTGAAACATGTCGCTGTGGCTGTAGGGGCGGTCCCAACTCTCCCGCTTGCTGGGGTCGGCTCCCAGCACGTGGTCAAAGACCAAGAGGTGTTCGTACCCCATGTCCTCGGCGGCTTGGGCGAAGTCTCTCACCCCTGCCGGGTCAGCGCCTATCTCGGTTTGGGGGAAAATCGCTCCTAACTGCATAGCGGTCTCCTAGCTAATGTGAAGCTGGTCACCGAACTATGAGGCATCGATTCCGTAACGGTTCAGCAGGTCCTCAATGCCTGCCGAAACCTGTCTCCTCATCCGGTCCGCTTCCGTCCTGGCTTGTCGATAGGGAACATAAACTCCCGGTTCGAAGGGACGCCAAGCGTCCCTGAGCTTCTGCATTGTCGACGCTTCCCGCCCCACCGCTTCCACCATCAGCTCACTCGCGGGCCGGAGGACCGATGCCGCCGGCAAATTCCCCACGCTGGCGCGGAGTTCCCCGTAACGGGCGTTCAGAGTTGCCAATTCCTGTACGGCTTCGTCTACACTGCAACCGCTGCCACCGGCGCGCCAAGTATCGAATTCCACACGGAAATCACCCCATGCTGACAGCAGGGGGGTGTACTCTTCACTGAATTCAGCCAGTGCCTCAAGCTGTTCGTCGTCGATGCTGGAAGTTAGTTCTTCCAAGGCCCGCAGCGCTACCCGTCGAGACGTGTTGGCGGCAACCAGTTGGGTTTCAAATATTTCGTAAGCCCGGGATGTACCAGCAAGGCCGTCACCTGCGGAAGCCGGCGACGGCGACGTTTTTGAAACGGAAATGGAAGGCCCTTCCGGTTCGGGCATGTTTCCAGCCGGGGCGCCTTGATTTTGAAGTGAAGCCCTCAAAACCCGCAAGGCCAGGTCCTCAGCTTCCGCCGTCTCCGCCATAATCTCCGCAATGTGGCCGGCCCCCGAGTATTCGGATAGAGCTCGCGTGGCCAACACCACCTCACCAAATCCGGTTATTAGGTCGCTCAACTGGCGTACAACTTCACCCCTGGCCGAAAAAGAAGCTTGGCCCCGGAAAACATCGTACTCTTGGTGAAAGGCATCCCATCTCTCGTTAACAGAGTCAAACGCCGCCGCGAATTCTTCCAACTCAAGTCTGCCCGAATCGCTGCTTCTCGCTTCCCAATCGGCAATGGCGTCGGACACCTCCTGCAATGCTCTGGCCGAGTCGGACCTGGCTTGGTAGACGTCATCAAACAATGAAGCCATGGCAGGGCCGTCGGAGTCCTGACCTGGCCCTGCAGTCGCGAAGGAATTCGATCCGCTGGCCGCGGCCTTTGAAGCGGTTTCCGGGGCTGCGTCCCCTGCGCCTTGGGATTCGCCGTCGTTTCCGTCAAAGGAACGGAGCGCCTGTTCCTCTGCCTCAAGCGCCGCAATTACCTTGTCGGAAAGATGCCTGGTTGCATTGCTTCTGGGCAGGCCCCGGGCTTGTTGGGAAACGTCGGAAAACATGCTGCTGAACCTTCCCAATGCCTGGCCCACGGAGGCTTGGTCGCAGGAGGTCAAACCGGCCTGCCAAGTGTCGTAATCCGATCGCAAGAGGTCCCAGTCCCGGTTGACCGACCCGAGCATCCGGGAGAACTCTTGAACCGAGCTCGCAACCCCGTCGGGCACAGGAGTAGGCGTTGCAATGCTGAAACTTGGCTGGCGGGACAAGGCGGTGATAGTTGACTGCACGTCCCGGGTCGGGGCCGCGGACTGGGACCCAGACGGCTCGTCAGCAGAGGAGCAGGCCGCTATGGGCAAAACCAGGATTGCCGCAGCTATGGCTAAAAACCACGTCAGTTTCTTCCACATGTAGCTCTAATAGACTCCAATAAAGTCGCCGACCAGTCCATCTCGGAAGCCGCCGGATTCCAAACTGCCCAGCACACGGGCAACGTCTTCCACTGAATCGCCCAGTATGACCAGGACCTGGCGCTCCTCCGATTGATGGAGGACCGCGACCGCTGTTCCAATTTTGTCTGTTGCGGGAGTGAAAGGAGTTCGCAGTTCATTGTCCAAACCGACGCCGGCCAGTTGCAGGTACTGGGCAACGTTGTAGGCGTCCTCATACAGCCCCAGGAACACCAAGTCCCGGCTGGGGTCTTCAATTTTACGTATTTCCGATGCGACTTCGGACCCGGCCAGCACGCCTTTCATCCGCACGCCGGCCTCCAACAATGATTCCCGTCCCAGGATGATTTCAGCCGTACTGCCAAAAAAGTGGGGGAAATCGTCAAGGTCGAACCGGCGCTGGTCGCTGGCCAGGAAGTCCGCCAAATTGGAAACCAGTCTTGGATTATCCAGGATAGTGCTCTGCGGCGGAATCAGGAACGTGAGGTCTGCCACTGCCAGGACATTTCCACCTTCACTGGTGACTATCGGGTACAGCGGCTCGACGCCTTCGACGAAAGTGGACCGGGTATTGCCGTCGGACACGGCCAATCCCCCGCCGGCAGATTCAATCGAACCGGTGGAGTACAGGACAATATTATTCAGCCCTTCAGTCAAAGGGCCAGGCCTGAAATCCCTGATGTAAACGTTCTGGAAGTTCAGGTCGTATTCCACTTGGTTGTACAGATAGTCGGACCGGAAGGTGATCCCGAATCTCTCCGCCAAGGGGTTGATGTTGTGGTTCCGGCTGGGGTCGGCAATGAGCACCAATCTGCCGCCCTTTTCCCGTACAAACCGGTAGACCGCCTCAATCTCTTCCTGGCTAAAGCCCCTGGCCGGCTGAATCACCAGGAAACTGTGAGCAGAGCGGAGCCTTTCTTCCAAGTTAGAGGCTTTTCCCGTGCTGCCAAGGATGCTGGAGCTGCCGAAACTGCTGAACGAACTCAGGCGGCCGGAGGCGTTGGGATTCCCCAGGAATTCCACGTCAAAACCCCGGGCCGACACCTTGGAAAGGAAGTTTGATATCTCTGGTTGGAGATAGCCATTGTTGTGGTCGGCGTCCACCAGAAGCGTACCTTCCCTGATCACCGGCGTTTCGGAGTAAGTAGTGAAACTGGAAGAAACCGGAGGTATGTCCCGGGCCTCCAGCACGGGAGACGGTGGAGCATCGTAATTCCCGCGATAAAAGTAAAAGAGGGCCCCTATAAAGACCCCCAGCGCAACCGCCGGGAAGACCAGCATGACGCTGTATCTATTGAGAAGGTCCAACATACAAGTAGTAGATGTTCGGCGTGTTGATTTTCATCGGGAATCCCGGCAGGGCCTCGTCCTGACCTGGACCAATGCCTCCGTGGGGAAGAATGTTCCGGGTAACCTCAAGGTCCGGCGCCACAGGTGGCGCTTGCTCACGCTCTGAATCCAGCAGACGCCGGAGTTGGGTGGAAGACTCCAATGGCAGGTCATCGAAAGACCCGGGGAGTTGTCCGGAGACCCCCTGGCCGTCCAGTTGGAGCAGCAGCGGGTCGTAGATCCACCTCAATGTTTCGTTAAACTCCCTGGCCACGTGGGCGTTTACATCAACCGTTCCGTAATTGGAGACTCCTGCCAGAGCCGCAGCCTTCGCAACGGCTTCGGTATCGCCGCCTATTTCGTCGGCCATTCCCAGGTTTACCGCCTCTACTCCCGCATAGACCCGGCCTTTGACCAGCTCGTCATATGACAACCGCAGAAGGTCTCCCCGTTCCCGCACTACCATGCCGGCAAAGGCCCGCTTCAGTTGGTCGGTGATTGCCACAAAATGCCGGCGGTCTCCTCCGTAAAGTTTGTCTGGACCGGTCATTACTACATGGTCCAGGGGCGGGTCGGGAACGTACGGGCCGGGATAAGAAAGAATCACTCCAACGTTGCCGACCAGTGAAGACGGGCTGGCATAGAGATAGTTCCCTCCCATGGACATCATGTAACCGCCGCTGGCCACCAAGCCCCCCATCCTGATGACCACCGGCTTCTCTTCCCGCAGCTTCTGAGTCTCCAAGAGAAGGCGTTCGCTGGCGGCTGCTCCTCCACCGGGGGTGCTTAACCGGATCACCACTCCCTTGATGTCGCTGCGATTCCGGGCGTAGTCCATATAGGACGTAATAACGGTGGCGGACCGGTCCGTAATGACGGTAAAGGGTATGTCGATGATACCTATCTTTGGCTTCTGGGGGTAAACGTGAAAGAACACGCCATACCCCAGGCCGGCGCCCAAGGCGGCCAAGAGAACAAAGGCAACCAACGGGGTCGCCAAAAAACGCCACAGAGCTGAGAAAAATCCCACAGGCTAAGTCCTGTACCTAGTGATTGGCAGGTCCATTCTGCAACAGGCGCGCCCTGCCCCGCAACATGAAAGCGGGCCAAGAAGAATGTTAGGCACCCTTCCCTATTGTGTCAACCGGAACCTGACTTCTCTAGCGGCTATACGGAGCAGCGCAGTTTTTGGATTCGCCAAGCTGTAACCAGCCGTGCCGTCTCTCGTATGCCTTGTCCACCAAGGCCGGGAACGATAAAATGTTGTTAGGTAATCTTGGGGATTAGTCTAGCGGTAGGACGCCTGACTCTGGATCAGGTAGCCGAGGTTCGAATCCTCGATCCCCAGCCACCCCGTCCTGAATACCTAGCGGGGCCCGATTCCGCCGCTCTCGATTACACCCCCACCCGCACCGACCTGGTGTGGCCACATCTCTGAGTAGGCTTCCGTAAACATCTTCCGAAGCTCAGGCAGCCGAAACGGCTTTGTACCTTGACCGCCCTCGCTGCGACTCCGCCTGTATGACCAAGGTCATACAAGTCTCGCTTCAGGACCTTGTTCTTGCAGGTGGTCACCTGATCCTAGAGTGTACCTCTTCAACCGTTCCTCGCAATGCCGCCGGTACGATCATGGCCAAGCAACCGCCGGGCATTTGCCTGACCAGCGCAACATCTGCACCTAGAGTCCCAGGGAGTGTAAAGCAGGGGCGCCTCCTTCAATGCTGGATGAAGCCTAGGCCACCGTGACCCGCACCGGATGCGGCGCCGGTTGGTTGAACAAATACCCCTTTTCGTTGAATGGCACCTGCTCGGGTTGCGTGTTGCCGGCCGCGTCGGCGGCGCGGGTCATGATCGTGTGCTCTCCCGGTTCCGACTCCCAGACAAATTCGAACCTGGCCCAAGACCAGTCAACCTGCTGTTCCCCCAGTTCCGCCTCCCGCCAAGTCTCCCCCGAATCAGTACTCCACTCCACCTTGGTTATCGGGCCCTCAGGTGAGTGGGCATAACCGTGAATGCGACGACTGCCGGCCGCAATCTCCGCTGGCCAAGGCAGAGCGATGGCGCTCTTGATGACCTGGGCGGTGACGGGCTGCCCGCGGGACTTGCCTTCGGGAGGGTACCCGCTGCCAATAAGCACATAGGAAGTGGTGTTGTTGCGCGTCCAAAGCTGCTCAGAGGACACTTCTATTCGTCCAAGCCACTTGATGTTGGCGCTGCCGACCCAACCGGGCACCAAGGCCCGCAGGGGGAAACCGTGGTCCTTGGGCAACGTCTCACCGTTTAGCGAATATGCCAGCAGCGTGTCGGGGTGCATGGCCTTTTCCACCGGCAGGACGTACCTGAAGCCCTCCTCCGGCGATTCGACGTCCAGCCCGGTCAGAAGAACGCTGACGGCGCTGGCGTCAATCCCGGCCAGCGTCAACACATCCCGCAACGCAGCGCCGCCCCATTTGCCGTTGCCTACCGCGCCCGTCATCCATTGGGTGCCCTCGGCTTTCCGCCCGGTTACCAAGCCGAACATCGCCCGGTGATTTCCGGCGCACTCCAAGTATGCGGTCAGAGTCCGGCTTGGAAGGCTTCTGATATCGTCGTAGGTCATCACCATAGGGCGCTTGACGGCATCCCCTTCTATGGAGAGACGCCAGTCCTCGACATCAAGGTCCATGCTGGCGGAGTTGTTCCTGACAAAGAAGAGGCGGTTGGGAGTAATGAGGCCCTGCATGCTCTCCAACCGCGCCTCCAGGCTCTTTCCATTGTGCCTGATGAACGGGGTCGGGTCCTTGAACCACGGGGGATTGGATGCCGGAGTGGTTGGCGCCTGGCTGGGTGGCGGCTGAGTTGTTTCGACAAGAGACTCAACCCCACCGCAGGCGCTCAGGACTGCGGCGGCCCCACCGGCGGCCATGAGCTTGAGGAACTGTCGGCGGTCCATTCCACGAGCCCGGACAAGCTCCCAAAGCCATTCCCGGTTCGGCTGAAATTCCGAATGCCGGGGTTCCTTCTCCTTCATGGCTGCCTCATTGCGCTAGGAGACTGTGCTACCCATTCACGTTCAGCCACAGCCACTTTCGGCCGAGCCTGTCAGGTACCCGAGCCTAGGGGACCTATCCCTTGAAGCATATTTCCCGGAAGTGTGCTGTCGAAGGAGGCGAACCCCCGCGCCCACAAACCTTGGAAATAGGCAGTTCAAATTCGATCGCTTCCGGGTGTTGGGTGGACCGTGAAGAACAGCTTCGAGTCAAGGGGAGGCCGCGGCTGAGGGGACAATGGGACACGCCGGGTATATGTGAAGCTTCAGCAACCGCCTTCCCTGCCAGCAACAAGCCAATGGCCGGGACTCCGTCCTAAAGTCTACAGAAGGACCGGGCGGCTAAGCAGCCGGGATGCGGGGCGCTCCCGGCTGCACATTGGACAGCCAGCCTGCGGTTCCGGCGTTTACCGGGCGGTTCCGGCAGGTTGATGGGCTTGGAGGAACTCCCGTACTTGGACAATTGTCTTGGCCTTTATGTCCTCGGCTTCCTTCCAGGGATACTCCGTTACCTGTGCCTTGGGCGCAATCTCCGCCAGTTCCATGGCGGCCTCTAATGAGTGGGCCGGTGTATCGTCGGGCATCACCAGTATAGGAGTCTGGCAGGAGCGGGCAAAGTCGCGGCTCACGCTGTACACGAAGTTTGGCTGGAGGCGGTACAGGTTGTGCAGATACTGTTCTACGATTTCCATCGTGACGTCTGGCCGCCGGGCTATCAGCTCGGGCGCCCAAACGTCCCGGCCGGAGTCATACATGGCGTCCGGCGTTGCACTTGCGTGGCCAACCGGCTGGCAGAGCACGGCCGCCAGAACCCGCTCCGGCGCCCGTTCAATCAGCTTCATGGCAAAGGGGCCGCCGATGCAATAACCAATGAAGAAGAACTCCTGTATGCCAAGATGGTCCATCAATCCCAACTGGTCGTCGGCGAAGGCTCCCCATGGGTCTTCGACCTGCACTGGTCCGCTGGACTCTCCCCCGTTCGCGTTGCGCTGGTCCATGGTGATGCACCGGAAGTCGTCCTTGAACACTTCCATGGCGTCGAAGACCTGGCGAGGCCAACCGCTCATTATGGAGTTCAATCCCCCGCCGGGAGTTGCCAGAAGGGGAAACCCGGACCCAACTTCCTCGTAATGGATGGTTACGTCGCCTCTGGTATAGAACGGCATTGCAGTTTCTCCTTTTTGGCCAAGTACCGGCGGTTCAGGCAATTGTAACGTGGGAAACCGGTGCGTCAAGGCGGCTATAGACAGTCAACAAAGTTGCGCCTCAAGCCCTATCCAGTTCCATTTACGGGGCGTCGGGGAGCTACCTCTTCGGTCAATTACCTTACTAATACGGTATTTCGTCATTTTCTACAGTTTAGGAGCGGCTTTTTGGGGCCGCTGAGTGATGCTCCCGCCAATCTAGACGTGCACTTTCTTCGGACTTGGACCAAGCCGCGCTGCCGCAATTGAATGCGGGCCGGCGGGAATTTTTTGCCTAAATACGCCAGTGTCTCCGGAGTTTGGAGTGGTTTCCCTGTGATATCATGGCGCTACCCCCGAGAGGTGGATGGCCGCCTCCCACATCTGTCCAGGGCTGGACTGGTTGAGTGAGGATCTCAGATGTTTCAAAGAATGCTGGGCGCTGCCCGTCTAGATGCAGCAACCTTCGAGAACGTGGAGCACGACAGCAGCGCCACCCTGCAGGCGGTTGCGGTAGTGATTCTGGTTTCCATCGCCGGTGGCGTCGGCAAATATCTGGACGGGGATTCAACCATCCTCAATGCGCTGGTCTTTGGTGTCGTCGCCGGAATAGCATCCTGGGCCGTTTGGGCCTTGGTGGTTTGGATGATAGGCAGCACCATCATGAGGACCAGCGATACACAAGCCGACTGGGGTCAACTGGCCCGAGGCATTGGTTTTGCGCAGGTTCCGGGAATCCTGAATATCCTTGTCTTCGTCCCGGGCGGCGGAATAATCAGCTTCATCGCGTTCATCTGGCGGGTGGCTGCAATACTGGTCGCCGTGCGGCAATGCTTAGATTACACCTCCACACTCCGAGCCTTCTTCGTGGTCGTTATCGCTTCGATACCGGTGTTGATCGTTAATGGCATAGTCGCCTGGATTCTGGGCGTAGGGCAGTAGTCCATTTGGAGCCAGAACTAGGCTAGGCATACAATATAGACTGACCAATCGACAGGAGATGTGCGCTTCTTTCCCTCGCACTGTTCCAGGAGGACGCTCTGTCCATTCCCCAGTAATGACGCCTTAGTGGCCATTCCCTCCACCCGTTGCATTGGCCGTGTTCCGCAAAGAATCCTTGTGCTGCGCCCTTAGACGCAAGACCAGCGGCACAATTCTGACAAGTTTCAGGGGCCTTCCCATCTGAAATTACTGTAGCTATTCTGCCCGCGGACAGTGGAAGAATTCTCCCTCCTTGTTGGAATTCCCGTCGCTATCACAACGTTCCACCTTGAGCCTTTGTGGTAACTGCATCTTGATATGGCTGGGTATTGTTTCATCTTTGTCCAACATCCACGTAAGCCACTCTACATTCAACCTCTGGGGCCTTCTGTCAGACATCAGGAAGAAATAAGGTTTTACATTAGGATGTTGCTTTCCATCTTCACCGAAGATCTTTCTCAACCTCTTCACTTTCGACCTCATCTGCTTGCTGTCCCAGGTGGAGTATCCCTTGGCCTCAACGAGAACTAGGTGGTATTGGCCGTCTATTTTGAATGCGATCAGCAAATCAGTGTCCTCTTGGTTTCCCTTGATTACCCTTCCTTCATTGGGATATGTGGCATCGTGTTTTTGCCTTGATTTCGCGAGAACAAGACTCGCTTGAATCCAGTCTAAGTGGTAGTCAATAGCCACAAAAGCATCTGTGGGTACTTCCGGCTCAAATATTTCTCCAAGTTCCCGCCGGAACTCCTTCGAAAGCATAAATTTTGGGTCGTTAGGTTGCCCAGACCTAGGCAGATCCAGAGCTTGAGCGAGCAGGAAAAATCTCTCTTTGCGATTGAAGAACTTCAGAATCTCAATTAGGTCGGCCATTTGGATTCTCCCAACTAGTCAATTGCCGCGACATGGCCAGCCTCTAGCAACATCATGGCACTACGCCACACTATTGCCTATAATCGGCGGTGGCACACTCGGCGGAAGCGGAATCTAGCTCACTGCAATAAGGCAGACTAACATGACGACGACCAGGGCCAAAGAGCCCAGAATATCCATAGCAAATGCCGAGGTGTAGACAATTTCCTTAGGCTTCGGGCTTCAGTCGCTGTACTTATGAAGGGCCAATGGCAACTAGGACTGAAATGCCCCCCGCGAAGAACCAGCCAAGATTCACACCGCTTACTTCCCTAGCCAGCCCTCAACGGGGCCTCGCCCTCTGGCTGGGTGTCTTCCGTCACCGACGGGGCCCATCTCAATATGGTATCGGCCCTGAAACCGGGTTTCACCTGCCACACCTAGCCAGCCACTCTTGGGCCAAGTGGACCGCCATCGAGATAGCGTCAATGTACCCAGAAGCCTGAACGGAGAAGAAAGCTTGTATGGAAAACAAATGGCTGTCTGGTTCGGACAAAGACCGGAACGTAGTAATAGTGGCGGCCGCAATAGCAGCATTCATGGTCGTAATCGGCTCAACGCTTGCATGGGTTACTATTTCCAGCCCGTTTGGTCAGTTTAGTCTTGCTGGAACGTCTGGCGATGGGAAGATTACTCTGAGCCTTGGATTAGTCGCCCTACTTGCCCTTGGTTTACTCTTCCTTAATGCCACGCGCGGACACATTAAGCCGATTAGCGTCCTCATTCTGATACTGGGCATTGTAATTGTTGCCATAGCGGTATCCAAATTCTTTAACTTTGAAAACTTGATAGCGGATGAACCGGAATTGGCAGCATTTGCTTCAATTGGGACAGGGCTGTACCTGGTTCTTATTGGCGGGATTGTCCTAACAGCATGTGCAGGGTTCAGCGCGTATAAGTGCTTCCAACAAGAAGGTGCAATAGAGACATTCGTCCGGCCGACGACGGAGGATCTGCCATCTCTAGGCACCCCAAGGAAAATATTGACAAGAATGTTGGGTGCAGCCCGTCTAAACGCAGCAACCTTCAAGGACGTGGGGAGCCATAACGACGCCACCTTCCAGGCGATGGTGGTGGTAATTCTGGTTTCCATCGCCGGTGGCGTCGGCAAGTATCTGGACGGGGATTCAACCATCGTTAATGCGCTGGTCTTTGGTGTCATTGCCGGAATAGCTTCCTGGGCTGTATGGGCGTTGGTAGTTTGGATGATCGGCAGCACCATCTTGAGGACCAGTACTACCCAGGCCGACTGGGGTCAACTGGCGCGAGGCATTGGCTTTGCGCAGGTTCCGGGACTCCTGAATATCCTTGTCTTCGTCCCGGGCGGCGGAATTATCAGCTTCGTAGCATTCGTCTGGAGGGTGGCGGCAATATTGGTCGCCGTGCGCCAATGCCTGGACTACACATCAACTCTCCGGGCCTTCTTGGTGGTCGTCATCGCCTCGATCCCGGTGTTGATAGTAAACATTGTCGTTGCCTTGATACTTGGCATAGGGCAGTAGTCTCTCCGGGAATTGCCGAGTGCACCCCTGCTCGCCGGCCTATCTGGGCTTCGCACGGTGATAGCTGGCTCCTCCGGTTTCAGTCCAAAGTTCGGGCTGTAGCGCCCCATGCCATTCTTGGCTATAATCGCCCATGCTGCTACCCGGACGGGAGCTAAATCTAGCTGACTGAGACCAGGCATAACGATATGACTACTACCAGCGCGAACGAGTCCAGAATTACGGTGGCGGGCAATGAAGTGCAGATGTTCTCCGGAGGCTCCGGACCTCCCCTGTTATACCTGCACGGAGCAGGCGGCAACTGGGGCTGGCAAGCCTACCACGAAGAACTGGCCAAGTCCCACACTGTTTACGCTCCCTCTCAGGCCGGGTTCAACGGCACCCCGCGCCCCGGTTGGGTCTCCACCATTACCGACATGGCCCACTTCAACAAGCAACTGGCCCGGGAACTTGGCCTCACCCGCTATGCCCTGGCTGGGCATTCCATGGGGGGCTGGATCGCCGCCGAGATGGCGGCCATGTCTCCCGAAAGCCTGACCGGCTTGGTCTTGATCAACGCGGTTGGCATCCGGCCCAACAACTCGGACATTACCGAGATATTCATGGTCTCGTCTGAAACCAGGGCAGGATACCGGTTCTACGACCCTTCACAGGTGCCGGACTTGGAAAAGCACACCCGGGAACTTTCGCCAGAAGAAACTATCGTGGACTTCTCCAACCGGGAAATGTCCTCCCGCCTGCTCTGGCGGCCCTACATGCACAACCCAAATCTCCCCCAATACCTGGCGGGAGTTGACACTCCTGCATTGGTGGTATGGGGCAGGGAAGATGCCATCGTGCCCTTGGAGTGCGGTGAGCTGTTTCAACAGGCCCTGAAGGATTCCCGGCTCCAAGTGATCGACCGGTGCGGTCATTCGCCCCAACTGGAAAAGCCCCAGGAATTCCACCGCATCGTGTCGGAATTCCTGAACTCCCTGGGATAAACAATCTGAATTCCACTCAGCCCCGGCCCTCTCATGTGACCGGAGAACAGCCCTAAGGAGGACGACATGACCGAGATTTTCTGGTTTTCGGAACAACCCTACGGCCACGTCTCCGACGAGGACCTGGAAAAGTACGAATCGGGAAGGATGCACTTCCCCAATAGCCACTTTGACCCCCTCAAGGCCAACGTGCTGTACAACAACTACCATGACCAGTACGCCTGGGCCGACGAAGTGGGGTTCGACGGCATCATGTCCAATGAGCATCACAGCTCCTACTGGTGCATGAAGCCCTCGGTGAACGTCGACGGCGCCGTCATTGCCAAGGTTACCAAGCGGGCCAAGATTGCCCTGCTGGGCAACGTTATAGCCCTTAGCGACCCGGTGAAAATGGCCGAGGAACTGGCCATGCTGGACTGCATCTCCGGAGGTCGGCTTATCTCCGGGTTCGTACGGGGAACGGCGGTGGAAACCCTCCATGCCGGCATCAGCCCCACCGAAAACCGGGGCCGGTTTGAGGAGGCCCACGACCTGATACTGAAGTGCTGGACCACTCCCGGGCCGTTCCGCTGGGAAGGGGAATTCTTCCACCACCGCATGGTCAACCCTTGGGTGGTGCCAATCCAGAAGCCTCATCCACCCATCTGGTTCCCCGGGACCGGCAGCCCGGAAAGCGTGATTTGGGCGGCAAAGCGGCAGTACCCCTACATGAACTTGGGCGCCCTGCTGGACCTGACCATCCAGCTAAAGCAGATTTACTTTGAGACTGCCGTGGAGAGCGGTTACGAGCCTGGTCCGGAGCATTTCGGCTACCTGATGCGGATTCTCGTCGCCGACACCGACGAGGAAGCACAGGAGATTGGCAGAGAGTTCCTGTGGACCGAGACCCACCGCCAACGGGGTCCCATAGAATTCAACGATCCGCCGGGCTACCAGTCCCGGGAAGCCCTTGCGATCAAGATGTCCCGGCCCACCATCGGCACCGGGACTGTGGGGCGGCGGCTGAGCTACCAGGAACTCCAGGATGCCTATAACATGATCATCGGCAGTCCGGAGACAGTAATCAAGAAGCTCCGCCACGTAAAGAAGGAGCTGGACCCCGGTTACATCCTGGTCTACGGAAACGAAGGGGCCATGCCTCACCAAGCGGTCATGCGCTCAATCGAGTTGCTGGGGACCAAGGTGATACCGGCGTTGAAGGACGATTAGCCGTCCCCCATTCCCTCTTACGGATCCCCGGTCACCGGCTCCCCGGTTAACGAGGTTGGGTCAAAGAGGATTACGCTAAAGAGGGTTACGCCAGCGGAGCCCGGGGAAACGGCTGAAGTCGGTGTCGTTGGAGTGTACCTCTGCCTGGTACTCCACTGCCAACGCCGCTATATGACAGTCGGTCACCAAGTCGGCGCCTACGCCTGCCGCGTCAAGACTCCTCCTGAAATGGACCAAATGGCTCCCCCCTGGGTTGACCGGCGTAACATGGGGGAACTGGAACCAATCATGCACAAAGTCCAACGCCGTCTCCGGGGTTTGAGGGTTCAGCAATACACGCGGGTGAGTCATCAGCCTGACGAAGCCGGTGGATACGGCCCACGGGATTCCGACCCTCTCGGTCCCGTTAATCAACCCTTCCCACCAGATCTTGGCGGCATCGTGAAAGGGAGCCCCGTCGTTGTAGGCGTATACCAACAGGTTGAGGTCCGGAATTATCACTCCTGCCCGGGCCTGCTGAACTCCTCAGCATCCAGTTGGTCGTTGAGCTGGTTAAGCTTCAGGTGATCTACGCCGGGAACAAACCCGCTGCGATTTGGGACAACACGATACTCGGCTGGAGTTTCTTCCACCATCCGGGGAGAAAGGCCGCGCCGCAGCACTTCGTTCACAACCTGCTTGAACGGTTTATTGAAAAGACGTGACAACTCCTTCAGGGAGTCGGCTATGTCATCTTCCAGTGTCAATGTAGTTCTCATCTAGGCATCATTCCTGTTAAACATCATGATGTCTAAACCCTACCACACCCCTTGTCCCCCGTCAATCAGCTTGACCGGTCAAGCTATTGCCCGGCTTATCCCACAACACCTTCCCGCTTCCACGACAGGTACTGCTCCCGGGTAAATCCCAATTCCTCCAAGACCTCTGCCGAGTGTTCCCCAAGCGCCGGCGGCGGACCCGGCGGCGCCAAGGCGTCTCCGGCGAACTTGGCCAGCGGGCCCATCATTTTCACCGTTCCGGCGTCCCGGTGTTCCGCTTGGACCAGCAGCCCGTTGGCCTGTATCTGCCGGTCAACAAACAGCTCTTCGGCGAATTTGACCGGCCCTGCAGGAATTCCCCTTTCCTCCAGTATCTCCAGCCATTCGGCCGACGATTTGGCGGCAAAGATATCCTCGGCCCTCCTGGTCAATTCCGCGGCGGTGGCAACCGCCTCTGGTGAAGTGGGATCAAAACCGGCAGCGACGGTTTCGTCCTCCAGACCCAGCAGGTCCAAGAGTCTCCGGCGCAGGACTTCGCTCAGGCAACCCACGGCAATTGGAACGTCCTTGGTCAGATAGACCCGGTAATACATCGTGGCGTGGTGGGTCTGGCGCCGGCTGCCCGGTGATTCGGCAAGCATTTCCATATAGGGAGCCGACCTCGCCCGCTTATCGGCGATGTCCTGCAGGGCCTTGGCGCGGTTGGCCCCATCATATTCCTCTACGTGCAGGAATCTGGGGCCCATTAAGGTCAGGGCGGAGCCCAGCAGCGTGGTCTCTATCTTCTGGCCCTTGCCGGTCCGTTCCCTGGCGTAGAGGGCCGCGCACACGCAACCAACCATGTTGATGCCGCAGTTGGTGTCAACCAGCGGGGTGGACCAGATTTGCTGGGGGACGCCATTTTCCTGCTTGGTCTCCGAAGCCATCAACCCGGACAGAGCCTGAATTATCATGTCATAGCCGGGGCGATGGGCGTCTGGGCCCTCGCGCCCGTAGGCGGTGACTTCACAATAAATTATCCCGGGGTTAATGCCGGCCAGGGTTTCATAATCGATGCCCAGCTTGGCTGCCACATCGGGACGGTTGTTGATGAGAACTACGTCCACGCCGGAAATCAGTTGACGCAGAATTTCCTGGGCTTGCGGTTTGGTGAGGTCCAAGGGCAGGCTGCGTTTGCCCCGGTTGTACACCATGAAGCCCCGGCTCTCGACTTCCATGAACTTCTGGTTGTGGCGCCAAGGGTCTCCCCATGGAGGCTCCACCTTTACTACATCCGCCCCCATTTCCGCCAAAAGCCGTCCGGCCAAGGGCGCGGCGATTATCTCCGAAAAATCGGCCACTCTTATCCCTTCCAGCGGGCCAGGCATTCGCAGTCTCCCAAGGAATCAGGCTTTAGGATTCGGGAATATTATGCCAGCCTCCCACATCATGGCAACCGCCTGTCTCATTGTTGAAGCCTCCCTCGCCGATATGCTACTCTGTTGATAGTCGGGGCGTAGCGCAGCCAGGTAGCGCACCTGCATGGGGTGCAGGGGGCCCCCGGTTCAAATCCGGGCGCCCCGACCAGCCAACGTCCCCGCAATCAAAGAACCGTTGCCGAAAAGGGGCAGCGGTTTATTTCTTCCCGGAACCCCCTTTTCCCGCCGTTTATCCTTTCCCAAGGTCGATATGCTAGAATGGCAACCATGCAAAGGCCCACCCACACTGGAGAACCTATCCACTGGGACAATCACCGGGTGCCGATGAACTTCACATTGGTGCTGTCTATGGTGATCGCAGTCTTCGGAATGTTTACCGGCCAGTTTGTGCTCTTTATAGTAGGCATGGCGCTGGCCGCTTACACGTGGTTCACCCGGCCCAGGCGTTACGTCATCTACGCCGATGCCTTGGTTGTCCAGTTTGGCTCGCCCCGGGTGAAAATACTCCCCTTCTCCCAGATCTCCCATGTTGAACTGCTCAGCCTGCCCATAGGTGACCGCCTGAGGGTGGTGACACTGAACGGGAGGCGCACCATGATAATGGCCCGGGACCTGGACACTTTCAGGGAAAAGTTGGACACGGCCTTGGAGAGCTATCAGGGTGACGGCGATGGGACAGGGCAGCAATCCCGCCGGGAGGAGCCCCCCGGCGCGCTGGAGCAGCCTCCCGAAACCAACCAGGACCTACCCGAGGACGCTGTAGATTCAACTCCCGGCGTTGAGGAGAACGACAGCCCTGACTTTCAAGGTCCTCCGCTGCGGTAGTCCGCCCTCCCCCTGCAACCTTTTAGACCCTTGTAAATTGCCCGCCCCAGCCTGATTGGTGCGCACGGACCGGCCTTTGGTCTATCCCGGCCTGCCCCTGCCGAGTTCCAAGGACAGCGCTTCCAGGTTGAATCCTTCCTTTCTGACCCTGAGGTCGAAATAAAGCAGGGTTGTGCCTATCATCATCCAAGGCATCCCCAAAGTTCCCACCACCATCAATAGAACGGTCGCCACCTTTGGGCTAGCCAGGAAGACGAGCAGGACCGAAGGCGTCAGATACACCAGGATAAAGGCCAAGGAGATGCCGAATACTCTCCACCAGTGACCACGCACCAGCCGGGCGCTACGGCGGAAGGCATCAAGAAAGGGAAACCCTTCGACCATAATCGCTTGAGGGAAGAAAATCAGCAGCACCAAGAAGAGGAAGAACAGGGGTATCCCAACCAGGAACAATGCCAACAAAGCCGAAGCCGCCAGCAGCAGTGTGAACACCGCTTGGTCGGCCACCAGGGAAGGCGCCGACCTGAGGGCCCGCCGGTAGGATGCGTCCACCGTGGTTGACGACCCTGCGCAGATGCTGGCTACCAAGTGAACCACAGCCCCTTGGGCAATGGCTTGCAGCACAAGCCCTACAGTCGAAAGTAGTCCCACTTGCCAGAGCGTCAACTCGGCCAACCCCAAGAGACCGGGCAATTGGGGAACTATTGATATGGCAAGGAGCAGGTGCAAGTGGCGTCGGTAGAGCCTCAGTGTTTCGCTCACCAAATCGCCAAAGAGCCGGGGAGGAATTGACGCCCCTGAAGGGGCCGGTTCGAAGACTACCGGAGCATCAAGAGTAACTACCTCATCCCTGTGAAGCTGGACTCCGCAAGTCCTGCAGGCCCTGTTATCAGGGTCATTGCCCTCTCCGCAGCTGGGACAAGTAATCTGCCGCGACACCCCGGTGCCGGCTCGCAGCCCGGCGTCAGGCATAGGTGCACCGCACTGGCCGCAGAACCGGGCATCTTCCGGATTGTCGACACCGCACCTAATACAATGCATGGAGATAGTATGGATTCCAAAGGGATGGGGCGCCGGCCGCTCAGGCCTTCACCGGTTGGCTGACGCGTCCACCTTGGTGGGATACTCAGGGCGTACGAGCTCAAACACGTCGGTTGTGTGGCAATACATGCTGCCGGCCAGCCTGCCGGTGGGCCGCAGTCGCTGGTGGTCAATCCTGTGACCGTCGATGATATCGTCCCGGACGTGGGCCAAGACAACCTCGCCCAGCACCAGCCCATGTTCCTGGGCCCCTTCACCAATCTGGATAACCTGCTTCAAGCGGCACTCCAAGTTGACCGGGGACTCTGCAACCCGCGGTGGCCGGACCATGTCGGAGGGAGCCGGTGTCAAACCGGCAATGTCAAATTCACTCTCGTCGGCAGGATACTCGGCGGCCGTCAAGTTCATGGCTTCTGCAATGTCGTCAACGACTATGTTGACCACGTACTCGCCGGTCCTCTCGATATTTTCCAGGGTGTCCTTGTTTTTGCCGGGAAGCCGTCGGGTGGAGGAAAAAATCACCGTGGCGGGCTTGTAAGCCACCACGTTGAAGAAGGAATAGGGCGCCACGTTCAGTACACCCTCCGGAGAAATTGTGGACACGAACGCAATGGGCCTGGGAACCACCACACCGGTGATGACGCGGTTGAATCCCTCAAAAGTCTCCGGGTCTATCTTCACAGTCCTCTCCCTTGCTGCTGTCCTGCCACTGCTTCAAGAAGAGCGTCCAGCACCCGTTTCTGATAGCTGCCGCAGGCACTTCGATTATCCCCGCCATGTCAAATATTCTCTGAACTGCGAGGTCTAGCCGCTGACTTTTGACTTTCCCAAAAGCCGCTGCTAAGGTTTAACCGCTTTTCGACCAACCCTCTAATGAAGGTGACCGGCCATGCCTTGGGCTGAAACCATTGTAAAGGCGCTGAAAGACTGGGACACATCTCTCATAGCCTACGTGCCAGATATTTCCATCCATCAGGTTACCAGCATCATAGAAAAAGACCCTTATTTCCACTTGGTATCGGCCGCCAGGGAAGAGGAAGCCATTGGCATTGCCGCCGGCAGCTACGCCGTGGGCCGGAACGCCGCAGTTTTCATGCAGTCCAGCGGCTTCGGCAACAGCGTCAACGCCATCGCCAGCCTGTGCCTTCCGGCCCGGATACCTATTCCCATGTTCGTCAACCTCAGGGGAGGCCCGGGAGAGTTCAACATTGCACAAGTGGCCATGGGACGCAGCACCCGGCCCATCCTGGACCTGTTTGGCATAGTCCACTTCACCTTGGAGTCGGAAGACCGGATGGACCGCCTCTTGGACGGCGCAATCAAGCTCTGCCACGCCAACCGTCAACCCGTAGCAATATGCCTCACCCAGATGCTTCACGGAGGGAAACTTGCATAGGCTGGAAGCAACTCGGCTGATCCTTGAACAGTCAGGAGACCGGCCTATCGTCGCAAACTTGGGGCCCTCCAGCGACGAACTATGGCACGCCGGTCACCGCGACCGCAATTTCTACACCTACGGCAGCATGGGCCTCTGCTCCTCCATGGCCTTGGGAATGGCCTTGGGCACCAATGAACAGGTCATATCCCTGGACGGCGACGGGTCCCTGTTAATGAACATGGGGACGATAGCCACCATTGGCAGAGAACAGCCCAAGAACCTGATTGTGGTCGTGTGGGACAACGAGCAATGGGGGCAGACCGGCCATCAGCCCAGCCACACGGCTATGGGCACCAACTTGGACCAAGTCGCCCAAGGTTGTGGGATAGCCAAAACTGCCGTCGTGTCCAACTTGGAGGAGTTGGGGGAAGCCTTCACCAATGCCCTGGACCAGGATGGCCCTTGGTTCATTGTTGCCAAAGTCCAGGAAGAGGGTTACCTGCCGGTAGCGCCGGTCGAGCCTGAGTTCACTCTATACCGTTTTAGAAAGACCT
This sequence comes from Dehalococcoidia bacterium, assembly GCA_034420695.1. GTDB lineage: Bacteria > Chloroflexota > Dehalococcoidia > Lucifugimonadales > UBA3495 > Io17-Chloro-G2. The sequence continues at coordinate 23,459 of DAOULB010000034.1, forward strand.
TCGGCTGCTGACTCTCCCGATAATGAACGAAGACCCCGGCGCCGTTGCGAACGGCGCCGGGGTCTCTTTGCCATACTCCGGTCAGGTGAACCCGCTAGTTCCTTACGTATTTGTCAAACCAACCGAGGGTGCGGGCCAAGGCGTCGTCGGCTGATGCCTCGTGGTAACTGTCCCGCTCGTCGCAGTTGAACCCGTGGCCGGCCCCATCATAGATTTTGAAGTCGTGGGTTACACCTGCTTCCTGTAGTTTGGCCTCTATAGTCCGGACATCTTCTGGGGTCGGATTGGCGTCCTCCGCCCCAAAGTTGCCCATCACCGGAATCTGGATCTGGTGAGTCAAGTCCACAGGGGCGGGGCCATCACCGAAGGGTACCAGGATCCTACCTCCGTAATACACCGATGCGGCGCTGAGACCGGGGCAACTGGTAGCCGCCAAGTAGGTTATCCGTCCTCCCACGCAGTAGCCGACGATGCCAATCTTGTTTCCCCGGGTTCGGGCATAATGGTTTTGCAGATAGTCAATGGTGACGTTGATGTCCTCCACCAACTCATCATCCCTAAGCTCTCCCATATAGCGCTGCACCGCCGGCATCTCATCGTAGCCCAACTTGGGATTGGGATGCTCCCGGTGATACAACGCCGGGGCCACCGCTACGTAGCCTTGCTGCGCAAATCGGTCGCACACTTTTTCAATGTGTCTGGTAACCCCAAAGGCTTCTTGGACCACAATGATCGCGGGAAAGCTGTTACCAGCGTCTGGATTGGGATGGCTTACATAGCAGACCATGTCTTGGCCTTGGTAGCCATGCAGGTCGTCCATTTCCCGTTCGCCACCGAATCTCAAGTTCTCCCAAAACGACGGCATTACTCGACCTCCTAATCCCGATTCCTTATTGCACACTATCCCGGGAGCCGGTGCAGTTCCCTTTTGTCATTCAATGGGCTCCGGACCCGTCTACTCTGGAATCGCACCGAATTTTAGCAGAGGCCCAAAACAGGTACAACCTGAAAAATCTACTGTCCACCCCGGCCGCCGGGCCGATGCAGCGCCCCTGCCTACCGGCTTCGGTCGTCGTGTACTCGGGCCTGTGCCAAGAGGAGTCTCAGCAAAAAAGAGGCGCTCCCTTTTTGGAGAGAGCGCCTCTGCTTCTCTTCAAGCTCAGAAGTGGGGACGTTTGGGTCTAATTCGCCCTCATGAGCTCGATCTGAGTGGCAATGGCTTCAATTTCCCTAAGCATATCCCCTACTATCCTGGGTGAGGGCTGCTTGAGAATGATAACCTCGCCGCTGGACAAACCCGTAGGATCCAGGTTTATCAGGGCATTGGTGGCCCCGGTGCTGTCCTTCAACTCCAGCCCGTAACTCACTAGGGCCACTCTAAGGTCGGATGAAAACATGGTGGGGCCGTAAGGCTGGGGCAACTCTTGGCTCAGGGTCATTGTCCCGTCATTCCCGTCGAAGAAGGTCACTCTGGAGGGTCCTTCTTCATAGAAGAATTCAATCCGGGCATTGTCTATGGGTTCACCCTTGACGTAGTTTTCGATTTTGACGGCGCTGACCATGTCGGAATCGCTGTTGTACAGGGCGAAGAACTTGGTGATTTCCTTGGTTTGAGTGTCCACCTGAAGGGTGTACCAAGTCTCTGCCGTCTGGCCGGCCGGAAGCCCCAAGGTTACCCAGCCTTCGTCAAGCAACTCTCCAAACTTGGCGTCCGGCAAGACCTTTACCTTGGTCAATTCTTCCCCGGTGGCCCCCGCCTCCTGGGCGGCTCCTTCCGGCCCGGCATTGCCGGGTCCGGCGCCGTCGGTAACCTTCACCTTGCTGGTGACCGGAGATGTATTCCCTTGGCTATTTGACTCCACTGCGGAACCTGGGCCTGCACGCTTGGCGACGGAGGGTTGGGCGCTCTTTGAGACGTTGGTCTCATCCGGGGACACTTGCGCTTGGGTGAAACCCAGATTTCCTCCTCCAAAAGCAATTATGCCTCCCACCACGATGCCCACAACCAACAAAGCAGCGACCAGCATAAGCTTGCGGGAGCCCCGGCCTTCATTCATTCGTACTCTTGAGGTTTGCATTCGTCTTCCCCTCCAATCACCAAATTTAGGGACAGCCCTTCACGACGGGCTGCTTTGCCAGGCCCCCGGCCGGCGTCCCCCCCCCAGCCGGATACCTTTCTACAGAAGCGGGACCTCTTCAGCCAAGCGCTCCGCAGCCTCCCAGGCCCTTTCCCTGGATGCCTGCTTCTTCTTGATTGTGGCCATCATTTCGACGCCCTTTTCCATGAACCATTCCACCTTGTTTATTGCTGAACCTTCCCCGATGTTTGCCACAATGGTAGTTACGGCGATGGTGTCCGAAGTCCGCCCTGGGTAGGTCCCCTTGCGTCGCCCCGCACCGGGAACGCGGTCGGCGAAGCAGTTGTCCATCATCTCTATGATTTCTTCGGTGGCTTCCCGTGCCGGACCGCTGAACAGGCCAAGGACGTTGGCGGCGTCGTAATATACCCGTCCGTCCTGTTCCGTCTCGCAGTCAATGGACAGTTCAGCCAAGGCTTGATGCACCACGTTTTGGGCGCGTTCAATCCTGAGTTTCGATGCCGAGAAATGCCGGGGACCATCCCCGCCGCGGAGCAGTCCTCCCAGCAGCCCGGTCTTCTTGGGCACCATCGTCTGGCTCACGCCGATTGCGCAGGGCCCCTTGAGGATGCGGATGAGATCGTTCGCGTCCAGCACTTCCCCAATGAACCGCCGGTCGGTCTCCTCACCCACGCAGAGGATGTCCATGAAAGAATCAGCGATGCGGCGGTTGATCTGCTGCAGGTTGACGCCCGCCTGCGCGCTCTTCTTAACGAACTTTTGGTTATCCACCAGGAATACGGCGTCGGCCTTGGAGTTGTGCAGCACCCGCCTCAGGCAGGTGGCGGTGTTCAACATGCTGTCGGGATCGTCGTACTGGTTCTCAAAAGGAAGCACCAGCATGGCATACACCGGTTTCTTGAAGGTCTCCTTGAGCATATCCACTATGACGCCCACTGAGCCGGAACCGGTCCCGCCTGCAGTGGTGGCGCATACCATGATGGCGTCGGCGCTGTAGACGTCGCCGTGGTCCCTGACCGTGGTCAAAATCGTCTTCTCACCCCGCCGGGCCTGTTCCGCTCCGTCAGTGTTGACCTTGCCCGCACCCCGTCCACGGAACTCGTCGGTGGTGCCCAGCAGAATGGTGTGGTTGTCGGTCTGCGGAATGTGCTGGAGCCCGTACAGGTCGGCAGCTCCCAGGTTAACCGCAAACACGCCGGTAACCACGGAATCGTTCTTATCACCGGTGAAGATGCGGATGTGCCGATTCTTCCATACCCATTTGCTGAGGGCTGCAAACTCGTCTGCAATGTTTGATCCGCCTTGTCCCGCTCCCACCACTACTAACTTCATACCCTGCTCCTTTTACCCTCCGCGAGCCTAAGCCCGCAAAAATACAGCTACACTTCCGGCGCCGGCCGGACTGGTCTAGGGGTCCGCCAACCCTGGAGGGAATTTACGCCAACAGATGAATGGTTCGGAATGCTCGCCATGCCGCGGGTGGCAAACCGACATGGGCTCGGAGCAGCCTCCCGAGCTTGGGCCGGAAACTGGGCCAGTCGAGAGGTGTCCGGCTGCCTTATGTATTATATTAGAATTTTTTCATATAAATATGAAATTTGGGGTCAATTATGACAACTTTTGGAATGACCGCACCACGGAACACCCTGCTGTTAGGGCTCCCGCCGGCATACTTATTCCAATAGAGGACAAATGCCCGTCCGCACGGGCGCGCCACTAGGGAAGGTTCAGTACCATGCCGGTCAAGGACATCCAGGAATGGAGGGTTTTCAAGAGGAGAGAAGCTGTACCAGGGCCCGCTTCAACAGGTTGCGCGCCAAGGGGACTTTGTAGGCGTTGCCCGGAAGGGGCCGGGCTGACTTCAGCGCCAAACCGGCTGCGTACGCTGGATTCACTCCGTCGATCAGCCGGCCTTTCAGGTATTCTTCCACTTCAACGGCCCGGTGGGGTATCGGGGCCACACCACCGAGAGCAATTCCCGCATCCTCGATACGATCAACCCCCGGCTCCGCCGGACCCATGCCCGATACTGTCAACGACACCGCGGCGCTCGCCAAGGCAAAGTCGCCCGCCTCACGCTCACCCGCCTTCAGGTAGCAGCTCTTCCGGGCCAGTGCTGCTTCCCCATTCCCGGTGGAAGGGCCCCCGGGAACGATCACCCCCGCCAAGACTTCCCCGGCTTCCAGAACGTTTTCCCTGAGCACGTCCCTGCCGGGACCGGAAAAATAATCGTCAATGGGTATCCGCCGGCGCCCACCCGGGCCGGCCACCGCCACCCCGGCCTTCAGAGCGGTCAGGGCGACGGCAGTGTCCGAAGGGTGCACAATGAAGCAACGCTCACCGCCGGTAACGCACAGGTATTTGGTGTTGCCTTCCAATGCCAAGCAGCGGTCACCGCCCTTCTTCAGACAGTGGGTCAAGGGGCTGCGATAGTACCAGCAGCGCGGCCTCTGGTTCAGGTTGCCTCCCAGGGTGCCCACATTCCGGATCTGGGGCGTGGCCAAACCTGCGGCCGCTTGGGCCAGTGCTTGGTAATTCTCCACAATATGCGGCTGGTTGGCTATTTGGGAGATAGTGACCATGGCGCCAATTTCCATACCCGATTCGCTGACTTGGACCCTTTTCAATTCGGGCAGTCCGGAAAGGCTGACAAGAATCTCCGGGAAGAGCAGCCCGTCCTTAACCTCGTCCAGCAGGTCCGACCCTCCGGCGATAATCCTGGCCTTGCCGTCCTCGCGGGCAAGTATCGCTGAGGCTTCCTCCAGCGAGGCGGGTTCCACGTATTGAAACGGCCTCAAATGGCTGTCTCCTCTCAGAGGCTCCGCTGGCAGCCGGTGGGGTAGTTAGTTTCCCTGTCAGCCAGGGCAGCCAACACCCGGTCCGGGGTGATGGGCAGGTCCCTGAACCGCAGGCCCGTAGCGTCGAACACTGCGTTGGCAACCGCTGCCGCCACCCCAGCGCAGGGGACTTCACCAAGGGCCTTTGCTCCAAAGGGTCCAACCGGGTCCACCACGTTGGCGAAAAGGGTGCGAATCCTTGGGTAGTCTTGAATCGTCGGTGACTTGTGCTCCAAGTAGGAAGCGTTAAGGGTCACGCCGGTGGGGCCATCCGTGATTAGTTCCTCGGAGAGGGCCAGGCCCAGCATCTGGGAAATGCCTCCCTCCACCTGCCCCAAGGCAGTCTTTGGGTTGATGATCCGGCCGGAGTCGTGGGCTGCCACGTAGTCCAGCACTCTCACCCGCCCGGTCTCCGTGTCTACTTCCACTTCTACGAAGTGGGCCCCAAAGGAGTTGACGATGAAATCGGGAGACCCCGGGGACAAGGTGGCCTTTTCCTCCAGGAATTCCCCTTCCATTCGCCCGGTAAGCTGGCTAAGGCCGATGCGCCGGGCCGGGTCGTCCCGGACCCGTACATACCCGCCTCCCAACTCCAACCGTTCCACTGGCGCCTCCAGTCCGGGTGCCGCCAGCTCCAACAGCCGCTGCCGTAGCTGCCCGGCGGCCCGCACCACTGCCGTACCCGTGGAGAAGGTAGCCGCCGAACCTGCGGTTATTGGGGCGAGGGGCGTACTTTCCGTGTCAGCGCTGAGCACGTCTATCTCCGCATATTCCGCCCCCAGCACATCGGCTGCCATCTGGGCCAACACCGTCGTGGCCCCTTCGCCCACGTCCATGAGACCCGTGACCACGCTGATGCGCCCTTCCCTGTCGATTCGAACTGCCGCTGAAGAATCGAAACCGGGCCCGCCCCGGTATATCATCATGCTCATGCCCCGGCCCCGCGTCTTGGCGGGGTCTGGTGAGGGGCGGGCGGGAGTTTCCCAACCGAAAGCTGCCGAGCCGGAGCGCAGGCACTCCTCCAAGCCGTTGCTGGAGAAAGGCACTCCTCCCTCAACCGGCTGGCTGTCGATTATCTGCCCAACTGGGGTGACCCGCTTTCCGGGCTGGCCCTCAGGCCTGACACGGTTCTTCAGGCGGAATTCCAGCGGGTCCATTCCGATGGTCTCGGCCGCCCGGTCGATCAATGTTTCCAAGGCAAAATGGCCTTGGGGGGCTCCCAAGGCCCTGTAGGAGCCTGCCACCGGGCGGTTGGTGTAGGCCAGGGTCGCCCGGTACCGGACGTTGGCACAGTGATAGAGATACAGGGCCGCTTGGCCGGTTCGCCGGGCCACTCCCGGGCCGGAGGCCAGGTAGGCCCCGGTATCCAGCAGCGCAGTGGTGTCGATGGCAGTGATGCTACCGTCATTGGTCAACCCCAGGCGGGTCTTGATCCTGGCGGAGTGGCGCACCCTGCCGGCCACAAACTCGTCCTCCCTGGAATACTCGATGCGGACGGGCCGATTCGTCCTACGGGCCAGCAGAGCGGTCAGCGCCCCCAATCTGGACTCGTCCTTGTTGCCGAAACCTCCGCCCAAGTACGGCCCAACTATCCTGATCTTGGACTCGGGCATCTCCAAGGCCGCCGCCAGGGCAGCCCGGTCCACGTGAACCCCGCGGGATGACTTCCATACGGTGAGAAAATCACCCTCCCAATAAGCCAAGGCAGCCCGTGGCTCCATGGGTGCCGCGGAGTGAGTCGGGGTCCGGCATTCGTCTTCCAGTACGAAGTCGGCTTGGGCAAAACCCGCGTCGACGTTCCCCCTCTCCAGCGAGAGGACTTGCCCGGTGGCCAAGTTTCCACCGGGGTGTATTTCAGTGCACCCTGGCTTCAAGGCCTCCTCGGGGTCAAGGATGAAGGGCAAAACCCGGTAGTCCACCTTCACCAGTTCCAGCGCCCTCAGGGCCGTGTCCCGGTCATCGGCGGCAATGGCAAGCACTTCGTCGCCAACAAAGCGCACCCTGGTGTCCAAGACCGGCATGTCTTCAGCTACCCGCCCCGGAGGAGCGTCGAAAGGAGTCAGAACCGCCCGCACCCCAGTCAGCGCCTCTGCCTTGCTGCAATCAACGCTTAAAACCTCAGCGTGGGGATGAGGACTCCGCAGGATGCAGCCGTAAAGGGTCCCGGGCAGTCTCAAGTCCGCGGTGTAGTCCGCCTCCCCGGTGAGCTTTTCCCGCAGTCCCCTGCGGACCACGCTGGCGCCGACTCCAGTGGCGGTCATGGCGGTCCGGCCTCGCCTTGGTCGCCCCGCCCGGCAAGCTGAAGCACCGACTCCATGATCCGGCCGTAGGCGTTGCAGCGGCACAGGTTGCCCGACAGGGCGTAACGGATTTCTTCCTCGGTTGGGCTCGCAACCCTGCCCAAGAGAGCCTTGGCGGCCAGCACGAAGCCCGGGCTGCAGAACCCGCACTGCCCGCCATCGTTGTCCAAGAAAGCTTGCTGGACGGGATGCAACTCATCGCCGGGTGCCAACCCTTCTATAGTAAGTACCCTCCGGCCCTTTACCTGCATCGCCAGCAGTTGGCAAGAATAAACAGGCTGGTCATCCAAGAGAACGGTGCAGGCGCCGCACTCGCCCCGGTCGCAGGCCCGCTTCGCCCCGGTCAGGCCCAACTCCTCCCTGAGAACGTCTAGCAGGGTCCAGTGATGGCTGCAACCAACTTGGTGGGTCTTGCCGTTGACCAACAGGGCGAGTTGAGAAACGAAAACAGCGGGAGAATCGTCCAAGCCTACCGGCTCTCCTTTTACAGTGTGGAAGTAGGGTGTGGGAGTCTGGCTCCCGGGCTTGGCGGTATGCTACCCGATACCCCTAGAGGCAGCAACTTCAGGAGCGTCAACTTCAGGAGCGTCAACTTCCATAGGGCGGCTAACCGGAGGCAGCTGTAAGGGCGGCGCCCAGCTCCTCCAAGGTGGCAAACCCCTCGAACCGCTGGTGAATCCGGCCCTTGGAGTCAAGCACGAAGACCCATGACTCGTTAAACCAGTCGGGAATCGACGTGAACCCCCACTCGTCGGCCATGGGCACCAGTTCCGCCCGGCTCAGGTCCCCCTGAATTGCTATGGGATTGTCGTAGAGTTCCACGTGGATGAAGTTGGAGCTTTCACTTCTCAGCGCTCTCAACTCCGACACGGTGTCCACTTGCGGGCCGCAGGTCGCACTGGTGCAAAACGCCGGCGTGGCAAAAACGACCACAGTGGGCCTGCCGCTGGTTACGGCTTCGTCTATGCTCAGCCGGTAGAGTTCAGGGTCCGGTTCGAAGTCCGTGGTCAAGTGCTCGATGCTTGGAACGTCGTCAAGCGTCTTGTTGTTTCCGGAGGGCGGCAGGCTTCCCAGCCCGGGCACCGGCCCATCTTCCAACACGTCCATCTCCAAGTATGCTCTGGTGGACGTTTCTCCTCCCTTGGTTTCAACGTTCAACCGCCAGCGGCCTGGCCGGTCGAAATTTACCTGGGTGGCATAGGCCCCGCGAATGCCGTAGGGCCACTGGTGAAACGTAGCCGTCTCGGCAGGCATAGGTTCACTGGCGCCGTCTCCCAGGAAGACCGGGGTCACTTCTGCGGTGGGGTCGTTGATAATTCCTTTTGGTCCTGCCAGCAGGAAAGCGACCCGTTGCTCCCCGACGTCCAGCACCTTGGTGGCCAGTATAGTCTGGATGTTAGCCGTGGCGGGTTCCCGGTCTTCCGTTGAGGACGTGGTGGACGAAACCGTGGGAGCCGCCGCAGGGGCCTCAGTGGGAATAGCAGTCTGGGTCGCCGTGGGTGCTTGTCCAAGACTATCCGGCGCTGTTGACCCGCAAGCCAGCGCGAAAGCCACAATGCCAGACAGCAACAGGGCCAAGCTGATTCTGGAAACCATCCCGATCGCAGTCAAGGGACAACTCCTTCAGACCCTGGGAAAGGGTTAGAAATCATGTGCCAAAAGTGAATGCGAAAAGAGCGAAGTCATCGGAATTCGAGCTCAGCTTCAGTTCGTGAGTGGAAAAAAACGGAAGGGATACAATCCGGTACAGGCGGGCCTCTTCTACTTCCACGTAGCTCCTTCCGGCAGCAAAGGCTACGTCCCCGCCGGCCTGTTCCGGGGACAGCGGTTGCCCGTCAAGGGTGACGTCCACCTCATAGGGCGTGCCCTCTCCGGGATGTATTACAGCATTCACCGTAGATGCTGAGAAGCGAATCCCGATGTAGTCCTCCAGTTGCTCGGTCTCCCTGGCATGCCTGATGGCCTCCTCTCCGTTAAACCAGGGACCGTTCAAATAGACCAAGTCTTTCTCATGGTAGTCCTCGTCACGGTAATGCACTACCCGGTTTGGCCCCTCGTAATATTCTTCGTGGGCAATGTAGCGCCCACCTCTTGAAGTGTTCCTGTCATAGCCGCCGTATAGCTCCCTGGTCAGACGGGAAAGATAGGTGGCCCCTCCTCCTCCCATCTTGGGCAGGTCCCGGCCCGAGGTTTCCGGTGAAATGCCGCTCAGGTCCGCTCCTGCATCGGCCAGCAGTTCCCGGATTTTTTCCTCCGTTTCTGCGTAAGCTCCTTCCCCAAAGTGGGTGAAACGAACGTAGCCTTCCTTGTCCATTAAGTACTTCGCCGGCCAGTACCTGTTCTCATAGGCGCGCCAAGTCTCGAAATCATTGTCCTGGGCTATGGCATACTCCAACCCGAACTTCCCGGCGCTGTCAATTACGTTCCCGGTGTCTTTCTCGAACTCGAACTCCGGCGAATGGACTCCCACGATCACCAAGCCGTCGCCGGCGTATTTCCGGTCCCATTCCTTCAGGTAGGGAAGGGTGCGGATGCAGTTGATACAGGTATAGGTCCAGAAGTCCACCAGCACCACGTTGCCCCGTAATTCCTCCATCGTAAGGGGTTCGGAGTTTATCCAGTTATGTATGCCTTGGAATTCGGGAGCGCGGTCACCCACCGGCCCTCTTCCAACCCCGAACAGGACGCATGAACCGATCCAAACCAGGATCAGCGCTGCCCCCAGGAAGAAGTACAACCCTGGTGAGCGCAGCGCTCGGAAGAGAGTCCGGCCCGGCATCAGGAGTCCTTCTCATACGTCCCGAAGGTGAATGCGAAAAGGCCGAAGTCCTTGGAATTGGAGCTCATCTGCAGCTTGTGACGCCACACCCAGCCGGGGTTTTCGAGTATGTTGTACATCCTGGGCTCGGTGACCATGATGTAGCTTTCCCCGTCGTCGCCTATTGTTACGTCCACGCCTTTGTTGTCAGCGGTCAGATAGTCGCCGTTCAATTTGACCCTGACCTTGTAGGGCCGCTCCGAGCCGGAGGTCAGCACCGCGTTAATGCTCCTGGCCGAGAAGACCAAGTTAATGGAATCCTTGTATCCCTGGGATTCACCGCCGTGCATGACACTCTCCGGGCCTACCCGCCACGGCCCGTGGAAATACATCAGGTGCGGCCTGAGTTGTCCCGGCAGGGCAAAGTTCACGACTTCGTCAGGGGCCAAATAGTAAGCGTCCTGCCCCGCGTAGCCGCCCCGGCCATAGACCCGGTCGGGGAAATTCCGGTGGTACCCGGCATATAGTTCCCGGGTAAGTTCCGCTCGGTCGGAACTGAGGAAGTTCAAGTCCAGTTTTTGGTCCTTGGGAGGGGCGAATTTGTCCACCAGGATCTCAGCCCCGGCCTGCTTGAGAAGGTGCTGGATCATTTCCTCCGTCTCTGCGTACCTTCCCTCGCCAAAGTGGGAGTAGCGGACGAATCCGTCCTTGTCGATCAGGTATTTGGCCGGCCAGTAGCGGTTGGAATAATTGTTCCAAGTCCTGAAATCGTTGTCCAAGGCCACTGGCCAGATGATGCCGTCTTCCTCCGTGGCCTGCTTTACGTTGTCGAAGTTCTTTTCGAACTCGAACTCCGGGGCATGGATGCCCAGGATGACCAACCCGTCGTCGGCATAACGGGCGTTCCAGAGCTTCAGGAAGGGGTAAGTGCGAATGCAGTTGATGCAGGTGTAGGTCCAGAAGTCCACCAGCACCACCTTGCCGCGCAGTTGGGCCATGGTAAGGGGCTCGGAATTTATCCAGCCTACTATCCCTTCTATATCCGGCGCCCGGTCGCCCACGTTCCCGCCCACCGGGCCGGTGTAGTTGTCCTTGGTAGGGGGTATGGTCGGCGCCGCGGTGGGCGGCGCCTGGGTGGGTTCGGGAGTGTCCGCCGGCTGGGCCGTTGGCTCTTCGGGCGCCGCCGTCGCGACGATTTGCGCAGGGGCTTCGGGGGCGCTCTCCTGGGACTTGTCCTTCTCCATCATGGAGGTCTCCCCGGTCACCGCAGTCGCCGGGGTCTCGGCAATCACCGGGGCCTCCGCCGTGGCCGGGGTCTCATCGGTCTGTTGCACCACCGACGCAGGTTCCCCGGTTGGGGTCACCGCCTCCGTTGCAACTGCGGCTGCAGATTCAGATACCGGGGTCGATTCCATTGCTGTGGGCGCTTCCGTCGCCCTTTGCTGTTCGGCCGGAGCGGCGGTGCCGCAGGCCGTCAGAAGGATGAATGCCACAGCCAAGGCTGCTGGAAGAATGTAGGCCCGGACTGATTTAGTGACCAAAATGAACTCCCGCCGCCAAAAGGATACTTGGAAAGCTGTTGGGTCAAGCCCACCGGGATAGCTAAAGAATCCGTTCAATACTACGCTCCCGGCTGTTGCTTGGATGCCCGACTTAACCCGCCCCGATGTGCTACCCACATTGGTATTGGAATGCTATTATGGAACCCGTTCCGCACTAGGGCTCAGAAAGGGGAATGAGCCCCTGACCGGAGGTTCGGTTTGCAGGATACCACGACTCCTGCGGCAGTAGCCCGCCGGATTGTCGATAACGTGGCCCGGGTAATTGTCGGCAAGACCCCGGTAATCGAACAAGCCCTGGCCGCCCTTGTAGCCCAAGGCCACCTTCTTGTAGAAGACGTGCCCGGCGTGGGCAAGACTATGCTTGCCAAGAGCCTGGCTGTTTCCATCGGCTGCACCTTCAAACGTATTCAGTTCACCCCCGACCTGCTTCCCAGCGATGTGTCGGGAATATCGGTCTACAATCAACACTCCGGCGAGTTCCAGTTCCGCCCCGGGCCGATATTGTCACAGGTTGTATTGGCCGACGAAATCAACCGGGCTACCCCAAAGACCCAGTCCGCCCTTTTGGAAGCCATGGAAGAGCTCCAAGTGACCGTAGATGGCGTCACTCATCATTTGGAGCAACCCTTCATCGTAATGGCCACTCAGAACCCCATTGAGTACGAGGGGACGTTCCCCCTTCCGGAAGCCCAGTTGGACCGTTTCCTGATGCGCATCAGCCTGGGATATCCGGAGTTCAATGAAGAGATGTCAATTATCGAGCTCCAGGAACAGACTCATCCGATTGAGTCCCTGGAGGCCGTGGCCACTCCCCGGGACGTCGTTGCCATCCAGGAGGCTGCCCGAAGCATCTACGTAGACTACACGGTGCGCCAGTACATTGTGCAGTTGGTTGAGGCCACCCGAGCCCACCGCGATGTTTCCTTGGGGGCGTCTCCCAGGGCTTCCCTGGGGCTGTTCCGGGCGTCCAGGGCCTTGGCCTTGGTACAGAACCGGGACTACGTCATTCCCGACGACATCAAGGGCCTCGCCCCGTCGGTCACCGCCCACCGCCTAATCTTGTCTTCCTCCGCTCGTATGCGGGGCGTTAGAAGCGCCGACGTGATTCAGGACCTCCTCTCTCAAGTCGCCGTTCCGGGAGTGCCTCGGTAGCTGGTAGCCGCCTCCGGATAGGCCGGCGCGGCAGCCTCTTACGGGACTCCCAAACAAACGCTTCGTAAGACCCCGCCCCGGACAAAGACCCGGACGCCCCGGCACAGGGATGTGTTTCGACAGGAGCAATAGACTTTGAACAAGCGAACCCTGGGGATTGGAATCCTGCTTTTGGTGGTAGGCTTCTACACCTTTGGCACCGGGTTCACCTTCTTCTTTCACTTCTTCTACGCGCTGCTCCTCTTGCTGGCGCTGGGCTTCGCTTGGGCTTGGTTGAACCTCCAGGGCTTGGACGTGCGTCTTATCAGGAACGCCACCAGGGGACAGGTGGGCGGTTACCTGGAAGCCCGGATCGAAGTATCCAATCGTACCCGAATGCCCAAGTCCTGGTTGGAAATATCAGAAGTAACCGATCTGCCGGTAGAGTCCCCCGGCAAGGGCTTGGCCTTGGTGAAGCAACAGAACCGCACTTGGCGCATCGAGACCTACCTCACCCGCCGCGGCGTGTTCAAGACCGGGCAAGTCCAAGTGATTAGCCAGGACCCGTTTGGCCTTTTCGTGCTGCGGCGCAACTACTTGGAACCCCAGGAGTACATTGTGGTCCCGGCCACCCACCCTTTGCCCGACCTGCATCCCCAGCTTGGCAGCCTCCCGGTGGACGGCAGGCACACCAAGTCTTGGGACCAAGTGACCACCGACGTTTCCACCGTGCGCGAATACGCCTATGGCGACAGCTACCGCCGGATACACTGGCCCTACACCGCCCGGATGAACTCCCTGATGGTAAAGGAATTCGATGTGGGCATATCGGCCGAGAGCTGGGTGGTGTTGGACATGCAGCAGGGGGCCCACTACGGCGCGGCCCCGGCCAATACCGAAGAATTGTCCGTAACCGTGGCTGCTTCCCTGGTTAGCCGCATATATGAGCTCTCCCTTCCGGTGGGACTTGCCTGCAACGGTGAGTTCAACTATGTAGTCCGCCCCGACAGCAGCCCTGAAAACCTGGGCCATCTCATGGAGACCCTGGCAGCCGTCAAGGCTCTGGGCCAAACACCGGCGGAGCGGTTCCTGTATGAACTGCGTCCCAACCTCAGCAGGTACAGCACCCTAGTGCTGGTGACGCCCTCATTGGACACGGCTTGGGTCCCTGCCCTGAACGCACTGAGACGCCAGGGAGTTAGAGTGGCGGCGGTCCTTATCGACTCCAAGAGCTTTGGCAATGCCAGGGCCGACGTCAACATACCCTTGGCAGCGGCCTTGAGAAACGAGATCCCCTGCTTCATGGTAAAGGCGGGACAAGACCTGAACGCAGCCCTCGCCTTCCCTTTAACTTGGGAGGGAGAGACCGAGCCCAGTCCGGATACCAGCGTCTTGTCCGGGACTTCGGCATGACTCCCGCCGCCTTGGCCCAAACTCTGGCCCTGCCCTGGCGTATTGACTATGACGCCTTGGTAGAACAGGCCCTGCGGTTCAACCGCGTACTGCGCCCTTACGACGGATGGCTGGCGGCGGGATTGCTGACCCTGAACCTAATGGTGGTAGTCTGGTCGGTTGAGTCCGCCAACTGGGTCCCCACTCCCAGCCTGGCATTTGTGATGCTGCTGGCTGCCCTGTGCGGCTTCGTCGTCTCCCGGCTGCCCATCTGGGGACTTGTGGCCCTTCCCTTGGGCTTGGTGGTCGGGATGTTGGTAGTGGTATGGCAACTGGTGTCCTTCCAACACGAGGATGTTGCCCTTGCCAACTCGGCCGAACTGCTGGAACGGCTGGGCCTGTGGGCGCAGGCAGCCCACGACGGAGCCATCAACATAGACCCCATACCATTCGCCTTTGCCCTGCTGGCGTTAACCTGGCTGGTCGGCCTGCTGGGGGCCTGGATGTTTGTCCGGCACCGCCACTTTTGGGGAGTTTTCATCCTGGGTGGAGCGGGCCTGCTATCCAACCTGACTTACCTGCCGCCCAACACCAATGTCCTGCTGTGGATATACCTGTTCACTGCCCTCATCCTTGTGGCCAGGGTGCAATCTGTGCGCCGCCGCAAGCGTTGGGAAGAGCGGAACTTGGTCTACGACGGCCACTTGGGAATCCTCTCCTTTGCCGACAGCTCTCTGGTGGCCGCGGTAGTGTTGATGCTGGCTTTCTTTGCCATCCCCAAGGGAGACCAGTGGGGCCCTGCCAACTCCATCTATGAAGGACTCCGTGCGCCGATGGCAACCTGGGAGGAGGACTTCAACAGGCTCTTCGCCGGCCTGCCGGCTCGCCGGGCAATGGGATACAGAATATGGGGCGACACTATGCCCTTTCACGGCACCATCAATCCCACAACCGTTCCGGTCTTGCAGGTGCAGTCCCCGATGCCCATGTACCTGAAGGGGCGCAGTTACGATACCTACACCTCCAAGGGCTGGATGACAAAAGACACCAGGCTGGAGGGGCTGTATTGGAAGCCCTCCTTCAGCCACTCCGCTGCCTACCAGGAGATCACGGAAGTAGAGTACGTGGTAAATCCCAACTACTCCTCCCGCACCCTCTTCTCCAGCGGTAGAGTGACCGGGTCCAGCCTCGCGATTGAGATAGAGACCTATGACTCGCCAGTTTATATCCTGAACATCGCCGGAGCAGTTGGCGCCAGCAACCTTCCCCCGTTGCTACAGCGGGCGGCCCAAGACGTTTCCAACATCTTGGCAGAAACCGGCGGCCGGGCTACCGATTTCGCCATCGCCGGGAAGCTGCCGGGCGAGTTCTCATTGCTGGAAGTGCGAAGAGAGAATGGTCTTGCCCAGGAACTGGTTCTGGCCGAAAAGATTGCCGCCGATCCCGACGTGCTTTCGGTCAGGAGCTCAAAGGGAAAGAACGACTCCGGAGACCCCTACTTGGTTACCTCCCAAGTGTCAGTGGCCAAACCTGAGCTCCTCCGCACCGCAGGAACCGACTATCCCACTTGGGCCTTGGTCAAGTACACCCAGTTGCCATCTTCCCTTCCCCCTCGGGTGCGCGAACTGTCTGCTATCCTGACGGAAGAGGAAGATAATCCCTACGACAAGGCCAAGGCTGTTGAAACTTTTCTGAGGGGCATGACCTACAACCTGGAAATAGACCCTCCGCCCTTCGGCGCTGACGGGGTGGACTATTTCCTTTTCGAGTCCAAAGAAGGCTACAGCGAGTATTTCGGCTCTGCGATGGCAGTTATGCTTCGCTCTGTCGGCATACCGGCGCGCATGATCAGCGGCTATTCCACCGGTGACAAAGTTCCCGACGAGGACATTTACATTGTCAGGGACAGCCATAGCCACGGCTGGGTTGAAGTGTTTTTCCCCAATTACGGCTGGATTCCCTTTGAACCCACACCGGGACGGGCCCTGCCCATCAATTACGTTCAAGACCCCTCAGACACCCCCGTCGTGGTAGTGGACAGCTCCGGGGAAGAGCCTTTGATCCTCTGCGAAGAGGACTTTGAAGAGTGTGAGGAGGAAGAGTTTCCGGCCGAGGCCGCCGAATTCCCGGTCGATTCCGGCGTGACACAGGGACTCCGGCAAGCGGCTCCTTGGCTGCTGTCCCTGCTGGGCATCGCCGCTATAATCGCAGCCGGCGCCCGGTTCTTCTGGATGAAGGTCATGGAGCCGTCCCGTAACCCGGAGACTCTCTTCCGCAGACTTGGACTGCTGGGCCGCTTGAATTCATTGGGACCCAAGCCCCACGAGACTCCCTACCAGTTTGGAAACCGCTTGGGGGAGGCCTTGCCGGAGCTGGAAGGGTCCTGCTCCCTGGTCGTCGACCGCTACGTCGAATGGAAGTACGGCAAGAAGGACCTGAGCCGGGAACAAACCGATGGCATGATCCAAGCTTGGCTGTCCCTTCGCAAGCCGTTACTGCTCCGAATATTCAGACCCAGGAATCCCCAAAGGGCGGTAACCTGAGGGTGACGTGAGAGGAAAAACCGTGACCTCAATTGAGTATCACCTGTTTGAGACCCCGGTTGGCTGGGTTGCGCTGCTGGGCAGTTCCAAGGGGCTCCAGCGATTGAACCTGAAACCCAGCCCTCAAGAAGCCTTGGAAGACTTCGGGGAAGTGCCTCAAGCCGGCGCCTCGGACTCCGGTTGGTTTGTTCCAATCCAGAGATGCGTTGAACGGTACCTGGCAGGTGAGATGGATGCTCTAAACGAGATCGACTTGGACTTGGAGGAAGTTCCTCCGTTCTTTAGAGCAGCCTGGGAGGCGTGTCGCAGCATTCCCTTTGGGGAAACGAGGACCTACGGATGGCTGGCTGCCCAAGCAGGGAATCCCTTGGCCGTACGCGCTGCGGGGCAGGCAATGGCCAAAAACCGCTGGCCCCTGATAATCCCATGCCACCGTGTAATAGGCAGCGACGGCGGCCTTCACGGCTATGGCGCCGGCGGCCTCGAAGTTAAGGCTCGCCTCCTGGAGATGGAGCGCGGCGCCGCTCTTCAGCATCAGGACTCTTGAGCCAAGTTTACTGAGCCAAGTTTACTGAGCCAGGTTTACTGAGCCAAGTTTACTGAATTAGGTTTCCATACCGGAGGAATAGCCTTGACCAACTTTAACCCGGCAGTTGAGAGCCCTGCCGAATCCTGGGCCCAAATTGGAGAGCTCCACGTCCGCTATTTGGACTGGGGCGGCGATGCTGCCCCTATTTTGGCTTTGCACGGCTTGGCCTCATCCGCCCATTGGTACGACATCGTGGCCCCAATGCTTCGGGAACACGGGAGGATAATCGCGCCCGACCAGAGGGGACATGGCCAGAGCACCCAGGCCGCTTCCGGCTACGACTGGCAGACCGTGGCTTCCGATGCGGTCGGCCTGATGGACCACTTGGGATTCGACAAGGCCACCGTTTTGGGTCATTCCTGGGGAGGCAACGTGGCCTCCAACCTGGCGGCGAAATTCCCGGAACGCGTGGAAAAGCTGGTGTTAATTGACGGCGGGTTCGTGGGCCGCCGCAATCAGCCGGGCGCCACTTGGGAGTCTTTTAGGGACCGCGTCCGCCCACGGGACGTTACCGGCACCAGGGAGGAATTCCTGGACCGCCTCCGGGTCCAACTGGCCGAGTGTTGGAGCAGCGAACTGGAGCGTATCGTCCAGACAATGGTTTATGAGGATGACAACGGCCAGATACAGGACATCCTCCGCCCCGAAAACCACGCCCAAGTCATCCGGGCCATGTGGGACGAACCCCCTTCGGTTACCCTGCCCTTGGTGCAATGTCCTGTGCTGCTGGTGCCTGCGGGTCCCAGGCCGGAGCGGGCCGGGTCCGAGTTTGCTCAGATGCGGGCGGAGATGGTGGAGATGGCGTCAAAGGCCATAAAAGACTGCCGGGTGCATTGGATTCCCAACACGATGCACGATATCGGCTACCACAAGCCCAGGGAGTTAGCCGACGTCATTATCGAGTTTCTTACCGGCTAGCCTCCAGGAGAGCAGCCGCCACGCGCCGGTTTCCAATTCCCCGTCCGCGCCGTTGCAGGGCGCCGGGAGTAGCGCCTACTTGCGGCAGATGTAGAGGCCCCAGCCCAATTCCCTGTTATCCACCGCCCGGGCCGTTTCCAGGTAGGCGTTGGTCAGCCACTCGTAGTGCTCGGCGTGCTCTCCCCCGTTCTTGGGCGTGCGGTCGGCCAGCCGCAGGTAGCTTTTCTTCAGGTGCTGCGACAGGTCTTGGGCTTCCAGAATCTCGAAGCCCTTCTCCTTCAGCGCCTGCTGGTACGAGTCGAAGCTGTAAGGCGTGTCATAAAGAAGCCGGTCATACACGAACTTCTGGGCATCGGCGCTGATGTTGGGCTGTGGCTTGATCAAGTCGTCAAACACCAGTATCCCGCCCTTTTCCAACACCCGGTACGCCTCTGACAAGACTGCTTCTTTGTCGGGCACATGGTAAATGACAGCCTGGCTCCAAACGTGAGAGAACGCCCCATCCTCAAAGGGCAGCTCCGTAGCCGATGCTTTCTCGAACGCCAGCAGGTCCCGGGCCGGCTTATCCAGTTCCGCCATGGCATCCAGGGCATTCTGCACCCGCACCCCGCTGAGGTCTATACCGGTAACCCGGCAGTTCAGGTGGTTGCTGAGCCAGATGGCGGTGGTGCCGTTTCCACAACCTAAGTCCAGCACCCGGGACGAACTTTGAATTCGCCCCTTCTTGACCATCGTGGCGTCAAGGTTGGCGCACGCTTTCAGAAAGTCGTCCCCGGTCGTCTCGTCGAACAACCCCCAATGCACACTCCCATCCTCATCCCAGACAGACCGGTAGATCTCATCTTCAGCGTCGTAATATTGCTCGGTTTCCAGCTCGCTGAATCGGGAGGTCATTAAGCAGCTCCTTTTAAGAAAAGTCTGGGGTTGGTCTTTCCGGGCCTATAGGACCTGGTACACCCACGCTTGGTGCAACACTTCGGGCTCACCCTTGGGCAAGGGCTGGAAGGGGTCCGAAACAGTCACAAGCTTCCAGTTGTTACTGGCTTCGAGTTTATCCTGTGTTTCTTTGAACCCGTCGGTCTCGTAGATGTCGGTCCTCAGGCTGAATACTATGTAGCCGCCGGGCTTGGTGATCCTGACCAACTCATCCAGTGATTTCGCGGGAGCATGCCCCACGGTCAGGACCCCTACGGTAATGGTGGCGTCAAAGGCGTCAGTGGGAAAGCCCAAGGGCTCGCCCATGACCATTTGGTGGAATTCCCGGTACACGTTCTTCGCCTTGGACACGTCCAACATGCCTTGGGAAAGGTCCATGGCCACCAATTCGGAATATCCCATACGAGCCAGGATTTCTCCTACCAGCCCAGTTCCGGCGCCCGCGTCCAGGACTCGAGCGCCCTTGTCCACGTACTGGGAGAAGACCTCACAGCAGCGCTGCGGCGACAACCAGCCGAAGTCGTCCTCCAAGTCCTTGTCGTAGTCGGACGCCCACTGGTCGTACCGCTCCGTCAATTCCTCGTTATTGCGGGAGGAATAGACCCATTCGACCCTGTTTTGCTCCGTCATAGCTTCACTCAATCTTGGCTGCAAAGCCCCGGAATAACTTTGAAACTGTTCAGTGGACGCCTTGGGGTTCCTGTACCTCGCCCAAGTACTCCACGAACCGGTTTTGCCGGTCAACCAAGATCATCTTGGGGTCAATCGGCTCCTCGGTAACTTCAAAGGAAAGGATGATGAGGCAATCGCCTTCATCGACCAGCTTGGCCGCTGCTCCTTGGACCGAGATGTCACCTTCACCGTATGGCCCAGGCAGGACGTAGGTTTCAAATCGGTTGCCGTTGTTGATGTCACAAATGAGTACTTTTTCGTACTCCCACAGGTCAACCTTTTCCATCAGTGCCTGGTCAATTACGATACTGCCAACGTAGTCTTCGTTACGATCGGTTACGTAGGCCCGGTGAATTTTTGATCTCAGGACTTCCCTCAAGAGCACACCTCCAAATGCGCGTTTTGCTTATTGCAAGCAGGTACGAAGAATCACTGTGTTGGTCGGAAGCAGGCGGCGTCGCAAGGCAAATTGCCTTGCGGAACGCACAAGCGTCTATACGAAGATCAGTGGGAAACCGGGAAGAGAGGGGCCGCCTGAAGTGACCCGAATAGTGGTGCTATTCGAGTACCTAAGGCTCGCAGGGGATGGTGGGAACCCGGCGGGTTCTGGCGTGGGGGTGAAGTATGCCGACCGCCTGTTGATCGTGAGAATAATAGTCGTAAGTTGTTCGGGAGCCCTGTAAGGAGGGCCCGGTATATGTACAGAAGTACAACATTAGCTCGCTCGCAGTGACCGCAAGGCTTGGCTGGAGCCTTGGTTCCCGGTCCTTCTGAATGAGGGTCTGTTGAGAACGAAATGGAGTCTAACAGGGCTCTCCCGCATCGTCAACCGTGAGTAATGATTCAGACCGATAGGGGCGCCGCCCTGTCCTGCAGAATTTCGGCCTTGTTGTGGCCCAACAGGGTCTCCAAGCGCTCTTGGAGCGTGGTGCAATAGCCCGTGCTGACGGTGGGCAAGTCCATCACCACCCGGTGCCCCCCGGTGTGGATCTGCAACCTTATCTTGTCGCTGCCGGGATACTCCAGCAACACTCCCACGACTTCCCTCAGCAGGTGTGCATCCGCCGAGGCGTCTTCAGTTTCCATTACGTCTATCGACACTGTCCTGCCGCCGCTTTCGGAGGCTGCCATGCCGTTCCCGGGGCCCTCTGAGACCCGCCTGCCATTACCGTTCTCGGCGGCGCCGTTCTGGTAGCTCTGCCGCTGGCCTTGGCCATTATCAACACTGCCGTTTTGCGCTGCCAGCGGCCCTGCTTTCCGTTCCACCGGCTGTCGGTTAGCCGGCTCCTCTACTTCAAGGGCGGTGCTGGCGGGACTGGATGGTGGCCCCTCTGATTCGTTCACTGCCCGCCCAACCTGCAGGGATTCAACCTTCTGGCAGACGAGAGAAGGACCATCTCCCTGGAACCGCAGCTTGCCCGTAATATTCAGCAAGCTGCCTTCCCGCCAAGCATCCTTTGTCCGCTCGAGAACGTCGGGCCAGACCACAACTTCCAATGGCCCGTCCACCAATTCCAGACCGACGATCAGGAACCTTTTCTGCTCCCGGGTTTCCCTGTAGGTTATCGATGCTGCGCTGCCGGCAACCGAGATCACCTGCCCCTTCGCGTCTTCGTCTATCTGCTCCAAGGACGTAACCGCTCCGGAGCCCGCTTCCTTCGCCAGTTCCCTCAAAGGGTTGTAAGACAAGGAAACTCCCAGAAGCTCCCGCTCCCATGCCGCCTTTTCTTGGCCCGTCGCGTCGGAACTGTCCAACACTATGCCAGGCGCCTCCGGAAGGCTCGACCCGGAGGGCCCTCCGAACATGCTGGTCTGTCCGGATTCCCGTGCCCTGGCTTCCGCTTGCGCGGTCGCAACGATCTGGTCCAGCACCGTGAGCAAAGATCCGCGTGTTCCCAAGCTGTCGAACGAGCCTGCCTTAACCATGCTTTCCAGGGTACGGCGATTGAGGCTCCTGGAACCCGCCCGGCGGCAGAAGTCATCGATGGAACCAAACTCCCCGTTCTCCTTCCGGTCGGCCACCAAGGGCCTTACCGCTCCTTCTCCCACCGACTTGATTGCCGCCAGTCCCACTCGCAGGGCCGGCTTCGTTGCCACGGTGGAGCCCGCTTCCGTTGCAGGGACTTGGTCGATGGAAAAGAACTCTTCCGACCGGTTGATATCTGGCAACAGGACCGGGATGTTCAGTCTGAAACACTCATTTATGGTCCCAGCTACTTTTTCCGGGTTGTCCAACCTGGAATTGATCACCGAGGCCATGTATTCCACCGGATAATGCGCCTTGAAATACGCAGTCCAGTAGGAGATCAGGGCATAGCTGACGCTGTGGGCCTTGTTGAAGGCATATCCGGCAAACGGCTCTATCAGGTCAAAGACTTGCACGGCCAGCTCCCGGTCAAATCCCTTGTCCAAAGCCCCGGCAACAAACCGGTCCCTTTCCTGGCCCATAAGGGAGGAAATCTTCTTGCCCATTGCCTTGCGGACAATGTCGGCTGCGCCCAAGGAATATCCGGCGAACTGCTGCAGGATGAGCAGCACCTGGTCCTGGTACACAATGACCCCGTAGGTCTCATCCAGCAGGTCTTTCAGGCTGGGATGGGGATAACTGATTTCCACCCGCCCGAACTTGGCGTCTATAAACCTGTCGATATGTTCCATGGGGCCTGGACGGTAAAGCGCAATCATCGCTGAAATCTCCCCTAAGTTGGAGGGTTTCAGGTCCTTGATGTAACGCTGCATCCCGGCGCTTTCCAGTTGGAACACGTCATTGGTGTAGCCCGAGGAGAGCAGTTCGAACGTCCCTGCATCGTTCAACGGCAGCCGGTTCAGGTCTATGGTTATGCCCTTGCTTTCCTGCACCAGCTTGACGGCCCGATCCAGGATGGTCAGGTTGGTCAACCCCAGGAAGTCCATTTTCAGCAGACCCAACTTTGCAACCGGGTCCATGGAAAACTGGGTCATCAGCACCGGGCTGCTTTCATCCCCCCTGGTCGGCCTCTGCAACGGCACCGTTCCAGTCAGTGGCTCGTCCGCTATCAGCACTCCGGCAGCATGGGTGCTGACGTGGTGTACTATGCCCTCCAACCCCTGTGCGGTGTCCACCAATTTGTGGACCGCTTCTTCCTGCTGATAGGCGGTTTCCAACTCAGGGTTCACCCTGAGCGCGTCCTCCAGTGTCCTGGCCTTGAAAGGCACCATCCGGGCCACCCGGTCAACGTCGCCGTAGGACATGGCCAACGCCCGGCCAACGTCGCGGAGGGCCGCCCGGGCCCCCAGGGTCCCGAAGGTGATTATCTGAGCGACGTTCTCCTTTCCGTACCTGTCGATGACGTAGTGCAACACTTCGTCCCGGCGGTCATCCTGGAAGTCCAAGTCTATGTCGGGCAACTCCTTCCGTTCCAAGTTCAAGAACCGCTCGAACACCAACCGGTACTCCAAGGGGTCAACTATCGTGATGCCCAGGCAGTAAAGGGCAACGCTCCCCGCGGCGCTGCCCCGCACCCCATACATGATGTTGTTCTTGCGGGCAAAGTCGATGATGTCCCAAACAACCAGGAAGTAATCGGCGAAATTGGTCTGGTGGATTACTTCCAGTTCGTACCTGAGCCGGTCTTCCTCCCCTGGAGTTGCCCTGGGATACCTCTCCCTGAACCCCTGCCAGCACAATTGGGACAGGTACTCCAAAGAGTCCATACCCCCGGGCGTCGGGTACTTGGGCAGGTGGGTCTGCTCAAATCCCAAGTCCACGTTGCACATGTCGGCAACGAACTGGGTGTTTTCTACGGCTTCGGGAAAGTCCTTGAACAGCAGCGCCATTTCCTGGGGGCTCTTGATGTAGTACGAGTCCTCCTCCATGCGTAGCCGCTTTTCATCATTGACCGTGGTGTTTGTCTGGATGCAGATGTATATGTCCTGGAGGGGAGCGTCGCCCTGGTGGACGTAATGGGCGTCATTGGTTGCCACCAACGGCAGACCCGACTCCCTGCTGATGGTTACCAGGCCCTCGTTGATCTTGGGCAGTTGTTCTATGTGCTGGTGGTTCTGCAACTCCAGGAAGTAGCCGTCTCCGAACAGCTCCCGGTACCAACCCACGGCCCGGCGGGCTTCGTCCATGCTCCCTTGCGCGATGAGCCTGGGCACCTCCGCCGAGGGACAACCGGACAGGGCGGCCAAACCGCCGCAATGCTTTTCCAACAGTTCCTTGTCGATGCGGGGCTTGTAATGGAACCCTTCGACATGGGCCAAGGTAAGCAGTTGCATCAGGTTCCGGTAGCCTTGGTTATCCCTGGCCAGTAGCACCAAGTGGTTCGGGCTGCGCTCCCCGCCGCTCTTGTCGTGTCGGCTGCCGTGGGCTACATAAACCTCACATCCGATGATCGGCTTGATACCGGCTTCCTTGCACGCCGAGTAAAAGTCCACAACACCATAGAAGGTGCCGTGGTCGGTAATGGCCAGGGACTCCATGCCCAAGTCCTTGGTGCGTTTGACCAGTTCCGGAATCCGGCTGATCCCGTCCAGCATGCTGTATTCGGTGTGAACGTGTAGATGGGTAAACACTTAGCCTCTGCCCTCCCCCAAGTGGGACCCCGCCCCCTCCTCTTGACTACCCTGCCGAATCCTATCTTAACCCTGGCCTGTTAGGGTGCTGTCAAGGGGAAATTCACTAGATATTGTAATCTGGCCAAGCACTGGTACCACTGGTGGACGCCACCAAAGAAAGCATCCCCCTGCTTCACTCCCAGTCCTTCACAGCTCCAGGCTCCGAATGCCCTTATCCTCAGCATAACCCAGTGTCTGGAAATATCAACCCGGCCAAGGCCATTTGAAAAAACAAACCGGGCCGGTCCTTGTGACCGGCCCGGTTTGAAAGCGGCAGATTAGGAGTTGCCTGTCACGGCGTCTGCAGGGGTTATTCCTCTTCGTCTTCCTCGGAGTCTTCGGCCAGCTTTGTTACCGGCTTCACCAACCCTTGGGAATCCTCCAGACTGTTCCGGTTTGCCAGCCTGGAATCACCCCACGTGGCGGCCTCAACGTAGTTCTTGAACTCCCGAACTTCGCCACAGCGTTGGCACACACCTTGGCTGACCGGTCCGTCTGCCGGTTGAATCGACCAGTGATGGCGGCAAATTTCCGACCCTGCGGATTCGGGTTGGAGCGGTTGAGTTATCTGTTGTGTCATGGACTTCGTCCTCGAAAACCTGTTGCGTTATTGTACCAATTATGGCCGGGATTCGTCAAACGACTACCAGTGATAGTTGACGAAATCTCAAAAAAACGACCCAGTGGTACGGACTTAAGGCAGTTGGTGACGGATTCGATAAGCCGGGAGGCTACAGCGCCAACAGGTCGCCTGTCGGGACCAAGGGGAGTGCCGGCGCTAACCTTCTGTCCCGCTCCCTATTTGTCTGGTCACCATCCTGGTTACCCCCCATCCCGCAAGCCACGCCGAATGACGCCCGTCTCCCCCGGCGACGAAAACGGCAATGTCCTCCGGCGTCCTGACAATGGGCACCAGTGTCGACGGGTTCGTCTCGTCCACCCACGCCGGCCAGTTGCGGTTGCCGTAGTGGGCTACCCCGGCCAGCCGCTGCAGGGGCAGCCGGGCGTTCTGGAACATGTACTCCCTCACGTCGGCCTTGGACAGTCCCGAAGCCGCCACGTCCGAGGCATGTTCCGGGCACAGCACCAGCACGATTTGCGAACCGGTGCCCAACTGGTAGTAGTTAGCGATACCGTCGGCCTTCATGGTGCCAACGATGGTCTGCATCACTTCCAAGCCGGTGGCCACCGTGGTCTCCATCACCGGGTAAATGCCCCTTATTCCCGCTACTGTAACGATACTATCCCCGGGGTTGAACCCCAGTTCGATGTGCCGCGGCTCCCAAGGACTGCGCTCTTCGTTTTCGGCAAAGCAGAAGGTGTACCGGCCCGGGAATGCCAAGGTAGCCTTGTCCATCTCTCCCGGCACCTGGCCACCCAAATTCCTGATGATCAAACGCAGGGCCCGGCCTATCGAAGCGTTGGCCCGGAACCCCGGGCCAAAGGCCCCGGCGTCGCCGTTGATTCCCAACCTTTGAGCCTCCGGGCCGTTGACTATCACCACCGGCGCTGCCCCGCCCGTGGTTGAGGAGACGCCGGCAACGTTAAACTCTTCCTCCAAGACCGCCTGCACCGCAGCTACCACCACGGGAAAATATTCCGGACGGCAACCCGCCATCACGGCGTTTATAGCCACTTTCTCCAGGGTCACCCGGGCGTTTCGCGGCTGGATGGTGCCCAGCGAGATAGAGGGGTCCTCGCCATAACCGGCCAGCATCCCCCGCACCAACCCCTCCGTTGGAGGAACCACCGGAAGGCCGTCGGTCCAGCCCTGCTCCCAGCAGTAGTCCTGGATGGCGTCATAAGAGTCCGGCACTTCCACCCGCCGGGACTGGAGGGCAGGGGTCGAATCCAGGGTCATTCCCCCTTTCCCGGTGAGGGAAGAAACGGGATGATCTTGTTCGCCAAGGAGGCAAGGTTCCGGGTCTGGACCCATACGTGGCCGCTGCCCTGGAACTTCATCACCAGCCCTTCCCCGCCGGCAATCAGCGAACGGAGTCCGCCCACCTTGCCTATGGAATACTCCACATCGTCGGTGAAGGCCACCAAGTGACCGGTGTCAACCACCAGTTCCTTTCCCGGTTCCACTGGAAGTTGCTTGATGGCGCCGTAGGAATTGTAGTAAACCGTACCCTCATCCCGTTCCGTGTAGGCCCTGAGAAAGAAGAGACTCTCTCCGCTGAAGAAGCCCCGGAATCCCTGGAACTGGGAATCCGTCTGGACTGTTTCGGTGCATGCCAGAAAGGAGCTGGACTGGATAAACAGGTTGCGCCCCGGCGCCAGGGGGAATGAACCAATGTCCCCGGGAGTTGCCGGCGCCAAGCTTACCTGTCCGCCCACTCCTCCGGCGGTGAAGGTATTGATGAAGAAGGACTCTCCCCCCAGCATCCTGCGGAAGCCGCCGAAAATGCCGCCTCCGCCGGACCCGGTCTTCATCTCAACCCCTTGCTGGGCCACCATTGACCCCGGTTCCGCCTTGATGCTTTCACCGGGTTCCAAGTCGAAGGTGAGCATGGAATAGCTGGGGTTGAATTCAATAGTAGTATTCACTCTCCCGCCAGTGACGCTTTAGCGCCTAAAATTGAGTAAATAAAACTGGCCCCGGCTACTGATTAGCCAGCAACCCCACTATCTCGGGAGCGTACTCGTGGGCCATCTGCCGCACTTCCTCCACGCTGCGGACAGCCAGGGGGCTGGGAATTACAACGATGCGGGCCCCAGGCATGCCCAAGGCGGTTGCCCTTGCCTGGGCCGCCCGGGTGAAGGCGCTGGTTATAACGCTGACCGAAGGCACTCCCCGTGACTCGGTGACTACTGTATCGTGGAGACCCCACGCCGTGCAGGAGCCTCAATCGGCCACCCCGTGCACCAAGGCGTCGCACTGTCCCGTCAATGCATCCAATGTCTCCCCGCCGCAGGCCGCGCTGTAGGTGAACTTCTTGGCGTATATCACTTTCCCGACGCCGTAGCCGTCCACCATCACCCGCTCCAACTCTTCCAGGAAGGCGTCGGCGTGGTACTTGCGGTTTTCCAGCAGCCCGATGGTCTTGCCTTCCAGGCTGGGCAACCGGTTGCTCAGTCGCAGTTCATCGGGCGTGTCTTCGGCGCGAGGGTCCAGGAGCTGGACTGTCCCCGTTGGAATAACCATTGCGCTGCCTCCCCAAAATCAAATCAGGCCGCAAACAAAAAAGGGAGCCTGGCCGCGGCCCGGCGGCGCATCCTCCCCGGAACAAAAGAGTCTTCCAGTCCCTTTTAATCGCTCGTTCTAACCGCCCTGTTGGAAGAACTTTCCTTCGGTCTTGATGGATGGAGCAATGACCATCTGGGCCTTGTGCAAATCTCTCAGGGTGTAGGCCCCGCACATTCCCATGGCAACCTTCAGGGCTCCCACGAAATTCTGTGTTCCGTCAGTGACCGAAGTCGGCCCGTAGAGGATCTGTTGCAGCGTACCCTTCGTTCCCACCTTTATCCTGGTGCCCCGGGGCAACTCCGGGTGGGGATTTGCCATGCCCCAGTTGTAGCCCCTGCCCGGGGCTTCCTCCGCTTGGGCAAATGGAGTGCCCAGCATCACGCCGTCGGCCCCGCTGGCTATGGCCTTGCACACGTCTCCCCCGGTGCGGAAGCCGCCGTCGGTAATCACCGTAACGTAGCGCCCCGTGCGGCGGAAATAGTCCTCCCTGGCCGCAGCGCACTCCAAGGTAGCGGTCACTTGGGGGACTCCCACCCCCACAACCTCTCTGGTCGTGCAGGCGGCCCCCGGTCCCACTCCCACCAGGATGCCGTCAATCCCGGTCTCCATCAACTCTTGAGCCACTTCGTAGGTCACGCAGTTGCCCACCATGATGGGCACCCGCAGGGCCTTTATGAGGTCGGCAAAGATGAGACCCTGGTAGCTGCGGGACATGTGGCGGGCCGTGGTCACAGTGGACTGCACCACCACCATATCGGCGCCGGCCTCCACCGCGATGGGGGACATCCGCTTCGTGTTCTGCGGGGTAAAGGATACGGCGCACGTGGAACCGCTCCGCTTGGTTTCTTGGACCCTCTCGCCTATCAGGTGCTCCTGAATAGGCTGGGAATATACGTGCTGCAGGTAGTTGGTTGCCTCTTCCTGAGGCATGGAGATGATTTCTTCCAGCGCGGAGTAAGGGTCTTCGTACCTGGTGTACAGGCCTTCGGCATTTAGCACCCCCAAGCCGCCCATATCGTGCATTTTGCACGCAAACTGGGGGGACACCGCCCCATCCATGGCCGACGCCATGATGGGGATGTCAAATTCCAAGCCCCCTACTGACATCTTGGTGGACGTAAGGTCCGGGTTGATTGTCACCTGACCCGGAACGATAGCGACTTCGTCAAAGCCGTATGAACGCTGTAGTTCCTTGAAGAGGCGGCGTCCCATCCCTGCGTACCTCCCGCCACGGCTAGAGTTATTAACCCTGAATTTTGTGGTAACCGATTCTAAAAGTCAATGATTTTGACGAAAATTGACCATGCCATCCGCGCTTTGCCGCGCCCCATTGCCCAGCCTCATTTTCCAAGCTGCCGGGGCCATACCGTTCTGTTTGAACCGCCAGCCGCTTCCTGAAACATAATCGTTACTTTCAACCACTCTCAACACTCTTGCTTGGTTGTGAAAAATGGTGCATACTATCCCGGTTCGATGTGCTTCCTGGTGGTACTAGCGAGGTGGCCCCACCCGTTCCCATCCCGAACACGGAAGTGAAACGCCTCAGCGCCGACGATACTGCTCTGGCGACGGAGTGGGAAAATAGGTCACCGCCGGGAGGTATATCAACAAGGCTCCCTCCAGCTGGCGAGCCGCAAGAAATTCCCCACAACTTGTGCCCACAGGGCCGGAATTTTTTGCTGTCCGGGCTGGCGGTAACGGCGGCGCCAACCCTGTGGAGTATAACAACAGCCGGTCTTCCGGCTATTGATAAAGGCGCACCGGTAAACTCCGGTTCAACTTTACACTCCAAAGAGGCATAACCTATAATGGGTTCTTTCAGGTAACTTTCTACTGCACTCGTGGCCCAGCGCACAACCCGGGCGCATGTACCAATGGGGAAGTGTCCCCAATCGGGGCGGTGATGGGAAGGGCTAAGAGGTAGCAGCTACTTGGTGGAACCGGCATCAGACTCAAGAGGTAGCCCTAACGGGGGAACACCCTCATCCTGACCCACCAGGAGCATTAAAATGGGAAGCAGATTTGAAAAGTTCTCCGAACGCGCCAGAAGGGTGCTATCGCTCGCCCAGGAAGAAGCCCAGCGCTTCAACCACAACTACATCGGGACCGAGCATATTCTTCTGGGACTTGTTCGAGAGAGCGAGGGTGTGGCCGCCCGGGTCCTCTCCAGTCTAACTGTAGACCTCGCTAAAGTTCGCTCCGCCGTCGAGTTCATCATTGGCCGCGGCGAGAAGCCCCCCCAAGGCGACATTGGCCTGACTCCCCGCGCCAAGAAGGTGGTGGAGTTGGCGGTGGACGAAGCCCGCCGTATGAACCATACCTATATAGGTACCGAGCACCTGCTCATCGGTCTCCTCCGGGAGGGCGAGGGCGTCGCCGCTGGCGTCCTGGAAAGCTTGGGCGTGACCTTGGACAAGGTGCGCACCGAGACCCACCGCATTCTCAGCCACAGCACCGGGACCACCGGAAGCAGCACCCGGGCCGCTACCCGCACCCCCACCCTGGACCAGTTGGGCGTCGACCTGACTTCCGCTGCCAAGGCCGGTAGCTTGGACGAGGTGATAGGCCGAGAGCAGGAGATTCAGCGGGTCGTTCAGATTCTAAGCCGCCGCACCAAGAACAACCCGGTCCTAGTTGGCGAGCCCGGCGTCGGCAAGACGGCCATCGTCGAGGCCCTGGCCCAGCGCATCGGCGGCGGCGAGGTGCCCGATACCCTCCAAGGAAAGCGGCTGGTCACCCTGGACATGGGGGCCTTGGTCGCCGGCACCAAGTACCGGGGCGAGTTCGAAGAGCGCCTCAAAAAGGTCATCGAGGAGATCAAGGGCTCCGGCAACTGTGTTCTTTTTATCGATGAAATCCATACCATCGTTGGAGCCGGCGCCGCCGAAGGGGCGGTGGACGCCTCCAACATTCTGAAGCCTTCCCTGGCCCGGGGAGAACTTCAGTGCATCGGGGCAACCACCTTGGACGACTACCGCAAGTACGTCGAACGTGACCCGGCGTTGGAGCGGCGTCTCCAGCCGGTAAAGGTGGAAGAGCCCAGCCAGGACGACACCGTGGCCATCCTCATGGGAGTCAAAAAACACTATGAGGAGCACCACAAGGTCGAGATTACCGAGGCAGCCGTCAGGGCCGCCGCTACCCTGGCATCCCGCTACATCCCCGACCGCTTCCTTCCCGACAAGGCCATAGACCTCATCGACGAGGCCAGTTCCCGGGTGCGGCTGCAGGGCAGCGTCACCCCGGCCTCCGTCAAGGACGCCATGCAGGTCTTGGAGGACGTCCGCAAAGAGAAAGACGCAGCCATCGCCTCTCAGCAATACGAGGCTGCCGCAGCCCTGAGGGACCAGGAACTCCAGCAGAACGAGGACCTGGACAACTTGGAGAAGGAGTGGCAGGAAGGCCTTGGCAAAGAACGGCAGGTGGTTTCCGAAGAGGACATCGCCGAAGTCGTCAGCATGTGGACCGGCATCCCGGTCACCCGGTTAGCCCAGGAGGAGACCGAGCGCCTTCTCCGCATGGAAGAAGAGATACACAAGCGCATCATTGGCCAAGACGAGGCTATCGTCAACGTTGCCAAGTCGGTGCGCCGGGCCAGGGCCGGCCTGAAGGACCCGCGCCGCCCCATTGGTGTCTTCATGTTCCTTGGGCCCACCGGCGTGGGAAAGACCGAATTGGTCCGGGCCATGTCCGAGTTCATGTTCGGCAACGAAGACGCCATGATTCGGCTGGACATGTCCGAATTTCAGGAGCGGCACACCGTTGCCCGCCTCATAGGAGCCCCTCCGGGATACGTGGGCTACGACGAGGGCGGACAGTTGACCGAAGGAGTGCGGCGGAAGAACTACTGCTGCATCCTGCTGGACGAGATCGAAAAAGCCCATCCGGAAGTCTTCAATATCCTGCTCCAGATTTACGACGCCGGCCAGTTGACCGACGCCAGGGGCCGCCGAGTGGACTTCCGCAACTCCATAATCGTTATGACCAGTAACCTTGGGTCCGACCTCATCAAGAGGGAAACCGCTTTGGGTTTCGCCGTCAAGAGCGATGAAGCCCAGACCCAGGAAAGCTCCTACCAGCGGATGAAGGACAAGGTCATGGACGAAGTCAAGCGCTTCTTCCGGCCCGAGTTCCTCAACCGCATAGACTCCTCGGTCGTGTTCCACCAATTAACCGAAGCCGAGATCTTGGCCATCGTGGACCTGATGATGGACCAAGTCCGGAGCGAGCTGAAGGAAAAAGAGGTGGAACTGGAACTGACCGACGCCGCTAGGCAATACTTGGGAGAGAAGGGGTTCGACCCGGTGCTGGGCGCCAGGCCTCTGCGTCGGCTGATCCAAGCCGAGGTCGAGGACACCCTTTCGGAAGAAGTCCTCGGCGGGCGGCTGGACCGCGGCGATGTGGCGGTCATAGACTTGGAGGAAGGCGCCATCGTGGTGCGCTGTCGTCCCGGCGCCGCCAAGCCAGAAAACGCCGCAGCCCAGGAACCAGAACCGGAGCCCGCTTCCGCCTGACGCCAAACCGTTCTTAACAGCCCGCCTACTGACAGAAGGCCCCACCGGAGTGGGGTCTTCTGTTGTTATAATCCCACTGCCCTGGGATGGCCGTTCCTTCTTGTACTGCTTGCCGCTGCAGGCCGGCCTGCCCCGGTTTTCCCCTCGGACTAGAATGGACTGGATGGGAGGCAGTGTGGCCCGCACCAAAGAAGCACTACGAACCGTTTACTCTTGTCCCGGCTGTGGCCACGAAAGTCCCAAGTGGCTGGGGTTCTGCCCTTCGCCCCTCTGTGGTTCACAGGCCCCCTTGGTGGAAGTCGGAGTCCCGCTGGAACGCAGCAACCAAGGCCTTAAGCCTTCCAGGTGGACGGGCGCTCCCGGTTCCCCTGTCCTCGAACTCTCCCAAGTGGACGGAAGCAGCCAGCCGGCCCTGAAGCTCCCCGGCCAGGAAATCAACCGGGTCCTGGGCGGCGGACTTGTGCCTGGGTCGGTGGTCCTGCTTACCGGAGAACCCGGTGTCGGCAAATCGACCCTCCTCATACAGATAGCCGGCTCCCTCGCCGCCCAGGAACGCACGGCGCTCTACGTCAGCGGCGAAGAGTCTCCCCATCAAATCAAGCTGCGTGCCGACAGGCTGGGCATCTCCGGGCAGGGAGTCCAGGTTATGCCCGAATCCAACCTCGACCTGATTATGCAAAGGCTGGAAGATTCCCCTCCTCAACTCTTGATAGTTGACTCAATCCAGACCCTGTATTCCCCTGGAGCCCAGTCGGGCCCCGGGTCGGTTGCCCAAGTCCGGGAGTGCGGACTCCAATTGATGCTGTGGGCCAAGCGGAGTCAAACGCCGGTCCTCCTGTCGGGCCACGTGACCAAAGAAGGAAATGTCGCTGGCCCCCGGGTGCTGGAGCATATTGTCGACGTTGTGACTTACTTGGAAACCCAATCCTCCGGTGACTACCGTATCCTGCGCGCCGCCAAGAACCGGTTCGGCTCCACTGCCGAGTTCGGAGTCTTCGAGATGACCGGCAAAGGCCTGGAGGAGGTCAACGACCCTTCCCGCGCCCTGTTGTCCCAAGGTTGTGAGCCATCCATTGGGGCGGCCGCAGCCCTCGTCATGGAGGGCAGCAGGCCCCTGTTGCTGGAGGTGCAGGCCCTCACCTCAATGTCCCACATTCCCGTGCCCCGCCGGGTGACCAACGGCCTGGACTACAATCGCATGCTGATGCTGGTGGCCGTGGCCGGCCGAAGGGCAGGGCTGGATTTGTCAGGGCAGGACGTAATCGTAAGCATAGCCGGGGGATTTAGGGTTACGGAACCCGCAGTCGACCTGCCGGCGATGCTGGCCGTCGGCTCTTGCCTGACCAACCGGCCCTTGGAGGCAGGTCTGGCAGCCTTCGGAGAGGTGGGCTTGGGGGGCGAACTCAGGCCTGTCCCGCAGGCCCAGCGCCGAATTCAGGAAGCCGCCCGGTTGGGGTACAACAAGTGCCTGCTGCCCCTGACGGAGCGGGAAAAGATCAAACCTGTAGAAGGGGTAGAACTGGCCCCCGTGAAATCGTTGCGGGAAGCAGTGACCGCTGCCTTGGGTCCTCACTCCAACCGTCCGCTGTAGCAGTCTTGGCCGTGTGAGGCCCGAGGGGCGGCTTCAGTCTCCTTCCCGAACCGTGGCAACCCCGGCGGAAGAGTGCTGGTGCTCTCCAAACTCGTGGTCCTCGCAGGCCACCCATCGGGAGCCGCCTTCATAGACTTCCTTCTTCCAGATTGGCACCGTCTCCTTCAGAATGTCCACCGCCTGCTGGCAGGCCTCGAAAGCGGCCTTTCGGTGGGGAGAAGCCACTGCCACCACGAGGCTGATTTCACCGATGGGCACGACGCCGATCCTGTGGGCAATGGCGATGTCTTCAATCTGGAATCTTTCCTGCAGTTCCTGCCGTATTTCCTCCAGCTTCTTGACCGCCATTTCCTCAAAGGCTTCGTATTCCAGCAAGACCACCCGCCGGCCTTCGAAGTTGTCCCTGGTAGTGCCCAGGAATGTCACCACCGCCCCGTTGGTGTCCTTCCGGACTAGTGCAGTAGTCTTTTCCGGGTCCAAGGGCTCGTATGTCAGTTCAATCATGGGTTCAGCCTCCACTGACCGGCGGGATCAGGCAAACGTCGTCCCCGGGTTGCAATACAGCCTCGGCTTGAGCGTATTCGGCGTTGACCGCCACCACAATGTTTACTTCCGGAGGAGCCAAATGCGGAATTCGGCGCCTCACTTCATCGGTTAGGTGGGCGACCGTCGCTCCCTCGGGCAACTCCAACGGGAGCTGGTTCGTCCCGGCCCTTTCCCGGTATAGCGCAAAAAACCTGACCAATAGCTCCATCGGCGTCCCTGTACTTTAATCTGAGGCCGGATTCCGATTATGGCACGGCCTCGCCTTCCCTGCCAGCAAGTTCGAAAAGCCGCCGCCCGCCGGAAATCCTGGAGCTCTCTTCCTCACGCGACCAAGTGAAGCCATGAGAACTTCCTACATGAGGAGTCCTTAGGCGGCATCTTCCGGCTCCCCCTTCTCTTGGGGAGCGTCCTGTCTGTCGGCCGCTTCCCTTTCGTCATTCACCTGTTGCTCGGCCATCAGTCTTTGTTGCTGCGCAACCCAGTTCTGAAGCCATCTTCGGTAGTCGTCCAGCGCTGGCGGAGAAACGTAGAAGACTTCGATGTCGCCGGGGAATTGCACTTGGTGCCGTTCGCTGATGAGCAGCACCCCGGTTTCGTCTTCACCCAGGGTCTGGTCAATCTGCTGGGCGATGTGCCGGTACCGCTCCGAGTTGCTGGAAGTGAACCACTCCTGGAGTTGGAGCGCCACCTTCTCGCTGGCCAAGGGGATCATCATGCATCGCTGCAGGTCCAGCGTCTCCAGGAGCAATTCCGCGCTCTCGGTGGCTTCCAGCACAGCCCCGGCTCGGGACTTCTCTTGTATGAAGCTGCAGCTTCTCTGGTCGCGGCCCTGCAATTGCTCCAAGCCTTCCGGGCCGCCCTCCGTGAGGCTCTCGTGGTAGATGCGGTGCAGCCCGCCCAAAGCCGTCTGCAGGGCCGTAACCTGCTCCTGCATCTGGTCCCAGTACCTCTGGAGTGCCCCACCTCCCGCCTCGTCTTCCGTAGCCGGGCCATAGACCAAGGGGACCAGCAAAAGCTTCCTCTTGCCACTGTATTGCTCCACTGGTGGTCTGGAGATGCGTCCTAGCTCTTGGGCCATAGACTTCTGCTATCGCTTAGACTTGTAGAGCGTCCACTTGAAGGGATTGTTGTCATTCTACTTGGCCGGCGCTTGGCCTCATGGCGGAGGGAGTGTCCTCTATATTAGCCCTATATTCCTATCTACTCATGAGGCTATTGAGACCATATGATTGTTCTGTATACCATTATATATACCAACCAAATTCGTCAGCCATTTAGGCTTCAGCTTGACGATTTAGATGGGAAACCAATCCCCGTGGTTATGGTACCAATGACGACCCAGCCTTATGGATTCCCAAAGTCACTCCCGCTATAAGTGAACTCGCAACCTTTCACATTTTGAAGCATGGGGCCATAGCAGTTGGTTCCATTTCGGAAGGGAACCAAGTCGACAATGTAACTACCGTGTTCCTCTATTGGCCATCGTATCCCGGAGCGTGACCTGATTCTACCAATTGAGGCTTAGTCCATGCAAAGAGGCACTAAGTGACACGCGCTCGTGGACTGCGGGAATCATAAGGCATCAAATGCACAGTTCGCCCCCCCCCCCAGCCAGCATCTCAAAGGGACTTCCGTTCCGAGAGAACCGGCATCCTGAGTCCGCTCGGG
Organism: Dehalococcoidia bacterium; assembly: GCA_034420695.1. Classification (GTDB taxonomy): domain Bacteria; phylum Chloroflexota; class Dehalococcoidia; order Lucifugimonadales; family UBA3495; genus Io17-Chloro-G2. The sequence goes on from DAOULB010000034.1 coordinate 59,304, forward strand.
ATACCTCAATCATTAGTTCGGGGCATAAGGCCAGGACCGGTCTCTTGCGGTAGAGCACTCCCTACCGGTTAGGCCTAGGCGGACGATCAAACGACCGCATACCTAATGGTAATCCCCCAAATGGCTGCTACGGGAACCAACAAGAAGCGCCAGCACAGGTCTTTCTGGAGAGACGGAGCCGGACGAAACGTGTGCATTATTGACGCCACTCCCCATGCCGATGGCAGTCAGGAACGAATTGACCATTCCACCGTGCCACGAGGGTGTTCATAACCACCGCCTTCACCCTATCACCATCTCCCGCTCATTACATACAGCAATAGCCGCCCTCAAGTTAGGGGCGGAACCCTCATTTCGCTGGTTCCCCGGTCTTCCTGGCCCTCTCCAAACACCTTCTAGACCGACCAGCGGGCCGCCCGCCCACACCGACTGTTAGGCTCGTTACTCCGCCCAGGGCTCCTGCAGGGCTTAGGTCACCGCATCCGCATTCCGCCAACCCCGGGAGGTCCTCGAAATAACACGGATGCTATCCAGTTTCTCCTGGGCCCTCTTCATCATTTCTTATCCCAAGTTTAGGGCCAACCCTTGAGAAAGTGCATAAATCGCCCATCGGATTTTATGATTGTCTTTATTCATAAATTCGATATGGGTGAGAGAGAGATGGCGATTCACGCGACAAATTAATTCTGATAATGATAGATCGGGGACTTTTCAGGGGCAAAGTCCGAAAAAAGTGCCCCATTGACTATTTTTTGGCGCTGGCGTAGAAGGAAGATAGTGCGTTCAACTCTAACCCAACTAAAGGAGAATTTTATGGTGAGGAAGGAAATGTTCTTGGCGGCCGCTATCATCGTGTTGTGGCTGGCCGCGGGGATTTGGCTTGCCTGCAAGGGCTATCTCAGACGATGCCTGAAGACCGCTTCCCAACGGACCGTATTGGCGACTTCAGCAACGACCGCAATGCTGACATCACAGGGTTCCGATTGGGCTAATTCGAACACTGCCCTCAAGGCCATACCAGTCAGCCAGGGCCTTGTAGTCATACCATCACGAGCTTCAACCGGGTCTGCAACGGCGGTATTTCCAGGGTCTGGCCATGCTAAGCAATCTCAAGGAAAGGCGGGCGACTGGGCTATTTCCCGTTCCCCCATGTGGCCCCCAATCACAAGACACTCGCTATCGCCTGTGAACAAGAACCGCCTGAGGGACCGAAGCCGAGAGGCCTCCTCCAGGCAATCGACACCTGAGGTGAGGACCAATGACACTGGATGACTTGAGGCTAATGAGGATAGAACAGGTGCTCCGGGCATGTGGGCCCTCCAAGAGTACTCTATACAAAATGATGGCCCAGGGGAAATTTCCCCGGCCCGTGCGAATTTCGGACAGGATCGTGGGCTGGCGGCAATCCGACATTATGGCCTGGCTGGCTGAGCGGACCCTGGTTTCTTATGTAGAAGACGATGCGTGAGCAGAGTTCTGAGGTGGACCCGGAAAGTCGGACAGGTGGCTAAGTGAGAGTCCCGCTCCTAAGCTAAGGACAGCGGTAGCTGTCGGGAAGGAGTGGGAAATGTCACAAGGACGAAGGAAGTACAGCCCGGCTTTCAAAGCCAAGGTGGCGCTGGAGGCAGTGAAGGGACAGGAGACAGTGGCCCAGCTGGCCGCCCGGTATGAAGTCCACCCCGGGCAGATTCAGGCTTGGAAGAAGGCTCTTGTGGAGGGCGCCTCCGGCGTCTTTGGCAACGGCCAGGAACAGAAGTCCAAGAACGACGCCGCCCTGGTCGCCCGCCTGTATCAGGAGATCGGCCAACTCAAGGTAGAGCGGGATTTCTTGGCGGAGAGGTCCGGTCCATGAGCCCGGCACGCCGGCGGCAGATGGTGGACCGGGAACACCCGAAGCTGCCGATTGTGCGGCAGTGCACTTTGCTGGGCGTCAGCCGCTCCAGCGTCTACTACCGTCCAAGGACGGCCTCGGAAGAGGACCTGTTCCTGATGGGAGAGATCGACCGGCAGTACCTGGAGACCCCCTTCTACGGATCGCGGCGGATGAAGGCCTGGCTGGAGAGGCGGGGGATACGCGTGAACCGGAAGCGGGTGCAGCGGCTGATGCGGGTCATGGGGCTAAGGGCCATCTAGCGTAGGCCTGGCACCAGCAGGTCTACGCCGGAGGCCAAAGTCTATCCCTACCTGTTGAGCAAGGCCAGGATCACCCGGCCCAACCAGGTGTGGGCGGCGGACATCACCTACCTGCCCATGGCCCGGGGGTTCCTCTACCTGGTGGCCATCATGGACTGGCACAGCCGGTACGTAGTGGCCTGGCGGCTGTCCAACACCCTGGAGGCCGGCTTCTCTGCCGAGGCTTCGGAGGAAGCACTGGCCCAGGCCAAGCCTGAGGTGTTCAACACCGACCAGGGAAGCCAGTTCACCAGCCTGGAGTTCACCCAGGTCCTCCAGGAGCATGGGGTGAAGATCAGCATGGACGGGAAGGGGCGGTACCAAGGCAACATCTTCGTGGAGAGGCTGTGGCGGACGGTGAAGTACGAAGAGGTGCACCTGAAGGCTTACGCCGACGCCCACGAAGCAAGGGGGGAACTGCAGGACTACTTTCGGTTCTACAACTACCTGTGGCACCATCAGGCCCTGGGATACCGGACGCCGGCCGAGGTGTTCCACGGGGAGCTGGGAGTTCGGGAAGAGGTATCTTATGGAAGGAGGTGTCCACCCGGGATTGGAGCAGAACTACTGGCAGGAGCATCGGGATTCTCACTTAACTCAGAGCTAATTCTGTCCAAATAACCGGCTCTTCCGCACTTTTGGTGAAGGAGATTGAAAAAGGCCGCGGGCAATGAAGCTGCCCCGGCATGAAGGTCAGGCGGCACGACGATGCAGTACCCTTTGACGCAGCAGGTCC
>DAOULB010000035.1:0-8374 GCA_034420695.1 Dehalococcoidia bacterium
TTTATCATAGGCGAAAACGGACTGGTCATCACAAACAGGCACGTCGTCGAAGGCGGCCCAAGTGTCATCGTGCGGCTGGCCTCCGGCGAACAATACGAGGGTGTAGTCACCCAGCTTCACACAGTCTTGGATATGGCCTATGTCGAGATTCAATCAGGGCAGTCCTTCGTGCCTTTGGAAATGGGAGACTCCGCCGATGTGTCAGTGGGCCAAACTGTGATAGCTGTCGGCTACCCATTGGCGGACGATCTTGGCCTGGCCCCCACCATAAGTAAGGGGATCATTTCCGCCATGAGAGACGATTACCTGCAAACCGACGCTGCTCTGAACCCAGGCAACAGCGGCGGACCATTGCTGACCGAGGACGGCAAGGTGATCGGCGTGATCTCTGCCCGAGCTGAAAGGGCAGAAGATGGACGGGCAATTTCCGGGATCGGATTCGCCATTCCCATCAACAGTGTGAAGCCCGGCCTTCCGGCGGGCATTGCTTCGGGAAACCCCGCCCCAGCCGACATGCCCACTCCGACCCCAACGCCTACTGTCCCGCCAACACTGCCCCCTACGCCGGACGTGCAAGCTACAAGAGATGCGCTGGAAGCGGCAGATGCCCGGCGGCGGGCAGAAGCCGAGGCCACAAGGGTTGCCGAGCAAGCCAAACAAGAAGCTGAGCAGTACGCCGCCGCCCTGGAGTCCACTCGGATAGCTGAACTGCCAACCGCCACACCAACGCCCACTCCCACCCCGACGCCAACACCCGGCCCTACGGCAACACCTACGGCTATCCCGACACCGACTCTTACCCCTACCCCCGAACCTACCCCGACGTCCTTACCGCCAACGCCTACCCCAACGCCACACCCTGCGACATTCTGCAATGAATGGGAGGATATGGTGCTGGCATGGTCAAAGCAGGGCAATAGCTATTATGCTGCCACTAGGATAGGACTCAAGGGTTACTCTGACAGAAACCTTGCTATACCTAGCCATCCCAAACTTTCCGCCCAAGATGCACAACGCTATTGCCTCCGCGATATAGGGCGCTCGGCTTGGGATTTTCCTAACGGAGTCTTGTGGAACGCAAAAGCGGAGGTTGGCGATGGGCGACCAAAGGAAGGGTATTTTAAGCTCTTACCAGGGCTTTACCAGTACAGAGGATCGCAGGGTGATAACCGATTACCGGCAAACTGCTATCTTCGGACTAACATAGCGCCAGTCCCAGGCGAACCCACACAAGAGGTCTTGCCGGAACTTCCTTATGGAGAGCCGTTTACCTTCCGGTTCTTTGAGCACCACGGGTGGGTATCTTTTGATTGCAAGTGGGCTCGCGTCGCCGGACAACTCTACCGTATTGGAGACTAAATCCGCAGAGAATGGCGTATTGGGAGGAAAGGATGCCGGACCAAGTAGCAGTTGTCAGAGTTCCTGAAAGGGACCAATTTACCTTGATATTGCGGAGACGGGACCCTGAGGAACTTTTCCTGAATCTTTCCACTGACGAAGCTGCTCAGCTCCGCGATCAACTTCGGCAACCCAATGGGGGTACTGTTCACATAACTCTTGGTACGTTAACACTATTACCCGTTCAATCTTCCCGCAGTATTCATATTCTGTTCGCTGACCATCATGGTGCACGATCAGCTTGGGAGGTTTCCCGGGAAGATGTTGAATCTCTGTCTGAATCTCTCCCATAGCGGCCTCACGCATACCCCATCACCAGGTTCCGGTAACCCACCTTGCCGTTATAATGCCCTCACCCGGGGCCGGAAAACGGCGCTGTGGGCGTCCTAGAGGCCACGGCGGGGCATTCTGTGGAACATCGAGATGCGCCATGAGCAATGGAGGTTTGCCGAAAGTTGGAGCGCTAATGGGAGTGAGCGAACTTCGCCCATACCAGCAGGAACTGCTCAAGCAAGCACAGAATACGTTGACAGAAAATCCCAACCTTCGGCTGATGGTGCAACTACCCACCGGAGGCGGCAAAACCACCATCGCCGGTGCCCTGCTGTCCCAGTGGCTACAAGATGGACATAAAGCTGTCTGGCTCACCCATCGTAACGAATTGGCCGAGCAGACTCGCCGGATGCTCACCGAGTCCGGTGTTCCTGCCATCACCAACGTAAACTGGACTCCCGGGGACGACGCGCCGGCCATGGCCGGTGGAGTCGTCATCCTTATGGCCCAGACAGTGGGCAGGCGCACTGCCCGCCAGCAGGTCTGGAAGGCATACAACGCCGATGACCTGCTAATAATCGACGAGGCCCACCACGCGGCTGCCGACGGCTGGACGCGGGCCATAAGACAATGGCCCGGTCCCATCGTGGGCATGACCGCCACCCCCTGGCGGATGTCCGAACGGGAAGGTTTCGATCACCTCTTTGACGACCTGCTCCTGGGCCCCCAGACTGCCGACCTGCAAGCTCTGGAAACGCCCGCCCTGTGCCAGGCACAGGTGTTCATGCCTCCCCTGGAGCAACGGATAGCCGGCGGCCTGGTTGACCGCAACGGAGACTACACCGAGGCAGGCATCAAGCAGGCCAACCGCCACAGCCCCGACGTCATGACCGCCGGCGCCCTGGCTTTCTGGCGGAAACACGCCGAGGGGCGGCCCACGGTCGCCTACGCCGTGTCGGTAGACCATGCGCACAACCTGGCGGCGATGTTCAACGAAGCCGGCGTCACGGCGGCAGTCATCCTCGGAGACAGCAACCGCGAGGAGCGGGCCAGGACCATCGAGGGTTTCCGCACCGGCACGATCAGGGTGCTGGTCAACGTGATTGTCGCCACTGAAGGTTTCGACCTGCCCGACGCCTCCTGCGTCATCATTACTCGCCCGACTCTGAGCTTGGCGTTGTACCTCCAAATGGTGGGCCGGGGCCTGCGTCCCAAACAAGACGGCGGGGACTGCTACATCCTGGATCTGGCCGCCAACGCCGAAACCCATGGCCTGCCGGAGGAACGTCGGGAATGGACACTGAAACCCCGCGGCTCGCAGAACCCCGGCAATGCGCCGGTGGTCTGGTGTCCAAACCCACTGTGCGAGGCCGCGTCCCCGGCGGCCAGCCACAATTGCCGAGTCTGCGGCCATCCCTTCGGCAAGGACTGCGACCGCTGTGGCCAGTGGCGCGCCGACAATCGCTGGCAATATGAAACACAATGTCAGGACAGACACCAACTGGTCTGCGACCTCTGCCATATCGACGCCCACATCCAGGCGCACCTGCCCATTGCCCCGCCTCTGGACGAACTGGTCGACCTGCACGACCCGGAGGACGAAACGATGACTGTAATCGACCCTGATATCGACGGCGACCTCGCCGACAGGCTCTTCAAATTGCTCGAGGAACTGCTTGAGACGGAACGGCTGAGCTTCACGGGAACGGATGATGCGCGGCGGAACGAACTGACCCGACGGATTGAGGACCGGCAGGCCGCGTTGACGGATGACAACGAACTGGACAAGCTCTTCTTACAACATGTGGCCACGTTGTCATACAGACCAACACGGGTTCAGGAACGTCGCCTGTTTCACGAATGGGAAGCCGAACGCAAGGACGAATTGCGGACTTGGCAAGTTGAGTTGCGCTCGATCGAGGACAGGCCCATAGACAAACACGCAATTTACAACAGCGCTGAGCATAAGGCGGCATACCTACTACGTCGTGCCGCCGAAAATATGGATCTACTACCGGACCTGCAAAACACATCTCAAAGCGTATCCTCGAGCCTAGATACTCCCACCCCAAAAACAGGTCGTCCCAGAAAAACGCGGTATAGCACCTACAAAACCTTACTCCTCGAATCCCTTTATGACCTCGGCGGGAAAGCAAGAGCCCGGGACGTAATCAAGGCCATCTACCCCAAAATCGAACACCTGCTCAGCGATGTAGACCATGAACTCGTGGGCACCGGAAGCACGCCTAGATGGGCAAATAGAATTAACTGGGAACGACATAACCTGATTAAAAGTGACCTATTAGAAAAAAACTCTGAGCGCGGCGTATGGGAATTGACAAAAAAAGGTGTTGCCGAAGTAGAAGGGCGAATTGGGCCGGATCCCGGCCCTGCTCACCTGGAACAAGATGCCGCGGATTACGTCCGGTAGTCAGAAGGGGCCTTGAGCGGCACGCTGGCGAAATAACCCAAGATTCAGGGGGTAATGGCAATGCCGATTGAGGTCGGTGTTTGGCGGATTGACCAAGGCCTGAAGGCGGTCCACTTCAAGGAGTTGGAACAGGAGGCCGTTCTTCAGCAAATCATAGCAGAGGATATCTCAGTGGTGGACTCCCGCCTAATGGTGATTGGGAGGGAGGTGTCCACCGCTTTCGGCGGGAGGGTTGACATACTGGCGATTGACGCTGCCGGGAACCTGGCCGTCATTGAGTTGAAACGGAATCGCACGCCGCGAGAGATAGTGGCACAGATTCTTGACTATGGTTCGTGGGTGCGGAATCTCACAGCCGACGAAATAGCGGAAACCTTCATCGACTACCAAGTGCGTTTTCTCAAGTCGGCATCGCCGAAGTCAATCAACGAAGCGTTTCAAGAGCAGTTCGGCGCCGTTCCGGACTCCCTGAATTCCTCGCACCAACTGGTCATAGTCGCAGGCAGCCTCGACCCATCCACAGAACGCATCGTCAATTACCTGATGGATGACTACGGGGTCGAAATCAACGCCGTTTTCTTCCGCGTGTTCGAGGACGACGAGCGACGATACCTGACACGGGCCTGGCTACGGGAACCAGCAGGACCGGCGACGGAGTCCACGTCCCGCCCCGCCGTACGGTCCGGAGCATTGAGGGAGTGGAATGGCGAGTGCTATGTTTCCTACGGCCCCATCCCTGGACGCAGCTGGCCGGACGCTAAGAAATACGGCTTTGTATCCGCAGGAGGCGGAACGTTCTACATCAGAACCCTGATGTCACTTCAGCCGGGCGAAAGGGTGTGGGTCAACGTCCCCGGAACAGGTTATGTCGGGGTCGGCGAAGTCGTAAATGCGGCCGTTCCACTGGAACAGTTCACAGTGACTGTCGAAGGCATAGAGACTCCCATTGTCGAAGCGGAGATCGAAAACTCGTGGATGTATGACAGGGAGCAAGAGGAATACTTCGTCAAGGTCAGGTGGCTAAAAGCGGTGGAGTTGCACGAGGCTGTTAAGGAACTGGGATTCTTCGGGAACCAGAACACTGTTGCGCGGCCACGAGCGCAAAGCTGGAATTTCACCGTCGAGCGCCTGAAGACGGTGTGGCAAGTATCCTAGCAAACGCCATCACCTGTAGGGAAACAATACCTCCCCATCCGGAGGAAAGCCTCTGAATTTTTCATAGCCCCAGCTTTACGGGTGAAGTCTCCATATATTCCCTTCTCTTACTCCAAGGCGCTGACACATAGCCTCCGCCCCCCGAAAGGGAGGGAGAACCAACAGACCGTAGGAGACGGCATGAGCGGTGAACCGCAGTTGTTCAGGATAAACCCCGAGAACCGTGAATCAGACAGGATCGAAGAGGTGGATTTTGCCAGTCTGGGCTTTCAAGAGCGCCGCGACATACAGGAATGGGTGGCGGCCAACCCAAGCATCCTCGGCGATGACCTGCTGATAATCGGCAAAGAGTTCAGCGGCTTCGACAGGACTAACGAAAGGCTGGACCTGCTAGCTGTTGATTTCAGTGGCCGACTGGTGATCATTGAACTGAAGCGGGACGATTCCGGCGCCGACGCACACTGGCAAGCAGTCAAGTACGCCAGCTATCTCCAGCGAGCCGACGACGATAGCATAATCAAAATGGCGGGGGAATACTGGAGGGAATCTGAGGACGACGCTAAAAACCGACTATTGCAGCATTTGGGCGCCGACGACCTGAACGCCTTGAACAACGACCAGCGCATCATTCTGGCCAGTCACCGTTTTGCGCCGGAAGTCACTTCTGCCGCTCTGTGGCTAAACAACAAAGCTCCAGACCTGATTACCTGCATTAGACTGACACCGTATCAGGACACTCAGGCCGGTTCCCTCTACGTACAGGCGACCACTATCATCCCGGTGCCAGGGGTGGAGGGCTATCTGGTTGGCGTAGGGTCAAGTACAAGGATGGAAAGGGGCAGAGGCAGCAGTAGCACTTTCGGGGCCAGACTGGCTGCGACATTCACCAGAAACAGGAACGACGAGGTCAGTGAATTCGCCAAAAAGGTCGGCAGATTAGCAATTGATGGACTGCTTGACGAAACCAGGCCAGATAGAACGAGCCGTTGGGCCGGAACCTCTCAAGGTTTTGACTGGGTAGGACTCTCGGGCCGTTTTCGCTACTACCATTGTTGGTATTCACATAGGCCGTGGAGCAATCACAATCTATCCTACCGGGTCCATCTATCAGAGGAAGGCGCGGAGGCAGGGCAATGGTCGGCCTACGTCAGGTTCGTAAATTCGGAGATAGAAATGGACCTCGGTGGAATGGAAATTCACCCAGACCAATTCTTTGAATGGGAAGGCAAAGTACTTACTGTTCCTATGGGAACGGATACGCTAAACGACGAGTACGCGGGAAGAATAGCCACCACTCTCAGAGTATTCATCGAACAAATCACTCCGATGGTGACCGACCTGGACAACGAAACAGGGGAATTTGATGAGCCATAGCCCCTCAACGACAGCGCATTGATGGGGCCGACGCTGGCCGACTAAGCCTAACCTTCCACGCAACTGGAGCAGGTACTCCAGACATTCCTTGGCGTGGACCACAGATGGGCGCTTGGGGGCTGACCCGCTACAACAGGCGGGGAGGCTGTTAGGTGAACAGAGACACGGCGACACTGGCTGCCAGCAAGGCGAGAGAAGCGGCCCAGCATTGCCAAGACAAGATGTGGTAGGCCCTGGAATATCTGGACCCAGTCGGCAGGGATGAAGAGGAGAGAAATGACAATGGACAACTGGGAAAGGCGCATGGAGATATTGGGAAGGTATCAGCAGTTCTTTGAATCTTGGTTGAAAATCGCGGAATCGATGTCCTCTGACCAGGCCAGTGAGCAATTCGAGCAATCGCTGACAGACGACGAAGTTCCCGACGGCTTAGGTCTCTATCTTCGGCGGCAGAACCACAATCCCTGGCTTTTTATGAAAGCGTATAGCGTGATATTGCGCCGACAAATTGAGTTTAACAAGACCGTCATGGAGATGCTCACGGACTTGGACCACCGGAAGGCTGAACCTTCCACATGAATGACGCCACCAAAGAAGTAGGGGCTTTCGACGTGGCGCGTATGGAGCGTGACATCCTCAATGCGGTGCACACTTCACGCGAGCCAATTTGGCATCCAAGCGGGAGAGAGATGATTCGTCGGCGATAAGGTCGTAATGGGACCTGCGACTCAATTCGGCTGGCGAGCCTCTTATTGACGAAGGACTCCTAATTCCGCTCGTCCGAACATACGGTACGATAGAGAAGGTTTTCATGAAAGGAATCACCGGCCGGGTGTTCGGCGACGCCTGTAGCGGGTCAGCCAGCTCGCAGCAGCTCTACAAGGCGGTCAAGGAATACGGGCGGTGGACCTGAGTGCCAAAGCTTTCCGTCCACAGCCTACACCACTTCCACACCGCGCTGTTGCCCCCCGAGCGGCCAGAACATCGAGGTGGTGAGCAGGTGGGGCATTCCACGGTGCCCATGACCACGGAAATCTACTCCCATTCGCTGCCTCGCCGGCAGCGTCAGGCAGTGGAGGAATCGTGACCGATGCAATGTTGCTCAAGAGACTGAGAAAGGTCGGATTTGAGACCTTTGCGGAGTATTATGGGGAACTGTCTGACCCGTCGCTCTCCAACGCGGCCCTGAGCGAAGCCCTGATTGCAGATAAGAGATATACGCTGAATTCCGCCCACACCAAAGTATCCGTCGGGCGGGGAATCATCCGCGCTGGACGTGGTCTTGACGCGCTCAGACTTATTGCCGACTCGAAAAACGACAGGGCCAGGATCTACGCCCTGGCCCTGCTGAGAGCGATGGAGGAAGGATGAGCCTGGACAAACATAGCATCTGGCAAAGCTGTTTCGCCTCTGCGTCTCTCAGCAATGCTGTCGGCACCTCCACGAAGTCGTCGCCGATCATGCCTGCGCAAACTGAGATGGCTCAATTCTGGGTCAGCGACACTCCAAACCGGATTTGAAAGACATCGGGAAGTCCTGTTCCCGCCCTTGACGGGACGGCTGCGGTAGTTGCCGGAAGGCGCAGGCACCAACGGGCCAAGGCCGTTGCCGGATCCGGCCAACTGAGACAGAGTAGGTAGAAGCATACATCTGCAACGGATTGGAAATTATAATCAATATCCCAGCGTATTCTGCGGGAGGGAGCTTATGAGATACCTGAAGCGCATGGCCGTTCCGGCGGCT
>DAOULB010000036.1:0-5266 GCA_034420695.1 Dehalococcoidia bacterium
CCAGCGAAGTGACCGGGGACTTGGCCTCCCAGTGGGAAGTCAGCCCCGACGGGACTGTTTACACCTTCACCCTGCACGATGCCAACTGGCACGACGGGACGCCGGTGAAGGCCAGTGACGTGGTGTTCACCTTTGACCGGATAGTGGAAGAGGGAGCGATACGGAGCCGGACGGCGGCGCTGCGGACCTTCTACGAGCACGGGACGGCGAGGGCCCTGGATGAGAAGACAGTGGAAGTGCCGTTGAAGTTTCCTGGGGCGACGTTCCTGACCAACTTGGCGGTGGACTACTTCAAGATTTATCCGGAGCACGTGGCGGCTGGGCTGACCCAGGAAGATGCCAACTGCTGCCCGGAGAATATCATCGGTTCCGGCCCGTGGATTCTGAAGAACTGGGACCGGGGCACGGTGCGGGAGTATGAGAGGAACCCGGACTACTTCAAGCCGGGGTTGCCTTTCTTCGACGGACTGAAGTTCAATGTCATACGTGACGTTAACCGGGTGTACGGGGCGCTGACCGTGGGCCAGGCCTTCGCCACCGACGGCCCGTGGAGCTCAGGGTTCCGGCCTGAGGACATGTTCCGGCTGCAAGACGACACCAAGGGACGAGTACGGGCGCGGACGCTGGACGGCGGGTCCGGAACCTTCTTTATCCTGCACCAGAACAAGGCGCCATTCGACGACCCGCGGATGAGGAAGGCGTTGTACCTGGGGCTGGACCGGCAGAACGTGGTGGACATTGTTTACTGCACCGAAGCCTACGGGTGCTTCGCCTCGCCGGGGACCTTCTTCCCCAGGGGAACGGTCAAGGTTGAGGAAGATCTGAGCGAGGTACCGGGCTACCGGAGGGCGGCGGACGGGCAGAAGGACCCCCGGGACATAGCCGAGGCCAAGCGGCTGATGGCTGAAGCGGGATATCCCGACGGCATCGAGCTTCAATTGAACAGCGGTGACAGCGCAACGGGCGTCAAGGTGGCGGAAGTGGCCACAGAGCAGCTGCGAAGAGACCTAGGGATAGACTTCACTATCAACCCGGTGGACACGGCCACCTACCACGTGCACACCCGTGAGGGTACGCACCATGCGACGCTGGTGGGCGGCATTGGGCTGCTGACCCGTGACCCTGCAGACATCCTGCTGCAGGTGTATGTCACGGACATCGAAAAGAACCCGGACAACTGGGCGCTGCCGCGGCTAACTGAACTGATGGACCTGCAGGCTATGGAGCTTGACCTGGACACGCGGCAGTCTCAGTTTGCAGAGATGACAGAAATCCTGCGTGAAGGCGAGGGGCACTGGGTGCCGCAAACCTGGGTGGACCAGGGAGCAGCTCTGGACTACCGCCTGCAGCACTTCAACACGCCGGACTCCATACAGCACATGCACAGCTGGGAGTTCGTCTGGTGGGACCCGGACGCAACCTGTCCCGACGAGAGAGGCTGCGAGCAAAACTAGCGAACGACCCTCTATAAGCATAAGCAGGAAAGGCTGATTTGCCCGCATCGCAAGAGAGGCTAGGAGGGAAGGTATGAGGGACTACACCATAAGGCGGTTGGCGCTCTTCGTTCCCACGATTATCCTGGCGACTATGCTGGTATTCGCCCTGTTCTGGATCGTGCCAGGCGACGCAGCTTACATGATCCTGACCGGTGGCGACGACGATGCGGGCAAAGTCTCTTTGGAGCAACTGGAACAGCTCAAGGAGGAACTGGGCCTGAACCGGCCCATTTACTCCCAGTACGGCCACTGGCTATGGGACATTCTGAGGGGCGACCTGGGCACCTCCATTTGGTACAAGGTCCCGGTCTGGGCAGAGTTGGAGGCCAGGTTCTACGTTACGATTGAGCTTGCGGTGATGTCCATCATCATGGCCTTCATCGTGGCGGTGCCCTTGGGCGTAATCTCTGCGGTGAAACAGGACACTTGGGGCGACTATACGAGCCGCGTCTTCGCCCTCATCGGAATAGCGCTTCCCACGTTCTGGCTGGGAATCCTGATGGTGTATGGCCTAGCATACTTCTTCAATTGGCTGCCTCCCTTGGGATATGCCAAGGTGTGGGAGGAGCCCCTGACGAACCTCCAGCAGTTGTTCTTCCCCGCGTTGGCGCTGGCATTCCACGACTTGGCATTCACAGCCAGGGTGACACGGTCGTCGATGCTGGAAGTGATGCGGGAAGACTACATGAGGACCGCCCGGGCCAAAGGCCTCAAGGAAATGATTGTCATCGGCCGCCATGCTTTGAAGAACGCTTTGCTTCCGGTAGTAACCATATCGGGGTACCAGTTCGGAAGGATGCTGGGCGGCGTGATTATTGTGGAGTCGATCTTCGTTGTACCCGGAATGGGGACACTGCTGATAGACAGCATTATCCACCGGGACTTCGTTGTCCTGCAGGCTATCATTCTGGTAATAGCTGCAGTAACCCTGTTGCTGAATCTCGTGATTGACCTTCTGTACGGCGTCTTGGATCCCAGGATCCGGTACAGTTAGACCCTGCCGGGGTAGCCGCTTAACACATTAGTTGGGAGATAACTATGTTGGAACGCACCGAAGAAGCTGTACTGGCTAGAGAGTCATCTTCCTGGTTGCAATACCCCGGGCAGGTGGGGAGAGGCCTGCTGTCCTTCGCCAGGCGCAAACCCTTGGGGGCCATTGGCGGCTCGGTAGTGGTGCTCCTGGTGTTTATAGCCTTGTTTTCTCCGGTGCTGGCCCCGTATGGGGACCGGGAAATCATTCGGATGGAAACTGGCAAGGTGCCTGTTTACTACGCACCCAGCACCGACTATCCGCTAGGGACCGACCACGTGGGCCGGGACACCCTGAGCCGAATAATGTATGGGGCCAGGATCTCCCTGTACGTAGGTGGAATGTCTGTGGGCATTGGCATCACACTTTTCTTCTTGGTGGGGGTGCTTTCGGCTTACGCCGGAGGGAAAGTCGACCTGGTTATTCAACGGCTCATCGATGCCAAGATGGCGTTACCAGGCTTGGTAATCGCCCTTGCCATCATGGCAGCCCTGGGATCGTCCCTGAACAACGTGATCTTAGCAATTGTCATTGGCTTGGCGCCTGCGGTTGTACGAACCGTGCGCTCGCAAGTGCTTTCGCTTAAAGAAATGGACTACGTGCTCGCCGCCAGGGCAGTCGGCGCTTCGCCGATTCGCATCATGCTGCGGCACATCGTACCCAACTGTTTCGCCACCTACTTGATTCTGGCAACCTACTACTTAGGGTTTGCCATTATCCTGGAGGCTTCTCTGAGCTTCCTGGGCGTAGGGTCACCTCCAGACGTCCCCAGCTGGGGCGGAATGCTTACCATGGCATCCCAAGCCCACATCAAGACCGGCCCCTACACGGCTATCTTCCCAGGGCTGGCAATATTCATCGTGGTACTGGGGTTCAACCTGCTGGGAGACGCGCTCAGGGACGTTTTCGACCCCAGGCTGCGCGGCACCAGTTAAGCCACGACCCTGGCAAGCACAGCGGACAAGTTAGACTAGGCCAGAAAGGGCGGCTTCTGTATGGACCGCCCTTTCTTTCAACCCTCCCACACGTCAATTGGCTTCTAGCCAATACTCAACTGAAATAAGGAAGGTGAAGCTTGCAAGGAGGAACTAAGTTATGAGGGCGTATACCATAAGGCGGTTAGCGCTCTTCGTTCCCACGATTATCCTGGCTACTATGCTGGTATTCGCCCTGTTCTGGATCGTGCCAGGCGACGCAGCCTACATGATCCTGACCGGCGGCGACGACGATGCGGGCAAAGTCTCCTTGGAGCAACTGGAACAGCTCAAGGAGGAACTGGGCCTGAACCGGCCCATCTACTCCCAGTACGGCCACTGGCTATGGGATATTATGCGGGGTGACCTGGGCACCTCCATTTGGTACAAGGTCCCGGTCTGGGAAGAGTTGGAGGACCGGTTCTACGTCACAATCGAACTGGCCATCATCGCTATTATCATGGCCTTTACCGTTGCGGTGCCCTTGGGGGTGTTTTCAGCGGTAAAACAGGACACTTGGGGAGATTATGCAGCCCGGGTGTTTGCCCTCATTGGGATTGCCCTTCCCACCTTCTGGTTTGGCATCCTGATGGTTTATGGGCTGGCCTACTGGTTCAACTGGCTGCCCCCATTGGGCTACGC
This sequence comes from Dehalococcoidia bacterium, assembly GCA_034420695.1. Classification (GTDB taxonomy): domain Bacteria; phylum Chloroflexota; class Dehalococcoidia; order Lucifugimonadales; family UBA3495; genus Io17-Chloro-G2. The sequence goes on from DAOULB010000036.1 coordinate 4,143, forward strand.
CAAAGTGTGGGAGGACCCGAGCACCAACCTACAGCAGCTGGTTTTTCCGGCTATAGCCTTGGCTTTCAACGACTTGGCGTTTGCCTCCCGGGTCACCAGGTCGTCTATGCTGGAGGTGATGCGGGAAGACTACATGAGGACGGCCCGAGCCAAGGGACTTAAAGAGTTCGTTGTGATAGGGCGCCACGCCCTAAAGAACGCTCTGCTGCCGGTGGTTACGATCTCCGGATACCAGTTTGGCAACATGCTCAGCGGAGTCATCATCGTAGAGTCCATTTTCGTCGTGCCGGGAATGGGCACCCTGCTGATAGACAGCATCATCCACCGGGACTTCGTTGTGCTGCAGGCTGTCATCCTGATAGTAGCTGCCGTCACGTTGACACTGAACCTGATCATCGATCTTTTGTACGGTGTCTTGGACCCCAGAATACGGTACAGTTAGACCTGAGCTAAACGGATTCGGCCAAAGAAGCTGAGGGAGCGGCGGCCACTGAGGGGAGTAGTTCTCCTAGATGAAGTGGCCGTCGCTTCGCGTCCGGCGAGACTGATTATCCATTACGAATTCCTGCATTGGAATGGGGATGAGGCTCCAGATAAAGATTCACGTATCCCGGATTTTTGCAGCTATGTCCATCTATTGACATAGACAATTGCGATAATTTATATTACCCGCACTTTCACAAACCCCCACTTGCAGCTGGTCAATCCAGCGCAAACAATAGTCAAGCGCGCTGCTTGGGTTGTGAGAACGGCCCGGCTCCGACAGGAGCAACCCCAACTTTTTCTGGAGGGGCGCTCTCACAGTCCTTCGAAGGTAATGGGTCTACCCTTCCCCGAGCCCTGGCACTCCCTTAGCAATCAAGGTTAATGGAGGTCCGGAAAATGCGCATCCCCAGTCTCAACAGCCCCAAGTATCTTCTGCTTCTCCTGGTTTCCGCGGCATTGGTGGTTGCCGTTGCCTGCGGAGGGACGGCCCCTGCGCCGGAACCCCGCATAGTGGAGAAGGAAGTTATCAAAGAAATCCAAGTCACCAAAGAAGTGGTACGAGAGGTCGAAGTAGAGCAGGTGGTGGAGAAAGAGGTGGTGAAACAGGTCATCGCCACCGCCACACCGATTCCGGTGTT
>DAOULB010000037.1:0-13621 GCA_034420695.1 Dehalococcoidia bacterium
GTGCAAATTTTCTTCAACGGCACCCTGCCGGAGTTGCAGCTAAGGCACAACGGGGAGATTGACGTGCCGGAAGACACGCCTCAAATCATCGACTTGATGACCGAGGAACAGGAAGCCACTTGGCGCATCCTGTCCATCCCCAACTCGGCCCTGTACCGGGCGTCCTTCGCTCCGCCGGGAACTCCCGACGACTTGGTGGAGACGCTGCGCAACGCCATGAACCAGATGGTGGAGGACCCGGAATTCTTGGCAGACTACGCCAAGATTCTGTCGGGTGACGAGGTCACTCCCACCCCGGGCGATGAGATGATGCGGCAGTACGAGGCAGCCTTGGGCGATGCCGAGTTCACTGCAGGCATCTTCGAGAAATACCTGCCGGAATGCGAATTCCCCGGTCTGCAAAAGCTCCTAGGTGGATAGGAATCGCGGGGACAGACTATGACGTGCGCCAACGCCCGGCGCGTCCTGCGCCGGGCGGGCACTAGCAGCAAGCTCCGGTAATCTCTGGTCAACGGAGCCGGAGCCTCAAATTCAGGAGGGAATAAGGAATAATGGGCAACTTTTACGACGAATGGCTGGGTTTCTGGGATGCGGGGAATGCCACCAAGGACGCAGCTCGAACATCGATTCACGAAGAGGAACTGGAGTGGGTTGAGACCGACCAGGACTTTCGGGTGGCCCTGATGGCTGCTCCCGAGAACGGTTTCGCCACTTGGGGTTCCGAGTACCTGATATCGGAGATACCCCCCGGTTGGCACAGCGGAAAGCACGAGCACGGCGAAGAGGCCATCTACATAGTGGAAGGCGAGGGCTTCAGCATCGTCAATGGTGTGAAGTACGAGTGGAACAAGGGCAGCGTGCTCTGGATGCCTTTCGGCTCCCAGCACCAGCACTTCAACACGGGCACCGAAACGGTAAGGTATTTCTCCGCCATGGCCCTGCACGTGGAGCATTGGATGGGCATGGGCAAGCTGGACCAGATTTCGGTTAAAGGTCCCACCGACAACTACGAGGATGCCGAGGTCTCCACCAACGGGTTCGATGCCCAGAACCGACGAATCTGCCTGCGGGAAGAAGACCAGACCGAGATAACCTTGGACGACGTTTCCGCCGGTGAAATGGCGGAAATCAGCGGCGAGGCCACCGAGATAGACCCGGACGGGTCCCGCCCCACCCAAATGGACCAGCACGGCCACCGGGACTTCACCCGGCCCCTCATGGACCGGCAGGGCAGGAACGGGTTCCAGAACAAGGAAATCGAAATCAGCACCCTGATGGGCGACCAGGTAGGCCACCACGGAGGCAAGCACGCCCACATGGAAGCGGTGCTCTACATGGTGAACGGCCAAGGTTATTCCGAGGTAGGCGGGGTCAAGGTGCCTTGGAAGAAGGGTTCCCTGATCCACGTCCAGGGGCCCCAGACCCCCCACCAGCACTTCAACACCGGCACCGAAAGGGTGGAAATGCTGCGGGCGGCCCCCGGCATGCGCTTCAACTTCTTCCAGAGGATCGCCAAGGAGCGGTTCCCGTACCTCTGGTTCTCCCACCGGGGAGCCAACGATGCATCGGTGACCGATCCCTGGAGCTAGGCAGAATCGAGAAAGGCGCGGGGAGGCTCTCACCAGGAGCCTCCCCAAGCAAGTGACGTTTCAAGTCACAACCATTAGTTGGACCCAAGGCAGCTGGAACTGCGGGGCCGGGCACCACGGCGAGGGAGCTAAATGGCTGATTGCGGTCCCATCGAGAGCCCGGCAAGTTCTGAGACCCTAGGAAGACCCTGAGAAGACCCTAAACGGAACCCATACAGTAGCTTCCCAGAGAGGAATCTTTCGTGGTCGACTACCTAAGTGAATTGGGGTTCCTGGGAAACCCGGCCTACTGGGCGGTGCTGGTTGCCGCAGTGGGGCTGGCCGGCGTTGCGGGGTTGATACCCGGCATCGGGACAACCACCATAGCCGCCATTGCCATCCCCCTGCTGGTTTTCAACGTAGCAGACCCGGTCATTGCCCTCACTTTCCTGGCGGCTCTAGGCGGGGTCAACAACACCCTAGACTCGGTGCCGGCGGTGCTCCTGGGGTACCCGGGCGCCGCGACGCAAGTCACCTTCCTGGAAGGCCATCAGCTGGCGATGCGAGGCCAAGCCGCATACACCCTTGGCGCGGTGTACGCCGTTTCGGCCATCGGCGGCGTAGTGGGCGCGGTAGTCCTGCTGATTACCATGCCCTTCCTCAGGCCCATCCTGGTGCGCTTCTCCTTCCCGGAAATCGCGGCCATGGCGCTTTTCGGAGTGCTGATGGTGTCGGTGTTGAGCCGGGGAGCGATGCTCAAGGGCCTGATCGCCGGGTTGATGGGCATCCTTATAGGGACCGCAGGAATCTCCTTCATCGCCGGAGACTCGCGGTATGACTTGGGGACTCTTTACCTATACGAGGGGTTCCCGCTAATTCCCACACTCATCGGCGTATTTGCGCTGCCGGAGTTGATAGACCTGACCATGCGGGGCCAGGCGATCTCTCCTCCGGGGAGCGTTTCCACCTCAGAGGTAATGAGGGGGGCCCGTTACGGGCTTGGCAAATGGCCCATGGCCATACGTCAGAGCCTGTTCGGCGTTTTCCTTGGAGCAGTGCCCGGAATTGGAAGCGCCGTGGTGGACTGGCTGGCGTACGCCTTCGGAATCGGCTTCGCCAAGGACAAGTCCACCTTCGGCAAAGGGAACATCGATGGGGTGCTGTTCGCCGAATCGGCCCAGAACTCCAAGGAGGGTGGACAGGCCATTCCCACCCTGGCTTTCGGGGTACCCGGAGGCACCGCATGGGCCATAGTAATGGCGGCGATGCTGATTTACGGGGTTACGCCAGGATTGGGCATGCTGGGGACCCACTTGAACGTCACCCTGTCACTGGTGATTACACTGGCCCTTGGCAACCTGCTGATTACCATCCTGGGGATGATGTTCACCGGGCAGATTGCCAAGCTGACCCTGGTGCCCTATCCCCTGCTGGCGGCGGCGCTGATTCCACTTGTATTTATCGCAGCGTTCCAGACCAACAATCACTGGGGAGATATCCTCACGGTGTGCGGGATGACCGCATTGGGACTGACCATGAAGTGGCTGGGGTGGCCCCGCCCGCCGCTGATCCTGGGGTTCATCCTGGGGCCGATCATTGAGCGCAACCTGTGGCCGTCCATACAGGTGTGGGGCGCCGAAATGATTTTGCGTCCCATCTCCCTGACATTGGTGGTCCTGGCAGTCCTGGGGGTTGTGTACATGACCAAGGCCATGGGCCGGGGCGGCGCGGCGGCCACCGCGGTAGCCTCCTCGGACTTGGCGGACGAACTTGCCACGTCTGGCGGCCCTATTGTCGGCGATGCTGCGGCCGACACCCCGGACTCACCTGTCGATACTTCGGACCCGGTGGATGCACCGGCTCCGGGAGAGGTTACGCCGCCCCAACCGGACGCCGGGGATATCCCCGCAGCACCAGCCGAGGGTGGAGCGGCAGCTGCAACCGCGGCCGCCCCTGCCGGAGGGGTGTCGGGGTTCAGGATGCCGTCGCTGCATTTCACTTGGCACTGGGAGGTAATCTTCCCAATCGTGATCTTGGGCATCACTGTTTGGGCCCTGATAGAGGCGCAGAATTTCGCCATAGCCTCCAGCAAGTTCCTGCCGACCTGGATGGCCATCGTTCTAATTCCCCTGCTGTTGATCCAGGTAATCAGCCGGCTGCTCAGCCCCGAGACCCAAGGGGAAATCATGGACTTGGGGATGCGCACCGGCACCGGGTTCGAGGCTTTCAAGCGGCTGGCGTTTGTCTTTTCCTGGGTGGCTGGCTACATCATTGCCATCGGTATAATCGGCATGGTATGGGCGTCCATCATCTTTTCCCTGGGGTTCGGCTTAGTAAGCCTGCTGATGGCCAGGGGATGGGAGGCTGGCAAGGTTACGGTCACCGCCGTGTCCGCCCTCATCGCCGCTGCCGTCATATACTTCCTTTACACCTATGCCATTGAGGCGATTGGGCTGTGGCAGTCGTCCCTTATCTTTGCGGTTGCCCTGTTCGCAGCAGCAGTCGGGTACGCCAAGACCCGGGGGTGGTCCACTCCTCTTTGGTCGGTGGTGCCGGCCATCATCATAATCGCCGTGATCGAGGGGTTCTTCAATCCCGTAATGTTCACCCAGTGGCCCGACTGGATATTCACGGATCTATTCAAGGGATAGGGCTGAATGAACAAGAGGCGGCCGGCGTGGGCCGAGGCCACGGGGCAAGTTGCCCCGGCAAATGCGAAAGGATAAAATGCTCAATGCATTTTGAAGACTAGCCGGAGAGCGCCGGACGATTGGAAGATCCGGCCCGTGGAAAAACAACAGCGGGGAATCAGTTTAACAGGATGGAGTTTGGCTATGCTTAAAACCCGGACAATTGGCTTGGTAGTGGCCGTATCAGTTATCACCTTTGCCCTGACGATAGGCGTGGTGTCTCTCATGGGGACCGCCTCCGCCCAGGATGAGGCCGCGCGCAGGGCGCCCAGCGTGGCCGTGTTCCCCACTGTAGCCAAGCTGCATTCGGGGACCAGCTTGGTGGTGGCGGCAACCGGCTTTCAGCCCGGAGAAGAGTTGCGGTTCCTGTTGGAGGACGCCCGGGGCACCACCAGCGATATCAGCGGCTGGCTGGTTCCCGCCGGGGAAGGGGCGGAGTTCGACGATGAGCAGGGAACGACCCCCGCCCTTGCCAACGACGTTGGCAGTTTCGCAGGCAGGTTCCCCATGGGACGGTTCGAAAGGAACGGCGCCGAAGGGGCTTGGGGAATACTGGTGATGAATGCCGACTATTCCGAGGTCCTGGCCACCACTCCCTTGGTATTCTGCGATCCCGACGGACGTTCCAGGGTCGGCATCTATCCCAGGGGTAAAGTGGACCGGGAGAAGACGCCGGACGACCCAAGGCCGGCTGACTATTGCAGCCAGTTGTTCCAGTACGAAGAGCCCGCAGAGGAAGGGTCCTAAGCTTAGGCAGGATTTGGCTGCGCCGGGCATGAGACTCCCCGGCGCAATTGCTGTTCACGAAGCATATCCCCGCCGGATTCATAGAGGAATGTCGGCGTTACCCTCGAGACAAGTACCGGACAAGTTCCGGGTAAAAACTGCAGCGAAGGCGCAGGAGGTCTGTGATGAGGAATGGATACAAGGTCTACGACAGCGATACACACATCAACCCGTCGGCTGAGGACTTGCTGAAATATATTGACCCCGACTTCAAGTCGCGGATTCCCGACTTGGAGGCTTTCAAGGTGCCCAACGGCCCGGCGGAGGACGGACAGCCGCAGAGGCACGTGTACCAGTACGGGCAGTTGAGGTACCGCAGGGTACTGGGCGAAGCCGACAACAACCCGGTCTTGGCGCGCCAGAGGATCAATGCGAGCGGCGCCCTTCGGGGAGGGGGCGGCAACCAGAAGGCGGCCGTCCAGCTCCGGGTGGGCCCCAACGGAATCAAGGACGGGGACCCGAAGGACCGGATCATGGACATGGACTACGAGGGATGCGACGTGCAGTTCATGTTCACCGCCGGCTGGCCGGGAGTGGGCGCGGTTGACCCGACGCTGCAGGCCGGCCTGATGAAGGCCTACCACCGTTGGATCAACGACTATTGCGCCGACTACCCGGACAGGCTCAAGGCGGGCATCATAGTTTCCGGCGACAACATCGACTTGTCCGTAGAGGAAATCAAGGCTTGGGGCAACACCAAGTGGGCGGCGGCAATTCTGCCTTGGGTTGGCCGCAACAAGCCCTTGGACCACCCCGACTTGGAGCCCATCTGGGCAGCGGCGGCAGACCATGACTTGGCCGTGGCCAACCACGGCAACACTTGGCAGTACCCCTACTTCCCCGGCTACGAGGACGTTTGGGAAAACGTACTGCTGGCCCGCTCCGCCAGCCATCCTTGGACAGCCCAGCGTTTCATCGGCTCCTTCATTGGCGCCGGGATAATGGATCGCTACCCCAACATCCGGATGGGGGTCATCGAAGCCGGTTCCAGTTGGCTGCCCTTCTGGAGCGCCCGGCTTACCGAGCAGGAGGAGTACGTCGGCGGCGGCCAGCCCTTGGAGCACCCTTGCGGGGAGTACTTGGCCAGCGGGCGCTTTTTCAGCAGCATCGAGCAGTGGGAGGGAGAGAAGCTGACGAAGTTCACCTCCGACTACTTGGGCGACGGGGTGCTGATGTACGCCTCGGACTACCCCCACATGGAGTGCGCCTTCCCGGACCACGCCGACATAATTCTGCCTTGGGCGGAGTCCTTCGGCGAAGAGTCCTTCCGCAAGCTGATGTACGACAATGCGGCCAAGTTCTACAAGCAGACCTAGATTCAGCCCGGAGCACGGCACCCGCTCCCTTGATGGGAGGGGATAAAGGTAAGGGCGATTTGGGAGGAAACCATCATGGCTTCAACCTGGGAAAGCACTACGGTAGACGGCGAAGAGATGAAGATGCACCTGAGTGTGCCCGAGGGCTCCGGCCCCTTCCCGGCGATCGTGGTAATTCACCACCACTGGGGCATCGACGGGTTCACCCAGGACGTCACCCAGCGGCTGGCCCAAGCCGGGTTCGCCGGTATAGCCGCGGACATGTTCCATCGTGACGGTCCCGACTGCACCGACGAGGGTCCGGCCCGGGCCGAAAGGTACCGGGACGCCACCATCATCCAGGACGTCAACGCCACCTTGGACTTCCTGAAGGCCCATCCGGCCATAGACAACGACCGGATCGGCATCATGGGCTTCTGCAGCGGCGGGCGGATTACCTACCTGATGGCCTCGGCCAGCCCGGACTTCAAGGCAGCGGCGGCGTTCTACCCCGGCAACACCATGGAGCCTTGGGGCGAAGGCCGCAGGTCCCCCTTCGATATGACCGCCGAGATAAACTGCCCGGTCATCGGCTTCTACGGGGGGGACGACGCCAACCCCAACCCGGAGGACCAAGTCAAGATCGACGCCGAACTGGACCGTCACGGCATCACCCGGGAGTCCCACTCATACCCTGGCGCCGGCCACGCTTTCATGAACCAAGTGACGGAAAGGAACAACCGCTACCGTCACGAGGCCGCGGTGGACGCTTGGGCCAAGACCATGGCTTTCTTCGACAAGCACGTGGCCCGGGTGGCAGTGGCCTCGGGCTAGACACCAGAACGGCAGCACAAGTCCAGTCCAACAGGGGCCGGGTGACAAAACCCGGCCTCTTTACTTGTGACCACCGGAGACCCCGGTAGTACGGCAATACGGCAAGATGGCAATACGGGAGGATGCATGAGCAGCGAAGGACCCGCTCCGGAAATCGGTTCCATCATCTGGACCGACCTCACCGTCGACAACGCGGCGGAAGTCAGGGACTTCTACACCAGCGTTGTCGGCTGGAACTCCACACCCCACGACATGGGGGAATATGACGACTACAACATCCTGACCCCCGGCCAAGGCCGCCCGGTGGCGGGCGTCTGCCACGCCCGGGGTCCCAACGCCAACATTCCTCCCCAGTGGATGGTGTACATCCTGGTGAAGGACGTGGACGAGAGCGCCCGGCGCTGCCAGGAGCTTGGCGGGGAAGTGGTTGACGGCCCCAGGTCCATGGACCAGTGGCGATTATGCATCATCAGAGACCCAGCCGGGGCCGTCTGTGCGCTGATGAGCCAGCAGGCCGCCTCATCTGCTGCCGTTATATAATCGACTCACACCCACACCCACACTCACACTCACACCCTCACACTTCACGAGGAGGTGTGACCTATGGCCAGCATCACGGTAAGAAATCTGGAAGACGACCTCAAGCAGCGCCTGCGCATCCGGGCGGCAGAGAACGGACGCTCCATGCAGGAGGAGGCGCGCCAGATCTTGAAGGCTGCCCTGCACCAGGAGGCTGCTTCAACTGGCAGGGACTTGGTGGAATCGATCCGGGCCCGCTTTGCTCCTTTAGGCGGCGTTGAATTGGACATTCCGCCGAGGGAGCCCATACGTGAGCCGCCCCGGTTCGATTGGGATGCCAGCGATGATAATTCTTGACACCAACGTCGTCTCTGAATTGATACGCCCCACCCCGGACGCCGGCCTTGTGTCTTGGGTCATACAGCAAGCTGCCATGGACCTCTATCTTTCCGCAACAACGGAAGCCGAGTTGCGGTATGGCGCCGCAATCCTGCCTGCGGGGCGCCGCCGGGACAATCTTTTCCAAGCTATCGAAGGAGTTCTACTGGAGGACTTCGCAGGGCGAATCCTGCCGTTCGACAGCGGGGCTGCCCAAGCCTATGCTCTCATAGCGTCGGCGCGGCGGGCTGCAGGCCGGCCCATCGGCCACTTCGACTGTCAAATTGCTGCTATCGCGCGCTTCCGCGAAGCGCAGGTGGCCACCAGGGATGAAGAGGGGTTCCAAGGCTGTGGGATTGAGGTGGTGAACCCTTGGGAGGGTGGATGACCAGCGCAAAGCTGACCGCAGCGGTAGAAGACTATTTCGACGATATCCGCAAAGTCCGGGCCTCGGGGGGCGGGACGGACGAGCGGTCCTACTACCCGGCGCTGTCCAACCTGTTCAACGCGGTGGGCGGCTCCCTGAAGTCCAAGGTCTTCTGCGTAACCGAGCTTCAGCAGCAGGGCGCCGGACATCCCGACTTGGGCCTCTACGCCGCCAAGCAGGTGCAGAAGGGACAGCCCAAGAAGGGGCAGGTCCCTGAATGCGGCGTTGTCGAGGTCAAGCCGGCCGGCGACGACGCTTGGCTGACGGCCGAGAGCTCCCAAGTCAGCCGCTACTGGGGGCTGTACCGCCTGGTCATGGTCACCAACACACGGGACTTCGTGCTCTTGGGCGAAGACACCAGTGGGCAAGCCGCCAAGTTGGAGACCTTCCGGCTGGCCGAATCCGGCGCCGATTTCGAGGCGAAACTGCAACACCCCCGTGCCTTCGCCCGCAAGGCAGGACCTCCGCTGGCCGAATACCTGTCCCGGGCCCTGTCCCACCGGGCCGCTCTTGCCGAGCCGCGGGACTTGGCTTGGCTGCTGGCCTCCTACGCCCGGGACGGCTTGGCACGGGTGGAAGGCGCGGGGGATGCCTCTTCCTTGGGGGCTGTCCGGGCTGCGCTGGAAGAGGCCCTGGGAGTCCGGTTCGAAGGCGACCGGGGAGCGGCTTTCTTCCGTTCGACATTGGTGCAGACCCTGTTTTACGGGGTGTTCTCCGCTTGGGTGCTCTGGGCCCGTCAATCGCCGCCGCCAGCGGGCCCCTTCGACTGGCGCACAGCGGTGTGGCACCTGAGGGCGCCGGTGCTGCGGGCGCTGTTCCAGCAAATTTCCGACCCCGGCAAGCTGCAGCCTCTGGGGTTGGTGGAGGTGCTGGACTGGACGGCCGCCGCCTTGGACCGGGTGGACCGGGCAGCTTTCTTCGCAAAGTTCAACGAGGGCGAGGCGGTGCCCTACTTCTACGAGCCCTTCCTAGAGGCCTTCGACCCGGCCCTGCGCAAGCAACTGGGCGTTTGGTACACCCCGGCCGAGGTGGTCCGCTACATGGTGGCCCGGGTGGACAAGGCCCTGAAGGACGACTTGGGCATCACAGAAGGGCTGGCCGCCGATAACGTCTATGTCCTGGACCCATGCTGCGGCACCGGGGCCTACTTGGCGGAGACGCTGAAGCGCATCGCGGCCAACCTGCAAGGGCAGGGCTTGGGCGCCCTGACCGGGGCGCGGGTCAAGCAGGCCGCCACCCAGAGGGTCTTCGGCTTCGAGATTATGCCCGCCCCCTTCGTGGTGGCCCACCTGCAGGTCGGCCTGACCATGCAGGCCTTGGACGCTCCCCTGTCCGATGCCGGCTCGGAACGGGCCGGGGTCTTCCTCACCAATGCCCTCACCGGCTGGGAGCCGCGGGTGCAGAAGCCGCTGCCCTTCCCCGAGCTGGAGGAGGAGCGGGACAGGGCCGACCGGGCCAAGCAGGACACCCCGGTGCTGGTCATTCTGGGCAACCCGCCTTACAACGGCTTTGCCGGCATGGCGGTGGACGAAGAGCGGGAGCTTTCGGAAGCCTACCGCACCACCAAGCAGGTGCGGAAGCCGGAGGGCCAGGGCTTGAACGACCTGTACGTCCGCTTCTTCCGCATGGCCGAGCGGCGCATCGCCGAGAAAACCGGGCGGGGAATTGTCTGCTTCATCTCCAACTACTCCTGGCTGGAGGGCCTGTCCTTCACCGGGATGCGGGAGCGCTACTTGGAGGCCTTCGACGCCGTCCGCATTGACAACCTGCATGGCGACCGCATCATTTCCGAGTATGCAATGGATGGACATACCAGCGAGACAGTCTTTGCCATTCAGGGTCAGTCGCCCGGCATTAGAGTAGGCACAGCAATAACGTTGCTGTCCAAGTCTGGAGAATCTTCTGGTGAAAACGGCAATGGTAGCATCCTATATCGGGATTTCCACCAAGCGAGGGCGGAAGGACGGCGAGCTGCCCTGTTGAGTAGCCTTGACGCAATTGAAATAGACTCAGGGTACACGCAAATCCAACCACATCTGGCTATTGGTTTGCCATTCAAGCCTATGGCGGTCAGCCAGAATTGGAACGAGTGGCCGTCATTGCCGGACCTCTTCCCTGTATCTTTCCCGGGTGTTCAAACCGGCCGGGATGGATTTCTTATCGATATGGACCTGGAATCCTTGCGTAGTCGTATTGCTGATTACTTTGATGAGAACTTACGTCATGAAGACATAGCGCATTCCTATCCTCGCGTCATGTCTGACACTGGCCGGTTTGATGCTCGTTCGGTGCGTGACACGCTACTAAAGCGCGGTGGTCCGAATGAGAGCGGTTTTGTCCGTCATGCCTACCGCCCGTTTGATAACCGATGGCTCTACTGGGAGTCGGAGACCAAACTACTGCGTGAGAAAAGCCCTCGCTATCCGCTGCATGTGTTTGAAGGGAATGTATGGCTGTCCGCCATTCCTCGCCTTCGGAGAGATGCAATTGAAACGCAGACTACCGTAACTGGACACCTTGCGTCCCTTCATTTGAATGAATGGAGTGCGAGCATGTTTCCCGCCTGGCTCCGCGATGAAGGCTTGCCGCTGGACGGAGGTGGCGAACAGCGCCGCCCGAATTTGTCAGCCGCGGCCCAAGGCTACCTCGACAAACTGGGGTTGGGAGTGGAGGACCTGTTCCACCACGCGCTCGCGGTGCTGCACGACCCCGCTTACCGGGATGCCAACGCGGGGGCTTTGCGGATGGAGTGGCCACGCATCCCGCTGCCAGGCTGGCCTGACGGGGATGCGCCCGGCGCGGCGGTGGAACTGGCGGCGTCGGCAGCCCGGGGCCGTGAGCTGGCCCGGCTGCTGGACCCGGAAACGCCGGCGACCGGGGTCACCACGGGGGTATTGCGCCCGGAAATAGCCTCCATTGGGGTGCCTTCTACCATCGACGGGCGGAATATGTCAGGCGATGACTTCTTGGTGACGGCGGGCTGGGGCCACTTCGGGACCGGCGACGCGGTGATGCCGGGCTTGGGCCGGGCCGTGGAACGCTCCCGCACCTCAGCCGAAACCGAGGCCTTGGGCGGCGCGGCTGCGATCCTGGGTGAGTCCACCTTCGACGTCTATCTTAACGACCGGGCCTACTGGCGTAACGTCCCGGCAGCGGTCTGGAACTACAAGCTGGGCGGCTACCAGGTCTTGAAGAAGTGGCTTTCCTACCGGGAGAGCAAGGTGCTGGGCCGTCCGCTCAAGCCCGAAGAGGTGCAGCACTTTGCCGATACGGCGCGGCGGATTGGGGGTATACTCATGTTGACGGCAGGTATGGGAGAACGTCCATGACAGGCGCGGGTGGCGGCCAGGAAAAACTTTCAGAGGAAGACTTCCTCAGGAATGCTATTGAAGAGCTGGGCGGCACCGGGGCGTGGGCTGGCGGTATGAGCGAGTTTTATAGCGCCGCCACCCGACTGTGGAAGGAGTACGATTCATTGGTGCAAAAGCACCCGGATAAGTGGGTTGCCATGGGTAAGGATGGAGTCCTTGCGGTGTGCGATTCCTTTGACGAGGCACTTTCGGCGATTGAGCCCGCTCGTTTGAAGGGTTCCGAGTTCATCATCAAGTATTTGTTCTCGGACCCATCGCCGCTCATTTTGTGATTGGCGGCAGTTTTGATGCTCTAGGGCGTCCTGAAGTTGAGAGCCGTGTGATTATTCCCCGGCTGCAAGTAAACCGTACGCTCTCTTTCTTGCTGGATACCGGCGCCGACTTCACATGCTTGCACCAGGGTGATGCCGAACTCTTACACATACCCTTCGACCAGTTAGCAAACAGGAGATTTTCCCGAGGGGTAGGTGGGAGGTCAGCGTACTTTCGGGAGCCTGCCTTTCTCTCCTTTTCCGACGGGTCTCTTTCGAGGGTCTATGCGGTCCAATTGCTTATTGCAGAGCCCGGTGAATCCAACGCGGGACTTCCGTCGCTCCTTGGGCGGAACATTATCAACCACTGGTACGTGCGGTACGACCCAACGAATGACATGCTCGAATGTAGCGTCCGTCACGCCGACTACACCTTTCCCGTTGCTTAAACCGGTCGGTGGGGGCTCGTTTGGCCTTCACCAGGAGGTCACCGCTTCACGGACACCGCCCGGCGGATTGGGGCGATTTTGTTGCTGGTGAACGGAGGGTGACGAAATCTCCTTAGTTCCAAGTAGCAAAACACTAGGATAGTTCCAGTTTGAATCCGTTGAGACACAAGAGTTCATCCCAGCGAGAAGGGCGAGAACATATAAATGATCACTGAAGATGAAGCGAACAGATTACTCGAAGAGGAAAAGGTCATTTGGGCTAACCTCTCTTGGAAGAACGACGGTGGCAGCTTCCGTTTGGAAGCCAAAGTATTGTGCCTAGAATCGGAAGAAATCCTTAGTTTGAGGGGTACAATCGGGAGAAAAAACCAGAGTTTTGTGTTGCTTTGTCAGAATACACCCATTCGGAAGTATACAGTTCATGACTACCACCGCGACCCAGTCACTGGCGAAAGGATACGGGAGCCGCACAAGCATCGATGGGATGACGAATGGGAGGACAAACTGGCATATATTCCTGACGACATTCGTATCGGAAATCCAAATGAAGAACTGGTCGACTTCTTACAGGAGTGCAACATCTCATTGAGAGGCTTTTACACGTCACAGATGTTCTCGTAGGAGCGAGTGGAGGTCAACTGCTATGACAACACCTTCGTGTGAAGAAATAATTGACAGCTACTTGAACGAACTTCAGGTGGGTTTCGACTGTTCTATTTCAGATGGACACTGGTTTCTTTCGACTCCATTTGTGAGGCCCGATGGCGAGGGTGTCGAGATTGAGTTACAGGCTTTGCCCGATGGCAGAGTCATTCTATCCGACATGGGTGACACGCTTGGTTACTTGTATGTCAATGGACTTACATTGAGCCAAACGTTGGTTACCAATGCCCGTCAGATTGCCAAGCCGCATGGAGTGGCGTTACAGCGCAATCGTCTAAGAACCCCTAACAAAATGATGTGAGGATATCTTGGGACTTTGGGCTAGTTAGCTGTAGCTTTCCCCTGTGAGGAGGGGAAGCTGATGGCGAAACCATTGTTAGACGATGAACT
>DAOULB010000038.1:0-61293 GCA_034420695.1 Dehalococcoidia bacterium
GATTACCAGGCAGCCCAGCAGTACCGTCTAAAGCAGAGTCGGCTGATTAGCGGTCCCAGCCCTCGGACCCAGCGGCCCATTTGCCGCCCGAGATGACTTTTTCAACACCCCCCATCCAGGACACCACCCACCGAGCGTCCACCGATATGGCAATGGAACGGGGGCCATTCCCGGCCTGGAAGGACAGCATCTACGCAAAAGGAACTTCTGCCAAGGAGATGCGCAACTCCGCCCCCGTAACCATCGCTCCCACCGACACCATCAGCATCATCGCCGGCGTCTCCAGCGGCATCGAGCCCCTCTTCGCCCTGAGCTACGTCCGGAACGTCATGGACAACACGAAGCTGGTGGAGGTCAACCCCTACTTCGAAGCCCTCGCCCACCAAGAGGGCCTGTACACCCCGGAAATCATGGAGGAGTTGAGCCGGACCGGGACCCTGAGAGAGATGGAAGTCCCCAACTGGGTGCAGGAAGTCTTCCGAGTCTCCCAGGACATCTCCCCGGAGTGGCACGTAAGGATCCAGTCCGCCTTCCAGGCCCACACCGACAACTCCGTCTCCAAGACCATCAACTTCCCGGAAAGCGCCACCAAGGAGGACGTCAGGGCAGCCTACATGCTGGCCTACGAAACCGGCTGCAAGGGCATCACCATCTACCGGGACGGCAGCAAGGCGGAGCAGGTACTCAGCACCGGCCAGACAGGCAACAAACCGTCGGAGAACGGTGCAACCGCCAACGGCCACCAACCCCTCCAGGCAGACCGCCAAGCCAGGAGCAGACCCAGGCAGATGTTCGGCCTAACCGAGAAAATCCGCACTGGCCACGGCAACATCTACATCACCATCAACCACGACGAGAACAACCAGCCCTTCGAAGTCTTCGCCGTCCTGGGCAAGGCCGGGGGCTGCGACTCCGCCCAGATCGAGGCCATATCCAGGCTGGTATCCCTCACCCTCCGGGCCGGAGTGGACCCCCAAGAAGTTATCTCCAACCTCCGGGGCATCACCTGCTGCCCCTCCTGGGACGACGGCACCCGGGTCCGCTCAACACCCGACGCCCTGGCAATAGCCCTGGCCCGCCACACCGGCGCCGAACCGCGCAGCACCAGGGCCAAGACTCCGGAAGAAACCAGGCCGCAGGCCCTCCGAGCACAACTGCCGGCCAAGCATCAGGCCCTCCTGGAAAGGGGCCTGGAAAGGGCCCCCAAGTGCCCCGACTGCAATGAGACCGTCGAGTTCCGGGAAGGCTGCATGGCCTGCCCCGACCCCGCATGCGGCTGGAACAAGTGTAGCTGACACCCACCAGGGCACCAGCCCAGGACAGTTGCCGGAGGAAGAAGAATGAACCACAGGAAAACCGCCCGGACCATCCAGATCAAATACATCCCTACCGGATGTGAAATCCACCACGACTGCCTCACCTGCCCCCTGCCCCGCTGCATCGAGGAGATGACCTACGGGGAACGCAAGCGCCTCCACACCGCCATCCAGGACAACATGCTCTGCCGGAGCATCCAAGACCTAATGAACCACGGCATGACGAAGAAGGACGCGATATCCCAGACAGCCTCCCGGCTGGGGGTCAAGCACCGGAACAACATCTACCGAAAGTTCAAGAGATACCAAGGAGCCAAGGACCCCGTCCCCGCGCTGTGAGCCAACCCAAAGAGCGAAGTTACGCCGCCCCCTCCAGCAAGGCGGCGGCGGAAGCCACAAGGGGCACGGGAAGCAAAGGATGACAAACAAAGCGAAGCGCTGCATACAACTCGTAATCCCCGTCCTAGGCGGAGTCGCAGGAGTAGTCCTCTACAAGGTCATAGAGAACACCCCGCTCGAGATTCCGCTCCTGGTGACCGCCCTCATACTCTTGCCCCTGTCCCTGTGCCTCCGGCTGAAAACAGCCGCCGATGAGAAGCGCCAGAGAGCCCTTCAGGACAAGGAAACCCAAGAACACGCAGAAGGAGAAGCATGACTCCCAAAACAGCCGTCAAGATAACCGGATGGGCCGCAGGAGGCCTCCTCACATTCATCGCCGCCATGCTCATGATCAGCGGCTTCTACCAGATCAAGCCGGGTGAGGCCACCGCCGTCCAGACCTTCGGCGCCGCCAAGCAAGAGCCCGTAACCTCCGAGGGACTCCACTGGCACTGGCCCTGGCCCATAGGAAAAACCACCACCGAACAGGTCCAGAAGAGCCGCACCACCGAGGTAGGGTTCCAGACTCTACCCGGGGACCGGGTCGACATGCTAACCGGGGAAAATTGGCAAAGGGACTACGAAGCGGCAACCATGATAACCGGAGACCTGGGCCTCCTCGAAACCCAGCTAGTGGCCCACTACTACATCTCAGACCTGAACGCCTACCTCTTCCAGGCCGACGACCCCGGGGTCGTCTTCAACTACCCCGACGGCAACCGGGTAAGAACCCACCGCAGCCACCCCAGAGAGAAGCCGGACGGCCAGACCATCAAGGACGCCCTGGAGGTCTCCGTAAGAAGGGCCGTGGGCCAGAGAACCATCGACCAGGCCCTCATCGCCGAGAGGGAGAGCGTCGAGCAGGAGACCATGGAACAGGCCCAGGAGATCCTGAACACCTACCGAACCGGCCTCACCATAACCTCCGTGCAACTCCAGGAGGTCAAGCCCCCCGACGAGGTCCAGGCCGCCTTCGACGACGTGCTTCGGGCCAGGGAAGAGAAGGACACCAGGATAAACGACGCCCTAGCCTTCGAGAGCAAGACCCTCCCCGAAGCCCGGGGAGAAGCGGAGAGAATACGCAAGGAGGCAGTCGCCTACCGGGCCCACAAGGTCAACGCCGCGGAGGCCGAGGCCGACAGGTTCAAGGCAATCCTCGCCGAGTACCAGGCCTCCCCCGACATCATAGCCAAGCGCATGTACCTGGAGACAATGGACCAGGTCCTCCCAAGGGTCAAGCAGATCCTGGTGGCTGGCCCCGAGCCCACGACCATCATCCTGAACACCGGAGAAACCATGAACACCGTACTGCCGGTGCCCAAGGCAGACGATTAGCCCAAGGCCCCGCAAAACACCCACACCACCCAGAGAGGAAGCTAAACCATGGCCCAAGACCAAGAATGGCTCAGGCAACCCGCGCAAACAAACCCCGACTCCGACACCTTCACGAAGGAAGAGAAAAGACTGATCGCCGCCGCCGGCCTCGCCGCCCTGGCCGTAATAGCAGCCCTATTCCTCTTCATTGCCCTCATGTCCGCCCTATACAGCGTGGACCAGAGGGAGTACGCACTCCAACTCCGATTCGGAGAGGTCAAGGAGGTCCGCACCAGCCCCGGCCTCTACATCAAGGCCCCCTTCATTGACTCTGTCCAGCGCATAGACCGCAGGACCCTCCCGGCCGACACACCGCCCCGCCAGGTGCCGGACCAGGACAAGGAGCGGCTCATAATCGACACCGTAATCCGCTACCAGATAACCGACCCCCTGGCCTTCCGGCAGACCCTCCGGAACGAGGCCACCGCCTACGAAAGGCTTCAGACAATCATCTATTCCGCCATG
This sequence comes from Dehalococcoidia bacterium, assembly GCA_034420695.1. GTDB lineage: Bacteria > Chloroflexota > Dehalococcoidia > Lucifugimonadales > UBA3495 > Io17-Chloro-G2. The sequence goes on from DAOULB010000038.1 coordinate 3,534, forward strand.
CGGGACACCATCGCCCAGCACGACCGAACCGACGTCATAGGCGCCCGCCCAAAGCTTGACGAACAAGGCAACCTGGTCAACAACGAGCAGGGCCTCCCGATCTACGAGTCCCTCGTCGGAACCAGGGACGCAATCAGCAAGGCAATCCACCAGAGGGTAAACCAGGCAGTGACCGGCCAGGGGTACGGCATCACCATCATCAGCGCCGACATAAAGAGGGCCGACTTCCCGCCGGAGGTCAGGTCCTCAATCATCGACCGCCTCTGGGCGGAAAGGCAGAGGGTGGCAGCGAGGCACAGGGCCGACGGGGAGGAGGAGTACCGGAAGCGCGCCGCCGCGGTCCAAGCGGAGGCCGACATACTCATCGCCGAAGCCAAGAGAGACGCCAGGAAGACCCGGGGTGAAGGCGACGCCCAGGCCATAGCCCTGGTCCAGGAAGCCCTGGAGTTGGACCCCGGCTTCTACAACTACCTCCGCACCCTGGAGTCCTATCAAGACTCCATACAGAGGGGAGCCACCCTCGTCCTCACCGACACCCCCGGAGGATACCTCGACATACTATCCGCACCACCCAGCCAGGAACAAACCCCCTAGAGAAGGGGCAAGAACCGGAGCACTCCAATGCAGGACAAGTACACAGCCGACGCCGGCGACTTTGGGAAATACGGGCTACTGAGGGCCCTGACCGGACACCCGCGGCAGAAGGACTGCCTGAAGCTGGGCGTCGTCTGGTACCTCACCGAAGAGAAGAGCAAGGGCAAGGACGGAAAGCACACCACCTACCTCAGACCCACCAAGAAAAACGCCCGGGACTTCAGGGCCTGCGACCCCTGCCTGTACGACAAGCTGGCCCACATCATCAAGTCAGGCAACAGGTCCGTGACCGCAGTCCAAGAAGCAGGGATATTCCCCCAAGACACCTCCTACCACCAACAACTCCTGAGCATGGAAGGCATCAAGCCCATCCGGGGCGTCACCAGCCATGAACAGAGAGAGTTGCGCCGCACCCTGTGGCACCAGCAGGCCCTCAAAGCCACGGAAGGCTGCGACATGGTCCTCCTTGACCCCGACAACGGCCTGAAGAAGGGCCCGGGGAACTACCCGAAGCAGACCCTCAAGCACGCCTTCTACGAGGAACTCGGCCAGTACCTGAAGAGAGGCCAAGGTCTGGTGGTCTACCACCACCTCAACAGAACCAGCAGCGCAAGGAACCAGGCCCGCCACCTCCACCTCGAGCTGTACCAAACCCTGGGACATCGGGCCTTTGCCATGCTCTACCACCGGGGCAGCGCCCGGATATTCCTGGTCATACCCGCCGCCGGGCAGAGGGAAACCCTCTACGACCGTGCCAGCAAAATGCTCAAGGGCCCCTGGGCCAAGCACTTCGACATGATCCGGTAGCCCAGCGCAAGGAAGGAAATGAGACCTCACTTCTACGTCGGGATACACCACCCATCCATCGCCGGAAGCATGGAACGCACCATGCTCTCCATAAACGTCCTCGAGAACAGGAAGATCGACTTTCCCGCCAACAAATGGATCCTCGACTCCGGGGCCTTCACCGGGATAAGCCGGGGCCAAGACCACATGGACGTGAAGGAATACGGCAAGCAGATAAAGCGCTGGGCCCAGTGCGGGGAACTGGAGGCCGCGGTCAGCCATGACTGGATGTGCGAGCCCCAGGTCCTGAAAATCACCGGTCTCACCGTGGAAGAGCACCAGTCCATGACCACCGGCCGCTGGCTCAGGCTCAGAGAAGAGGTCCCGGACACTCACCTCATGCCCGTGATACAAGGCTGGGAACCCGACGACTACCGCCGCCACCTCCAGGAGATGGAAAGAGAACTCCCCCCGGGAACCTGGGCCGGCGTCGGCTCCGTCTGCAAGAGACAGGGCAACCCCTCCCAGCTATCGGCGATCCTCACCGCCATACTGACGGAAAGGCCGGACCTGAAACTCCACGGCTTCGGAGTCAAGACCTCCTCCCTGAAACACACCGACATTTGAAAAAGACTTTACTCCGCGGACTCCATGGCCTGGTCCTACATAGCCAGGTTCGAAACCCCCGGAGACAACAACAGCCCCGCCTTCGCCCGGGACTGGGCCCACAAGGTACAAACCTGCGAACTCATGGACTCCCAGCCAGCCATGCTGTGAGAAGGAGAACACAAACCGGAAAAGAAAGACCGATCAACCGCCCAAGGCCGGAGCCCCCAGGCCGGCGCTCCCTTTCAACCCGCGCCGGCCCCACCAAACATCCAAAGAGGACGAACAAATGAAAGCAACCTGCCAACAGGAGAACCTCCAGAAAGCCCTTTCCATCGTCGGAAGGGCCGCAGCCTCCCGGGCCTCCCTACCCATCTGCCAAAACACCCTGATGAACGCCGAGGGTAATTTCCTCCGGCTGACAGCCACGGACCTGGCCATATCCATGACCGCCCAGATACCCGCCGAAGTAACCCAGGAAGGGTCCACCACCGTCCCCAACCGCCTCATGACGGAGTTGGTCAACGCCCTGCCGAAGGAGCAGGTCTCCATGGAAAACGGCGACGGCAGCCACCAACTCAAGATCAACTGCCTCTCCGCCGAGTCCAACATCGTCGGCATGGACCCCGAAGAGTTCCCGAAACTCCCCCAAGTCGAGGACGCCAGCACCTTCCTCTTAGACGCAGAGCATTTCAGGAAGGCGATAGCCAGGGTCACCCCCTGCGCCGCCAGCAACGATTCCCGCCCGGTCCTCACCGGGATCTACATCAAACTGCAAGACCAGCAGTTCACCATGGTAGGGGCCGACGGCTTCCGCCTGGCAGTACACCAAGGACAACTGGGCCAGACCATAGAAGAGCCGGCCTGGTTCATCGTCCCCGCCCGGGCCCTAAACGAGATCCTCCGCATCAAGGGGAACAACGACGAGGCCATAAAGCTCACCGTCTCCTCCAGCCTGGGCTACGTCCTCTTCGAGACAATGTCCTCCGACTTGGACGGCGCCAGCGTACAGATGACCTCCCAGCTCATATCCGGCACCTACCCCGACTACGAACAGCTGCTGCCCAAGGCCCGGACCACCACGGTCCTGGTGGACCGCAAGGACCTGCACCAAGCCACCAAGAGAGCAGCCATCTTCGCCAAGGACAACAGCAACATCATCCGCTTCCAAGTCAGCCCCAAGGACAAAGACCAATCGGCCCGGGTCCACATCTCGGCAAGAGCCCAGGACGTGGGCACCAACGAGCAAAGCATCGACGCCATCGACATGGAAGGAAAGGACGTCCGCATAGCTTTCAACAGCCACTACCTGGACGACCTGTTGCACAACATAAACGACCCGCAGATCACCATGGAACTGACCGAAACCCAGAGCCCCGCGGTCTTCAAGCCCAGCGAGTCCAGCGACTACCTGCAGGTGGTCATGCCAATGTTCCTGAAGGACGACTAGGACCCCTCCCAGACTCGCCGGCAGGATGTAAAGGGTGCAAGAGGAAACACGCCTCCCGGACTACGGCTTCAGCCAGGAAAGCCAACCACACGCGCTCAGCGTCAGGGAAGCGCTCAGGACCGTGCACCTCTACCAGCCCCACGAGGTCAAACCAGAAATGCTGGTGGAGACCAGAATGGTCCGGAGCAACACCCAGGAGGTCGTGGCCGCGCCCACAGCGCCCGGCCAAGACCCCGAGGGGTACACCTGCTGGGGGGAGAAGTCCCGGGCCTGCCGCACCCTGCACCGGTCCGTCACCACCGCCATCACCTGCATCACCCAGGCCACCCTGGACGAGGAGTACCGGCGTCTCAGGGACTACAGCGACCGCAGGCCCCTGGCCATGTACCAGAGGCACGTAACCTGAAGCCAGGACAAGGGAGACAAGCCCAAATGCCCAGCCCCCAGACCATATCAGCCAGGGACAGGAAGTTCGAGCGGGAGGAGCTAAGGTTCCAGAAGGCCGTGAACGGCATCACCTTCCTCTCCTGGACCCAGCTCCGGAACCGGGTCGACCCGGCAAAGACCTACCAAGTCACAGAGCCAGGAGGAAGAAGACAGGTCTTCACAGGGCAAGACCTTCTAGACAAGGCTCACCACAGAGTCACCGGCAGCCACTCCTGCACCTACATAACCAAGGTAAAGGAGGTCTCCCAAGGATTCCAGCAGCCGAACTCGGACCTCTGGGAGACCTACAGGGACCGAAAGACCAGGAAGCTGATGGTCACCAACCACGACGAGGACGTCTGGGAAACGGACAAGTTTACCAGGCACTGGGCCACAGCCGAAGAAGCCAGGAACTTCCCGATGGAAGACAGGAGCGCCGAGGGCCTGGCCGAAGACCTCACCGCCAGGAGAGGCGAGCAGAGAGACCTGAGCGACGCCAGGGCCCTGCAGACAGCGAAGGAAGCGGCCAAGGCCACCATAAAGCTGGCCTTCGCCGTCAACATGACCCAGGGCATGGAGCCCAAGACGGCCATCACCTGGGCGGTCGGCACCGCAACCGAAGCCCTGGACCGGGCATACGGCCGGGAGAGGATGAGGAACCACGGCATCGACATCGCCGACCACCCCGAGCTGAACACCTACCAGTACTTCTTCGACCTGGGCTGGGCGCCGCCCACCCACGAGCAGATGGCCGACTACATCATCAGGGAATACGGCAGGAAGCAAGAACCCGAAGGGGCCGCCCAGTGAACCGGGGCCAAGAATGGTCCTTCACCCTCCAGGCCAGGTGTCCCCACTGCCGCAAGGACGCCAGGTTCATGGGCACGGTGGTACGGCGCCACCTGGACACCTTCCTGGACCTAACCTTCATCGCCATTGCCACGGCCGCAGGCCTGCCCCTGTCGCTCCTGGACACGCCGGACCTAGTCCGCTACCTGGGGTCCTCCCTGGTAATCCTGGGAGGGTGGACCACGGCCCTGTTCATCACCAGGACCGTCTACCAGAACATCACCAAGAGAGGGGCCGCAAGGTGGCCCCCGTACCCCAAAAGGGACAAGAGGTAGAGGGACATAGACTTGGCAGACAAGACAGAGATCTCCTGGACCGACAGCACCTTCAACCCGTGGATAGGCTGCCAGAAGGTGAGCCCGGGCTGTGACCTGTGCTACGCCGAGGCCCTGGCCAAGAGGCGGGGCTGGGTCGCCTGGGGACCCCATGAAGAGAGAAGAAGAACCGGCGAGGCCTACTGGCGCCGGCCCCTGGCATGGAACAAGGAGGCCAGGGAGACAGGCCGGAGAAGAAGGGTATTCTGCGCCAGCCTGGCCGACATCTTCGACAACCAAGCTCCCCAGGACGCCCGGGCAGACCTCTGGGAGTTGATCAACGCCACCCCCTTCCTGGACTGGCAGCTTTTGACCAAGAGGCCACAGAACTTCGGCCAGTACCTGCCGCTGGGTTGGCCCGACAACTATCCCAATGTCTGGCTGGGCATCTCCGCCGAGAACCAGGAAGAGTACGACCGCCGCTGGCCCTTGCTGGCCCAAGCGCAGGCGCCCGTGAGGTTCGTATCCTACGAGCCCGCCCTGGCCTCAATCTCCATCTCCGGTCACGAAGACAAGCCCGACTGGCTCATCTGGGGAGGAGAATCAGGCCCGGGAGCCAGGGAGATGGAACCCCAGTGGGCCCGGGAAATCACCAATGAATGCCTGGAACTCCACGTACCGGTCTTCGGCAAGCAGTGGGGAGCCTATGCCAACAACCCCCTGGTCAAAGAAAAGGGCCTCACCATAGACCAGGCCAAGGCCAAGGACCCCACTTCAAACGGCAAGGGGGGAGCGCTCCTGGACAACGTCCTGTACCGGCAACTCCCAAGGCCGGACCAAAAAGGGTAGCAAAGCCCCGTCCCCCAGGAGCCGGGGCTACACGGAAACAAAACACCCACACCAACACCAGCAAGGAGAAGAAAGAATGAAGGAAGGAAGCTCGGTCATGGACCTCAGCAAGGAGCTGCTGAGGCAGAAGGAAGCCAAGGTCGACTACCGGGGAGACACCAAGAACTTCACCATGATGAACATGAACGACGAACTCCGGTTCCACATAAGCGGCCACGGCGACCGGCCGGTCAACGACCACGCCCACCAGCAGATCGCAGAGAAGATAGGGATCCCGGGCAAGTACTACAACCTGATGCTCCGGGAGGCCCCCGAACTTCTGACCCAGAACGTCAACCACTGGTTCCAAGCCAGGTCCCGCCCCATGATGGTACGCACCTTGGACGGCAGGGTCAGGGCATTCCTGTCCAACAAGTACCGCACCATGGACCACTACGACCTGGCCCAAGCAGTACTGCCGGTCCTGGCATCAAGCGGCGCAGATCTCATGAGCTGCGAGATCACCGAAGACAGGATGTACCTCAAGGGAGTGATCCAGTCGGTCCAGCAGACCGTGCCGCCCCCCGACGGCCACTACGGCAGGGGATACCAGGCCGTAACCGTCTCTCCAGGCATCGTGGTCTCCAACTCAGAGACCGGGGCCGGCGCCCTGGCCGTCCAGACCGCAGTCCACTACCTCGGCTGCACCAACATGGCCGTCTGGGCCCAGCAGGCCCTGAGAAAGAGACACCTGGGACGTTCCATGCTCACCGACTCCGACGACGTTTACCAGTACTTCTCCGACCAGACCAGGGAACTGACCGACGCCGCCCTCTGGGCCCAGGTCAAGGACCTGGTCACCGGCGCCCTGGAGGGAGACCTCTTCGCCGAGCACGTCGAGGAACTGAGAAAGGCCAGGTACGACCACATCGAGGACGCGGTAGGAGCCGTGGAGAAGATAGCCCAGAACAACGGCATGGCCCAAGAAGAGCAGAAGGGAGTCCTCCAGTACCTCATCGAAGGCGGGGACCTCACCAAGTTCGGCCTCTCCAACGCCGTCACCCGCTACAGCCAAGACGTCGAGTCCTACGACCGGGCCTCCGCCCTGGAACAGCTGGGCGGGGACATCATCACCATGCCCCAGAGGGACTGGGCCACCATCTCCCTCAACTAGCCCGGGGCCAAAACTCCAAAGCGCCATAACGCCAAGCCAAGGAAAGAGAACGACCAATGACCACAGCCCTCAGACCCGCGGACATACCCCTCAACTTCCTGAAGCCCCACTACCTGTGTGAGGGCACCGACCACTTCGCCCCCGACGCCTGTTCCAATGTCCACTTCCACGACGAAAGCGGCGGCTACCGGGAGCCCCAGGAACTCCACTACCTGGAGTTCGCCGAGCACGACACCCAGTGGAAGGGCTTCTACTGCGCCTCCTGCACGGAGGCAATCGAAGCCGCGGCCAAGGACCCGTGCTCCGAGTGCGGGGCAGAGGTCAGGTCCCTGACCAAGACAGGCAGGACCCTGAAGGACCTCCAAGACGCCGTGGCACAAGCCGCCTAGGCCGCAAGAGCAGACAACCAAAGCCACAGGAAGACACCAAAATGAGCTACGACACCTCCTACTACCTGGACGTCAAGGGCGACGACCCCGCCCTGGAGACCGTGGGGACCTTCCTGGCCGACCTGGAAGCGAAGACCACAACACCCGAAGGCCAGACCAATCCCCAAGCAAGGTTCTGGACCGAGGTGATAAGGGACGGCATCCCCACCCCCTGGTACAAGTACCGGGAGAACATGGTCCAGGCCTCCCTCAAGTGGCCCGGCGCCCTGTTCCTTTTGGAAGGCCAGGGCGAGGACCGGGACGACAACTGGAAGGAGTACTACCGGAACGGCAAGGTCCTTAGGCTGGAGCCCACGGTCTCATGGCCCGACTTCGACCCGGAACAGATGACCGACCCTGCAAACCTCAGCCCCCACCTGGCCTGAGGAACAGCAAGACGGGGGTTTACGCGGAGCATAGGAGTACGCCGGCTTCTTTTGGGTTCCGCCGGCTTCCAACCGGTTCCCGGTTGAACACCAAGAGAGGGCAAATAACGGAGTACCGGGCCCGCGCCGGGTTTGGCTCCGTCCCCTCCTGGGTCCTGACTACGCCAAACGGCGCTTGGGCCGAGACCCGGACACAGCCGAGGCTACGGGAGAGATAAGCCGTATCGCCTCGAAGCAAAGTCCGGCACAGCCTCTGCCCCAGAGGCAGCAAGGGACCAAAATAGAATCTGTTCCAAGGAGAACAAACAGAAAATGGCCAAGACCTTCAACAGCGCTGAACTACTCGGAAGGCTGGGGACCGACCCCATCCTGCGGAAGACCGCCTCCGGCATGTCCGTGTGCAGCTTCCCCGTGGCGACCGAGCGCCGGAGCCGCTCCGCCAACGCTCCCGTCGACTGGATCGACGTGGTTTGCTGGGGCAAGCAGGCCGAAGCAGTGGTCCAGTACATCCACAAGGGTGACCAGATCCACCTGCAGGGCAACATCCGGAACGAAAAGTTCGAGGACTCGAACGGCGTCATGCAGTACCGGACCCGGATCCACGCCCGGACCGTCAACTTCCTGCCGAACCGCAACTACGTTGCCGGCAGCGAAGAGATGGCCAGCGAGGAGCCCCCGGTGGAGGCCGGCGTCTAGCCGCCTTCCCCTCCGGGGACCAAGCCGCCCGTCGATGTCCAATCCGACGGGCGGCTGCCAACAAAACTGAATACACCAAGGGCCAAGAAGGCCCTGAAAGCAGCGAGGGCGTGGCTCAGCGGCTACAGCGCCGGTCTCCAAAACCGGTACACGCAGGTTCGAGTCCTGCCGCCCTCGCCAAAACAACAGGCATCCCAATCAAGTCACGCGCAGACTAGAGGAATTGCCGATGACCACCCAGGAACACCCGCCCCTGGTCCACACCCTGCCCATGGACTACGACCCCGCCAAGGTGACCGAAGGCCGCCACCCCGCCCGCTGCCACACCCTGGCCCCCGTCTCCGAGATGCTGCCCCAGGACTTCGTCCTGAACTTCAACGTAAGGCCCAAGTCCGCCAACCCCCGTGTCAAGCTATGCGGCCTCTGCCACCCCAGGCCCACCCACGTCCGCATCACCGACGAGCAGTACCTCAAGGTCATGCCCGGACGGGAGACCGGCCAGGCCTTCTGCAAGGCTTCAATAGACACCGGGAGGCAATACACCCTCACGGTGAACCAGGCCGTCATCCAGGCCATACGGGGAGACCACAAGGAACTCTGCAAGTACTGTCTTGACGCCCAGGCCAAAGCAGCAGAAGAACTCGAGGCCCTGAAAGGCCAAGACCAATGAGCAAGACATACTGGCCTTCCGAAGACCCGGTCCTGAAGTCAATCCGTCGCCACCAGCAAAACGTCCTCCGGAGAGCGAGATACTTCAACGCCGGCCCCCGGCGCCAAAGGCTGAGGCAACAGAGAATCGACCTGGGCCTCCACCCCGACTGGGGCCTCATCGGCCCCTTCCAAGGCGGGGAACACCGCAACTGGGCCAGGAAGAGGAAGAGGGACGGGATACGGGCGGAGAGAACTCGGGCAAGGGCCCAGGAAACAGAAACAGGGGTTGGAGCAGCATGAAAGAACGAAGCCAGTTCCTACACGCACCCCGGGACCAGAAGGACGAGGTATTCCGCCCCACAGCGAAGCGGCTCCTGGCCAAGGCCAACGCCCTCCTGGACCACCGCTTCAAGCCCAGCATCAACCCCTACCGAAGGGACCTCCTCCTGCTGGAAGAGGCCAGACACTCCGCGGCCATCGAGAGCGAGTACAAGGAAGCAAGAGTCAAGAGCCACCTAGAAGCCCTGGGCCGCTTCCTCACCAGGGACAGGAACCCCAGCGCTCTCTTTGAGATGCACCGGGACATGTTCCACGACCAGGAACACGCCCAGCCCGGCACCTACCGCACAGTGCAGGTAAGAATCGCCGACTACTTCCCACCAGCCCCGGCACTGGTCCCGTCCCTCATGGACGAGTTCTTCTTCTACGTCAACCAGCCCGGCAAGGACCCCGTCGCCCACGCCGCCTGGGCCCACATCCAGTTCGAGACCATCCACCCCTTCGCCGACGGCAACGGCCGCACCGGGCGGGCCTTCATCCAGCACATACTGGGTGTACCACTGCCCATCAGCGTCACCATCCTGGCCCGCAGCAACGAGTACTACCGCCTGCTCAACAGCGGCGAGTGGAAGGAATACCTGGAGTGGTTTGCCGACATTGTGGTCAAGACCGCCGAAAGGATCAGGTAGCAAAGCCCATGATGACACCGAACTTCCAGTTCCTGGTCAAGATACCCCCTGAACTGGCCCAGGAACTTGAAGACTTCCTCCAGGAGAAACAGGTCCAGTTCGACACCCTGACCGACATGGTCTACATCTCCAACGACAATGTCCTGGACAAGATCTTCGCCGGCAGGGAGATAGAGGAAACCCTGGAGGCTGTTAACAGTTATGCCCGCCAAGCCGGGCAGCCCACTCACCCCAGGGAGCCCCACGAAATGGACCTCCGGGAGAGGCAGGACTTTCTCCACTTCATCAACGTCCACACTAGTTGGGGCACCAGCTACGACGACATAGAGGTCGAGGACTTCGATCCCAACATGTGGCAACGCTTCCTGGAGACCCACCGGAAAAAGGGGGCGAAGCCGGCATGAAAGTGCAGCTCACCCTGAACATCGGCGGGCAGGAAGACACCCTGCAGCCGCTCCGGGCCTGTGACGCCTGCTACCTCGACTTCGAGACCATCCAGAAACATGGCCTCACTCCCTGCCCCTGCCCGGCAACACCCTGCCCCCTGGACTGGTGCCGCGGCGCCGCCGGGGACCATCACCAAGCCTACCGGCTGCACCTGATAGGCCTCATCCCCGCCAGCGACCTCCTGCAACACCCCATGCCGGAATACGCAAGGAAGCTCCTGGCCGCGGAGAAAAAGGCCTACCGCTCCACCCTGGAAATGGCCCTCCAGAGCGTCGACCTGTACGGGCAGAAGCTGTGCCAGACCGAGGCCCAGTGGAAGCACATCTGGTACCGGAACCAGGCCCCCTCCTGGGCCTACCTCAACGCCCCCTCCGGCCAGGGGTAGAAGCAAGGCACAGAAAGCAAGACCCGAGGAAGCCCCAATGTTCCAGAAGATAGTTGACGTCACCCCGGCCTACGACCGGAGACACCACAGCCCGTCCGCAGGCCTGAGCGACTGCACCATAATCTTCGTCCTGAAGGGACCCCTGGGCGCCGTCTACTTCCAGGCCCACACCGGCTGGCACCTTCCCCACGTCCAGAGAAACCAGGCAAGCAGAAAAACCAGCCTGTACCCCGAAAGGCAGATACCAAGGACCGCGGAGGTCGGCTACCACAGCCCAGCTCCCATGCACCACGACCAGAGGCGCAGCATGGACCCCTGCCCCTACCTGGACGGCCAGCCCTGCTACCGCAGCTGCTCCGTGCAGCACGGCATGGACCTGATACCCCAGTTCATCGCCGGGGGGACCGAGTTCCTCTGGCCCAAGCTGGAAGAGGTCTACCACAGGTACTTCACCAAAGAGGAAGAACCGGAAGGCATGCCGCCGGTCCACTCCTTCGACAACTGGCAGAAATGCCCCGTGGTCGCAGCCCAGCAGGGAGAAGCGGAAGGGGAAGTGCTGATCGGGGATCCACCGACCTGCCGGGTGTGCCTGCAAACAGCCCAGGTAACTGGAGAGGCGGCCCGCCGGTTCCGGCCCTAGGCCCACAAGCCAACCCAGGACACAGGAGCGCCGTGGACGAGCCATACGAGATCCTGATATTCACCATCAGGAAGGAACAGGACCTGACCCAATTCTTCAACACCCACTTCCGGAGGCACCACCCCCGGAATAACGTGGTCCGCATCGCGGGAATAGACGCCCCGGTAAGGCACACCGGCCTCCTTAGGGAGAAGGCCAAGGAAGAAATGGCAAACCCCAGGAACAGGGTAACCCTATCCTGCAGGAACCTCCCTCCCACCAGCGTCTACGCCGCCAACCGGTGCGGCTACAACAGGACCACCGACATGGAACTGCGCCTCCACGTCCAACGCCCCGGAGAGCCGGACATCCTCCAGGTCATCATCGAACAGGAGCAGGAGGACTGGGAGAAGGCGAAGGAGTACGCCAGGCAAGCCGGACGCCCAGTACCCGAGCTGTAGCCCCCTCCAAGGGACCACAAGCACAAAGGCTGGAAAAAGGAGCCCCAAGACGTGCCGGAATCAACCGCTGCACAGGCCACAGAGACCTACCGGATGGTCCTCAAAAACTCCCACAACTACAACCGCTGGGACTTCTACATGGGCCAATTCCAGAGCCACCTGGAAAACGCAGAAAGGCGCGCTCCGGGCCCTATGCCCCTCCGGAAAGAGAAAGGCCACTCCCAGGCCCACGTCTACCGCTTCAAGGACAAAAGCCTCCTGGTAATACCCATCACGAAGAGAGAGAAGGCAGCGCCCTATGTCCCCAGGTCCCAAGCACAACTCAAGGCAGCGGACAAGGTGCTCAGGAAGAGCAGCAAAGCACACCCCACAGGCAGGGATGTCGCCCAAGCAATAGCCGCAACGGCCGTGGCCCTGGACGCAGTCAGCCCAGCAACCGGCCACACCCCCATCGAAATACTGGACATAGCCTGCCGGCCGTTTCACAACCGCCAAGTGGAGTTCACCAGGGAGACCAGCCCCGACCACCTCTTCGGCCAACTGCTGAAAGAGGCCCTTGCCCCAGGCCCCGCCTACGACGCCGAAAAGGACCCCGACGGGGAATGGTGGCATGACAACGTGGTCCTCCCCTTCGGCCGGACATACCTGTTCTGGTAGGGAAGGACGGCAGTCCAGCCAAAGGAAAAACCTGAAAGGCAAGGTAAAGACATGGAAAGCAGGGAAGAGCACGAGTCCTTCGGAGTCCTGAACATCAGCAAGGCCCAGGTCTCCGGCAACATACCCCTCTTCGGCTCGTCCATCGAGCACCACAACGTAATCATGATCGAGGTCAAGACCGCCTACCGGGACCGCCACCTCCACGCCGACTGGATCCACTCCGACAAACTCCTGCTCCGGGCCTCGATGTCCCCCAGCCAGTTCGCCGACGCCATAACCTCCCTGAACGCCAGCACCGGCACCCCCATAACCTTGGAGTTCGTAAGAGGAGACGAGAAGATGCGGGCCGATCCCCCAAGGCCCCAGAAGCACCAGCAATTCCGGGAGGAACTCCGGGAGACCCTGACCCAGGCCCTGAACCTGACCGACGAACTGATAGCCGAGACCAAAGGCCGGCTCCGCAGGAAGGCCGAACAAGTCAGGCAGCACCTAGCATCCAACATGCCCTTCGTCGAGACCCAGTTCGCCCGGCAGATGGACAAGACCGTGAACGAAGCCAAGGCGGAGATAGAGGCCTTCGCCACCGCCAGGGAGAGGGCCACCGGCGCCCTGGCCCTGCAGGGACAAGAACCGGAACTGCACCACCCGTCCCTCCCCGAGCCCCGGGACGGGGACGAAGACCAACAGAAGTAGCAAACGCCCCAGAAGAACAGGGCCAGCGCCAGGAGAAGCACGAACAATGCCCCAAGAATTCACCATACCCAGCATGAGAAACCTGGAAGGCCAGCTCTCAGACCTGCGCCAGGACGTCTCCCAACTGCTGGCCACCTGCAGGAAGAACACCGACACCAACCCGGAAGACGAACACACCGCGGCAAGGGAGGAATTCCTGGAAAGCCTCCAAAAGAGCCTGACAGGCTGGGCAGACCAGCTGGAGGAAGTCCAACCGCCGGAGCCCCCAAGGGACAAGCCCCTCCGCACCTACCGGGGAGAAAGACACCCCAACGGCCGCACGGAAGTCACCGTGACCACCTGGGAGTGCATCAAGAGCAAGAGCCTCTACCTGGGACCCCGGCAGGAGGATGAGACCAGGGTCAGGCGAAGCACCTACGAATGGGGCACAAAGGGGCCCAGGGCACAGGTGCTGGCCCAAGCCCTGCTGGAAGACTTCACCAAGGACCCCGAGTACGCCCGGGAACGGGCAGAGGACTTCACCGGCGAGGTAACCGCCAAGCTTCCCATCAGCCGCTGGACCATCTGCAACGACCAAATATCCGCCTGGATAGAGGACCACCCACCCCTGTCCAAGGCGGCAGCGGATATCCCCCTAGCCGCCTAGAGGGAACACCAACCATAAGAGGAGACAAAGAGCCATGGCCCGAATATTCGTCTATGACGGGCGGGAGTTCCCCGACCCGGACCCGGAGATGACCATCGACCAAGTCAAGGCAAGCCTTGCCGACTTCTTCGGAGAGGTGGCCAACGCCACCGTCAAGGAGACCAAGAAGGACGACGACACCATCTACGAGTTCCAGAAGAGGGTGGGCACCAAGGGGGCATGAACAACCAGGACGTCATCAAAGCACTGGCCCAAGTCCCAACCACGAACCTCCGGATAGTGGCCATCGCCGAGGAACTCATGACGGCTGAGGGCTACATCGACCAGAACAGGGCGATGGAACGCATGCCGGAACTGGAAGAGGCCCGGGCCCAGGCGGAACGCTACGCCGCCGCCACCAACCAACTCCTCAGGGACCTCCAATGCTCCTTAAACAAAGACCCCTTCTACTAGAGGCCCTTGCCCAGGTCCTCATCCCCCAACCACCCTCCATCTCCCACGCCCTCAGCCTCCTGAACACCACCGACGATTACGCATGGTTCAGGAATACAGTCCAGGAACTCCTGCCGGAACAGGCGAAAGAGATCCTGGCCATTGCCAACCCCGGGAAGCAGATGGACGCCTTCGTCGCCGCCTTCAGCGAGGAGCACTTCCCCCTGGACGAGGGCTGGATAGACGGCTTCTACGACCAGACCGACGAGCACTCAATCTGGGCCCTGCTGAAACAGGGCATCCCCTGCATCCTGTTGGGCTTCGACGACGAGGACCTGCACAACATCTGGGAAAGCTGGGGACCCGCCATGGGGTCAATGCTCCTACTCGCCAGGGAGCCGGACTACTACTACGCCGGAGCAGTCCCAAGGATCGCCTGGTTCGAAGAAGCAAGCTTCCACCTCCCCCGAGAAACCCTGGACAGAGTGCCCAGGAACGGCATCCCCCTCCAGGACCTGGAGCAAGCCCTCCAAGGCACTCCCCTGCAAGGAGTCGCCGATGCCGCCTCCTGGGTCTATTGCAACACCGATAACGGCATCCTGAACGTGTCCCCCTTTGGAGAGGAGTTCTACGGTTTCTGCGACCCCTGGACCCATGACTCAGTCCAGATAATAAGGAAGGAGTGGCAGAAGGCCGAAGCCCTGACCCAGAGGGTCAACACCATCCAGGAATGGCTCAAGGAAGACCTCAAGGGCCGCTTTCCACAGGTACTGGACTTCACCCTGGAAAGGGTGGGCCACCTTCCCCACAACCAAGGCCGGCAGAGCGCCGGCGGCCCGGAGCACAAGCAATGACCAAAACACAGGAACAGAGCCCAATACTCTGGGCAGTCCCCGGGACCAATATCCAGGAAATCCCCCGGGACCCCCTGAGAGTACGCATCGACGTCCACGAAGACACCATCCTGCTCCGCAACTTCGACAAGGGACACAACACCGTCAGGACCATATCCGCAGACGACCTGAGAGGCATATTCTCGGCAAAGATGGAGATAACCTCAGGCCTCATGCCGCCCCACACCATCTGGTGGAACCAAGGACCCAACGGCCCCATAGCCGCCCAGTACCGACCGCCAACGGTCTGGTCCGCCGCCCTCCAAACGGAGGTATCCAAACCGCCCAAGAGATTCAGCCTGCCCATGCCAGGCCTTGTCTTCATAACCTCACCGGGCAGGGCGCCCTGGGTCTTTGCCGCAAAGAGCCGGCCATCCAGCCCCGACGACGACCTGTACCACGTCCCAACCTTCAACGTCTTCGAGAACGGCAGGGTGTGCGCCGGCAGCCACAGCTTCCCCAACGAGGTCGAAGAAATCCCCGACTCTTTCTTCCTCTCCTTCTTCTCCCAGACCGGACACACCCAGGGAAGGTCGAAGAAGCACCCCGACAACCTGCTCGCCCTGTGGGAGGAGATAGATGGAAAACAAAAGTACCCTATGGCCGACCTGGTTAGGGTCCATTCTGTCCGGAAGGCCATGTCAATCACAGAAAGCCGGTACTGACCAAGCACCGAAGCCCGAGACGGACCAACCCGCCACGCCTGCCCTCCCCGTAGGCTATATCATCAACAAAAGGTCAGGGCCAGCGGGAGAGAGAGGCACAGGCTACGACTACCTCCTGTCCCGGGAGGGCCTCCACGTCGAGGCCGAAAGCGCACTGCTCAGGGCCAGGAGCCCAGTCCTTGCCGGGCCAGTCAAAGGACTGGCCAGCGCAGGCCCGTACCTGGAGCTACCCAACGGGCCCATCCCAGGGAACATAGTCCACATGGGCATCGCATGGCTCAGGGAGAGCAGGGGCACAGAGAGGTTCTTTGCCATCTGCTGGGACGGCAGCGCCTACCGACCCGTGGTCCCCGACCAAGAGGGAACCACCGCGTCCCTCACCTACGACCCAAACATCAGGAATGCTGTCGCGGAGTTCCACTCCCACGGATACCTGCGGGCATTCTTCTCCAGGACCGACGACCGGGACGAACAGGGCTTCCGCATCTACGGAGTCGTCGGCCGCCTTGACCAGCCCAAACCCGAGGCCAAGCTCCGCCTGGGCATCTACGGCAACTTCACGCCCCTGACCTGGGAACAAGCTTTCTCCGGCCCTCCGCCCAACGTCGAGTTCGTCGCCTGAAAGACCCCGGCCAGCCAGAAACCGAGAACCCCGGAACAGGACCAATGCAGTATCACCTGAACACCGAACGCATCGCCGCCAACCCTAAGATCGTGATAGTCGGCTGCGGGGGCACCGGCGGCTTCGTCGCCGAGTCCCTCTGCCGGCTCTTCACCGGGCGTGAAGCCGAAATAATCCTCCAGGACCCCGACCTGGTGGAGCCCCACAACCTGCTACGGCAGAACTTCGGGAAAGAGGACATCGGCCGGCCCAAGAGTGAGGCCCTGGCCGTCCGCCTGGCAAGGGAATACGACCGGACCATCGGCTACGTCACCAAGCCCCTGAGGCCCAGCGACGGCTTCAACAGCCAAGAGCCGGCCTACCACGGCCAGAAGATACTCATCGGGTGCGTGGACAACGCCCCCGCCCGAAGGGCCATGGCCCAGTCCCTGAACTCCTACAGCCCCAACACCTGGCTGATAGACGCCGGCAACGGAACCAACTGGGGCCAGGTTCTCATCGGCAACACCAACGAACTGCAGACCCTGCAGAACCGGGCCTTCGAAGACGGCCGCTGCAACTTCCTGCCAGCGCCAACCCTCCAGAGGCCGGACCTCCTGACCGCGGTGCCGGACACACCCCCCGACTTAGACTGCGCCGCGGCCCTGGACCTCACCGATCAGGACCCCACCATCAACAGCATGATGGCCGCCTGGGTCACCCACGTAGTCCGGAGAATGATGGCCGGAAAATGCCCCTTCATGGCCCTCTACCTCGACCTGGAACAGGGCACCATGGCCCCCACCTACGCCACGCCGAAGGCCGTGGAAAAGGTCGTCGAGAGAATGGGCCGGGAACAAGAGGAAGGGTACAGCCAGGACGATTACCAAGGGCCCGAAGACGACGACGAGGAAGACGACGGACCAGACGAGGAATAAGCCCCTCCAAGGTAAACCACAAGAGGATCCCGCCCACACCAGGAAAAGGAGAAAGGGCCATGGCCAACGAAGAGACCACCACCCAGGAGAGGGAGGAAGAGACCCAGGACACCACCCAGGGTGATGAAGAAGAAAACTCCGGGGCCCCAGAGAGCGAAGACACCCCGGACGACAACACCAACGGCGAAGAAACCAACGAAGGCCAGGAGCCAGGAGAGAACCAACAGCCGAGACAGGCGCCCCACACCCCCGTCTCTGTGAAAGCAGTCCTCTCCATAGAAAACGGCCGGGGCACCATCGGAATAAAGAAGGGGGACACCGACCCCTTCATCGCCACCTTCCAGGACACGGACCTATTGCTCCTGGCGGAGCAACTGCCCGGGGTGATACAGGAGGCCACCGCCCAGTGGGACCAGAACCCCAAGCACCCGGAGCACCGGCCCCAGCCGGCCAGAAGGAACAGGCAGAGGAACAACACCCAAGCACCCGCGAACCCCGCCCCAGCCCCTGAGACGGAAACCAGGGAACCGGAGCCGGCCAAGCCAGCAACCCTGCCCCTCTTCTAGGAAGATCAACAAGGCCAAGAGAACAAGGAACCAATGACCGTCACCATCAAGCCAAGGAGAAACCCCGGCAGACGCTCCAAGGACGGCGTCCTCTCCTACCCGGAACTGAAAGCAGACATGAGGCCTTGCTCCGGAAGGTGCTCCAGGGGCGAGGCCAGGGTCCTAACCCCCCACGACGTGTGGAGACACAGCCCCAAGCAGGTCCTCGCCGAGTGCCACGACTGCCGGGCACAGACCCGCTGGACGGGTTGACCAATCCCTGAAGAAAGGGGCCGCTTCCCCTGTGACAGCGGCCCCAAGGAAAGTGACCAGCCACACCAAGCCCCTCCACGGCGAGGGGCCTTTTTTCGTTCCAAACACAGGAAGGGAGAAACCTGCACAATGGCAGAAGAAGAGACACAGGAGCCTCAGACCATGCAGTCCCAGGAAGACCAAGACCTCCTGGAACGACTTGACCTCCACACCGCCGCCGCCGGGCAGTTCAACGCCACCTGCGACGCCTTCGCCATGGACGAAGAGCAGGAGCACCTCTACTTCCTGTCATTGCTGGGGTCCCAGACCGCCATCAAGGCAATGGCCGCCGAGCTGATGAAACAACCCCCGGGCACCGGCTTCCTCCAAAGGGGAACGCCCATGCACGGAATCCAACTAGGCTACAAGTCCTTCAAGATCCCGTCCCACACCACGGGCACGTGGACCGCCAAGATCACCCGCCTTCCCGCCAGCCGCGGTTACCACGGCATGGTGTACACCAAGACCGCAGAACACGGCTACGACAACAACAACTTCCTGCTGCTGGCCCGGGACCAAGATGAACTCCCAGACCTCTACTACCGTTTCCTGAACAAGAGGAGCAGCCTCCCCATGCACCCAAGCTGGGCCCCCTGGCTCTGGGGAAGGGCCGTCCGCATCCACGAAGCGGAGAAGCTTACATCCGCGGGCGTAACCGCCTACTGGTGCATGTTCAACGAGGAACTGCTGAAAATAGACCTGACCTTCGGAATAACCCACCACGAACTACCCCTTCCCGACTAGGTCTACCAACTCCTACCAGACCAGGCGCGTCGCCACCAAGATAAAGGCCCCCGTCCTTCTCCTGGACTCGTCCGGGGTTCCCAAGACGACCGGAAGGAGGAAGAGCGCCATGTCCGCATACGTCGAGACCAGGAAAAGCGACCAGTGCCGCTGCCCCGTCTGCCACGAAGACCCCCAGGACCAAGGCCTTGGAGAAACCATGGCCCAGGCCTGGCTCAGGGAGAGAAGGGACGACCCAACCCACGACGAAAACGAATGCCGCATGGAATTCATAGAGATGTTCGGCTTCGCCGTCCTCACCATGAGCGCCGTGGACTTCCTCCGCCCCTACGGGCCCCTGCTCGAGGTCGGGGCCGGCAGCGGCTACTGGAGCCAGGAACTGATCGAGGCCGGCATCGACACCGTCGCCACCGACCCCAAGCCCTGGCACAACAAAAGGGGACGAGGTTTCGACGCCTGGGCCCCCATCAAAAGGCTCAAAGCCCAAGACGCCATAGCCACCTATCCCGACCGGAACCTCCTGATCTGCTGGCCGGACAACCTGCACCTGGACCCCTCCGACTGGCCCTACCAGGCCGTGAAAGCGTTCCAGGGAGAGCACCTGGTCCTAGTAGGAGAGGACAGCGCCGGCTGCACCGGCACCCCGAAAATGTTCGCCTTCCTGGAGAGGGAATACCAGCCCCACGACCTGCATTACATACCCCGCTTCACCGGGATCCACGACCGGCTCGAGGTCTGGAAAAGGAAATAGGAGGAAAGACAGAGAAACAAAAGCGGCAGACCAGAGACACCAGGAACCACCGAACACAGGAGAAGAAAACACCCTTGAAAACCGCCATCCACAGCGCCAAGAACATGATAACCAACGGCATCCAGCAGCTGGGCAGCCTTCTGGCCTCCGGCCCGGACCCCTACCCCGGAAGCCCGGCCAGCCACACCAATTTCGAGATGGAATTGGAGATACTCCGGGCCCGCTGCATGCTCTAGGGCAAAGGCCCCGGCAAAAGAAAAGATGACCTAACCTGCTGGCCCCGCAGAGGCGGCCAGCAGGCCCCCAAGGAAAAGAAACAGGGAGGAAAGAGCCAATGAGGCTAGCCGGACAGGCCAAGGGAGGGTTCTACCCCACCCCTCTCCGGGTCGTCGACATGATCGAGCCCCTCATCGAAATAGACAACGCCACCCGCTTCGCCGGACCCCGGGTGCTCCGCATCCTCGACCCCTGCTGCGGCCCCGGCGACGCCGTCCAACGCCTCTCCGACAGGATCCATGAGAGGCGCCCAAGCATAGGCCAAGAGGTCTACGGCATCGAGCTGGAACGCCAGAGGGCCAGGACCGCCACCGACAAGCTGGACCACACCCTGCAGTCCGACCTCTTCCAGACCATGGTCAGCAACGCCTCATTCAGCCTCCTCTACCTGAACCCACCCTACGACTTCGACCAGGAACAGAAGAGGGTGGAACAGGCCTTCCTTACCCACTGCACCAAGCATCTGGTGACCAACGGGCTGCTGGTCTTCATAGTCCCCAGGCACCGCCTCGCCGTCTCCGCCCGCTACCTCTCCGCCAACTACTGGAACATACGCTGCTACGCCTTCCCCCTGCCCGAATACGAGGACTTCGACCAAGTAGTCCTGCTGGGGCAAAAGAGAGAGACCCCGCAGCTGGCCGAGGTCGCGGAGAACCGCATCAACCACATCTCCCTAGGCCCCCTAGACCGGGTCAGCGTCCTGGAGGAAGGCCAGGAACCGATAGTAAGCACACCCACTGTGCCGGCCAAGACCATCCTCTTCACCACCAAGGGCATGGACCCCCTGACCGCAGCCACCGAGGCACAGGCCGCCGGCCTGTGGGCCAACCGGGAGATGCAGGACAAGTTCTGGCCCGAAGAGACCAGGCCCACCAGGCCCCTCATGCCCCTGAGAAGGGGCCACATAGCGCAGCTCATGGCCGCAGGTTTCCTGGACAACCTGTCCATAGATACCGAGGACCAGAGGATACTGGTCAAGGGCCGCACCACCAAGACGTCCGTCCTGGTAAGCTCCGACGAGGAGCAGGAGACCTGGCAGGACAAGATGACCACCACGATAACCGCCATGGACATGCAGACCGGGGAGATCACCGACATACGGGCCTGACCACCCCCTGCCGCCCCCGCCAGGACAACCAAAGCCCCATGACCTAAAATCAGGGATCCAGCAACACCAAGCCAAAGACCATCCCCCTGGGCCGCCCACCAGCCTCACCCACCAAAGGCCCAAGGCCCAGGGCCAGCCGCCAAGAGGAAAGACGCCATGACCCAAGAAGACCCGCAGGAATACTCATTCCTTATAACCGTCCCGAAGGAACGCCTCCAGGACATGCAGCAGGCCATGGAACACGCCCAACTACCCTTCCACCCCCTCCGGGACATAACCGCCGACGTCGACGCCTTCATGCCCGGGGTCAATCTGGGCTCCGGCATACCGGGCGCCGTCGAGGAAATCAACAAGTACCTGGCGTTCTTCGACGACCACCCCAGGGTCCCCTCCGACTACGACACCTGGCCCCCCGAAAGGGCCCTCCAGTTCCTGCACATGGCCAACGAAAACTTCCCCTGGGACAGCGACACCAAGACCATACTGGAAGCCACCGAGCACGTCTGGACAGAGATCGCCGCGCAGTACCCCGAAGCATTCAACAGCCCCCATTGACCCGGGCCCCACGGGACCCCACAGGAGAAAAGAAAGCGATGACCGCTGAACAGAAGAGGTTCAACTTCCTGCTGTCCGTCCTGGCAGACAGGGTTGCCCAAGCCTCCTGGATGATGGAGCAAATCGGCATACCCATGAACCACCTCCTGGAAATCGCCAGCGAGTCCATCGCCGTGGCCCCAGGCATCAACCTGGGATGGGAAATACCCAACACCATCGACAGGATCAACGAGCACCTTCGCCACCGGAAAGAAGGCCCGCCAATACCCCAGGACAACTACCCCAACTGGACACCGGACCAAACCAGCAGTTTCCTGAAGATGGCCAACGCCCACTTCACCTGGCACCCCCAGCACAAGACCATACTCCACAGCCACTACGGCCGGTGGATGGACGTAGCAAGGTCATACCCGGAACTCTTCGTGCCGCCTCCTCCCGAGGACGAGGGCGAAGACGGACAAAGGCCGAACTCTACGCCTTCGGCGGGCAGGTCATGCTCACCGGCGGGGAGATGTCCCAAGAACTCGCCAACAAGCTGATGAACCGCTTCGAGAGCACCGCCAACGCAAGCGTCGACGTAACCGACCAAGAACACTTCGGCCCCGCCACCGTCCGGATATTCAGCTTTCCCGACGGGACCATCATGGCCTACTCGCCCCAGGACTGGACGGACGCCAAGAGCTACACCCTGGACCAGGCGGAGCAGGTACAGGCAGCCAGGGCCGCCCTGTGGAAACAGTTCAGCGAAGCACCCGCCTACAAGCTGCCCCTGACCATGACCCTCTTCTGCCCGAAGGAACGGGAGACAAGGTGGTTCCGCCTGGGCCAGGACTCCATCTACCACTGCCCCTGCGGCAACTACGCCTGGAACCCCATACAGCAGGACATCATCCCCAAGGAATAGCCCGGAAAACAGCACAAGCAGAGGACCAGAGCATGAGCACAGTCCAAGTAAGAGCCAGAGTCCGGCCGTCACGCCGTCCCACAACCAACGGCAACGCCGACCACAACGGCTACCCAAAGGAGGAAGAGAAAGACCCCGACATGGAAGACCTCCAGGAAGAACAGGAACAAGAGCAGGAGGGCATGACCCTCGCGGACTTCATCGACCGCCACCGGGACGCCATCACCCGCCGGGTCATTGACTCATACCCACCCCTCTACCAGCCGGCCAGGCACCGGGAGGAACACCAGCTGCCCGAGCTGCTGCGCCGGCCCATAGGCGCCCAGGAACACGCCCTCCGGGGCACCGTCCTAAGCCTGCAGTCCAACCTGTGCACCACCATAGTAGGCGAGATGGGAACCGGGAAGACCTTCATCGGCGCCTCCGCCGCCCACATGGCCGGATTCGAGAACATATTGGTGCTCTGCCCGCCCCACCTGGTCCGGAAGTGGAAGAGAGAGATCGAAATAACCGTCCCCAACGCCAAGGCCGTGATAGTGGAGTCCATCACCGACCTGGAGAGGCTCCGCACCGTGGAGAGGCAGGGGTCGATGTTCACCATTCTCTCCCGGGAAAGGGCCAAGCTCTCCTACCTCTGGAAAGCCGCCTACAACACCCGGTACGCCACCAGCAGAGGCCTCTTGTCCAGGGACGAGGAGACCGGAAGGCCCATCAGGATACTGGCCTGCCCCTCCTGCTCCGCCCAGATCAATGACAAGGAAGGCATACCAATCTCCCCGACCCGCCTGGAGGCAAAGAGGCACTTCTGTCTCATGTGCAACGGGCCACTCTGGGAGGCTGACCACACCAAGAGGAAGAGATACCCTCTGGCCGACTACATCAAGCTCCGGATGAAGGGCTTCTTTGACCTCCTCATCGCGGACGAGGTCCACGAATACAAGGGGCAGGGCACCGCCCAAGGCATCGCCAGCGGAGTGCTGGCCGGCGTCTGCGGCAAGTCCCTGGTGTTGACCGGCACCCTGATGGGAGGGTACAGCTCCACCCTGTTCCACCTGCTCTACCGCTTCTCCCCCGAGATAAGATCCGACTTCCAGCACTCCGACCGGAGCAGGTGGATCGACCGCTACGGCTTCCGGCAAAAGACCTACAAGAAGACCAAGGACAACAGCAGCCCCTACGAGCATGGCAAGGGAAGCCGCCGACAGGGCTACCGGACCGTGGAGAAGGAGACACCGGGACTGGCGCCCTCGGCCCTATTCCACCTCATCGGCGGCACCATCTTCCTCCGCCTATCCGACGTCACCAGGAGCCTGCCCCCCTACACCGAGCAGATCATGACCACCAAGCTGTCCACGGAAAAAGACCCGGAACTGGACCTCTTGTCCCAGGACAGCGCCTACTGGGAACTCTTCGACACCCTGAAGAAGGCACTGGGCAAAGCCCTGGCCAAGGGCTCCAAGAAGCTGCTGGGCAAGTACCTCCAGAGCGTCCTGGCCTACCCCGACGGCTGCACCCGGGGAGAGACGGTCTACGACCCCGAGGAGGGAGATCTCCTCATAGACCTGCCGCCCCTCAGCGAGAACGTGACCTATCCCAAGGAAAGGGCACTCATAGACCTAGTAAAGGAGGAAAGGAAAGCAGGACGCCGGGTCCTGGTCTACGTGACCCACACCCAGGAACGGGACATCACCAAGCGCCTCCAGAACTTCCTGGAAAGGGAGGGCATAAGGACCGCGATCCTGAAGACGGACACCACCGCCAAAACGGAACAGAGGGAAGCCTGGATAAACGAGAGGGTGCGCCAGGGCATAGACGTCCTGATCTGCAACCCACGCCTGGTCCAGACCGGCCTCGACCTGGTGGACTTTCCCACAATCTGCTGGTACGAGACCGACTACTCGGTGTACACCATGCGCCAGGCCTCCCGCAGGTCGTGGCGCATCGGCCAGACCCAACCGGTCAAAGTCGTCTTCATGGTCTACCAAGGCACCCTCCAGGCCGACGCCCTGAAGCTCATCGCCCGCAAGATGCAGAGCTCCCTGGCCGTGGAGGGAGAACTCCCCGAGGAGGGCCTGGTAGCCTACGGCGACGGGCAACAGGACATGATCATGGCCCTGGCCAAACAGATAGTGAACCAGGACAGGGGCATACTGGCGGAGGACGAAGACTCCGTGGAGAACATCTTCGCCCGGGCCCGGGACCAGGAAAACCAGGACGAGGCCTTCCTGACCAACGACGAGTGGGCCATCCCCGAGATAGAAACATCCCCTGAACCCACACCGCTCCCAACTCCGGAACCGGCCAAGGCCGCAAAGAGCGAGCCCGCCCCAAGGGCCGTGGAAGTCACCGGGACGGAACAGAACCAAGAGAAGCAGCCCGCCCTCTTCAGCCTCACCGAGTTCCTGGCGGAACCGCCCGCTCCCAACAAGAGCAGGAAGAAGGTGCCCTCAGGCTCCTTGTCACTCTTCAAGTGGGCCGTACAACAGGCCTCCGAGCCGGAGAACGCCGCCGCCAACTAGGCCCCCTGCCCCAACACCAGCCCCTTCCTCACCCTGCAACAAGCCACCGACACCATACCCGTAACCCGGCCAACAACCCGCCGCTCCTCACCAACGGCTGCGGCGGGCCTTGGCAAAGTCCGGGACTCCCGCGCCCGTCATACTAAAAGGGAAGGGAGCACTCTCATGCTGACCAACAACGACACCGCGGTCTACACCATCGGTCACTCCAACCACGACCTGATGGAGTTCTTAGCCCTCCTCATGCGCCACAACATCAAGGCCGTCATAAACGCCCGGCCCAGGCCAGCCAGCAGGAAGGCCCCATGGTTCAACGCGGCGCCCCTGGCCTCCAGCCTGAAGACCCACCGCATAGCCTACTCCTACGCCGGCCAGAGCCTGGGACAGGCCTGCCAGGACGCGGGTGAAACAGGACCAGAGGTTCAAGCCTTTGAAGAAGGCATCGACGAGGCCATCCGGATGGCCCAAGGCGCCAGGGTAGCCATCCTGAGGAAGGAACCAGACCCCCTGCGCTGTACCAGGACCCTCGTAGTCACAAGGGAACTCACCCGGCGCAACGTCAGCGTGGTCCACATAACCAGAAGGGCCCAAGCCGTGCCCCACGCCAGGCTGGTCAAAGAGGCCAGGGCGGCAAGAACAGCCCAAGCCCAGACCTGAAGCCCCAAATCGACAGCAGGAAAGGAAGAGGGTGAGAACGCTAAACATTGACACCCCCAGGACCCCGGACCGCTGGCCCAACCCCGGTTGGCCAGGCTGCCCAGGAGGCAGAAGGTTCTACCAAGCCTCCCAACTCCTGTCGGAGAACAACGACCTGCTGCAGGAGAAGATCAAGGCCCTGCCACCCAGCCCGAAGAGCAGAAGGGCCCACCAGGACGCCCTGGCCCTGCAGACACTGGTCCGGGCCACCGACAGGTGCAGCGCCGCCCTCAAGGGCCTACAGGAGGACGACCAAGTCCAGGCCCCGGAGTACATACACGCCCTGGCCCAGACCATAACCTCCGACGAGATAATCGGCATGGCGATAACCACCCAGCCGGCCCCCGACCAGAGGTCCTTCACCCTCACCTGCCTGAGCAGGGCAAAGCACTGGACCGGCCTCAACCCCCTGCTGCCCATGCTGGAAGGACTGCAGGCCGTGGTGTTCCTGAACCCCTCGGGCCGCCCCCACACAGTCATTGCTTTTCCCAAGCAGTGGGCCAACCCCTGCGAACAGCCCAATCTCCTCTTCCCGGAGGACTACACCCTGCAGAGCAGGCAGGAGACCAGCACCCTCGAACGAGTGCTCGCCTACCACCAAGCGCAGATACACCGCCTGGACATCTGCCAGATAAACGACATTGAGCTCGAACTGCCGGAAGAAGAGGAAATCCCCCTCCACAACGGCCCACCAGAGACCTGGCTAAACTGACGACGGCGCAACTCACCGAAGGCCCAAGAGCGGACAAAGCCCAGGAGGCCAGCATGAAACACCAGGCCACGGAAAGACCCCAAAGCCCCCAGAGACAGCACCTGGAAGAGGCCCAGGAACTGCTGCAGGAAGCAAGGGCCCAGATCGCAGAGGGCAGGAACAGGGAGGCAGCCCGGACCATCTGGTCGGCCCTCAAAAAGGGTCTGAAAGCATACACCATAAGCAGGGAGAGGCCCAAAGCCCAATGAACCAGCCAAAGGCAGCCATGAGAGACCACCGGAGGCAACTGACACACCTGAGAGCACACCGGACCTTCCAGCGCCAGGACAAACACCAGCACGCCAGGGTCTCCTGGAACACCGTCATCGACAAGGAACAGTCCCGGCGCCACATCAAAGAACACCTGAACGCCAAGATCAACGCCAAGTGCCCCGGCTTCTACAGCCCGGGGAAGATGAACACCGACGAAGGGCAGGAGAGCCTCGTCGCACTATGGAGAAGGATCCGCGACCACCACCGCATAGGGCCGGCGGACGGACTGATGGTACCGGAGAGATTGCGGCGGCGGATGATCAAGACCAAGTACCCCCGCCTTTCCGGTGAAGGGTTCGTGGAATTCATGGAAGAGATCAACCCCGGCACGCTGAAGCCAAGGAAAGGAACGGGAATTACCCGCAATTCGACCCAACCGATAGAGGACTGATGCACAGGACCTACCAGCTCCGGGGATATACCACCAAGCAGGGCTACGCCCGAGTGGACGAGGTCCTCAGGCAGTGTGCCCAACTCTACAACGCCGCCCTTGAGGAATGGCGGAATGCCTACCCAAAGGCGTGGATAACCGTCGAGGCCAACCGCGGCAGAGGCTGGGTGTGGGATGGAAGTGCATGGCGCAGGGCCTCCCCAGAGGAATCCGGTCTGTGGTTCAACAGGGTGAACGACCACTCAAGGCTCAGCGGGTTGGAACCCAAGGTCAACTATATGAGTCAATGCAAGCACCTGACCGCTATCCGCAAGCAGGACGACCGCTGGGCCAGGGGTACTCTGTCTATCCAGATTGGCCGCGGGGTGCTTCGCAGGCTTGAACGCGCAGTCCAAGGGTTCTATCGCAGGGCCAAGGCCGGGAAGAAGCCGGGATACCCAAGATTCAAGTCCCGGCGGCGATGGCGGAGCATCCTGATATCAGAACCGAGCCCCAGCATGGTGAAGAACAGAACCGTACACATCATGGGGCTGCCCCGGATAAAAATACCAGGCGAGCAAGAACTGCCGTCTACGACCTGCCTCAAAGGGCTGTCACTGGTGAGGCAAGGGCGGCGGCTCATCGTAAATCTCACTTATGAAATCGAGCAGCCTGTTGGCTCGGCCTCAGTGCAGGTACCCCAAAAATCCGCCCCTCACACGGCGTCGGAGGTGACACGCAACGCCGTTGGCCTGGACTTCGGCATCACCAACCGAATCACCCTTTCGACCGGCGAGTACATCGGGCGACGCCCCATTGACCGCTCCGCCGTAGAGGAAGCCCAACGGCGCCGTTCCCGCTGTACCAAGGGCAGCCGGGAGTGGCGGCGCAGGACCAGCGTGATAGCCAACCTGCACTACCGGGAGCGCATCCGCAACCGGAACGAGTGCCACCGCATCACCACCGGATTGGTCAGACGGTTCGACCTCGTAGTCATAGAGAATCTGTCGATTCGCAACATGATGGGAAGTGCGGCCGGCACCTGGACCAACCCGGCGTCAACGTCGGGACCAAGGCGAGGCTCAACCGGAGCATAGGGGAGGCCACCTGGGGACTTATTGCTCAACAACTAGCTTACAAGGCAGAATGGGCCGGCAAGCAGGTAGTGAGAGTTGACCCTAGGCACACCAGCCAGATGTGCTCCGGGTGTGGTCACGTGGACTCCCTGGCCCGGGACCACAAGCGGTACTGCTGCAAGCAGTGCAGCCTAGAAATAGACGCCGACGTGAACGCCGCTGTCAATATCCTGATGAGACATCTGGCGGGTGGGAATGCCCCGCCTCCGGTCGTCGAGCCGGAAGAAATGCCCGCATTGAGCACCAGTGGCTACAATTCCGGGTAATTCCCATTTGTAACCAGCTGATGGGGGTTCGATTCCTCCCGCCGGCCCCACAAACACCAATCACCGCAACCAACCCCGCAGGAACAGCCTCTTGGCCAAGACACCCACTCACGTAACCGCGCTTTCCCTGGGCGGGGGCCTCCAGTCCACCGCCATGTCCCTCCTCCTGGACAGAGGGCTCCTGCCCGGGTACCCCAGGCCCGACTGCGCCCTCTTCGCCGACACCCAGGCCGAGCCCCCTGGGTCTACCAGACCATAGAGGCCCTCCAGGAACTGCTCTCCTACCCGATATACACAGGAACCTTCAGCAACATCGAAGAGGACACCTGGAAGACCACCAACCGGGAGGACATCAAAAGGCGGCCGGCCCAGACCGCGGAGAGCCTCTTCCTGGACATACCAACCTACATCGGCTACGCCATGCCCTACGAACCCACCGCCCGCCGCTGCACCGAGATATACAAGATAGAGGTGTTGAGACGGTTGCTCCGCCAGCACTACGGCTGGCCCCTCAGGGTGGACCAGTACCTGGGCATCTCCAGGGACGAGATCATCAGGATAAAGGAGTCAAGGGTCCAGTACATCAGCAACATCTACCCCCTGGTGGAGACAGGATGGACCCGAGGCGACTGTGAGAGATACCTGGCAAGGGAATGGCCCGACCTCAAAGTGGGAAGAAGCGCCTGCTACTTCTGCCCCTACCACTCGCCACAGGAGTGGACCAACATAGCAGACAAGGCCCCGGACCTCTACCAGAAGGCCCTGGAACTGGAGGAGGCCCTGGCCAAACTGAACCCTCCCCAGCGCCTAGGCAAGACGACCTCAATAAAGAGCATGGTTGAAGAGGTCAGGTCCCAGATGCCCCTGGCACTGGATCTTGCCGGAGACGACTGCTCCGGCCACTGCTTCACCTGAACACCCCCCAACGAGAGGAAGAGGAATGACGGACAAGAAAACCCTCCTCGATCGCCTCAGAGCCGCACTGGCAGCAGAAGAATCGAGGGAAATGGAGGAAATGAGGGCCGTCGGAGCCCAAGTGGACCCTGACCTGAAAGCAGACGCAGTCCGGGACGAAGGACACTTCACCCTGCAGGCAGCAGTTGAGTCCATCGAGGGGGAGGCCCTGCACCAGTGGATCCTCTCGAAAGGCTATAGCTGGGCCGACACCAGAGGTCCCGTCCGCGTATACGAGAAAGACGGACACAACAGCGTCCTGGCGCCCTCGGGCCCAGGCGCATGGGACCTCGCAGACTTCGCCAGGGCAGCCATGATGGCCATAATCGGAGTGTGCTGTAGCAACGGCGAAAGAAGCTACGACAACGTCCTGCAACTAGCCAAGCCCCCGGAGACATGGGGAGACGGAGGAGAAGGGAACTACCGTGAAAGGCTGAAGGACAGAGCGAAGCGCGGAGCCAAGTAACCAGCGACCCGCAGGAGCAAAAGAAGAGGACATGCAACTCCCGGTCAACAAAGCAAAGGAACCTCAAAAACATGACCCAGGAAAGCACCTGCCGATACTGCCAAGCCAAACCGCAGAGAGAAGCACTGGCAAAGGCTCTCCTCTCCGGCAACCACCTGGAGCAGCCCCGGGAAAGAAGGGCGGAACACAGGCTCCGGGACGGAATGGACCGCTACTCCGTGACCGGGGTCGCCGCCGACACCCTCATGCCGACCCTCTGGACCAAGTTCCAGGGAATATGGCGGGCCTACCACCTGGATGAAATACAAGCCGCCTGGCCCCACATGAACCCCGCGTCGTTCGACTCCTCAACCCTGAACCACGACGACTTCCAACGCCTGGCCAACGCCGCGGGAGAAGGGCACATCGAGACCTGCCCCGAGGCCACCGCCTGCGCCCTAGGCCTGCACGACAACGAAGAGCACCCCGAAATGCTGACCATCAGCGTAGCCGCCCTCACCGACGAGGAGAGACGGGTACACCACGTCCACGATAACGGAAAGGGGCGCTACCCCATCGACCTCCTTTCATTCCACGCCGCAGCCCAACTCCTCCAAGACGTCCCCGACCTCCTGCAGGAATGCTCCTGTGGACAGGACGAAGCCGAAGACTGAAGACACAGCCCCTCCAAGCCCCTCAGACCAATCCACAGGCCCCAAAGACAACCGGAGCCCCCAAGGCTCCCAAGGATAGACCCCATGTCCCGGGAATCCCACATCTGGTCCCACAACCCCGACAACCGCGAGGAGATCAACAGGTTTCTCGACGACCTCCTGATAAAGGGCAACGACCGGCTGGAAATAGTCCAGAGCTCGTCCCTGATGAACTTCAACAGCCGCCGCTGGAGCGTCCTCTGGAACAAGAGCGGAGAGGGCAACGAGCAGCGCCCCCAAGACAGGGAGCCCTTCGCCGTCCTCATCGACTTCACAATCACCCAGGGCTGGATCGACCTCAACATGATGACAGAGGAAGAGGGCTTTCACCAGTACGACATCCCCAAGAAGCTCTTCGACCTCCTGGAGGGCAGCAAGCCGCCCAACGAACACGCCAAGGAGTGGAGGGAGCGGTGCGCCCAAGCCATGGCGGACACCAAGGCCAAGAAGAAACTCCTCGACACCATCAGGAAGCACCACGAAGCCAGGGTGCCCGGGGAGAGGCCCATACCGGTAGCCGTGGGAGACCGGGAGGCGACCTTCGACCGCCTGCCATACCGGGGCAAGATCGTCGACGTCTATACCACTAAGTACGGCGGGCACCCCACCCTGCTGAAGCCCAAGTCCCTGAACGTCCCAAGGACACTGGAACTGCTGAAGGAAGCCGGGCTGGCTGCCTGACAACACCCACACCCCAAAGCCAAGAGCCCGGAGAGCAAACATGAACCGAGACCACGGCAATCCCCCCGAGACCATGGCCCCACTCCTGGACCGCATCAGGCAACACTACGACCCGGACGCCTACCCCAAGACCGAGACACCGGCCAAGCCCGCCACAGGCAGGCCAAAAAGCTTCGCCCAACTCCGGACCCAGATGTCCGGGCGGACCGCGATGCTGCTGGGCGAGAGGCTGAGGTCCCTGCGCTTCAACCTCTTCTACCTCACCCAGGGAGCCCTCCGCACCCTGGAACTCCTGGATGCCCCGGAAAGGACCAAGGACGAGGTGAGATCCCTGAACTACCAAGTGTTCCATTTTGAGAACTACCCGATAAACGACCGGCTCGCCGTCGTCGCCGCCCTGCCGCAGACGCCGGAGGGAGAGGAGGAAGGCCCCGACTGGACCGCCTGGTGGCTGGACCACCGGGATGAACACATAGGAGTCCACCGCCCCCAGGACCACGACCCCAAGGAGGACCCAGTCTCCGAGCGGCTGAACGTCCTGATAGCCGCAATGGCCCGGGCAGCGCTGCCCCACCTCCCAAGCTACCTGGAGTGCGCCCGCAGGCTGAAGGAAGACGAACCCAGAAAGGCCCTCAGCCTCGCCGCGGTGTGTGCCGCCTACAGCAAGACACGCCTGCTGGCAAACAGGATAGGAGTCAGGACCGACTTCGACCCCGACCCAGACCAAGCAGCTTCCGAACTCACCGGAGCAAGCCTGTCGTTCACCAAGGACCTGGGGTTCATCAAGAGCCTGCCAGAACTGAGGGAAGAGAGGCCCGCAGGGGGCACGGAGAAGGTCAGGACGATAATCTCAGCAAACCTGTGGCACGACCGGGAGACCCTCAGGACCGCGCCGCCCTTCGGCCGTCACAGCAACATGAACGTCGACGACATCTGGGAATCCCCCGAGACCGGAGCCGCGGAGATATCCAACGCAGAGAGACACCTCATACGGGCCGCCGCGCCGCCCCACCCAATGATGGACGACTCCCCCATCTGGGTCCAGGACCCCGCCGCAGCGGCCATCGCCTTCAAGAACCACACCACGCCCAAGCACGCCAGGGAATTCCTCTCCGGACAGACCGACGATCCGACGCCCCCGGGAAACCTTGATAGATGCCCCATGGCCTCCGAATGCCGCACCTGGTGCGGGCGCCTCCAGGAACAAGGAGACCTCCCATTCCCTCTCACCTTCGACGGCCGCTACGACTCATGCGCCTACCACCAGTTCCTCCAGGTCCACCGCAACAACGCTCCCGAATTCCGGGAGGAAGCGGCAAAGAGAATGGCCCAAGAGGAACACGAAAGAAAGACAAAGATCGCCAAGCATATGGCAAAGACCCAAAGGCAAGAGGAAGAGGAATCACAAGGGCCCCAGGAAGGGGAGACACCCAGGGAGACCAGGGTCACCGGAAGCGGCAGCAGCAAGGAAGAGCCTCCGCCCAGGGCGGAGACCCAAGCAAAAAGCCTACAGGCGGCCATGTTCTAGGAACCACCCACAACACCCACCTGAAGAAGACCAGAGGAGAAAGACCATGGGCTGGACCAGCACCTACGCCCCGGAAAAACCGGGCACCGACGAACTGAACCGCATCGCCGACCGGGAACTGCAGGGAGAACACATAAAGATCCTGGACCGGTCCGCCTGGCTCAACTGGAACAGCCACCGCTACAGCCTGGTTGAAATCACGGAGCCGGGAAAAGAACGCCTCCTATGCATCGCCGTCACCGTCGTCGAGTACCGGGACAACCAAGTCTGCTGGAAGACCATGGACGACTCCATGGGCCCCTACATGTACGACTGTCCCACCAGGCTGGTCAAAAAGGCCAACAAGACTCCTACAAGGAACGAGACCGCCGCCAAGTGGCGGGCCAAGGTCCTGGCCGAGGCGGACAAGAAGAGCCGGACGGACAAGCTGCTGAGGGAAATGAGAGACAACTTCCCCGCCGGAGACCGGCGGCTGATACTCGTCAGGTACACCGGAGAGAGGGACGAGAACATGAACCCCATAACCATCAAGTTCCCCGTCAACTACCACGCTGCCCAAAAAAGGGGCAAGCCAATCCACGCCTACAGCGACCCCGCCAAGCCGGCCCCCCACCTATGGAAGCTCCGCCGCGGCGACATAGACCTGGAGGAGACGGAGAAGCTCCGGGCCTTACCCCTCTAAGGCGGGCCCAGGCCTCAACTACACGAGTGAAACTCCGGAGGAAACACCAAATGACCATGCACGCCGTGCCAAATCAGAGCTTCACCGCAACGCCTATGATTATGGAAAGGATGGCGGAGGAATCGTTCCTGGCCCAAGTCCTAAAAAGCCTCGAAAGGTACCACAACGAAGACTACGGGGAAGCCGAAGACCAGGAGAAAAGCCGAAGGGCCGCCCGGGAGAAGGACGGCCTAGTCCTGGGGATCTACCGAGACGGCCAGGACCGGGAGTTCTGGATAGCCCAAGCCCTGCCCCACGAGGAGAGGCCCATAGTCTTCGACCCCAGCGAGCGCTGAGAAGGGAATACGAGAGACCACAAGCGACAAGGACAAAGGAACAAGTACCATGTGCGGAAGATACACCCTGACAACCTCGGCCCCCGAGATGCAGAAGAGGTTCAACCTCACCAAGCCGCCGCCGATGCCTCCCCGGTACAACATAGCCCCCAGGGAGGACGTCCTGGCCATCGCCCGCTCCAAGTCCAAGAACCTCACCCAGGCCGGGTACATACGCTGGGGCCTGGTGCCCCCGCAGCAGAGGGAGATGACCGGCAGCAACCAGTTCATCAACGCCCGGGCGGAGACCCTGGACCAGAAACCCAGCTTCAAAGACGCCTTCGCCAACACCCGCTGCGTAATCCCCGCCACCGGCTTCTTCGAGTGGACCCGGAAAGGCCCAGGCCGCACCCCCATGTACGTAACGAGAAAGGACGGGGAGCCATTCGCCTTCGCCGGGATCTACGTCAACAAAAGGGAAAAGCTTGGCATCCCAAGCACCTGCGCCATCATCACCACTACGCCCAACGCCCTCATTGAAGAAGTCCACGACCGCATGCCGGCAATCCTCGCCCCGGAGGACCTGGAACACTGGCTGGACCACGAGGCAGACCCCCAACTGCTGAAACAGCTCCTTGGGCCATGCCCCCACGAGGACATGCAGGCCCACCCAGTCTCCAACCTGGTCAACGACCCAGCAAACAAGGAACCCGGGACGGTGGAACCGATACCCGCCTGAGTCCTCCTCGGGGAATTATCACATGAAGTGATGGAGCAAAATTCCGTCAGCGCCTACCCGGCCCCGGCTGACGGCCAAAATCCACGCCAGGGCCACCGAGCCAGCCCTTCAAGAGAAAGACAGGGCCGCCGCAATCCAACGCCAAAAGGACAAAACCGCCCCTGCGGCCCTCTCAACGCCACTACGGCGATATTCGCCGAAGACAGGATACAGGAACCGATGACAGACCAAGAGCGCAACAACACCAAAAATGAGGCGATGGAACCCTGGGACCGCCCGCCCTACCAAGACCCGAAATGCCACCGCTGCGGAGGGCAGGAAGACCCGGAAGACACCTTCACACTGACCCCCAGGGAATGGCTCTGCCGGAACTGCGTCGAGGATCTCTCAGATACCCTGATATCCGACCAGGACCTTTACCACCCCCTCTTTCTCTACGTCACAAAGGCCATCGACAGGGAGAAGAACAGGGACAGGTTCCGGGGGCCGGCAGATGAGAACGAGCCCCTCAAGGTCGCCCGGAAGGCTGCGGTCATCGCCAACTACATGACCAGCAGGACCTCCAGCAAGAAGCACGGGGGCTACAACCACTACGAGGACGGCAGGCTTCACATATCCCTGGACACCTTCGTCCCCAACATCACCATCAGGCTCCACACCAAGAACGGCACCATAACCGTGTACTCCGCGGGCTATACCAACCACGCCAGACCCGACCAGTTCCGCCCCGGCCGCTGGATCAGCTACATGGACCAGATCTTCATGACCGCCGTCGACAACAAGTACCGGAAGGACAGGCAGAAGATGCAAAGGGACATGGAAAGCACCAGGGCAAGGTACCGCCCCGTGGACGACGCTGCCCTGTTCAGCAGCTAGGGCGCCGGCGCCAGAACACCCAAAACAAGGAGAAAGTACAGGCAATGGAAGAGGAGAAAGGCAACATCCGCTGCTTCATAGGACTGGACGTGGGCCAGGACGTCCGGCGGTGGCTCACCGACATACGGGACACACTCCTAGGCCTCCACTTGGGGCTCGACGACCCCAGCTGGAAGTGGGAGAACCCGGAGGACTACGACATAACCGTCCAGTTCGTGGGCCAAGTGCCAAGCACCACGGTCCCGGACCTTGCAGAGGCAATCAGAAAGGCCGCGGAGGAAACGGAGCCCATCGCCTTCCTGGCCGAAGAACTGGGGACCTTCTACACCCTGCCAAGGTCTTCAAACCTCGCCCTGGAGCAGGACGGCATCCTCTGGACCAAGGCCTTCGCCCACAGGAAAGCCTTCGGAGAGTTGCGCCGCCGCCTCTCCCAGTACGTTGACCCAAAGCCGGGAGACGCCGCCTCCCTCAACTTCGTACCCCACATCACCCTGGCCCGCTTCATCAGGCCCCTCACCAAAGAACAGGGAGGCGCTCTGTTCTCCCTGGACCAAGGCCCCGTCCAGACCAAGTGCCCCACCGGGTGGATCAACCAAGTGCACCTCTACCAGGCCCACCAAGGCCCCGAACACCAGATCCCCTACACCAAACTCAGCACCGCCAACCTGAAAACCAAGAGCGACTAGACGATGACCACCCCCGACACCATAAGCGGCTTCGACCTCTCCAAGGAGATGGACCACGCCGAAGAACAGGCATGGAACAGCCTGGCAAGGTACAAGTTCTGGATGTTCGGGTACTGGTGCGGCGTCTGGGTCCACCTCAACCGCATCTCCGGCCTGAAGAGACCCAACCCCTGGAAGAAGCTCGTCGACCAGGCCAGACAGAGACAGGAGAACAGGAAGAACGGAGCAAAGGAAACACATTGACGCAGAAAGGACACCCAATTCTCACCATAGGGCATTCCAACCACCACTAGGAGAAGTTCGTACAGCTCCTGGAGCAGAACGGCGTTAAAGCCCTCATCGACATACGCTCCACCCCGGCAAGCCGCGTGGTGGCATGGACCAACGCCAAAGGACTTGAAGAAGTCCTGGAGGCCAGGGGCATCACCTACGCCCACGCCGGCAAGGAACTGGGAGGACGGCCCCGGCCCCCCCCCCCCCCCCCCCCCCCCCCGCCTCTACGACCAGGAGGGAAGGGCATCCTACAAGCTGGTGGCCCGGGAGAAGGGGTTCACCCAAGAGGTGAAACGCCTGACCGAAAGGGCCCCGGAAACGAGACAGGCCCTCATGTGCAGCGAAGGAGATCCCCTCAACTGCCACCGCACCCTGTTGGTCGGCCGGGCCTTGGCTGGCACCGGGGCCAGGGTCCTCCACATCCTTCCCACCGGAGCCGTTGAAACCCAAGAAGAAGCCATAACCAGGCTGCTACGCCTCCAAGGCATCACCACAGCAGAGGGACACAGATACCGGCAAAGGGACGCGGAACACGCCCTGGACCGCCGGGGCCTGGAGGCGGCCAAACGCCTGCCCCGGCAAAGATGGAGGACCCCAGCCTCTACATCATGGAAATAAAGGCAAAAGAAGCCAACCTAAACCGGAATACACAATGAAGGCCTTGGAACTGAAATACCTCACCGAACCCGCCCTGCGCCGCAAGACCGTGAAAATAAGGAGGATAGAACCCCGCCTGCGGGACATGGCCAGCCAGATGATCGAGGTCATGTACCGCCACGAAGGAGTTGGACTGGCCGCCAACCAAGTCGGCTCCCTGGAGAGGATAGCAGTGGTCCAGACCGAGGCGATGGAACAACCCTTGGTCCTCATCAACCCGGAAATAACCGCTAAGGAAGGAAGCAGGCAGGTCACCGAGGGCTGCCTCAGCATCCCGGGGCAGACGGAAACCATCGAGAGGGCCGTTAAGGTCAAAGTCAAGGCACAGGGGCTGGACGGCAAACCATTGGTCATCAAGGCAGAGGGCCTGCTGGCCCAGGCCATAGAACACGAGACGGACCACCTGAACGGCATCCTCTACACCGACCACCTCATAAAGCCCAGAGAATCCAGTCTCATGGACTACCTGTAACAGGAACCCCCTCCGACTAGGAGGGCAAATGGTAAAATTTTTGAAGAGACTAGTCCGCCTGGGGATCGTCCATCCCCTCTGGAACAGCCTCCTGCACCGGCCCCGCCTAGGCCAAAAAGACCGCGGCCCAGGGGCCGCACAAGGGGCCCCAAGCCCCCCGAACCCCAGGATGAAACCCCCTCAGCTGACAACCAAGGAGCAGCCCCACCAGGGTCTTTCCTGCTCCCGTGTTCAGCACAACCGCCACGTCATTCTTGTCCCTATGGACGTTCCACTCGCGTAAAGCATCACCTTGGCCGAGCCACAGGTCGTTTATGTTGCCATCAGTGATGGCAGCCCCCAGGAAGACTTCGATGGGGTCTATTGGCTTGGGTTGCTGGCTGGCTACGTTGAGCTGGGAAAAGTCGAAAGACATCTTCGTATGCACCGGTCCTGTGTTGTCATGGGCCGCCGCTACTTGCCGCATCCGTGGCGACTACGCCATCAATCTGGTCTAAGTGTGCGGTTTCCCGCCGAGGCACCGATTGGGGGCTTGGCCGGGCTCCACAAAGGCCTCGGCTTGGCCATCTGCAAGGGAATTGTGGAGGCCCACGGGGGCCGCATCTGGGCCGAGAGCGAAGGGCCGGGCTTGGGCGCCCGTTTTACTTTCACCCTTCCCATTGTCGAGGAGACGCAGAGCGCAGCGGCGGGCCGGCCCACGTCTTCTGCGCCACGTGAGCAGACGAAAACGGGCGAGCAGGTGCGCGTCCTCGCCGTGGACGACGACCCACAGACCCTCTGGCACGTCCGGGACACCCTGAAACAGGCGGGATACACACCCATCCTGACCGGCGAACCCGAGGAGGCGCTCCGGCTGGTGGAAGAGGAACAGCCCCAACTGGTGCTCCTGGACCTGGTGCTCCCCGGGGTGGACGGCATTGATTTGATGAAGGAGATGCTTGAGCTGACGGATGTGCCGGTCATCTTTCTTTCCGCCTATGGACGGGAGGAACTCGTCGCCAAGGCCTTCGACATGGGGGCAGTCGATTACGTGGTCAAACCATTCTCTTCGACGGAGCTTACGGCGAGGGTCCGGGCCGCCCTGCGCCGGCGGCCGGCGTTCGAACCGTCTGAACCCTACGTGTTGGGCGACCTTACCATTGACTACGCCCTAAGAAGGGTGACCCTCGCTGGGAGTCCGGTACAACTGGTGGCGATGGAGTACAGGATGCTCACTGAGCTTTCGGCCAACGCGGGACGCGTGTTGACCTACGAGCAATTGCTGGAACGGATATGGGGCGAGAAGAGCAGCGGAGACTTACGGCCCATGCGCGCCGTCGTAAGCAAGCTGCGCCGCAAGCTGCGCGACGACGCCAGCCAACCGGCCTATATATTTACCGAGCCTCACGTCGGCTATCGGATGCCCAGGGGCGAGACCCGGACCGAGGACCCCTCGGCAACGCTCTGAGCCCCAACCGGGCCCGCCTCGAATACGGAACCGCCCCCGGCCCCGGTGCCTGCGGCCAGGCCGCCGCCAAGTCCTCCGGGAATCCCATGCCCTGAAAGACGGGGTATCCTGCCTCTAGTCTCTCCACCGGCCCTGCCTCCAGGACGAGTATGAGAAGCATGTTGTAATTGGTATTGCTTAATAATAATTATTATGAAATAATAGTACTATCCAGAACCGAGGAGGCCTCCCCCTTGACGTTGAACCACTGCCCAATATCGAAAAACCATGCTCAAGATGCTCAAGATCAGACCCTGCCCAAAGGCGAAGCGGCCTCGCCCCAATACTGGTGGCCGCAGCAGTTGGACCTGAAGGCCCTTCGCCGGAACTCGCCCGCGTCGGACCCAATGGGCCGGGACTTCGACTACGCGCAGGCCCTGGAGACCCTCGACGTCGACGCTCTGAGAAAGGACATCGAAGAGGTGATGAAGACGTCCCAAGACTGGTGGCCGGCCGATTACGGCCACTATGGGCCTCTCTTCATCCGGATGGCGTGGCACGCCGCAGGCACCTACCGCACCAGCGACGGCCGGGGCGGCGGAGGCTCCGGCCAGATGCGCTTTGCTCCCCTTAACAGCTGGCCCGACAATGCGAACCTGGACAAGGCTCGCCGCCTGCTCTGGCCGGTCAAGCAGAAGTATGGCCGCCAGGTATCCTGGGCCGACCTGCTCATCTTCGCCGGCAACTGTGCACTGGAAGACATGGGCTTCAGGACCCTGGGCTTCGGCTTCGGCCGCCCGGACACCTGGGAGGCGGACGGGACCTGCTGGGGACCAGAGGACACCTGGCTTGGAGACGACCGTCACGGCGATGGCGGCGAACTGGAGGAACCCTACGGCGCAGACCAGATGGGACTAATCTACGTGAACCCGGAGGGGCCCGGCGGCAACCCGGACCCGGCGGCGGCAGCGCTATACATTCGCCAGACCTTCCGCCGTATGGGCATGAACGACGAGGAGACTGTTGCCCTGATAGCGGGCGGACACACCTTCGGCAAGGCCCATGGCGCCGGCTCCGAGGAATTTGTTGGACCGGAGCCGGAGGGCGCCGGCATCGAGGAGCAGGGTCTGGGCTGGAAGAGCGGCGACGGCAGCGGCAGGGGCGGTGATACCTTCACCAGCGGCTTGGAAGGCGCCTGGACCAGCAACCCAGTGCAGTGGGATAACGAGTTCGTCGAGAATCTGCACGCCTATGAATGGGAACTGACAAAGAGTCCGGCGGGCAAGTGGCAATACTCCCCGGAGAATGCCACGGGAACGGCCACCGTCCCCGATGCCCACGATGCGTCCAAGAGGCACTCCCCCATGATGCTCACCACGGACCTCTCGCTGCGGATAGACCCTGCCTATGGGACCATTGCCAAGCGCTTCCTGGAGAGCCCGGCGGAATTTGAAGACGCCTTCGCCCGGGCGTGGTTCAAGCTGACCCACCGCGACATGGGCCCCAGGAGCCGGTACCTGGGCCCGCTGGTCCCGTCGGAGTCGATGTTGTGGCAGGACCCGCTGCCCGCCGTCGACCATCAGTTGATCGGGGAGCGGGACATCGCCGGCCTGAAGGCCGGGGTCCTGGACACGGGCCTTTCCGTTTCCCAGCTGGTGTCCACCGCGTGGGCTTCGGCGGCGACCTTCCGCGGCACTGACAAGCGCGGCGGTGCCAACGGGGCGCGCATCCGCCTGGCGCCCCAGAGGGACTGGGAGGTGAACGACCCGGCGGAGTTGGAAAGGGTGCTGTGGGCGCTGGAGCGGGTCCAGCAGGAGTTCAATAGCTCTCAGACCGGCGGGAAGAGGGTCTCCATGGCCGACCTGATCGTGCTCGCCGGGTGCGCCGGCGTCGAGCAGGGGGCCAGGAACGCCGGGCATGACGTGCTGGTGCCCTTCACGCCGGGGCGCACCGACGCATCCCAAGAATGGACCGACGCCGAGTCCTTCGAGGTGCTCCAACCCACCGCGGACGGGTTCCGCAACTACCTGAAGGCCGGACACCAGGGACCGGCGGAGGAACTGCTGGTGGAGCGGGCTTCCTTATTGACGCTGACCCCGCCGGAGATGACGGCGCTGGTCGGCGGGATGCGGGTCCTCGATGCCAACACCGGGCAGTCCCAACACGGAGTCTTCACCCACCGGCCCGGGGCGTTGACCAACGACTTCTTCGTGAACCTGCTGGACATGAGCACCGAGTGGCAGGCGTGCTCCACGGCCGAGGGCGTATTCGAGGGACGGGACCGCCGTTCCGGCGACCTCAAGTGGACCGGCACCAGGGCGGACCTGGTATTCGGCTCCAACTCGGAACTGCGCGCCTTGTCGGAGGTGTACGGGTGCGACGACGGGCAGCAGGCCTTGGTGCGTGACTTCGTAGCCGCCTGGGACAAGGTGATGAACCTGGACCGCTTCGACCTAGAGTGACTCTGAGGTGACGTTCCTGGCTGTACCGCTGCCATACCTTCCAGCTCAACTGTGCAGGAATCAATTCTGCTGGCCAGTGCAACAGCCCCAAGGCGCTGCCGCAGGGATTCCACGTGAACGGCCATTGCTCCGTACTCCAGGGCGGTCCGCACCAGGTCGCCGTTCGGGGCCTTGGAGCTGGGCGGCTTCTTGGCCCCTCGAGGACGGTACAGGGCCAGGGCAGCGCCGCAAAGCTCCTGCAGCCGGCGGTTCCGGCGGAGACCTGGGGGTGGTTCGTGTTTAGCGCGTACGGTATGTCGGGCGTTCGTCTTGCCAGGTCAGGGCTCAGCGTTAGCCTCCTGTCTTATGTCCTATTGTCATTGCTTTCGTAGTCGTTGCCGAGCCCCCTTCACCTGCCGAGGTCGGCAATGGTACTTCCCGTGGGCAACATGGCCATCATGGGGATGACCTCGTTTCACCGGCTCAAACTACAGGCCGTCATTCTCCTAACGGCTTCTATTCCGGCAGAATTCCGACGTCGGTTTGGCAAGCATGTCCAATCTGTCGTTGTTGAAAAGCACCCGGGAAATGGAGTCTGGCGTTAGACAACCGCTCCAGCGCGGCGAAATGATCAGCGGGATGGCGTTGTTGGAAGAAGCCGAACGTAATCTCAATTGATCAAGTAAACCAGCTAAATCGAACTCACCAATTTGGAAAGCTGCCGTCAACATATCCGGATTTGACCTGGCCCTGCCCGGTCGGTTAAATGGTCCCGTTACAGCTATTTTGGCTTCTGCGCATCGAACCAATGGTGCTGATGATCGCCTGTGCCGCCTTGCCAATTCAATGTTGGAGCGAGTATCTGCAGCAAGTGCCTCAACCTCGTTGCTAGGGGGGATTCCTTCGTGCGCCTGTTTCTGTCCTTCTCTTTCTTTGTCTTTCTTTTCGGCTGCTCCACGCCAGAGCCGACCCCGGAAGTTCCTGCTACTGTGGCGGACAGGGCGCGGGCTGAACAGCCAAATCCGCCAACCGCGACTCCTGTACCCCCGCCAACCCCGATTGCCTCGGCAACTTCAATGCCAAACGCTGCTGCTATGCCCACTGCAGCACCTACTCCAAGACCTGCCCCCACCCTGACGCCGGCGGCGGAACCCACGGCCACTCCCAGTGCCGCACCCACCCAGGCCCACGACCCGACCCCTTCCACCACACCCCTGCCAAACCTCCCATGGGCGTCGGCTGCCACTCCCGCGCCAAAGACCACGCCCGTCGCTTGTTCCGGACCAACGGCAGAATCCCACTGGTTGAACCTGGATTTCTGGTCTGATGCGGATGTGCCGGCCGTGGCAGGCGGTTTGGCCTGCGGCGCCGATATCGAGGCCAGGGGCGTACACGGATGGACCCCGTTGCATCGGTCGATTCATGTGAGCCTAGACCCGGCGGTTCCCCTGGCCTTGCTGGATGCCGGGGCCGATATCAAGGCCCGGGATGGTTACCAATCGACCCCACTCCACGCGGCGGCCTTCAACTTCTGGGGCGACATGCCGGTCCTTCAGGCTCTGCTGGACGCTGGCGCCGACACCGAGGCCAGGAACAGTGACAGGCAGACCCCAATACACCTTGCCCTACAGTACAAGGACAACCTGGCGCCCGTTCAGGCTTTGCTGGACGCCGGCGCCGGCATCGAGGGCAGCGGCGAACTGGGATGGACCCCGCTGCACCTGGCGGCCATTTTCAAGGAAGATCCGTCTTTCACCCAGGTCCTGCTGGACGCGGGCGCCGACCTTGAGACCCGAGACGTTTTCGGAAATACCCCGCTGCACAATGCCATCGAGTATAACGATAACCTGGAAGTCATGCAGGCCTTGCTGGACGCCGGGGCAGATGTCGAGGCCAGGAACAATGAAGGATGGACTCCGTTGCACACAGCGGCCTGGCATCGCAATGATTCGGCCCTTTTGGCTTTGCTGGGCGCGGGCGCGGATGCCAGTGCCAGAAACTATGATGAGAGCACTCCGTTGAGTCTGGCCAGAGTGATGGATAACGAGTGGGCTATCTCGCTGCTGCGGGAGGCCAGAGCCCGTTAGTTGAGCTGGGCCTACTTATCTGGTTTGCCTTGGCCTTGCGCCACCAACGTTCCGATTCGGGCGGAATATATTTGATTCAGGGAGAAGGCAGCCTTGGTGGTTGCCCCCTCGGTCTTACCTGAAGCCACCTGAAACGAAACGCTACCGCGTCATCTTCGACGCCACTCCTTATGAAGATGCCCAGGACGGCCCTCGGCTCAACCCCATGGTGAACCAGTCGGTCATCACGGGTCAAACCTGGCGGGTCAACCGTTCCACTCCCCGCCGGCGCTATCGTCCAGGCGCCGGGCCCTAACCCTGAAGGTTCGCATTGCTGGCTTCCCACGACACCCCTACATCACCGGACAAGCAATCCCGTGGATGGCGGCCAACCCTACCCGTTCCAGCGGCTGTTCTGCGGCAGCAAGGTATGACTGGCCTGGAGCCGGGACCGGATGAGGCTGAGGGCTTAAAGTCGCTTAGGGGAAAAGATAGAGCAGGACCAGCCCGACCGCTTGGTCCCGGGTGGCGGTGCCGCTGAAGAGGAAGTCCAATACAGCGTTAACGGCTTCCGGGTAGCCGATGATTCCGTCCCCGTCGTCGTCATAGGGTATGCCGAGGGAAAGCTGTGGGGCCGCCGAGTTGCCGTTGCTTTCGGTATCTTGCGCAACGTCGGCGGCAATATCCACCGTAACATTGCCAGCGTCTGTCGGGGTCACGTCAAACGAGTAAACGGCGCCGCTTCCGGAGAAGTTGCTGGCGG
Source organism: Dehalococcoidia bacterium (assembly GCA_034420695.1). Classification (GTDB taxonomy): domain Bacteria; phylum Chloroflexota; class Dehalococcoidia; order Lucifugimonadales; family UBA3495; genus Io17-Chloro-G2. The sequence continues at coordinate 47,989 of DAOULB010000038.1, forward strand.
CGCCGTTGGCCACGACAACATCCTCCAAGGCAAAACCGGTCACCGTTTCGCTGAAGGTAGCCGTCACGGGGAACGGCGAGTTAAACCTGAGCGGGGATGCATCACTTCTTGCCAGGTGGATGCTGGGGAGGCCTTCGACGGCGGCCGGAATTCCTGTGGCCGTAGCAGACCAGGACCCATCTCCGGCGGAACTGACCGCCCTCACTTGGACGTCGTACTGAACGCTGCTGGTCAGGCCGGATATGGTGTATTGCAGGCCGCCTGAGCCGGCGGTCCAAACGTTCTCCAACACCGTCCAGTTGGCGTCCACCGTCGCATCGGCGGAAGTCTCGATGTGACGTAGGTCGTAGGCAGTAATGGCCGGACCGCTACCATCGGACGGAGCGTTCCAGGCTACGGTGAGCGAGCCCACGCCCCCGGTGATAGGAGTGACGATGTCCGGAGGGCCCGGTCTTGGCGCGTGGCCGTACACCTTGATGCTCCAAGACCGGAGGGTCCCGCCAAGGTCCGGGAAATGGTCGGTGAGCCGCAGGGTCCACTGCCCATTGGGGTCCTCTCCCAAGTGCCGAGCCGAACCGAAACGGTGCTCGCCGTCCAACCGTACAAAGTAGGTGCATGGCACCGGGGAGAGGCCTGGGGCAGAGCATACATCATCGGTGTAGTAGTGACGGGTATTGAACGGAAAGGTCAGCTTGGAAACGGCGCCGGAGGGGGACACAAGCTCGATGTCCATGTCCCGGAAGGACGTGTGGCGGAAGTTGGTATTGATTTCGACGAATTCCGTGAACCGTAGATCGGTATCCAAAGTAAGCGTCGCCGTGACGGTTTTGGGGGCGCCGCCGGAGGGCGGAGGAATCGTGACGGCCGCTTGGGACGTTGCGCCGGCGCTTGCCATGTCTGGGACATTGACCCATTCCTTTGCCAAGTCCACGGCGGCCTTGGCGTCAACCATCCCGAAACCGTACTCGTGGTTGAAGTGGTAGCGGTCCCCGTCTGAATCCACCCCGTATTTGCGGGCGCCCTCGGCCCACCCGGCATTCTCAGCGTCATTCTCCCGCGCCGAACCGGCCAGGATCAGCTTCAAGTCCCGCCAAGTCAGGTCCGGATTGGCATCGCGCAGCAGTGCCGCAACGCCGGAAACGGCAGGGGCCGACGCAGAAGTCCCGCTAAAATCGTCCTTGTAGCGGTTCACGTTTTCAGTGGTGATAATCCCCCTGTGGTCCAGATCCCATGAGGGGGCGCATACCCAAAGGTTGGCGCCCTTTTCAGAATAGCTGGCTCTGGTGTCTGCGTCATTCACCGCGCAAACGGCGGCTACGCCGTAGTAATTGGCAAGCTCTTCGAGATTGGAGTCGTCTCCGCGGCCTATCGTGTTGCTGTAGTGGCCCCCAACCGGAGTCCCGTCAGGGTTTTCACGGTGGCCTCGCCCGCCGTTGCCCGCTGCGAATACATAGAAGGTCCCCTTGCCGTCGTAGCCCTGCCGGATGCCGGATTCAATGGCCAATTCCCAGGGACGGGTGACTTGTCCAAGCCAAGGACCATTGCGAAAACCCCAACTGTTGTTGGACACCGCGGTTGCCACCCGGTTCCGGCCCATGGCGTCCGCCATGTTGATGTCTTGAACGGACCTCTCCCGCTCGATCGCATCGCCTACCAGGAAATTGTACCCGTAGACCGTAGCCCTTGGAGCCACGCCCCGTGCGCCGACATCGTTGTTATCCCGGGCGGCGATGACGCCGGCGACATTCGTGCCGTGGTGATTGTAATGGTGATAAATGTCCTGGCTGCCGGTATCGTAGTTGTGATTGAGAGCAGGATTGACGTTGGGAGCCAGGTCCTCATGGGTGTGGTACATCCCATCGTCCACCACGGCGACGTTGACCCCTTCCCCCATGATTCCTTCAGCCCAGACGGGTTCAACGTTGATGTCCGCCCCCTCCGCCTCCCGGTTCTTCAAGTGCCACTGGCAGCTATAAAGGGAATCGTTAATCTGAGGGTCGTCCAACGTGGCCGTTTCGCCTCCGCAGTCGTCGATGAAGTTGGTGTAATCGGTGTCTTCGTAGGCCTGGATGGTGTAAGAAACAGGGTGTGTAGTCTCGCTGTCAGTGGCTGTCACTTTGACGTAGTAGGCGCCGGCGTCAAGGTCGTCCTTGATACGGGCCCCCCACCTGTAAATGTTAAATCTGTAGTAGAGTCTCTGGGGTAGAACATTCAGGGAAATCTCGGCGCCTCGGCTGTCGAGCACAGTGACGTCAATGGGGTCGACTGGCAGGAAGCCGCTTTCGTCGAAGAATCCAAAGCCAATGGCATTAATGACCATATCCTTGGACTCGGTAAGCTCCAGTCTGAAATAGTCGGCATCGCTTGCCGAGTCAATAGCGCCGGGGGTCGGGGAATCGAGAGCCAGGGAGGTTGCCGTGCTGGTGGAGCTTCCGGGGTCCGTAACGGCCTGAGCGTGCAGCGTGTAGTCCCCGGTATCGAATTCGCCATCAGCCGTCAGCCAGCTTCGGACCGAGATGTAGTAAATGCCGCTGGAAAGACGCTGGCGGAGATGAAAATTGGCCCTTCGGCCCTCGATGCGGCTGTCACCATTGAAGACAATCAGGTCGCCGTCCTTGTCATACAGCCAGCCCCGTGTATCGATGTCACCGGTGGTGTATATCCAAACGTCAGTGGCCCCCGATGCGCTTGATAAATCCAGCGTAAAGACGTCCCGGTCGACTCCGGGTTCGATGCGCCCCGCTGCCGAAGCCCCAAGTGCCAAGGTCGTGGCTGTGTCAAGTGAGTGCCCGTGGTCGTCCGTCTCGGCATGCAGGGTGTAATTCCCAGTCTCCGCGCCGTCGGAGCTCAAGACCCGTACGTAGTAGACCCCCGGGGCCAGGGTCCGCGGGATGTGAAAATTCGTCTCGATAACCTCGCCGCCCAAGGTGGTGTCGTTATTAAATGCTATACGGTCGCCGCTGCTGTCATACAACACGCCAAAAGTATTGAGGAGCCCAGTCGTATATAGCCAGACATGGGTATTTCCGGATGAAGCCGACAGGTCCAGCTTGAAAACGTCGCGGTCTAGGCCCGGATCGATGCGCCCGGCTGCTGAAGCCCCCAGAGCCAAGGTCGTGGCTGTATCGAATGAGTGCCCGTGGTCGTCCCTACTGGCGTGCAGGGTGTAGTCCCCGGTGGTGGTTCTGTCGGAGCTGAATACCCCGACGTAGTAAACCCCCGGCGCCAGGGTACGGGGGAAATGAAAATTCGTCTCGACAATCTGGCCGCCGCTGGTGACGTCATCATAGGCCGCAATCCTATCGCCGTTGCTGTCATACAATACGCCAAGGGTATCGAGCATGCCTGTAGTGTATATCCAAACGTGAGTGTTTCCTGATGCTCCGGACAAGTCCAGCTTGAACACATCCGGGTCGTTGCCGGCGTCTATTCGCCCTGCTATGGAGGAACCTAAGGTCAGGTTCGTCGCCGATAAGAACGTGTTTCCGTGGTCGTCGGAAGACTGCGCCGCTACGCCGCCAATTCCTGGGCCGATACCCGGAGTGAAGCAGACCACCATGGCTATCGCCGAGAGCAATATCACCCGAACGGGCCGCCCGCCGCGGTAGCAGTTAATCAACCCGGAACGCATTCAAGGGCCCTTACAAGCCTGTCGCGGAGTGCCCCTTGCGCTTGCCCGGCCTAAAGGCCGTCTCCTCACTTCAACTCCACTTCTCTGGCCCAGTTGGGGGTTGAAAGTATCACTCCATCCTTTTCGGCCAGGGCGTTGGCCAGCTCCAGGGAGGGAAGACCCGGTTCCGTTTCCACAAAGAAGCCGTTGTCCAGGAAGTCCAGTTCCGACGTCCGGTTCACAGATATGCCGTTATCGGAGAAAAACTTCTCAACGGCGGCCTCGTTCCACTCCGGATCGAGGGCCAAGATGATTCCCCCTGGCAACGTCATCAACTCGCCGCCCGATTCGGACCGGAACACCGGTTGCTCGTCTTCTGCTTCGGGCTGCTGGCGGGTGAAACTTTCCAATTCCTGTTCCCCCGATAGGCCGTCATCGGTTAAAGCGTGTTCGGTCTTGTCCATGGCGGCCCCGAGGGGTTCCTGCGAAGGCTGCAATACCACCCTCTTTTCCTCGTCGCCGTCATGCCAGGTGTAGACTGTTTCCTGGCCGGCCCCTTCCAGCGAGGAAAGAGGCCCTTTTGAGCTTTTGGTTTCTTCCGAGGAGCGTTCCGCCTGCGTGTCAGGAACGGACTTTGCTCCAAGCTCCGGCATAGCCAGGTCTTCTATCTCCGTCGTAGGCGGGGGAGCCAGCGTCGGCTCCGGGGTAGCTGCTTGTTGGGGAACGAAGTCGCTGCTTTGGGGAACCGCGGGCGGCCCTTGGTCCCTGGCCAGGATCAACCCCGAGGTTATCCCGCCCGCCACGACCAGCACTAATACAATTCCTATTGCAACGACAACCGGCGCCGATTTCATAGCATTACCTCTGTTCCATCATACAGTAAGTGAATGATACTTGTATAACCAGTGATATTGGCGGTGAATTAGGCGTACGAATGAGATGGGCTAGGAAAGCCGGCTCTCCCGCACTTTTGGTGAAAGCGACCCAAACCGGTGCCCAAATTTGACCTTTCCGGATGTTGATTGACATTCAAGGGACCTCTGCAGTGCCTGTTGGTGTGGCAGATCAAAGCCTCTCCAAGTCATTCCATTTCCGATTTCCCCGATTTACACCAAAAGGGTGGAAGAGGCGGAAAGCCGGACAGCCGGACGGGTAGGCAAATGAGAGGCCCGCTCCTAAACTAATGGCAGCTGTTGCTGTCGGGAAGGGGTGGGAAATGTCGCAAGGAAGAAGGAAGCACAGTTCGGCTTTCAAAGCCAAGGGGGCGCTGGTGGTGGTCAAGGGACAGGAGACAGAGGCCCAGCTGGCGGCCAGGTGCAAAGTCCACCCGGATGTCAATGGCGGTGGAAATGTCCCACTTGCGTAGCGGTCTCGACATCAGGTTGAGGTCTCCCGGGCCTTGGGGCGACGGCCTCTCCGGCGGGGCGGAGGCGGTCCATCGGGCAGATCCAGCCCGGGATATTGGCGCAGCCGGTAGGATTTGCCTCTTATGTTGACGATGTGGCAGTGGTGGAGGAGCCGGTCCAGCAGGGCTGAAGCCACCACGGGATCGCCAAAGACCTCGCCCCATTCCTTGAAGCTCCTGTTGGAAGTCAGCACCGTTGACGCCTTCTCGTATCGGGTGTTCACCAGCTGGAAGAAGAGGTTGGCACCCTTGGCGCCGACCAGCAGGCAGCCGATCTAGTCCACGATGAGCAGGGACGGCCGCCTGAGGGTGCCCAAGCGCTCCCTGAGCTTCCCCTGCCGCTCCGCCTCCACCAGGGAGAGCGCCAGGTCCAACGGAGTGCCGTAGTACACCCGCCTCCCCCGCTCCACAGCCGTGATGGCCAGGGATTTGGCCAACTGGGTCTTGCCCACTCCGGCGGGCCCCAGGAAAATGACGTTCTCCTTTCGGGTGATGAAGCCCAGCAGGTGCAGGTTCATGATCTGGGCCCGGTCGATGGATGGCTGGAAGGCGAAGTCGAAGGAGTCCAGGGTCTTGGCGGCGAGAAGGCGCGAGGAGCGCATGGCCGAGATAATGCGCCGTCCCCGCCGCAGGGACACCTAGGCCAAAAGGAGTTGCTCCAAGGCCTCGGCGGCGCTGATGGCGCCTCCGTCCAGCTGATCCCTGAGGGCATCGACCGCCTCCAGGCTGCCCTGCATCCGCAGGTCGACCAAGTGGACCTTGATCATCTCCACCGCAGCAGGGGCGCTCATGAGAGCACCCGCTCGTAGACTTCCAAGGCCCTCCGTTCCACCTGGACCAAATCAGGTTCTGCTGGACTGGACGCTCCCCGGTTACGGTGAGGGTCGTCGGCCCCCGGTGTCCTAGATACAGGACCCGCCGCCCGCGTGCCCCGGCCAGAGGGTGGGCTAGGGTAGGATTCAAGTAGCGGCATTAGGTTTGATAATGGAAGGAAGAGCCCCAAAGGATGGGGAGGACGCCGATTAGGGATTGGAGAAGGGGTTATGAAAGGGCAAGAGCACTTGAAGGCTATCCGGTCCGAGCAATTGGCGGGGCGCTTCCAACACAGGATGGGCGAAAATGTGCTTAGAGCCTTCGGGTACGTTAGGCGAAGAGCCACGGCCATTGAAGAGATCGACACGACGCTGGACAATCTTGGACCCATAGCCACTTCTCCGATCACCTCGGATATGCCACTTAAAACACCTCGCATCCGATTTCGGCTGAAGCCGGAGGACGGGGCCACGAAGCCGGGAGAAACCTAAGACGTAGAAACACTGGACCCCAGCGGCCTTGACTCTTCATCAGACGAAGCGGAAGACAACGACGGCAGTTTGCCTGAGCCTTCCTTCGGCGTCTCCGAATTGGCGTCAGCAAATTCTGATGGCGAGTGCGTGTCTCCTAATGCCTCGATCCAAACTGCCTACACCTCGATGCTCCTTCGCAAGTTTTCTCAATTGGTGGTCGCCGACCATGCGAATCCTTTGAGGCAGAACATTAAACGAATTGTGTCTTTCCGGTCCATGGCGAAGGCTCTCATGAACGGCAATCCTATGACAATAGGGGATTGCGTCGAAAAAGACGTTTACTGTGCCGAAAGCGACGCTGATCTAAAATCAGTCGTTAGCCAGTTGAGTGGGAACGATGTTGCCTTAGTGATTGGGCAAGACAATGGGTTACAAGGAATCGTTACTGCCTGGGACTTGGCTGAAGGGTTCGCAGACCTGATTGACCCTTTCAAACGGATAGGAGAAATCGAAGAACGCTTGCGAAGTCTGGTCAAGACTCGACTAGGAAAAGACAAGGTGGCCGAATATCTAAAGAACCACAGGCTCTCGAACAGGGATGCGATCGAGGAAATCGAGGAATTGACAAATTGACAATGGGAGAATTGCAGAGAGCGCTCGAGTTTGCGGAGCATTGGGACGCGCTTGACTTGGTCTTCGACAGAGTTTATTCATTGACGCCTTGAGTAAACCACGGGACTACCGCAATCGTCTAATGCACTTCAAGGATCCGCTCACGGAAGACGAAACGACAGAACTCAGTAATTTCTGTAATATGGTGCGCGAAATTCAGTTGTAACGACTCTGCAGCTCACGAGAACACCCGCTTCCCTGCGGGTCATCAAATTGGCAGGTACTAATAAGAGACGCCGAGTCATTATTTGGGCCGCTGGGTCTTCGCTTCCGGTATCGAGACCTCCCACCGGAAAGTTCGGAATACGGTACCTTTAGGCCCACCGGCTGTTCATGGCCGTCTGCCAGTTCCCGGCTACGCATGTCTCCTAGTTGGCCTAGGTGGTGAAGAGCGGACCTCGGCAGGTGCGCCGCCACCTGCGCCGCTTCGTGGAGACCGGCTTGGTAGCGGCGTTCGACGGGCGGCCAACATGAGCCGGGTGTTGCCCGCCATCATCAAGTCCCGCCACGGCCCCTACTGGACCGCTGGTATAGGGAGCACGAGTTGTAGCACAACATCCGGGTGAACCGGCTGGCGGTCCAGTTCGCCCGGGAGAGTGTGGCTGCCGCGGCCGGTTGGCGGGCCGAGGTCAACTTGCCCTGCCTGACCCAGGTGCGCCCCGACCTGCTGGTGCTGGTCAGGGATGGCCCCTTTGGCGGAGGGCCCCACTGCCTCGAGTACGAGCGCTACTCGGTTTTACCATATCATGTGGCGAGTAAGCTGGGACCCTGCCGGCGCATGGCGAGGGCCGGGCGTCCTTTGCTCCTGCTGATGGTGTGCCGGGCGGAGCAGGCGGAAGCAAACCTCCGGGAGGTCAGAGAGGGACTGCCCATGCTGGCCACCACCCAGGAGCGGGCCTTCGCCGGGCCGCGCCACGGTGTGGCTGCTGGACGGAACCTAGGTCGCCCTGCACTGCCGGTCTTGACGGGCGCCCCGGGAGGCGATGAATCCGGAATAAATCATGAAACTTAATACTAATTATCAGTGGTTGCCGTACTCAGACTGGAGGCAGGCTGCTGATGACCACTCAAAAACTGCTAAGGAGGTGCCCCAAATGTTCAACCGAGCAACACTCCCCGTCCGTCGCCCCCCGGCTTTCATCGTCCTGCCGGGGGCCATCATGTTTGCACTGTTGGCCGCGCTGACCCTGCTGGGCGTGCCGGCGGCGGCGGCGTCGCACGGCTCCCCCGGGGACGCTCCCGGCAAGGTCGCCGGCGTCGCCGCCTCCGAGGACCAGGAGAATCCGAGCAGCATATCCGTCACCTGGGACGCCACCACGCCCGGAGCGTCCCCCATCACCGACTACATAGTGTTCGTGATGAACGCGGCCGACGAGACGGATAACCAGACGGAGACGGTCACCACCTCCGGTCCCAACCCGTCCCCGGAGGAGTTGGCTTGCAGCGTCTCCGGCCTAAGCAGCGGGGCGACCTATGACGTCAAGGTGCGGGCCAGGAACCTGATCGGGGAACTGGGCCCCTGGTCCGACCCGGTCCAGGTCACCCTGGACGGCAGCTGATGCGGCGCCTGGCGCAGCCGGGCCCCGCTCTGCGCCCGTAACCAGTCCGACATCCCCCGGCCGGGGCAGGGTGTAACAGGCCCATAAGACAGCGGGACCGGCCTACGGCCCTCGGCGCGCCAAGCCCGATAACGCGGGCGTCCGGCCACGGTTGGACGCCCGCATCCCGTGGCAAGGAGCTCGAACCCGGCGCGCAGTCAGAGGACATTTTCCTCTCCCGGTGCAGTCCCCTCTTGAGGTGCATGGGAGAGGTTTTCCTTCTCCCCCACTCCCATTCTATACCCGACCCTTGGTTGGGTGACGATGAACCTGGGGTCGGCGGCATCGTCCCCGAGCTTGCGCCGCAGCCGCTTGACTACGTCCCGCACCAGCCAGCCCTCGCCCACCCGCTCCGGGCCCCACACCCGCTGTAGCAGCACGGCGTGGTTCACAACCCTTGGGGCGTGGACCGCCAGTTCGTAGAGCACGGAGTACTCCGTGGCCGTCAACTCCACCGGGCCTCCATCCACGGTCACGCGGCGCAGGGCGTAGTCGATGCCCAGGCCCCCGACCTCGTAGGGTGACGACGGCTCGCCCTGGAAGGGGTCCAGCCGCTTCCTGAGCGCCGCCCTGATCCGGGCCGCCAGTTCCGTTGGGGAGAAGGGCTTGACCAAGTAATCGGCCGCCCCCATGTCCAGGGCCCTGGCGACAGTCTCGTCCTGGCCGTAGGCCGACAGGAAGATGACCGGCACGTCCGCCTGCTTGCGGATGTCTTGCATCAGCTCAATGCCGTCGGTCCCCGGCAGCACCAGGTCCAGCAGCGCCAGGTGGGGCTTCTCCCCGGCCATGAGGCGGGGCACCTCGGAGGGATCGCCGGTCAAGATGGGGGCGTAGCCCGCCCTGGACAGCACGTCCCGGACGTAGCGGAGCGACTGTGGGTCGTCGTCCACCGCTAGGACCCGCACTCGTTCTCTTGTCGCTCGCCTTGTCCGCACGGGGGATGGCGGAGCGGAAGCGGGGGCAACCATCCCCTCCGCTGCAGGCAGGGTGAAGGTGAACCGTGCACCCAAGCCGGAGCCGTCACTGTCGGCCCGGATGCGCCCGCCGTGGGCCTCTATTATGCCCTTGCAGACGGCTAGCCCCAGGCCGGACCCATCAACGGCGGATGCGGTGTCCCGGTCTAAAGGCCGGGAGAACTTGCGGAAAAGCTCCGGCAGCAGCTCCGCTGGTATGCCCCGGCCTCTGTCGGAGACGGAGACCGCCACGTGGATTCCGTCGAGCGCTGCGCTCACTACAATAGGCGACCCCTCGGGAGAGAACCCGGCGGCGTTGGACAGCAGGTTGCCCAGCACCTGGATGATGCGCCGCCGGTCGGCCAAAACCATCGGCAGGTCCTCCGCCAGTTCCAGGTGCAGGGGGTTCACGGGGTCGCCGCTCTGAAACCGGACGCCGGCCTCATCGATTAGCATGCGGATGTCCGAGGGCTCCGGGGCCACCGCCAGGCTGCCCGTCTCGATGCGGGCTACGTCGAGGAGGTCGCCGATGAGGAAGCGCATCTGGTCCGCTTGGTCCCGGATGATGCGGAAGAACTGGGTTATCTCGGCAGGGTCCAACTCGCCCGCCGCCTCCAGCAGGGTGGTGACTGAGCCCTTGACCGCCGCCAGGGGCGTCCTCAGCTCGTGGCTCACCATGGCCAGGAACTCGGCCCGCAGCCGCTCCTGCTCCTCCAGGGGGGCCATGTCCTGTAGAGTGATGACGAAGGACGCCACCCCGCCGTCCTCGGCGTGGATGGGGGAGGCGTTAAGCAGGAGGCTGACGCTGCGCCCGTCTGGGGCCCGCAGTGCGATCTCCTCGGCCCGCACCAACTCGCCGGCGCTGAGCGCCTCGGTCAGAGGCAACTCCCGCAGGGAGACCTCCCGGCCGTCGGCGCGCACGCAGGTCACCATTTCCAGCAGGTCCTCGGGCGGTTGCCCCTCTCCCCCTAGGCCGTCCACGAGGCGCAATGCCTCCCGGTTGACCGATACCATCTGGCCGGTCCGGGCGTCGAAGACCACCACCCCTACCGGCGAGGTGTTGACCAGGGTCTCCAGGTCGGCCCGGGCCTGTCGTTCCTCCAGGTGGGTGCGGGCGTTGGCGATGACCAGGGCCGCCTGGGAGGCGAACATGACCAGGGTCTCCTCGTCGGCGCGGCTGAACTGCTCCCCGTCCTCCTTGTCGCCCACGAAGACGTGGCCCACCCGGGCGCCCCGGTGGAACATGGGCGCCGCCATGAAACGGAAGACATCCACCGGCAGGGGGATGGTGAACTCCGTGAAGCCCAGGCCACGGACGTGCTCCACCAAGTCGGGGAGCCGGAGGGGTTGGTCGATGTTGGTCAGGGACTGGAAGATGCGCAGCCCCTCGGGCATCAGCCAGAGCCGCTCGGCCTCCCCGGCGGTCAGCCCGGAGGACAGGAAGTCGTGGACCCGGCCTTCGTCGTCCAGCAGGGTCATCACGCCGTAACGGGCGCCGGTCAGGGAGCAAGCCGAGTCCAGCACCCCCTGGAGTACCTGGTCGAAGTCCAGGCTCTCGTTGATGCGCAGGCTGGCCTGGCTCAGCCTGGTGAGCCGCTCCCGCAGCATCTCGGTCTCCCGGTCCCGCTGTTCTGGCTGGTCCATTTCTCTCTCTTGTCCCGGAACTTTGCAGCCTGTGAAACCCAGAGAGCCCAGCTGCTACTTCATGGTCATGCCCCTGGGCGAGGGGGATTATACAACAACACACACAAAACAAGGGGTTAATTGCTACTAATCTCATACAGTTGATGGTCTAGATTTTAACCGTAGCGGCACCGCCATAGTCCTCTTCTTGGCCGGAACGCTTATGAAAGCTACTCGCGCCTTCTTCTTCGTTCAGGACCTGAGAGCATATGAGGCCAAACCACCGCACTTCTATTCCCCTGGCGACTTGGTAGCCGGGCTGTTCACGTAGCGGGAGGGGGGCCAGTGGTGGGACAACCGGTCGAACAGCTGGCGGATATATATATCGAAGAGAACCACCCCAGGGTGCCTCACCATCTGCACACCGGGCAGCGCTACCTGTTCATTGTCTCGGAATGCATCGCGGTCCATTGTCACTGGCTAAGTTGAGTGTACGGAAACTGCTTGAACAGCGGGGCTTGGCGAGGACGCTCAACTGCGTCGTCCGTTTGGACTGACCTTCGATACTCTATCCTGGCGGAGTGGACATGCTCCCATTTCAGCGGCCGTTTGTCCAAGGCACCAGATAGCGACTCGACAGTTTCCCCGCAGATTAGCCTTCCCTTACCGGGCGTCTTGCGGCAGTGGACTTAGTAGCGTGGGTCGAAACTGGGGCAAGTTTCAAAACAGAGGACCTGTATGCGCAGGTGGCTAGCTCACTGATACGAGCTGAATTCCGATCGGCTGGCCTCGAACTATGTTGGCCCGGAGTGTACGGACAGGCACGACAACCGTGCAACCGCCCCCTCAATCCTACGTGAGGTCGCAATCTAGGCGCACTACTACACCGACGAGAGGACCGATGATAAGTCTGGCTTAACGATACGCTGCGAAGGCGACACTCAACAATGAGTTGGGTTCTTCGGCAACTCCCCATATGTCGGGACTCGCTATTCCCGGCTTCTCGACCTCAATCTACGATTTTCTGGCCAAAGGAACCGAGACGAGAACTCTCATTGTAGGTTATGCGGAAGGCACATACACGGCATCCTTCTACGACGCAAGAAAAATGGTTATGAGATTCTTAGTCCAGGCAGAGCGCCAAGGCTACGGAACCTTGAACAGGCGAAACGAAAGACCTCAAAAGCATCATGCTGGCACTGACGGCGATTATTGTGATGTGGGGCGTTAGTGCCTTGTCGACCAGACTGATTCTCTAGCTAGGAATTAACCTGCTTGAACCGCCCCCTGATATCAAACGGCCGTTGCGTCTTGCTCCTTTTGGTCGCATTCCTTGTGTTGATAGCCTTCGTGCCTGAACTATTGAACACCACGAGCATACAGGCACAACAACCTACCCCTCCAGGCAAGCCGAACAATGTAGTGGTTACCCCCGGCGACGGCAAACTTACCCTCACCTGGGAGGCTCCCTCATCCTGGGGCAGCACTACTGCGAGGGGTTATCAGATCGACTGGTGTCGCGTTGGAGGCAGCGAAGAGTGCACTGACCATGAGAAGAATGTCTGGAATCAACTACTACCAGACTTGACCCACACTGAAACAAGCTATGTATTCACCGGCACACATGGAGACCACTCGGTTACCAATGGGCAGGAATATGCTCTGAGAATCAGGGCGGTGAGCGAGCACCCGACAGAGGAAGAGTCGGTCGGTCATTGGGTTAGGAAAACTGGCAGTCCAACAGCGACGCCTCCCTCCAACAACGCCGACCTGAGCGAGTTGTCGGCCAGCAGCAGCACCAGCGCCGGGGGCACGTTCAGCGCGCTGACCCTGACCCCCTCCACCTTTGACAAGGACACCACCAAGTACACGGCCAGGGTAACCAACGCCATCACCCATGCGAAGCTGACGCCGACGGTAGAGGACACGGGCAAGGCGACTGTAACGGTGGTAGGCACCCCAGTAGGCAGCGGCACGGCCAGCGACGCCATCGCCCTCTCTGAGGGCGACACCGCCATCACCGTGCGGGTGACGGCGGAGGACAGGACCACCACCAAGGACTACACGGTCACCATCACGCGACAGGCGGCGCTTTCCTCCAACGCCGACCTGGTCGGGTTGACCGCCAGCAGCAGCACCAGCGCCGGGGGCACGTTCA
>DAOULB010000039.1:0-45630 GCA_034420695.1 Dehalococcoidia bacterium
GTTGATTTTATCGACCAAGGGCGAGGTCTTTTTGACCAGCCGGCTGCTGTTGTCGCCAATGAACTTATTCAGCAAAGTAACCATGAGCTCATCTACCTGCGGAAGCAACCTGGCACGAAGCCGTTACTGCTATTGTACTCAATGCAGCAATCCGCTGCATCGTTGCGGGTCCAGTTGTTTCGGATATGCTGGGGGCTGACCGCCTTTCAGGGTGCGGCGGGTGGCTCCAGGGCCCCCACAAGCTCCCCGATGTCTTTTGCTCCGGACTCCAGCACCAGTTCCGTCAGTTCGTCCAATATGCGGAAAGGGGACTTCAGGTCGGCGAGGTTGGCGCTGCCTACTTGGACGGCGGTTGCGCCGGCCAGGATGTATTCCATTGCGTGCTGGCCGGTGAATACGCCGCCCACGCCAATTATGGGTATATCAACGACTTGGGCGGCCCGGTATACCAAAGCCAGCGCTACGGGACGCAGTCCTTCTCCGGAGAGCCCGCCGGTGACTGCCCCCAGCACCGGCCGCCGGCTGGCGACATCCACTGACATGGCCGGCAGGGTGTTGGAGATTGTGAGAGCGTCGGCGCCGGCTTCCGCCGCGGCCAAGGCGATTTCGCAGATGTCGGGTACGTTGGGGGCCAGCTTCACCAGGACCGGCAGGCTGTTGTTGGACTTGACCGCCGCCACCGCGGATGCGGTGAGTTCGGCGCTGTGACTGAACAGGGCCCCCGATTCTATGTTGGGGCAGCTCAGATTGAGCTCCAATCCCTGGAATGCCGGGACGTCCCGGGCCAGGGCAGACATCTCTCCAAATTGCCCAGCGCTGCCCGCCGAAAGGCTGAGCAGCACGGTGGCGCCCCATTCTTGCCACTGGGCAGACAACTCGTGGACGGCCGCTTGGATTCCGGGGTTTGCCAGGCCGATGGAGTTGAGCATTATGCTTTCGCCATCTTCCAGGGCTTGGCGGAATGATAGGGGATACCAACGGGGTTCACGGTTTCCTTCCCGGGGCAAAGGGGTCACTGTCTTGGGAATCACGGCTCCCAAGCGGTTGAGCGGCGTGCCTTGATTCAAGCCGCGTCCATAGCCATCATAGCCCAGGGTGCCCGAGGCGATCATGACCGGGTTGGCCAAGCGGAGGTGTTTGGGGTTTTGAGGGGCCAGGTCGACCGCCATGCCGACCTGGCCGGATTTCAGCGCCGCTGGACTAACTTGCTTGTTATTGGGCTTCCCCTCCGGTTTGGGGGCCGCCGTTCTCACTTACTTCCTCCTCCTCTGCCTCTGCTTCCTCTTCCTCTTCCTCATCGTCCAAGGAGTCGTCGAAGTCCAAATCGTCGTCGTCATCCTCTTCAAAGAGGTTCACGTCTTCCAGGCTTATAGCGGCTTGGCCGATGCCCAAGTCATCGGTTTCCTGGCTGTCTTCGTTGGCGCCCAGCCATCCCGCGTTAGCCAGTTCGGCCAGTTCGGGGGTGACTTCCGGCGCCAGCAATTCGTCCATGCCGGGAATCTGGACCCGGGCCGGGATCAGCCTGCCGATAATCACGTTTTCCTTGAGGCCCAAAAGCCAGTCTTGGGCACCGCTCACCGCCGCTTGAGTCAGGACGCGGGTGGTCTCTTGGAAGGATGCCGCCGAGAGGAAGCTATCGGTGAGCAAAGAGGCACGGGTGACACCCAAGAGAACCGGCTTGGCCGTAGCCGGCTCGCCGCCTTCGGCCAATACTTGGGCGTTCTTTTCTTGGAACTCAAACTTGTCCACCATCTGGCCCGGGATAAAGTCGGAGTCACCGGTGGAGTCCACCTGCACCCGGCGGAGCATCTGGCGGAGGATGATTTCGATGTGCTTGTCGTGAATGGACACACCCTGCTGTTGGTAGACTTTCTGCACCTCGTCCACCAAGTACCGTTGGAGTTCGTCCTTGCCCCTGATGTGCAGGATGTCGTGGGGATTGAGGGGCCCCTCGGTCAAGGCGTCACCGGCCATTATCTGCTGGCCGTCGGACACAAGGATACGGGCGGTGGCAGGAATGATGTGTTCCCGTTCGTCCACGTCGACCCAAATAATTGAGACTGCGTCTTGGCCCAACTCCACGCGGCCGCCGATATTGGCTATAACCTGCTGGACAGGTTTCGGCTCCTCATCCTGGTCTTCTCCGTCGGCTGAGGTAGCGGCGAGAAGCATGCCGGGTTCGACGTATTCGCCGTCATCCACGAGGATGCGGCTGCCTTCGGGGAGGGGGTAGTCCTCCCGGAACTCTTCATGACTGACCAACCGCAGCCTGCGGCCCTCTTCTGCGGCCTCCAAGGAAACCACGCCGTCGATGTCGGCCAGGATGGCGGCCCCCTTGGGCACTCGGGCCTCGAACAGTTCTTCAACCCTGGGGAGACCGCTGGTGATGTCGGTGCCTACCACGCCGCCGGTGTGGAAGGTGCGCATGGTCAACTGGGTGCCGGGCTCGCCGATGCTCTGGGCGGCGATTATGCCCACGGCTTGGCCGTTCTCCACCAGCAAACCGGTGGCGGGCAAGCGTCCGTAGCAGAGCTGGCACACTCCCCGCTGGGACTCGCAGGTGAGGGGCGACCGGACGGGGATCTCCCGCACGTTGGCGTCAGCTACCGCGTTGGCGGTCTGCTCATCGATGAGCTGATTCCTTTCCACCAGCACTTCCCCGGTGGCAGGGTCTGCCAGGGATGCCGCTGCCATCCGGCCCAGGATGCGTTGCTGGAGGGTGGAGTCCAGCAATTCGTCGCCTCTGTTAGATATCCAATAGGCGTCGTAGGTCCCGCAGTCTTCTTCAACGGCGATGACTTCCTGGGCAATGTCGATGAGCCGGCGGGTGAGATAGCCGCTGTCGGCAGTCCGCAGGGCCGTGTCGGCCAGGCCTTTGCGG
Organism: Dehalococcoidia bacterium; assembly: GCA_034420695.1. Taxonomy (GTDB): domain Bacteria; phylum Chloroflexota; class Dehalococcoidia; order Lucifugimonadales; family UBA3495; genus Io17-Chloro-G2. The sequence continues at coordinate 2,882 of DAOULB010000039.1, forward strand.
GCGCCGTGGGTGGAGATGAAATACTCCAAGGCGCTCAGCCCCTCGCGGAAGCTGGACTTAATCGGCAGGTCGATGATCCGGCCCTTGGGGTTGCTCATCAGTCCCCGCATTCCGGCCATCTGTTTAATCTGGGTGATATTTCCCTTGGTCCCGGACTCGGCCATTACGGCAATGCCGCCGAAGTTTGGCAATTCCTCCTCCACCAATTTGGTGGCGCGGTCGGAGGCACTGTTCCAAGTTTCGACAGCCTTTGAGTATCTTTCTTCTTCTGAAATCAAGCCGGAGAGGTACTGCTCCTCGTAGCCGGACACCAGCTTGGCAGCATCTTCAAGTATTTCCGGCTTGCGAGGCGAGACTTGGATGTCGTTGATGGCTATGGTGATTCCGGAAGCGGTGGCGTAGTGGAACCCCAGTTGCTTGATACGGTCCAAGGTGGCAGAGGTCTCATGCGGGTCCAGTTTACGGTAGAGTTCCGCAGTCAAGTCCTTGAGAGCGCTCCGGTCCATCAGTTCGTTCTTATACGCGATGGCCTCCGGCAAGGTCTCGTTAAAGATAAGCCTTCCCAGAGTGGTTTCGGTCAGAGGGACATCTTCGTCGAAGGGGTCCGGCAGGGCAGGCTGGCCGGGCAGGTGCTTCACTTGTATCCGCGCCTGCAATTCAACCAGGCCGGATTCATGGGCCACCCTGGCCTCGTCGAAGTCAAAGAATTCCATTCCCTCGCCGTCGGCCTCCTCCCGGACTTGGGTCAGGTAGTAGCAGCCCATGACCATGTCCAAGGTGGGGGCCACCAGCGGGTCGCCGGAGGCGGGGGAGAGCATGTTGTTGGTGCTCAGCATGGCCTCCCGGGCTTCCAGCACTGCCATACGAGACAAGGGGATGTGGACGGCCATCTGGTCGCCGTCGAAGTCGGCATTGAAGGCGGAGCACACGAGCGGGTGAATCTGTATTGCGTTGCCCTCGATGAGCACAGGCATGAAGGCCTGGATTCCCAGGCGGTGCAGGGTGGGCGCCCGGTTCAGCAGCACCGGCCTGTCTTTGATTACGTCTTCCAGGATGTCCCATACCTCGGGCCTGGCCCGCTCCACCATGCGCTTGGCGTTCTTGATGTTGGGGGCAATGCCCAGGACGACCAGCCGGTGCATGACGAAGGGCTTGAACAGCTCCAAGGCCATGCGCTTGGGCAGGCCACACTCGTTCATTTTGAGTTCCGGGCCAACCACGATGACCGAGCGGCCGCTGTAGTCCACACGCTTGCCCAGCAGGTTCTGGCGGAACCGGCCCTGTTTGCCGCGGAGCAGGTCCGACAGGCTCTTCAGCTTATGATTGTGGCTGCCTTGGATGGGCCTTCCCCGGCGCCCGTTGTCTATGAGAGCGTCCACGGCTTCCTGCAGCATCCGCTTCTCGTTGCGGATGATGATTTCAGGAGCGCCAAGGTCCATCAGTCTCTTAAGGCGGTTGTTGCGGTTGATTACCCGCCGGTAGAGGTCGTTCAGGTCGCTGGTGGCGAAACGCCCGCCGTCCAGTTGAACCATGGGGCGGAGTTCCGGCGGCAGGACGGGCAGGACCGAAAGGATCATGTCCGCCACCCGGTTGCCGCTGTTACGGAAGGACTCAACCACGCGCAGGCGCTTGATAGCCTTCTTGCGGCGCTGTCCCGAGGTGCTCTGCATCTCGTTGATGAGCTGCTCCCGCAAGGCTTCCAAGTCAATGGTGCGCAGGATGGCCAGGATGGCTTCCGCTCCCATATTGGCTTGGAAGACGTTGCCGTATCGGTCCTTCAGTTCCCGGTAGCGGGACTCGGCGATGAGCTTGTGCACCCGCAGGTCTTCCAGTTCGTCGATGCTGCTTTGCAGATGCTCTTCCAGTTGGGCCTCGTCCACCACCAGTTGGTCGTTGACGGCGTCTATTTGGACTTGAACGGCCCTCAATTCGGCTTCTTCCTCAGGTGTCCGTTCCACCGGTTTGGGTTCTCCGGGGTCCTCTCCGGTGTCCACGGACCCGGCTGAGTCCGTGGAGGGGTCGCTGTCCTCCTGATTCCCGCCGCCAAGCTGCCCCTTCAACGCGGCATTCTTTTCCTCTGCGGCGCGGCGGAGCTTGTTGACTTCCAATTCGAACTTGATGCGTTCGGCCTCGATGCTTTCGGAACGCATCTCGTCGTCAACGGAGACTACGATGTGCTGGGCGAAGTAGAGCACGCGCTCCAGATTGCGAGGAGAAAGGTCCAACAGCAGTCCCAGGCGGCTTGGCGTGGTCTTGCTGAACCATATATGGGCCACCGGGGCGGCCAGCCTGATATGCCCCATTCGCTCGCGGCGGACCTTGGAGCGGGTTACTTCCACCCCGCAGCGGTCGCAGACCACCCCGCGGTAACGAATTCTCTTGTATTTCCCGCAGAAGCATTCCCAGTCCTTGGTAGGGCCAAAAAGCCTCTCACAGAACAACCCGTCCTTTTCCGGGCGCAAGGTGCGGTAGTTGATGGTCTCGGGTTTGGTAACTTCCCCGTGAGACCAGTTGAGGATCTGTTCCGGGGATGCTATGGAGATGCGAATTGCATTGAAGTTGGTTCCCCGGGTTTCTGCACGGTCGGCCATCCTGACCATTAAAGGACCTCCAACGGTTGGTATAGGTCAGTTTCGTCGGATATGCCTTGGGTCAAAGGTGGATGGACGTCCTCGTTCAGCAATTCCACCGAAAGCCCCAGGCTTTGCAATTCTTTGAGCAGGACGTTGAAGGACTCGGGCACTCCGGGCTGGCCGATAGGCTCGCCCTTGACCACTGCTTCATAGGTCTTGACCCGGCCGGCAACGTCGTCGGACTTTACGGTGAGCACCTCCTGCAGGTTATATGCAGCGCTATAGGCCTCCAGCGCCCAGACCTCCATTTCCCCGAACCTCTGGCCGCCAAACTGGGCCTTTCCGCCGAGGGGCTGCTGGGTAATCATGGAATAGGGCCCGGTGGAGCGGGCGTGTATCTTATCTTCAACCAAGTGGATGAGTTTAAGGACATAAATGACCCCAACGGTAACCGCTTGATCGAACCAATCCCCTGTTCTGCCGTCCCGCAAGACCAACTTCCCGAAGGTAGGAGGAGCAATAGGCCGGTCCTTGTCGCCCCGCTGGCGCTGTTCGCGGTGTATCCTGAGGGCCGTCTGGTGCATTGAGGGGATGTCCATTCCCTCTGGATCCACTTCGGCTACCTCTTTCAGCCACACACGCAGGCAGGCCTCACGGGCCTCCCCATCTATAGAGTCGTCGAATATGCGGCGGCCGTCGAGGCCCCTTTCTTCCAGCCAAGAGAAGACCTTATCCAAGTTCACCGCCGGGGCGCCTTCGGTGGGAGCGCCATCGATGGCTCCGGCTTGCTGGAGGAACCATACCCTGGCCAGGGCGTCCTCGATGGAGCTGTCGTTGGCCCCGTCAAATACCGGGGTGTTGGCCCGTACGTTGAGCTTCTGGGCGGCCCACCCCAAGTGGGTCTCCAACACCTGGCCCAAGTTCATCCGGGAGGGAACGCCAATGGGGTTCAGGATGATGTCCACAGGAGTCCCATCTTCCAGGAAGGGCATATCTTCTTCCGGCAGGATTCGGGCGACTACTCCCTTGTTACCGTGGCGGCCGGCCATCTTGTCGCCAACGGAAATCTTCCGGGTCTGCGCAATCCAGACCCGGACCGCCTCGTTCACGCCGGGAGAAAGGTCGTCACGGTTGGAGCGGTTCAACACCCTAACGTCGATGACCTTGCCCCGCTCTCCGTGGGGTACCCGCAGGGAGGTGTCCTTCACATCCCGGGACTTCTCGCCGAAGATGGCCCTGAGAAGCTTCTCCTCAGCAGTCAATTCGGTCTCACCCTTGGGAGTGACTTTCCCCACGAGGATGTCCCCCGGGCCTACGTCGGCTCCGATGCGGATTATTCCCCGTTCGTCCAAGTCCCGGAGGCTACCTTCGCCTACGTTGGGGATGTCCCTGGTTATCTCCTCGGGGCCCAGCTTGGTTTCCCGGGCCTCCATCTCGTGCTTTTCGATGTGGGTGGAAGTGAAGCCGTCATCCTTCACCAGGCGCTCGCTCAGGATGATGGCGTCCTCGTAGTTGTAGCCCTCCCAGGACATGAAGGCCACCACCACGTTCTGGCCCAAAGCCAACTCACCGTGGTCAGTGGAGGAACTGTCGGCCAGGATGTCGCCTGCCTTGACGCTGTCTCCCTTGGAGACTATAGCCCGCTGGTCGAAGCAGGTGCCCTGGTTGGTCCTGGCAAACTTGATCAATGGGTAGGAATGATCGGTCCCCTCCCGGTCAGTGACCATTACTTCCTTACCGGAAACGGAGGTGACCACGCCGTCGACGCCGGTCATGACAACCTGTCCGCTGTCCCTGGCTACCCGCCCTTCGATTCCGGTGCCGACGGTGGGGGCTTGGGGCCGCAGCAGGGGCACTGCTTGGCGCTGCATGTTGGAACCCATCAGGGCGCGGTTGGCGTCGTCGTGCTCAAGGAAGGGTATCAACGCTGCCGAGACGCTCATAATCTGCATGGGAGAAACGTCCATCAGGTCGACGGTGTCTGAAGGCTCTTCGATGTAGTTCTCCCCTACCCTGATTTCCACGCGGTCTTGAACAAACTGGTTCAAGCGGTCCAGCTCCGAATTGGCCTGCGCCACCCGGAAGTTTTCTTCCTGGTCTGCCGACAGGTAAATGATATCCTCGTCCCCGCCGGCTACGAAGGCCTTGACCGGGATTTGCGTACCCTCTGGCAATGCCCGCAGGGCGGCCACCCGATTGGGAGGGATAGCCTTTCCCTTGAGCACGATAGCCTTTCCGGAAGCGTCCCTCACGTCCTCGGTGACGGTGCGGCCCCTCAAGTCGGGGGAGTCATTGGGCAGATTCTTCAGCACCCGGCGGTAGGGGGACTCGATAAATCCGTAGGCGTTCACCCTGGCGTAGGATGCCAGGGAGCTGAGCAATCCAATGTTGGGGCCTTCCGGGGTCTCGATGGGGCAGATTCTGCCGTAGTGGGAGAAGTGCACGTCTCTCACGTCAAACCCGGCCCTTTCCCGGGAAAGTCCACCCGGCCCCAGGGCGGAAAGCCTCCGCTTGTGGGTCAATTCCGCCAAGGGGTTGGTCTGGTCCATAAACTGGGACAACTGGGAGCCGCCGAAGAATTCCCTGACAGCGGCGACTACGGGCCGGATGTTTACCAGGCCCTGGGGGGCTGCGGCCTCAGGATCGACCAGGGTCATCTTTTCCTTGACCATGCGCTCCATGCGCAGCAACCCAACCCGGACCTGGTTCTGGACCAGTTCTCCAACGGCCCGTACGCGGCGGTTGCCCAAGTGGTCGATGTCGTCGGGCTGTCCCTCTCCCTGGTTGATCCTGATCATGGTGCGAATCACTGCCACCACGTCTTCCAGTGTCAGGGTCATGACGTCGGCGTTATCCGTCTGTCCCAAGCGGCGGTTGAGCTTGTAGCGGCCCACCCGGCCCAAGTCGTAGCGGCGAGGACCGAAGAACAGGTTTCGTATAAGGTTGCGGGAGTTCTCCAGGCTGGGAGGCTCTCCGGGCCGCAGCCGACGGTAAAACTCAATCTGGGCAGCGGCGATCCGCTCGGCCTTCCCGCTGTCGTACTCTTCATCGGGATGTAACCAGTCCCACAGGGTCTCCAGATCGTCCTTCCGGAAGTTGTAGTCCTTGGGGTCGAAAGCCGGGTCCCGGTCCAAGGTGGACTGGATGTACAGGTGGGCCTCGTCGGTGTCCACTTCGGCGAACATGGCCAGCATTTCTTCGTCGGTGGCGACGCCCAGCGCGCGGAGGAAGGTGGATGCAGAGACTTTCCTCTTGCGGTCCACCTTGATGGAGAGAATGTCCTTGTTGCTGGTCTCGAACTCGAGCCAGGCGCCGCGGGATGGAATCAACTTGGCAAAGCACAGGTTCCGTGCGGTTACGGCGTTACGTTCGAGAACGAAATAAATTCCCGGTGAGCGGACTAACTGGCTGACCACCACCCGTTCAGCGCCGTTGACGATGAAGGTGCCGTTGGGGGTCATCATGGGGATGTCGCCCATGAAGATTTCCTGTTCCTTAATTTCCCCCGTTTCCTTCATCACCAGTTGGGTCTTTACATAAAGAGGCTGTGCAAAGGTAATTTCCCTTTCCTTGCATTCTTGGGGGCTGTACTTGGGCGGGCGGAAATAGTGCTCCAAGAAATGGAGGTCGTATTTTTTGGCGGTGTAGTCAGCTATCGGCGAGATTTCCTTGTAGACTTCTTGGAGCCCGTCGGTAGTGAACCAGCCGTAGGACTGGAGCTGGCTTTGGATAAGATTGGGGATGTCCATCACCTTGGGTATGCGGGCATAGGTCCTGGCGTTGGGAAGGGTAGCTTCCGGGGCAGACTGAACTGGGAGCAAAGCCATTAGCCGATCTCCTTACAGGGCGTCCGAGTACACTGTGCCGGTGCGCTAGGCAAATGTGCCTGAAAAATGACGCAAAAAGGGGTACGGAGGATGGAGGCCGTACGAGGGAATGGCAAAAAGAGGTCTCAGAGGCATATATCGGTAACCCTCGATTATACGCCGGAGCCGATCTTTGTCAAGCGAATTTCCTTCCGAAAAAAGTGATTCCAGACAATTCATCCCGGAATGTTGCCTCTGTCCCTCAGATGGTGCTGCGAGTACCGGCCGCGACGTTCATGGCCGCTGGTTGTTCGGGGCGTGATATTATCTTCCCCTGTCAAAGTTCCAACAGGAGCGTTCTGTTCTGCCTAGGGTGATGCAAAGTTTGGCCATTACCAGTGAGTCATCGGTTCGGACCTTGCCCCTCTCTGGTTTGAAAAGAGACTGATGTCAACTCCACAGGAAATCATCCGGCATGCCGGCCGTTAACCTGAGTCCGGGGAACCTCTCCTTGGGCGGTCACCGGGTCCACTACGCATGGGCCATTGTGGTCCTAGCAGCCCTGATGCGCCTGAGCACATCGTCTTTCCGGTCTTCCCAAAGCATTTTGATTCCCCGCTTGGTGGACACGTTTTCTTGGTCCTACGGAGCGGTTGGCGGAGCGTTTGCCCTGCAGTGGATTGTGTCAGGGGCCTTCGGCCCTCCCGCCGGGTGGATGGGCGACAGGTATGGCGCACGGTTTTCCATGACCGTGGGCGCCCTGTTGTTTATCCTGGGTATGGTGCTGACGGCCACTGTGGACCACCTGTGGCAGTTCTATCTTTACTTCGGCCTGATACTAAGCGCCTCCATGGGCATCTTTCAAGTGCCTCTCACTGCCGCCGTCACCCTCTGGTTCAAGAAGCACTTGGGGCTTGGGATGGGGCTCCTGCAATCGGCGCAGGGCATGGGTCCCTTGGTTGCAGTTCCCATAATCGTGTTAATTGTCGAAACCATGGGGTTGCGGGCGGCTTTCTGGGTTCCCGGCGTGGGGGGCGGGCTGGTACTCATCCTGCTGGTGCGGCTGTTATACAACGAACCGGCCGACATCGGGCTCAGGCCCTTGGGCGCCGACGAAGCGGAACCGATCAAGCGTACCCAGGGAGGGGAAGCGGCCAGGGTAAGAGCTTCAGTTTTCCTGCGGCAAGCCCGGAAGACGGGCGCTTTCTGGAACCTGATAAGTATTCACTATTGGGGATGCGCCGGACATGCCATTGTGCTCATCTACTTGGTGGCCATGGCCGAGGACCGGGGCGTGGCCCCCGGGCTGGCGGCCGGGACCTTCGTGGTGATGTCGGTTTTCAGCACCATCACCCGGTTTGCCGTGCCGGTGATAGCCGACTACATGGGTAGCAAGGGTGTCATGGCCGCTTGCTTCTTCCTGCAAACGGCACCCATCCTGTTGCTTTTCTTTGCCCAGGACGCTTGGATGTTCTATCTTTTTGCCATCCTCTTTGGAATTGGGTTTGGCGGAGAGATGACCGCTTTTCCGATCATCAACCGGCAGTATTACGGCAGCGCGCCCATTGGCACCACATACGGCTGGCAGATGATGGGAGCGGGGGTGGGTATGGCCTCGGGCTCCGCGCTGGGAGGCTTGCTGCGGGACTTCACCGGCGACTTTAATGCGACCATGGGTCTATCTCTAGTGCTGGGAATGATAGGGGTTGTTTCGATATTCACTCTCCCTTCCACCTCCCGTCCCCTGCTTCCCGACTGGGAAGAGCACCTGCCCGGCAGCGCCCTGCCGGACGCCTCTCCGGAGAGGGCACCCAACTGAGGACTGCAATGCTCCGCGCTTGAAAAAAGGCGCCGGCAGTGTTGAGATAAGCGAACTTCAGAGGACGACACCGGAACAATAAGGAGGGCTGCTCATGCTGGACTTGATCATTCGCGGCGGACAGGTGGTTACCACTTGGGGAGTAGGCGATTGGGACGTGGCGGTGCAGGGTGAGAAGATTGTTGCGCTGGCGGCCCCGAACACCCTGACCGACGACGTGACCAGGGTCATTGACGCCTCGGGTAAGGTTGTGGTGCCCGGTGGAATCGAACCCCACGCCCACATCGCCGCGCCCATTATGGGGAAGGGCAACCTGACCACGGCTCCCCCGGAGCAGGTCAGCCGGGCAGCCCTCTACGGCGGCACCACCACACTGATGGACTTTGCCATCCAGTATCCCGGTATCGACATCAACCAGGCTATCCAGGAGCGGACTTCGGTCTGGCGGGGAAACTCCTACGCCGACTATTCGCACCACCTGATGCTCTTGGGGGAGATTCCGCCGGAAATACTGGGGTCGCTTCACGAGCACATAGAGGACGGATTCGCCTCGGTGAAGATATTCACCACCAACATCCGCCCGCCCTCCATGTCGGGGCAGCCGCGCATGGTGGGCATGGGTCATCTGCACGACCTGATGGAGCAGGTGCAGCGCCACGGGGCCATGCTGATGGTGCACTCGGAAGACGACGACATGGTGCAGCACATGTACCAGAAGCTCACCGCCGAGGAGCGGACCGAGTGGTGGAACATGCACTTGGTGCACAGCAACGAGTCGGAGGACGTGTCCTTCCGCCGAGTGTTGAAGGTTTCCGAGTGGACCGGTTCCCCGGTGTACTTCGTCCACGTCAGCGCGATGCAGGGGCTTGCCGCCATCCAAGAATCACGGGCCAAGGGAATGCCCGTCTACGGGGAGACGCTGCACAACTACTGCTGCTTCAGCGCCGAGAATTACCGGGAAGAGAATGGCATGAAGTATCACACTTACCCATCCCTGAAGTCGGAAGAAGACCGCCAGACACTGTGGCGTGGCATCGTGCAAGGCGGCCTTAGCACCATGGCCACCGACGAATACTGCACCTCTTGGGAGCTGAAGATAGAAGGCCGCACCATCTCCGACGTTACCGGAGGCCACAACGGGGCCGAAACCAGGATGGGAATAACTTACAGCGAAGGCGTCTCAAGGCGGGGCATGCCGCTGCAGCGGTTCGTTGACGTAACCTCGGCCAACGCTGCCAAGATTATGGGTCTGTACCCCCGGAAGGGGGTTATCGCCCCCGGCAGCGACGCCGACATAGTGCTAATCGATCCGTCGATCAAGAAGCGACTAGCCAAGGAAGACTTCCACATCTCCGACTACAGCATCTGGGAAGACTTCGAGATTGAAGGTTGGCCGGTGACTACGATACTCAGGGGCAACGTGGTAGTCGAAGACGGCCAGTTCACGGCCACCCTGGGCAGCGGCCAGTTCCTGCGCCGCAAGGTGGACCCGCAGGTGGTCAACGGCCCTGCGGCTTAAGACAATTAACCGAATGACATGAGCATCGATTTCCTGGGAATGTGAAACAGGCATGGCCAATGACAGAGAAGACAGGTGGTTGCCCGTAGTTCCAGGGGAGGAACTCGATCCAATCATCGATAGAGGGGAATCCGTGCAAAAGCCGTTTGCGAAGGAATTCATTCATGAACAGGTTGGGGACCTTACCGAGCTTGTCAGGGAGATGAAGGATTTCGACATGTCTCTGGAAACCCTATGCTCGAACTATGGACAAATACTCAAAGAGTACCCCAACCAGTGGGTAGCTATTCATCAAGGTGAAGTTAAGGCCAGCGCGGAGACTCATGAACTGTTGATGGCTGAGGTGGAGCAGAAGGGATTGCCAAGGCATAACGTTCTGATTCGGTTCTTGGATAAGACTGGACGCAAGCTGATAGTGTGACGGAGCAGAGTGCTTCAGGGGTGGTATGAGGAAGTTACCGGGCGGCCTTATCTGAAGGGCCGACTCTTTCTGCCCAGGCTGCAAGTGCGCCAAGACCTTGATTTCATAGTGGATACCGGGGCAGACTCGACTGTGTTGATGCCCGGAGACGGACTAAGCGCAGGATTAGACTATTCCATGTTGAGGGGAACGACCACGAGCCTGGGACTTGGAGGGGCCAGCGAAAGCTTTGTAGAACCGGCCCTGCTGGCTTTTCTGGAAGTGGAGCGAAGCCTTTGCGTTTATTCGATGCAGCTAGAAATTTGCAGGCCTTCGTCGGAGATTATGCACGTTCCTTCCTTGTTGGGCAGAGATATCCTGGGCCGGTGGCTGATGGTCTTTGACCCTTCAAACAGGGAATTGACGTTTACAGTGCACTCCGCTGACTACACCCTATAGGGTAGTTACTGTGCCTCAGTTCGAACCGGTCACGCCATGAGGCCGTGGCGGTGGAAGATGCGGGCCAGTTCGGCTACTCCTTGGTAGACGGTGTCGGCGCTGGGGTGGCCGAAACACAAGCGGGCCTTGTTCTTGCCTTCGCCCGCGGGTGAGAACATGGCACCGTTGTAGTAGCCAACGCCCTCCCGGAAGGACTGCCCCTGGAATGCCTCCAAGTCCACGCTCTCAGGCATTTCCAGCCAGACGTACAGACCTCCTTGGGGGACTTCCCATGTGGCGGAGCCGCCGAAGTTCTCTCCCAGTGAGGCAATCATGGCGTCGCGCTTGACCCGCAGCGCCCGGTTCTCTTCGTCTATGTGCTGGTACATGCTCTCCCTGAGGTACTGCTCGATTGCCATGGCGGCGAACTCGTTGACGCCACCCCCGCCCTTGAAGCTCATCGCCCGGTCCAGAACCTCGTCCGGGGCCACCATGTAGCCCATTCTCATGCCTGGTGCCAGTATCTTGGAGAAGGAGCCCACGTAAATGACCTGCCCGTTGTCGTCGAGGGAGTGGAACGAGGTTACATCTTCGCCATCGAAGCGCAGGTCCACGTAGCAGTCGTCTTCGAACACCGGGACTCCGTACCGGCGGCAGATGTCCAGCGTTTGCTGCCGCCTTTCCAGTGTCATGGTCCAGCCAAGGGGGTTCTGGAAGGTGGGGATGGTGTAGAGATACTTAACCCTTTTTCCTTGGGCCAACTGTGCCTGCAGTGTGGTTTCCAGCGCTTCAGGGACAATCCCCCGACTGTCACACTTGATCCCCACTACGTCGGCGTCGTAACGACGCATCTGGCGCAGCGTGCCCACGTAGAAGAACTCCTCGGTGAGCACCACGTCCCCCGGGTCGGTCAAGGCTTGAATCAGCATGGCGATGGCTTCCCCGGACCCCGAGGTCAGCACCACATCGTCCGCGGCTACTTTCATGTTACGGTCCCGGGCCAGCTTGTCGGCAACCAACTGGCGCAGGGAAGGGAGGCCGGCGGTGTGGGGATAGTAGGCCAGCTCGGCTCCTTCTCTTTCCAGAGAGTCCTTCAGCGCCTGGGCCAGCCCCTCCAGGGGGAGGGTGTTGGGGTCGGGGTAGGCCACGGCGAAGTCGTACTTGGGCCGGGGGAAAGTGCTGCGGGCACCGACTTTTGAAGCCTTGGAGAACAGGGACTGGTAGTCAAAAGGCTGAGCGGTCAAAGTGTCACCTGCGCCATGCTGGATTGCCGGCCTGGACCGCTGGAAGGGACGAGGCCGCCAAGCCCTAGTATAAGCCTTCGTCGGAGAAAAAAGGCTGGCCGGGGGAACGTACCGGCAGCCCCATCAGCAGGTCGGTGTTCATCAGCCCGGCCCTGAGGTGGAGAACTATAATGGCTTGGTTGATGCGTTCTTGGGGAGGATGTATCTGCCTTCCCATTCTCTGGGAGAGCCAGCCGGTAAAGCCGGTGGCGAAGAACTCTTCCATGAACTTGGTGGGTTCGGCTTCCGAAGCGGCGGCCTCCAGCACTTCCAGAGGGGCTTCGGAGCAGAGCAAGTCGGGACGCTCCGATGCCAGTTTCAGCAGGCGCTGTTCCGTAGCGGGGTCCATGGTCTTGGCGTTTTCCTGTAGGGGATAAGGAGGCAAGGGCGGCTATTTCCCAATGGGGACGGCCGCCCGAATGATTTGTCCGTCAGAGGTTCAACTGGGGGACCATGTAGCTGAGCTGCTTGTTGTATATCTGGACGCGGCTGCGCTGGGTATCCATCACCAGCAGCCTACTCCGTTCAGCGTCGAACTTGATGCCCCGGGGCATGGCAAACCGCCATTCCGGCTCGGTGGTCCTGACCTCCCGGCGCCGCTTGAGGTAGTCGGCGTTGGCGTCCACCGTCATCTGGGCCCACTTAGAAAGCTGCTCGGCGTCGCCCATCAGGCTGGTCAGGAACTTTCCGTCCTTGTCGAAGATGTGGACCCGGCCCTGCTCCCAGCCGTTTTCGCTCCAGTCAGACACGTACACGTCGCCTTCCGGGTCCACGGCTACGCCGGTGGGGTAGGTCAACTGGCCCCGGCGGGTGCCGTGGCTTCCGAACTGGGCGACGAATTCGCCTTCGGCGGTGAGCTTCTGCACCCGGTGGTTGCCGAAGTCGGCCACGTAGATGAAGCCTTCCCCGTCGATGGTGATTCCCCAGGGAGAGTCCAACTCTCCAGGGCCGCTGCCGCGGGTCCCGAAGCGTTCCAGGAACCGGCCGTCCTTGGTGAATTTCAGAATGGCGTGGCCGCGGCCGTCGGTGAGGTACAGGTCATCATTGGCGTCGATTGCGATGCCGGCAACGCCGTTGGGGCCCGGGCTGCCATCGGGAACCGAACTCCAGTTGGTGAGGAAGTTGCCTTGGCTGTCGAATACCGACACCCGGTTAAGCCATTCGTCGGTGACATACATGTTGCCGGTGGAGTCCTTGGCGATGCCGGCTCCCCAAATCCACTGGCCGTCGCTGTCTCCGTACTTGCCGAACTCCCCGATGAATTCTTCCTCTCCAGCTTGGGCGCCCAAGTTCACCCTGCTTACCCTGGCCCCCACGCCGGTGCGGTTCCAAGGCACGTTGCTGATGTATTCGCTGCCCCGGCTCAACACAAAGGCCGTATCGTCATCACCCAGAACGACGGCGATGGGATTAGAGAAGCCCATGCCGGTCTCTGCGTTACGTCCCACGCTGTGGCTGTAGTCGTAGGTCCTTCCGGCCACAGTTTCCGTCAGCATTATTTGCTCCTTACATGAGCCTGGCCTTTCGGCAGGCTCGGCCCTTCGACAGGGTCGGGATGTTGGTCCCGGGGTTGCGCCTGCTAGGCGAAAAGCTCCAGCTTCTCGAACTCGCCCTCCACGATGGGCTTGGCGTCCAACTTCAGCCAGTCTTCCAAGATGGTGGAGTACAGGCCGCGGAAGTCGTAGTTGGGCACCACGTCGCCCTGCTCCAAGTCCTGGGTACGCAGCGAGGGGTATTCGCTGTACTGTCCGCCCTTGACCGGGTCTCCGGCGACGAAGGCAACGCCACCGGCGCCGTGGTCGGTGCCAGAGCCGTTGTCGTGGGTGCGGCGGCCGAACTCGCTGAACAAGAGCATGATGACGTTGTCGGCAGCGTCGTGCTCCCGCAGATCGTCGAAGAAGGCCTCGACCGCCAGGGAAACGTCGTGCCACAGCCTGTCGTGCATGCCGAGTTGGTTGGAGTGGCTGTCGAAGGTGCCGTGGTCACAGTACAGCACCCGGGTGCCGAAGTTGGCCAAGTGTATTTGGGCAATGCCCTTGAGCTTCTTGGCAATGGTGGAGTCGGGGTATTCGACGCTGGAGGAATACATCTTGGGGGCTTCCTTCAAGATGTCGGCACCCTCGAGGGTGTCAAGGCCGGTCTGCCCCAAGTAGTCCATCACCGCGCTGGAGCCCATGACCGGGGAGTAGAGGCGGGCAAACCGGTCAAGGATGCGGGTGCGCTGGGCCTGCTCGGTTATGGTGGGCAACAGGCCGTAGCTGTCCAGGTCGTCGACGCAGGCAACGGGGACTCCCGGCAAGGCCAAGGCCCGGAACAGGGAGGCGCCGAAGCTTACGGTGGTCAGCACGTTATCCTTGTTGGGGTCAATGTCCCGGGTGGCGCGGCCCAGCCAGCCCTCGGTGCCCAAAGTGTCGGGCTCGCAGGTGTGCCAGATATCCATGGACCGGAAGTGGGAACGGGGAGAATTGGGGTAGCCGACGCCGTGAATAATTGCAACGTCGCCCCGGTCGTACAGGTTCTTGAAGGGACCCATCTCCGGGTGGAAAGCCACTTGGTCGTCCAAGGGAAGTTCCTTGCCCTCGGGCACCACCACGGTGGGGCGGTTGTCCCGATACAGGGGATTGGTGTAAGGAATGACGGTGTTCAGGTAATCGTTGCCCCCGCTCATCTGGAGGACCACCACGACCGGGTCTTTGTGAGAGCTGGTCATTTTTAACTCCTTCCCCGGCATTGGTCCGGGGCAAGCCTAGTATGCGCCTTGGTTGCTAATCACTTAACCGGGCAAGGGGACCCCATATAAGGATACCCCTTGTATCGTTAGGCGTACTGGTACTCCCTGAGGGACACGATCAGCTGCAACAGTTCGCCGACCCTTTCAGCCGAAGACCGGGAAGCTTCCTCGCTGTCCCAGAGGACGTCCCCTCTTTCACCGGTGTAGTCGACCAGTTCCCGGTGGCTTTCGGAGGTGACTTCCAGGGGACCCATCAGGTCCAGGCAGCCGTCCACGAGTTGCTCCGGAGTCTGCCGGCCTTGGGCCTTGAGCCGGGAGATCATCGTTTGGATTCCGGGGCGGCTGGTGTCGCCAACATAGTCGGCGGTGAAGTTCACCCGGCGCATCAGGGAGCCGCTGTTAATCCATTCCGAGCCGGTGTGCCATCCCTCCACGCTGGGTGGGTTCAGCAGGTCCTGCCCCATGTAGCAGGGCTGGCGGGACAGGTCTCCGATACCAGGGCCTGGGAACTCAGCTCCGCCCACCAGCCTCAGGGTGCCGACCACCACTTCGGTGGGGCTCTTCAGGCGGGCGAACCGGGCTTCCTTGAAGAAGTCGGAGTTGAACAGGACCCGGAGCATGGAGCGAATGTCGTAGTTGGACTCGACGAAGGCGTCGGCCAACTGGTCGATGGCGTCTTCGTCCCTGGGGGGAGTCACTGCCCAAGCCGGCACTTGGGCTTCGTCGGCCACGAAGAAGTTGTAGAGATGCCGGGCGATGAACTGGGCAGTGGCAGGCTGCTGACAGATTATGTCGATGATGTCATCGCCGTTGAAGTTGCCGGTCTCTCCCAAGAAGGTCTTCTCGGTTTCATCGTGGTGCTCTTCCCGGTACTCGAAGAACCAGTCGGTGCGGCCGATGGGGCCCCGGGGCAGCTTGGGCCGGATGGTCCAGCCGGTGAAGGCCCGGGAACATTCCCGGACGTCGACCTCGGTGTAGTTGCCGACACCCATGCTGAAGAGTTCCAGCAACTCCCGGCCCCAGTTTTCGTTTACTGCATCGGCGGTGTTTTCGCAGTTGTCCAGCCAGTAGATCATGGCGGGGTTCTTGGCCAACTCGAGCAGCAACTCTTTGTAGTTGCCCATGCCCTTATCCCGGAACAGGACAACCATGTCGTTGACCTCGTCATAGTGGTCAACCTTGGAGACGCCGGTGGCGAAGACTTGGTGCCAGAACAGGGTCATCTTTTCCACCAAGGGCTGCTTGGTGTTCAGCATCGAGCGCAACCATTCGGCGGCCCCCATGCCCTGGATGGTGCCGGGGCGCCAAGCCCAAGGGTGATAGCGCATCATCTCGGCCCGGTCGGTTTCCGGCGGTCCCTCGGGATTGAGCAACTCTTCTACGGTGGCTTCGTATCCCTTGGCCACCCGGGCTTCCAGTTCCTCGCGGGTGGCGCCGAAGCCGGCCCTCCGCATGAGGTGAGCCATCAAGGCAATATCTTCGCTGGCCATGCCTCTACTCCTAAAAAACGAAGTGCAAAAAAACTCTTGGGAATAATATCTTTTCAGGAGGGATTGCGTCAATTGGGGGGTGGCTGCAGCAAGCGTTCACACTTGGTGAGACAGGCGCTTGTTCAGGACACGAATGCCGTTTCACACGCAGGGACGGGTTTCAAACCCGCCCCTACGACTCCTGCCGTGGATGCTTCTTTCCGAGAGGACCTCACGAAGACTGAGCAGTTAAGAGTGACTAGACACGGAGTCACCGGGGTGGTCATACGGGCGCCGGGATGGGGGAAAGAGTGGGTTTCGCTGCGGAAGCGGACGAGGAGGGAATGGAGTTTGACGCCGGATTGGCCCGTTTTTGGCGCGGTCTGTCAGTGATATGGCCAAATTTGTCATCGATTTGTCCCGGTTTGTCCTAGCTGTCAGCTTTGAAATTTCGGATTTTCGGGACAAAAAGGGACATTAGGGACAAAAAGGGACATTTTGCCTGGTTGGGCTGGGATGGAGCCGGAACCGGGCAGCGGGGCAGGCGGTTTTTTTTGAGATCGGTTTTGCATGGTGGACAGGGCAAGCTATGACTTGATGTCTTAAGGTGAATACCATGATACGGGAGGGGAACCCGACAATGCCAGGGACAAGTGTCAGTAAAATCGGTCTTGCTTATGACTGTCCGCCGAGTGCACAGCACTGTGCGTTAAGGCCGGCTGCTGTCCATCTTGCCGACATGGTTGATAGTTTCCTTTCTGTTGTGCAAAAGCCGGTGCTACTTGTTAATATCTAGCGGAGTTGAGTGGATTCGCCAGTTCAAACCGGGTGTGGATAATTCCGGCCGGTTTGGCCACGGATGTGGAAATTGTTGCGACAGGAGGGCAGGCAAGAGATGAGCACTCCGATTACGGGCAAGGAATTCCGGGTTGTACACGGGACCCAGGACCCTTCAACCACCATCCAAACCAGGGGGATGGTGCGGAAACCGGGCATCGATTCCAACACGGCGGGGGCCGAGAAGATATGGCTGGGGCACGTGACCTGCGCCCCAAACACCCTGGGGCCGCCCCACCACCACGGGGAAGCTGAAACGGCGGCCTACGTACTGAGCGGGTCCATCCGGGTGTACTTCGGGGAGGACTTCAGGGAGTACATCGACGCGGGGCCGGGAGACTTCATCTTCGTTCCTGCCAACACGCCCCACATCGAAGGGAACGTAACCGATGAGCCGGCGGAGGCGGTGCTGTCCCGGGGGCCGGACAACATCGTGGTCAACTTGGGAGAGTAGGCAGCAGGTCCTTGGAAGGAGGTTCAGCCATGGCGGGACAACTGGAAGGTAAGTCGGCGCTGGTGACCGGGGGAGCCTCGGGCATCGGCCGGGCGGCAGCTATCGCTTTTGCCAGGGAGGGGGCACGGGTGGCCGTCTCCGACGTAAACTCCCAGGGCGGCGAAGAGACGGTGCGGATAATCGAAGACTCGGGTGGCGAGGCCCTGTGGGCGCCTGCAGACGTTTCCGATTCGTCCCAAGTGCAGGCACTGGTGCGGCAAACGGTTTCCGCTTACGGCAGGCTGGACTGCGCCTTCAACAACGCGGGCATCACGGTGACACGCCGCACGCCCATGGTGGACCTGACGGAGGAGGAGTGGGACCGTCTGATGGGCATCAACCTGAAGGGCGTGTGGCTGTGCCTGAAGTACGAGATTCCGGAGATGATAAGGACCGGAGGGGGAGCTATAGTCAACACTTCCTCCACGGCGGGACTGGTGGGGAGCATCGGGCTGGCCTCATACGTGGCCAGCAAGCACGGGGTCGCCGGGCTGAGCAAGGCGGCGGCCTTGGAACACTCGAGGGACGGAGTGCGGGTGAACGCCGTCTGCCCAGGCCCCATCAGGACGCCCCTGACGGAAGGTGTGATGGCGGCCAACGAGGGGGCAGAGGAACGGTACACTTCCCGGGCACCCATGGGAAGGATGGGTACGCCGGAGGAGGTAGCCGAAGCGGTTATCTGGCTGTGCTCCGATGCGGCGTCATTTGTCACCGGCCACACCATGACGGTGGACGGCGGAGTGGTGGCGGCGTAGTCACGATGGGAACCGCCGGAAGGTGGTCCCGGCGCAGCTACGGAGTCAGGCCGAACTCTCTGGCCGCCTTGGCGAAGCCGTCGAGGGAGCCTTCCAGCACCCGGTCTTCCACGCAGTAGGATATGCGGAAGTGCCCCGGCGTCCCGAAACCCCGGCCGGGCACGGTCAGCACGTTGTGCTGTTGCAGGGCGTCGACGAAAGCGGTGTCATCTTCCAGGGGAGACTTGGGGAACAGGTAGAAGGCCCCTTGGGGCTTGGCCACCGAATAGCCCATGCCGGTGAGGCTGTCGCACAAGAAATCACGCTTGCGCTGGTAGTCGTCCACGTCCACGCTCACCCCTTGGAGCGCCCTGACCAAGTGCTGCATCAGGGCCGGGGCGTTAACGTAGCCGAGGGACCGGTTGCAGAAGGTCAGGCCGTTGGACAGTTCGGAGCGGGCGGCGCTGTTGGGGTTCACCGCGATATAGCCGATGCGCTCCCCGGGCAGGGCCAAGTCCTTGGCGTGGGAGTTGACCACGATGGTGTTGGGATGGTGAGGGAAGACTTGGGGGTAGGTCAGGCCGTCGTAGATAATCCGCCGGTAGGGCTCGTCGCTGATTGCAAAGATTTGAGAGCCGAATTGGGCTTCTTTCCTCCCCAGGAGACCGCCGATACCGGCGAGGACTTGCTCCCCATAGACCGCGCCCGATGGGTTGTTGGGAGAGTTCAGGATTATCCCCTTGGTCGAGGCGTTGATTGCTGCGTCCAGGGCTTCCAAGTCAGGTTGGAAATCGGGGCCGGTGGGTACGATGACCGTCCTGCCTCCGTGGTTGTCGATGTAGTAGCCGTACTCCACGAAGTAGGGAGACAGGATGATCACTTCCTCGCCGGGGTTCAGGATGGTCTTCAAGACCACGTTCAGGGCCGCGGCTGCGCCGCAGGTCATGATGATATCTGTAGCGGCGAAGTCCAGGCCGGTCTCGTCCCGGAGGGTGCCGGCCACGGCCTGCCGGGTTTCGGGGTAGCCGTTGTTGGGCATGTAGCGGTGCATTCCGGGCATTGGAGTTTCGGCCAGGCGGCGCAGTTCCCGGCGGAACTCCTCCGGCGGTTCAACCACCGGGTTGCCCAGGGACAGGTCGAAGACGTTCTCCTCTCCCAACTGGGCTTTGAGGGCGATGCCGGTCTCGAACATGCGGCGTATCCAGCCGCCCTCTTCCATGAACCCCTTTACCTTTTCCGACACCACTTTATCTTTACCCTCGAAGCCGGCTGCCAGTGCTGGTAACAACTATGCACTATTCACTATTTACTAGCAACCGGAGATTGCCGGGTGCTAGGATTGGCGGCGGAGGAGCTGGCAACTTGGACGGCGGTACAGAGAAATGATCTTTGATTTTCACGCCCACTTGATGGGGCCGGAGGTGCCGGGACGGGCTTTCTGGGACGGATTTACTAGACTGGCAGCGGTGCAGTCGGGGCGGACCGAAGAGCGCATCAGGGCTCGGCTACAGGACATCTACGACCTGACCGGCGACCGGCTGATCCGGGACATGGACGAGGCCGGGGTGGACCGGGTGATGATTATGCCAATAGACTGGGGGCTGGTGCGCCCCTTCCAGGGGACTGGGACGATGGGCATCTGGGAGCAGCACGAGTTGCATGCAGGGGTGGCCCGGAAGCATCCCGGCCGCATAGTCACATTCGCCTGCTTCGATCCCCGGCGGCCCAACGCCGCGGATCTGCTGGAGCGGGCCGTTGAAGAGTTGGGAGTCGTGGGCCTGAAGGTGCATCCGGCGGCGGGGTTCTTCCCCAACGACAGGGTGGTGTATCCCATGTACGAGAAGGCGCAGCGGCTGGGGCTGCCGGTGATGGTGCATACGGGGCCGGAGCCGAAGCCCCTGTACAGCCGGCACTGCCAGCCAGTGTACTTGGACGACGTGGCGGCCGACTTTCCGGACCTGACCCTGATACTGGCCCACGCCGGCATGGGGGCTTGGTGGCAGGAGGCGGCGGGCATCGCAGCGGTCTCGCCCAACGTCCACTTGGAGTTTTCCGGTTGGCAGCCAATGGCCCGACTGCGTCCACTGGAGTTCTACCAAGCACTCCGCTCCATGGTCAGCACGGTGGGAGCAGGGAGGGTTTTGTGGGGGAGTGATTATCCGGCGCTGCGGCTGCTGCTTTCGGAAAGGGAATGGGCCAAGGCCGTTACCGAGCCCGGTCCTATTGCTCGGGAGCGTGACATAAGTTTCACGCCGGAAGAGGTTGCGGCCATCATGGGCGGGAATGCTGAGCGGTTGCTGGGGGTGAAATAGCTGGGGCGGCAGCCCAGGGTTGAGGGAGCGCCGGGGTTGAATTTCAGGAACTCCTGAGCCGCCGGACTTCCTCTTCCAATTCTCGTACCCGGGCTTCGGCGCTGTCGGCGCGGGCCCGTTCTCTGGTGGCCTGTGTCCTTTCGTTGTCGGCGCGGGCCCGTTCGTCTTCGAACCTGATTATGTGCCGGCCGGTGTCCGGGTCGTACCATCCCAATTGGCCCTGCTCCCAGCGGAGGTCCAAGTTGAGGACATTGCTGTGGCCCTGCCAGGTTTCCTCGTCTACATGTTCTATGCGTATGGGTTGGTAGAGGCCGTTGACCAAGCGGTCGCCGGCGAGCGCTACCCCGGTGTACCGGCCGCCGGTGTCGTCAAAGCGCCAGTATTCGACCACTCCCATTGCGGCGTAGCGCTCCCGCTTGACCGTGGCGTCGCGTCTGCCGGTGGTTTGAGAGGCTATCTCCAGCACGAAGTCCGGTGGCTTGCCTTGCTCGTCGATGACGTAGCCTCTGCGGGAGCGGAAAGCAGCGGGGTCCACGTCGAAGGCGATGAGCAGGTCTGGCACGAGCAGGTCTTCCTGCCTGCTGTTCAGGCTGGGGATGAGGTAGACATCCCTATGGACGATAGTGTCCTCCGGGTTGCCAAGCTCAAATGCCAGATGTATGCCGTTGCTATGACATCGCCAGCACCTGTACCTGAAAATATCCTCCGGATGTGGAGCCTCGGGGAGTCGTAATGTGTCATTAGCAGGCGTTGGTTTCGTGGTCATGGCTTACTTCACGGCCGCTTCGATTTGTCCGGCTGGATTCCTACCTAATTGTAGCAGTTTGAGGGCTTGTTTTAGTCGGAGTTTCGCAGCTTGTGGCTGTTCAGCACCCGATGCAGTCGCCTTGCAATGGTGGCGACGTCCATTTCTTTGTCGCAAATGTCTACGTCAGGGTCACGGACTTGGCCAAAAGCGTCTTTGCAGGCCGTGTTGTAGATGTACCAATCCTTGCCGTTTGTAAGAACAGCTATTTTTGCGGAACTTTGTGACGCGTAGTCCTTAAGTTGGGTTTCTTCCGACTCTCCATAGAGTTTTGTTTTTGCGAACCCTTTGGCTTCGATTAGGACTACGTGATTTCCGTCCTTGTTTAGCAAGATGTAGTCTATTACCTGCTGTCGGTTCGTGAGTGTTCGCCACTCCTCAACCTTGCATTGCTTGGGGTCCTCGAGTTTCCATCCTAACGACCGGAGGATGGGGTCTATGATGTAGTATCGAGTGGCGGCCTCGTGGAGAAGGTTGTCCTCCGAGTGTTGCTTTATGACGGCTCTGGCATGACGGATGGCTTTCTCTACTTCTACAACCGGCATAGTTCTCCTTTGATTAGCGCGTTGCTGAGCGAGATTCTCTCGTCCTCAAGCCGTACAAAGCCGACAGTCTAATGTTCGCCGGCCGGCCAGGGAAGCGGTTCTCATTCTAGCATGGTGAAGCCCATTTCCCGGCCGAAGTGGTAGGCGAGGCTGCGGCGCACTTGTTGCTCGTCCACGGGGCGGCCCAGGAACTGGGCCATTGAGGTTACGGGGCGGTCTTCGATGCCGCAGGGGACTATGTGGTTGTAGTAGGACAGGTCGGGGTTGATGTTGAGGGACAGGCCGTGGAAGGCGACGCCACCGCTGATTTTTACGCCGATGGCCCCTATCTTGGCCCCGTTGACCCAGACGCCGGTCAAGCCGCGCAAGAGGTGGCTGTCCAATTGGAAGCCGGCCAGGGTTTGAGTAATGACCTGCTCCAGGGCGCGGACGTAGCGGACCGGGCTACCTCGTTCTTTTGAGCCCGGCGGGGTCCAGCCCCGCAGGTTGATGATAGGGTAGGCTACGAGTTGCCCCGGGCCGTGGTAGGTGACTTGGCCACCCCGGTCGGTTTCGACCACGTCGATGCCGGACGCCTCTAACTGTACCTGGGTGAGCTTCAGGTGCTCCGGTTTGCTGAGGCGGCCCAAGGTGTACACATGGGGGTGTTCCAGCAGCAAAAGGGTGTTGGGCGCTTCCCCTGAGCGCACCGTGGCGGCGATACGGAGTTGCAGTTCCCAGGCTTTCCGGTACTCAACCGGGCCCAGGGAGAAAAGCTGGCAAGTGGGGGAAGGTGGCAATGTCCTGAACCTGGACCTGAACCCGGGCCTTGGAGCGGCTGGGCCGGCTCAGTAGATGGGGGTGTCCGGGCCGATGGCTTCCAACCGGGACTTGACGGAGGCCAAGAAAGCGCCGCACTCGGCGCCGTCGTTGATGCGGTGGTCAAAGGACAGGCACACGTTCATCATGGAGCGGATGGCGATGGCGTCGTCTTTAATCACCGGCCGCTTCTGGATGGCTTCGGTGGTGAGGATGGCGGCTTGGGGATAGTTAATGATGGGATGGGAGACGGTCGACCCCAAGGCCCCGGTGTTGTTCAGGGTGAAGGTGCCGCCCTGCACGTCGTCTATCCTGAGCTTGTTTTGCCTGGCCCGGTTGGTCAGGTCGCGGGCGGCAGCGGCCAAGCCGGCGATGCTCAGGCGGTCGGCGTCGTGAATCACCGGTACCACCAAGCCGGCGGGGGCGGCAGCGGCTATGCCGATGTTAATCCGCTTCTTCAGGGCTATATGGTCTCCTCCCCAGCTTGCGTTCAGGGTGGGGTGTTCCTTCAGGGATTCCACGACGGCCTTTATGGCGAAGGGCAGGTAGGTCAGATCGATGCCTTCTCTCTCCTGGAAATCCCGGCGCGCTTGGTTGCGAAGGGCCACCAGGCCGCTGGCGTCCACTTCGATCATGGTCCAGGCGTGGGGTATCTGCGAGGCGCTGCGGGTCATAGCTTCGGCGATGGTACGCCGCACCGGGGTCAGGGCTACCCGCTCCTCTTCACCATCAGCAGCGGCAGCGGGCGCCGGGCTCGGCTGGGGAGCGGCGACGGGAGTGGCAACCCCGGCGCCATCACTGGGCCGGGAAGCGATGTAGTTCTGCACGTCGTCCCGGGTGACCCGTCCGCCCATGCCCGTGCCGTTGACCAAGGCCAAGTCAACGTTGTGCTCCTGGGCCAGACGGCGGACGGCCGGCGAATGCCGGGGTGCGCGGGCTTCGGAGCGGCCGTTGCCGGCGGGAGCGTGGTCCGCGGGTTGAGGGGGCTCGGCATCCAGTGCCGCAGGGTCTGCCATGCCGCCGCCGGTTGGCCCCACGGGGCTGACGTCGTGGAGCAGGTAGCCAGTGGTGGCGGCTCCAGCCTGCTGGGCCGGGGCTACAGGGCGCTGGAAATCCCCGCCCACCGGTTCCAAGGCCGGCGAGGGGCTGACGGCAGCGGGGGTCTCTTGGGAGTCCATTTCGGCGATGGGGGCGCCCATGGGCACCGTCTCGCCTTCCTCGGCCAGGATTCGCAGCAAAGAGCCGCTGACCGGGGATGGAATCTCCATGGTGACCTTGTCGGTGACCACCTCAACCAGGGGCTCAAAGCGGCGGATGGCTTCGCCGGGCTGTTTGAGCCACTTGCCAATTGTCCCTTCGACTACCGACTCGCCCACTTGGGGCAGTTCGATGGTGACAGGCAACGGGTCACCCCCCATTTAGTGGCCGACAGTTAGTGGCCGGATTCGGGCGGTCAGTAGGCCGCCAGCTTACGGATGGCCTGGGAAATCTGCTCGATGCTGGGCATGTAGGAATCTTCCAATGTCTGGGCAAAGGGCATGGTCGGCACGTCGGGGCCGCAGAGGCGGCTAACCGGGGCGTCCAAGTATTCAAAGGCTTCGCCGGCGGCCAAGGCGGCCACCTCGGCCCCGACCCCGCCGGTTATATTGTCCTCGTGCACAATCAGCAGCCTACCGGTCTTCTTGACTGATTCCAGGATTGTCTCTGTATCCAAGGGCTTGAGGGTCTTCAGGTCCACCACCTCCACGTCCAAGCCCTCGCCGGCAACGCCGGACGCGGCTTCCAGGCAGTAGTGGAGCATCAGCCCGTAGGAGACAACGGTCAAGTGCGAGCCCGGACGTTTGACCTCGGCGCCGCCGATGGCGATGGTGTATTCCTCTTCGGGCACTTCGCCCCGCACCAAGCGGTAGGTCTTCTTATGCTCCAGGCAGATGACCGGGTTGTTGTCCCGTATGGCGGACTTCAGGAGCCCCTTGGCGTCATAAGGAGTAGAAGGGGCAATGACTTTCAGCCCCGGCGTGTGGAAGAAGAGGGTTTCCACGTTCTGGGAGTGGAACAGACCGCCGCGTATGCCTCCCCCATAGGGAATTCGCACCACCATGGGCACCGGAAGGGCGCCGTTGGTCCCGTAGCAGGTCCTGGCGGCTTCCCCGATTAATTGGTTGACCGAAGGCCACACGAAATCGGAAAACTGCACCTCCGGCACAGGCCGCATGCCCCTGAAAGCGGCTCCCAGGGCTATCCCCATGATGGAGGCCTCGGCCAGGGGCGTGTCAATCACCCGGGAGCCTCCGAACTCTTCCAGCAGCCCTTGGGTCGCCAGGAAGACGCCGCCTCTCTGCCCAACGTCTTCGCCCATGACGAACACCTTGGGGTCGCGGGCCATTTCTTCCCGCAACGCCTGCCTGACTGCTTCGATTACGCTGACTTCGGCCAAGGTTAAATTGCCGCCTTACGACTCAAGGGCTTGCATCAGGGAGCGTAGACCATGTCGTGGAGGGTGGAGCGGTCAGGGGGACTGGCCGCGTCGGCTGCGTCGGTGGCCTCGTCGACGGCAATCCTTGTCCGCTCATGGATTTCTTCCACTTGGGACTGGGTCAGGATCCCCTGTTGCACCAAGTCCCGGGCCATGGTTATTACAGGGTCCCGTTTCCTGGCCTGTTCCACCTCGTCCCCGGGCCGGTAGCGCCGGTCGTCGTCGTCGGTGGTATGGGGCATCAGCCGCTCCAGTTTCATTTCCAAGAGAACCGGGCCTTGTTCCCGGGCGTGGCCGATGGCTTGGCGGGTGGCCTCGTAGCACTGGACGAAGTCGAGGCCATCCACTACGAACCCCGGAAAGCCGTAGCCAGCGGCCCGGCTGGCCACGTCTTCCAAGTTCATCTGCTTGCGTTGGGGCACGGAGATGGCGTAGCGGTTGTTCTCGCAAATAAAGATTATCGGGAGGCGGTGAACTCCGGCGAAGTTCATCGCTTCGTGGGCCTCGCCTTGGCTGGAGCCGCCGTCGCCGAAATAGACCAGCACCACCGTGCGGTCCTCCAGCATGGTGCAGGCCATGGCGTAGCCTACGGCTTGGGTGAGGCCTGCGGATACCACGTTGGAGATCTGGATTATCTTGTTGGGGAGGTCGGCCCCTTGTAGGGGAAACTGGCGGGCGTTGCTGTAGGGTTCCCCGTCCTTGCCCATGAAAGACAGCATCACTTGGGTTGGGGTCAGGCCTGCGGCCATCTTGAGGGCCAGGTCCCGGTAGTAGGGGAAGAGAAAGCAATTGCCGTCCCTCTGCGCCGCCAACAGGCTGCCCAGTTGGGCGGCTTCGTGGCCTTGGCATGAGGCGGCGATGGGAACCTTGCCCTGGCGGTTCAACGCCCAGATACGCTCGTCGACGGTGCGCACCAAGACCAGCTTGGAGTAGTAGTCAACGAGATCGCCGGAGGACAGCCCTTGGGCGGCTTCCTGAACGTCCTTCGGCTTGGCGGCCCGTTTGGACCTGGAACTTCCAGTAGTTGAGGCAGCCCGTGGCCGCGCCATAGCTTCACCGCGGGGACTGAAGATTTTGCTTGTTTCAAAGGGAGAAAGCAGGGCTTCCGCCGCCTGCCCCTTGTCCAAGCGGGAAAGCACCCCTCACCGCCAATTATAGGATGGGCTCTCGGGCTTCGCAAACTGGGCCGTGCAGACCCGCAATGCTGCGCCTTTCCGCGGGTCCTGGGAGTACAAGACCATTGTGACCCGTTCAGGCGTGAAATTGAGGGCTCTCACGCTCAGAAATTGGTTCGCGAATTCCCCGGATTCGTCGTTGACTTTAGCTTACATGCCTGCTAATTTCCGACTGAGAGGTGTGGGAGGGCTGTGCGGTGTCTCGCCCCGGGGCTTCTTCCCAGCTACCGGCCAGGGTACGCTCCAAGCCTCTACATTCGTTTTAAGTTCTCAGCGAAGTTATCCTTTTGACCCCTTGGCTGCGGTTCTAAGGATTGCCGCATTGTGCGGCTTTCCCGGCCAAAGGCCATAGGTCTGGACGGCCATGTTCTGCGGGTTGGGGGCCCTTGGTTATGATTGAGCTATCTTCCAAGGACGTTTGGCGGGCAGTTCTGGGTGAACTGGAACTGCAGGTGCCCAAGCCGTCCTTTGAGACGTGGCTGCGGGAAACCGAGGGGTTGAACCACGACGATTCCCGATTCGTGGTAGGCGTGCCCACGCCTTTTGCCGTGGAATGGCTGGAACTCCGGATGTACCAGTCGATCCACAGGGCGGTGGAAAGGGTGGTGCGCCGTCCCTTGGACGTCCAGTTCCAGGTGAAGAACCAGGCGCTGCCCGGCCCCGCTGAAACCGCGGACGCTTCCGGCATTGCGGAGGCGGGAAAAGGGCTGGAAGAGCGCGAGGCCCGGCCCGCTCACGCCTATGCCAACAGGACGAGGGGGTTCAACCAGCGATATACCTTCTCCTCCTTCGTTGTGGGGCCCGGCAGCCAACTGGCTTACAGCGCTTCCAGGGCCGTGGTGGATTCCCCGGGAGAGGCTTACAACCCCCTGTTTATCTACTCGGGAGTGGGGTTGGGGAAGACTCACCTGCTGCACGCCATAGGGCACCTCTGTGCCGAGCAGGGGGTATCGGCGCTGTACGTGACCTCCGAGCAGTTCACCAACGACTTTATTTCGGCTATCAGGAACCGTTCCACCGAGGAATTCCGGGACTACTACCGCAGCGCAGAGGTCCTGTTGATGGACGACGTCCAGTTCCTCAGCGGCAAGGAACAGACCCACGAGGGATTCTTTCATACTTTCAACGACCTCCACACCTCCGGGAGGCAGGTGGTGATAACCTCCGACCGTCCTCCCGGGGAACTGGTGCTATTGCAGGACAGGATGCGCTCCCGGTTCGAGTGGGGCCTCATTGCGGATATAGAGCCGCCGGACTTGGAGACCAGGATGGCAATTCTCGCCTTCAAGGCGGCGCAGCTGGGGGTCAAGCTGGCCGACGGCATAATCGAACTCATCGCCAAGCGGGTCCAGAGCAACGTTCGCGACCTGGAAGGGATGTTGAACCAGATCCTGGCCTACGACCGGATCATGAACATTCCGATAACCTACGAGGCGGTCTCCAACCTGCTTGACTCCAGGAACTCCAAGCCGGCCAAGGACAGCATTGCCCCGGAGAGCATTCTCGAGCGGGTGGCGACCCACTATGGCATGGACACGGAGACGCTGTCGGGACCCCGCCGTACCAAGGAAGTTGCCTCGGCCCGCCAGGTTGCAATGTATCTCTTAATGTACGAACTGGAACTGTCACCCACCCAGATAGGCAGAATGCTGGGGGGACGCAACCACGCCACTGTGATCCACGGGGCGGGCAAGGTAAACGGCGATATCCAGGAAGGCGGCCCCTTGCGCCAGGACGTGCTGACCATCAAGGAGATGATTTTCAGCTAGGCGGTGGGTGGTATCGCCAAGACCCTGGCCATCACACCCTGAGATATTGCTCCTTCCACCGGTCCCCATTTCACCCGCTGGCATTTATTTCTCCAAGTAGCATCAACGCAACAGGCCTGGCGCTTGGGGTAAAATACAGGCCGCATGGTTGAAGAAAAGCCGGTAAAGCAGTCGGTCTCACTGGCGGTCTTTTCGCGGGAAACCCCGGAGGGTTCGGACGGGCGGGTGATTCTGGTCCGCCGTCCTGAACACGATGGGGACTTCCCGGGCATGTGGGGACTGCCGGCTGCGTCCTGCCTCCCTGGCGAAACTCCCGAGGAGGCGGCGCAGCGGGTTGGCGTTCAGAAGCTGGGCACAGGCATCGAGGCGTTGGAACCCTTAGCATCCGGGGAACAACAGAGACCGGGATACACGCTGAAGATGACCTTGTACGGGGCACGGCTGGCCGGACCGGAGCCAAGCTTGGCCGGGCAGGGAAACGCCCCCTCAGACCTTACGTTCTACACCGAATGGCGCTGGGGATGGTCCGAGGACCTCAAGGATTCGGCGAGGCTAGGCTCTCTTTGCTGCCGCTTGCTTCTGGAATGGCGTTAACACCGTTTTGAACACTTGTGTCATAGTCAAGACCCACGAGATTGCTCTCAAGGGCAAGAACCGCCCTTGGTTCATGCGGCGGCTGGCGGACAATCTTCGCCGGAGCACCAAGGGGACCGGGGTTACTGACGTGTGGCAGGGGCAGATGATGGTGGGCTTGACCCTGGGCGAGAATGCCGACTGGGAACTGGTGCGGTCCAGGGTCAAGGACTGCTTTGGGGTAGCCAAGTTCTTTCGGGCACACCGGCTGCCGAGGGACTTGGAACAGGTCAAGCGGGCGCTGCCCGCCCTGCTGGCGCAGCAAGAGTTCGGCAGCTTCAGGATGACGGCCAACCGGGCGGACAAGCAGTTCGAGCACCGGTCGGACGAAATCAACCGGGACTTGGGAACCTTCGTCAAGGACTTGTCGGGAGCCCGAGTGGACTTGACGAGCCCGGACTTGGAGATATTCATCGACGTGCTGCCCAAGGAAATACTGGTCTATTTTAAGGAGGTAAAGGCTCCGGGCGGTCTCCCGGTGGGGGTCAGCGGCAAGGTGGCGGCCATGCTTTCCGGGGGCATAGACTCGCCGGTGGCGGCTTGGCAAATGATGAAGCGCGGCTGTGAAGCCCATTTTGTCCACTTCCACAGCTACCCCTTGGTGGATAATTCCTCCATAGAAAAGGCGGCGGAGCTGGCCCAGTTCCTGACGCGTTACCAGTACAAGTCCAGCCTATCCCTGGCGCCACTGGCAGAAATCCAGAAGCGGATAATTGTTTCCACTCCGCCGGCCTACCGGGTGATACTCTACAGGCGGTTTATGCTGAGAATCACCGAGGAACTGTGCCGCACGGTCGGCGCCAAGGCCATTATCACCGGGGAAAGCTGCGGGCAGGTGAGTTCCCAGACGTTGGAAAATATTGCCGTGGTTAGCCAGGCGGTCAGCACTCCCATACTTCGACCCCTCATCGGCTCGAACAAGGAGGAAATAGTCGACGCCGCCCGCAACTTGGGCACGTTCCCTATTTCCATACAGCCCGACCAGGACTGTTGCAGTTTGTTCGTGCCCAAGCACCCGGTGACCAGGGGCGACTTGAAAACGGTGCTGCACTTGGAGTCTCTTATGCCGGTGGAGGAAATGGTCAAAGAGGCGCTGGAAGACACCCGCCTGCAGACCTTCGAGTTTGCCGAAAGCCTGGCGCCGGCTGGGGCAGGATAACCGGGCATGAAAGACTTTCTCCGGCTAGACAACTTTGCCCCGGAGAACCAGCGATAGTGGCCTCGCCGGGCTCGGAATCCCGGGTCTTGCCGGTGGTGTCATCCTCAGTTCGGAAGGCGCTGCTCCAAGACATTCTACGAGGGGTCTCCCGTACTTTTTACTTGACCCTGAGAGTCCTGCCCAAGGACATGAGGGAACCGGTGGGTCTGGCCTATCTACTGGCCAGGGCTGCCGACACCATTTCCGATACCACCCTGTTGCCTCCCCAGCGGCGCTTGGAACTCCTTCTGACATTCAGGGACCAGGTTCGGGGGCCAGCGAGGGTGGAACCGTTGGAAGCAATCGGTGACGCCCTTACCCAGGAGCAGTCAATTGTGGAAGAGAGAGTGCTGCTGGAGTCCCTGCCGGAAGTGCTTTCTCTGCTGGAAGGGTTGGCCGACGAGGACGCCCGGTTGGTGCGGGCGGTCCTGTCCACCCTTACTTATGGAATGGAAAGCGACCTGATCACGTTTCCACCGGAGAACTCGGGCCAAGTCACATCGCTGGAAACCCCGGCGGACTTGGACAAGTATCTCTACCACGTAGCAGGTTGCGTGGGGCGCTTTTGGACCGAGGTCTCGATGCTCCACGTACCAAGGGTTAGACGGTGGGACCCCAAGGTGATGACTGAGCTTGGAATCTCCTACGGAAAGGCCCTGCAGCTAACCAACGTGCTGAGGGACCTGCCGAAGGACCTGAGAGCAGGAAGGTGCTACCTGCCTACAGAGCAATTAAAGGCCGCCGGGATGGTCCCGACGGACCTGTTGGATGCCGGTTCCGGGCAGCGAGCCTGGCCCATTCTCATAAGCGGCATCAGTTCCGCGTTGGACCACTATGCTGCCGCCCAGGAGTACTTGGAGGCTATCCCACGGAGTTGTTTCCGCCTGAGGGTGGCGGCGCTCTGGCCGATGCTGATAGGCTTGGCGACTCTCTCGAAACTGGCGGAAGACGCCCGGAAGGGCCGGTGGCTTCAGGGGGAACGGCCTTCCAGGGTCAGCCGCAAATGGGTGTACCGAACGGTGGTCCTTTCCCTACCCCTGGCGCCGTCCAACTCAGCCTTGAGGGCCTGGGTGGGTATGTTGCGACGCCGTGTGGAATCCGCTATTACCTGACCTAATCTTCCAGTTCGGGAGGACCGCTATGCCCACGTTCTCATCCAATGGCGTCAACATCTACTATGAGGTGACCGGTCAGGGGTTCCCGTTGGTCTGGTGCCACGAATTCGCCGGGAACTACGATAGCTGGGACCCTCAGGTCAAGTTTTTCTCCCGCCGGTACATGAACATCGCTTATTCGGCGAGGGGTTATCCGCCATCGGACGTGCCATCAGACCCTGAGGACTATTCCCAGGACCAGGCCGTAGAGGACCTGTACTTGCTGCTACGTCACTTGCAAGTTTCCAGCGCCTACGTTGCCGGGCTGTCCATGGGCGGTACCACGGCTTTGAACTTCGGAATTGCTCATCCCGAGATGGCCAAGGCTTTGATCGTGACCGCGGCCGGGTCAGGGACCACGGACCGGGAGGAGTTTGCGGAATCCGGGAGGCAACTTATCGACAGGCTGCGTTCCGAGGGAATGGAGCCTGTGGCCCAGGACTATGCCACCGGTGCAACCAGGCTCCGGTTCCGGAGCAAGGATCCGAAGGGATGGGAACAGTTCTACCAAGGGTTGAGGACCCACTCCGCGGAAGGCTCGGCGTTGACCTACCAGGGTGTGCAGTTGCGGCGGCCCACCATCTACGCCTTGGATGAGAGTCTTAAGTCGTTGCAGGCACCGACCTTGGTGATGATTGGGGATGAAGACGAGCCGTGCATCGAGCCCGGGGTCTTTATGAAGCGGAACATTCCCAACTGTGGCTTGGTGGTGCTTCCCCAGAGCGGGCATACCATCAACCTTGAAGAGCCCGACGCGTTCAACTTCTGGGTGTCCAGCTTCCTCACAGCGGTGGAAGCCGGGGCTTGGCGCAGCCCCGAAACCAGCCAGTAAAGGCCGACATGTACTCCGGCTCTTACTTGGCGGTGAAGCCGCCGTCGACTATCAGCTCGGTGCCCGTGATGTAGGATGCGTCGTCGGAGGCCAGGAACAGGACTGCGTTTGCTACCTCAATGAGACGGCCGGCCCGCTTCATGGGAATGTGCTGTACCGACTGCTCCGTTGGTTCCACGCCCCAGCGGTGGGAATTCAGCATTGGCGGCATCATGCCGGGGTGAACGGAGTTGACCCGTATGTTGTCCTTGGCGTGCTGCACGGCGGCAGACTTGGTCAACAGCCTTACCGCCCCCTTGGATGCGCTATAGCCCGGATGGGAGGATTCATTCCCCACAAAGCCGGCAACAGAGGAAATGTTGACGATTGCGCCGCCCCCGGACTTCCGCATTTCGGCCACGGCCGTCCTTACTCCAAGAAATGCGCCCCGGGCATTCACTTCCATCAGCCGGTCCCACGCTGCGGTGCTGGAGAAGTCCTGTTCCCGGCTGCCACTGACTCCGGCGTTGTTGACCAGAACGTCCAGCTTCCCGAACCGTGACACTATCCGGCTGACCGCGTCGTCCCAGGACTCTTCGTCGGCAACGTTCAGATGGACGAACATTGCTTCGCCGCCGGCTTCAGCAATCTCAGCCTCAACCTGCCGCCCGTCTTCCTCCCGGATATCGCCGATGGCCACCTTGGCTCCTTCGCTGGCGAACAAACGGCACTCCTCGGCACCCATACCGTGGGCGCCGCCGGTAACCAGGGCAACCTTGCCTTCCAGTCTCATGGCGTATCTCCAGGGAGTTCCGATTCAGGGGCTGGGCCGCGCCGCCACCGGACGGGTTCCCGGTGACTACTTGGGCACGGCCTCCAAGGATTCCATGTTAGGATGGCCGAGTTATGGCCTCTAACATGGTCTTAACAATTGAATAATAGCATCCCCAGGGTGCATGTGTGAGGCTGGAGAGTCTCTGTTCCGCCAGCGGGTTACTGGAAGAGGCCATGACTTTCGAACCGGTTGAGAGGTAATGCTTTGGAGAAGCTGTTGGAGTCGGCGCTGGCTTCGATAAAGAGCATAAAGGCTTGGCAACTGATAGCTGCCCTGGTCGTACTGTTCGGCGCCGGTGGGGCAACCTTTGCCGGGTACTACCGGGCCAGCGCCTCGCCCAGCCTGGAAATGCCGGAGGACCAGCAGATTATCCCGGTGCAATACGGAGACTTGATCAATCAAGTTTCAACCAGCGGCAATCTTGCTTTCCCCAACAGGAACGTGCTCCGGTTTGGCACTCAAGGCAGGGTGGCCAAGGTCCTAGTTGAGGAGGGCGATAGGGTGGAGGCGGGGCAGGCCTTAGTCGAAATAGACCAGCCCACGGCAGCCTCTCTTAACTTGGGGGTGGCCCAAGCCAGGATTGACTTGGCGGATGCTCAAAGGGAGTGGGATGACCTGTCAGACTCCAACGGCAAACGAATGGCGGAGGCCCGCTCCAAGGTTTCCGAAGAGGAATTGTCCCTCCAGTCCGCTTTGCGCTCACTCGAGGACCTCACAATCGAGCATAGCCAGCAGTTGGCCGAGGCCAGGCAAGCAGTGGCCGAAGCGGAGCTCGGAATCGAGACTGCCAGGGACTTGCTGCTCGATTTCCCTGAGGAATTCCGCCGGGACCTAGCCGAGGCGGAACTGTTGAAACGAGCCAGTCAACTGGCGCTGGAACAGGCGCAATACGACCTGTCCGACTTCCAGGCCGGCTATGAGCAGGAACTGGCTGAGGCGGCCCAGACGAGGGCGGATGCGGAGGTGACCCTTCAGGCCAAGGTGGAGGCATTGAGGGGTTTCAGCCCGGACTATGCACAAGAACTGGCGCAAGCCCGTGACGACCAGGCGAAGGCCCAGAATGCCCTTGACGAGGCCCAGCAGGCACTTGAGGACTTTGAACCGGACTACCAGGGGGAGTTGGCTAATGCGCTGCAGGCAGAAGTGGACGCCCGGGAAACTTTTCAGGCGGCGCAACAGGCCTTGGAACGGTATGAGTTCTCGAACGCGTCCCGGTTGTTGCCGGTCAGGGAGAGGAAGACAGAATTGGAGGAGCAGGCCGCCGAGGCGCAGGCCGATCTCGACCGCCTGATAGAAAGGCGTTCAAACGGGGTTGGCGGCCTGACGGGCCATATTCTAAGGCTGGAGCAGACCCTGGAGATTCTGAGGCCCGATCTGCTAGAAGTTTCCGAACAGCTGTTGGGCTGGGAGCAGCTTGAAGCGGATGTTCAGGTTTCCGAAGCTCGTCTGGCCAAAGCACAGGCGGACTTGGAAGTACTTGACTCCGGCCCAGACCCGGCACGTTTGGCCGAGTTGAAGGCTGCCCTGGCTGTGGCGCGATCAGAACTGACGCTGGCCAACGACGACCTGAAAAGCCTGGGAACGGGGCCGGACGGATTCCAACTCTTGGAATTGGAAGCAGCGGTTGATTTGGCGAGGGCCAACTTGAACCTGCGGATACAGGAGCTTGAAAGACTTGACGGGGGCACGAACGAGGTCCGCAGGCAGGAACTTTTCTTCGCCGTGGAAAAATCCAAGGCCGAACTGGCGCTGGCGGAGGATGCCCTCTCGGACTTGACGCGTGAGCCAAACGCGGAACTTATCGAGGCGCTTGAGGACTGGGTCGAAACGTTAATCGCCAACCATAAGCTGGACTTGGAATCTTCAAGGGAAACGGCTGGCATCAGCCGCAGAATAATTGAGGCCGTCGTGGCCGGCGCGGATCCCAG
This sequence comes from Dehalococcoidia bacterium, assembly GCA_034420695.1. Lineage (GTDB taxonomy): Bacteria > Chloroflexota > Dehalococcoidia > Lucifugimonadales > UBA3495 > Io17-Chloro-G2. Next base: position 37,423 of record DAOULB010000039.1, read on the forward strand.
AGAACTGGAGCTTAGAGGAGCCAAGCTGGCATTGGCCGGCGCGGAACTCATGCTGGCCCGCCAAGAAGTGGAAACATTGGAGGCCGGAGTGGACCCCTTGGAACTGGCCCTCCGGCAAGAGCAGGTGCATGTTGCCAGAGCCAGTCTGGCCGAATCAGAAAGAGCCTTGAGGGACCTCTCGGGTGGCGCTGACGCTCCGGAGCTGCTTCTGGCCCGGGCCAAGCTGGATGCGGCAATTGGGAACCTAGAAGAAGCCATACGCCTGCACGGAAACGCAGTCCTGAGTTCACCAATCGACGGCTTTGTTTCAGCCCTGCACGTGGAAGCCGGTGAGCAGGTGAATGCCAACGCTCCCGTGGTGGAGGTTGCGGACTCCAGCGTGGTGGAAGTTGACGGCGTGGTCGATGAAATTGACGTGCTGCTAATTCCCTTGGGCGCCCGGGCTGACATAACCCTGGATGCCCTTCCCGGCCAAACTCTGGAAGGCGCGGTGACCCAGATAGCTCCGGCTTCGGTGAACCAGCAGGGAGTGGTCACCTACCCGATCCGGGTGACGGTCGAAGTGCCGGAGGGAGTGGTTCTCCGGGAAGGGTTGACCACCGTTGCCAACTTGGTGCTCAGGGAACAACGCAACGTTCTCTTGATACCGCAACAGTCCCTGTACGGCACTTTTGACAGCCCAGTGGTCCGATTGGTGAACAGCGAAGGGGAAATCAGCGAGACGCCGGTGGAACTGGGCAACAGCGACGACTTCTGGATTGAGGTGCGGGCGGGTCTCGGGGAGGGGGACAGGCTGGCTATGGACAGCCAGGCAGTCACCACCACGGGCTCCGGGTTCAGAAGCCTCCGGGGAATTACGGGGGGCCGGGGAAGTGGGGGCCCAAGGCGCCGGTAGGACGACGGAAAGCCGGACGTGATAGAGATTCAAGAGGTTACCAAGGTGTACCGCATGGGCAACTTGGACGTTGCTGCGCTGCGGGGGGTTAGCCTGTCCATCAGGGACGGGGAGATGGTGGCCATAATGGGGCGTTCGGGTTCGGGCAAGTCGACCCTGATGAACCTGATTGGCTGCTTGGACGTTCCCACGTCCGGCAGGTATTTGCTGGACGGGGAAGACGTGGGCCAGTTTGGGGAAGACCGCTTGGCCGAGGTGCGCAACCGGAAGGTGGGGTTTGTATTCCAGACCTATAACCTGCTGCCCAGGCTGACGGCGTTGGCTAACGTGGAACTGCCCTTGCTGTACGGGAACGGCAGGGACAAAGGCCGCCGCTCGCTGCGGGCGTTGGAGCGGGTGGGCCTAGGTGGGCGCGTGGGCCACCGTCCGGCGGAGCTTTCCGGAGGCGAGCAGCAGAGGGTGGGAATAGCCCGGGCACTGGTTAAGGAACCGGCGCTGCTGCTGGCCGACGAGCCCACCGGGAACTTGGACAGCAGTTCCAGCGAGGAAATCATGGCGATTCTGCAGCAGTTGAACCGCCGGGAAGGAATGACCGTCATCATTGTCACCCATGAACCGGATATAGCTGAACATACCGACCGGATCGTCTCCATGAGGGACGGGCAGATAATTGACGACCAGCGGGTCGGCAAGCCCCGGCAGGCCGCCTCCGCAGGACAATAGACGAGGACCGGGGTCAACAGGGATCTCTATGAATGTCTTGGTAATCCTGGGCACCGCACTTTCTTCCCTGAGCGCCAACAAGCTCAGGGCGGGGCTGACGCTGCTGGGGATAGTAATAGGCGTGGCAGCGGTGATATCCCTGATGTCCATCGGCCGGGGGGTGCAGGCAACGATCACCCAGACCATCCAATCCTTGGGAACGAACCTGCTATTCGTCCGGCCCGGTGAAACCAGCGCCCGGGGAGTTGGAGGGGGGCAGGGCAGCGCCGCCAGCCTGACAATCGACGATGCGTACGCTCTGCGGGACTCGCCGTTTGCGCCTTCGGTGGAGGAGGTTGCGCCGGAACTGAGCCTCAATGCCCAAGTCGTAGCCGGGCGGCAAAATACGTCGGCCACGGTTATTGGCGTGACACCGGAATACCAGGACGTGCGGAATTACCCGATAGACTCCGGACAGTTCATAGGAGCGGGCCACTTGGAAGAGAATGCCAACGTGGCCGTCCTTGGGTCGCAGGTGGCCCAGGACCTCTACGGCTTCCGATCGCCCATTGGGCAGCCGATCCGGATTAACGGACGGCAGTTCGAGGTGATAGGAGTGCTGGAGGAAAAGGGAGGAAGTTCCTTCTTTTCATTTGACGACAGGGTGATGGTGCCCATTACCACGGCCTATTACCGACTGGCTTCCTCCCGGACTACCCAGGGTGGCATCAGCGTCCAGACCATTAACGTGCAGACTACCGGGGTTGATGCTATGGACGCCGCTTTGTCGGAGGTGGCAACGGTGCTCAGGCTCCGGCACAGGATAACAGGCGAGGACGACTTCACCGTTACCAGCCAGCAGGAGACCATAGACGCGCTCCGCGAGGCGACCAATTCCTTTGTTTTCTTCTTGGCAGCCATAGCCGGCATATCCCTGCTGGTGGGCGGAATAGGAATCATGAACATCATGCTGGTGTCGGTGACCGAGCGCACCAGGGAGATCGGCATTCGGAAGGCAATGGGAGCAAAACGCCGGGACATCCTGCTGCAGTTTGTTGCGGAGGCTACCCTGCTCAGCTTGGGCGGCGGCGGCGTGGGGCTGCTGCTGGGCTGGGGCCTGGCGGCACTGTTGGATGGCAGGGCAATTCTAGGTTCAAGCGCTACCCAGACGGCGTTCAGCGTAGACATTGCGGTTATGGCATTGGGGGTATCCGCAGCGATTGGACTGTTCTTCGGAATTTATCCCGCGGCGCGGGCTGCGGCGCTGCATCCCATAGAGGCGCTCAGGTATGAGTGAGGTCCACGCCCGCGGCCGGCCGTCAGTAAGGTCGCAGCGGGGCTTGCTTGGACCGGCGGATGGGGAACTACTGTTGGCTACTATGCTGTTAGTTACTTTGCTGTTAGCAAGTCGGGAGGCCTGATGACCACGAGGGCGTTCTTCATTCTGCTCATGGCCGCACTGGTGCTGGGGGTTTCGCTTGGGGCCGCATTCGCCGGCGGTTTCGCCTTGGGAAGGAGCCAGGGAGGCGATACGGTTCAAGGGACATTGGCCCAGCGGCCTCCCACCGGTTTTGGAGGAGGCGCTGAAGCCAGGAGAACAGGAGCAGAGGGGCAGGAATCTGCCCCAGGAAACGACCCGTCGGAAGAAGTAAGGCGTCGGCCCGGGGAAGGGAGCGAGGACGGAGGAGCGAGGCCGCAAGGTTCGACGGAAACCAATGATGGAAGCGCTCCGGCGCCGCCAGCCGGGGGCCAGGAGGCATTCGGGACCATCGCCGGGTTTGAGGACGGGATGCTGGTCATTGAATCGCCCAGGGGGCAGGTTACGGGCACCGTCACCGAGTCGACCATCGTGCTAAAGACGGCGGCCGCAACAGCCGAAGACTTGGCTCCCGGAATGGGCGCGCTGATAACGGGGAGGCCGGGCGAGGACGGCCTAGCACAGGCGCGGTCAATTACCTTGGTCCCGGAATCTGTTGGCTTCCCGGAGGACCTGCCCATCGGAACTGGACAGCGCAGGGGAGGCGGCGCTCAATTGTCGGGAACCATATCCAGGGTTGATGAGGATGTGGTCACCATTGCCACCGCCGAAGGTGAGTCACAGGCGGCGATTGGGGAAGGGACCTCCATTCAGCGGCTGGAAGTCGTTTCCCAGGCTGAACTCTCAGAGGGAGTCCAAGTTCGGCTGGCGGGAATCCCGGATGAAGACGGGGAGCTGCAGGCTGCGGTAGTGATTTTGACGCCGGATGGGACACAGCGGCCTTCCCGGCGGGGGCAGCGGAATGGCGAACAGGGTCCTGCAAGTCCATAAACCTTCACTACTTCTTCAAATTCCACGGATAGCATGATAGTTGCCCGTTCTGACTTGGAATATGAAGGTGGGGCGGGACTAAGGATGTTGGAAGGAGGAGAAGTGCCATGAAGAAATTCTGGATAGCGGGACTGGTTGCCTTGGCATTGGTGGGGGCTTTGATTACGGGAGGGGTAGTCTGGGCCCATGGCGGAGGAGGAAAGGGGTCCGGAGGCGAAACTTTCGCCTCCAGGGTAGCTGAGATCCTTGCATTGGAAGAGTCGGACGTGCAGGACGCATTCAAGGAGGCCAAGCGGGACATCAGGGATGAAAGATTCCAAGGCAGGATGGACCGGAGGGTAGAGGAAGGGAACATGACGCAGGAGGAGGCGGACGCGGCGGTGGAATGGTATGAGTCTCGGCCCGACAACATCGGCGAAGGGCGCCAGGGAAGAAAGTCCCATTGGAAGGGGAGGAGTAGGTCCGATGATGGCGCCGGATCCCGGTTTGGCGGGCGGCGAGGATTCCGCGGTTCCTGAAGATGACTGACGCCGGCGGGAGAGGACTCCCGTCGGGCATCGCCGAACATCGTGGGCTAAGGGAGAGAAGCCCCGGCCAACACCGGGGCTTTTTCGCGCGGTTCGTTGGAGAGGGTTCGTGCTAGGATAGCAGGCACAGAGAGGAATAATGCGGGGGGCTTCAGCGCTTTGTCCTCCGGTACAGGGAGGTGACTCCAGTGGAATCGAGACGAGTCCAAGCGGGAGAGGTGGGCCTTCAATACTTTGAAGACGGGGATGGCGAGGAGACGGTGGTGCTGGTGCACGGCTACGCTTCCAGCGCTGCCATTTGGCGGTACACGGTAGAGCGGCTGGTTGCCTCGGGTGGATTCAGGGTAATCGCATTGAACAACCGCGGGGCCGGAGAGTCCGACCGGTCCGAATTGGAGAGCGACTACAGCGTCGAGTCTTTCGCCAGGGACCTTTACAACGCAGTATCCGCCTTGGGGCTGTCACGGTTTACTTTAGTAGGACATTCCATGGGTGGGGCAACGGTAACCAAGTTCGCCTTGGAACACCAAGGTCTGCTGAAGGCCTTGGTGCTGCTTAACTCCACGCCCCTGAAGGGACGCACGCCGGCTCCCGACTGGGAGCAGGAGCTACGGGAATCCTTCGCTGCCGGCGGCCAGACCCAGGGAGACATGGGGGTCAACGCTCCCCATGTGACCCAGGACTTTATCGACGAGGTCTTGGGAGTAATCCTGCGAAACCCCATCGAGCGGGCCATTGGAGGGCGGCGGTCGATGTTTGCCTTGCAGCTTCGCGAGAGGTTGGGGGAGATTGACGTGCCTACTTTGGTAGTGGGCGGCGACCGGGACTACACAGTGGGGATGGACAACATCGTCGCCGAGTATTTTGCGCTGCCTGAAGAGAACCGGCACCTGCACGTATTTCACGGCATCGGCCACTCGCCCAACGTGGAGGTTCCGGCTCGCTTCGCCGGTCTGCTGGGGAGGTTTATTGCGGAGGTGAATGCGGGCGCGGCGGTGGGGACTCGGCCGGTTTAGACGTGGCCTTGGTATAGAATTGAATCAATGGCTGGCGAAACGAGGAGGCCGGGCATGTTGTACAAGGTTCCTTTAGTTCTTGAACCTCAGACCGAGGGTGGCTACACCGTAACCTCTCCCCTCTTGCCGGAACTGGTTACCGAAGGAGACACACTCGACGAAGCACTGTTCAACATTAAAGATGCTCTGCTGGCCGTAATTGAGGCCTATGAGGACTTGGGGAAATCGCTCCCCCGGAATGCGCAAATCGCGGATGGCCCGGTCTGGCTGGAGACGCTGGTAGATGCTCCTTGACCTACAGAGATGTAGTTAGGAGATTGTCGGTGGTTGGCTGAATAGAATTGCCGCGCAGAAGTGGCGGGATTCGACACTTTGTATGGCCCCGGGCATCCCTATGGCTTAGCCTGTAGATTGCTCCAAGAGCCGCTCTATGGATTGCTGCAACGGAGGCAGGTCCTGGGAGACCGTAGCCCAGATGTATGCCGGGTTCACGTCAAAGTATATGTGCGCCAGCCTGATTCGCATTGCCAGCATGTCCTGCCAAGAAATTTCCGGCGCAGCTTCGCGGAGAATCGACGGGATTTTACCGGCGGCCTCCCCGATGATTTCAATCTCTCTTTCCACAGCCAGCATAGTCTTCCTATCCTGCCGAAATTCATCGAAGGTCATGCCTTCGATGAATCCCAAACATTCCTCCCGTGCGTTCAGAATATCCTGCAGAAAGAGCGTGTATTGACGCCGGCTTGTCACACCTCCACCAATTCACGAAGGACCTTTTCTTTAACGTGGGGGCGCAAGGAGTCCTTAGGGCCAAGGTCAACCTTCACACCGAGCAGGTCACTTAGGTAGTTTTCCAACTTGCCGAGTCCAATGAGGCCGGGGAGTTTGTGGTACTCCACCACCAAGTTCAGAACACTGTCAGGATAGTTCTTCCCGGTTGCATACGGACCAAACACCCCCAGGCTCTTGACTTGATAGCTCTCTTCAAGATTGGGCATCTCGGCCCTCAGGGCATCCAGTATTTCCTTCAACTCGAGCCTGGGCACTAGTTCCATTGCCATGCGGCGCCAACGTTCGGCGGCCTCTTTGAGTTCCTCCCACTTGCAAAGAGCGCGATATTCGGCTCTTCGGATTTCCGCAGCCCCATTAGTGTCCGGGAGTATTTCTGGCTGTTGAGTTTCGCCGGAGGAGTCCAGGTTTCCTGACGTGACCAATTTGGCGTGGATTTCGGCGGCGATACCCAACGCCTGCTCCCATTCGGTCAGGTGGCGGAGAACCTCTTGGTATGCTTCGTGCTTGTCCACTTCGGCCTCCTCAGCGTTCTCTGGCGTGCAGAATGGTGATTCCTATCACTTCTTCGCCGTCGTAGCGAACGATGACGTCTTCGTCGGTAAGCTCACTGTCAGTAGCCGGTCTAGGTTGCCGTCCGAAGTGGACGTACAGCACGTTGGCCCCTTCATCGTAAGAAACCTGCAATCGTCCATTGGGGGAATGGCGCACCGCCGGCAAAATCCTTAAGTAAGCGTTCAGGTTTTCGGTCGGGTCTTTCAGGGCCATACTTGTTCTCTCAACTGATCTTCGTACTCTATGAGGTATGAGATAAGACCACCTAAGTCCTTCCAAACTCCGTCTGCGGCTTTTATTACTGCCTCAACGTCCGGTATAAGGCGAAGGTCGTCTAGCCGGGTTCCTCCAAGGACTTTTTCTCTGGTTTTTTTGTTAACTGTCGTTATCGGGTATCGTAGCGACTCGCTCAACATCCCAAACTTCGCCATGTCCTCAATTAACTGTCTGGTCAACTGAGTAGGTGATTCTTTGGGCATCCCACCTAATTGGGCCAAGTTGGCTTTCAATAGAGCCAACAAATGCTCGATGTTGTGACTCCTAAGGTCTCGACTCCCCCAGTTTGGCTCCTCAGTTATTTCTCCCGTCATGTTACCGATGGAATAGGTAAGCTCGATCCCTGACTTAAGCTCCAGCTCAAGAAAGTGATGGACGAGGAACAGTATCGGGTAAACTAAGTTGTCTGGATAGGGGACTCTGCTGTACTGGTCCTTCCCGGTTTTCTCCCATAGCTCTTTCGCGCCGAGATAGTAGGCGAGGGAATAATCTTGAAAATCGGTTGGGATGGGAAGTGTGGGAAAGGTTGCATCTCTTGGAATGCGCAGGTATTCGCGTTCTGAATCTGTCATATTGGAATCCTTCGCCTATGCCCCTCATAACCGTCTATCCAGTTATGACTACTTTGATACTAAGAGAGCTTGTCAAATGCGAATAGCGCACGTCAATCACCACCGAGCCCCCGATAAACACCAATGCCCCTATGATTGAGCCAATAATCTCTGGCTGTACGTGAGGCTCTCGCATTTCTCGTTTCTTACCAAATCAAAAAGCCGGGCCTGAAAAGCCCGGCTTTTTTGTGCGCCTTAACGGCTGAGTAGCGGAAGGAAGATTGGTTCTTGGTTGATGTTTTCCGCCTTTCGGCGGAGCAGGCGGTGGGTTTTCTCAGGGGACCGGTCCCTTTGCCGGGGAGCTTAGCTCAACCGACTGGCATTGGGTTCCGGAACGCCCACCGAACGACCTGGGAGTTGGGTCCTGCCACCGCGCCGGCTGGGCCGGGGCGAGAAGCCTGACCGTGGCTCCGTATAAAGGAGGTGATCCAGCCGCACCTTCCGGTACAGCTACCTTGTTACGACTTCGTCCCAGTCACCAAGCCCGACCTCGGCGCCTGCCTCCCTTGCGGGTTAGCTCAGCGACTTC
>DAOULB010000040.1:0-275944 GCA_034420695.1 Dehalococcoidia bacterium
CGTGGCTGCATAGACGCTGCGGGGCCGGTCAGGGCTCAGGTCAAGGCAGTGGACGTCGTCGTTGGTGCCTTGGAGTTGTTGCCAGGTGTCTCCGCCGTCATCGGAACGAATTATGCCGCCAACTTCGACCCCGGCGAACATACGACGCGGATCATCTGGGGCCAAGCGCAGGTCCCGGACATGGGAGTCCCGGGTGGGGGCGTGAAAGCCCCATGCAGAGGACTCGGGCACGGCCCGGAAGCCGGCGCACTCTTCCCAGCTGTCACCACCGTCCTTGGAGCGGTAGATGGACGCAGGTTCGCTGCCGGCGTACACCAATTGGGGGTCTTGGGGATCAACCACGACGCTATGAGCGTAGATAGACGGGTAGGAGTCCAATCTCTGCCAAGTATCGCCGCCGTCGGTGGTGCGGAAGAGACAGGACTCGTACGCGGCCAAGTAGGCCCGGGCGGGTGCGGAAGAGCAGGCAGAGAGACGCGCGGCGGCGTGCTCCAAGGGATGGACGGAAGACTGCTGCCAAGTTTTGCCGCCGTCCTGGGTGGACACTGCGCACACCCCGTCGTGCATTCCCACGTACAGACGCTTGGCATCGGTTCTTGCTTGCATCATTTCACTCCGGTTTGAACAGGATGGTTTTCGAGTCGAATTGTCCTGCTAGTTGAAATGGGTTTCCACCAGCTGGTGGCCAGCGTTCTCAGTGTAGGCCTCTTCCCGGAAGAGGGACAAGCTTTTCATCACCGGGTTGTCCTGGATGGAGAAGAGAATGGCTTCCTGCCCCGACTCGTTCCCATGCTCATGCCAAGACCAGGATGGCACCGCAAACAGGTCTCCACGCCTCCAGTCGAAGCGCTGCCCATCGATGATGCTATAACCTTGACCTTCGAACACCTGATAGACCGTGCTGGTGGTGTGGCGGTGGGCTTTACCCTTGACACCGGGGCGGACGAGCTGAATCCAGCAGGCCAGGGTACGCAGCACAGGTCCGCCGGTGCTGGGGTCGGAAAACTCCAGAGCAACGTCGTCGAAGGGGCTGGAATCGACCTTGGATAGTTCGTACAGGGCTTGGTAGGTGTGGTCCCACTTGTAAAGAAGCAGGGGTGAGTACGGGGTGCCGGAGGACTGCCAAGCAGGCCGCAATGAGCCGGAACCGTAGCGCTTCAGCGAGTCTCCGATGCCGACTACCGGGTGCTGGTCTTCAGGGTATTGCTCGAAGAAGGTGGCGTCCAAGTTCTGCACCAAGGGCACGTCCAAACCATCCAGCCACACCATGGGCGAGACGCCTTCACTATTGTGGTCGTGCCAAGTCCAAGATGGAGTGAGTATGAGGTCCCCGCGCTCCATGTAGCATTTGTCGCCGTCCACGGTGGTGTACACTCCCTCGCCCTCCAGCACCCAGCGGATGGCGGTAGGGGTATGCCGGTGGGCAGGCGCACACTCTCCCGGCAGGAGGAGCTGCAGGGCGGCAGTTATCGTGTGGGTAGTCCCGTAGCGCAACCCGGGGTTGGCCAGTCTAAGGATTCGTCTCTCCACGTCCCGGTCGGGGGTCACCACCTCGCCGCTGCGGTGGACCAGGGGCTCCACGTCGGCCCAGCGCCAAAGGAATGGGACGGTCTTTGGGGCCTCGTCTTCGCCGCGGCCCAGCCATCCGGGCACGAGGCCGGACTCCTTGGTCTTGTCGTAGAACTGCTCCATTTCCTGAGGGCTAATCTTTCCCTGGATAGTCATGGGCGACCTCCGGTGGATGGATTCCCGTGTATAGCCTGTTGAAGAAGGCTGAATACGGGAGTATGCAGCCGGACGGTGCGGGGTCGGGCGGGGCGCCGAAAATCCAGGCGTCAGAGCATGGTGGCGTCCGGTGTCCGAATTGTATTTACAGGCAATGCAGGCGTCAAGAAAGAGGACGGGAATGCCGATGTAATGGCGCCGAGCCCGCCTGGGCGTTCCTCACGACAGGCCCGTTTCCAGACGGAGAGGGTTGACGGGCGGCACAGCCCCGTAGATTGGCAACAGATTATCCGCCAGCGCAGGCCACACCTTCGTTTGGCGGGAAGGAAATTGCGGCTGGGATTAGATTTTTTGGCCGAGCCTTCCTGGCCCTGGCCTGCCGGAGACAGCGAGCCATTCAAAGGATTCTCTCAATAACTCCGGCGTCAGCGGTGAGGGTTGGTGTTCCCCCCTTGTCCTGGAGGGGCGGGTTTCAAACCCACCCCTACCACCAAGTCCAAAAGAACTTACGCTGTCTTTATCGAGGCTGGCCTCAGGCTTCCTTCCCAGTTCTAGGCATCCAAGGCGAGGAGGGCGTTGTAAGGGAAGTCCCGGGCGCAGGGCAACAGCCGGTAGAGCAGCTTCTGGGCTTCGGGGGCGGTGTTCTTGGTCTGGCACTCCTCCAGGTACTTGACGGCGCCCATGTGGGAGGTGAGCTTGACGCCGGCGGCGGCGACCTTGCTGGGGAAGGTGTGGGGTTCGGGCACGGGCTGGCTGCCGGCCAGGGCGATGCCCCACTTGAGGGCGAATTCACAGACCAGGTGGTGGAGCTCGATAACGGCCAGTTCCAGGGCCAGCTTGCTGCGAAGGGCGTCGATGCGCCGGCGTATTTCATTGAGATGCATGGTGCGATGGTCTCCTTTACGATTTAGCTGATGGGCTTCCCGGGTGCGATGATGGGCAGAGCTTACTCCGGAGGAGGACCGGGGCCGGAAATTTTAGTTTCCCTCTCATTTCCTCTCATTCCCTCTCATATTTGCGGCCGGGTGGGGTCCGGGGAGGCCGCGGGCTTCGGCCCGAGCATGGGGCCGTATTTTTTGTTTTCCCCGCCGATTTCCGTCATTTCCCACCACTTTGCGGGTTCAGCAGGGTCCGGGGAGGCTGCGGGCTGCGAGCAAAGCTGGGGCCAAGAATTTTAAATTCCCCACGATTTCCCGCCATTTTCCACCACTTTGGGGGTCTGGAGGGGCCGGCGAAGTCCGGGGAGGGTTGAGCACCGAGTTGGAGGAACTTGAGCTTGAAAAGGTTTCCTTGGGTCCGACTGTTGGGCATTGGACTCCCGGCGGCCTCAGTGGCCGGTTGGACTGGGACGCCACGAGGGCAGACCGCGTGGTGCCCTGAAATTCATGCTAGAGAGCCGCAATCCTGGATGGCAAGGGCCGAGTGTCAGTAAACGGGGACCGTTTCCAGCACTTGGCCTTGCGGCGTTTTTTCTGGTCCGGGACTTGCGGGGCCCAGGGGATTGGCAGAACGGGGTTGGGCTGGAGGGCATTGCCGGTCAGCTTGACCCTTAAATCAACCCGGTGCTAGAGTTCGCGGGGATGAATCGTGCAGACCGGGTGGCCGCCGCCCCGGCCTGAACAGGGCCGAGGGGGAGGAAAGTCCGGGCTCCACCGGACAGGGTGCTGGGTAACTCCCAGGCTCCGGCCCGGAAGTCTCTTTTTGGAGGCTGCCGGGACGGGGACGGAAAGTGGCACAGAAACATACCGTCCGCCCCGGTGGCTAAGGCCGCCCTGGCGGGTAAGGGTGAAATCGGACGGTAAGAGCGTCCGGCAAGTTGCGGTGACGCAACGGCGGCTAAACCCCACCCGGAGCAAGGCCAAATAGGGGGACCATGGGCGTCCGGCCCGTCCCCGGGTTGGCCGCTTGACCCCTGCGGAGACGCTGTCCCGCCGCAAGGATGGGAACCCGCGGGCGAAGGCCCGCGGAGTGGGCTAGATAGATGGTCACCGTCCGCATTGAGCGGAAACAGAACCCGGCTTACAGGTTTGCGCGACTCCTCCCTTTGTGAAAGCCCTTTCCAATTCTGATGCCGAACCGAGCGGGGGGAGTTCCGACCACAGGGAGCACTGATGAGGGCGCGGACAAGGGCCGATGATTGACTACCGGGAACATTCCTGCCGCATGGTTATAGAAGGTCTGGAAGCCATCGGCATCCAGTATTTCATCCACGTTCCCGACAGCTTCGGAGCCCCGGTGATTTCGCATTTCCAAGAACACCCGCAGGTCCGTTCCTTCCCGGTGGCGAAGGAGGAAGAAGGGATAGGAATCGCTGCGGGCTTGTCCATGACCGGCAAAAGGAGCGTCCTGTTTTACCAGGACACCGGGTTGGGCAACTCCATCGGCGCACTAACAACCTACGCCGCGGCTTATCACGTGCCGATGCTGCTGCTGGTGGTCCGCCGGGGCGGGTTCGGCGAGTTCAACGCAGCCAACTTCATGTTCAGCGAGACCGCGGTGGACATGGTGGAGACCATGCGCATCAAGTCGTTTGTGCTGGACTACCGGGTGCCGTTGGACCAATGGGTACAGGCCATCAAGCAGGCATACGACTACTGTGAAATGACCCACCGGCCGATTGTGATGTTTCTCAATCTCAAGGACTAGGACGACGATTTGGCAGTCCCGCGCATCGAGGCCTTGCGCCTGATCTCCCGACACTTCCCCGACGATCCGGTGGTGTTCACTTGCGGCGCGACCAGCAGGGAGGCCGCCTCGTTGGAACAGCGGCCCAACCACCTTTGCGTGGTGGACTCAATGGGGTTGGTCAGCTCGATTGTCCTGGGCTTGGGGTTGGGACTGGAGGAGCAGCCGGGACGCCGGGTGGTGGGCGTGGAGGGCGACGGCGGAATGCTGGCCAACCTGAACTCGCTGGCCACGATAGGGTATTTGCAGCCGAAGAACCTGCTGCTGATAGTGCTGGATAACGAGAGCTACGGCTCTACCGGCGGGCAACCCACCTTTACCACCAAGCTCGACTTGGCTGACATTGCCGCGGGATGCGGCCTCAAGACTTGGAAGGTCAAGGACTTGGAAGGTTTGGACGAGGCCATCACCCGGTCGGCGCTGTCACCGGGGCCGGGCTTCATCCTGATGAAGATTGCCCCTGGCAACGAGGCTGTGCCGTTGCTGCTGGAAGACCCGGTGGCAATGGGAGACCGCTTCACGAAGTGGCTGTCCACCTCCGGCAGTTAGCTAACGAGAGGCGCCGAAAAACGTGACCTTGGTTGATGATTCCAACGCCAGCATTTATCATTGGGCAGCTGCGCCACGCGGCTGTCAGTGAACCGGCCTGATTTCCCTTGGCACTAGTTTCCATAGGCAGCGGCAACACGCCGTTGTCCCATTTGGGTTGATGTTTCTGGACCTGCACAGTCATTCGGTATCCTCCGACGACTCCAGAGCCACCGTCGAGCAGTACTTGAAGTGGATTCAGGTGCTGCGGCGCCGGGGGTTCACGGTGGACGGCATCGTTCTGACCGAACACCGGAAGTTTGATTTCGACCTCGACTACTCCACCTTGGCCCAGCAATACGGCGTCCTGGTAATGAAGGCCTCCGAACTGGATACCCGTTTCGGGCATTTCCTGGTGTACGGGGTCTCGGAGGGGCTGGCCGGGGACGTGGACTTCTCCGACGTGCGGATGGACGCCAGGGAGCTTATGGAGGCGGCCAGCCACCACGGGGCGATTGCCATCCCCGCCCACCCGGGCCGGGCCGGAATAGGGCTGGTCAACTACATTGAGCAGGGCGAGGAATTCAGCGGTTTGGCAATTGTAGAGAGATTGAACGGCGGCAGCCGGCCCGGCGAGAACGAACTGGCGGTGGAACTGTGCGAGAAGGGGGGCTACGCCGGAATCGGCGGCAGCGATGCCCACCTCACCAGCCATATTGCCACCTGCTTGACCAGTTTTCCCGGCGACATCATCAAAATGGAAGATTTGGTGGAAGCGCTGCAGGCCGGGGATTTCCGCCCGGTCCGCTTGGAGGACACCGCTACGGTAGTGCCCTAGAAGGGCCGCTGCAGGACTTCATTGCGGTCAAATGACACAAGGTCCCAGTGCACCCCTTCATTAGAGCAGCCGCAGATGGCCTGAGATAGAGGAGACTGAACATGGCCTTGGAGCTGGAATACGATAAATCCCTGTACGGTGTGGAGCACCGGGCCGGTCCTTTCCCCGTCACCCGGGAGTTAATCCAGTCCTTTGCCCAAGGCATCGGCGAGACGAGCCCGATATTCACCGAAGATGAAGCAGCCCAGGAGGCGGGTCACCCGGGAGTCGTGGCTCCCCCCACTTTCTGCACCATTTTTGTCCGCCAGATTCAGCTTCCGAGCATTAACCTGAACTTCGGGAAGAACTCCATGCACGCCGGCCAGAGGGTGCAGGCGCTGGCCCCGATTTGCGCCGGCGACCAACTCAACGCTTCCTCCCACCTGAAGGACGTTTACGCCAAAACCGGGCGCACCGGCACCATGGTGTTCGTGGTGTGGGAGACGACCTTCACCAACCAGGACGGAGAAGTGGTTGCAGAGGTGGAGGAGTCCTTCGCCCGCCGGTAACGGCGATTCACAATCGGCAAGAAGTTCCCGTGGAAGGCAGCATAGACAGGACTGACCCCGGAACCAGGAGAGAAATGCCCTACTTCGAAGACTTTGACTTGGGGGACGAAATCGGCCCCTTGGAAATAGCCGCCAGCGACGAGCAGGTTTCCGACTTCTGCAACATCTGGGAGCGGGAAACACCCAGCCGTTTTACTGATGCCGCCGCTGCCGCGGAGAGCGGCCTGCCCGGTCCCATAGTGCCGGGGATCATGAGCATGGCCCTGATGGCCCGCCTGTTCACGGACTGGGCTGGCGCCGGTGCGCTGAAGGACATGGACGTGGTGTTTCGCCAGCCGGTGCCGCACAACAAGCCACTGATAGTTTCGGCCACCATCACCGACACCCGGCAGGAGGACTCGGAAAACCTGATCGAGTGCGACGTGTTGATGACGGGACCGGAAGGCCAACGGTACGTGGGCGGCAAGGCGATTCTCTCCCTGCCCAGCAGGGATTAGGTGTTGAACTACGGACGGGAACCGAGCTACGGACGGGAACCGAGCTACGGACGAAAGCCGATTCCCAATTCCCGACAGAGGAGCGTGACTGGGTATGTTGCACCGGCTGCGCCAGATGGCATTTCTGGTCAAGGACATGAAGGCGGCGGAGGAACTTTACCGGAATGCCTTGGGAATGGAGTCGTGCCGCTCGGGGGAGTTGGGCCAGTTCGGAATGTTCAACTCCATCCTCCACGCAGGAAACGGGACCTTTGTGGAACTGCTGCAGCCGATGGGGACTGAGTCGGCAGGGCAGAGGTTCTTGGACCGGAGGGGAGAGGCCCCGTACCTTCTGATTTTTGAGACCAAGGAATACGACGGGCTGCTGGACCACCTGAAAGAGCAGGGGGTACGCATCACCGGAGAGGCGGACCGCCCGGAAACGAAGCAGGCGTTTATTCATCCTTCATCCGCCAATGGAGCCTTCCTGGAAATTGTCGAGGTTAAAGGCCAGAACGCTTGGCCGGCCGGAGGACAGAACTGGGCAGAGAAGAAACCGCTGACCAGGCAGTTGCGGCAAGCCGCGGTGCTGGTGAAAGACCTGAACCAGGCGACGGAACGGTGGGAAGAGCTGTTCGGCATCAAGCCGACCAAGCGATTCCAAGTGAGTTTCACCGACTTGGAAATCGCCATCCTGCCGCTGGGAGATGGGGAGACCTTCATCGAACTGGCCCAGCCAACCAGCGAGGACACCACTTCTGCCCGGTTCCTTGCCCGGTACGGGGAGGGCATCTACCTGACCATTTACCAGATCGACGATTCCTTGGACATGGATGCCCACTTGGAGGGACTGGGCGCCCGGTACACCACCTCCCGCCGGACGGCCAACTACGCCAACACCAATTTCAACAGCATCTGGTTGCACCCGGCCTACATGATGGGGGCGTTTACCCAGTTGTCACAGGTACTGGACCCGGAGAACCCCTGGCCTCCCGCCGGCGACGACTGGTACAAATAGGACCGGCCGGGCGGCCCGCCAAGGGAGGGAGGCGGCTGCAACGGCGCGAATCCGCGAATCAGGGCGGCGACTCAATGCATGCTCGGGCTGGAACGCACTCACGGAGGCGGCAAGTGGATGGCTCCGCTTCTGCGTACTTTAGCGTGTGTGATTCGCGTTGACACTCCAACCGGGCTGCCCTAGAATAGTCAGCCGGAGATTTTATGAGTTACGCTGTATTTAAGACCGGCGGTAAGCAGTACCGCGTGAAGCCCGGCGACACTATTGACGTGGAAAAGCTCCCTCTGCCGGTGGACTCGGTGGCGGAGTTCTCCGAGGTGTTGGCCGTTTCCGACGGGGAAGAGACCAAAGTGGGCGCTCCTTACGTGGAGGAAGCGCGGGTGCTTGCCTTGGTGAGGTCCCACTACCAAGACAAGAAGATTACCGTTTTCAAGTACAAGGCCAAGACCCGCTACCGCAGAATGCGGGGGCACCGGCAGCAGTACACCAGGCTGCAGGTACAGGAAATCAAGACGGGATAGGCCCGCCGCGTATTCCGGGCGGGAAACAGGGAGGCGTTACCAATGGCCCACAAGAAAGCCGGGGGAAGCAGCAGCAATGGACGGGACAGCAATCCCAAGATGCTGGGGGTGAAGCGGTACGGTGGTGAAAGGGTCACTGGCGGCTGCATCATTGTCCGGCAGAGGGGCACCCGCATCCGGCCGGGGACCAACGTAGGACTGGGCCGGGACTACACCCTGTATTCCAAGATAGATGGCCAAGTGAAATTTGAGTGGGCTGCCAAGGGCAAGCGCCGGGTCAGCGTTTACCCGGTGGAAGCAGCCTAAGTTAGAGAGAATTTCCAATGAAAGCCGAAATACACCCCAAGTTCTACCGCACGACCGTGACTTGTTCCTGTGGCTATGTTTTTGAGACCGGCGGCACCAAGCAGGCGGTACGTGTGGAAGTTTGCAGCAAATGCCACCCTTTCTACACCGGCGAGCAGCGGATAGTGGACACCCAGGGCCGCATCGAACGCCTGCGCCGGCGTTACAACCTCACCTGACCGCCTATCCCCAATTGCCGAGGGCGAACCCAAGGCCGAGACTGCCGGATTTTCCGATTGACGACCTCCGGCTTTCGGCCTTTTTCTTGTTACCCTGAAGTGAGTCCCACGTAAATGGAACAGCCAAGGTTTAACTACGGCGGGCAAGCAGTCATTGAGGGGGTGATGATCCGCGGGCGGCAGCACATGTCCCTTGCGGTGCGGCGCCAGGACGGAAGGATAGCCTGCTACAGTGAACCATTGAACACCCTTTACACCGGGGTGGTACGACGGGTGCCATTGGTGCGGGGCGTGATCGTACTGCTGGAAACTCTTCTGCTGGGGATGAAGGCCCTCAACAAGTCCGTCTCCATGGCGGCTCAGGACATCCAGGGCGGAGAGGAAAAGGAGATGCCCGGGTGGTATTTGGGGGCCACCCTGGCGGTGTCACTGGTGCTGGGAATCAGCATCTTCTTCATGGGGCCGCTGTTGCTGGTGCGGCTGCTGGACCCGATGATTGCATCGGACCAGGTCAGCAACGTCGTTGAAGGGGGGATAAGGCTGGTCTTCCTGGTTGCCTACGTCTGGTTGATTGGCCGCTGGGGGGATATAGACCGGGTGTTTGGTTACCACGGCGCCGAGCACATGGCGGTGCACACCTACGAGGCGGGGCTGCCGCTGGAAGTGGACAACGTGCGGAAGTTCGGCACTCCCCACCCGCGCTGTGGCACGGCATTCCTCTTGACAGTGCTACTGGTGTCCATCCTGGTGTTCGCCATCTTCCCCAGGCCTCCCCTGGAGTGGCGGATAGTGTCGCGGATTGCCCTGATACCGGTAGTGGCCGGTATCAGCTACGAGATAATCCGCTACGCCGGGGCCCACCAGCGGGGTATCATCGGGCGGGCTATTGCGGCGCCGGGACTGTGGCTGCAAAGGCTCACCACCCGGGAGCCGGACGACCGGCAAATAGAAGTCGCCATCCAAGCCATGGAAGGGGCGATAGCGGCGGACTCCGGACGGCCTCTTCCTTCTGCAGAAGCGACTCAAGCCTGAGACGGGCGGCCTAACAGCTCCAACAATGGGGGCGAGTCCGCTTCTGGTAGCAGATAGACGAAGCCAGCTTTTCCGGAATAGAGTTCGTCAACGTAGGAATCGCCGATGTGGTAGTACTCGTCGGCTTGGAACCGGGATTTCACGCTCCCCAGGTACTGCTTCAAAACCGTGAAGTCCACCGGAATGTCGTAAGCCTTCCAGAGTTGCTGCTGGTTGGCGATGGTGCGGTCGGAGCAACTGCCGATGAAATAGCCCCGGATGCGGGCCTTGCGGACCATTTCCAAGGTGATGCAGCCGGGCGGGTCTCCCACCTCCAGGGTGCCGTCTATGTCGAAACTAATCAGCTTGGACAACTGGTCTTCTAACAGTGATTGTGCGGCGGGTATCTTTCATTCGCCCTCCGCCTAGAGTTGGTGCTGCCAGACGGGGCCTTGGGGAGGTTCGTCGATGAGCCGGAACTGGGGAAGGGAGAAGCCGTCTTCGCCGTCGTAGAACACAACTTCTACGCGCTTGCCGATGGCCACGTTCTCTTCCTTCTCGGGCTCCATGTTTTCGTCCACCAGGTTGGCGGTGATGCGCAGGCCGTCTTCCGGGGTCGGTTCGCCGGCCTGCTCGTCCAACTGCACCAGTACGATGGCGAAGGGCGCCCAGTCGCGGAAGCTGGGGATGACTGTGTGGGCCACTATCTGGTAGCTGTAGATGGCGCCCTTGCCGCTGACCTGATGCCATTCCCAGTCCAGGGAGGTGCACCAAGGGCAACCCGGTCCGGGTTCTCCCCGCAGCAGGCCGCAAGCCATGCACCTCTTCACCAGCAGCCGGTGCTCGGCGGCGCCCTCGAAATAGCCCCGGTATTCGCTGTCGTTGTCGGCAATGTTTATGGCGATGCCCCGGTATTGATAGACGGGCACTGGATTACCTCCTGGTTGTCTGGGCGCTGATAGCTCCGGTCCGAAGGCAGGCTGACGGCGCTGGTTAGCGCCGCATTATCAGAGAACTGCCCACGGCAGGGGTGCCCCAGCCCATATTCATGCTTATCCTGGCGTTGCGGACTTGGCGGCACTTTCCTTCAGAGTAGTCGTAGGAGTGGATGCCCTCGGCGGCTTGGGGGCAGTAGTCGTCGACGGTGCTCCTAAGCTGGCGGACGTTTTCAATGACCATGTTCATGCCGTGGGTGTACCCCTCGCAGAGGTGGCCGCCGCTGGTGTTGTTGGGCCGCCGGCCGCCCAGGTTAATGATGCCGCTGGTGACATAGTCTTTGCCCTCGCCCTTGGCGCACCAGCCGTAGTCTTCGAACTGCAATAGGGTGGTGTAGGTGAAGGCGTCGTAGCAGCCCGTTACGTCGATATCGTCATGGGTAACCCCGGCGACCTCGAAAATACGGGGACCGACGTAGTACCCGGCCACCCGTGAGATGGGGCCGTGCTGGTAGTGGAAGTCGCCGCCGGGCTTGGTGCCCCGGCCTTGGACTCCCAGGATGTGGATAGGGGGCTGCTTCAGGTCCTTGGCACGCTCGGCCGAGGTGACGATGACGCAAGTGGCGTTGTCGGTCTCCAGGCAGCAGTCCAGCAGGTGGGCCACCGGGCGGATTATCCAGCGGGAGTTGAGCACGTCCTCCACGGTCACTCTCTGTTTCATCAGGGCCTTGGGGTTGTTGCTGGCGTGGTTGCTGTGGGCAACCTTGATGTGGGCCAGGTCTTCGCTGGTGACGCCGTACTCCATCATGTGGCGGGTGAAAGTGAAGGAGAACTGCTGCACGGCGCTGATCAGGCCGTAGGGCCGCTTCAGCAAGTCCAGCCCGCTGATGGGGGCCGAGGCACTGGCCCCGGTGCCGCCGATGCGGATGTTGGAGTAGCCGTTCATGGACCGGAAGACCGCTACCGTGTCGCACATGCCGGCTTCGATGGCGCCCATAGCCAAGCCAACCAAGGCTTCGGTACTGGAGCCGCCGCCGGAACAGTCCATGTAGAAGTTGGGCCGCAGCCCCAAGTCGTACATGATGGAAGTGGAAGGAGTGGAGTCGCCGCCGTGGTAACTCAGCATACCGTCCACTTGGTCGGGGGCCAGACCGGCGTCGTTCATAGCGTTGCGGATTGCCTCGGCCCCCAAGGACCGTGTAGTACGCCCGGAACCCCGGCTGTATTCGGTCTCGCCCACGCCGGCTATGCAGTACTTGTCTCTCAAGCTGGTTTCCAAGCTACTTCTCCGCCAATAGTTTCAGTTTCAGGATTCGGCCAGGTCAGAAACCGGGAAAAGCTACATTGGGTAAGGCTACATGAGGTTCCAACGGGGCTGCCCGGCAGCTTGCTCCTTCAGGTAGTCAACTATCCAGTCCTTGACCGGCTCGGCCAGGTAGAAGGTGGGTTCGATCAACTCCGCCTCGTCGGAGATGAGCCCTTCCTCCAAGGCCAGTGAGGCCACGGGAGTGCCGGGCATGATGCTGACGCCCACCCGGAGGTTGACCACGGCAGGCTTGAGGCGGCGCAAAAAGGCCAGCTTTTGCTCCACGGTCTCCCGGGTGTCACCGGGCTCACCGAAGGTCTGGGCCACGGTGTAGTGCAGGCCGACCTCCTCGCACAGCCCAGCCGTTTCGGTCATCGGCTCCAACCGTTCGGCCAGGGTACCGTCGGCGCGTCCGCTGCCCATGATGGCCAGGGCGCAACCGGCGTCTTTCATCAACTGCACCATTTCGCTGTCGCAGGAGAAGGGGGCCAGGCAGGTGTTCCAGTGGAGCTTCGACCCTTTGTCCATCAAGGCCCGGCACAACTCTTTGGCGTGGTCCTTCGGAATGTTGAACCCGTTGTCGATGAAGAATACTTTCCGCAAGCCAAAGCGGCGGTCCATGTCCTGCACTTCCTCCACCACCTCGGGTATTGGCCGGATGACCCGCCAGTTGTCTTGGGCTTGCGAGTCCTTGTTATCCCCGGCGGGGTACTGGAAGTCTCCCAGCTTGGTGACGATCCCGATGCCGAAACCGGCCTTGCGGTACTTGTCCATGTCCAAGTCTTCCAAGCGGGGCGGAGCCGAAAAACTGGAAGCGCACCTGGCGCCTTTGAAGACGATTTCATTATCCTGACGATAGACCAGCCCCTCCACCCCTTCCAATCCCGAGCCGACGGCGGCGCCGGATTCCAAGTGGTCCACCAGTTCGGCAAAGGCCTCCCCGGCGTCGCCTGCCAGCGCCAAGTCCGGCTCCAAGTAACGGAAGCACTCCTTGGGCAGCAGGCTGACCGCCGGACCTCCCGCCACGATGGGAGCGGCGCACATGGAACGTACCTTGTCGATTACCGCCTTGCTGGCGGGAAGCTCCCACTTGGTGCCCAAGTAGCTGTGGTTGCTGAGGTTTCTAACAGAAATCCCTACCACCTGCGGTTCGAATTCCCGGACCGTCCGTTCCACCTCGGCCAGGGGCTCATCGGAAAACATCAGGTCCAGCACCTTGAGCGAGTGGCGCTGCCGGTCCAAGTGGCCTGCCACGTAGGCCAAGCCGATGGGAAGGGGCCGGGCGTCCATCCGGCTCATCAGCCGGTCGTGCTGGTTGGTGGCTATGAGAAGGACCCGCATGGCGCCTCCATCCAAATAGTCTGTAGGGTTCGAATCGAGAAATAGGGAAAGCAGCTACATCAACAGGCCATCCACGGGAATCAGTCTTTGAGCAACGGAATCTACGCCCAGAAAGGCTGTCTCCAAGGCGTGGGCTCCCAGTAACGCTGGAGTGTTTTCTTCGTTGAACACCACCAGTGTATTGATTTCCTGCCCCTCGACCCGGAGCCATGTCTGGCTCACGTCCATCAGACGGCTCTCGCCCTGGGCAAATCGGAAGCGCCGTTGGGTGTCCGGCCGTACGCCCAGTTGCCGGAGAATGGACGAGGGAACCGACGTAATGGATGCCCCTTTGTCCACCAGGGCGTCCAAAGTTGTCCAGAGAAGCTTATCCTGGTCTCCAACGGAAATTTGCACAGAGAATGTGCCCATACAGGACAGCCCACTTGGTCAACTTGGGTGGTCTCCACGGCATTTTAGCACCCAGGCATGGGCGTTGACAGTGCAATGGGCTGACACTACACTCCCATTGATTCGGCAGCATTTCAGCCTGCGAAAGCTGTTTGCCGAAACAGATTGCTCTGGAGGAGGATGAGCTTGCCCCGTCCCCTTGAAGGCATACGAGTAGTCGACTTCACCTGGGTCAGGGCCGGGCCATGGGCTGCCCGGTGGCTGGGCACCTTTGGCGCAGAGGTCATCAAGGTGGAATGGCCCTTGGCCATGGACATGCTCCGCCAGAACCGTTTCACCGTCCCGGAAGGTGTGGAGCCGGGCCCGAACTCCACGGGGCAGTTTGCCGACACCAATGCCGGCAAACGGGGAATTACCCTGAACGTCCGCACTCCCAAGGGGCTGGAACTGGTCAAGGAGCTCATTTCCGTTTCCGACGTAGTTATCGAAAACTTCAGCTCCCGGATCATGGAGAACTGGGGGCTTGGCTACGATGAGCTGAGAAAGCTCCGGCCCGACGTGGTGTACGTATCCATGGCGGGTTTCGGCCACACCGGGCGTCACCACTATTATGGCACCATGGGCCCCGCCGCCCAGGCCCTTTCGGGACTGACGTTCCTTTCCGGCTTGCCCGGCGAACCCCCGGCAGGCTGGGGCTGGTCCTACTTGGACGACACCGGCGGAATGTACGGGGCCATGTGCGCCCTGACTGCCCTTCACCACCGCAACGTTACCGGCAAGGGCCAGCACGTTGACTTGTCCCAGATGATAACCGGCATCACCCTGACCGGCCCTGCCTTCCTGGACAGCTCTATCAATGGGCGCAAGGCCCGCCGGGAAGGCTATCCGCCCGGGAACCGGAGCATCTGGCCGGGCGCCCCCCTGTTGAACAACTACCGGGGGCCTACGGTGGCGCCCCACAACTCCTACCGCACCAAGGGCGGCGGCTATAACGACTGGTGCGTCATTACCTGTGCCAACGACAAGGAGTGGCAGAAGCTGGTGGAGGTCATGGGGAACCCGGCTTGGGCGGCTGACACGAAGTTTGACTTGCTGGCAGGAAGAATTGAGCACCAGGAGCAGATGGACCAAGGCATTGAGGCTTGGACCCAGGCTCTGGACAAGTACGACGTGATGAAGCGATGCCAGACTGGGGGGGTGAGAGCGATGCCGGTACAGAGCTCCGAGGACCGGGTGGAACATGACGAGCAACTCCGGGACCGGGGCATGTACCATCCGATGCCCCACCCGATGCTGGGGCCGTGGAAGTTCCAGAACGCACCATTCAAGATGTCGGCTACGCCTCCGAAAATCAGCGGCCCGCCGCCGATGATAGGGCAGCACAACCGGGAAGTGCTGGAGGAACTGCTGGGCGTCCCATACCAAGAGTTGTTGGACGGCTATGAGGACGGCGCATTCTGGCCCAAGGACATGCCCGTCTATCCCTACATCCAGGAAAGTTTGCAAGAGAGCCTGAAGTGACCGCAAGCGGCGAACAACTACCCGGACATCCGGCCGGACATCCACCGGGCCCACTTTCCGGCCTTCGGGTGCTGGAGCTTGCCGACGAGAAGGGGCAGTTCTGCGGAAAGCTGATGGGGGACCTTGGCGCCGACGTGGTCAAAATAGAGCCCCCCGGCGGGGAAAGGACACGGTCCGTGGGGCCGTTTCTGGACGACGTGCCCCACCGGGAACGAAGCCTCTCTTTCTGGCACTACAACACCTCCAAAAGGGGCATCACCCTGAACTTGGAGACCGGACCGGGCGCGGCCTTCTTCCAACGCTTGGTGGCGAAGGCGGATATTGTCTTGGAGACCTTCCCAGCCGGCCACTTGGACTCGCTGGGCTTGGGGTACCAGACACTGAGCGCGCTCAGTCCCGGGCTCATCATGTGTTCCCTGACCCCCTTCGGCCAGACCGGTCCGTGGCGGGACTATGCTACCTCGGACCTGCTCCACTTGGCGGCGGGCGGCCAGATGGCCTCTTCCGGATATGATGCCGAGGACGTGCCGGATGCGCCCCCCATAGCGCCGGGCGGGGGCAACTCCTGGCACATTGGGGGGCATTACGCCTACATGGGGATCCTGGCCGCCCTGTATCACCGGGGCATGTGCGGCCAAGGTCAGTACATCGACGCTTCGATACACGAAGCCTGCGCCCTGACCACCGAAGGGGCGATCGCCATCTACCTGGCCACCGGCACCGTGGTAAGGCGGCACACGGGACGCCACGCCGACCCGGGCATGTCCCCAAGGATTCAACTGGTGACCAAGGGCGGCGGCTGGGTCAACGTGACCCGGTCGGGCAGCAACATCACCCCGGCGCGGCTGGCCCGCTTGGCGGAGTGGATGGACGAGCACGGCTTGGCCGACGACCTAGCGGACGAGAAATATCAAGACCCCCAAGTGCTCCAAGAGAATTCGTTCCACATCACCGACGTCTTAGCCAACTTTTTCGCCAATATGCCCCAAGACGAGATTTACCACGGCGGCCAGGAGAGGGACTTTCCTTGGGGGGCCATTCGTTCCATGGACGAGATTATGGACGACGGTCACCTCCAGGACCGGGGCTTCTACGTCGAGGTCGAGCACCCGGAGCTGGGCAAGACCTTCGTTTATCCCGGGCCGGCGGCTATATACAACGGGTCTCCTTGGCGCATATCCCGGCGGGCGCCGCTCATCGGAGAGCACAACCAGGAAATTCTGTGCGGGGAATTGGGCTTGAGCCTCAACGAACTGACCGTGATGGCGGAATCGGGGGTTATCTGACAAGGTCCTGCCCGTTCCGGCGACCCTCTGGGCATGGGTAAACCGAGGGTCCTCCGTTTGGTGAAAGGTGGGGCAGGGAGGTAATTCCGATGGCCGTTTCCCCTTCCGGGCTGGCTTCCCTGTTGGAAGAGCAGTTGTCCCTTCAGCTTACCCCGGCGGCACTGGCTTGGGTGGACTCCCGGCCCGATGGGATGCCCCGGTTGGAGCAGGCATTCCCGTCCGCCTGCGCCATCTGGCGCTTGGCGGAAACCAGTCTCTTCTTTGCCGCAGCGGCCGACCACTTCAACTGCCCTTTGGGGACTATAGTAATGGGCTTCGAGTTGCCGGAACCTGAAGCCGCCAGCCTGCAGGACGAGCTGGGCATGATGTGCGGCATCGACTACGTCCGGGAAGAGGAGCTGGCCCACGTTCCTGCCGCTCCCGGCCCTGCCGCCGGCATAGTCTACGGGCCGTTGGGCAGCTTCCCTTTACAGCCGGACTTGGTTCTGCTGTGGCTGACGCCCCGGCAGTCGATGATAATGAGCGAAACCTGCGGTCTCATCAACTGGTCTGCAACTCCCGCCGGCCTGCTGGGACGGCCCGGTTGCGCCGCCCTGCCGGTTGCTCTACGGGACGGCGTTCCTGCCCAGACCCTGGGGTGCGTTGGGATGCGGTACAACACCGGGGTGTCCGGGGAGCTGCTCCTGATGGCCATGCCTTGGGCGACCGCCGACGCGGTGTATGCCAACCTGTCCCGAGTTGCAGGAGTACACCGCCAGATGGAAGCGCACTACCAGGAACGGAAGGAAGCCTTGGAGGCTCCCCAGCCTTAAGGGCAGCGCGCGGGCCGAAGGGAGGTGGACGGGAGAATGCAAGGGCAGGCGGATTCAAGCCGCATAGGTGAAGTCGTGGAGGCTGCCTCCACCTCTTTTCTGTCCCAGTGCTACCGCTTGTACGAGGCGCCTCCCTTGGGGGCGCTGGTGCGGGCCGGGGAGCCGGCGGTGTACGGGGTGGTCTGCAGGGTGGTCACAGAGCCCTTGGACGCTGGACGCCCGGTGCTGGCCCGGGGCGAAAACGCTGCAACCGAAGAAGAGGTGTTCCGGGCCAACCCGCAACTGGAGCGTTTGCTGACCTCGAGGTTCGAGTCACTGATCCTGGGGCACGAAGACAACGGGTCTCTCCGGCCGGTGCTGCCCCCCATTCCGCCAAGGGTGCATGCCTTTGTTCACCTATGTGAGGCCGGCGATGCGGCTTACCTGCTGCAGAGAGGCGGCTGGCTTCGCTCCCTGCTCTCGTCCAACATACCCACTGCCGACCAAGTAGCGGGCGCATTGCTCCGCCGCACGGCTGAGTCCGCCCAGGACTCCGAGGCACTACTGATGGAATCGTGCCGGGAACTGGCCCGGGAATTGGCGGGGGACCTGCCGCGCCTCAATGCCATCCTGAAGGCGGTGAGACAGTGACAATGGACCACAGTCCCGTCCGGAACGGCCCCGGGCCGCTGGAACATCCCATATTGCTGGCCCCGGGGGCTGAGCTTGGGCTGGTGGTGGACGGCTCTTTGACCGATGGGGTGGAAGTGAGGCTCAACCGGGAGACCTCGGTGGAGGACCTGAAGGTGGGCACCTTTGTCACCATCCAGGGGAGCCGGGGCAGGTTCTTCGGGGTGCTGACGGGCATATCCCTGGGCAGCTCCGACCCGCGGCTGAAGCACAGCCCGCCCGACGTGGACGACCCGTTTATCGCCCAAGTGGTAGCAGGCACGGTGGCTTACGGTTCCATCAACGTGTTGCCCCACCTGATAATGCCGGCGGTACTGGGAGAGGGCGAAGGACCAGAGGCGGCCAAGACTATTCCCGCGCACTTTTCCCGAGCCCACTCCGCCACCGAGCAGGACGTGGCTGCCGTGTTTGGAAGCGAGGACCGCAGCCACTTCTGGATAGGCAACCCCTTGGATATGGAGACCAAGGTGTGCCTCGACTTGGACGAACTGGTGAAGCGTTCCATTGGAGTCTTCGGCAAGAGCGGCACGGGCAAGACCTTCCTGACCAGGTTACTGCTGGTGGGAATCCTACAGGGCGGGCGTGCCTCGTCCCTGATATTCGACATGCACAGCGAGTACGGCTGGAGCGGCCAGGACGCCGACCGGATGGTTGCGGTCAAGGGGTTGAAACAGCTTTTTCCATCCAGGGTGTCCACTTTCACATTGGACCGGGATAGCTCGGTGCGCCGGGGTTCGCCGGTGGACGAGGTGGTATCCATCGGTTACGGGGAAATCGAGCCGGAAGACGTGGAGCTGCTGCGGGAGACCCTGAACCTTTCCGAGGTGGCTGCATCAGCGGCCTTCAACCTGCAGCAGAGGTTCGGCCCCGGCCGCTGGCTGCAGGAGTTCCTGGAGTTGACCGGGCGACAGTCGTTGTTTGACTTGGCATCGGAAATCCAGGTCCAGCCCCATGCCTTGGTTTCCCTGCACAACCGGTTGACGCGGCTAAAACGCTTTGGATTCTTGGTGGAAGACGCCGGCCCCAACTCCGGAAGCAGGGCAGCCAACAGCATGATAGAGCACTTGGAGAGGGGGCAGCACGTCGTCCTGGAATTCGGGCGGTACGGCCGGGACCTGACGGCCTACATCCTGGTAAGCAACCTGCTCACCCGCCGCATCCACGACAGGTACGTGGCCTTGAAAGAAGAGGCTGAAGGTGGCAAAGGCAGGGAACCACGGCCCCTGGTGATCGTGATAGAGGAGGCCCATAAGTTCCTGGCCCCCTCGGTTGCTTCCCAGACCATCTTCGGCACTATTGCCAGGGAACTGCGTAAGTACAACGTTACTCTGATGGTCATTGACCAGAGGCCCAGCGCCATCGAGTCGGAGGTGATGAGCCAGTTGGGAACCAGGTTGACCTGCCTGCTGGACAGCGAGCGGGATATCGACGCGGTGCTGCAGGGCGCTTCCGGCAGCCGCCAGTTGCGAGGGGTGCTGGCCCGTCTGGAGCCCAAGCAGCAGGCGCTCATCTTCGGTCACGCACTGCCCATGCCCTTGGTGGTGCGCACTCGGGACTACGGGTCTGCCGGGTCTTATGCCAGCTTGGGCGGCTTAGGAGAGACGGCGGGCCAAGAAGACCGGGAGGCAAGGGAACGCCGCTTGGAAAGAGAGATAGCGGACCTGTTTTAGGCGCTTGCCACACACTCCCCGATAATTGCCGATGTTAGAAATCGCTAAAACCTCCAAAGGCAGACTTCTTGAAAGTGGAAGTCTTTGGCGTCTTCGTGGAGGATGGTTCCTGCGCGATTCTCTATCCGGTGGCTTGTGGCAATGTGTCGGCCATCTGCGGAATAGTGCCTTGCGGTCCTGCTGACGGCGTTGGGGTAGTGGTGTGACGGGGTATCCCTAGATTTGTAGCCGGGCAAACACTTGAGCCAACCGGTGAATTACCATAGCGGGAAACCGAGGTCTCTACAGATACAGCCTATACACTTCGCCCACTGTTGGAGACGCCAATGATTTCGGACCAAGGGCCGGAATCTTAGAACAACTGACACCCGGCTTCCACTCCTAGCACCAACTCTCCCAGCACCAACTCTTTGGCGCTCCTTTTCCGCTCACCGCTTCCCTTATACCACCCTGCCTTGCAGCTTGCATTGGACAGGTTTGACAGCTATGGGGGCAGGTGTTAAGTTGCCTCAGGAACGGGGGTGCGGCCTGCCCGCCTATAGGGAACTGTTGCCCTGCGGGCGGCACCGGAAAGTGGAGCCGAATGGCTCCCTGGATTACCCTTTCTTTAGACGAAAACCCTCTCTTTAGAAGAAAAACCATCGGAAAAAGACCATCCGGAATGAACAGGAGGCTATAGAAATATGCCAGTAATGACCGGCGGCGAAGCCATAGGAAAGACCTTGGCGGCCTACGGGGTGGAATGCGTGTTCGGTATGACGGTCACTACTGAAGTGCCGCTGACCATGTCCTTGATACAGTCGGGCATCAAGATGATGACCGTGCGCAGCGAAACCGCTGGCTCGATGATGGCCACCGGCTACAGCAAAATCAGCGGCAAGCCGGGGGTGTGCTTGGTTTCCGGGGCAGGGTCGGCCCACGCCGCACTGGGAATGTATGAGGCCAATCTTTCTTCCAATGCAATGGTTGTCATTTCCAGCGATGCCGCTCCCAGCGGAGCGTGGCGTCCCGGCGGCACCTACTTGGACCAGTTGGCCCTGTTCCAGCAGGTCAGCAAGTGGGCCGTGCGGGCCGAGGTGCTGGAAAGCCTGCCGGACATGATTGGGCGGGCGTTGAGGGTTGCGACCACCGGAGCACCCGGACCGGTGGCGGTTATAGTGCCGGGCAACCTGTTCGGGGAGCAGGCCGACTTCCAGATTCCCACCCCCGCACATCCGGCAATGCACCCGGCACTGCGGGTAGCCCCCGGGCCGGAACCGCTGGCGGCGGCGGCGCAGGTACTGTTGGAGGCATCCAAGCCCGCCATAATTGCCGGAGGCGGCATCAGCCTTTCCGGAGCTTCTCCGGAGTTGCAGGAACTGGCGGAGTTGATGGCCATTCCGGTGGCCACCACCCACGTGGCCCACGGCGCCTTTCCCACGGACCACCCCCTGTGCGCCCACGTTCTGGGCAGCGCTAACGCCGGCAACCGGGGCCGCATTGCCAACAAAATAGTCGAGGACTCCGACACGGTGCTGGTGGTGGGGAGCAGGCTTGACGCCCGCACCACCAACGGGTGGACCCTGCCCAGGCCGGGGACCAGGGTAATCCAGATCGATGCCGACCCCGAGGAAATCGGTAGCAACTGCGACGTAGAGGTGGGGATCGTCGGCGATGCCAAGCTGGCGCTTCAAGGGTTGCTGGACGCCCTCAAGGACAAGATAGAGCGCCAGGAGGCAGTAGAGGCCAGCCCCAGGGCCCAGGAAATCGCTACGATGACTGAGGAGTGGCGGGCGGAATTCGCTCCCCAGATGGAGTCCAACGCCACCCCTATACGGACTCCCAGGTTGTTCCGGGAGATTCAGAAGCTGGTGGACGACGACACCATCGTTGTACTGGACGCGGGCAGCAGTTCCTACTGGGGCCCGGCGTACTTGGAACTCAAGCCGGAGAACCAGGCCCTGTATCCCAGGGGATATGCGGCCTTGGGCTCGGCTTTCCCGATGGCATTGGGCGCCCAGATGGCAGCCCCGAACAAGAAGGTCATCAGCGTTTCCGGCGATGGCGCCTACGGCTACAACATCATGGAGCTGGAGACCGCCATGCGGATGAACCTGCCGGTGGTGTGCATTGTGGTCAACAATCACACCCTAGGCATGGAGCGCCGGGGCTACTTGGCCTACGCCGGAGAAATTCCGCCGGAAGCAGTGAATTTCAGCCCGCAGGACTTCAGCAAGATTGCGCAGGCTTACGACTGTTTTGGGGTCCGGGTGGAGAATCCCGGGGACATTGGTTCGGCCATTGCCGCGGCCTTGGCTTCGGGCAAGCCGGCCATCATAGACGTGCTAACAGACCCTGAGGACAGCGACTCGGCAGAGACCCGGCCTTGGCGGTCATACTAGGGCGAAGGTTTGGGTTTCCCGGCCGCGGCCGACGGCAGATGAAGGAGGTTGCAGATTATGGCTCTGGCCCCTGACCGAATAGACTACAGCCCGATTATCGAACGGCCCAAGATCAAGTGGCCCAACAACGCCAGGGTTGCTTTCTGGGTTGCCCCCAACATCGAGCACTACGAGTACCTGCCCGCGGTGGACGGGGTGCGGAACCCCTGGCCGCGCACACCCCATCCAGACGTGCAGAACTATTCGCTGCACGAATACGGGAACCGGGTCGGGGTGTGGCGCTTGATGGAGGTGCTGGACCGGCACAACATCAAGTGCTCCACGACCCTGAGCGTGGGGGTGCTGGAGCATTTCCCCCAGATTGCCGAGGCGATGTTGAAGCGGGACTGGATCTTCGTGAACCACGGCTTTTACAACACCCGGTACGTGACGACATACGACGAGGAGCAGGAAAGAGAGTTCCTGTTGGCCTGCCGCGAGAACTTCAAGCGGCTCTCCGGCATGGAGTTCAAGGGGCAGTCGGGCCCGGCGGCATCCAATACCGACCGTACCCCGGACCTGCTGGCCGAGACGGGGTTCATCTACCAGACCGACTGGAAGTTCGACGACCAGCCGGTGCCTATCAAGGTGCGTTCCGGCAAACTGGTGTGTGTGCCCTACACCGCGGAGCTGAACGATGCCCGGCTGCTGCGGCTGTCCTACGAGTCGGACTACCACGCTGATATAGTCAAGGCCCAGTTCGACCAGCTCTACGAAGAGGGCGCCGAGAACGGCAAGACCCTGTGCATCGCTTATCATCCCCTGATGACAGGCCGCCCTCACCGGATAAAACACATGGACCGGGTGCTGGACTACATCATGTCCCACGATGGGGTGTGGCAGGCCACCACCGACGAGATCGCCGAATATTACATGGCCAACTGCTACGATGACGCCGTGGCCTACGCCCAGAGCTTGAACCAGTAGAGAGGTCCAGCAATGCCCGTCGACCGTGAGCACATTCTGCCCCAACTCCACTACGGAATGGACCATGACCACTACGATTGGAACCCGCTGAATGAGAGCCGGGCGGTCCTGAAGTGGCCCAACGACGCCCGCTTGGCCGTATGCGTAATAGTCAACCAGGAACAGATGGAATGGGCCCAGCCCGAGGACGGATACCGGTCTCCGACGCTGGCCAGCGGGCCGGGGCCATACCCTGACATCACCGCTTGGTCTGGCCGGGAGTACGGCCACCGGGTCGGCATTTTCCGGTTGCTGGACGTGCTGGACAAGCACGGGGTCAAGCCGACGGTGGCGATGGACACCCTTACGGCGGAGAATTATCCCTGGCTGGTGAAGCACCACGTGGACCGGGGTGATGAGATCATCGGGCACGGCATCTCCCTAAGCCGGATGATCACCAGCCGAATGTCTGAACAGGAAGAAAGGGACTACATAAGCTACTGCCTCGACTCTCTTAACAACATCACCGGTTCCAGGCCGGCGGGATGGCTGGGGCCGGAGTTTGGAGAGTCGGTCCGCACCCCCCAATTGCTGGGTGAAGCCGGGGTGCGCTACGTTTGCGACTGGACCAACGACGACCAGCCGTTTCCCATGAAGACTCCCCAAGGGGAGTTGTACGCCTTGCCGGTGAACATGCCCTTGGATGACGTGAGCGCCTTGGTGGACCGTTGCCTGGGAATGGACAAGTACGTGCAAATCATCAAGGACTCTTTTGACGTGCTCTACGAAGAGGGCGCGCAGAACGGACGGCTCCTGGTATTGAACTTGCACCCCTTTCTGATTGGCCAAGCCTTCCGGGTCAAGGGCTTGGACGAAGCCATCGATTACATCACCCACCGGGACGGGGTCTGGGTGGCCACCGGTTCCGAGATCATAGACTGGTACCGGAACAACCCGCCGGCAGCATAGCTCAAGCCCGCGCAACTGCTGTGGCCGCCACCTTAGGCGCAGACTCCCGCCGCCACCCGGATTGGAGCGCTCTAGTTGGACGCGTTATGCCGCCCGATTTTCCGTGGCGTGTGCTCTTCCGCTCCTGGACGCTATAATCCCTCATATCGTGCGGCAAAAGAACAAGGAGGCCCGACGCATGTCATCTAAAGTCGCTTTTTTCAGTCCCCAGGGCAGCCGCGCCGACTTCATGAGAGAACAGGCGCCGCCTGACATGGAACTGGTCTTGGTGGACCCCGCTTTGACCGATTCGGAAAAGGTGGAACTGTGCCGGGACGTGGACGCCATAATTTCCAGTGACGTGTCCAACGAAGTGCTGCGCCAGTGCGGCAACCTCAAACTGGTCCAGACCCTGAGCGCGGGCTACGACCGGCTGGACCTCCCGGCCATCCTGGAGATGGGAGTGCCGGTGGCAAACAACGGCGGGGCCAACGCCATAGCTGTTTCCGAGCACACCATTGCCATGATGATCAGCCTGAGCACCCGGCTGTGGCGGCAATACCAGATTACGATGGACCAGCGGCAGTGGAAATCCGGGCTGGACCAGTACCGGATAGTGGAAATCAGCAACAAGACCGTGGGCATCGTGGGGCTGGGCCGCATCGGCAAGCAGGTGGCCAAGCGATTGAAGGGGTTCGAGACCCGGACGCTCTATTGCGACGTAGTAGACATAGACGAGGAAGTCACGGAATTCCTCAATGCCGAGCAGGTGGAATTTGACGAATTGCTGGCCGAGTCGGACATAGTAACGCTGCACGTGCCCCTGACCCGCAGGACCCGGGGAATGATGTCCGACCGGGAGTTCGGCCTGATGAAGCCCACCGCGTTCCTGGTGAACTGCTGCCGGGGGCCGGTGGTGGACGAGGCTGCGTTGCACCGGGCCCTGACTACGGGGCAGATTGCCGCTGCCGGCTTGGACGTGCTGGAAGTCGAGCCCACACCGGAGGACAACCCCCTGTTCGAACTGGACAACGTTGTTATTACTCCCCACATGGCGGGGCCGGGAGAGGAATCGACGCAGAGGGCGGCGGAGTTCGCCTACTACAACATAGGCAGGGCGCTGTCCGGTCAAGAACCCGAGTCCTTGGTCACTCCCGAGTAGTGCCGAAATGGCCTGCCGGCGCTCCGTTTAAGCAGAATCCGAGATGCCGCTGACCGCGCCCTACGGTTCATGGAAGTCTCCGATAAGCTCGGACATGATCGTGTCCGGGTCCATTGGTTTGGGCGGCGTTGCACTGGACGGTGACGACATCTATTGGTTGGAGTCCCGTCCGCCGGAGGGAGGCAGAAACGTGGTGGTGCGCTACACTCCTGCCGGGGAAACAGCCGACGTCACGCCGCACCCCTTCAATGCCCGCACCAGGGTGCACGAATACGGCGGGGGCGCCGTGAAGGTGCGAGGCGGCGTTGTCTATTTCTGCAATTTCTCCGACCAGAGGATTTACCGGCAGCTACCAGGAGGCGAGCCTGTCCCGCTTACCCCTGAAGGGCCGTTCCGCTACGGAGACATGGTGGTGGACGACAACCGGGGCCGGCTAATCTGCGTGCTCGAAGACCATTCAAGGCCGGATGAGGAGCCGGAAAATTCCCTGATCAGCTTAGACATCACCGGCAGGGGAGACTATTTCACTCTGTTTGCCGGGTCGGATTTCTGTTCGTCGCCCTCGTTGAGTCCCGACGGTTCCACCCTGGCTTGGCTGGCCTGGAATCATCCCAACATGCCTTGGGACGGAACTGAACTAAGGGTGGCCCGGTTCAATGACGACGGTGAGTTGGAGTCCCCGGTATTAGTTGCGGGCGGCGGGGAGGAGTCTATCTTCCAGCCCAGTTGGTCACCCGCTGGCGTGCTTTACTTCGTCTCGGACCGCTCCAACTGGTGGAACCTGTACCGGTGGGTTGACGGCGCGGTGGAGCAGGTGCTGGATATGCCAGCGGAGTTTGGCAAGCCCCAGTGGATGCTGGGCTCCAGCACCTACGGTTTTCAGTCGGAAGAGCGGATAGTATGCAGCTATACCCAGGGCGGGATTTGGCGGCAGGGCGTCGTCCAGCCCGGCTCCAATCAAGTAGAACCCTTGGTTACCGGCTACACCGAGATGGGCCGGGGCGATTTGGCCGTGGACTCGACGAAGCTGGTCATGGTTGCCGGTTCCGGCAAAGAGCCGTATTCCGTCGTTCAGGTTGACTTGGAGACCAGGGAGTCCAAGGTCCTTCGCATGGCCCACGAGACCAGTATCAGCGAGAGGTACCTGTCCGAGCCGGAGCCGGTGGAATTTCCCACCGAAAACGGCGCAACAGCGCACGCCTTTTACTACCCTCCCAAGAACGATGGCTACCAAGCGCCGGACGGTGAGTTGCCCCCGCTGCTGGTTAAGAGCCACGGTGGACCGACTTCGGCAGCGGGAGCAGCGCTGGACCTGCTGATTCAGTATTGGACCAGCCGCGGGATTGGGGTAGTTGACGTGAATTACGGCGGCAGCACGGGTTACGGCAGGGAGTACCGCCGGCGGCTCATTGGCCGGTGGGGGATTGTGGATGTGCAAGATTGCATCAATGCCGCCCGGCACCTGGCGAGGCAAGGAAGGGCCGACGAAGGGCGTATGGCAATTGACGGGGGTAGCGCCGGCGGGTTCACTACGCTGGCGGCCTTGACCTCCAGTGACGTGTTTGGCGCCGGCGCGAGCTTATACGGAGTCAGCGACTTGGAGGCCTTGGCCAAGGAAACCCACAAGTTCGAGTCCCGCTATCTGGACAGCTTGGTGGGCCCCTATCCGGAGCGGAGAGACCTGTATCAACAGCGGTCGCCCATAAACCATGTGGAAAATCTCTCCTGCCCCCTGGTCCTGTTCCAGGGACTGGAGGACGAGATTGTCCCGCCAAACCAAGCTGAGTTGATGCACCGGGCGGTGTTGGACAAGGGCATTCCGACGGCCTTGGTGCTATTTGAAGGCGAACAGCACGGTTTCAGACAGGCGGCCAACATCAAGCGGGCCTTGGACGGGGAGTTTTACTTCTTTTCCAAGGTCTTCGGATTCGCCCCGGCCGACCAGTTGGAACCCTTGGAGATAGACAACCTCCAGGTTTAGACGGCGTCATATCCATTCGCCCGTTGTGGTCAGAGCCGGCCTAGACCTGGCTTCCGGAGAGGATATTGGCTGATTCCGATATTACGGTATACGGGGCGCCTTGGTGCCCCGACTGCAAAAGATCCAAGCAGTTCCTGGCAGAGCAACGGATAGACTATGCCTGGGTGGACATCGACTTGGACGAGGCTGCCAGGGCCTACGTTCAGCAGATGAACGGCGGGAAGCAGATCATTCCCACGATAGTATTCGGCGACGGGTCGGTGCTGGTGGAGCCGGACAACTCCGAGCTGGCGGCAAAGTTGGGGATCAGCCCCAAGGCGGACCGGGATGCCTACGACCTGATAATCGTCGGCGGAGGCCCATCTGGGTTGACCGCCGCCATATACGCCGAGCGTGAGGGCATCGAAACCCTCATTGTGGAGCGCAGCGGCATCGGCGGGCAGGCGGGAATCACCGAGCGCATCGACAACTACCCGGGTTTTCCCGAAGGAATCACCGGCGGCCAGCTTGCCGACCGGATACGGGACCAAGCCATTGGATTCGGTGTCGAAATTCTGGCAGCCCAGGCAGTCACCGGCTTGCGCCACGCCGGGGAGCACTTGGCGGTGGCCACGGAGAGCGGCCACGAATACTTGGCGGAGGCGGTGCTATTGAGCCCGGGCAGCACCTACCGCCGGCTGGACGTGCCCGGCGAGGAAGACCTGATTGGCGCCGGAGTGCACTTTTGCGCCACCTGCGACGGCCCATTCTACAAGGGCCAGGACATGGTGGTGGTAGGCGGCGGAAACAGCGGAGTCGAAGAGGGGCTGTTCCTCACCAAGTTTGCCAACAGGGTAGTCATCCTAGAGAGAAACGGACGGTTACAGGCCAGCCAGATACTTCAGGACAAGGCGGCCAGCCATCCCCGAATCGAGGTGCGGCTCAACGCAACGGTGCGGGAGTTCAAAGGGGATGGACGGTTGAGTTCGGTGGTGGTTGAAGACCTGAACACGGGTGGGCGGGATGAACTCTTCCCGGGGGCTGTGTTCGTCTTCATTGGCTTGACTCCGAACACCGGCTTCTTGGAAGACTCGGTGGAATTGGACCAGTGGGGGTTCATCAAGACGGGGCCTACCCTGGAGACCAGCATTCCAGGGGTGTTTGCCGCCGGCGACGCCCGTAGCGGCAGCACCAAGCAGGTGGCCAGCGCCGTGGGGGAAGGAGCGACCGCCGCCTTGATGATACGCCAGTACTTGGAGAGGGCCCAAGGCAACCGCGGATACCGGGGGGACTAGGGACGGAAGGCTGGACTCTTCCGGCTATCCTGCTGCCTTATTCCCGCACTTGTGTCTCTAACCAGAAGGGACAGAGGGCCGGAACATTCCGGCAACCCTGCGTGCCAGTTCCCCGGCTCGCTCCTCCTGCCAGGATGAGCAGTGGTTCAGTTGTAGGGGTATGGCCCCTGGGGCGGCCCATCCTTGGAGCAGGAAGAGCACCAGCCGTAGAAGTCCACCCGGTTGGCGGCCACTTCGAATTCCGACTGGCTTTCCAGGAGTTGCTGCAGGTCAGCCACCATGCTTTGCCCGACCTCGGCGTCGGCCACTGTTCCACAACTGATGCACACCAAGTTGGCGTGGGGCTCCAAGTTGGCGTCGTAGCGGGACTGGTGCTGGAAAGGAAGCTGCCGGACGATGGCCGCCCGCTCCAGCACGTCAAGGGTGGAATAGATGGTGGCCAAGGTCACGTAGGGAAAGAAGACCTTCACGCGTTCGAACACGTCCTTCACCGAGGGGTGGTCCCCGGAGTTGACCACTACCTCGGCAATGGCCAGGCGCTGGGGCGTGAGCCTGATTCCCAGTTCTCTGAGACGGACTGAAAGTTCTTCCTGCGTAGTCACTCCCTCACACCTCGCGTCGACCTGTCTGGATTGCCCACCCAGCATACGCCTGCGGAAAATGTCTTCCGATGCCCCACTTCAGGAGTCCCGGTTGGGCTGCTGGCCGCCGAACCGGCGGCGATGCACCCGGAGGGTTCAATCATCCATTACGACCGGGATGCCGGCGGCCTCCGCCTTGGCGGCGGCTTCGGGGTTGATGACCCCGTCCTGCATCCAGATGTACTTGACGCCTACCTCGATGGCTTCATCCACCACCGGAGGCACCAGTTCGGAACGGCGGAAAATGTCCACCATGTCGATGGGCTCCGGTACGGAGTGCAGGTCAGGGTAGGCTTTTTCTCCCAAGGACTCTTCGATCATCGGGTTGACGGGGATGATCCGGTATCCCTGGTCCTGCAAGTACTTGGACACGTTGTAGCTGATGCGGTTGGGGTCGGCGGACAGGCCAACCACGGCGATAACCTTGCTGTTGGCCAGTTGCTCTTCTACCAGGTCCATTTTGCCCTCCTTGCCGGCGCCAACCTAGGTCCATCATTCCAGGCTGGCATAGGCCTCTGAAGATTACCAAGAACGCCCCTTGACGTACTGAAAGGCGGCAATGGCGGCGGTTGCCCCGTCCCCTGCCGCCGAGACCAACTGGGAGGAGGAGTTCTGCCGGATGTCCCCCGCGGCGAAGAGGCCCTCGACGCTGGTAGCCATCGACAGGTCCACCGGTATGTGGCCGGAGTTATCGAGGTTAACCAGTTCTTTCACCATTGCCGAGCCGGGTTCCAGTCCTACATAGATGAACAGTCCGGAGAGCTCCACTTGGCTTTCCCTGTCGGCGTCGAGGTTTCGCACCGCCACGCCGGTAACGACGTCCTCTCCAAGCACCCTTTCCACAGCCGTATTGGGAAGCACTTCTATTTTGTCGCTGGCTTGGAGCCGGTCCTGCAAGACCTGCTGGGCCCGGAACTCACTTCCTTGCAGGAAGAGGGTGACCTTGCCGGCATACTCCGCCAAGGTCAGGGCTTCGTCGGCAGCCGAGTCTCCGCCGCCCACGACGCCGACGGTCTGCCCCGAGAACAGGGGGCCGTCGCAGGTGGCGCAGTGAGAAACGCCCCGGCCGAACAGCTCTTCCTCTCCCGGTATGCCGAGTTGTCGCAAGGTGGAGCCGGCGGCAATAATCACCGCCTTGGCACGGCGCTCCCCGGCGTCGGTGGTAACGGCCAGAAAATCCCCGTCCCTGGCGACGCTGTCAGCTTCGGCCATCAGGAAATCTACTCCGGCATTCAGGGCCTGTTCCTGAACCACTGGTCCCAGCTCGGCCCCGGAGATGCCTTGAGGGAAACCGGGGAAGTTCTCAATGTTATCCACATTTATAATCTGGGCCCCGCCCATCAGCCGCTCGACGATGACGGTCTTCATGCCGTAGCGGGCGGCGTAAATGCCGGCGGTCATGCCGGCCAAGCCACCCCCGACGATCAATACATCGCAATCAGTTGTCAAAACTCCCGCCTCTGCTGGCCCGCTCTGCCGGGCCTGGCATGAACCAACTATAGTTTGGCTCTAAATTGGGTGTCAACCGAGGTTGTTGCGACAGGTGGTCCCGGAACCTAGAATTGCCGGGCGCCCCTGAAGCAGCGCTGGCACATCACTACCTGGAAGGGAGCAGGAATCGTCGATGCAATCGGACGAAGCGACAATCCGACAAACGGTAGCAGTCCCCATGCGGGACGGCCTGGCTTTGGCCACCGACCTGCATCTGCCTGCCAACAGGAGAGAACCCATTCCCGCACTGTTGCAACGCACGCCCTACGACAAGACCGCCGAGGCGCGACGGGAGGAAGCAGCGTTTTTTGCCTCCCAGGGCTATGCAGTGGCGGTGCAGGACTGCCGGGGCACCCATGCTTCTCCGGGGGAATTCACCAAGTACACGGCCGACGGGCGGGACGGTTACGATACGGTGGAGTGGCTGGCGGCGCAGGACTGGTGCAACGGCAAGGTAGGGACCTACGGGCTGTCTTATGCGGCCCATGCGCAGGCGGCGCTGGCGTGCCTGAATCCTCCTCACTTGGGCTGCGTGTGGCTGGAGTGCGGCGGTTTTTCCGACGCGTTTCTTTCCGCCTGCCGAAACGGCGGCGCTTTCGAATTGCGTCAGGCTACTTGGGCATTCAGGGAGGCCATGGAATCCCTCAGGACAGCGGCCGGCGGAGATTCTCCCAGCCCGGAAGCCTTGGCGGGACTGGATGCAATGGAGGGGCAAGACGTCTTCGCTTGGTTCGGCCGGATGCCTTGGAAAAAGGGGCACGGGCCGCTGCAGTGGGCCCCGGACTATGAGAGCTATCTCCTGGAATTGTGGAGCAACGAAGAGTATAGCGAATACTGGAAGCAAGCGGGGCTTTCGGTGCAGTCTCACTTGAGGGAGTTTTCCGATGTTCCCCAAGTCCACATGGGCGCTTGGTATGACCCATACGCCAGGACTACCATCGACAACTTCGTAGCTTTGTCGCAACGGGGCGGGCGGGGGCCGGTGTACCTGATCATGGGGCCGTGGACCCACGGCGGCCACAGGTTGAGCTACTCCGGGGACGCCGACTTTGGGCCTAATTCGACGCTGCAGGGGAACTTGGCCGAGGACTACAACCACCTGCGGCTGTCTTTTTTCGACCACTGGCTCAAGGGGGAGGACAGTGGTTGGGATGCGGAGCCCCGGGTCAGGTTGTTCGTGATGGGTGGCGGCACCGGCTGGCGTAATCCAGAGGGAAGGTTGGACCACGGAGGTCAATGGCGGGAGGAAGGGGAGTGGCCGTTGGGCCGGGCCAATCCAACCCGCTTCCACCTGCATTCCGACGGGCTCCTTTCCACGGATGCGCCGGAGGTCGATGATTCCTACAGTAGTTACCGGTATGAACCCGATAACCCGGTCCCAACCATCGGAGGCAACATTTCTTCCGGGCAGCCGGTGATGTATCCAGGCGGCTTCGATCAGAGGGAGTCGGCGGAATTCTACGGTTGCCGGGAACCCTATCTCCCCTTGGCTTCCCGCGCCGACGTGCTTGTGTACCAGACCGGGCCACTGCCCCAGGGACTCGAGGTTGCCGGCCCTATCCAAGTCACCCTGTGGGTGCAGTCCACAGGGCCTGACACCGATTTCACCGCCAAGCTGGTGGACGTTTATCCACCTTCAGTCGACTATCCGGAAGGGTACGCCCTGAACATCAGCGACGGCATCCTGAGGGCCAAGTTCCGCGATTCTTGGGATTCCCCCACCTTGATGGAACAGGGAGGCACATATCGGCTGACCATAGACCTGCCTCCCACGGCAAATTTCTTCGCCGCGGGCCACCGGGTCAGGCTGGACATATCCTCCAGCAACTTTCCCCGGTTTGACGTGAACGGCAATTCGGGAGAGAACCCGGCGTGGTCCCAAGTGAAACGCCCAGTGGAGAACACCGTGTATCACGACCGTGAACATCCTTCCCACGCCCTGCTGCCGGTGGCGCC
This sequence comes from Dehalococcoidia bacterium, assembly GCA_034420695.1. Taxonomy (GTDB): domain Bacteria; phylum Chloroflexota; class Dehalococcoidia; order Lucifugimonadales; family UBA3495; genus Io17-Chloro-G2. Next base: position 32,584 of record DAOULB010000040.1, read on the forward strand.
AAGGGCGAACTGACAATGGGCGGCACGGAGGGGTAAGCTTAGGGGTTGCGCAGCGTCATCATGTACTGCTCCCCGTTCAGGTCCCGGTGATCCCGGTAGCTGAACCCCGCTTGAGCGGCCAAGTCCTGCAGCCGCCCCGGCTCCAAGCGTGACTCCAGGGGCGGCCCCTGCTCAGTTGGCTTCCGGTGCCACTCCAACACGGTGCACCAACCCTTGGGCTGCACCAACTCCCTGACTGCTTTCAGGAACTGGACTTGGTCTGAATTTTCGTGGACCACGAAGGCCAGGAATGCCCCGTCCAGCGAGCCTTGAGGGATGGGAAATTCCAAGTCGCTGCATTGTTGCACCTGCACGTTGCCCAGCCGGGCCTGCTGGATCCGGTCCCGGCAGGCAGCAACCATATCCGGTTCCCGGTCCAAGGCGTGGACGCTGCCGCTGACCAGGAACTTGGCCAAAGGGATAGTGAAGTAGCCGGGCCCGCAGCCAATGTCGGCCACCGTGTCATGAACGTTGATGGGGCAGAAGCTAAGCACCACAAAGGGGTCGGCGCCTTCCATGCGGTCCGGAGACAGGAGACGTTTTATGAATTCTTCGTTGGACATAAACTCAGGAACTTGTAACTGGATGAGACTTTGGGTAGCTCAACGGGTGAGGGCACCCGGTTACTCCATTTTATCTGCGGCGGCGTGGGTTGAAAATGGTGAGGATTTGACGGAGGGAACCGGTGCAAGAAGGGACTGGTGGAAGCGGGAACGTGGGCGGGGATGATTCGTTTGACACCCCTTGGGGGCAGGGTTACACTAACTTCCCGTCGTCAGTTGCTGTCCCCGGTTGCATTCCTCCGACCTGCCTCACCATGACCCGTTTTCCAAACAGGGTGGCAGCACGCAATACACAGAAGGGAGTTGCCATGTCCCGGGTAGCCGAACAAGACCCAGAAGTGGCCAAAGCTCTGGCCGACGAAGACCGCCGCCAGCGGGAGTGCATTGTCCTCATAGCCTCGGAGAACTATGCCAGCAAGGCGGTGCTGGAAGCCCAGTCCGGGGTGATGAACAACAAGTACGCGGAGGGTTATCCGGGCCGGCGCTACTACGGCGGGTGCGAACACGTGGACGTGGTGGAGAACCTGGCCATTCAGCGGGCCAAGGAGTTGTTTGACGCCGAACACGTGAACGTTCAACCCCACAGCGGCGCCCAGGCCAACATGGCCGCCTACTTTGCGCTGCTGGAGCCGGGCGACACAATCATGGGAATGAGGTTGGACCACGGCGGCCACCTGACCCACGGCGCCTCAGTCAACTTCTCCGGGAAGCTTTACAACTTCGTGCCCTACGGCGTGGACCGGGACACGGAAGCAATCGATTATGACGAGGTGGAACGGTTGGCCTTGGAACACCGCCCCAAGGTGATAGTGGCCGGCTGCAGTTCCTACTCGCGAATCCTGGACTTTCCCCGGTTCAGGGCTATTGCCGACCAAGTTGACGCTATTTTGATGGTCGATATGGCCCACATCTCCGGGCTGGTGGCGGGCGGAGTCCACCCGTCGCCGGTGCCGCACGCCCAAGTCGTCACGTCCACCACCCAGAAGAGCCTGAGGGGCCCCCGGGGAGGCGTGATCCTGTGCGACGAGGACTGGGGGCGGAAGACGGACTTTGCCGTGTTCCCCTTCGCCCAAGGCGGTCCATTCATGCACATCATAGCGGCAAAGGCGGTCTGCTTCGGTGAAGCCCTGCAACCCGCCTTCGCCAGGTACGCGTCACAAGTGGTTTCAAACTGCCAAACATTGGCCTACGAGCTGTCGGAAGCCGGTTTCAGGCTGGTGTCCGGGGGCACGGAGAACCACTTGGTGCTTGTGGACCTGACACCTATGGACCTCAACGGGCAGCAAGCCGAGACGGCTTTGGAAAGGGTGGGAATAATAGCCAACAAGAATGCAATTCCCTACGACCCCAAGCCGCCGCGGGTGGCCAGCGGCCTGCGGCTGGGAACGCCGGCCATTACCAGCCGGGGGTTTGACGAAGCGGCGGTTAAGCAGGTGGCGCAGCTTATTTTCAGGACCTTGGCGGATATCGAGAACCAGGAAGTACAGCGCAAGGTGGCGACTGAGGTCAAGGAACTGACGTCCAGCTACCCTGTGCCGGGGATCGACCTGTAGTTGAGACGGAACTCCCCTCGATGCTATAATCTTTTGACTCATTCGTATTTGCCCATTCGTATTTGATAGAGGACTCCCCTTTGCGCCATTATGAGCTAGTAGTCGTTCTAAGCCCCATGCTGAACCAAGACCAAGCGGGCGACACTTGGGACCGCATCAAGGGCTTCATTACCAACCGGGCAGGTGAGATTACACACGAAGAGACTTGGGGCACCCGCAGGCTGGCATATTCCATCAAGAAGGGCCCATATCACTTCCAGGAAGGGAACTATCGGCTGACCCGGTTCAGCACCGAATCCCCCTTCAACATCGAACTGGAGACATTCCTGAAGCTGGACGAGCAGGTCCTGCGTTCTATGGTTGTGGCTACCGGGGCTCCGAAGCCGGTCACCGAGATGCCTCCGCCACCGCAACCGGTGGCTCCTGATACCCCAGCAGACCAGGTACCGGCAGAAGGAACAGTGGAAGCGGCCCCGGATGCCGCCGAGGCCGAGGCCCCCGAAGTTGCCGCGACACCGGTTGCAGAGGGTGGGGAGGCCGTATCAGAGGTAGAAACTCAGGCGCCCGAAGCCGCTGCGGAAACCGAGGAGCCAGCGGCCACGGAAGAGCCGGCGGCAGATACGGAAGAGCCGGCTGCGGAAGCGGAAGCAGCCCAAGACGAGTCCGAATTGGAGGCTCCGGCTGCCTCAGTGGATGAACCGGAGGCCGGAGAGCCTTCCGGAGAAGCCGAGGGCAGCGAGGAAGCCGGGGAACAGGAGACGCCCCAGGGGTAGGGGGAGCGGTTGAACAAAATCATAGTGATTGGAAACCTGGGACGGGACCCGGAAATGCGGTACACGCCCAACGGGCAGGGCGTCACCTCTTTTTCGATCGCTTCCACTCGCAGGTACACCACCTCCTCAGGTGACCGGAGAGAAGAGACCGAGTGGTTCAACGTCAGCGCTTGGGGCCGACTGGGAGAGACCTGCAACCAGTACCTGACCAAGGGACGCCAAGTGTACGTTGAGGGGCGCCTCAGGAGCAGGAGCTACGAGGGGCGCGACGGACAGACCCGGTTCGTCAATGAAATCAACGCAACCGACATTCATTTCTTGAGCCAAGGCCAGGGGATGGGTGGACAGGGGGGCAGCCCCTACGGCCCCAGCGAAGAACCTGCAGGTATGGGCGAATACGGCGGTATGGACGAAGTGGACGACCTGCCCTTTTAGCAGCCAGTAGCCACCCGTATTGAATGCAATCAAGATAGTCGGAACGTTCCAGTCAAAGACGTTTAGAGAAGGGAAAGGAGCTCAATGACAACCCCAGCACCTAGACCACCCGGACCCCGTCCCCCGGGCAGAGGCGGTCCCGGAGGCGGCCGCTTTGGAGGCCGGGGCCGAGGCAGGTATCCGCCCAGGCGGCGGGTCTGCTCCTTCTGCGTGGAACACATCAAGGAAATCGACTACAAAGACGTGGAGAGAATCAGGCGCTTTGTATCCGACCGGGCCAAGATTGAGCCCCGCCGGAGGACGGGTGTCTGCGCCAAGCACCAGAGGGCCCTGAGGCTGGCAATCCAGCGGGCCAGGCACTTGGCTTTGCTCCCGTTCGTGCCATTCCAGGCCAGCGCCGCAGCGTTACGCCGCTAGCCTGCACAGGGCGCTGATTTTGACCCCTCAACCAGCGCGCCGGCCCACCGGATTCCGCGGATCCCCGGAATGACCAACCGGCGGCGCTAATACCCCCGAGGTTGGGTTATGGCTTTCCCATGGAACCGTCGCGGCGGCGCTGCAGAAGAGGTACTACCTTCCCAACGCCGCCGCCGCGCCCAGTCCCGCCGCGACCGTCAAGAGGCGCGGGCACAGGAGTCCTCCCGGGCCGACAGAGAAAGGACACACCAGAGGATGGTGTGGGCCGTGGGCGCCGGCTTGGTGTTGATTATCATTGCCGTGGTGGCAGCGGGCTACTATGACAAGTACTTCAGACCTCCCCGGGTTTGGGCCGGCAGCGTCAGGGACGTAGAGTTTACAATGGGCGACTTGGTCCAGCGGATCAGGGTGCTCCAGGGAATAACCGGCGAAGTCGACCTCAGCATCATTCCCTTTCAATACCTCCAAGACCTTCTCAATGCCGAAGTGGTGCGCCAAGCCTCTCCTGGCTTGGGTATCGAGGTGACCGATGCGGAAGTGGATGAAGCGCTGAAGGCCCAGTTCCTGCCACAAGCGGCCCCCGGAGAGGAGACCGACCCAGGGCAGTTGGAGCAGGAGTTTGAGCAAGCTTACAGCGAGTTCCTCACCCGCACCGGCCTTTCAGACGAGGACTTCAAGGGAATCGTCAGGGAGCGGCTGGCGCAATTCGAGCTGCAGGCAATCCTGGGGCAGACCATAGAGCAGTCCCAGGAGCAGGTTGAGGTGGGCTGGATTCGATTGGAGTCTGCAGGACGGTTGAACCCGGACGAGGTGAGAGAACGGCTGGAGATTGAGGAGTTCCCTGTGGTTGCAGCGGAGGTAGCCGCTCCCGCCGGATTTGCCAACGACGAAGGCTACGTGGGCTGGGTGCCCCGGGGCGCCTTCCCGGAGATAGAACCGGGGCTTTTCGGTGATGCTGAAAGGGAAATTCCTCCCCCTGTAGAGGGGAGCATCAGCCAACCGTTTTATACCAGCAACGGGGTTTACATAATCCGGATAATTTCAGGTCCGGAAGAAAGGGACCTCTCAGGCCTGATGAGGGCCAAGCTCAACGGAGAACTGGTTAACCAGTGGTTTGCGAAGCAACTGGACCAAGGAGCCAACGAGGGATGGTTGCGGATGAATTTCAACAGCGAGTGGTACGAGTGGGTGGCTGACCAAGTGGACATCAGTACTCCTCGGGACCGGTTCCCCTCGGGATAGCAACCCTGCAAGCACAGAAGCACCAAAAGGCGGAAACGGAGCGGCCGGGCCCTGTTGAGTAATGCCAGCGAAATAAAGGTGGGCCTGATGGGCCTGGGGGTGGTTGGAGCCGGAGTGGCTGCAGCGTTGGAAGACCAGGCCGACGCTATACATAGCAAGACCGGCGTTGCGCTGAAGTTGAAAAAGGCGCTGGTGAGAAACGCCGCCAAGCAACGGGACCCAGGTTTGGCCCAAGGCGTGCTCACCACCAATCCGGAAGAGATACTGGACGACGATGAGGTACAAATCGTCGTGGAGGTTATCGGGGGCTTCGACCCGGCGTCAGAGTACCTGAAACGAGCGCTGACCGCCGGCAAGCACGTAGTGACGGCCAACAAGGAAGTGATGGCCCAAGTGGGGCCGGAGCTATCGGGCTTGGCGGAGAAGCATGGGGTCAGCCTGCTGTACGAAGCGAGCGTCGGCGGCGGCATTCCAATCGTCGGTTGCTTGATGAACGAATTGCTGGCCAACGACGTTTTTTCCATCCGCGGGATAATCAACGGCACCACCAATTACATCCTGACCAGGATGGCCCAGCAGCACACCAGTTTCGAGCAGGCCCTCCGGGAAGCGCAGGAACTGGGGTACGCCGAGGCCGATCCCACTTCCGACATTGAAGGATTTGACGCCGGCTTCAAGCTGGCGATTCTTTCGTCCTTGGCCTACCACCACCGGGTGTCCCCCGAGGACATCTACCGGCAGGGGATTGCCTCCTTGGAGGCCAAGGACTTCCGGTACGCAGACGAGTTGGGCTATGCCATCAAGTCCCTGGCCATTGCAACAATGGAAGGTGATACCATTCAAGCCAGGCTCTACCCGGCGCTGGTGCCGCTGGAGCATATGTTGGCCAAGGTGGATGGCGTGTACAATGCGGTGGAGGTTGAGGGCAGCCTGTCCGGGAAGGTGCTGTTTCACGGGATGGGCGCCGGCAGGGAACCTACTACCAGCGCAGTGGTTGGCGACCTGATAGAGGCGGCGCGGCGCATAGCGGCACACAGCCCGCCAACGCCGCAAGTGCAGCAGCGGCGGCAACTGAGGATTGAGCCGATAGACGACTTGGAGAGCCGGTACTACCTGCGGCTGACTGTTGCCGACCGCCCGGGGGTCCTGGCGCAAATAGCCCGGGTGTTTGGAGACGGCGGCATCAGCTTGGCTTCGGTGTTGCAGAAGGACAGCGACCCGGTGGAACAAACCGCCGAGATAGTTATCACCACCCACTTGGCACGGGAGGCTTCGGTCCAAGGTTCATTGGGACAACTGGCGGGCCTCTCGGTGGTGTCCAGAATTGACAACCTTTTGCGAATAGAACCCGCCTAGAATCCCCGTATAGAATCATAGAAGCCGGTAGGTAGGATTCAGCACTCACCAGATTAGTATGGGCGCCGGTGTATTACGAAAGTACAAGGAGTTTTTGCCGTTAGGCGAATCAACTCCCTTACCCTCCCTGGGTGAGGGGGAGACCCCCTTGGTCAAGTCCAACCGCTTGGGCCCCGCATTGGGCTGTTCCGGACTGTATTTCAAGCTGGAAGGGTGCAACCCCACCGGTTCCTTCAAGGACAGGGGCATGGTGATGGCGATCGCCAAGGCCCTGGAAGAAGGGAGCAGGGCCGTAATGTGCGCATCCACCGGCAACACCAGCGCCTCGGCAGCCGCCTACGCAGCCCATTATGACCTTCCGGCAATGGTGCTTATACCGAAGGGCGAAGTGGCCATGGGCAAGCTGGCCCAAGCAATGGCCTATGGCGCCACGGTGATTACCATAAACGGCAACTTCGACGCAGCCCTGGCCATGGTGCGAGACTTCACAACCAAGCACGAGGTCACCTTGGTCAATTCCCTCAATCCGAACCGAATTGAGGGCCAGAAGACCGGGGCATTCGAGATTGTGGACGACTTGGGCGACGCTCCGGACTTCGTATTCATTCCGGTGGGCAACGCCGGGAATATCACCGCCTATTGGAAGGGGTTCAAGGAATACAAGACAGCCGGGCACAGCAAGAAACTGCCACAGATGATGGGCTTTCAAGCGGAAGGGGCGGCGCCCATAGTAAAGGGCTACTCCATTGCCAACCCCCAGACCATCGCCTCGGCCATCCGCATCGGCAATCCGGCAAGCTGGCAGTCCGCCTTGGCCGCCAGGGATGAGTCGGTAGGAGTTATCGATTCGGTCACCGACGACGAAATCCTGGAGGCCTACCGGATGACGGCCACCATGGAAGGGATTTTCTGCGAGCCCGCCTCGGCGGCTGCGGTGGCCGGGCTGATCAAATTGCACCGCCAAGGACTGAACCTTTCGGACCGGGAGGTGGTCTGCATCATCACGGGCAATGGACTGAAGGACCCGGACTTGGCCGTGACCAGCGCCGAAGCCCAGGTAATCGAAGTCGAACCCACCATGGAAGCCTTGGAGCAGATAGCATCGGCCAAGAACCTATGACCGTTGACGGCTCCCCCGCCGGTAGGCAACAGTTGGAGAAGGCGGTTGCCTCCATACTGGTTGCTCTCGGAGAAGACCCCCAGCGGGAGGGGCTGCAGGACACGCCCAAGCGTGTTGCTGAAATGTACGGCGAACTGCTGGGGTGCACGGGACTGGACCCTGGAGTGGAGATAGACGCCGTGTTCGAGACTGACAGTCCCGACCCGGTGGTGCTGAAGGGACTGCCCTTCTATTCGATGTGCGAGCACCACATGCTGCCCTTCTTCGGCGTGGCCCGGCTTGGCTACGTGCCGGACGGCCGAATCGCCGGTTTGAGCAAGCTGGCCAGGGCCGTGGCAACGGCCTCCAAGAGGCTGCAGGTGCAGGAGCGGCTCACCAGCCAAGTTGCCGACGCCATCTGCCAGGTCCTGCAACCCAGGGGAACGGTCGTTGAACTGGAGGCGGAGCATCTGTGCATGTCGATGCGAGGAATCGAAAAACCGGGAAACAGGGTGGTCACTACGGCGGTCAGGGGAGACTTCAAGGGTTGCGCCGTCGACGCGCATGGATTGCTTTCAATCATGAGGACGAACTAGTCAATGGAATCTTCTTCCATTCAATGCATGCCTCTGAATTCCTTCGGGCAGATTACCGACCAATGGCAGGAGGTGCTGTCGGACTCTCCGGTGAACACTCTCTTTCTCACCCCCGAGTGGCAGGAAGCGTGGTGGGAGATCTTCGGCGAAGGAAGGAGCTTGGCGGGCTTTTACCTGACCGGGCCGGAGGGAGTGACCGCGGTGGCCCCGTTGGCCCGGAGCGGCGACACCCTGTCCTTCGTCGGCAGCCAGGACACCGTCGACTACAACGACTTCATGGTGCGGCCCGGTTACGAGACGCCCTTGTATGAAGCCCTGCTGACCTCCATGGAGGAACAGCAGTGCGATTCCATTGAACTGGCTTCATTGAAAGAGGACTCTCCCACATTGGAACACCTGCCGGAATTGGCGCGGAAGCGGGGACTGGCTGTTTCCATCGAAGAGGAGGACGTGGCCTCCGGCATAGCTTTGCCCGACAGCTGGGACGCCTATCTTGGTCTGCTGTCCAAGAAGGACAGGCATGAACTCCGGCGCAAGTTCCGGAGGTTGCAGAGTCTGCCCGATTATCGCTGGTACAGCTTGGACGAGCCCGAGCAGGTGGCCTCCCGGCTGGATGAATTCATCGACCTGATGAAGATGAGCAAGCCGGACAAGGACGAGTTCATGACTTCCGGCCGAGAGGATTTCTTTCACCGGATGTCCCAGCGAATGGCGCAGGCGGGGATGCTGCGCTTGTTCTTCATGGAAGTGGAGGGCAGCCCGGTAGCCACCAGCCTGTGCTTCGACTATGACTCTTCCCGGCTGCTCTACAACAGCGGCTACAATCCCGAGTTCAATCACTACAGCGTAGGGCTGTTGCTCAACGCTCTGTGCCTTAACGGCGCTATCGAAGAAGGCTTGGGCTATTTCGACTTCCTCCGGGGACCGGAACCATACAAGGCCCACTTGGGTGGAAAGCAGCACACACTCTACCAGATGGTGGTAAGCAGGACTTGACCATCGAAAGGGCTGCTTTAATCAGTTTCCACGCCTGTCCGATGGCCCCGCTTGGCCAGGGCAAGGCCGGTGGAATGAACGTGTACGTGCGGAACTTGGCGGTTGCCCTGGGCAGGCAGGGCGTCCACGTGGACGTGTTTACCAGAGAGCACGACGAACCACTGGACGGCATCGAGACCATCGGCCCCAATGCCCGGGTGGTGCACCTGCCGGGCGGCCCCATTGACCTTCCTTTACACCGGATGTACGAGCAGCTTCCCTGCTTCCTGGAAGAGATCGAAGACTTTCGAATTACCAACCGCTTGGACTACCAGGTTGTCCACTCCCACTACTGGTTGTCCGGGTGGCTGGGACACCGTTTGGCGGAGCGACTGGGTGTCCCTCATGTCGTGACGTACCACACGGCGGCCTTGATCAAGACCCAGTCCCGGACGGGCGAAGACGAGCCTGAGGTCCGCCGCACGGTGGAAGAGGACCTGGCAAGGTCGGCCAGCCGGATAATCGGGTTCAGTCCCCACGAGAGGGACTCCTTGGTGCGGCTTTACGGGGCCGAAGCCTCTCGGGTCAAACTGGTCCCCTGCGGCGTGGACTTGCACCGGTTCAACCCCGTGGACCGGAAGGAGGCCAAGCAGAGACTGGGGCTTAACGGCGAGAAGGTGGTGCTGTTCGTGGGCCGGTTGGAGCCGTTGAAGGGAGTGGACCTGCTCTTGCACTCGACCGCCCGGATGGACGTAAGGGACGAACTCAAGGTGCTGGTAGTGGGCGGAGCGGAAGAAGGCAATAACGAGATGCGGCGGCTGCAAGGCATGGCCAGGGACTTGAGCGTAGAGAGGACGGTTGTCTTCACCGGCAGGGTGGACCAGTCGGAGTTACCCTTCTATTACAGCGCCGCCGACGTGTACGTGATGCCTTCCTATTATGAAAGCTTCGGTCTTTCGGCCTTGGAAGCCATGGCCTGCGGTACTCCGGTTATAGCGGCGCGAGTGGGGGGGCTTTCATCCTTGGTACACCACGGTCATACGGGGTACCTCAAGTCTTGGCGCTGCCCAGAGAGCTTTGCCAACTCGCTGGAAATGATTCTTGCCAGCCGGGACCTGCGAGAGAGCATGGGCAGGGCGGCCCGCCGCAGGGCCGAGGAAATGAGCTGGGAGAGGGTGGCGGCCGAGATTGAGCAGGTCTACGGAGCCGCGACGTCGGAGAGTCATTAGGTCAGGGGAGTTGGAGCACGCCGGAACCGGGGCAATCTGGAGAGGGCGGTGCCCGGTCAGGCGAGGGACAGTTCGTACCAGTGAAGATCGGAGACTTTCTGGAACCCCATGGAATTGTACAGGCGGATGGCGGGCGTGTTGCCGGAGTCCACTTCCAGGACGATGTCCTGCGCTCCCAAGGAGACCAGGTAATTCATGCCAGCCGCCAGAATGGACCTGCTGAGTCCCTGCCCCCGGAAGTCCGGCACTACTCCAATCATTGCAATCCTGCCCCTGACGCCCGTCGCAGTGGGAGCTATGCAAGTCCAGCAGTGGCCAGCGGTCTCGTCGCCGCGGCGCAGGAACAGGATACCTTCGTGGGAAGTGTTGGCCATGTTGGAACGGTACGCTATCTGTTCTACCGTGCCGGGACAGAAGCCCCAGCCTCCAGTGAAGGCCTCATTTTGCACCCGGGTGAGCAATGTTTCGTCTCCCCGGTTGAAATTGGCGACGTGGAACCCCGGAGCGGTTTCTACGGACGGGAGTGTTTCTTCGCTCCAGGCCATCACGGTGTATTCGCGTACTCGTTCGAAGCCGATGGACTCCAGGAGCATGGCCCTGGGTGAGCCGCCGGGAAGGCAGATATGGGCCAACTTGGCATTCCAACTGCGGCAGGAGTCCAATGCCAACTGGACCAACGCCTCTTCCAGAGGAGAACCGGCGAAGACGGGATCGGTTTCCATCTGGAGAACGGCCCGGCCGATGGACGGTTCCCGGGTGACCAGGCAGAACCCCTTCACTTGGCCTCGGAACTCGACCAGCCAGCAGTTGTTCACAGGGTCCAGTCCCGGCTGCCCAGCCCCTTGCATGACGGTCCGGCGGCCCAGGTCCCGCCCTTCGGGGCCCCAGTCGCTGAGAGACTCGACGAAGTCAACGAGGGCCTCCAAGCGCTCCGGGGAAAAGTTAGAGATGGTCAAGCCGGGACTTCCTCAAGGGTAGTTACAAAAGTTGGGCAGGGCCGGACGTTAACAGGGTATACTTGTTCCGGATATGGCTGCAAGCTGCGGCGAACTGACCCAATTGATACTGCAGGCGCCGTGAGAGGGACGGACTTCCCTCCCGGGCAAGAATTCGGAATAGCCAGCCTATTGAACAATCTAACGGAGGAACCCGACCATGGAGGATACCCCGCAGCGAGTTTTGGTTGTCACGCCTCATCCTGATGATGCCGACTTCTGGTGCGGAGGCACAGTGGCCCGGTGGACGGGCTTGGGCGCCACAGTAAAGTACGTTCTCTGCACCGATGGAGGCAAGGGGACCAGTGACCCAAACGTCACTGCAGAGGAACTTGGGGCCTTGCGGGAACGGGAACAACTGGAAGCTGCTCAAGCGTTGGGCGTGTCGGAAGTGGTGATGCTGCACCGCACTGACGGGGAACTGGAAGACACCGGCGATTTCCGCAAGGACATAGTCAGGCAGATCAGGCTGCTGAAGCCCGACGTTGTAATTTGCCCGGAGCCTTACCGGCGCAACTTGGCTTGGCACCGGGACCACCGCATTACAGGACAGGTGACCTTGGACGCCGTCTTTCCCGCGGCAAGGGACCACCTTAACTTCGTTGAACTCTGGCGGGATGAGGGCCTGGAACCCCACAAGACCGCGACGGTGCTTTTCTGGGGAACCGAGTCGGCCAATTCCTACGTGGACATTGCCGGCAGCCTGGGGGCCAAGGTGGAAGCGGTCATGGCCCACAAGAGCCAGCTTGGAGGCCAAGCCGCTGCGGACGTCGAAGGATTTGTGCTGGAGAGGGCCAGGAAGGCGGCTTCGGAGGCAGAGGAAGAGATGGAGATGGCGGAAGCTTTCCGCAAGGTTACCTTCAGGGTCTGAACGGACTATGCGGGAGTTACAGGGGCGAGCCCCCAGGTTTCTGCAACATTACCTCCCGTAACAGCGGGATGGCGGGCCCGCCGAAGGACAGCAGCTCGTCGTGGAACTCCCTCAAGGAAAATGACCCGTTCGATTCCCGCTGACGGTCCCGGGCCAGCTTCATGATCATGAGCTTGCCCAGGGTGTAGTTCAGGTACCCGGGGTCAAAGGTCCCCCTTAAGGCTTCCCGCCGGGCCGGGTGCTCCCCCATGTAGGCGTTTTCCACGAAGAAGTCCGTGGCTTGATCTACCGTCATGCCTTGGGTGTGCATCCGTATGGAGCACAGGTAACGGCAGTTCCGCACCAAGGCTTCCAGCAACTGGGTCAACTGCAAGTTCAGGTTCCCCTGCTCATACCCCGAATCAAGCACCATCTGCTCTGTATAATGAGCCCACCCCTCGGTGAAGGCGTAGGAAGTGGCGACCCGGTTAATCAGGGGTAATTCCCGCCCGTACCTGTTGTGCAGGTGGTGGACGAAGTGACCGGGGTACACTTCGTGAATCGATATTATCTTCAGGGTGTCGTAGTTGAAGTTGGAGAGCCACTGTTCCTGCTGCTCCGGGGTCCAGTGGGGCTCCACCGGGGTCACGTAGTAAAAGGACTCGGTGGCCCTGTGCTCCAGCGCCCCGGCGGAATCCATGGCGGCGAAGGCGTATCTCATGTAGGTTGGGGTTTCCAGTACTTCGCAGCGGTCCTCCGAAGGGACTGAGAGCAACCCCAGGTCCAGCAAGGCCTGCCGCAGGTCTTCCAGCATGGAGCGGGTGTCGGGAATCAAGGCGTCTGCGGACGGATGGTTGCGGCTGATTTCATCCACGATTTCATGAATGCTGCGCCCAGAGGAGATTCGCCCGGCCACGTCAGCGAGCTTGGCAAGATTCTCTTCCAAGTTGTCTTGCCCCACCTTCTCCAGTTGCTCCAAGGAAACGTCGACCCCTTCCCCCAAGGACATCATGGAACGGTATAGTGCGGGGCCAATGGAAAAGTCCTTGGGCGCCGCTTGCTTCCGGGTTTCCAATCCCTCCACGAAGCGGTCCACGGCTTGGGCCGCTGCTTCCCGGGCGGCGTTGAAGCTGGACTCCAAGTCCGGAGGCACCATTCCAGCGACGGCTTGGGCCAAGTCCATCCGGTAGAAGCGGGCCATCCCGGCGTAGCTTTCGACGCTCATGTCCAGCACGGGCGCGCCTATTTCCGGCTGCAAGGCCGATTCGAGGGTATTCAGGAAGTCCGGCACCTGCTTCAAGGCCTCGGTAGCCGACCGTACCCGGTCCTCCAGCGGAGCGTAGTCCCGACGGACGTAGCTGCCCATGTTCAGGTAGCCAACCTGCCGCATGGGGTTGTTCTCCAAGGAGCGCATTTCCGTAAGGATGAACAGCTCCCGCCTGAGGAACTGCTCCAGAAGGCGGTGGCTGAGCCCAGCTTCCTTGTCCAGGGTGTTCCGGTCTATTGACTCCAAGCGGTCCAGCCCGTCATTCAAAGCCCGGACGCGCCCGGCCAGCTTGCCGGGAGACAGGTCGGGCAACCGCCCGTCGTACTCATGCCGGCCGATGCGGGAGCCTGCCGTGGGGTAAAAGTCCCAATAGTCTTCTATCAGTTGCCGGGACAACCGGTTCAAAAGCTGTTGCTGTTCACCGGATGCGGTCATAAGCCGTCCATCCCGTTGCTGTCTGTGGCGCCCAGGGCCACTTTAGCTGACGACCTCGCTGATCTGAATCTGCGGGATGATGTCGGTGTAGTTTTTCAGGTCGCTCATGATTTCGCTGCCGTGGGTGATGAAGGCTTGGTGCACTTCGTCCACCGAGTTGAAGAGCAGGTGCCCGACTACGACGAAGGGGGCCGGTTGCTTCGGGTCGGGGGCGGAAACGCCCTTGTCTACGGACCCGCCTTGCAGGCCCATGGGCCCCAAAAGGCGGTTCACCATAGGCATGTGTGAGTTTACGTAATAGTCCAAGTCGAACCTCTTTTCGGGGTCGTGGGGGAAAAAGAGGGATACTTTAATCATGGTGACCTCCTGCGGTGCAGTCTTGAGCGGGGCGGATCGAACCCCGGCTGGAGGGCAGCCCCCGCCTCGGTGAGAATTGCGATTCCGGCCCAAGTTGGAACCCGAGTAATTCTACACCAAGGCAGTTTCCCAAGCCACTTGGGTCCCATGAAATCAGGCTGGCACGGACGTCCCTGGGAGCAAACAGGGAAGAGGACCGTGGTGCGCCGTCTGATAGAATTGTTTCTCCTTGTTGACCCACGCAAGCAGCCAAATGAACCAATTGGATACCTTGGAGAGATATTCCCATGATTTCTCCCGGGGTTCCTCCAATGACCATTCCGGAGGGCAAGCCTGGAGCCTTCAATGCGCGCCGACGCCGACCTTGGGAGCAGCCAAGGGACAGAACCCGTCACGGACGGGAGGGTTGTAACGCGCTTGGCTAGGGTTCTGGAAATAGGGATGGGCGTTGTACTCTTGGCGGCGGTCATTGCCTGTACGCCCTCCAGCAGCCCGGAGCAGACCACGTTGTCCGTGACATCGGCAGAGGCGGGCGACCCGACGGGCTTGGTCTGGGAGGCTTGGTCGCACATCAGCAGGTCCTACGCCGACTGGAACAACGTGGACTTCGACCGAGTGCAGGGGGAGGCAATCGCGGCCCTGCTGGAAGTCAATCAAGCCCCGCCTTACCCGTTCCTGGCCGACGTTGGGAAGCTCCGGGGGCAGCCACCGGCGGGAGTTCCCCCGGAGATGGCGGACGTGTGGAGGTCGTTGGTGTTGCACCAGGCCAAGTGGCCCGAAGTCTCCGCGGAAGAGAAGGCTGAGGCGGTGGTAGCGGGCATGGTTGCGGGCTTGGATGAGCCGTCGGCGGTGGTGGTGCCTGCGGAAAGCTACGAGGAGAGCCACAGGACATTGGCGGAATCCAAGGACGGCAGCTATATCGGGATTGGCGCACGGGTCTCCAGGACCAAGGGCGGCCAAGTGGCGCTGTTACCCATGGAGGGTTCACCGGTACACAGGGCAGGGATTGAAACCGGCGACGTGCTGCTGGCGGTGGAAGGGAAGAGCGTGAGGGAACACCGGCTGGAGGACTTGGTGGACCTGATAGCCGGGCCCAAGGGCAGCAAGGTCCACCTGCTGGTGCAGCGGCGCGGGAAGGGTGAACCTATAGAGTTTCCAGTGTTCTTTGATGACATAGACATCGAGTCGGTGTCGTGGCAGTTAGCCCCCGGGGGCATCGGCTACATCAGGGTCACCCAGTTCAGGGAGAACACGGGGCAGCAGTTTCTGGGGGCCCTGGAAGAACTCGGCAGGCTGGAGGCACTGGCGCTGGCCTTGGACTTACGCACCAATCCGGGCGGTTCCTTGGAAGCTGCCCTGAAAATTGCCGGGCATTTCTTGGACATGGGAACGGTGTTCCTGTCCGTGGAAGACAGGCTGTCGGACAGGGTTGAGCTGAGGATCGAAGAAGAACCCAGAGGCCCATCCTTGAAGGACCTGCCGGTGGTGGTCATGATCAATGAAAAGACCGTTGGAGAAGGAGAGGCCCTGGCGGCGGCGCTGCAGGACAACGAGAGGGCCGTGGTGCTGGGAAGCACCAGCTTCGGGCGGGGCTCGGCCAACGAACTTATCAGGCTGAGGAACGGTTCGGCAATATTCCTGCCAACTTCCAAGTGGTTCAGGCCGTCGGGAGAGCCCATGGGCAGCGGCGGGGTTAAGCCGGACGTGGAGGAGGCCTTGGTCGAAAACCCCGAGGGCATCAGCACCGACAGCCAGTTCAACCGGGCCTACAAGATTCTCAACGACATTCTGCCGGCCTACCGCTAGCGGAGACGGCTCCGCGGCAAGCGGCAGGCCTGAGAATTGAGCGCTGCTTCAACGAAGGTTGGGCCGGTGGAAAGAGAATGGCTGCCCGGACCGGGCCGTTAGCCCGCTGCCGCGGCGCTGGCGTCCTGGCAGCGGGCACAAATAAACGTGTCACGGTCCTCGGGAATGGTGTCGGCAGGGACGTTGCGCTTGCGGCTGCACACCGAGCAGGTCACGCTCTCCAAGGCGGCGGGCGCCTTGGCAATGACCGTATTCTGCCCCCGAAACCCCACGTAATCGGGGTTCTGCTGCTTCCGCCGAAGAAACCTCTCCTGGTCTTTACGACGGCTCATAACATCCCCCTCCGGCAACGGGCGCCGGACTTGGAAGCATAAGGCTGTGCGCGGGTGGGTGGGGCTACTTGACCCCTACCACGGCCCCGGCCTCTTCCAGCTTGGACTTTATGGAATCGGCCTCGTCCTTGGCGACCGCCTCTCTCACTTGGGAGGGCGCGGCTTCCACCAACTCCTTGGCTTCCCGAAGGCCCAAGGAAGTAATTTCCCGGACTGCCTTGATGACGTTAATCTTGTTGGGGCCGATTTCCAGGATGCTGACCTCGAACTCGGTCTGTTCTTCGTCGGAAGCGGCAGCATCTGCCGCGGCTGCGCCGGCGGCCGGCGCCGCGGCTTGCACTACCGGGGCTGCTGCGGTGATGCCGAAGGCATCCTCTAGAGCCTTCACCAAGTCAGAAAGCTCGAGAACGTTCATCTGCTTGATGGCTTCCAACATTTCGTCTTTGGTCATTGTCATGGCGTGCTCCTTCTCCTTGTCGATTCGGATATTGCGTGGCCGGGGGCTTAGGCCCCTGCCTCTTGTCCTTCAAGTTGACGAATTCTGGCTTGCAACAGGCCTCCCAGATTGGTCAATGGGCCATTGAGGGCTCCCAGCAGCCGCTGCGCCGGCGACTGGAGCTGGCCGAGCAGGGTTGCCACCATCTGGGGCTTTGGCGGAAGTGAGGCCAAGCGGTTAACTTCGGCGGAGTCCATCGCCGGCCCGTCCCCCAGCACTGCGCCCTGGATTGCCAAGGTGGAACGGGCGGTGCGAATGTACTCGGTCACCGCCTTGGCTACGTCCAACGGGTCGTCATAGCCCAAGGCTACAGCCGTTGGCCCCTGCACTATTTCCTTAACGTTGGGACGCTGGGCTTGGTCCGAGGCCAATTGCATCAAGGTGTTCTTGACCACGGTGAACTCCACTCCGGCTTCCCGCATCCTGCGCCGGAGGTCCGTCATTTCATTGACGGAGATTCCGGTGTAGCTGGTGGTAAGGGTGATGGTGGAGCGTTCCAGCTTTTCCTTGAGTTCCTCTACCCGGTCTATTTTTCTCTGGGTCGGCAATTGTCTACCTCCAGCAAAAATCCCCGCGCCGGGACAGGTCGCGGGGACAGGCACACGCTTGGCGTGGACTGCACCTCGGCGGGCGAATCCGGCGTTCCGGAGTCCTTAACCCCGCTGGCTGCGGGGACCCGCTGTCTCTGGCGGCAGTGAGCTTTATGTTCTGGCTGTTAATTTAGCTGCTGTTACTGGTTCCTGCAACTGTTTATTCAGGGGGTTGCAAGGACTGAAGGGCGGCCAAGTCCAAGGCTACGCTGGGCCCCATGCTGGACGTGAGGTAAGCCGACTTGAGAAAAGAGCCTTTTACTGCGGCCGGCTTGGCCCTCATGATGGAGTCGGTAAGCACTGCCAAGTTGTCCATCAACTGGTCGGTGGCAAAGCTGGCCTTGCCCACCGGGCTGTGAATTATGGCAGTACGGTCGGTGCGGAACTCCACCCGGCCGGCCTTGGCTTCCTGGATAGCCCGGGGCAGGTCTTGGGGTTGCACCATGGTGCCGGACCGGGGATTGGGCATCAGGCCCCGGCGGCCCAGAACCCGGCCCAAGCGGCCGATCTTGGGCATGACCTGGGGGACTGCGAGACCGACTTCGAAGTCGGCCCAGCCCCCTTCCACCCGTTCGATCAAGTCGTCTTCACCGACATAGTCGGCCCCGGCTTGGCGGGCGATGTCCACGGCCTCGCCGTTGGCGAAGACCAGCACCCGTATGGGCTTCCCCAGCCCGTGGGGCAGGACCGCCACGTCTCGCACCATCTGGTCGGCGTGACGAGGGTCGGCGTTGGTGCGCAGGTGCACCTCCACCGTCTCATCGAACTTGGTGCTGGAGGCTTCCTTAACCCGCTCTATCGCTTCCTGGGGCGGGTAGAGGCGATCTCGGTCAACGGTGTTGGCGGCGCTGTTGTAGCGGCGGCTATGTTTGGGCATGTTATTCCTCGGAAACATCAATGCCCATGCTCCGGGCGGTGCCGCGGATAATGGACATTGCCTGTTCCACCGAACCTGCATTGAGGTCGGTCAATTTGACGGATGCGATTTCCCTCAGGGCCTGCTCGCTGATTGTGCCAACTTTGCCCCTTATGGGGTCGGCGGCGCCCTTTTCCACTTGGGCTGCTTTCCGTAGGAGTTCCGACGCGGGAGGCGTGCGGGTGACGAAGGTGAAAGACCGGTCTTCAAAGACCGAGATGTGCACCGGCACTATGGTCCCGGCTTGGTCGGCGGTCCGGGCGTTATACTCTTTGACGAAACCCATGATGTTGACGCCGTGTTGTCCCAAGGCGGGACCCACGGGCGGCGCGGGAGTGGCTTTCCCCGCTTCCAACTGCAGCTTAATGATGGCTCGAAGTTTTTTGGCCAATTCTTACCCCGGGCGGCTCGGCTTGAGCCGCGATGCTGTGGCTGTTACCTAAGCTCTTGTCTAGACTCTTTCTACTTGGAGGAAGTCCAGTTCCACCGGAGTCTCGCGTCCGAAGAAGGAGACCAGTACCCTGACCTTGCCCTTGCCATCGTCCACATCGCTGATTGCGCCGATGAAGTCGACGAAGGGGCCCTCGGTTATCCTTACGGTTTCACCCTTCTCCAAGCCGATCTTGATTCGGGTAGGAGCCGAGTCCACTTGGTGGAGGATGTCCTCTATCTGCTTCTCTTCCAGTGGCACCGGCTTGGCCCGTTTGTCGGTTTCGTCCTCGGTGGAAACGAAGCCGGTGACTCCGGGGGTGTTCCGCACGGCGTACCAGCTTTCGTCGTCCATGGTCATCTGGACGAGGATGTACCCCGGGAACAGCTTGCGGCGTTCCGAGCGGCGCTTGCCGTCCTTGAACACCACCTCTTCCTCGGTGGGAACCAGCACGTCGAAGATGCGGTCCTGCATGTCCAGGCTCTGGATGCGCAGGTCCAAATTCTTCTTGACCAGGTCTTCCTGCCCCGAATAGGTGTGTACTATATACCACCGGGGCCCCTGGTATTCGTCCAGTTCGGTGCTTCGTTCAAGAGTCATGGTTTAATCCCGGGTCTGTATGCGTGGGGGAAGGCTCCGGGCCGTCATGCCTGCGCCGGTCAGAGGATGAACCTTCCAAAAACCTCGGCGAATACCCGGTCCAGTCCTCCAAGGAAGAACCCGGCGGCCGCGGCCAGCGCGATCACGACCACCGTCAGGCGGGTGGTCTCCTCGCGGCTGGGCCACACCGATTTCC
Source organism: Dehalococcoidia bacterium (assembly GCA_034420695.1). Lineage (GTDB taxonomy): Bacteria > Chloroflexota > Dehalococcoidia > Lucifugimonadales > UBA3495 > Io17-Chloro-G2. The sequence goes on from DAOULB010000040.1 coordinate 52,131, forward strand.
TCAGCTCGGAGATAGTCTCCTGCATGAAGACAACCGGACTGACCCTGCCGGCGGCCCCCGGCGCAATGGAGCGGGGGCTTCTTGTAGATATCCTGGCCAACGGGCCCTACCTCACTTCCCTGTGGACCACGTGCCCGCGACACCGGGAGCAAAACTTGCGCAACTCAACCCTTTGGGGGTCGTTCCGCCGGTTCTTCATGGTGGTGTAGTTGCGCTCCCGGCAGTCACCGCACTGCAGGGTAATAATCTGGCGGATGTCCGCGTTCTTTCGGGCCATGCTTAATCCAACCCCTCTTTATTCGATCACCCTTTTATTCAATAACCCGGGTGATTACGCCGGAGCCGACGGTGCGTCCACCTTCTCGAATTGCGAAGCGCATCTGCTCTTCAATGGGCACCGGGGATATCAGGGAGATGGTCATGCGGACGTTGTCCCCCGGCATTACCATTTCGACTCCCTCGGGCAGGGCGCACTCTCCGGTGATGTCGCTGGTCCGGATATAGAACTGGGGCTTGTAGCCGTTGAAGAAGGGAGTGTGTCTTCCGCCTTCCTCGCGGCTGAGGACGTAAACCTCGGCTTCAGCCTTGGTATAGGGCCTCATGGAGCCCGGCTTAACCAGGACCTGGCCCCGTTCCACCTCGTCCCGGTCCACTCCCCGGAGCAGGATGCCCACCGCGTCTCCCGCCTCGGTAATGTCCAGGGTCTTGTGGAACATTTCCAGTCCGGTGGCCACGGTCTCCCGCACGTCGCCAAAGCGGATAATCTCCACGGGCTCACCCTGCTTGAGCTGGCCCCGTTCCACCCTGCCGGTCACCACTGTGCCGCGGCCCTTGATGCCGAATACGTCCTCGATGGGCATCAGGAAGGCTTGGTCGGTGATCCGCTGGGGAACGGGGATGTAGTCATCCATGGCTTCCACCAGCTTGATGATGCCCTCTTCCGCTTCGGCGTCGCCCTCAAGGGCCTTGAGGCCGCTGACCCTGACGATGGGAGTTTCGTCACCGGGGAAGTCGTACTGGTTGAGCAGTTCCCTGACCTCCAGTTCAACCAGTTCCAGCAACTCCTCGTCGTCCATCATGTCCACTTTGTTCAATGCCACCAGGATGCGCGGCACTTCAACTTGGCGGGCCAGGAGGATGTGCTCCCTGGTCTGGGGCATGGGGCCGTCGGGGGCGCTCACCACCAGCACCGCCCCGTCCATCTGGGCGGCCCCGGTGATCATGTTCTTGATGTAGTCGGCGTGGCCTGGGCAGTCGACGTGGGCGTAGTGCCGGGTGTCGGTCTCGTATTCCACGTGGGCGATGGCTATGGTTACGCCGCGGGCCTTTTCTTCGGGGGCGTTGTCAATGCTGTCCATATCGCGGTAGTTGGCCATACCCCTTTCGGCCAACACCTTGGTGATAGCTGCGGTCAGGGTGGTCTTGCCGTGGTCCACGTGCCCGATGGTGCCGACGTTCACGTGGGGTTTGGACCTGTCGAACTGCTGTTTGGCCATACGGGTCTACACTCCTATTTTCTTGGTGGCCTATTGTTTTGCTGGAGCCCAGAGGCGGGATTGAACCGCCGACCCCGTTCTTACCAAGAACGTGCTCTACCGCTGAGCTATCTGGGCTGATTGCCGGTCTTCCCGGACTTTTGCATTGGTGCCAATAATTGGTGGAGGGGGCAGGATTCGAACCTGCGAAGCCCTTCCGGACGCCAGATTTACAGTCTGGTGGCTTTAACCACTCACCCACCCCTCCATATTCCTGCGTCTCTACCCTTTGCAGCCGCACCCGGGCGGTGAAGCCGGAGAGTGGAGACTCGGTGCCGTTTGGAGCCCCAGAGGGGACTTGAACCCCTAACCTGTCGATTACAAATCGACTGCGCTGCCATTGCGCCACCGGGGCACTTGGGATGCCGGGTGGCTGTGACATTATAAAAAGACCCCGCGGCATCGGGGCCAATTTATTGAGCTGCCTTTGATACCGTAAAAAATTATATATACGGGGCGGGGCTAAAGTCAATCACAGCCGTTGATTTCCAAGGCGGACAGCCTGCCTGAAAAGGCCCTTCTCGAGCCCTTCCACCGAGAACTTCAGGGCCTTCGGGAAATGGACTGCAGGGCAATCGCATTTTAAATCGTGAGAGAAGCCTTCAAACGTGAATCCACCCAAAATCCAGAGCAGCCGAGGTCGGTTGGCTCAACTTATCGACCTGTGCCAAAGCTGAGACCAATTAATATGCGATTGCCCTGAAATGGACTGCCTTCAGCTTGACGGCCAACCTGCCTTATCCTACACTCGGAAACCGTTGGAAGGACTCCAACCCCAGGGTTGCAAGCCTTGGAGACAACTCCCTCCGGACAACGTAAGGGTCAAGCAGTCACCAATGGTCGAGCTCAAATCCTACATTCGGGACGTTCCGGACTTTCCGGAGCCGGGAATTCTCTTCAAGGACATTACCCCTTTGCTGCAGGAACCGGCGGCTTTCACCCATGCCGTGGACTGCCTGAAAGGGAGGTTCGCCGCCGGCGATTTCGACGTGATAGTGGCGGTGGAGTCCCGGGGGTTCCTGTTTGGGGCGCCGCTGGCCTACCGTATGGGCAAGCCTCTGGTGCCGGTACGTAAGCCGGGCAAACTGCCTTCCGACACCCACTCCACCGAATACACGCTGGAGTACGGCAGCAACACCATGGAGATTCACGCCGACGGCGTGCTGCCGGGCCAGAGGGCCTTGCTGCTGGACGACCTGCTGGCCACCGGCGGCACCCTGGCTGCAACGGCCCAACTGGTGGAAACCACCGGAGGAAAGGTCGCGGGCATCGGAGTTGTGATAGAGCTCCTGGCCCTGGAGGGCCGGGAGCAACTCAAAGGGTACGACGTCTTTTCGCTGGTCCAGTACTGAGTATCCTAATATTTAGAATTTTATGGTGACAATCAGGGCTCTCAAGTAGACCCAACGCCGGTGAAAAATTCGCCGGCGGTTGGCAAGCGGTATCTCTAGCTTCTTCAGGAGGCAGGACATGGCAGGCGCAGTTACGGTAGGCAACGTGGAGATCACACCGGTGCTGGACATGGTGCCGCCACCCCGGGAAGCGACCATGATGTTTACCAGCACCACAGACTCCGACTGGGAGCAGTACCAGGACGTTTTGGAGGAGGGCCAACTGCAGCTCTACTACGGCGTCTGGGTGGTGCGTTCCCAAGGCAAGCTGATACTGGTGGATACCGGCATGGGGCCTGGACCCCACCCGGACCGGGGCAACAGGACCGGCAACCTGTACGAAGAGTTGCGCCCGGTGCTGACGCCGCCGGACAACACCCAGAACACCAACGTGTCACCTTCGGACCAGATAGATATTGTGGTTCATACCCACCTGCACTTCGACCACGTGGGTTGGAACCTGAGGTACCAAGGAGGTATGCCGGCGCCGACTTTCCGCCGGGCCACCTACCTGGTGCCCAAGCTGGACTGGGACCATTTCACCGCTCCGGACGTGATCGATACGGCGCCCCAAGTGAAGACCCAGGTCATGCCGTTGCGAAGGCTCCGCAAGATGGAGCTAATCGAGGGCGAGCACAGTATTACTGACGAGGTGATGACGTATCCCACCCCCGGACACACTCCGGGCCACCAGTCCATCCTGATTACCTCCCAGGGCGAGAAGGCAATAATCGCCGGCGACGTGCTCCACAGCAAGGTGCAGGTCCAGGAGTCGGCTTGGTGCGCCGGGGTGGATATTGACAAGGCCGCCAGCGCCAACAGCCGTGAGTGGCTGCTGAACTCCGCCGAGCAAGACGGGGCAGTGGTGGCCGCCGGCCACTTCCACCCCTCGGAGAACTTGGGGAAGATAGTCAGGCTGGAAGGAAGGCGTTACTGGCAGGGGCTCTAAGGGGTCGAGTTCGTCGCTGACGTCCAGTCCTCTTCCGCTGACAGCTATTCCCCGGCAGAAACCCCGGCTGGCTTCGCGGGGCCGGTGTAGGTGGCGGTAAAGACCATCTCGGAGAGCCATCGCCGGAAGGACTCGTTGTCGCTGAACTGCTTGAAAAGCTCGGTGTGGTCTGCAAGCAGTCCCGTCATGGCTCGTTCCAAGGCCTTGTCGTGCTCAATCCGTGCGTTCTGCCGGTCGGAGTTTGCCATCGCGTTCTGATAGGCCCTGTCCTCGGCAACCTTGGTGGGCAGTTCCTCGACAATCACCTTCTCGATCTTGTCCCGGTCCTTCCACTCGATGTTGCCGAACCGGTCGTTGAACTCCCTAACTATGTTGGACAGCCTGTCCATTTCTGGTTCCGGTTTCTGTCCGCCGCCTTCTGTTGGGACCGGCTCGATCTCCGCGTCCTCGTCGGGAAGCTGGATGTCCTGCACCGCCTGCTTTTCCACCCGGTAACTGTCCATGTCGATGGCTTCCAAAATGCCCTTTGACAGGTCGTCCTCTACGGGGGCTGGCAGCTTGGGAACCAGGAAGGTCAGGAAGATGGAGAGCTTCTCCCACTCGGCATAGGTGTAGGGCAGGATGGCCGCCAGGAACCCGTAGGCCCGGAGGAATGCCTTGGCCTTGCCCTTGAAGTCCACTTGGCCGTCCTCGTCCAACTGCTCCCGGTACAGGGCAACGCAGGCGTCCAGAATGGGGTCTAGCCGGTCCCGGTCGGCCTTGGACAGGAACAACTCCGTCAGCTCGTCCACCTGTGCCGGGTCGTACACTTGGCAGCCGTCCAGGGCTGCCTTGAGGTCGTGCAGCCTGTCGGGGTCAGTCTCCTCCGACAGGACCGTGGTGCGGTAGTAGTCGGCGAAAGCGTTTTGAATCGTGTCGACGTCGTTGGCGAAGTCCAGCACGAAGGCGTCGTGCTTGTTGGGGTGCGCCCGGTTGAGACGGGAAAGCGTCTGCACCGCCTTCACGCCCGACAACGGCTTGTCCACGTACATCGTGTGCAGTAGCGGTTCGTCGTAGCCGGTCTGGAACTTGTCCGCGCAGACAAGGAAGCGGTACGGGTCCTCCTGGATCCTTTCGGCGATCAGGTTCGATGAGAAGCCGTTGAGGGACGCCTCGGTAACCTTCACGCCGTCGAAGTCGTGCTCACCGGAGAAGGCGGCGATGGCCTTGTAAGGGCTCTTGCGCTCTGCCAGATAGTCCCGGATGGCGTAGAAGTAGCTGACGGCCCGCCGGATGCTGCTGGTCACCACCATGGCCCGCGCCTGGCCGCCTGTCCTTTGCAAGCCGGCCACCTGCTCGTGGAAGTTGTCCACCATGAGCTCCGCCTTCAGCCGGATAGAGTGATCATGGTCCTCCACGTAGCGGCGCAGCTTCTTCCTGGCCCGCTTGGTGTCGAACTCCGGGTCCCCTTCCACCGTCTTTACCAACCGGTAGTAACTGTCCACCGGCGTGTAGTTTTTCAGCACGTCGATGATGAAACGTTCCTGGATAGCCTGCTTCATGGTATAGGAGTGGAAGGGTACGTGCCTGGTCTTCCCGCCTTCGGGAACCGGGGCGCCGAATATCTCCAGGGTCTTGTTCTTGGGTGTGGCGGTGAAGGCGAAATAGCTGGCGTTGGACAGCAGCCTCCTGGACTCCATCAGCCGGTTGATCTTGTCCTCGGTCGTTTCGTCCTCTTCCCCGGCGCCCGCTTCTCCCAAGGCCATGGACACCGACGCCGAGGTGCGCCCTCCCTGGCTGGAGTGGGCTTCGTCGATGATGATGGCGAACTTTCGGCCCCGGTGCTCGTTGCCGATGGCGTCCAGGATGAAGGGAAACTTCTGCACCGTGGTGATGACGATGCGTTTGCCCTCTTGGAGCAGCCGCCGGAGGTGGCCGGAGGTCTCGGCGTGGCCAACCACCGAGCCGACTTGGGCGAACTGCCGGATGGTGTCCCGTATCTGTTTGTCCAGCACCCTGCGGTCAGTGACGATGACCACGGTGTCGAAGACGTGCGCATCCTCCCGCTCCAGACCTATCAACTGGTGGGCGAGCCACGCTATGGAGTTGGACTTGCCGCTGCCTGCCGAGTGCTGGACCAGGTATCTTCCCCCGGCTCCATTACCGGAAACGTCAGCTAGCAGTTTGCGCACCACGTCCAACTGGTGGTAGCGGGGCCAAATTTGGTCCCTCTTCTTGCGGCCCGACTTGTCGTCCCTGCTCTCCACAATCTGGGCGTAGTTCTCAATAATGTCGGTGAGACCGCCCCGGGTCAGGACCTGTTTCCAGAGGTAGTCGGTCTTGAGGCCGTTGAGGTTGGGTGGATTGCCCTTGCCGTCGTTCCACCCCTTGTTGAAGGGCAGGAACCAAGAAGCCTTGCCCTTCAGGTGGGTGCAGAATTGCACCTCGTGGTCGTCCACGGCGAAGTGGGCCAAGCACCGGCCAAGCTCGAAGAGCCTCTCCCTGGGGTTGCGGTCCCGCTTGTACTGCTCCACGGCGTCGTCCACCGTCTGCTTGGTCAGGCTGTTCTTCAACTCAAAGGTGGCGACGGGCAGGCCGTTTATGAAGAGGCCCAGGTCCAGTGCAAGCTGGGCGTTGTCGTTGCTGTAGCGTAGCTGCCGGGTCACGCTGAAGCGGTTCTGGCGGTACAGGACTTGGGCAGCGACGTTCTCCGGCGACGGCGTGCCGTAGAACAGGTCCATGGAGAGGGGCCCGTGCTTTACGCCCTTGCGCAGCACGTCGATGGTACCCCTCTTGGTTATTTCACTTTGCAGCCGGGCCAGGAACCGGCGCCTGGCCGGACTGTCTTGGTCCAAGTCCAGCGTACCGGCGGCCTCGGGCTGGGTGCCCTTCAGGAAAGCGGAGAGCTGGGCCAAGTCCAGGCAATACTCCCGGTCGTAGTCCTCCGGGTTGCCGTGCACCCAGCCGGAGCCGTAGTCCGCCGGGCGCTCTTGAATCGAGCCCTTGGGCGCCGGGCTGTGAGCGAAGCCGGTCAACTCCCTGCAGATGAGGCTTTCAAGGCCTTGCTCGCTGGTGTCGGTGGTCACGCTATCCTTCCCGCCTGCTGGGAATGGGGACTTCCCTCAATTCACCGGGTTGAACCCCCTCAAGAGCGATGCGAACATCCTCGATCCTCGGCTCGATGAGTGGCCACCGGTTCGCCCCGAGAACGATTAATGCCAGGCTTCGGCTCGCGACGTTCTGCTGATACGGCATGTTCTTGTCTGCGGTAATCACGACTTCATACCCTGCTTCCTCAGCCCGGTCCAGCAACGCGCCGTTGACGAGCGTTGCCCACCCGCGTTCCTCCGCCACGTCTACCTCATGACCGACGAGGTGACGGCGAAGCTGCCGGGGCGCATTGTGGTCAAACAGGATTCGCATGCGAGACCTTAGCGGCCTTGGCGTCAAGGTCTCGCACGATGAACTCCAGGACCGCTCTTATCTGCGGTTCGTCCACCCCGCCGAACCACTCGATGAAGTCGTGGACGGTTGCGCCCTCCGCAAGGTTGCCGAAGAGGGCCGATACGGGCAGTCGCGTGTCCTTGAACACCCAGGCTCCGCTCACCCGGCCTGGTACGCTTTCGATGCCCGGACACTTCTCCCAGTCAATCATTTCCGGCCCTCCACATCGTGCGCCAGTTCCTCTACCAGCCCACCATCATTATATTCGTCGGCTTCCTCGGGCAACTGCGTCGCCGCCTCCCCCACGTCCAGCTTGCCCGTAACCATGTTCGCTGGTGTCGGTGGTCACGCTATCCTTCCCGCCTGCCGGGAATGGGGACCTCCGTCAATTCGCCGGGTTGTATCTCTTCCAGTGCGCTCGTATGGGCTCTGTATTGCGCGAAATCTGCGGCCATGAAGTTATCATCAGGATAACCACGGAAATGCGTCGGTTAGCCATGTTCTGCTGGTATCGGAAGCCGTGGTCGGTGGTAATCAGTACGTCAAAACCGGCTTCTTCCGCACGGGCCAGCAGCGCCCCATTGGCCAGGGAATGCCAGCCCAGTTCCCGGGAAATTTCCACGTCATGCCCAAAGAGACGGTGACGCAACTGCCTGGGAGTACCGTTATCCAACAGGACGCGCATCAGAGATTTTGGCCCGGAGGTCCTGCGCGACGTACTCCAGTACATCTCTCAGTTCGGCTTCCTCGACGCCTCCAAACCAATCTATGACATCGTAAATGGTCGCTCCCGCGGCCAAGTTTTCGAACAGGGTATACACCGGCAGCCTCGTGTCCTTGAACACCCAATTGCCGCTCACCCTACCCGGCACGCTTTCGATGCCCGGACACTTCTCCCAGTCAATCATTCCCGGCCCTCCATATCGTGCGCCAGTTCCTCTACCGGCCCATCATCATTATACTCGGCGGCTTCGTCGGGAAGCTGCGCCGCCGTCTCCCGCACGTCCAGCTTGCCCGTAACCACGTCGGCGATGAGCCGGGTGCGGTACTCTTCAACCAACTCAATCTGGCGGCGGGCGCGGGCGATGCCGTCGTCTAGAGGTGTGGTTCCCTTCCGCAGGGTACGAAGGATAGTCTGCTGCTCTTCCCTTGACGGTAAGGCAATTGTAATTCGTCCGTATCTTGTCGGGTTCAGATTGGACTGATGCAGACTTGGTATTGCTTCCCGGCGAGCCCTAGATATGAAAGATGTGCCGTTCAGTGCCAAGTTCAAATATTCTGATTCGTGGCTCGGATGAGGCCGCATTCTCACCAAATACGATGCGAAAGTCACGGGCGAGTCATGTCCCTCAAACAGGCCTACCTTGCCGACTAACTCTTGACTGTTAGTACGGTTAAACAGTAAGTCGCCTTGTTGCAACAAAAGGTTCGGATCAACGAAATCGACACCTCCGGCATGAGGAACTGTCACCTGTCCGTCTTTCAAGTGACCCATTGTAAGTAGGCGGATAGCACCTGAGTCAGATGCAGATTCCGATATGCCGTAATCCATCGAAAGGAATGCTCGTTTGACTGGCCCGACATCCCAATGTTCCGGCACGTCGCCTAGCCACTCCACGCCGGAAGGCTTGAGGCGGACGTTGGCGTCCAGGCCGCGGGTGACGGCCCGGTTGATAACGGCCTGCTTCTCCTCATCCAGCAGCCCGATTAGCTTCCGCTTGGCGCTGATGTAGCGGCGGATGCGGCGGTCGGCGTGGTCCAGGTAGCGGACGATGGCGCGTTGCTCTGGGAGGGGTGGAAGGAGGGACTGCATATCACCAATGAAGTACCAATCAGCCCGGGGCATTTTCGCTCCAAAGGTAGAAGCGTCTATCGCATCTATAACTGGCTTGGAGCGCAGTAGCTGTTCAAGATACCTCGGCGACAAGGTGGTGATGCTGGGCCGAAGTACCAAGAACTCGCCCACACAAACCCCGCTCCGTTCCGGACAGGCAACTTTCGCCAGGTAGGGCCTCAGCTTGCCGAAAAGAACATCTCCAGCCCGAAATCGCTTCAATTGGCTTCCGAAGCTGACGCCATCCCCAGCGGCAAATCTACCTGTCCAGCTTTCGACGTGTTCAAGGGCAAGGCAAATGTCGTCGCAGCCAAACTCTCTGGTGAGGTCAACTACGTTGTCCGTGTGCCCCTTAAGCCGGGCCATCTCCCAATGCTCTGGCACGTCGCCGAGCCAGGGGGCGCCGGAGGGCTTGTAGGCGGGGTAGGCGTGGGGGGTAACTGGCACGGAACCTCCTACTCCCACTCTAGTGGGATGCCGCAATAACCGTTGTTGTTAAAATCGCGAATCCAGTCGATAAAGGCCTGTACAATCTCTTCGGAAAATTTGCATCGGTACTTCTGTGTGCTATGGCAAATGCTTTCGCCCCTGAAAGAGGGGATTTTGGGGCCGCTGCCACCCCAATAGATGAAATCGTTACTGATAAGCACGCGGTCCGCTTTGGTGTCGGTCTGAATGTTATCGAAATCCTGGATTCCATACTCACGAGTGTGATGGGAGTCCAACTGTCGCCATTCAATCGCGAATTTGTCCCAGTGGTAAATGTTATCGCCGTACGCCTGTTTCCAACTTCCTCGGAGGGCAGGACGTTTTCTGAGGAAGCGAGGGTCATCCCAATAGTCATTGAACGACATCGCTTCAGTTACCCGCATAGCGTAGACAATATGGCCCGCACGGCCTTTAACCTTCGAGCCAGTACCTGTCACCCAGTCTCCAACTTTTGCACCTCTCCGAATATCTGGCTTGCAAGTAGCTAGGGTACAAAATCCATAGAACGGATTCGGCGCAAATCCATAATCCCTTGCAACGATGTACGAATATAGCGTCGGGGGCAATGGAATTAGCGGCAGTTGCGCGGTATGTTTTGGTAATCCCATTCCGAGCCATCCTGCTTATAGGATTTGTCGGAGTCGCCATTTATGGCTTCAAATATGCTTTCTCCATTCCAGCCGACTAAAGCGTCCCTATGCTGTTTTAGTGCCTCCGGCAATTCACAGCCCTTCTCACCCCATGCCCATACTCCAACGATCCGCTTTCCCTCCTTGTGAGCGCATTCGATTTCCCAGTTTACCCAATCGCTGTTCTTTGTCTCGGGCGAAATATAAACGACGAGGACGCTGGCCCATTCGATGCGGGGCTTAAGTATTCCGTGCTTGATGTATTCTTCATTGCTGGCCCCGTTGAATTTGCCGGTTGTGATCGAGCCATCACGGCAAATCATCCCATGTTGCGCCACCAAGTCCTTTAGGCGGGGCAGACCTTCGTCATCCTCGTGTATATGGCTGATAAATACGTTTCTTAAGTCTTGCGTCATGATTGCTTCCCTCCCGCTCTTTCTGTTGAGGGTGTTGTGCGCCGACTGGCGGGCCGCATCCATCTCTTTCGCCACTTCGGGAGCAGAACGCAATGCCCCATTCTCGAATCTATCGAGAATGTCACGCTCTTCTGCACTCATTTCATCGTTCATGATGTCTGCCTACTTCGGTAGTCTCTTGTCGCCTTTCGGCTGGGTATAATCGTTTTCAAGAAGCGGGTTCCGTCAGCCTGCATTACGAATGGTACAAGGTGGATGTATTCGGCGACCTCTACTACGTAGATCAACTGACCGCTGTAGAGCTCCTGATTTGGGTGCTCCAGCACGTCCAATAGATTGCCCTGCTCTATGGCGGAGACAATGCTCTGGAAGGATATTCCTCTCTGCTCGATGAGTTGCTCGTTCTTCTCTGTGCTCCAGTCGAATCCCTTGTTCATGTATCAATTATGGGAACGTCTGTTCCTCTTGGCAACCACCTACGCCAGTAGTACTCCAGTCTGCCTTCTGATTACAGTGTATCAGTCCGTATCCCCTACAGAGAGGGCATCGACTAGATTTTGTAGGAATGGCGGGTGAAGCTGATCTGATATGTTAGCTAATCTTGACGCTGTTGGGGCCGAACTAGGTGTCCCGGGATCTGCTCAGAATCTCCCAGTCCAAGAATGCTTCGATGACGCCCTCTGCGGAACCTGATGAATACTCTGTGCGTGGGCGTGTTGGGAGCCTCAAGTCCGAATGAATCATAAAATCAGCAGCCACGCTAACAACACCGTGGCGACGACCACGGTGTAGAACGGCGGCGCCGAGAAAGACCGGAACATCGCCCAGAGAGTTCCCCTCCATTTCGAACCAGTAGGGACCACGGCGAAGAGGTCGACGCCCGTGACCTGTCCTTCATGGAGCCTGCGGACGAAGCTGCAGTATGAACACCGGAACCCTCGTTCCAGCGCTAGGTAGTAGGCATCCAGGATGTAAAACAGGACGGTAGGTGCCAACGCAATCAGCGCATGGTCCGCCTCTCCGGTTCGCGCCACCAGCACCAGGATGGCCGCGACGAGGGTGACGCACCAGACCTTGCAGGAGCGGCTGTTCTCCGCCATGCGGGTAATGACGCCTTGATATATCTCAAGGTGCTTCTGGACCGCCGAGGATTCGTGACTCAGGCACGTCTGCTCAGTCATACAATTGCCCTGTGGCATTCGCCAGCGATGTTCAGCTCCTCCGATTTGCTATCCGGTCCAGATCGGCATTGATACGGCTCCATCGCCACGGTATAGGTTCTCCAAGGCGGGTTAGCCCTTGGTACGGTCTTCCTTGAGGTCTCACTTGGAAGACGGGCTTGTTCAGGTTACGGGCGATGTCAGTTTCCACGACTACACCGGGGGCATTATGAGTGTCTTGACCAATCAGGACGACAACCACGTCGCACCTGCCTATGGCGTTCCTCGCTTTTCTCTTCCAAGCCTCGTCGGGGTAAGATTCATGGAGCGAACAATCGCGAATTCGATGATTAGTCTCGTGCTTGGCCTGCCGATAAAAGCAGTTTTGGAGGTCCTTGTCCTTGTCGAACTCGAAACTCACGAAGATGTTGAGTGTAGGTATATCTTTCCCCCCTGAAGGTGATTATCGGATAATCTCCCCCAACAGCCCCTCCGTCTCCCGCTCCAAGGCCAGGATGTCGGCCCGTATCTCCTCCAGCGGGCGCAGGGGCTGGGGCTTGTAGAAGTGGCGGGTGAAGCTGATTTCGTAGCCAACCTTTACGCTTCCGGGGACGTACCAGGCGTCGGGGGCGTAGGGCAGGACCTCTTGGCGCAGGAAGGCTTCGATGCCGCCATCTTGAAGCAGAGGCACCTGCTCGGTGTCCCGCAGGTCGGGGTCCGGCTCGTACTCTACGATGGCGGGCTTGCCGCCGACTGAGGCCGGGAACAGGCCCCGCAGCGGGTCCGGTTCGACCGTTCCCGTCCGGTGGACCGCCTTTATCACGGGCTCGGCAGTTTCGTCCCGGGCAGCCAGGTATGTCTTGAGCAGCGTCTTGCGCTTAGCGGTCAGCTTGACCCCGTGCGTGGTGGCGTCCGCCACAACTGCCGACATGAAGCGGTTGAAGTCCCGGTGCGGGCCAAGGCCAAGCTCTACGCCAATTCGGTCGGTCACATCGGCCAGCGGCTCCTCATTCGCCTCGATGCAGGCGTCGCGGAAGCTTCGGCATCGCTCCGGCGACAAGTCAACGGCGAGCCGCAGCGGGCGCTCCACGGTGACCTTCCAATAGCCGAAGGCCTCGTTGGGGAATATCTTGGACTGCTCCGTTTCTTGGAAGGACAGGAAGGCGTCGCCGATGCGGTCAATGTCTTCCTCCGACAGTTCGCAGTTCTTACTGCCCAGATTGCGGCGCAGCGGCGTGTGCCACTGGGTGGCGTCTATCAGTTGCACCTTGCCCCGGCGGTGTTCTGCCTTGCGGTTGCTGAGCACCCAGATGTAGGTGGCGATGCCGGTGTTGTAGAACATGTTGAGGGGCAGGGCGACTATGGCCTCCAGCCAGTCGTTCTCGATAATCCAGCGCCGGATGTTGCTCTCGCCCTGGCCGGCGTCGCCGGTGAAGAGGGAGCTTCCGTTGTGCACCTCGGCGATGCGGCTGCCTATCGGGGTCTGCTCACTGGGGGTCTTCATCTTGCTCAGCATGTTGGCCAGGAACATCATCTGGCCGTCGCTGGACCTGGTGATGAGGGAGTAGTCTGCTTCGCCGTTGTGCTCCGTGATGAAGCGCGGGTCCTTGATGCCGTTCCGCCCGCCCAAGCGGTCCATCTCGCCCTTCCAGCTCTTGCCGTAGGGCGGATTGGACAGCATGAAGTCGAACTCTTGGGCAGGGAAGGCGTCCGCGGAGAGGGTGGAGCCGTACTGCACGTTGTCGGCCTCGACGCCCTCTCCCTTCAGGATGAGATCGGCCTTGCTGATGGCGTAGGTCTCGGGGTTCACCTCCTGCCCGTACAGGTGGACGGACACCTCTTTGCTCTGCCCGGCGGCCAGTTGGGTCAAAGTCTCCTCGGCGACCGTCAGCATCCCGCCGGTGCCGCAGGCGCCGTCGTAGACCAGGTAGGTGCCGGACTTGACCTGATCGGCCACCGGCAGGAAGACCAGCCGCGCCATGAGTTGCACCACGTCCCGCGGGGTGAAGTGCTCCCCGGCCTCCTCGTTGTTCTCCTCGTTGAACCGCCGGATGAGCTCTTCGAAGACCGTGCCCATGCCGTGATTGTCCAGCCCGTCCAGCCGCACCGAACCGTCATCGTTGACGACCGGCCGGGGGCCGAGGTTGACGGAACTGTCCAAGAACTTTTCCAACAGGAACCCAAGGAGGTCCTGTTCCACCAGGGTAGGTATCTGGTTGCGGAACCGGAACTTTTCAAGGACTTCCTGCACGTTGGGGGAGAAGCCGTCAAGGTACGCCTCGAAGTCGGCCCGCAACTGCTGCTGCCGTCCACGGGATGTGAGGTCCCGAAGCCGGAAGGAGGAGGTGTTGTAGAAAGCCTCGCCGGAGGCTTGGCGCAGCGCCCGGTCCTGGTTGGTTATGCCGGCGTCGTCCAGCTGGGCTTTCATTCGGAGCACCGCTTCCTTGCTGGGTTCGAGGACCGCGTCAAGGCGGCGGATGACCGTCATTGGCAGGATGACGTCGCGGTACTTGCCCCGTACGTAGGCATCCCTGAGCACGTCGTCGGCGATGCCCCAGATGAAGCTGCTGATGTTCAGGGCGCTCATGCTATGCTCCTGTCTGGGACGCTCCCTCTTATGAGGCGCACCGATGGGGGCGGTTCCCCCAAGGTATTGTATATGGGGCCCCATGGGGCGACAATGATGGCCGATTCACCGGGACGCCCTTGACCGGGCGCCCGTCCCGGTATTCATATGGGTATGCGCGGCAGAACGACTTGGCAAGGAGCGCTCTAGATGAAGCTTGGCTATATAGGCACCGGCAACATGGGGAACCCCATGGCGGTGAACATGATCAAGGCCGGCCACCAGTTGACCGTCCACGACCTGCGGCGGGAGGCGGCGACCAACCTTCTGGAAATGGGTGCCCGGTGGGCCGACAGCCCCAAGGCAGCCGTGGGGGACAACGAGGTGGTTTTCACGTCCCTTCCGGGCCCCAGGGACGTGGAGGCAGTCGCCTTGGGTGAAGACGGCGTGCTGGAAGGCTCAAGCAGCCAGACGATTTACGTGGACCTTTCCACCAATTCTCCCACCGCCATCCGAAGCATCCACCAGACCTTTGCCGCCCGGGGGATTCCGGTGCTGGACGCCCCGGTCAGTGGCGGCGTGTACGGTGCGGCGGCTGGCACTCTGGCGGTGATGGTGGGCGGAGACGAGGCGGTTTTCCGGAAGGTCAAGCCCGCCTTGGACGCCATCGGCACCCATGTTGTCTACTGCGGGCCCATTGGCAGCGGGGCGGTGTGCAAGATATGCAACAACCTGCTGAGTATGGGCACCGGGGTGCTGCTGGCGGAGGCGTTGACCCTGGGCGTGAAGGCCGGGGTGGACTTGGGCGTGCTGGCCGACGTCATCAACAACAGCTCAGGCGGGTGCAAGCGGCTGAGCGAGAAGTTCCCCAGGTTCTTGTTCCAAGGCAATTTCGAACCGGGTTTCGCCACCGCCTTGGCGGCAAAGGACGTCCGCTTGGCCACCGACCTGGGCAGGGAGTACGGGATTCCCATGGAGCTTTCCAACCTGATAGACCAGAGGCACGTCGAAGCGATGCTGCGGGGTTGGGGGGCTGAGGACTCGGACGCGGTGGCCCGTATCCAGGAGGAGAAGGCCGGGGTGCAACTGAGGCTGACATGACCCAGACATCCCCGATGGAACCCTTCTACCAGCCCGGCGAGGCCGCAGCTGACTACCGGCAGCAGGCCCGTGACTTCTTGTCCAAGAGCCGCCAGTACTTGGCAGAGGACGACCTGCATCAAGCGGCGGAAAAAGGTTGGGGAGCGGCTGCCTGGATGGCCAAGGCCGTGGCTGAAACCCAGGGCTGGCAATACTGTACCCACGACCAGTTCAGGGAGGTCATGTACCGGGCGCAGCAGCTATCCGGTGACAACAGAGTTGCGGAGCTCCAAGCATTGGCCAACGACTTGCATGGGATGTTTTACACCCGCAAGCGGTTTCTTCACGCCGACATGATTGCCAGCCAGCTTGACCGCATGGGCACACTGCTGGATATTTTGCAACCGTTGACCGGCAACGCGCCAAGTCCCTGATTTCTTAACGGACGACGGCGGGCCTGCGGGACCGCCTTGAACCGTACCGACTACCGGGGAGGGAGTATGACCACCAGTTCGAACCGTTCCAACATTGTAGAAGCCAGCGACACCCTGGAGGCCATCGAAGAGTGCTACCGCTTGGGGTGGAGCGACGGCCTGCCCGTGGTCCCTCCGGTGGATTACAAGGTGCGGGAGATGCTGGAGCACGCCGGCATGACCGGTGAAGAGGAACTGCTTTCGCTGGAGATGAGAAAGCGGGTGTTGACCTCGGAGAACGCCGCAGCCAACGCCGTGATGGCGGGATGTCTGCCGGAGTACTTTCCGGTGCTGGTGTCCACCCTGAAGACGCTGGAGGAGGAGAAGAACTTCGTGCACATGGCGTCGGCCTCCACCAGCAGCCCGGCGATTTTGATGCTGGTCAACGGCCCCATCAGGCACCGCATCGGTATGAATTCCAAGGACGGGATGTTCGGCCCGGGGAACAGGGCTAATGCCTGCCTGGGCCGGTCGGTGCGGCTCTGCTTCATGAACGGCTTTGACGCCCGCCCCGGCACCATGGACCGGGGGACCCTGGGTAACCCCAGCAAGTACACCCTGTGCGTGGCCGAGAACGAGGAGGACTCTCCTTGGGAACCCAATCACGTAAGCCGGGGGTTCAAAGAAGAAGACAGCTGTGTGACCGTGGCTGTGGCCTACAATCCCATCACAGTGAACAACGCCTACGGACACACAGGGGAAAGCATCGTGTCTTCCATAGCCGACACGCTGAAATCGGCGGCCCTGGCTTGGAGGTTCCCCTCCCAGTGGGTGCTGGGCATCGGGCCGGAGCATGCCATCACGCTGCAGCAGGACGGGTGGACCCGGCAGAACATCCAGGAGTACCTGCTGGAGCACGCCAGCCGGCCCTTGGTGGAGCTGATTAACTTGGGCGTCGCCCAAGGCCCGGTCCAGGCTGGGGACGAGCAACTGGTGCGGCACTGCGCCCGGGACCCGGAGGACATCCTGGTTTTCATGGGCGGCGGCACCGGGGGCCGCAACAGCTGCATCCTGGACACCGCCGGCTTCCGAATCCGGACCCGGAAGATAGACGGTTAGGGTAAATGTAGGGGCGTCGAAGCGGGGGCAACGGGGCGATTTTCGCTTTTCAATGATGGGAAGTGAGTGTATGATTTAGGGTATCCGGCGGCCAGCCAATGAGAGCCCAGCAATTGGCCGGGAACGGTCAACAGCCAACAGAAACAGGAGGCAGCATGGCGGAGACGGTTACAGTACGAAACATGCGGCTGGTTAACCCCGGCGGCACCGAACTGGGCTCCAGCGAATTTGAGCTGAACCAGAGGCCGGCCGATCTTAACGGCAAGACGCTGGGCCTCCTGGAAAACCACAAGGCCAACTCCGACAAGGTGCTCCACGAGCTGGGGACCCTTTTGAAGGAAAAATACGGCATCAAGGACGTTGTGTACCTGAGCAAGCATAACGCTTCTCTGCCCACCAAGCCGGAAACCGTTCAGCAGTTGATGGACAAGGTGGACGTCCTGATAACCGGGGTGGGTGATTGAGGCTCCTGCAGTTCGTGCAGTGTGCACGACGGAATTGAAATGGAGCGGCTGGGGATTCCCACAGCGTCGATCATCACCCACGTCTTCCTGAATACGGCCAAGGCCATGACCAGGATGATGGGAGTGCCGGAGTACGAGTTCGTCGTGGCCCAGCACCCGCTGTCCAGCCTGACCGACGAGCAGTGCAAGGACATGGCGTCGAACATTGCGCCGGAAGTGGAGCGGATTCTGCTCAGCGGCGCCGCCAAGCAAGCGGTCTAGTCCGGTAAGGGAAAAGCTTCAACTGCGTTAGACGGGGCCGTCGAGGTCCGAGGGCTGGAGGAAGCCTTGACCCCAAATACTCCAGGAGATGGGCTGAAGCATCGCATAACCCAAGCGGTCCAGGGTCAACCCCAGCCTACGGTCACCATTCTGTCCAGCCTGTTAGCCGTTCAAGACGCCATAGGCTACATTCCTCCGGAAGCAGTGGAGGAGGTGGCGCATTTCAACCGCGCCACCATCAACGACGTGTGGGCGGTTGCTTCCTTCTACCCAAATTTTCGGTTCGAACCATTGTGCGACCATGACGTGGAAGTCTGCTGGGGAGCCTCGTGCCACTTGGTGGGAGCAATGCCCATCATGGAGGCCGTGCTGGACGCTGCGGGGCTGGAGCGGGAGGGAGAAACCCCGGGCCAAGCCCTCTCGGTGCGTTTCAACACCTGTTTGGGCGCTTGTGCACAAGCCCCGGTGATTTCGGTGGACCATCACTTGGCGGGCCGGATGTCCCCGGCTGCGGCCAGGGAGAGAGTCGCCGCGCTGCTGTCCTCAACTTCCAAGACTTCACCTTCCACCGGGAACGCATCGTGAGTTCCGGTTTCGACAGCCCTGCCTTTGATACTATCTTGGCCGAGGCGGAGCGGCGTTGGCAAGAGTTGACCGCCGGGGGCCAACCGTGGATCAGGGTGGGGACCGCCCTGTGCGGCGAGGCCGCCGGCTGCGAAGAGGTTATTCAAGCAATAGAGGCCGCATTGGAGGATCAGGGTCTGGCCGCCGGCGTCAGCAGGGTAGGCTGCTTGGGACTCTGTTTCGCCGAGCCCTTGGTGGACGTGCTGCTGCCTGGCGGGAAGAGGGTGTTCTACGGGAACGTGACGCCCGAAACTGCCCGGCAGATTGTGGAATCCCACGTAGGCCAAGGCGTCCCGGTCGCCGGGTTGGCCTTGGGGCAGTTGCGCCAGGCGGGTGGGCCTGAAACTGGCGGCGATCCCAGCCTTGGGGACATTCCCGACTTGGACCGGCACCCGATGCGAGCCCGGGAGGCCAAGATCGCGCTGCGCAACGCCGGTAACATCGACCCCGGCGACATCTACCAGTACGTGGCCATGGGAGGCTACGGCGCGCTGCGGAAGGCGCTGACCGAGATGAACCGGGAGGAGACGCTGGAGCAGGTGGCGGCGTCGGGCCTCCGTGGCAGGGGCGGAGCGGCGTTTCCCGCAGCAACCAAGTGGCGGTTCTTGGCCGGTTCCAACGCCCCACTGAAGTATGTCCTGTGCAACTGCGAGGAAGGAGACCCCGGCGCCTTCAACGACAAGGCCATCCTGGAAAGCGACCCTCATACCCTGATAGAGGGCCTGCTGCTCTGCGGCTACGCCACCGGGGCCCACAGGGGGTACATCTTCATCAGGCACGGCCATGACGGCCCCATCGACAAGACCAGGGAGGCGGTGCGCCAAGCCTACGAACTGGGAATAATCGGCAAGGACATCTTTGGGTCGGGGTTCGCCTTCGAGGTGGAAGTGGCCCTCACCGGGGACTCCTATGTGGCCGGCGAAGAGACCGCCCTGATGGAGGCTATCGAGGGAAGCAGGGCCATGCCCCGCTACCGCCCGCCCTTCCCGGCCCAAGCCGGGCTCTTCGGCAAGCCCACCAACATAAACAACGTCAAGACCCTTGCTTACGTTCCGGAGATAATCGCCAAGGGCGGCGAGTGGTTCTCCGGCATCGGCCACGAGCAGAGCACCGGCACGGCCATCCTCTGCTTGACTGGGGCCCTCAAGTACACCGGCATGGTTGAATTGCCCATGGGAATCAGCCTGAGCGACGTGCTGTATGAAGTTGCCGGCGGAGTTCCTGGCGGCAAGGAACTGAAACTGGTGCAGACCGGCGGCCCGTTGGGCGGCGTGTTGTCCGGGGAGAACGTGGACCTGCTGCTGGACTTTGAGGTCTTCCGTAACGCCGGTGCAATCCTGGGGTCTGGCGGAATCATCGCCGCCGACGAAAATACCTGCGTGGTGGACCTGACCAGGTCGCTGATAGCCTTCTGCCAGTACGAGTCCTGCGGGAAGTGCTTTCCCTGCCGCATGGGAATGAGCCACCTGTTGGAAGTGCTGGAGCGTATCTGCCGCTTGGAGGGGGAGCCGGAAGACTTGGTGCTGATGCGCAACGTGGGGGAGAACATGCAGGCCGGTTCTCTGTGCGGGCACGGCCAGCTGGGGTTCAACCCGGTTGCCTCGGCGCTTAGATACTTCGGACCCGAGTTTGACGCCCACATCATCCAAAAGGATTGCCCCACTGGGGTGTGCCGCACTGCCCGTTTCTCCCCGAGGCAGACCCGCCGGTAGAACGTCCCCGCCCTCATCGAAAGGGAGAGGGTGATACTTATAAACACGGGTGCCTGAGCATGGCAGACCAGATATCCATCACCATTGACGGCGTGGAAATCCAGACCGAGACCGGCAAGATGGTCTTGGAAGCAGCCATAGATGCCGGGTTGTATGTTCCTTATCTTTGCTACCACCCCGGTATGAAGCCCTACGCCGCCTGCCGCATGTGCGTGGTCAGCGTAGAGGGCGGCCGGGGATTCCCCGCCGCCTGCACCCTGCCGGTGCAGGACGGCATGAAGGTCCACAGCGAAGCCCCCGCCGTCCAGGAACTGCGAAAGTCGGTCATGGAGATGCTCATCGCCGAGCATCCCGACGGATGCCTTACCTGCCACCGCATCGACCTGTGCGGCCCCAACGACGTATGCCTGCGCCACGTATCGGTCAACGACCGGTGCGTCACCTGCCCTAAAAATGAGAGGTGCGAACTCAAGGACACGGTCCGCTACTTGGGCATGACCCTGGAGTCGCCCTTGGAGTACAAGTACCGGAACATCCCCTTGGAGGTGGGCGACCCCTTCTACGACCGGGACTACAACCTGTGCATCGTCTGCGGCCGGTGCGTGCGGGCCTGCCAGGAGCTGCGGGGCGACGACGCCATCTGCTTCACTGAGCGGAGCGGCTCTGCCTTGGTGGGCACTTCCTTCGGGACTTCGCTCCTGGAGTCGGGCTGCGAGTTTTGCGGGGCCTGCATCGACGTCTGCCCGGTGGGGGCGCTGACCGAACGGGACCACAAGTGGGAAAAGCCGGCCAGGGTTGAGCGTACCATTTGCCCCCACTGCCCGGTGGGCTGCCAGCTAAACCTTGAAATTGGTCCCAAGGACGATTTCATCAGGGCGGTGCCGGAAATAAACTCGCCCGCCAACCGGGGCCAGGCTTGCTTCAGAGGGAAGTTCGGCTTGGAGTTCATCAACGGCTCCGGGGCCCTTGACACCCCCTTGATGCGGCGCAACGGCGTCTTGACCGAATGCACTTGGGACGAGGCGCTGGACTTGCTGGCCGCCAAGCTTGAAGAGCACAAAGGTCCCGGCTTTGCCCTACTGACCGCTCCCGACAGCACCAATGAAGAGCACTACCTTGCCCAGAAGTTTGCAAGGACGGTCATGGGCTCCAACAACGTGGACCAGACTTCCAACACCCACCCTGAACTGGTCGAGGCCTTGGCGTCCATCCTGGGTTACCCGGCGGCGACCAACCCCGTCTGGGACTTGGAGCAGGCGGGTTGCACCCTGGTATTCAACGCCAACGTGACCGAAGAGCATAACGTCGCCGCAGTGCCCATCAAGAAAGCCGCCCAGAAGGGTGCCAAGCTGCTGGTCATCGATCCCCGGGAAGTGGAGTTGACGCGCTACGCCGACGTCTGGCTGCGCCCGGCTCCGGGAAGCGAACTGCTGTTGCTAGGCGGCCTGCTGCGTGCAGTGGTGGACCAGGGCCTGCAAGACTCCGACTGGCTGGAAGAGCGCTGTGAAAGCCCGGCTACCTTGCAGTACGCCCTGAGAAGCTTGGACTTGGACGAGGTAAGCCGCACCACCGCCGTCCCGCAGGAAGAGATAGAGGCTGCCGCCCGGCTCTTCTGCCAATCCGGCAGCGGCGCAATAGTGTACGGCTTGGACAACATTGACGGGGACCTGCGCCAGGACTGCGTGCGGGCCCTGGCGGACTTGGCGCTCCTCACTGGAAACCTGGGCAAAGAGGGCAGCGGCCTGTACCCCCTGCGTAGGGGGGCCAACGAACAGGGCGCTTGGGACATGGGGTGCCTGCCCGACAGGCTTCCAGGATTCCGGACTTTGGACGACGACGAAGCCCGCCAGGAAACCAGCGCGGCCTGGGGAGTTGAACCGCCGGAAGCCCCGGGGTTGGGAGTTGCTGACGCCTTGTCCGGGAATGTGGGCCAGGTCCGGGCAGTGCTGTCCATCGGAGAGGGGCCGGCGCCGTGGGACAACCTGGAATTTCTGGCAGTGCACTGTACCAACTTGGGCAGCTCCGCCGAGCGGGCCGATTTGGTGCTGCCGAGGACTAGCTTCGCTGCCAAGCCGGGGACATTCACCAACATGGAAAGACGCGTGCAATTGCTCAAGCCCGCTTGGCCCGGCCAAGACCGGGAAGAAGGAGCAAGCGGGCCCCGGTCCGAAGGCCAGTTGTTCGCCCAACTTGCCGCCCGCATGAGCGCGCCAGGCTTTGATTTTGCTTCGGTCAGCGAGGTGATGGACGAGATAGCCCAGGTCAATCCTCTGTACCGGGGTATCTCCCACGCAAGGCTGGAGAAGGAAGCCAAGCTGGTGTTGGCTACCAACCCCGAGAACCCCCTGCCCACCCAGGTGCTCTATTCCAGGAAGGAATACCGGGGCATCCAGTGGCCCTGCCAGGACGAATCGTCGCTCGGAGAGGGAATCTTGTACCGCGACGGTTTTCCCGGAGGCAAGGCAGAGCTGGTGACTCCCGAGTTCCGGGCCGCGCTGCAGCCTGATGATGGGAGCGCCTTGTGGCTGGTGCCGGGGCGGGTGCTGTTCCAGAGGGAGCGGGACACCCAAGTGGTCAAGGGCCGCAGCAACCGCATCGAAAGGGAAGAGTGGGTCGAGTTGAACCCCGGTGACGCGGGGGCGATGTCCATTGAGGAAGGCGACCCAGTGGATGTCGCCGCCGCCGGAGGCCAGATCTCCGGCGTTGCCCATCTAACGTCATCGGTGCCTTCCGGTGTGGTCTCGGTTACGGGACTGTTTGGCCAGTTGGCGGTGGAGCTTCAAGCCAGCGAAGAGTGGAACCCGGCGGCGACCCTGGAAGGGCTGAATATAGTCCGGGCGACGGTCTCTAAACGCGTCCCCGCCGCTGTTTAACGGCACGGCTGCAGCTGCAGGACCTTGCTGGGTGGTGAGCAAGGGCCGGGCATGTGTCCGGGCCTGCCAATTATTTGCTAATTGGCCTCCGATTGACTTTTTTTCAGACTTCCTGCGACCGTCACTGTGGGATAATATTATAGTTAGGACAGTATCAAAGACGGTAAAGGAACTCCGCCCTTTGTTTTTCCCAGGCTCAGCCTTGGGGCAAGTTGCGAAGTAAGGCGGGTTCCACCATCTCCAAGGCAATGAAGGAGAGGGGGAAGGTGGTTCATTAGAATGACAAGCACACTGGTCTTGCCCAAAGCCCGCTTGGTAGAGCGTAGAGACGTAACCGAAGACCTGATGGTCATCAAGCTGGAACCGGAAGAAGTCGTCTACGACTTCAAACCGGGCCAGTACTGTACGCTGGGCTTGGAGAGCGTGGAAAGGGCCTATTCAATCGTGTCTGCACCCCATGAACCCGTTTTGGAGATATTCGTGGAACTGGTGCCCGAGGGTGAACTGACTCCCCTGATGTGGAAGATGGACTTGGGAGACAAGATGTCCCTGCGTCCCCAAGCCAAAGGGGTGTTCACCTTGGACCGGCGCTACCATCACCACTACATGCTGGCGACGGTTACCGGGGTGGCGCCCTTTATCAGCATGGTGCGCAGCTATGTTCACCGGCAGGAAGAAGGCCACAGGTTTTACGTGATGATGGGGGCAAGCTACGCTGACGAGTTCACCTACGATGAAGAGTTGAAGGCGCTGGCTTCGCAGTACCCGGGAACGGTCCATTTTGTCCCCACGGTCAGCCGTCCGGCGGAAGAGCGCAACGCCTTCTGGAAGGGGGTTGCCGGGCGGGTTAACACCATCGCCAGGGAGTACCTCGAAATTTTCGAACTGCCCCAGGACGACACCATGGTCTACGCCTGCGGCCATCCCGGAATGATTGCCGACGCCAAGGCCCAGGTCGTTCCCGAAGGCTGGAAATTCAAAGAAGAGCGCTTCTGGAAGGAGTAACGCCCTGACCGGGCCTGTCCCGGAGACAGAAGCGCCTTCCCGGCTCCAAGTACCCGGAGCAGAGTCCCGAATCAGGGGCACCGAACGGTTTCCCGGCGTACCGCGGGAGGCCGGACTTGCTGGCATGATCCTTTAGCGGTGGGTGGTACGTGACGCCGATTCGCCGGCAATACCTGAAGATCAAGCACTCCTATCCCGATGCCATCGTACTGTTCAGGCTCGGGGACTTCTACGAGACCTTTGACGACGACGCGCGCTTGGCCTCCCGGGAACTGGAGATAACCCTTACCTCCCGCAACATGGGCAAGAACCTCAGGGTGCCAATGGCCGGCGTCCCGGCCCATTCCTTGGAGAGCTACTTGGCCCGGCTTATCAAGCGGGGCCACAAGGTGGCAATCTGTGAGCAACTGACCGACCCATCCCTGGGCAAGGGCTTGGTTGACCGCGACGTGGTAAGAGTGGTGACGCCGGGCACAGTCCTGGAGTCGGCGATCCTTGACCAGGACTCCAACAACTACTTGGCTGCGGTGATCGATGACGGTTCCAAGGCCGGGCTGGCCTACGTGGACATCAGCACCGGGGAGTTTGCCGCCACCCAGCTGGACTTGGAGAGGCTGCCCCAGGAACTGGAACGCATCAACCCCGCGGAAGTCCTGACTCCCGTACCGGACTCAAGCCCGGACGGCGGCGGCGCTCCGGAGGCTTGGAACGGGCAGGAGGCCCAAGGCTCCCGGTTCACGGCCACCCCGGCGGGCCGGGAATTATTCGACTTTGACCGCGGCTCCAAGCGGCTACTGGAACTCCATGGAATCCTCTCCCTGGAGTCTCTGGGATGCCAGTCCCTACCCCTGCTGGTGCAGGCGTCGGGGGCCGTAATACGATACTTGGACCAGACCCAAAAAGGAAGGGAACTCAGTCTCGCCACGCTGAACGTTTATTCCACCGAAAGCTACATGGCTTTGGACTTCCAGACCCGTTCCAACTTGGAACTGTTCCAAGCCGGACGATGGGGTAGCGGAGAGCTTTCGCTGCTGTCGGCCTTGGACCAGACCCGCACTCCCATGGGAAGCCGGCTGCTGCGCCGCTGGCTGGCCCAGCCCCTGCTGCAACTGGAACCCTTGGAGCAGCGCTTGGACGGAGTGGAGTTCTTCTTCGGTGACGCCGCCCTCCGGTCCGCCGCCGGGGCCCGGTTGGGGCAGGTTCCCGATTTGGAGAGGATACTAAGCCGGGTGACCGCAGGCACGGTGGCGCCCCGGGACCTGCTGGCCTTGGCCCGCGGCCTGGAAGCCGCCGGCGAGCTGTCAACCCTGCTGCCTGGCTCCGGCTCCGGCGAACCCTTGGCTTGGCTGCAAAAACAATTGCCCAGCCTGTCCGAAGTGTCCGGCCTCATCGGGCAGGCGCTTGCCGAGGAACCCAGCGGCCCGGTGGGCGAAGGGAATGTAATCCGGCAGGGGTTTGACCCGGAGTTGGACCGGCTCAGGTCGGCGGGCCGGGACGCCCGGGGATTCATCGCCGACTTGGAGCGGCAAGAGCGGGAACGCACCGGCATCAAGAACCTCAAGGTGGGATACAACCAGGTCTTCGGTTACTACATTGAGGCCAGCAAGGCCAACGCCGGCCAGGTCCCCGAGGACTACGTTCGGAGGCAGACCCTCACCAATGCCGAGCGGTACATCGTGCCCCAACTGAAGGAGTACGAGTCGCTGGTGCTGAACGCCCGGGAGCGCATCGAGGAGACCGAGCAGGCGGCTTACCGGCGGGTGTGCGGGCAGATTGCCCAGTCGGGCAAGGGCATCAGCGTCTTAGCCCAGGGCGTGGCCCAGCTGGACGTGTTCCGGGGGTTGGCCCAGACAGCCAGCGATTACGGCTACGTCCGCCCGGAACTGGACTTGGCAAACGACATAATCATCGAGGGCGGCCGTCACCCGGTGGTGGAGCGGGTACTCCCCCCCGGCGCCTACGTGCCCAACGACGCAAGCCTGAAGGCCGGAGAAGCCCCCATAGTGGTGCTGACCGGTCCCAACATGGCTGGCAAGTCAACGTTCATCCGGCAGGTGGCGGTAATCACCCTCATGGCCCAAGTGGGCAGTTTTGTGCCAGCCAGCCGGGCCGTCATTGGGCTGGTTGACCGGATATTCACCCGGGTGGGACTCCAGGACGACCTGGGTTCGGGGCAGTCGACTTTCATGGTGGAAATGGTGGAGACCGCCGCCATTCTGAACCAAGCCACCTCCAGGTCCCTGGTAATCCTGGACGAAGTAGGCCGGGGCACCAGCACCTACGACGGTATGTCCATTGCCCGGTCGGTGATAGAACATCTGCACAACGACCCGCGCCTGGGTTGCAAGACCCTGTTCGCCACCCACTACCACGAGTTGACGGAGCTGGCCGCCTCGCTGCCAGGGGTCCGTAACTTTTCCGTGGCAGTTACCGAAGAGGAAGGCGATGTGGTATTTTTGCACCGGATCGTTCCCGGCGGGGCCGACAAGAGCTACGGGGTGCACGTGGCCCGGTTGGCCGGGCTGCCCAAGGGCGTAATCAGCCGGGCTTGGGAGGTGTTGGCCGACCTGGAAACGGGCGGCCAGCCCAACGGGAAGGGCCGCACCGGCAAGGCACGGACATCGCCCAAGACCCAGGGGCGCCAGATGGGGTTGTTCGCCCAAGAGAACCCGGTGGTGGAAGAGGTCCTGAAGTTGGACATTTCCAACCTGACCCCTCTTGAGGCGATAAACACTCTGTACCAGCTGCAGCAGAAGGCCAGGGAAGCTTAGCATTTCCCGGCAGAGACCCGGGCCGGCCCGTCGGCGGGAAGGACATACACGACACAAACAACGCAGCCTGAACTTGGAGAGAGGACATGAGCGATAAAGTAACCCTGTACTGGTGGCGCAATTGAATGAGCTGCAAGAAGGTGAGAGAGTTGCTCTCACAGAGAGGACTGGAAGTAGAAGAACGGGACTTCTTCCGCGAGCCCTTCAGCGGTGACGAAATCAAGGGACTGGCTGGCGGCCGGGAGTTGAGCGAGTTGTTCGCTTGGCGCAGCCCCAGCTTGAAGAAGATGGGCTTGGCGGGCCAGGAACTGTCCGATGAGCGGATGCTGGAACTGATGTTGGAGGAACCCCGGTTGATCCGCCGCCCCATGCTGCAAATCAGCGGTGACCTCATCATCGGCGGAAGTATGAAGGTAGTGGAAGCCGCCTTGGAGTCCGCTTCCTGACAATCGCATGGCTTGGGCCGGCGGGAGGGGGCGAAGGAGCGGCGCTGCCGGCCCCACGCACCGGCATTGCGTTAATGCCTTGGCGCGGTTAGGATAGTAGCTTGAACGAATAGTACACCCTCGTCATTATTGGCAAATACGGCGCAGTAGAAAGGGAAAGCCTCCTTAATGAAGATATTTTTCGACGTCGACTACACCATCCTTGGCTTGGACGACAGTATCCGCCCCGGAACTTTGGAGACCCTGCAACAATTGAAAGATGAAGGTCACGAAATCTTCATCTGGTCCGGCATGGGGGAACGGTGGGAGGTGGTGAACAAGCACAACCTCGCACCATTGGTGAGCGGCGTTTACGAGAAGCCCACCCACCACTTCCACGAGAGGTTGGGGGAACTCGGAGTCCCATTCGAACCGGAGTTCGTTATTGACGACTATCCCGAGGTGGTGGCGGCCTTCGGGGGGGTCTGGGTGCCACCCTATTTCTTCAAACGCAATTTCGACAACGAGATGGAGCGCATCTACCGCATAGTGCGGGACTTCATCGCCACCGGCACCTCGGAAGACCGGCAATACCGCGCCAAGGGGTCCACAGTACCCCTCTTTTAGGAACCGTTTCATGCCCATAAAAGTGCTCCCCCCGGAACTGGCCAGCAAGATTGCCGCCGGTGAGGTGGTAGAACGCCCTGCGTCGGTGGTCAAAGAGCTGGTGGAAAACTCCTTGGACGCCTTGGCCACCCGGATTACGGTTGAGATTCAGGGCGGGGGAGTCCGGCAGGTCCGGGTGACCGACAACGGCCAAGGCATTTCCGCGGACCAACTGGAGCTGGCCTTCCTGCGCCACGCCACCAGCAAGATCCAGAGCCAGGAACAGCTCGACTCGGTGGGCACCCTGGGCTTCCGTGGGGAGGCCCTGCCCAGCATCGCCGCCGTCTCTCGCCTGACCATGACGACCCGCACCCACGGAGATGACGCCGCCCACTGGGTGCGCTTGGAATGGGGGAGTTTTGAGCAGTCGGGTTCCCAGGGCGCCGCGCCCGGCACATCGGTCTGTGTGGAGGACCTCTTCGAAAACATGCCCGCCCGCCGGAAGTTTCTCAGGTCGGCAACCACCGAAGCCGGACGGATACAAGAACTGGTCAGCCGCTACGCCTTGGTCTACCCGGAGGTGGCGTTCCTGCTGACCAACGAGGGCCGCCGGGTTTTCCAGACCCAGGGCAACGGGAATGCCAGGGGCCCCTTGGCCGCAGTGTTCGGCCCCGAGGCCGCCGGGTTGATGCTGGAAATCGACGGGGAAGACCCGGAGTCGGGGTATGCGGTCCACGGATTCATCAGCCCTCCCAGCCTGAACCGGGCCAACCGCACCCAGTTGACCTTCTTCGTCAACCGCCGCTGGATTCAGAGCCGTATGCTCGCCTATGCCTTGGAGGAGGCCTACCACGGCTTGCTGCCGGAGCGGCGGTACCCGATGGCGGCGGTGGGCTTGTCGGTGCCCTTGGAACAAGTGGACGTCAATTATCACCCCACGAAGCGGGAGGTCAGGTTCCACCAAGAAGGCAAGGCCTTCGCCACCCTGCAGCGGGCAGTCCGCAGCGCTTTGATTGAGCAGTCGCCGGTCCCGGTGATGCACCCTCCCGGCGAGAGTCCCTGGAGGCCCAGTCCCGGACCGGCCACTGCCGGCCCCTCCTTCTTCCCTTCAACCCCCTTTGCCGGGTCCGGCAGTTCTTCTCCCGGCGGCGGCGAATGGAAGGGCGCTTTGCCCCGCCCGGCTGCTCCGGCGTTGAAGGTGGTGGGCCAGATGAAGCTCACCTACATTGTGGCGGAAGGGCCGGAAGGCATGTTCTTGGTGGACCAGCACGCCGCCCACGAGAGGGTGCTGTTCGACCGGCTGGTGGCGGACCAGAACCCAGGGGGAGGGGAGCGCGCTCCCCAGTCTCAAGCCCTGCTGCAACCGGCGGAGGTGGAGCTCAGCCCCTCCCAACTGGATACACTGATCAATAACTCCGAGAAGCTGGCCGCCTACGGGTTCATTGTTGAGCCCTTCGGAGGCAATAGTTATCTGCTGCGTGCAGTTCCTGCGGTGGTCGCTGCGAAGGAAGGGGGAGACCCGGCCGGGTCCTTGGTGGACGTACTGGACATGGTGGCATTCGAAGGGTTGATGCGCCGCCAAGAAGATGTACTGGCGGCTTCAATAGCCTGTCACGGGGCCATTCGGGCCGGAAAGCCGCTGACGGAACCGGAAATGCGCAGCCTGCTGGAACAGTTGGAAGGGGCCGACAATCCCCACACATGCCCCCACGGCAGGCCCACCATGGTTCACTTCAGTTCTTATCAGGTGGAGAAGGAGTTCGGTCGGCGGTAGCAGCCTCCCGGACTGTCTAGGCCTTGTCCTTGTCCCTGGGGCGGAAAATGGAGTCCCCGCCCGGCAGGTTGGACTTGGAGGCCGTCAAACGGCCCCTGTTTTTCCTGATCCAGGGAATTGCCGGCGTCGATACTATTGCCAGGGCGGCGGCGCCTATGGCCAACTTGATCAGGAAGCCCCGCCGGGATTTTCGCGAACTGTCCTTTGAAGACTTATTGTCTGCCACGGTTCGGTCCTCACTTGCTGGAACGGTCCAGGATACGGCGAACAAGCCGAGTCCCGAATTTCCATCTTTTAATCGATTGTAACCCCGCTGCCTGAAATTTGCCACCTGCCCCGCCTGGCGCTCGTCTCAGGCCTGCAAGATTCCCCGGTCTTCCAAGAGCATCCGGGCCACCTGCCTGCCCATGCGTACCGAATAGTTGGTGCCCCGGTCTTCGGGATATATCTGGGTGGTATTTGCCAAGTATAGATTGGCAATGGGGGTCCGGTGAGAGGGAATGCGCTGGCTGTAGTTGATGCCGATGATGGGCTGGGCGGCATCAACCTTGTGGTGGTGGAAATCGAGAATCCAAGAACGGTCGAATTCCGGGTTGACCTTCTGCAGGTGGGGAATGAACTCCTCCAGCAGTTCCGGGCCGCTCTTCTTGTACAGTTCGCCGTTGGGGTCCGGGTAATTGCTGAGGTACACAATGTGCCGCCCGCCGTAGAGGGACTTGTCAAGCATGTTGGTGTGCTCGATTATGCCGACGAAGGGCAGGCTCCGGTCGGCAACGTTGAGCCAGTAGGTGGAAGAGAGGGGCCGGTCCAGCTCCAGGATTACCAGCACTGCCGACAGGTACTGGGCGCCCTCCAGCAATTCCAGGTAGTCCGGCGGCAGGGGGGAGGCCAACCGGGTGAAAACGTAGGAAGGGGTGGTGGCGATTACTGCATCGTAGCCCTTGCTCTCCACGGGAAGGCCGGGCAGTTCCACCTCCAAGCCGGTGGCAGCCCCCTGTTCCACCACTACCCGCCTCACCCCGGCGGAAATGTGCACCTGTCCGCCCTGTTCCACTATTCGTTGGGCCAGGACGTCGAACACCTCACCGAAGCTTCCCATGGGGTAACCCAGCCGCTCCTTCTGCATGCCCTTGCTCCGGGAAGCGACCCGCAAATGGATTTTGCCCCAGATCCAAGCCATGCTGATCTGGTCGTAGTAGTCGCCGAATTTGCCCCGGAGCAAGGGCTCCCAGATGACCTCGCAGGCCCTCCGGCCCATGTGTTCCTCCAGCCACCGCTTGGCCGTGACGCCCTCGAACTTGCGCCAGTTCCCGGTCTTCTGCAGGGCGAAGGTCCACAGGCCAACCCGTAATCGCTGCAGCAACGAAAGGGGCGTGAACCGCAAAAGGTCCAGAGGGGTGGAGAAGGGCCAGATTCGGCCGCCGTAAAACAGCCCCACCTTCGACTCCAGCCAAGCCAGCCGGTCTCCCAGGCCGATTTCCTGGATTAGCTCCGCCATGTCGGTATCGCTCACGAAAAGGTGGTGGTAACCCCTTTCCAACTGGCTTTCGCCGACGGTGAAGGTCGATGCCTGCCCTGCCAGGAAAGGAGCCCTTTCGAAGACTTCGGCGTAGTGGCCGCGCTTGGTCAACTCGTAGGCTGCCGCCAGCCCGGCCGCCCCGCCTCCAATAACCCCTACTCTCATCCCGGGCCGCTCCCGGCTTGGGGAAGGTTCCCTGACGGGCCCGTGGGGCTCCAGCCTTGGGACAGAGGGGCTTCGTTCTGCTCAGCCTGCTCCACAGGACGCCGGGCCAATTGGGTGATGGACAGGTTTTGCGTCCAGAGCAGGGCCAGCCCCGCCAAATTCACCGGCAGCCACAGGGCCACAAGGTGGATGAAGGCCCCGTAGGCCCCGGCTAAGGAAGCGCCCACTCCCAACACCACTAAGGTCTGTTGAGTGACCAGTTCGAAGGGGCCGATCCCGCCGACGGCCGTGGGCATGGCGGTTGCCAGGTTGGAGGTTGCGGTCACCAGCATAGCCACCAGCAAGAACGCGCCGAAAGAAGGGAAATAATCGTGGAGGCCGAAGGAGTAACCCACCAGCAGGTACATGGAGCCCTCCATAGCCCACACCGGCAGGGAGAGCAGGAAGACTATCAGGTGTTTACCGGGCGAGTTCAGGATGGCCAAGCCTAGGATGAAGCCGGTCAATAGGCCGCGGACCCGTGCCTTGGCCTTGCTTCCCGGAACGAAGCGCAACCCCAATTCCACTATCTTCTGGCTGCTGCCCTGCCTCGCCAGCAGGGTCAGCACCACCAAGGCCGCGGCGAAGACCCCCGCTACGGCGATGGAAAGCACGATGGCCGTTCCCCGGGAGAGGCCGGCTTGGCCGCTGAAGGCCCCCATCAGCAGGAGAAGGGGCGCCGACAGGGCGCAAAAGGCCATCAGGGTCATCCCGTCGTAGACCCGCTCCACTGCAATGGTGGCTAAGGCGGTGCCGGAACTGCACTCCTCGCGCCGGGCCAGGTAGTAGGCTCTCACCAGTTCCCCCAGCCGGGCGGGCAGGAGGTTGTTGGCCATGTAGCCTATTACAACCACCGGGTACAGCCTGGAAACGGGGAAGGACTGGATGGGTGACAGCAGGTAGCGCCATCGGAAGGAACGGAAGTAAAGGCCAACGAAATATATGACTATGGCCGGGGCCAGGTAAACGTAGTTGGCCCGGGCCAGGGAGCCCTTGATTTCGGCGGGGTCAACTTGGAAGGCCAGCAGCCCCAGGAAACCCAGGCTGAAGGCCACCCCCAGCCAGAAGCGCCAGTCACGATAGAACAAGTTGGCAGGGTCCTAAAAGCGAGTTAATCCTTGCCCAGGGCGCCGGCCAAAAGTCGGACAAGGGCCGCCAGTATAAGCCAGCCGCCGGTTGAGTCACAAGGAAGGCCGGAAGTATCAAGGCAGGCAGGCTCAGGGCAGGTAGCTGTAGTACAGGGCGTCGTACCAAGGGTCCTCCAACCGGCGAAAGAGCCAGTAGTTAATACCGTCACTCCACGATTTCCGGCTGCTCAAGGCCGATTGGAAATATCTCAGGTCCTTGGTGAATTGTACCTTGCTGGGCAGTCCCCTGAACCCAAGAAACGAGCCCTCATAGGCGCGGTTTTCGCCGGGCCTCCGGTAGCTCTCGGGAAACCAGAGCAGGCTCTTGAGGGGGCCGTCCCTGCGGAAGTGTTCCAAGTCCGCCTCGTCCCGGTCGCCGTGGACCGTGGTCAGCAGCCTGGCCGAGGCTTCCGTTGATTCTGACACTGGCTTGCAGTCGGAAGTCCAGGCCGGGTCTGACTCGCTCTTGAAACAGGCGAACCTGAGGCTTTTCTGGTCGTGTAGGTGCCTCACGTACCATTGCAAGGGGTACCATACGTCGTAGTCAACCACTATTTGGGTTTCAAGATTTTCCCGAAGGGACAGGAGGTCCAACTCCCGGTAGGTTGTCTTCAGGTCGGAGCCGCCTTGGGCGTAAACCAGGACTTCGACGTTGGAATCGTCGTAGGTGTAGGCGGCCCGGAAGCCGCCCCATATGCTGAATCCCAGCAACAGGGCCGCCAGCCCGAGGCCACCCAGTGCGGCGCCCCGGCGATGAGGGTCTGCTTGCAGCAGTCCGGCGGAAACCAGCCCCGCTGCCGCGCAAGCCGCCAGCAGGAGCCATTCGGTATTGCCCCAAGTGGACTCCGTATCGACCCACCGGTAAACCAAGTACACGGCCCCGGCGAGGAGCCCAGGCCAGAGGACCAGTTGGGCGGTGTAGGCCCGGTTCAAGGCCTCCTGCCAGCGCACCCGTTCCAGGAGGCGCCCCAGGAAAGCCCCGCTGAGGAAAATCAAAGGCAGGGAGATATTTACCAGCAGCCACGGCATTTTCTCACTGGCCACGGTGTAGGCCAGGAAAGTAACCAAGGCCCACAGGGTCATCACCAGTCCGAGGGGGTCACCCCGCCGCAGGAAATAGACCGCTCCCGTGATCCCGAAGGCCGCCGGAAGATATTCGTAAATGGAAACCCCTACGAAGTAGTAGTACCAAGGCTGGTCACCCCTGGCCACCTCTTGCTGGGCCATCCAATAGCCCATGCCTTGCCACACGCCGCTGAAAACCCCGGCAAGGTTGGTGAAGAAGGTGGTGTAGAGCAGGGTCCAGATGCCGTAGAACACCCCGGCCAAGCCCAGCCACGCCAGCCCCAGCCAGCGAATCCCCAGCCAGGCCGAACCGGCTAAGGCGGCCCCCACCACCAGTACTGCCGCGACGAAGTTCAAGGGAATTCCGTTGGGGATTTCCCCCAAGGCGGTGCCCGGCGGCAGCAGCCAGTGCACCACCCCGCTGACACTGAGCGCAGATGTGAACAGCGCCAAGTAGACCGCGGTCAGCAGGGGTGGGAGGAACAATAACGCCGGGTCTCCGCGCCAAGTGTTCCGTGAGACGTACAAGGTGAGAGCGGCCGCGGCTGTGAGGACGCCGGCGGCTGCCACGGAAGCCTGCCAGTCTCCGGTTCCAGCGTCAAAGGGAAGGAGGACCGCAAAGCAGACCGCGGCAACCAGCGCCAGCGGAACACCCAGGGAGCCGGGCAGCTCCTTGACCGGGGTCCCGGAACGGCGGCTGTGCCAGGTCAGGGCGGTCACGCCCAGCATGGCTACTATGAGGTGAGTCCACCACTGGCCTTGGTACAACGGGATGGATAGGTACGGGCCCTCCCATTGGGGGGCTCCCACCAGCCCTTCCGAAACGCCGTCGGGGTTGACCAAGGCCAGGCCCAAGGGCCCCTGCAACAGGCCGAAAAGAGGCCCCCACTGGGGGAGGGTCAAGGTGCATAGCAGGAGGAAGAATCCGGCCGGACCCGCCAGTCCCCGCAGGGAGGTCCTGCGAGTGAAACAGGGAGCCAACTGGGGGAGGGCCAGCAGGAAGGCCACCCCACCAAAAAACAGGGTCACGAAGTAGGCCGTCTCCTTGGTGGCAAACATGAAGGCCAGCACCGCAGCGGCAAGGAACAGGTAACGGTTGCGCCCCTCTTCGATGTATCGCCACAGGAGGACCAGCAGGGCCGAAGCCCAGAAGGCCATGATGATGTCGTTGCGCCCGAACCGGCTGAAGTACAGCATCACCGGCGAAAGCGCCAGCAGGGTCCCGGTCAACAGGGCGCCGGCGTTGCCGATGCGCTCCCGCAGGAAATAGGGAATCCCCACCAAGGCCGTGCCGAAAAACACATAGGCCAAGCGGGCGGTGAAGTCGGTGTCGCCGAAGACCCGGATGAACAGGGCCGTCAAGTCTACCTGGAAGGGGCCGTGCATCCAAGGGGAATGAATAAACCCGTGACCTTCGGACAGCCGCCACGCTGCCTGGAGGTGGATGGCCTCGTCATAGTGCATAGTGCGGCCATCCAGTTCCCAGAGCCGCAGCGCCAAGGCAAGGGCCATCAGGCCGAGGAACGCCATTTGCGGCCATTCCAAGGTGATAGTGAGGGTGGGTAGTTCCCGGCGGCGGCCTGGACTTTTACCTGATTTCAGCCTGAGCATCTTGAAGCCTTTGGTAGTTCACGGGCGTAAGTGGTTCGTGCAGAGACCGGGCCGGCGCGCCCAAGTCACTGTTCATACTCGTATATGGTTACGTCGTGGCTGGTGAAAACGGGCTTTAAAAAGCCGTGGTTCTCCAGGTTTTCCCAGCCATAGCTCTCCGTCTCCCGGTGACCTTGGTACACGTATCTTACCCCGTATAGGTCCAACAGTTCCCGCACTTGGCCGTGGTCGCTGCTGCGGTAAATGGTCTCTACGTCATCGGCCCGGCCTTCGAACAATTGGCTGCTGCCCCGCCATTGCAACTCATGGCTCGGCCAGCCGAGCACCGTGGCCCGTCCGGTGCTCGACGATATTCGGCCGTACTCGGTGTAGTCGTCCCCCACCGCCTCCACGATTCGGCCCCATGGGGCAACATCGCGGAGCCAGCCTATGGCGGCGTACTCTCCGGGCCGCTCCCCCTTGATGAAGGCCAGCCCGTCCAAGGTGTTGGCTTCGAAGGAGTGGCCTTCCCGCAGGAGCCCGGTGCGGTCTAGAGCGGCCCCCGCGGGGTAGTAAAGGGCTGCTGCCACCAGTACGGCAACCAGCAGCAGCCAAAGCCGATGGCCGCCTGCCTTCATCCAACTTGAACTCAACACCGCACCGGGTTGAGGAAACCTCATAGGACGTGAGGCCCAGTAGAAGATAGCGTAGCCTCCGGCCAGCCCCAATAGCAGCCAAGCTTGGTAATACACCTTGAAAACCGTGTTCATCCGCCGCAAGCCGCCCCCGAAGGCATCGGCTACGTAGAATAGCTCCGCCCCGGCCAGCAGGAGGAACCCCGTCAACAGCAAACCCAAGGTGAACACCCGGCCGGGGTCGTCTCCAGAGCGAGCACAGCGGGCCAGGCTGTAGCAGGCCAAGGCCGCGACGGCCAGGGCGGGCAGTGCCCAACCCGCCCTGTGGAGTATGGAGGCCGTGGAAAAGCTCCCGTCCACGATTCTTGCGGCAATGGGGGCGGCCATAACCCAGATCGCGAAGGGAAGCAGCATGGTCAAAACTACCGCTAGCAGAAGTGGTCGTTGCTCCCTGTCGTGCAGACCCAGGACCGGAAGTTGGCGCAACAGGAAGGAGACGCCCAGCAGGGAAAACAGACCCATTACCAGGAGGAAGTGGAAGGGCCTTGTGCCATGCTCCAAGAGGGGCAAGACTCCCTTGGCTTGGGTGGAGAATGTCAAATAGAAGGGAAGAAACAGGGCGACGCCAATTGCCAAGATGGACGCGAAGACGAAGATGGCGCGGCCAGCACCCCGTAGTCCCCGGCGGCAGCCGGGGACGCACCACTTTACCATGAAGACCAAGGCCAGGAAGAATGCGACGGTTACAAAGTCCCAAGTGTTGATGAAGGCCAGGGAGCCGATGA
Source organism: Dehalococcoidia bacterium (assembly GCA_034420695.1). Taxonomy (GTDB): domain Bacteria; phylum Chloroflexota; class Dehalococcoidia; order Lucifugimonadales; family UBA3495; genus Io17-Chloro-G2. The sequence goes on from DAOULB010000040.1 coordinate 88,575, forward strand.
ACATCGCCAGGGCGGCGGCTTCCAGGGGATGGCGTTTCAACCAAGTCAAGGCCGGTTGTTCTTTGTACAGCATCAGGTTCAGGCATAGGTACAGGGCTAATACCATAAAGGGCAGGGACAGGACATGGGCATGGAGGTCCCCCAGGAGGAAGCTGAAGAAGGGGAATTCGGTGATGGTGTAGTCCAGGCTCTGCCCGCCGGCGATGGTGTCTATCACCCGGGTGGCGCGCCACCACCACCAGTTCTCCTGTGGGAAGAAGGCGCCGGTCCCGGTCGGGCTCCCCTCCAGCCCCTTGATGCCCACCCATTCCCAGAAGGCGGCCGACCCCCAGCCTTGGGCCCAGACGAACTCCATGACCCCTTCCAGGTTACCCGCGAGAATAATCAGCAGCGGCGCGGCCAAGGCATAGAGCGTCGCCCGCCGGACGCCGGCGCCCGACAGGCGTATAAGGTTGTAGAGCAGTCCGAAGGACGCCGAAGCCAGGAGGGCTGGGACGGAAGCAAGGGCCAGGTTGTAGGCAACGCTTGAGGGGATGGACGTCAACTTGGCGAGCAGGGCCATGATGAAGTGGCCGAAGTAGTAGTAGCTGATGGAATGGCCGGCAAGCCACGGGTCCTCCGGAGGGAAGAAACGGCTGTGGAGGGAGGCGTTGAAAAGGGCAAGGTCCATCGGCTTTTCGGTGTGGTTGATGGCCGGTGATTCGGATGTGATCCCTGCCCAGAGCAGGAAGAACCCCAGGAAAAGGACCTCTGCCGCGGCCAAGGCGGGCCAGTGCTGCTTTACAAATGAGGCCAGTTCCCGCCAGCGGTCCTTGATCACCCACCAAGAAGCAAACCCAAGAATGAGCACGATTCCCAGGATGGTGTACCGGGCGCTGGGAACCAAGTGGGTCAGGCCCAGCACCCAAATGGCATAGGAGCAGAGCACCAGGGAAAAGGGCTTGGCCACGGCAAAGCCGCGGTCCGGGAGGCGGTGCAACAATCGAAAACAAAGGGGGAAGGACAGCAGCCCCAGGAATTCTATGGCCAGAAGCCAAAGGAGCAGGTCAAGCACGGGAATTCAGTTAGGACCTGCGTTGCTGATCGCTCTGTGATAGTTGGGCCGCGCCACGGCTCCGGCTAAGAGACCGGGGCCAGGAGGGAATCGATGAAGTCCTGGGTTTCGAAGGGTGCAAGGTCTGCCAAGCCTTCCCCGGTGCCGATGAAAAGGATGGGCACCCCGAGTTGCCGGGTTACCGCCAAGGCTATCCCGCCACGGGCCGTCCCATCCAGCTTGGCCAGGAAGACTCCGGTACAGCCCACGGCTTCGGTGAACGACTCGGCTTGGGCCAAGCCGTTCAGGCCGGTAGTGGCGTCCAAAGTCAGGATGACTTGGTGGGGCGCTGAGGGATCCAAGCGGTTAAGTACCCGGCGAATCTTCTTCAGTTCCTCCATGAGGTTGGCTTTGGTGTGCAGGCGTCCGGCAGTGTCAATGATGAGCACGTCGGCGCCCCGGGCCTTGCTGGCCTGAAAAGCGTCATAGGTCACGGCCCCCGGGTCCGCCCCGGACTGGTGGCTGATGACGTCCACACCGACCCGCTGCCCCAGCACCTCCAACTGCTCGCTGGCCGCCGCCCGGAAAGTGTCCGCCGCTCCGATCACTACCTTCTTTCCGGAGGCGGTGAAACGGTTGGCCAGCTTGGCAATGCTGGTGGTTTTGCCCACGCCGTTGACGCCGACCATCAAGATTACGTAGGGGGCCGGGCTGTCTTCATCCTCCAGCCAAAGGGCGGGGTCGTTGCCCGCCTCCAAGTCATGGGCCAGGGACTCCTTCAACCGGTTGTAGACCTCCTCCGGGCTTTGGAGCCGGCGTTGCTGGACTTGGGAGCGCAGGTCATCGATGAGGACTTGCGCGCATTCGACACCCACGTCGGAGGAAATCAGGATTTCCTCCAGTTCGTCCCAAGCCGAGTCGTCGAGGTTGGAAGACTGGAGCACGCCCAGGATGCGGCCGAACCAGCGTTGCTGGGTGCGCTCCACCCCCTGCTGGGTCTGGCGCTTATTCTCGGCGGCGTTACGCTTGAAGAGGCCGAACATTTACCCGTCCTATTGAAGTTGCCCTTCTGCCTGGATTGTCCGTCCATTTGACCGGCGCCAATGCTGCCGGGCAATCGGGAGTTGAGATGCGTCTCCGGGAAGAAAGGACTTGGGTATCCGGTGCCCGTGTGGCCGGTCGGGTCTTGGTTCAGGGTTGACGGGTTTCCTGGACCTGCATGTCCAGGTTTTCCAGGGCGTTGCGAGCGGCTTCCCGTTCGGCGTCGGCCTTTCTCCCGCCTTGTCCCCGCCCGGCTACATTGCCGTCAACCACCACCTCCACCGTGAACACCGGGTCATGGTCCGGTCCGGTGCTGCCGGCCAGCCTGTATTCCGGGCCTGGAATCCCCTGACCTTGGACCCGCTCCTGCAGCAGTGACTTGGCGTTCGCCGGGGCGGCTCCCATTGCCAAGTAAGCGTCAATCTCGGGGGCCATGGAACGCAATATGAAGTCCTTGGCGTGGGCAAGGCCCTGGTCCAAGTAGACCGCGCCGGTGACGGCTTCCATAGCGGCAGCCAAGGTCGAGTCCCGGCCCCGCCCTTGACTGGCCTCCTCCCCATGTCCAAGGAGGATGAAATCTCCCAAGCCCAAACGGCGGGCCACCCCCGCCAAGGATTCCCGGCACACCAGGGAAGCCCGGCCCTTGGTCAGGTCTCCCTCGGAATGGCCGGGCAGCAACTGGTATAGCTCGGAAGAAATCACCAGTTCCAAGACGGAGTCGCCCAGAAACTCCATGCGCTCGTAGGAATCGATGGAGTCTCCGCCGGTCTCGTTAATGTAGGAACGATGAACCAGGGCCTGATGAAGCAGGCCCTGGTCTTGAAAGGTCACGCCAAGTCTTGGTTCCAGGGGATGGGCGGCCAAGGATTATCCCCGGATGACCCCATGAGGCCACGGAGGCTGAGGGCGCTTCATCTCTCCCACATGCTCCAATTGCCCAATCACGTGGGTCATTGAATCGTAAATCTCTGCTGCCTGTTCATCCGGAGGAATGAACATCTTGAGGAAGGCAGCGTTTCCGCCGGGGAACACGTAGGTCGGGACCCCGAACACGCCGTGCTCCTCTACCGCCTTGGTATGGCTCTCGGCGATTTCCCGCAGAAGGTCGGGGTCGGACTGGTCCTCCAAGAACCGGCCCATGTCAAGGCCAGCCACTGTGGCGGCCTCCTTCATCACCTCGGGGTCGTTCAAGTCCTTCTTCTCTTCGTGGCGGGCCTTGAGCAGGGCGACGAAGAACGACTTAAAGGCCTCTTCCCCCTGCCTCTTGGCGGCCAAGCCCGACATGTGGGCCAGGAAGGTCTTGTCGGACCCGTCCAGCACCCCGGGTTGCTCCCAAGTCTTCAACTCCGCATTAGAGTCCGCATTGACTTGGGCCAAGGAAAAGGGCTGCCAGTCAATCTCTATGGTGTTTCCAGTGTTGTCTTCCACCTTTGCCAGCCACATGGCGGCATTGTACACGAATGGTCAACGAAAATCGTAATATGTAGTGAACTGACTCCCAGCCATTACTTCGCCTCCCTTAGTGGTATCGTGCGCCTCTAATGGTCTCTGCAGATTGTAGCTATCCGCCCCGCCCATGTCAAAGCACCTGGTTGTCTCTGTCAGCCTCTCCTTGATGAGGATTCGGAGAGTGCCGTGGGGGCTTACCACAAGCCTGTTGGCAACAGGGCTGGTTCATGCTCATCCGGCGTCGGCTTTCGTTTACCGGTAGCGGAAAGCGCGGACTGAGGGGCGCCAATGAGGGAAGCGGCGCCCCCGTTTAAGGGAGCGTGGGCAAGGGCTGCACCGGGGAATTACGGAACGTCATGGTATAATGCGGCCACCCGGAGGCCCCCACGCACAAGCTCCAGAATATCCCACCTCCCATGCTCGCCGATGTAGTAGAGAGTATTGGCGGTCCATCGCTGACCGCTCTTCGTGCGTTACAGCGTATAGCCCTGGACCGGAACGAACGGGTCTATCTTGTTGGAGGCCCGGTCCGGGACGCATTGCTGGGGCGCCCGCTGAAGGACCTGGATTTCGCGGTGGAAGGCAATGCTGCGGCATTGGCTGCCTCGCTGGCAGGGGAAATTGAGGGCCGCTTGGTGGTGCACCGGCGATTTGGGACAGCGTCGGTTATTGCAACAGGCTGCACCGTTGACTTGGTAACCGCCCGCCGGGAACACTATCCCCAGCCGGGGGCTCTTCCTGACGTTATTCCCGCTTCTATTGAGGACGACTTGGCCCGCCGGGATTTTTCCATCAACGCCATGGCCATTCCACTGGCGCCGGAGGGCTGCGCTCTGATCGACCACTGTAGCGGCCGCGAAGACCTCCGCCGGGGGTTGGTGCGAATACTCCATCCCAACAGTTTCACCGATGACCCGACGCGGATTTTCCGGGCGGTGCGATATGAGCAGCGGCTCGGTTTCGAGATTGAGGCTGCCACCCTGGAGAGCATCCAGCGCACTCTCCGGGACAAGCGAATCGACCTGCTGACCGGGGACAGGGTGAGGCATGAGCTGGAGCGCATACTCAAAGAGGAGAATCCTGCTCCGGCCCTCGTTCGGGCAATGGAGCTTGGCGTGCTGGCCGGGATGCATCCGGCCCTGACCGGGGAAGGTTTCTTGAACAGGATTCAGCGGCTGGCGGAGGGCTCCCGGAACCGGGCCCTTCGGCTTGACCCCTTGGTGTGGCTGGCGGCCCTTGTTCACCACTTGAAGGAGTCTCAAGCCCATGCCTTGGCCCAGCGTTTGAACATGCCCCGGTCATGGCGGTCCGCCGTAGAAAGTTCCGTTTGCCTGAGGGAGCATTGGCAGAAACTAGGAACCCCCGGGTTGGCCGACTCCTCTCTGGTTCATATACTGGGGCAATGTTCTGAAGATGCGGTTCTGGCAGCTTCACTCTTTGGCGAGCCGGTCCACATCCGGGAGCGCTTGAGTAGATACTTGGAGCATCTACGCCGAGTCAAGCCCGACGTGGACGGCGATGACCTTCGGGAGTTGGGAATTGCCCCGGGTCCTGAACTGGGACAAATTCTTGAGGCGGTCTGGGAGGCCAAGTTGGACGGCCTGGTGGTGACCAAGGCTGAACAAGTCCAATTGGCCAGGGACATCCTGGTTGGCCGGAGGCAGAAGACTCCGGCCTTGGAAGGTTCATGACGGAAGACTTGGACGCAGAGGCCTGCGTAATCTGCGGGGAGGACTTGGACGAGGTGCACCAAGCAACCTGCCAGCTTTGTGGGGGCAAGTTCCACCACCCCTGGTCCCAGGATGCCGAGGTGCCCAAATGCGGCCTGATCGGCAGCCACGAGGAGGCCCTGGCCATAGTTTTTCTTTGCAACGACTGCTATTACGGCCGCAGGCCATGAGTTGCCCCGCCTGGCCGACCCCTCGGTCATGCCACTCGACTTCCTTCCAGTCATGTTTGAAAGGCAGTCATGGTTCGCATATTTCCGGGCCGAACTTTTACCGGGATGGCCAAGAAGGTAATTCGGACAGCCTGAAGACCCGCATTTTGACGGTTGCCGTCCCAGCCCAATAGACAGCCAAGAACGGGAGAATTGAGGGTTAGATGAAAGCGGTTTATATCGAGTCCCACGGCGGCCCGGAAGTGTTGACCTATGGAGAACGCCCGGAGCCTTCATTGGGGCCCAATACAGTCAAGATCCGGGTCGGCGCCTCGGCGTTAAATCGCCTGGACCTCTACACCAGGTCCGGCGACCGGGGACTGGCCAGGGAGTTTCCGCCGCCCCTGATACTGGGCGGCGACTGTGCCGGGACCGTGGCCGAAGTTGGGGGAGGCGTAACCGGCCTCAAGGAAGGGGACCGGGTCATTATCAATCCGCGGCTGAGTTGCCAGCAGTGCCCGGTCTGCCTGTCCGGGCAGGACGACTTGTGCCGCCGTTCGCAGTTCCTGGGCAGCGCCATAGACGGGAGCTACGCGGAATTCCTGGTGCTTCCGGCGGTCAACGTCCATCCCATTGCCGACGGTGTGACTTTCGATCAAGCTGCGGCGGCTCCCACCACCTACCTGCCGGTGTGGAACATGCTGGTGCGGCGCCTGCAGCTCAAGCCTTGGCAGACCGTGCTGGTGCTGTCAGCCTCGGCGGGGGTAGGCACGGCGGCAGTGCAGGTGGCCAAGGACGTAATCGGAGCTACCGTAATTGCCACCACCAGCACCCCGGAGAAGGCGGCCAAAGCCCGGGAACTGGGGGCTGATGAGGTTATCAACTACTCCGAGGAAGACATAAGGGGACGGGTAAGGGAGATTACCGGGGGCGCCGGTGTGGACTGCGTAGTTGACCACGTCGGAGCCGACTTCTTCGAGGCAGCCTTCGGCTCCCTGCGGTCGGGAGGCCGATACGGCATCTGCGGGGCAACTACCGGGCTGCGGACCCAGCTGCACTTGGGCCTGCTGTTCAGCCAGCAGAAGGAGGTCTATGGGGCCTACATGGGCACCAAGGAAGACATGCGGGAGATAGTTGAGATGCTCAACCGGGGGGCCGTCCGCCCGGTGGTGGACCGCACTTTCCCTCTCCCGGATGCCGCCGACGCCCACAGGGCCATGGAAGAGACCGCCTTTTTCGGGAAGCTGATCCTGAGCCAGTAGGAAGAGTCTCGCTGGATAACGTGCCGTGCCTCAGTTGGGCCAAGGGCCATGCCTGCTACTGCTCTTTTAGCAGGGCAGCTATCCGGTGGACAAAGTCGTGGACCATTGGGCGGCCTTCTTCCAAATCGTCGTCTTCCATGAAGTCCCGGTAAAAGTTATTGTGAAACTGGCGGGCGGCAAAAAACTTGGATGGAAGCGAGGAATCGTTGCGTTCCTCGGACAACCGGTTAACAGCAGTGACGCGCGCCCGGTACTTTCCGTAGGGCCAGCCCCGCTGCTTGGCGATTGCCGTGACGGCATGGGACGCCGCACCCCACAGCTTCTCTGAACCTTGCAGTGCGTCACCGGCGGCGAACTGCTCGCCGGAGTGGCGAAGAAAGTCCAAGGCGGCCTGCAGGTGCTCCTCGGCGGTCATTTCTCGTTTTGCCTTTGTAGCCTGTTTCGAAGTGGAAGACGGCCACGAGACTTGGGTGACCCTGCAATTCTACAACAAGGGACGACGGCAAGGGTCAGGAGTCCATTGAAGCATGGGCTTTCTTGGGTTCCCGCTTGGCCTTCTTGTCCCGGAGGCGGCGTCCGTGGAAGAGGTATTGTTGGGAGTAGCCTCCGTAACGCCCGAAGTATTGCCGGGCCCATCCCAATAACGCCCGGTCCGGCGGAGTCTTTTGGCCGGGGAAGTACCACTCGCCCAATGCCCGGCGGACCCAGACGTCGATGGGGAAGGCCTCCAGCTTCTCCAAGGAAAAGACGGCGATGCAGTCTGCAATCTTGGAGCCGATGCCAGGAGACTCCATCAGCGCGTTCTTGGCATCCAGATAAGGCATCTCCACCAGTTCATCCAAATCCAAGCGCCCCTCGAGGACTGCGACGGCGGCCCGGTGGACGTAGGGGGCGCGGAAGCCCAGCCCCAGCCGCCGCAACTCTATCTCGCCGCCCTCGGCCAAGTCCAAGGGCGTGGGAAAGGTGTAGCGCCGGTAGCCGTTGAGTTCCAAGGGCGTGCCGAAAGCCCCGGATATACTCTCCATGTTCTGATGGATACGGGGAATATTGGAGGTTGCGGAGCAAATGAAGGCGACCAGGCACTCCCACGGTTCGGTGCGAAGTATTCGCAACCCAGGGTAGGTCTCTACCATGGCAGCCACCCGGCGGTCCTGTTTGATTTCTTCGTAGATGGAGTCCAAGTCGTCGTCCAACCGGAAGTAGCTCTTCAAGCTGGGAGCCAGTTGCAGCGCCGGGGTAGGCGAAGACTTGAACTCGAAGCCGTCGCCGGTCTGACGTATCTTTACTAAGTCGCCCCGCACCACGCCGGCGTACCATTCTCCTTCCAGACGCCAGCGGTGGGCTTGGCCGCTCTCCAGGCTTGCCGCCAGGTCGAAGGGTTGGTCAACGGTCACTTTCACTTCACTTCCTCCCTACTTCCGCCTTGGGCCAAGCCACTCGGCAGTCTGGTTGGCCACGTTGTTGATGCTGCTGGGCTTTAGAGTGCAAGACGGCATCGACTTCAGGAACGATTGGCCGTAATTGCGCCCGGTAATCCGCCGGTCCAGTACTACCAGCGACCCTCTATCCCCTTTGTTGCGAATCAGCCGGCCGATGCCCTGCCGGAACCTCAATACGGCGTGGGGTATCGAGTACTCCTTGAAAGGGTCCTTGTATTGCTCGGACCGGGACTTGGCAATGGGGTCGCTTGGCACGTGGAAGGGCAACCGGGTCAGCACCAAGGCCTGCAGCACGCCTGAGGGCAGGTCCACACCCTCCCAGAAACTGCTGGTGCCCAGCAACACTGCCGCCGGATTGGCTGCGAACCGGGACAGCAACTGCTGGGGCGACCCGTCTACGCCTTGGGCCAGAACTTCGATACCGTCGGGCGTCAACCGGCTCCTTAGACGCTGGGCAACGCCTCTTAAGGCCGAATAGGAGGTGAAAAGGGCCATAGTATGGCCGTCGAGGGTCTTGCCCAAATCCACCAGCACACGAGTCATTGCTTCCATGTACCCGTCCTGGTTGGGAGAGGGCATGTCTTCCGGTATGAGAAGCAGGGCGGCCCTCTGGTAGTCGAATGGAGAGCCCACCAACAGCTCGTCGCTATCTTGAGGCAGGCCGGTGCGCTGGCGGATGTAGTCGAAGCTCTCCTCCGTACTGAGGGTGGCGCTGGTCATGATGACGCTTTCCTTGCGTTCAAACAGTTGTTCCGCCAGGGTTCCGCCCACTTCCAAGGGGGCCGAATTGAAGGACAATTCATCCCCAGGCGGGTTACGCGTCTGGGTGCGGGCCAGCCAGTCGATGGTTGCTGTGCCGGTGCCTCCGATTATCGTTCCCAATTTGTCCTTCAATTGTTCCAGGTTATCTTGGATTCCACCGGACTCCAGTGTCAGCGCACCTTGGTCGGGGCCCGATTGCAGGTCGGTGGTCTGCAGGTATTGAATAAGCCGGTCCAATGCGCGTAAGGTCCCTTGTATGACCACATCCAAGTTCTCCCAGGCAAGGTTGAGTTCCTCCCACTGACGGGTGCCGGCCCCCCCGGCGTGGAACTTGTCCAGAAGCAATTGGCTGTTTTCTTCGCCGCTCCTTTCTCGAGGTGCCTGGAAGAGCTGTTCCGCCCCGGCCCAGAGCCTGGCCCACAACTCCTTCAACCGGGGAATTGCGGTTTCAACCTCACCTGCTGCGGCCTCTCCTTCACGCCGGACCGGGGCGGCCAAGGACTCGCCGGCCAAGGCCAAGCGGAGCTGTGCCGCTAGCCGGTTATGGGGTTCCAAAGCCTCCTCAAGGCTGGCCGGCGTCACTTGGAACCCCAACTGACGGGTTGCGGCGTCTTCCAAATTGTGAGCTTCGTCGATGATCAGGTGCTTGTATTCCGGGATCAGGCCCCCGCCCCGGGCCAGGTCGGACATCAAGAGTGCGTGATTGACCACCACGATGTGAGCTTGCTCTGCCCGCTCCCGAGCAGTTCGCAAAAAGCAGGGGCCGCCGTCCTTGAGGCCGGGGCACCAGCCTCCTTCGCCGGCGGAGGTGCGGTTCCACGTGAAAGCGTCCCGGCCCGAGAGGTTGATCTCACCCCGGTCGCCGGTGGCGGTGTCTTGCAGCCAAACGGCGGTCTTGCCCAGCAGCCTGGCCTCGTCGACGCTGGGGCCATCAATGGCATTGAGGTAGTTCCAACGCTTCAGGCAAAGGTAGTTGCTCCGTCCCTTCAACAGGGCGGCCTTGAGGACGCCGGGCTCCACCAGGCCTGCTTGTTCCAGAACATCGGCCATGGCCGGAATGTCCTTGCGCAATAATTGCTCTTGCAGGTTGATTGTGTTGGTAGATATGACCACCCGCTGGCCTTGGGACAGGGCGAACAGAGCCGCCGGCAATAGGTAGGCCATCGACTTGCCTACGCCTGTGCCGCCTTCAACTACCAAGTGCTCTCCCTGGTAGATGGCCTTGGTTACGCTGGCGAGCATCTCTTCCTGTTCCGGGCGGTGTTCGAAGCCCTGAAAGGCCTTTGCGAACGGCCCGTCGCTGCTTAGCAGCCTGGAGACTTGCTCCTCGTCCAAGTGTCGCAAGCTGCTCTCGGCCCGGCGCTGTTCCGCTTTGCCCAAACGAGCAGACAGATTTTCCAAGTCAAGGCCGGTAAAGCCAAAAACCGATGGGCCGGCTCCTCCGGCAACTGTCCGGTCAGTGAATTCAGACAAACCGGAAAACAGCGTCCCGATTGACCACTCGCTGCGCTGGGCAATAGCGGCTAGGTAGGACAGCCGCCCGGGTTCTAGTTCCGCCGCTTGGCGAAGCAGCGCTAGGAAGACTTGCTGGGTCGCTTCGGCGTCTCCCAGTGCCCGGTGGGCGCTGTTGTGGATGATGCCGAAATGGCTTGCCAAGGACCCGAGGGAGTACTGGGAGGCGGCGGGCAGCAAAACCGAAGCCAAGTCCCAAGTGTCGTAGGACGTGTTGAGAAGGGAGAGCCGGTGAGAGGCTAGAAATCGAAGGTCAAAGGCAATGTTATGGCCTATCACTGGGTGGTGTTCGACGAACTGTTCCAAGCGGCCTGCCACTGTGGAAAAGAAGGGAGCGTGCTCTACTTGGTGAGGGGAAATCCCGGTGAGGCGTTGAACGAAGTCGGGAATCTGGCGACCGGGATTGATGAAGGTCTGGAAGGTATCTAGGACCCGGTCGCCTTGGAACTTGACCGCGCCCACCTCAATGATGTTGTCGCGGTCGGAGTCCAGCCCGGTGGTTTCCAGGTCTAAAGCTACGTGGACTCGTTCAAAGGGGTCAGCGACTGTATGTAGTAGCCCCATCTCACTCCCATCCCAACTTCCCATACCGGACTGGCTGCGTTTTATTTCCCGGCTACAGCCTGGAAGCAGGAGCCGTGTCTCGGCTCTGCTGTCGTCTTCAGTCGTTCGTAGCTTCGGATGAATAAGGACGGAGCCGCCCCGAGCGGAGGCCGGTAGCCGGATAAAAGGCGCCGGCGTGAAGCGCGGCAAGGAATTCTGCCTCGTTGTTTATCTCGTCCCGGAAGGCGGTGACAAACCTGCCAATGCCGTGGACCGAGTGGGCGTCGCTACCGCCGGTTACCGGCATTTCCAGCAGGGAGGCGACCTCCATTGCCATGTAGTTTTCGTTGTCGGCAGTGCCGCCATTAGCCACCTCGACGGCATTGGCCAGCTTGAACACCGGGTGGGAGGAAGCAGCGGCGGCCGTCCGTGGAATCTCTTCATCCCGGGACGGGTATAGCAGGGGCCGGACGGGGACCGAACGCCCAAGCACCGCCCTGAACGGGTGGGCTGACACCACGAAGCCGCCGATTGACTGCATGGTGCGGCAGAGGGTTTCCGCCTTCTGAAAGCCAGGCTGATACCGGTCTATTCCAAAGGCCAGCATGTGCCCCATATCCGTTTCGACCTCTGCGGCCCGCACTAGCACCACGTTGTGGCGGTCGGCGAACTCCCGGAATTCGTGCCTGTCCCAAGGGCCGCTGTGCTCGGTTAAGCATAGGCCCCGCAGCCCCAGCCGGTCGGCCTCCAGTATCAAGTCCTCGGGGGACAGGCTGCTGTCACTGCTTCCCTTGGTAGTGTGTATGTGCAGGTCGAACAATCGGGCCATCTAAAACCATCCGTCGGTGAACCCAGTCTAAGTTCCGCGACGATTATCGTCAATGGCCGGAAGTCCCTTCCGGTGATGGGCTGGTTGGCCAGGAAACATGAACTCCGGGCGCCAAAGGGACTTCAAGAAGGAGCGAGGGCAGCTTGGGCCAAGTCCGGGAACTGTTCCAGAGGAAGCACTTGGCCGGTGGCTTCGAAGTGTTCTATCAGTCTGCGGATATCGTCAGGCACGGGCTTACTGCGACCGGAGGAGGCATCGTAGCCGACGTGCACCGCTTCCATGACCGTGAGCAGTTCTCCACCTTGCTGACGGTAGATTTCCAGCTCCATGGTCATACTTGAGGTGCCTATGCGGGATATCCTCACCAGCAGGTCCAGCATGTCATCCACCCGGGCAGGGGCCTGATACTCCACGGTCAATTTGACCACCGCGGTATCGAAGTAACCATGCTCAGCCACCCGGTAGATGCTGAATCCCAAGTTCCGAAAATACTCGGACTGGGCAACTTCCAAATAGTTCGCATAGGCGCCGAAGAATACGATCCCTTGGGCGTCGCACTCCATCCAACGCACCCGAACGGGGGTCTGAAATCTGAACCGGTCTTTGGACATGCTGCCTCTGTGCGGAAGTGCTACCTGGCCGTCAGCCTACCGTGTTTATCCGGACGTAGAATTTTTGGAAGTGTGGTCTGGGCCGGCACGGTATCCCAAGGATGATAAGTAGTCCAGGTCCGACGACGTCAGTTCAGCGGTACGCAGTAGGTCCGGGCGCAATTCCAAGGTGCGGCGCAGTGACTCACGGCGGCGCCACTGGTGTATCTCGGCGTGGTGGCCGGAACGCAAGACCTCCGGCACACCCAGCCCCCGGAACTGGGCCGGCCTGGTAAAGAGGGGGTGCTGCAAGAGGCCGCAACTTATGGAGTCTTCGGTTACGTTTTCTGAAGAGCCGACAACTCCGGGCACCAATCGGGCTACGGTGTCTATCAAGACCATGGCAGGGAGTTCGCCTCCGGTCAGGACGTAGTCCCCGATGCTGATATCCTTGGTAGCCAGGTGCTGCCGCACCCGCTCGTCCACCCCGGCGTAGTGGCCGCAGACCAGGACCAGCGCGGGGGCTTGAGACAACTCTTCAGCCATGCTCTGGTCCAGCAGACGGCCTTGTGGCGACAGCAGGATTACTTCGGCCCTGCTCTGGATGCCGGGAGGAAGTCCGGATACAGCATCTTCCACAGCTTCGAAAACCGGCTCCGGCTTCATCACCATGCCGGGGCCTCCGCCGAACTGGTAATCGTCGGCCGTGCCGTGGGCGTCGTGGGTGTAGTTGCGGATGTCGGTAACTTCAAGGGAAACCAGGCCCCGCTGCATGGCCAAACCCACCATGCTGTGTTCCAAAGGGCCTGGGAACACCTGTGGAAAAAGGCTTAGCACATGGAAAATCATGGCAGGACAAAGCCGGGATTGCCCCGGCTCCACAAAGGCCTAGGCCGCCACCGGAGAAGCCAGAGGCGCAAGGCGGTTAACGAAGTCCTCGCCGCCCTTCATTATGAGGTGAAGCTTCTCCCGGTCGCGCAGCACGCCGATGTTTCGCAGGGGGTCTCCGTCGACTACCAGGATGTCCGCGAGCTTTCCCGTCTCAATGGTGCCCAAGCTTTTATCCAGCCCAACGCATTCCGCGGCCCAACCGGTGGCTGCCTGAATGGCCTGCATGGGGCTCATTCCACGCTCCACCAGAAGCTCCACCTCTCTCGCATTGTCGCCGTGGACGAAACCGCCGGCGTCGGTCCCCGCCACCACCTTGACCCCTGCCGAAAGGGCCAAGTGCAGACTTTCCTGGTGGACCTGCATCAAGGCTGCGGCCCGTGCCCGCATGTGAGGAGCGCTGACAGTTGAGTGAAACTCGTAAACTTCGAAGGTCGGGACGAAGAACGAACCGTTGTCGGCCATCAGCTTCAAGAGGTCGGGGTCATTGGCCAAGTAGCACCCGTGCTCGATGGAGCCGGCGCCTCCCTTAACCCCCATGGTTAGTCCGGGGCCCCCGACGGCGTGACACATGGTCTTGCGGCCCAGGGCCCTTGCCTCTTCCACCAAGGCTTGGACTTCGTCGGGCCCGAATTCTACGTCCATTGGCCCGTGTCCTGGGCGGGAACTCGCCCCTCCGGTGGTGGCGAACTTGATAACGTCCGCTCCTACCCGCACCATTTCTCTGACCTTGGCCCGTACTGCCTCCGGACCGTCGGCCACGCCTTCAGGAAGCCGGGGGTCGGGATGAAAGGCGTTCCGGTGGCCCGATCCGCTGACCCGGTCGGCCAAGCCCCCCGTGGGGGAGATAATGCTTACTGCGACCATCAGGCGCGGGCCAGGATAGAGGCCCTCTTCTATGGCTTGTTTGAAACCAACGTCCAACCCCCCGGCGTCTCGAACACAGGTATACCCAGCCGCCAGGGTGTCTTCCAGGGCCTTTGCAGTGCGCAGATGGTCCAGGGAAGCGGGCTCGCTGAGGCCCCACCTTCCGGCCAGGTCGTAGTTCTTGGACGCCAGGTGATCGTGGCAGTCGATCAATCCAGGCATCAGTGTCATGCCCGATGCATCGAACGCTTCAGCGCCTTCGGGAATGGGCACGGCAACCCTGGGCCCGATGGCTTCGATGCGTTCCCCGTCGATCAGGACTGACGCGTCATTAAGCACCGGAGAGCCGGTGCCATCGATGATGTTTACCCCAACAATGGCTTTCATAACCCACCTCTCGTGGCTGGGATGCTAATTAACCTGGGTTTGGTTGTCAACTTGGAACGGATATCGGAGCCCCGCTTGATCGGCCATTAAGAGAATGGAGGTAATTGGCCGTCCGAGGTGGAATTCCGGCGAAATCGTACCAGTCCTTCGTGGCTACAGGAGGCCGTCTTCCTTATAATTCGGATGGATTATGGATTTTTAAATAAGGAATTACGGGTTAGGCAAATGCTAATAGGGCGGCTCAGGGCTGTGGAGAAGGCTGTGAAGGAAGGGGTATTTGTTCGTCTGGCTTGGCTGGCCGCCGCCGTAGCTGCGGTTACGCTCACCTCAGCCTGTTTCGGGTCTTCGAGTGACCGGGTTGCTTTTGTTACGACTGTTGGGGGCGACCCCGAAATAGCAGTGGTTGACGTGACGACAGGTCAAGCGACGCAGGTGACCGACAACCGGAGCCGGGATCTCCTTCCGCGGTGGTCCCCCGATGGGAAGAGCATCGCCTACTTGTCCGACGAATCCGGCAGCCTGGAGGTCAACTTGGTGGACCCCGACGAGAAGACTGTCACCAAGTTGACCGACGGCGGCAATAACCGCTACCCCAGATGGGCTCCGGACGGCCAAAGTCTCGCCTTCATTTCTGGAGAAGACGGGCGGTCTGATCTGCATCTTTTGTCGGTGAAAGATGGGAAGACTTCTGTGGTGTCCTCCAACTCCTACAATGATGTTCTGGGTGACTGGTCACCCAGTGGGGAATGGCTGGTCTATTACAATGAGGGAGGCCCCGAGACCCAGGGACTCTGGCTGAGAAATCCCCAAGGCGTGAACCTGGTGCGCCTGACCGATGACGAGGACCGCGGCCCGGTATGGTCCCCCGACGGCAGCCGTATCGCCTTTGTCCGCAGCAACGAAGGGAAGGGGGACATCTTCGTCTTGAAACGGCAGAGCAAGGAGGCTTGGCAGGAAGACTTTGACTTGGATCGCCTGACCCGGCACGAAGCCAATGATCACTCTCCGAACTGGTCCCCCGATGGTTCCCGGCTGGTTTTCGTTTCCCATAGAGACGGGAATGCCGAGATTTACTCTATGGAAGCCGACGGGTCCGACAAGTTGCGGCTGACCAAGAATAACGCCGATGACTTGACCCCGGACTGGTCCTCCGACGGGAGCCGAATCGCCTTCGCCTCCAACATCTACGGTCCCTCGGAGATATTTGCAATGAAGGCCGACGGCAGCGATCAGTTGCGGCTCACCAATAACAACGCTGAAGATTCCTCTCCCAACTGGTGACCTTTCGCCGGATGCAGGCTTGGACCGGCTTCCTCCTTGGCTGCTCCAAGCCTTGGAGTTGAAAGGATTGGGGTTGAAGGGAAGGGTGCGGGCAGAAGCTGCCAGGGCGTCGGCATTGAATAATCCAAACTATTAGTCCAACTATCCTTTCAATTAGACGCAACACAACATTGCAATTAGACGAACTGTAACATTGCAATTGGACGCTATCGTACATTCCAATAATAGGCCATCAAACATTTCAATTGTACGTACTTAAACATTGCAATTGGACGCAAAGTAAAGTTACAATTGGACGATGGATAGTGCCCCACTTTATCCTCGTTATGCTGAAGGCCCCTTGGTTGAAGCGTTGGCCGACTCGCCGGCGGTGCTCATTCATGGCCCGCGCCAATGCGGCAAGACCACCCTGGCCCGCTGGATTGGCAGTTCCTTAGGATACGACTACATCAGCTTTGACGATGATGTAGCCCGCGTTGCTGCGGAGGCCGACCCAGCGGGATTTACCTTGGGGTTGCCTGAGCGGGTAATTTTGGATGAAGTGCAGCGGGTGCCGCTGATTTTCAATTCCTTGAAACAGGTGATCGATGACCGCCGCATTCCCGGGCGGTTTCTACTCACAGGCTCTTCTCAGGTGTTGTTGGTGCCTGCCCTTTCGGACTCCTTGGCGGGCCGAATGGAAATCTTGGAGTTGCATCCCCTATCCCAGTGTGAAATGTATGGAGGCGTACCCAACTTTCTCGACGACTTGTTCTCTGGGTCGTTCCAGACCAATATAACTCAGCGGCTCAGCGACGAATTGGCGAACCGAATAACGGCGGGCGGGTATCCGGCGGCCTTGGCCCGTCCCACTGCCCGCCGCCGCGCCAACTGGTACCGGAACTTCATCGAAGCCCAAGTGCAGCGGGACGTGCGGGACATGGCAAGGATCAGCTCCCTTGACCTTTTGCCGAGATTGCTCAGCGCCGCCGCTTCTCAAACTGCCCGGTTGTACAACCTATCCAGCCTGGCATCGCCCTTCCAACTTAGCCGCCCCACCATAGGTGACTATGTGGAGTTGCTGGAGCGCTTGTTCCTCATCGACCGGCTTCCTCCGTGGTATGACAACAGGCTGAACCGCTTGGTGAAAACCTACAAGCTTCACATTGGTGACACAGGCGTCGGATGCGCTTTGCTCGGTTCCAACCCAGCAACGCTGGCCCAGGACCGGTCTCTCTTGGGCCAGTTGTTGGAAACCTTCGTGTTTCAGGAGTTGAGGCGCCAAGCGGTGTGCCAGGAGTTGCCACTGACCTTTTATCACTATCGCGACAAAGACCAAGTGGAAGTCGACATTGTCATTGAGCGGGGGGCACGTGCCGTGGCCGGCGTCGAAGTAAAGGCCGCCGCCTCGGTCGCCCCGTCGGACTTTCGAGGCCTCCGCAAGCTGAAGAGGACGGCCGGCGACCGGTTCACGGCCGGAGTGGTGCTCTACGACGGTGAAGTAACCGCCAGCTTCGGCGGCGGTATGTTCGCCGTTCCGCTGCGCACCCTCTGCGAAGGTCGATACGTTGGTGCAGAATCCTTGGTGCTGGAGGGAGCCGTTTGACACTGGTATGGGGACGTTCTGCTTTATGCGGAAGCTCCCCAACCAGGTCAGTCTCATAGACCGGCCCGGAGCCCGGTGTTAAACTGCATTCGCCATTCCCCAATGCTATCTTTTCCCCTTCTGATTTTGGTTGACGTGGAATACAGCCGCATCGCCCCAATGATGGGCAACCTGTGGTCTCCCATCGCCGCAATTACCAGTTCATGGAAGGGCAAGAACAACGTCCAGATTGCCGTGGCGGCTGCCGCGGCTTCCATCGTCCCGGAAAGGCCCCGGGTGTTGCTGCAGATTTATAAGACCAATTACACCCACTCTCTAATTGAATGCAGTCGGGCCTTCGCGCTGAACTTTCTGCGGATCGACCAGTTGGAACTGATTAAGAAATTCGGATTCAGTTCGGGGAGAGACATAGACAAACTGGCGGAAACTCCGTTTTCCCATGGGGTTGCCGGAAGCCCCATCCTGGACGATTGCTGGGGATTCCTGGACTGCCGGGTTATTAATGCCATGGACGGCGGGGACATGACCTGCTTCCTTGGTGAAGTACTGGACGGGTCCATGCTGTCCGAAGGAGAGCCGCTGTGGTGGAGGGATGCCCGGAGAAGGATACCCGGTGATTGGATGGAAGAGTGGGACCGGAAGATTTCCGGTGAGGTCCAAGTTTCTCTTGCCACAATGGACGAAATAGACTATTCGCCCTGGCAACCCCGTTAGGGCCCAGTTGGCAACTTCCCACACTCGTTGGTGAAATGACTGTAGAACAGGTAGGCAAAATCATAGAGGAGATACACGCCGCTCCTCCGTTGGCGGTGGTCGCCGCGGCGGGGGCTGGCAGCCAGGCAGTGGCGTGGCTCCTGGGTGTGGCTGGCGCCTCCCGCACGCTGCTGGAAGTGGTGGTGCCCTATGGCAGGCTGTCCATGATCGACTTCGTGGGCCGCGAGCCCGACCAGTTTGTCTCGGAGGAGAACGCCCGGGACATGGCTTCTGCTGCCTACCGCCGGGCCCTCGATCTCAGGGAAGATAGCCAGCCTGTCCTGGGCCTGGCCTGCACCGCGACAATTGCCACCGACCGTACCAAGCGGGGCGACCATCGGGCCTTCGTGGCGATGTGGGACCAGGCCGGCTGCTCCGAATATGGACTGCTCTTGGACAAGGGTCTCCGGGACCGGGAAGGGGAGGAGGAACTAGTCAGCCGGCTGATTATCCAGGCGTTGGCCAAGGCTTCAGGGGTTGACGACGTTCTCCCCTTGGAAGTGCTGGGCTTGGTGGAGCTCACCGCCAATGACAGGCTCCAATATCGGCGGACAGACCACCCGGACCCCGTTAGTCTGTTGCTGGAGGGAGCCGTTTCCTGGGTAACGGCCCACCCGGATGGCAGCCTGATTCCTGAAGAACCGTGGGCCGGAGCCATACTCCCGGGCTCCTTCCGACCTTATCACCACGGTCACCGCCAGTTGGCCAAGGCTGCGGAAGAGATCCTCGGTTGCCCCGTGGCATTTGAGCTGTCGGTTCTAAACGTCGATAAGCCACCTCTGGAAGCTTCGGAAATCAGGAAGCGGTTGTCCCAGTTCACCGGTGAGGCGCCGGTGTTGCTCACCCGGGCAGAGACCTTTCACAAGAAGGCCGGCCTGTTTCCCGGGTGCACCTTCGTTGTGGGTTGCGACACCGCAGTGCGGCTGGTGGCTGATAGATACTACGGCAACTCCTACGAGGAAATGGCGAGGGCCCTGGCTGAAATCTGGGCTGCCGGCTGCCGATTCTTGGTAGCTGGGCGCGAGGCGGACGGACGATACCAGACCGTGGCCGATGTGCCGGTGCCCGAGGGGTTTGGTTCCCTGTTTCAAGGGATACCAGAGTCCCGGTTTAGAGTAGACATCTCCTCCACCGCCCTTCGGGCACATACGTGAAATCTGGACTGGCTTTACCCTTTATTTGCCTGCGGCAATCCTCGGCCTTGCCCCATGTTAGCCTCAAGGCAGCAATATTCGGCACGGGCTAGACCGGATCCTTAAATTGACGCTCTACAGGAACGGTGGTATATCATGATATTGCACTTCCGTTCCAACCAAACCCCGCGCCGACCCTGGTGATGACCTCGGAGCCCCCCTGGCAACCAACCGGAGTTATGTGGCAGTTAACCGTACCCAATCTACAGGCATTTAACCCCGAACTATTTGCCCAGAACTGGATCGCGGTAGCCTTGGCCGCCTTCATAGCTGCCGCGGCAATAGCCGCAATGTTCGGAGCGTCCCGCCTGCTTTCAGCCCGCCGGCGGTCCGAGTTGAAGTTGACCCCTTATGAATGCGGGATTCCGGCTACCCCTTACGCTTGGTCCAATATCAGTGTCCGGTTCTACGTCTTTGCCATCCTGTTCCTGATTTTCGACGTGGAGGCGGTTTTCCTCTTCCCGTGGGCGGTAATCTTCCTGGAACAGAAAATCACCCAAGCAAACGCGGTCCCCTTCTACGCCATGATGCTGTTCTTGGCGGTGCTGGGATTCGCCATCGTTTACGCTTGGAAGAAGGGGGCCCTGGATTGGCAGAGATAACCCAAGACGGCGGAAACCGGCCTGCCCCAAGCACGCTTCATCTGGCGACCGCCGGCAAGGTTCCAGGGGTTATCACCACTACCACCGAACAGCTCTTTGCCATGGCCCGGAAATCGTCTCTGTGGACGTTGAGCTTCGGACTTGCCTGCTGCGCCATAGAAATGATTTCTACCTACATGGCCCATCACGACTTCGACCGGTTCGGCGTGGTCACTTGGCCGTCCCCCCGCCAGTCGGACGTGATGATAGTTGCCGGCACGGTGGTCAAGAAGATGGCCGAACCAATTCGCCTGCTGTACGAGCAGATGCCAGAGCCCAAGTGGGTCATAGCCATGGGTAGCTGCGCCACCAACGGCGGCCCCTACTACCGCTCCTACTCGGTGGTGATGGGCGTGGACCACATCATTCCGGTGGACGTGTACGTGCCGGGTTGTCCGCCGCGTCCCGAGGCGCTGCTATACGGCATCCTTAAGCTCCAAGAAAAAATCATGGAAGACGCCGGAAAGAGTGTCGACACCCAGTAGTTCCCAATCGATACTGGATACCCTTTCCTCCGAAAACCGCCTGTTGTTGGACAGAATGGTGGCAGCGATGGCCGGCCTCCACCCCGGCCCCGGCGCAATGCGGGACCTGCCATTGGTGACCGTCGAGCCGGGCGACCTGCTGCAAGCCTGCCAGATTGCCAAGGAATCCCCGGGATTGAATGCCAACCAACTGTTGTGCTTGGCCTGCGTGGACTACCAGGAGCACTTTCAACTGGTGTACTTCCTCAGGTCCCTGGGTGGTCCCGGGGAACCGGTTAAGATTATGGTCATCAAGGCCAACCTGTCCTATGAAGACCCCCGCGCCCCTTCGGTGGTCCAACTGTGGCGGGCTGCAGAGTGGTACGAGCGCGAAGCCCGAGACCTATTCGGGGTGACCTTTGAAGGAAACCCCAACTTGACGCCCTTGCTGCTTTACGACAAGTTCGAGGGTTTCCCGGGGAGGAAAGAGTTCCCCCTCAACGATTACCAGGAGTTCTGACCCGTTTGGATAGCGTGACTTTGACTGCTCGGGTGACTCTCGACGACGGCGTGTACGTGGCAAGGGTGGACCAGTTGCCCATTGAGGCTACCGGGGGTTCCCCTGAAGAGGCCAAAGAGGAACTGACGGAGGCGTTTATGTCCTGGCTGCAATCTCAGGACATCGGGGAAGTCTTGGAAGTCACCTTGGGCAACGCTGGTTTCCCCGGGGTGGATGAGGAAACGGAGGTCCAGTTGGAGTTTGTCGAGTAGTACTGGCGGTTGACACTTTCGTTAGTGTCGTCCGGCTGCGACTTATCCGCCTTGCCCGGCGTCTGGCAGTGTCGCCAGCACTCGGCTTACCAAGTCGCTGATTTTGGGGCGGTCCGTTCGCCATTCGTGGTCTTCCATGAACCAATGGTAAAAGTCACGATGGAACTTCTCAGCGACGCCGAAATTGGAGGCGATTAGTGGGTCATCCAGCTCATCGGCCAACCTTTCGGCTGCTTGCTTTGTGGCAGCATGGCTGGTCTGGGGCCATCCCCGCTCCAAAGCTACTGCCATCAGCGCATGGGAGGCGGCGCCCCACAATTTCTCCGATGCCTGCATTTGGTCGCCTTCGGCATAGTGACGGTCTGCCTTTTGCAAGTAGTCCAAGGCGGTTTGGGCGTGTTCCTGAGTGAGCATGCAGCGTCTTGCCCCTCGTGGTATCGATTATGGCCTATTATAGGGTATGCGGGTGCGGCCTGGCATGGCAAGCGCCCCGGGCGAAGCTCCCTTTGGGCTCTCTCTTGATGAGTGGAACGTTGTGGAAGTAATGGAAAGCTCCCTGAACAAGATGGACGACGCAGCAACCTCGGGGGAACCCATAGAGATGCTGCTCAACATGGGACCCCAGCATCCGTCCACCCACGGGGTCTTCCGAATGGTCCTATGGGTCGATGGGGAAAAGATTGTGGACATGGAGCCCCACATAGGCTACCTGCACCGGGGTTCGGAGAAAATCTGTGAAGGGGAACAGTACCATCAAGCCATAACCCTCTTCGACCGAATGGACTACGTTGCCAACTTCAACAACGAGCTGGTGTACTGCATGGCGGTGGAAGAACTCATGGGCTTGGAGGTGCCGGAAAAGGCCGAGTACATCCGGGTCATTCTCTGCGAACTGAATCGAATTGCCAGCCACCTCCTCTTCGCCGCCACTATGGGCCTGGACGCCGGGGCCATGACGCCCTCCATGATCTGCTTCCGGGGAAGGGAAAGAGTCCAGACCCTTTTTGAGGCTGTCTCCGGGGCCAGGATGATGCACAACTATTTCAGGGTCGGCGGCCTGAAGGAAGATGTGCCGGACGGCTTCCGTACTATGGTCGAAGAGTTGCTCCCGCTGCTCAGGGAAGATGTGGAGGAGTCGGACCGGCTGCTGACCTTCAACGAGATTTTCCTTGCCCGGCTCAAGGATGTGGGAGCGATCTCCGTGGACGACGCCATCGACTTCGGATTCACCGGCCCCTGCCTGCGGGCCTGCGGCCTGGACTATGACCTGCGTAAGGCCGAACCCTATTCGGTGTACGATCGTTTCGAGTTCGACGTGCCAGTGGGTTTGGACGGGGATTCATGGGACCGGTATTACGTACGAGTCCAAGAGATGTACCAGTCACTGAGCATCGTGGAGCAGGCCCTAGCCCAGATGCCGGAGGGTGGAGTAGCCTCCTCCCTGGGACGGCGCTTGATCCGGCCCCCGGCGGGGGAGGTTTACGCCCGGGCGGAAAATCCGCGGGGTGAAATAGGAGTTTACCTGGTGAGCGATGGCACCGACCGCCCGTACCGGGTCAAGGTCAGGCCGCCCTCCTTCTGCAACCTGTCGGCCATCAGGCACATGCTCCGCGGAGCTTGGGTGGCAGACGCAGTGGTAATCCTGGGCTCCCTGGACATAGTGCTGGGAGAGGTTGACCGGTGAGTCTGGCATTGCCCCTGCTGGTAGTCGGTGCGTCCATCAGTGTGGCAAGTGTCCTGTGGGACCTGCTCGCCCTGTTCCTCCTGTTTTTCGCCTTGTCTGTCGTGGTCTTGTCGCTGGTATGGCTGGAACGCAAGGTTCTGGGCCGGCTGCAGCGCCGGTTGGGGCCCACCCGCACCGGGCCCATGGGGCTCTTTCAGCCAGTGGCTGACGCCATGAAGCTGCTGCTGAAAGAGGACATACTGCCCACATCGGCAGAAAGGGCCATTTTCTGGCTGGCCCCGGTGGTGGTGGTGGTGCCTGCTTTCATGATCTGGGTGACCATCCCGGGGGCCCAGAACGCCGTTGTGCGGAACTTGGAGCTGGGCCTCTTTTACATCACCGCCTTCGCCGTGATGGGTATACTAGGGCTGGTTCTGGCCGGTTGGGGCTCGGCTAACAAGTATGGCGCCCTGGGTGGACTTCGGGCTGCGGCCCAGCTTATCAGCTACGAAATTCCGGTCATCATGGTAGTAGTGGCCGTGGCTATGCTGGCCCAGTCCTTGGACCTGCGGGAAATCGTGGTACAGCAGGAACCCTATCCTTTCGTGTTGGTCCAGCCCCTTGGACTGCTGATCTTCTTTATAGCGGGCTTGGCCGAGGTGGGGCGCACGCCCTTTGACATTTACTTCGCCGAGTCGGAAATAGTCGGCGGCCCCTTTGTGGAATACAGCGGGGCCCACTGGTCGGTGTTCTTCCTGGCTGAGTATATCAACACCTTTGCCATTGCAGCCCTCACCGTTCTGCTGTTCCTGGGTGGTTGGTCCGGCCCACTGCTGGACGGCGCCTGGGCAGTGGTCTGGTTCCTGGTGAAGGTCTACTTGGTGGTACTGGTCATCTTCTGGATTCGCGGCACCTTTCCACGGCTCCGGATAGACCAGCTGATGGCCTTTGCCTGGAAGGTGATGGTGCCCCTGTCATTCTATGTTGTGGTGATTACTGCGGTGTACCAATTCTACGGTTGGCCTGCTTGGTCTCTGACGTTGATGTCTGGTGCCGGCCTGCTGGTGGTGGGGGCGGTAATCTACCGCCGCTTGACTGGGCCGGCGAACCGGGTGGCCCAAGTGCGGGCCCGGCAGCTTGCCTTGGAGCGCAGTCGCCGGGAGGCCTCGTCGGCGGCCAGGGCCGAAGGTGCAGCGAGGGCCAATGCTGAATAGTCTGAAAGGCCTTTGGGTTACTTTCGTTTCCACGGTAAACGGGTTGCGGGAACCGGTTACTCGCCAGTACCCCGCGACCGGCACAGTATGGCAGAGGAGCCGGCGGCCCACTCCGGTTCAGCCCCGCTTCATGGGCTTCCCGGCCCTTACTTGGGACGAAGAGGTGGAGGAACCCTTCTGCACCAGTTGCATGGTCTGTGTGCGCCAGTGTCCCACCCATTGCATGTCGGCCACCATGCAGGACAACCCCCTCCACGAGCAAGGGTTGAGCCGCCGCCGGAAGATTGTCGAACGCTTCGAAATCAATCTGAACCGTTGTATACTTTGCGGGATTTGTGTCGAGGTCTGCAACTTCGACGCGATCGTCATGAGCCATGAGCACGAGATGAGCACCTATCGACGGAATGGCGACCGCGTCAGCCTCCCGGTGTTGCTCGAGATGGGTAGAAAGTTCCAACGGGAAACCGGGTGGTCCCGCCCGTCGGGACGGCCTCCGGTACAGGAAGAGGCTTCCGCCTCCGGTGGGAGTGCCCCCTCCGAAGACCACGAACCTGGGGCCGGTCCCGCCTCTTCGGCGGCTTAGTGCCAGAAGCCGGATGCCTTTCCGAAATCGCCCGGTGGCGAGTTGCAACTCAACGACCACAGGACGCCTGCATAATCCGTCCTTGGAGTATTCTTTGCCGCTTGAGGCCGGCGGTGCCTCAACATGATTGACGTTCTATGTCCTGGTTTTTGTTTGGCCTGCTAGGCGCACTCACTCTGGGGGCAGGGCTCGGCGTGGTGCTCACCCGTAACGTGGTGCACGCTGCGCTGTTTCTGCTCTTGTCCTTGGTGGCTGTGGCCGGCTTGTACTTGGTGCTCTTCGCCGAGTTTCTTGCCTTGGTGCAGGTGCTGATTTACGGCGGCGCTATTATCATCGTCCTGCTTTTTGCCATCATGCTGACCCGCTCCTCCGAGTACCCCGGCATAAGCGACAACCGGCAGTGGCCGCTGGCGGCTGTCGCCGCACTGGGACTACTGGGAGTGCTGGCTGCGGCATTCCTGGCTCCGGCCTTCTTGGACGCGCCTGTCGAAGCCACGAGTCCCCAGAGTCCTTCCTTTGCCGGCTTGGGCAACTCCCTGTTCACCACTTGGGCCATCCCCTTCGAAATTGCCTCCCTGGTGTTGCTGGTTGCCTTGGTGGGGGCGATCATCATCGCCCGGGACGGCGGGGACAACGGTTAGCCTTTGGTCCCCCTGGTCTATTTTCAACTGGTAAGCGCCGGGCTTTTTGCTATTGGTCTTTACGGAGTGCTGGCCCGCCGCAGCGCTGTGCTCATCGTGATGTCCATCGAGTTGATGTTGAACGCGGTGAACATCAACCTGATAGCGGCGGCGGCCTACTTGGAGGGAACCGGCAACTTCCGGGCCTTTGACGGGCAGATAATCGCCATCTTCGTGATAACGATTGCTGCGGCGGAAGTGGGACTGGGCTTGGCGATAATTCTCCGGATGTACCGCAACCGGTCCACGGTCAACGTGGATGAAATAGACCTGATGAAGTGGTGACCCCGGCGGGCTGTTAGTTTGGAATTTGCCTGGCTCATACCGGTAATTAGTTTCGCGGCTGCTCCGCTGGCTTGGCTGGCCGGGCAGCGAGTGCGCGGCCGGCCCTTCCTGGCGGGTGCGCCGGCCATTATCGCAATAACTGTGGGGTTCGTCCTTTTCTGGGTGGCCCTCTTCGGGTTCCTGAACGTTGCTCCGGATACGTCCGGATGCCGGGTTCCGGAAGAAACCGGGTCCCTGACCTGCGAATACCAGCGCACTTGGTTCCAAGCCGGATTGCCCCAACTGGGAAACAGCGTGACCCTGGACTGGGGCGTCCTGATCGACCCCTTGTCGCTGGTGATGGTGGGCCTTGTCACTTTCGTCGCCTTGATCGTGCAGGTGTACTCCCTGGGCTACATGCGGGATGAGCCCAGGATCGGCTGGTACTACGCGGTCCATGCCTTCTTTGCCGGCGCTATGTTGACCCTGGTGCTGGCCGACAACTTCCTGCTGCTCTATGTCGCATGGGAGTTGGTGGGAATCAGTTCGTATCTGCTGATAGGTTTTTGGCACGAAAGGCCGGCGGCCAGGGAGGCGGCAAAGAAGGCCTTTATCGTCACCCGGATTGGTGACGTGGGGATGCTGGTGGGCATTCTGCTTTTGTGGCGGGAGACCGGCAGCTTCAGCATGTCGGAAGCCTTCGCCCAAGCCCGGTTGGGCTCGATTACCGGAGGCGCCGAGGGCATGGGAGAAGGGGTTGCCCTTGCCGCCGCCCTACTGCTATTCCTGGGGGCAATG
Source organism: Dehalococcoidia bacterium (assembly GCA_034420695.1). GTDB lineage: Bacteria > Chloroflexota > Dehalococcoidia > Lucifugimonadales > UBA3495 > Io17-Chloro-G2. The sequence continues at coordinate 114,946 of DAOULB010000040.1, forward strand.
GGCAAGTCGGCCCAGTTCCCCTTTCACGTCTGGCTGCCCGATGCAATGGAAGGCCCCACTCCGGTCAGCGCTCTGATTCACGCCGCTACCATGGTGGTCGCGGGAGTGTACTTGGTCGCCCGGGCGTTCCCCATCTTCGAGGCATACGACGGCGACGCCCTCTTGGTGGTAGCCGCAGTGGGGCTCGCTACCTCTTTGCTGGCCGCAACAATCGCCTTGGTGTCGGTGGACCTGAAACGGATTCTGGCCTATTCCACCGTCAGTCACTTGGGCCTGATGATGCTCTCCCTGGGCGCATTCGGGTACACCGCAGCGGTGTTTCACCTGCTGGCCCACGGGTTCGCCAAGGCCCTGTTGTTCCTGTCGGCAGGCAACGTCCTGCACCAGACGGAATTGCAGGACGTGCGGCAGATGGGAGGACTGGCAAAGGTCATGCCCCTGACCGCCCTGTTGTTTTCGGTGGGAGCCCTGTCGCTGGGGGGAGTGCCGGTCCTTGCCGGGTTCTGGAGCAAGGACGAAATCCTGGCGGCCCTTGCAGCGGGCCGCCATCCAATCTTCCTGGCCCTTGGCTTGGTCGCCGCTCTGCTCAGCGCCCTGTACATGGCCCGGGCCTTGTTCGTCACCTTCTTTGGGGACCTCAAACGGGAGAACCGGCGGGTCCATGAGGCCCCCTGGGTTATGACCGGCCCGATTTTGCTGCTGGCAGTCCTGGCGGTAGGATTCGGGTTCGTCAGCTTCAACTGGCCCGGGGAATTCAAAGGGTTTGGAACTTTCGTCTTCTTCGGCCACGGCGAGGGTTTCCATTTCAACTGGGGGCTGGGAATAGCTTCGGCGCTCCTAGCGATTCTGGGTTTCGCCTTTGCCTGGCTGGTCTATCTGAAGGGCGTAGTATCCGCCGAGAGGGTCCGCAACAGCTTTGGCGTCCTGTTCACCGCTGCGGAGAACAAATTCTACTTCGACGAGGCCTATCAGTGGGTTATTGACCGGGTGGTGCTGACGGTTTCCGGGTTCCTGGCCCTGTTCGACCGGGCGGTGGTCAACGACCTTGGGGTCAACGGCCCAGCGAATTCGGTTCGCCGCTTGGGAGTGATGCTTCGCCTCCACGTAACCGGCCATCTTTACAGCTACGCGCTGGCTATGACACTGGGGACAATTGGAGTGGCCCTGTTCTGGTGGCTTCGGTCCACCTGATGGCTGCCCTGATGGCTGTATGGGAAGAGAGCGGGCTTAGGGCATGACCTCATTCGACCAAGGAGTCCTGTTTCTGGTGATAGTGGCGCCACTTCTGGGCGCCGCTCTCACCATGTTCCTGCCAAAGGACAGGCCGGCGGACGCTTGGTATTTCGCCACCGGCGTGGCAACTATTTGCCTGGCTCTGTCCCTTTACATTTTCATCCGCTACGACTACGGGGAGGGTGGCTACCAGATGGCCCGCACCTTCCCTTGGCTGGACGCCCCGCTGAATATTGCCTTCTCCCTGGGAGTGGACGGCATCGGCGCGCCCCTGGTGCTGCTCAACGGTATTGTGCTGATGGGGGCTACCCTTGTTTCCCAGACCATCCGGCAGCGTTCCCGGGACTTCTTCGTGCTGCTGCAGGCCCTCGGCGCGGGGGTGTTCGGCGTATTCGTGGTCCGGGACCTGTTCTTCCTGTTCTTCTTCTACGAGCTGGCGGTGCTCCCCATGTACCTGCTGATCGGCGTTTGGGGCAGCAGCACCGATTTCGGCTCCTTCCTCAGGACCAAAGAGTACGGGGCCATGAAGCTGTTCATGTACTTGGTGGCGGGCAGCGTGCTGGTCTGGATTGGCATCCTGGCGCTTTACATAAAAGCTGCCGAAGCCGGTGTTCCCACCTTCTCCCTGGAGGCCCTTGGAGACCTGGCCCTGCAGGGACATTTCAGCGAGGAGTTCCAGACTTGGGTGTTTCCCCTGTTCATGGTCGGGTTCGGGGTGCTGGCCGGCCTCTGGCCTTTCCACACTTGGTCTCCCGACGGCCACGTGGCGGCTCCCACCGGTGTCAGCATGTTGCACGCCGGCGTTCTCATGAAGCTGGGTGCCTACGGAATCATACGAGTGGGCATGGTGCTGCTCCCGGAAGGAGCCGAGAACTGGATGCCGGTGCTCATCTCCCTGGGAACAGTGAACGTCCTCTACGGAGCGGTGGCTGCCATTTCCCAGACCGACCTGAAGTACGTCATCGGCTATTCCAGCGTGAGCCACATGGGCTACGTGCTCATGGGCATAGCCACCCTGGACCCCATCGGACTGGGGGGCGCGGTGCTCCAGATGTTTTCCCACGGCATCATGACCGCCTTGATGTTCCTAGTGGTCGGAGCGGTATACGACCGGACTCACGTCCGGGACGTCAGCGTATTGAACGGCCTCTTCGGGCGCATGGGCGTTGCCAGTTTCTGCTTCGCTGTAGCCGGCCTGGCCTCCCTGGGGCTGCCGGGACTCAGCGGGTTCATCGCAGAATTCATGATATTCACCGGCGCGTTCCGTACCTATCTGCCCTTGGCGGTGCTGGCGGTAGCCGGAGCCGCTATAACCGCGGTGTACATACTCCGCCTGCTGGCCAAGACCTTCCTGGGAGAGAAGGACCCGAAGTGGGAAGGCTTGACCGATTCCAGCCCGGTGGAGAAGGGAGTGGGCCTGGCCTTTGTGCTCATTCTGGTGGTGGTAGGGGTATGGCCCCAGCCGATGATGCGGGTAATTAACGTTGGAGTCGCATCCCTTCCAGGTGTCTAGCGATAATGGCTGGTTTTGCCTTGCCGATGAGAGAAAATGCCGGGTCTGACTGAAAATATTCACCTGCTGGCCCCGGAGTTCGCCTTGGCGGGACTGTCCCTGGCAATCTTTGCCTTGGACCTGTTCATCCCGGCGAGGCACAAGACAGCGCTGCCCTGGCTCACCGTGGCCGGACTGCTGGGCGTGGCTGCTCTTTCGGTGGTGATGCTCTGGGGGCGTCAGGAATCGTTGTATGACGGCTTGCTGGCGGTTGACGCTTTCTCCCTGTTCTTCAAGGTGTTCTTCCTGGGAATCGCCGTCTTCATAGTGCTGGTCTCAACGGAGTATACGGGCCGCTTCCTGGAAAACCTGGGGGAGTTCTACGCCCTGCTGGTCTTGTCGGTGCTGGGAATGAACGTCATGGCCCAAGCCAGGGAGTTGCTGACGGCCTATATCGCCTTGGAACTGCTCAGCTTCGTGCTTTACGTGCTGGCGGCCTATGCCCGGCGGGAGCCCAAGTCCAATGAAGCCGGGCTCAAGTACATCCTCATCGGCGCCTTTTCCTCGGCAATTCTCCTCTACGGTCTGAGCATGGTGTATTCCACCCTGGGCGTAACCAAGTTCGTCGAAATAGGCCTGGCCCTCAACGATTCCGCCGGTGCCTTCCAGCCTGCCCTGTGGGTAGGGATCGCCCTGCTGGTGGTTGGACTGGGCTTCAAGTTATCGGCGGTCCCGTTCCACATGTGGGCCCCCGACGTGTATGAAGGAGCCCCCCTTCCGGTGACTGCCTACTTAGCGATCGGCTCCAAGGCGGCGGCCTTTGCCTTGGTGCTGCGCCTTGCCGCCGAAGGGTTGCTCCTGGCGGAAGACCAGTGGGGCCAGTGGCAGTTGGTGCTGGCGGTGCTGGCGGCGGTAACCATGGTGGTGGGCAACTTGGTGGCCTTGGCCCAGCGTAACATCAAACGGCTGCTGGCCTACTCCAGCATCGGTCATGTGGGCTTCATTCTTGCGGGAATAGCCGCCATGACCCACGATTCCGTATTGGTATCCAACGGCGTCATTCTTTACCTGGTTGGCTATGCGGCAACCAGCTTGGTGGTATTCGCCGGGGTCATCGCCTTTTTCAACCGGACCGGTAAAGAGGAGGTGAGCGACTTTGCCGGGCTTGCAGACCAGCAGCCCTTCCTGGCGGCATCCATTGCCATCGGCCTGTTTTCCTTGGGGGGGCTGCCCATCTTTGCCGGCTTCGCCATCAAATTCTACCTGTTCGTTGCCGTGGCCCAAGCCGGTTTCCTCTGGCTGGCGGCTCTTGGCGTGTTTGCCAGCCTCATTTCCCTGTACTACTACCTGCAGGTCATCCGCCAGATGTACATAGAGAAACCGGCTGAAGAGAGCTTAGAGGAGGGGGCCGAACTCCAGCGGGCGCCCGTCTCCGGTGCAGGGGCCTCAGCATCTGCGGTTCGCCCCTACCCACTCCTGGCAGGAGTGCTGGCCGTGGGGCTGCTGGCCGTCGTGTTCCTGGGAGTTTACCCCGGGCCGCTGCTGGACCTGATTGAGCCCGCCAGCCGGGCCATTTTGCCTTCCGGAGAATGGGCCACTTTCCCCATGCCCCCATTTAAGTAATGCGGCGCCGGCCTTGGCGGGGCCGGGAACCAAGCTAATCCTTTGATATAATTGGCCCGGTTTTTCGCAGCCGGGGGAACCGCTCCCGTAATTCAGAAAGGTCGAGCTTCGTGATGATCATAGCGGTGATAGGCAGCAGCAACCCGGCCTTTCCCGAACACTTGGAACTGGCGGAACAGGTGGGGAGAGAACTTGCCCGCCGCGGGGCCACGGTGGTCTGCGGCGGTCTTTCCGGCATCATGGAGGCGGTCTGCCGCGGCGCCAAGGCGGAGGGCGGTATGACCATCGGCATCCTGCCCGGCAATACGCCCAGGGATGCCAACGCCTTCGTGGACATTCCCATCGTCACCGGAATGCGTTACTCCCGCAACGTGATAGTGGTCAACACCGGCAGTGCAGTAATTGCCATCGGCGGGGCTTGGGGCACCCTTTCGGAGATAGGCCATGCCTTGGGGGACGGAATTCCGGTGGTAGGACTGAAGAGCTGGCCCTTAACTCGGAACGGTGACGGCGTTTCGGTGGAGGGCGCAATGGTGTTGGCCGCCGACCCCAAGGACGCGGTGGACAAGGCCTTGGCCGCCGCCGCGGCCAGGGAACTGGCTTGACTCCGTGGGTATCCCAAGCAGGCCATAAGCAAGAGGTAGCAGGACATCATGGCGCAATCGAATGCCCGGGTAACTATGGAATACGTGCGAGCCCGGGAGGTGTTGGACTCTAGGGGGAATCCCACGGTGGAAGCCGAGGTGGGCCTCTCCAACGGGCTGACTGCCACCGCGGCGGTCCCCTCCGGCGCGAGCACCGGAGCCTACGAGGCGGTGGAACTCAGGGACGGAGACCCCGGACGCTTCGGGGGCAACGGTGTGACCAAGGCAGTGAGCAACGTCAACACTGTCATAGCCCCGGCCATCAAGGGCCGTTCACCCTTCGAGCAAGCTGAGATAGACCAGACCCTGAAAGAACTGGACGGTACGCCGGACAAGGGAAACCTGGGGGCCAATGCAGTGCTGGCCGTCTCCCTGGCTACGGCCAAGGCGGGGGCCCTGGCTGTGGGAGACCGTCCGGGGATTGGGGAGTCCCTGTGGCGTTACCTTGCTCAAGGCAGAACAGTCACCCTGCCTGTGCCCATGTTCAACATTCTGAACGGCGGCCGACACGCGTCCGATTCTACCGACGTCCAGGAATTCATGGTGGCCCCGGCGGGACTGCCTACCTTTGCCGATGCTCTTAGGGCAGGCTCCGAGATATACCACTCCCTGCGGTCCATCCTCCGGCAGCAGGGCCACAACCTGAACGTCGGTGACGAAGGTGGGTTCGCCCCCACGCTGCCCTCCAACCGCGCTGCGGTGGAGGTAGTGCTCCAAGCGGTGGAGTCGGCCGGTTATGCTCCCGGCAGGGACGTTTTTCTGGCTTTGGACGTGGCGGCTTCCGAGTTTTACGACGCGGCCCAGGACCGCTACGTTCTGGACCGGGAGGGAGTGACCCTGACCTCAGGAGAATTGGTGGAACTCTACGCCTCCTGGTGCAGCCAATACCCCATCGTCAGCATAGAAGACGGGCTCAACGAAGACGACTGGGCGGGCTGGCAGGCGCTGACCCAGCGGGTTGGAGCCTCGGTCCAACTGGTGGGGGACGACCTGTTGGTTACCAATTTGGAACGCATCCGGCGCGGCGTCAACGAGTCGGCAGGCACTGCCGTGCTGCTCAAGCCCAACCAGATAGGCACGGTGACCGAGACCTGGCAGGCCCTCAGCATGGCCCGCGATGCCAACTGGGGCGCCGTCATGAGCCACCGCTCCGGTGAAACCGAAGACACCACCATCGCCGACCTGGCCGTAGGTTGGAACGTGATGCAAATCAAGACCGGAGCGCCGGCCAGGTCGGAAAGAGTGGCCAAGTACAACAGGCTGCTTCGTATCGAGGATGAACTGGGGTCCAATGCCAGGTATGCCGGCATGGACGCCTACTCCCGCCTGCAAATCGGGTAGCCTCGGCATTGCGCTTTTCAAGTATCGCATACCGAGGTAACATACACGTGAAGGCGTTGCACGCCTTGACGCAACTATCCTGCCGAATTTAAGGGATTGCCGGAAGGGAAGGGGGCGATATGACGACGACCAACGCTCTGGACGACCAGTTTGACGACGCCGAGAGAGGACTTGAGTGGCTGGAAAAGCTGGAAGCTCTCCAAGCCCGCTCAGCGTCAGACCAAGCGGCCATCGAGGTCGCCGAATACGTCATGAAGCTGCGGGGCGCGGTTCTGGCCCTGGCCGATGACCGCGGCGTGCCGGAGATCGGGGAATCCGTGGGTGAGGAAATTGGGCAGTTGGTGGCCGAGCTTCGCTATGAAGGCGCTAATGACCGCTGGTACAGCCGCATCCGCCCGGCCCTGCTCAAAACCGACCCCTGATCCAGGCTCCAACAAAGGCTCCCTCAAATTCTGGAAGACAATGCACATTGCGGAGGTAAGGAATGGTAACCCGGATCGGGATTAACGGCTTTGGAAGAATAGGTCGCTTGGTGATGCGGGCCACCAACTCCCTCCACCCGGAGAGTCTTGAAGTCGCGGCGGTGAACGACCTCACCGACGCCAAGACCAATGCCCACCTCTACAAGTACGACACCAACTACGGGCCCTACGCCGGCACCGTGGAGGCCAACAACGGCGACCTTATGGTGGACGGGCGCAGCGTCAAGGTGTTTTCGGAGCGTGACCCGGCCCAGATACCTTGGGCTGAAATGGGGGTTGACTTGGTGGTGGAGTCCACCGGTATCTTCACCGACGCCGAAAAGGCCAGGGGCCACCTGAACGGCGGGGCCAAAAAGGTGGTGATATCCGCTCCCGCCACCGGGGAAGACCTCACCGTGGTGCTGGGAGTGAATGACCACCTCTACGACGCCGAGAAGCACAACATCGTTTCCAATGCCTCCTGTACCACCAACTGTTTCGCTACTATGGTGAAGGTGCTCCAAGACGCCTTCGGCATCGAACACGGTCTGATGTCCACCGTCCACTCCTACACCAACGACCAAGCGATTCTGGACCAGCGGCACTCCGACCTGAGAAGGGCCCGGGCCGCGGGCATGAACATCATCCCCACCAACACCGGGGCGGCCAGGGCGGTCGGCCTCGTCCTGCCCGAACTCAACGGCAAGCTCCACGGCATCGCCTTCCGGGTGCCTACTTCCACTGGGTCCGTCACCGACTTCGTAGCCACGTTGTCCCGGGACGTTACCCCAGACGAGGTGAACCAAGCCTTCTTGGAGGCGGCCCAAGGCTCCTTGAAGGGAATACTGGAATACACCGACGAACCCTTGGTCAGTTCCGACCTCCGGGGCAACCCCCACAGCTGCATCTTCGACTCCCTTTCCACCATTGTGATGGAAGGCCGGATGGTCAAGACCATGGGGTGGTACGACAACGAATGGGGATACTCCTGCCGCACCGCCGACCTTTGTTCATTGATGAGCGACAAGGGCATCTGACCGCGGCGCTGCTGCGAATCCAGGAAGACCCGGAAGGGGCTAGGCCCAGGCGGTCGTCCCGTTCCGGGTTTTCTATTCTTGGGCCGCTTGTTCCCAAAGCAGCCTCAGATTTGATGTAGGGCCGGTCTTGTTCCCCACCCGCAGTATTCCCCCGCCATTGGCCCGCCTGTACCAAGCCGTGCAAACCTCCTTTGCCAGACTGTGGGCCCATGTGTCGCCTGAGACAGCGGTGCTTGGCCTGATACTGGCTGCGGGCTTGGCATTGCGCTGGAACGGCCTGGACTGGGACCGGGGTTACGGGTTTCATCCCGACGAGCGGGATATCTACATGCGGGCCGAATGCATGTACCAAGCCCTGACCAACTCACCCGGCTTTCGCGCCTGCGGCTACCTGCAGGAATGGCCCAACGTTGTCCCGGGGGTGCCCGGGCTCAGCGTGTTCCTCGATCCGGAACGCAGTCCCCTCAACCCCCACTGGTTTCCCTTGGGAAGCATCCTTGTCTATGCCTTGGTTTTCCTTCGCTCGGTACTGGAAACCGTGACCGACCTTTCCGCCTTCGATATGCGCTTCGTCGGCAGGGGCTTGGCCGGGCTGGCCGATGTTGGGTCGGTGTTCCTGGTGTTCCTGTTGGGGCAGCGCCTCTTCGGACGGAAGGCCGGGCTGCTGGCCGCGGCCCTCACCGCTCTGGCGGTGGTCCACGTGCAGCACAGCCATTTCTACCGCCCCGAGCCCTTTGCCGCCTTCTTCACACTGGGGGCATTCTGGGCGGCGTTTCGCATGATGGAGCGCCGCCGCATTGCCGACTCGCTGCTCGTGGGAGCCTTGGTTGGCTTGGCGGTCGCCCCAAAGGTCAGCGGGGCCGTGGTGATGCTGCCGGTGGCGATGGCCTACTGTTTCCGGCTTTGGGACGCCATAGGCGGCCACGGTCCGGTAGGCCGTGAGACTTGGTGGAAGGTTGCCGCCCACGGTGCGGCCATGCTGGCGGCCTCTGCTGCCGTGTTCTTTGCTGTTACCCCCTATGCCCTGCTGGACTTTGCATCTTTTTCCTGGGACTTGGAAATCCAGGGCTACATGGTGCGCAATGCAGGAATATGGCCCTTCACGGTGCAGTACGTTGGTACCCAGCCTTTTCTGTACCAGTTCAAGCAGACGGCCGTGTTCGGTCTGGGGCTGCCCCTGGGTGTAATAGCCTGGCTGGGCATCCCCTTCGCCGCGTTTGCCCTGTTCCGGGACCATGCCTCCTTCCGGTATCTGGCTATGGTGCTGGCCTACGTGGCCGCCAGCCTGGCCATTCTGGAAAGCTTCGAGATCCGCTTCCTTCGCTACCTGTTCACCTTGATGCCCCTGATGATTCTGCTGGGCTCCGGGATGCTCTTCTGGTTCTTGGATGCCGCCGGAAGCCTGGCGGACCGGGGCGGCGCGGCTGGCCGGGGGGCGTCAACTGGGACACTGCCGTCTTGGACGGCCTGGGCGGGCCGCGTGCTCCGGTGGGCGTCGCTGGGGCTGATTATTTTCGTTCTGGCGGCCACCGCGTTCTACTCTCTGGCTTTTCAGAGGGTCTACTCCACGGAGCACCCGGCGGTAGCTGCTTCCCTCTGGATTAACCAGAACCTCGAGAGGGGAACCCCGATCGTCAGCGACAACCATTGGGACGAGTTCCTCCCTGACCTCTACCGGTACGACCTGTGGCAGTACCCCGTGTACGAAGAGGACACCCCGGACAAGATGGAGACCCTGGCCCGCCAACTTAGCCGTTCGGACTACTTGGTCTTTTACAGCCACCGGCCCTACTTCAGCGTCAGCCGGGACCCAGAAAGGTTCCCTTACAGCGCTCATTACTACCAGAGGTTGTTCGACGGAGACTTGGGCTACCGCCTGGAAAGGGCCTTCACTTCTTACCCCGGCCTGTGGGGGGTTGAGTTCCGGGACGACCCGGTCGGCGCCGCGAGCCTGCCGTCTCCCTATCCGGCAACTGGGGCGCAAAGGGGAGCATGGAGTTTCAACCTCGGCTACGCCGATGACAACGTGGTGGGATACGACCATCCCCAAGTGCTGTTGTTCCGCAACGAGGCGGGACTCCCCTTCCAATCGCTGAAGGAAACCCTGGTTATTGAGCCTCCTCCGGACGGTATCTGGGAAGAGCCAGGCCCCTTGATGCTGTCAGAACGAGACTTGGAGTTGCAGCAGCGGGGAGGCACTTGGAGCCGGATAGTCGACCGGGAGAGCTGGACCAACCGCCTTCCGGTGCTGGCTTGGCTCCTGGCGGTGGAACTGGTCTTCCTCGCAGCCCTGCCCCTTGCGATCTACCTTTTTCGTTTCCTGCCCGACCGGGGAATCGTCCTCGCCCGGGTCTTGGGGTTGCTGCTGGTCTCCTACTTGGCCTGGCTTGCGGTGAGCTTGGGTTGGTTGGAGTTTTCCCGGACGGCCATCGTTGCCGGGTTCTTGGCTGTGGCGGCCTTTTCCCTTCTGTTGTTGGCCCTCCGCTGGAACGAAATCACCGGGCTGGTGAGGCAGCGGTGGCGGTTGTTGGTGGGGGTTGAGACCCTGTTCCTCCTGGCGTTTCTCGCCTTTGTGCTGTTGCGGGCGCTCAACCCTGACTTGTGGCATCCTTGGCGCGGCGGCGAGAAACCAATGGAACTGGCCTACTTGAACGCCGTCATCAAGTCCACCACCATGCCGCCTTTTGATCCCTGGTTTGCCGGTGGATACCTTAACTATTACTACTTCGGATACGTAATGCCGGCGTCCCTGGTGCGTATAACCGGCATCATTCCTACGACAGCGTTCAACTTGGCCGTGCCGCTCTTCTTTGCCCTCACCGTCACCGGGGCCTTTTCCTTGGTTTACAACATGGCCCAAGGTGTACGGGCGTCCCGGATCAGGGAGCTAGAATCGCTTAACCTGGCAGGATCTCGGGGCCTGTGGGCCGTCTTGAAGGGTCCGGTCGGAGCCGGCCTGCTGGGGGCCGTCTTCGTCGCGGTCATAGGGAACCTCGACGGCATGCTGCAGGTGGTTGAAGGTGTGTGGGGCCGGTTGTTCCACTCCGGGTCTCCGCCCCTTGATTTCGACTTCTGGCGCAGCAGTCGGATGATTCCCAGCCTGGAGAATTTTGAGCCACCGGCCCTGGCGTTCTGGCTGAAGGACGGAGCCGCCGGTGTGCAGCACGTTACTCCCCACATCACCGAGTTTCCATTTTTCACCTTCCTCTTTGCCGATTTTCATGCCCACCTGATGGTCGTTCCCATAACCTTGTTGGTGCTGGGTCTGGGAATGAATCTGCTGGCCGGCCTGGGACGGGACGGCATCTCCTGGACGTTGGCGGCTGCCTTGGCCTTGGCGGTGTCCTTGGGTTCCCTGTGGGCGGTCAATAGCTGGGACTATCCAACCTACCTGCTGCTGGTGGTAGCCCTGCTGGTCTTGGCGGCCTACCGGCTAGCCGGGTCTCCGCGCCGCCGGATATTCTTCGGCGCCCTGTTAGCGGCGGGAGTAGTGGCCGTCAGTCTGGCCGCTTTCTGGCCCTTCCACCAAGCCTACGAGACCTTCGACAGCGGTTTGGAGGCTTCCTTGTGGCGGACGCCCCTGGACCGGTACCTGCTGATACACGGCCTGTTCCTGTTCATTGCCGTATCTTTTCTGTTGGCGCAACTTCGGAGGAGTGTGCCGGGCTTGTCCGGTGGTTTCCGCGGGGGTGGGAGCGCCTTTATGGCGGCAAAGCGGAAGCCCTTAGCCGTCGTTGGGGTGGCGGGAGTTGTGTTCCTGCTCTTCGCCCTGTCCGGATATTGGACTGCCGCTGTCCTTTGGCTGGCGCTGGCTGGGGTGGCCTGGGCTGCTTGGCGGTCGATTGCTCGGGACCAGGGCGGCAGCCCCTATGCCTTGTTCCCCCTGGCGCTGCTCGCTATGGGGCTGGGAATCAGTATTGGACTGGACTTTGTGAGAATCTCCGGGGATATCGGGCGGATGAATACCCTGTTCAAGTATTACTTGGAAGTGTGGGTGTTTTTTGCCTTGGCCGCGGCCTACTTCCTGTGGCGCCTCTTCGACAGCGGGTCCGTCAGGAGAATGCCGGGATGGGCCCGGGGCGCTTGGCTGGCGGTCCTCTTGGTGCTGTTGATATCGTGCATGGTCTATCCCTTTTGGGGGACCAAGGACCGTTTGGGGGACCGCTTCATGGATACCCCTCTGACCTTGGACGGTACTGCCTACATGGACGACGCCTACCACTTCGAGTCCGGCCAGCCCCTCGCCCTGCGCTGGGACTTGGAAGCAATCGAGTGGCTGCAGGACAACGTGGCTGGTTCCCCGGTGGTGCTGGAAGCCCACGGCCCCCAGTACCATTGGAACTCCCGCATCGCCAACTACACCGGGCTTCCCACGGTCCTAGGCTGGCCTTGGCACCAGACCCAGCAGCGCATGGCCTACTACCAGCATATAGACGAAAGAGTCCGGCACGCGGGCTACATCTACAACACCACCGACTTCGCGCTCGCCGAGGAACTGCTGCGGTTGTACCGCGTAGAGTACATCGTGATTGGAGAGCTGGAACGTATCTACTACGATGCGCAAGGACTTCAGAAGTTTCTGCACTGGGAGGGGGAGGATCGCATGGCAAGGGTCTTCGAGAACCAGGGTGTAACCATCTACAGGGTGCTGTGGATCCAACCATAGTGGCAATGTAGCCACTGGAGGAGGTCGATTCCTGCGCGCTGCGTTTCGCGGTTTAGTTTATTTGGAGGGGGGACTTCCGTTGACTGGAGACAATTCTCCAAAAACTGGGCGGATTATCCATTTCCCAAGTATTGACACTGCATTGACATAATTGTTAGATTCTTAAAAGAATTTAAACTTTATGTGAAACATCGGCCGGGGGAATCCGCATCGAAACAATAGCCATGATCCGGGACATTTTCATCACCGTGTTCGCCGGGGTGGGCATTGTGCTCATGCTGGTGGCCGGTTTCCTGATGTTCCGGTTGTACCGCACGGTTAAACGGACCGCCCAAAAGGTGGAAACGGTTTCCGCCGCTGTGCTGGAGACCATTCTCAGTCCGCTGAGCTATCTGACCAGTTTGGTTGAGGCCGGCAGGAAAGTGGTGGAAATGGTGCAGGACTTCCGAGGCAGGGGCAGAAAGGAGCAGGAGGAAGGGGAACCGGCTTAAAGAAGGTTAAACGGCAATAATGTATCTACGCCTGCTGGCCTTTTCGGCGGCGGACGGTGTGACAAGAGAGTTGGGATGAGGTTGTGTGATGGTGCTCTTGGCAACGTCCGCCCCGGAAGGGCCAGCGTTTTTTGTTCCCTTTGACCCCCAGTTCCCGCGTCAGAAGATTCCTGCGTCAAAGACTTCCGCGTTAGGGGTTCCAGCAGGGGTAGGAACCGAACACCCGCAGCAGCCGGGAGATGCTTCCCAGGGAATCCAGGGCCTCCTTGACCACTGGGTCTTCCCGGTGTCCGGAGCAATCAATCAGGAATATATACTCGCCCAGCGACTGCTTGTTGGGGCGGGACTCGATCTTCATCAGGTTGACACCCCGTTCTGCAAACACACCCAGCGCGTTGTACAACAGTCCCGAGGTGTCCCTTTCCTGGAAGGAAAAGCAGATGGACGTCTTATCGTTACCGGTGGGGGGATGGTCTTCCATCGCCAGCACCACGAACCGTGTGACGTTATTGCGGTTGTCCTGGATGTCCCGGCCGATTATCTCCACGTCCGGGTTGAGCTCCGCAGCCCGCCGGGGGGAGATGGCGGCGCCCGGCGCGTCTGAACCCTTCATGTCGTGCACCGCCGCCACGGTGCTCAGAGACGCCATCTGCTGGGCGTTGGGAAAACATCTTTCCAGGAACGCCTTGCACTGGGCCAGCGCCTGGGGGTGAGAGTAGATAACCTCTATGTCGGAGAGCGCCGTGCCCGGCTTCGCCATCAGGTAATGCTCGATGGGGACTACCACTTCCTGCTGGACCGATAGCTCAGGTTGCCCGATGAGAAGGTCCAAGGTGAAGTTGACCGAACCCTCAAGACTGTTCTCAATAGGGACAACGCCTTTCGACGCGATGCCGGAAATAACCGCCGAACCCACTGCCTGGATGGACGGAAAGGGCTGAAGGTCGAAGTCTCTGTCTCCTGTATACAGAAGGGCGGCTTCCTCGGTATAGGTGCCCACCGGGCCCAGGAATCCCAGTCTGTCGGCCATAATCAAATCCCGGTCAGAAGGTCGTATAGGGTCTGTTCGAAATTCCGGTCCATCACTACCAGTAGTTCGTCCTCCGATTCCAGGAACAGGTCCGGAAGAGGACGCAATACCTGGGTCCTCCGCACCACTGCGGAGATAAAGCAGCTCTGGGGCATGTCCACTTGACCCAGTTGTTGACCCACCACTGCTGCGTCGTCGGGCACCGTAATGCTGACCAACTCCATTGCCGGGTTTCCCAAGCTCATGAGATGCAGCAGGCTGTGCTCCGGAATCCGCTCCTCCAATCGTTCCAAGGCCAAGTGAGTGGAATTTATCACTTCATCCACTCCCAGTACTTGAAAGACCGGCTCGTTTCGCGGGTCCCTCACCAAAGCCATTGTCTTGGGCGTCTGGAATACGTGCTTTGCTACTTGGCACGCCACCAAGTTGACCTCGTCCCTCTTGGTAGCCGCAACCACAACGTTGGCCCTGGCCGCTCCTGCTCTCTTCAGAGTATTGTCGTCGGTACCGTCGCCGTGAATGGCTACGCTCCCCAGTTCCGAAGCCAGGAAGTTGAACCTGTTCCGGTCTTTCTCCAGGAGCACGACCTCGTGGCTGGAAGCCAGAAGAGACTTGGTCAACTGGTAGCCAACTTCACTGCATCCAATTACCAGAACGTACATAGAAGGGGGTTCCGGCCCTAGAGGTCCTGGTCCAAGTCGTGGAGCAAGTCCAGGGTTGGGCTGATTACCTCCATGCCCAGGCTGGCGTATAACTGCTGCAACGGGGGGGCGTCCACCCGGCACACCACCCGGCCAACGTTGAATATACTCTTGGCCGTTTGAGCGGCCAGCAGGTTCTGGTGGTCGTCTTCGGTGAGTGCGAGGAACATTTCAGCGTGGTCGATGTTCCCCAGATGCAGCCAGTCCTGCATCTGGGGGTCGGTAATGCCGATGACGGCGACTTGGTGCCCGTCAGCCGCTTCGTCCAAGTAGTCCAAATCGCTGCCGATTAGTGTGACGTCATGCCCGTTCAACCTCTGGGAAGACAACAGGGCCGTGGTCAGGGAACCGCAGCCAAAAATAACGATCCGCACTTTACAGGTCTTGCTCCAGGAAGGGAGCAACGGCTTGCTCCCTGAGGAAAATTACCCTGCAGGATGAGTTGTTGAAAATATAAGTAGACGTAGCGCCCAAGTGGCAGTTGCCGAACCGCCTGCGGTATGGAACCCCAAGGATGACCAAGTCCATGTGCCGGTCTTCGGCTTCCTGCACTAATGCGGGACCCGCTTGCCTGGCCTGCAGCAGCTTGGCCTGAACTGCCTTGAACTTCTCCGTTGCCCCTATGTCCTCGATGCGCTCCAGTATCCGCTCTCCCTCGGCCATGGCGGTTCCCAAGTCGGTGCCCAAAGGCAGGTCACGGGATACTTCGATGACGTAAACGGCGTGGAGTTCGGCCTTGTGCTGCTTGGCGTAGCGGCAGGCCCAGCGGAACGTTCTCTCCGCCGCCGGAAGGCCGTTTACCGGGACCAGAATTCGGGCGGCTTCCTGTTCCATTCCTCACCCTGTTCTACCGCTTAGCCCT
The DNA here is from genome assembly GCA_034420695.1 of Dehalococcoidia bacterium. GTDB lineage: Bacteria > Chloroflexota > Dehalococcoidia > Lucifugimonadales > UBA3495 > Io17-Chloro-G2. The sequence goes on from DAOULB010000040.1 coordinate 130,527, forward strand.
GCCACACTAAGCTAGGGCCCGCCGCCGGTTAGTTCTGCCAAGGTTTAGCTGGTGGACTAGACCCCTCGTCAAGCCTTGGTGAGGGGTCTAATACGGGGGAGCCTGGTGCTCCAGCGTCAGGATGTGGCGGTTCCCACCAACGGCGGCAGTTCTTTGGAGCTGGAATACAGCTTCCCCAACTGCTCGGTCGTTCCGGCCACCACCAGCAGGTCCCCGGGCTTTATCTCTTCGTCCCGGGCCGGGTGGAGGATGTAGTTCCTAGCCCGTCGTATCGCCAGGACGGACACCCCGTGGTTGCCGCTGGTGGACGTCAGCCCCGCCTGCTCCAGTGTGCGGTGCAACATCTGCTCCGGCGGGTACACCTTGCTGATGCCAAAGTTGGGGGCAATCGACATGTAGTCGATGATGCCAAGGTCGAATCCCACGTGAGCGGTGCGGCGGGCGGACTCCATTTCCGGGTACACCACCTTGTTCACGCCGATTCTCTCCAGGGTCTCCCCATGCAGTTCGTTGATCGCCCTGGTTATCACGTAGGGGATCCCCATGTCCTTGAGCATAACGGTGATCAGGATGCTGGCCTGCACGTTTTCGCTGCCCAAGGCCACCACGGCCACGTCGAAGTCCTGCACGTCCAGTTCCCTGAGCGCCGACTCGTTGGAGGCGTCGGCCCGGACCGCGTAAGTGACTTGGCCCAGCATGTCCTGGATCTTCGACTCGTCCAAGTCAATCACCAGGACGTCATGACCCGACTGGAAAAGTTCCGCTGCCATTGTTGCGCCAAAGGTACTGAGACCGATGATGCAGACCTGCTTCTTCAACTCACCCCTCCGCTAGCCTATTTTAACCCTTTCCCTGGCAAAACGGTATACCGAAGCGTCCTCACCGGGGGTCAGGGCCAAGGCTAACGCAATAGGTCCCAGCCTTCCCACAAACATGGCTGCCATGAACAAGCACTTGCCGGCCAAGCTCAAATCCGGAACGATTCCGGTGGAGGCTCCGGTGGTCCCCAGCGCGGATACAACGTCGAACACCAAGTGGAGAAAGGGAATCTCCGGATCGGTGATGGTCAGGATGGCCGTGGCTACCGCCAGGAAGGCCATTCCCAGGACAACCACGGTCAGGGCGCGGTTGACCTGGGGCTGGGGTATTTCCCGCCCGAAGGCTTCGGCCCTGGCCCTCTGTCTTAGCGAAGACACCACCGCCGCCACTATCACGGCGAAAGTCACCACTTTAATGCCGCCGGCCACCGACCCGGAAGCTCCCCCGATGAACATCAGCGTCAGGAAAGCGGTCTTGGTCACGTCCTGCACTTGACCGAAGTCCATAATGGCAAAACCGGCCGTCCTGCCGCTGACCGACTGAAACACGGCGCCAACGCCCTTGTCGGCCCACCCCATTCCACCCATGGTGTCGGAATTGGTGGACTCGGCCGCCACCAGCACCAAGGCGCCCAGTACCCAGAGGGAGAGGCTGGTCGTGACCACCAGCTTGGTGTCCAGGCTGAACCTGCGGAAACGGCGGTTCCGGTATACGTCCACAATCACCGTCCAGCCCAGTCCCCCCACGGCCATCAGTGCTGCGGTGACTATGAGCAGCGACGGGTTGGAGGCGAACCGGGTAAGGCTGGAGCCAACGGGCAGCTCGGGAAGAATGTTAAGCCCGGCGTTGTTGAAGGAAGAGACCGACAGGAAGACCGAGTACCAGATGGAACGGCCAAGTTCAGCCCCGTCCAGACCCCGAATGTGGAACAGTATTATCAGCGCGCCCAAGAGGTACAGGCCGAATACCATGAGCACCACCCGGCGGCCGATTCCCCTCAGCCCCTGCAGGTGTGCCACTCCCACCGTGTCCTGCATCAGGCCGCTGCTGACCATCCGTTCGGGCAGGGTTGACCTCTGTCCCATGAGCAGCAGGAGGAAAGTGCTTAGCACCATGAACCCAAGGCCGCCGACCAGCATCAGGACGAATATGACCGCCTGCCCGAAGATGCTCCAATAGGTGCTTGTGGGAACCGCCGTGTGGCCGGTGACGGTTGTGGCCGAGACCGCGGTGAAGAAGGAAATATCCAGGGAGGTGAATTCCCCTGCATTGCTGGAGAACGGAAGCGCCAGCAGCAGCCCGCCGGCCAGGATCAGGGATGCAAAACCGAACACCAGGATGTAAGTGGCGTTGGAACGACGGCTGGGTTCCCGTACCGGCGGGGTGGTTTCAACGGTCGGAAGCAGTTCCCGGAGCCGCGGTTGGCGCAGGACAGGGTCCCGTCGCCTGTTGGGTAGGACTAGGGCCAAATTGAGGCTCCGTTCGAGGGGAAGTCGCGGGGGAGCATATTGGGGAATCCGGCCGGCGGACGCCCCGGGTGCCAAGGCCGGGAATCGGCCGCAGGAGCATAATCAGGGAAGCAGACGGATTGTATTGAGCCGCCGCGGGAGTGTCAACTGAACTGCCCGTGCACGACGCTGAGACTTGGCCTTTCCCGAAGCAGGGACTGTACGCCCGGTATGCTAATATGGACTCCAGTTTCAATGACCGGCCCAAGCCGGATGTGGGAGACTCGAAATGACCAGCAGCCCCCGACAGGTGGAACTCCGCTATGACCCTGCAGCCATCGACAGGAAGTGGCAGGAGCGGTGGGAAAGGGACGGCATCTACAGCGTGGATGACGACGACCCCCGTCCCAAGTGGTATGAAATGACCATGTACCCCTATCCCTCCGGGGACCTGCACATCGGCCACTGGTATGCCATGGCTCCCTCGGACTGCCACGCCCGGTTCCGGCGGATGCAAGGCTACAACGTGCTGCACCCCATCGGTTTCGACGCCTTTGGCCTCCCGGCGGAAAATGCCGCCATCAGCCGGGGAATTCACCCTTACAACTGGACCATGGACAACATCGAAAACATGCGCCGCCAGTTGCGCTCCATCGGCGCCGTGTACGACTGGGACCGGGAAATCGTCTGCTGCCTGCCCGAATATTATCGCTGGAACCAGTGGCTGTTCCTCAAGTTCTATCGCGAGGGGCTGGCCTACCGGGGCAAGGCCCCCGTGGTATGGTGCCCCTCCTGCCAGACCGTGCTCGCCCACGAGCAGGTGGTGAATGGCGGCTGCGAAAGGTGCGGCGCGCTCATCACCCGCCGGGACTTGGAGCAGTGGTTCTTCCGCACCACCAGCTACGCCGACCGCTTGTTGGATTTCTCCGGCCTGGAGGACTGGCCCGAAAAAATACTGACCATGCAGACCAACTGGATCGGGCGCAGCGAAGGTGTGGAAATAGGGTTCGATATCAGCCACTGTGGCCTTGAAGAAAAGGAGATCCGCACTTTCACCACCAGGATAGACACCATCTTCGGCGTGACCTTTATCGTCCTGGCCCCGGAGCACCCACTGGTCGAGCAATTGACTTCCGGCGAACAGCGCCAGGCCGTCGAAGAGTACATCGAAAAGGCCCGCCGGACCTCCGAGATTGAGCGTCTCTCTACCGAAACTGAGAAGACCGGCGTTTTCCTGGGCAACTATGCCGTCAACCGGCTCAACGGGGAGCAGGTCCCCATATACATCGGCGACTACGTGCTGACCAGCTACGGTACCGGCGCGGTCATGGGCGTACCGGCCCACGACTCCCGGGACTTCGTCTTCGCCAAGAAATACGGCCTCCCGGTGCGAATCGTCATTGCCCCGATAACCTGGGACGGCAGCGACCTGGCCGAAGCCTACGTGGAAGACGGCTTCATGACCAACTCAGGCAAGTACGAAGGAATGACCGACGAAGAAGGCAAAGAGGCCATTGCCGACGATATCGAAAAGAACGGTTGGGGCAAGCGGGCCGTATCCTACCGGCTGCGCGACTGGATAATCTCCCGCCAGCGCTACTGGGGCACGCCCATCCCCTTCGTGTATTGCGACCAGTGCGGCGGAGTGCCCGTGCCGGAGGAAGACCTGCCCGTATTGCTGCCTTCCGACGCCGAGTTCAAACCCACCGGCGAGTCCCCCTTGGCGTCCAACCCCGGATTCGTCAACACGGAATGTCCCCAGTGCAAGGGCCCGGCCCGCCGCGAAACCGACACAATGGACACCTTCTTTGACTCTTCCTGGTATATGCTGCGCTACTTGGACCCAAACTATGAGGGTGGGCCCTTTGAGTCCGGCCAGACTAAGGCATGGATGCCCGTGGACCAATACACCGGCGGCGCAGAGCATGCCGTGATGCACCTGCTGTATTCCAGGTTCTTCATCAAGGCGTTGCACGACATGGGAATCCTCGATTTTGAGGAACCCTTCCTGCGGCTCTACAACCAGGGTGTCATCCTGGGCTCGGACCACGAAAAAATGAGCAAGAGCAGGGGCAACGTGGTCAATCCCGACGAAGTTGTGGGCCAGTTGGGCGCCGATGCCGTGCGGTGCTTCCTGATGTTCATTGGCCCTTGGGACCAAGGAGGGCCTTGGAGCGACGTAGGAATCAACGGCACTGCCCGCTGGCTCAACCGGGTGTGGGACATGGTGGAGCGGGACGCCGATAGCTTGGAGGGAGAGACCTTCGACCCTGAGACGGAGCGCCAGAGCCAGCGGCTGCTTCACCAAACCATCCGAAAGTGTCACAACGACATGGACCAGTTCAAGTTCAACACCGCCATCGCATCGCTCATGGAGTTTTCCAATCACTTGAACCGGGTTTGGGCCGACGCCAGCGTGCATCCTTCCACTTGGCGGCAGTGTATCGAGACCTTCCTGCTGCTGTTGGCGCCTATGGCCCCCCACTTCACCGAAGAACTCTGGGAGCGAAAGGGCCTTCCCTACAGCATCCACCAGCAGAGCTTTCCAACTTGGGATGAAGGCCTTGCGGCCGAAGAGACCATCACGCTGGTTGTCCAGGTCAACGGTAAGGTGAGGGACCGCTTGGATGTCCCCGCGGACATAGACGAGGCCACCGCCCAGAGCCAAGCCTTGGCCAGTCCACGGGTGCAGGGTTACACCCAAGGAAAAGAGGTCCTCAAAACGGTTTACGTGCCCGGTCGGCTGGTGAACCTGGTAGTGCCCTGAACACGGCCATCTCCCTCTCCAGTGGAGGAAGCGGTTTGGGGTGTGATGAATTCCTTCCCAATCCTGAAATATGCCGGAGGAGTGTCAATGACAACCGAAGTAAAACCCCAGGACAAGACCGTCAGCGCAAACGGGATAAAGATCAACTACCTCGACTGGGGCAACCCAACCGCAACGACCATGGTGCTGCTCCACGGCCTCCGGGGCCACCGCCACTCTTGGGACGACATCTCCGCAGCGTTCTGCCGGGACTACCACGTGCTGGCCCTCGACCAGCGGGGCCGCGGCGAGACCGATTCGGCTCCCGATGGCAACTACACCACCGAAGCCTTTGTTGCGGACTTGGAAGGCTTCTGCGACGCCTTGGGCTTGGACCGCTTCGTGCTGGTCGGCCACTCCATGGGCGGTCGCAATAGCCTCGTGTACGCCAGCCGCCACGCCTCCAAGCTGGAAAAGCTGGTGGTCGTCGACGTAGGACCTGAAATGGACCCCCGGGGCAGCCAGCGCATCACCCGGGAACTGGTGGAGGCGCCTGACGAGTTCGACTCCTTTGAGTCCTTGTACGAATACATGAGCAAGCAGAACCGCTTCGCCAGTGAACCCGTCCTCCGCCGGCGGCTGCAATACGCCACCCGGCTATTGCCCGGCGGGAAGATATGCTGGCAGTACGATCCCGAAATCAGGGAATCCAGGCGGCGGGGAGACACCGCCCCTCAGATGGACTTGTGGCCGGAGCTGCCCAAGATTTCCTGCCCCACTCTGGTTATCAGAGGGACTGAGACCGACGTCCTGGCCCCTCAGACTGCCTCCCGCATGATAGACGAACTGCCGCAAGGGCGCCTCGTCGAGGTCCCCAAGGCTGGCCACATGGTGTTCGAGGACAACCCGCAAGACACCGTCGCCGCCATGCAGGCTTTCCTGGGCTAGGCCGGGGGAAGCAAGCCATGACTTTGGAACTGCCGGACGCCGGATACCAGACCCCCCACGACCACATGGCCATAAGCCGCAGGTTCATTGCCCAAGCCAGGAAAGAACTGGAAGACGATGACCGCCTTCAAGCGTCCGAAAAGCTCTGGGGGGCAACCGCCCACGCCCTCAAATCGATAGCCGCGCAGCGTGGATGGCATCACGACGACCACCTGCTGATCAAGCAAATCGCCACCCAGCTAAGTGACGAATTTGAACGCCCGCATTTCGACGCCAATGTCCGTTTTGCGGAATCCTTTCATGTGAATTTTTACTCCAACATGGAACAAGCGGATAATATCGAAAGAGCTATTAACCTCGTCGAACAGTTGATTGCTGACTTGGACCTAGTACGCTCCGCATCGCCGCGTCCCTTCCAAGTCAAGAACAACTCTCAAAGAAACCGCCTGCAGTTCCTGTTAGGCAGGCAGGTCGGCGCCGATGAATCGTCCGAAGATGGTTTTGTGAACCACGAACGATTGGAACGGCTCAGGCAGCGCCGTGAGCGCCAGAACCTTGCGCCCAGCCAGGGTGAAGAGGCGGATGGCGCGTCCGCCGAGTAACAAACCTGGCAAGCGCCGGATACTAAACCCAGCCACGGACGAAGACAGGAGAAACCGTTGACCTCCAGCCCATCACCCAGTAAGGACCAGCCCCCCGCCCCTATGAACATGGCGGTGAAGGAAATATTGTCCGGGCCCCCGGCCGACGGAGGTCCTGGTGAAGGCATCCTCTTTCGCACCAGCCGCGGCGACATCCAAGGCATCCTGCACCGGGCTCCTGACGCTGACAAGGGCATGGTCTGGGTCTGCGGGGCCAGGGGAGGTTTCGGCGGGCCGGGCCCAGGCACCTACCAGCGGCTGGCTGAAGAATTTACGGGCCGGGAAATCACCTCTCTCCGGCTGGACTACCGGCTGCCGAACTTCTTGGATGAGTGCGCGTTGGACCTGATGGTCGGCGTTGCTGGGCTCAAGGGTCTCGGCTGCGGCTCGGTGGTGGTTGTCGGTCACTCCTTCGGCGGGGCGGTGGTGATTGCCGCGGCTGCTGCCTATCCCCGCATTTCCGGGGTGGTGTCCCTTTCACCCCAGACCTACGGCGCAAGCGGGGCGGGGCGGATAGCGCCCCGGCCCATATTGCTGGTCCACGGCAAAGCCGATACCCGGTTGCCCTACTCCTGCGCCATGCAAATCCACCAGATGGCCGGCGAGCCCAAGACCCTGGTGCTCTACGACGGAGCGGAACACCGGCTGGAAGAGTGCCGCGACCAATTGGAAGACCTGCTCCGGGACTGGATTCCGGAAACCCTGGCCGCAGCCGCACCGCAAACGGGAACTGGCACGTAGCGTCCTGCACATCCCGGGCGTTAGGACAACAGAGGTGTCACCTCTTCGGCAATACGCTGAATCTGTTCCACGTTGGTGTCGCAGGGCCCCAGCATAACCGTTTGGGCTCCGGCGTCGATGAACGGCCTGATCTTGGCGGCGCACCTTTCCGCCGGCCCCCAGGCGCAATGCTCTTCAACGTCGTATCCCGGCCCGTAATAGGCGTGCAGTGATGCCCGCAGTTCCGCCTTGCACCGCTCTTCGTCGTCGCCCACGCAGATGTAGACCAACTTTCCCGATTCCATGGTATCCGGGTCCTTACCCACCTCTCCGGCGCGGTTTAGGACCGCCTGCCATGCTTGGGCGAAAGACTCGGCGTCGCCGGTGCTCCCTGCCACCCAGCCGTCGCCCAGCTCGGCGCTTCTCCGCAACACCGCCTCCGAACGCCCGCCCAAAATGATGGGCACTGAATTGTTCCGCGGCGGTTTCGGCATCAAGCTGGCGTTTTCCAAGTCAAAGTGCCGTCCGTGAAACGTCACCTCATCCTCGGCCCACAACCGGCGCATCAACTCCAATCCCTCGGTGAACCTGCTGACCCGGCTGCTCAAGGACACCCCCAGCGACTCGAACTCCTCGTCCCGGCCTCCCAATGATATTCCCAGGGTGAGCCGCCCGCCGGACAGGGCGTCCAACGTGGCCGTGGTCCTGGCCATCAGCGCCGGGTGCCGCAGGGCGAATAGAATCACCGCCGTCCCCAAGCGGATTCTCGACGTGGCAGTAGCAGCGCAGGCCAGCAGGGTAAACGGGTCCAGGATGCTGATGCGGTGGAAAATCCGGTCGGTCATCCACAGCGACTCGAACCCCAGGTCTTCCGCAGCCTTGAAGAAACTGGCGAAGTCCTCCATGCTGGGCGTTGCCCCTTTGTAGCTGCCTGGCACCAGGATGCCAATGTTGGCCTTAGCTGTCATAGTTTCCTCTCTAAGCATGTTTCCTGCCCGACTGGGCTCACCGTTCCCGGCTCTCGGCGTTGCGTTCTGGCTAGAACTGACCCAGGAACTCCAGCACCCTCTCCGTATACTGCTGCGGCGCGTCTCCGTGGGGAGGCACCTCGCCCCACTGGCTGTTGGGTACCAACCGGTGTACCCGCTCCGCCAAGGGCCGGGGGTGAATGTCGTTGGAGCCCGGCATGATCATGGACGGCGTCCTGATATTGCCTAGGGCTTCCGCAGTCATGCCGAGGCTGACGTAGGGCCCGTCGAACAGGGCGTAGATGGTGTCCCGCATGACTTGGGCAAAGTCCTCGGGCCGCATCGCCTCCAAGCGCTCCCTGTACTCGTGTTCGTACTGTGCCCTTTCCGGGGTGAAGGGAGAGAACCGGCTGTTCAGGTCGAAGGCGTCAATCACCGGCTTGATGCCCTCGTTCATCGCCATGTCCAAGCTCTTGAACAGCTTGCCGGCCAAGTAGGCGTCGCAGATGGTGCCACCGGCGATGTTGGAAGGGAAGATGGCCTTTACCCTCTCCGGCCTCCGGGAGGCGCAGCCAAAGGAGATCGCCGCCCCGAAGACCCTCCTCCCAGGAAGGCCTGGTCTATCGAAAGGGCGTCCATCAATTCGAAAACGTCCTGGCACACTTGGTCCCAAGTCTGCACCACCAAGGGGCTGTTGGACTTGCCGCCGAAGCGCCGGTCGTACACTATTACCCGGTACGACTCGGCCAGGGTTCCAGCCACTTCCGAATAGCTGTCCGACTTGCCCTGCAGTCCGCCCGCCGACAATATGACCGGGAATCCGCTCCCCAGTTCTTCATAGTAAAGCTCGGCCCCTGAGACGCTGGCGGTTGGCATGTTCTACCTCATAACAAGAATGTGGAAAGGGGTGGCTCTGCCGCCCGATAGATTGAACGTGGAGCCCATCAAGGCTGTTCTTCGGCCCCGATTATAGGTTTGCCGTTGGCCCCTTTCAACGTCACGTTCAGCCAGGCCGTTTCCGATTGGAATTGACCATTCGAACGCTACCCCTGCATTCGCTTCCCTTACTGACAGTTTCCCCTTTCCTTACCGCCTCGCGACCCGTTACCATAGTATGTGCAATGAATCTAAACCCTTCCCCGCACTGCTCCCGGGTTGGCCCTTCAAGTTGAAATGTCCGATTTTGTCGCAAAAATCCGAAATTCCAAAGCTGCCAGCTACGACAAACCTTGACAAATCTCGACAAATCTCACAAAAATCGAGACAAACCGCTGACAAAATCGCAAGCCGGTGGCATTCAGAGCCAGCAGCATGACCTCCACCGCTTTCTTCCCCGAGTAATGGCCGCCCTTCAGGATGTACCCGTCCCACGATTTCTCTCGCCACTTCCCCCGTCTCCCCGGCCAGTCCCTGGAGCACATCCCCTTTAGCCGTGGTAAAATCCGTTCAGCGCCAGCAGACCTTTCCCCAAACCCGCTCGCGCACTATGGAAGGAGGTTCAAGCCAATGGCTTCTAACGTTGTCCTGGCAACCGAGGAGTACAACGTAGTCGGCAGCCGCCCCATCCGTCACGACGGCACCGACAAGGTTACCGGCAAGGCCCAGTACGGGGCCGATATCCATCTCCCCGGCCTTCTTTACGCCAAGGTCCTCCGCAGCCCCCACGCCCACGCCCGTATCAAGTCCATCGACGCCAGCAAGGCTTTGGCCCTCCCGGGAGTCAAGGCGGTGGTCACCTCGGCGGACTTCCCCGAAATCAATGGCCGCTTGGCCGATTTGGGCGAGGGCGCAATGAGCAATCCCAAGTTCCTCAGCAACAACTGCCTGGCCGCCGATAAGGTCCTCTACAAGGGTCATGCCGTGGCCGGCGTTGCCGCAGAGAACTCCAGCATCGCCGAGCAGGCCTTGGCCCTCATCGACGTGGATTACGAAGTGCTTCCCTCGGTGGTGGACGTTCTGGACGCCATGAAGGAAGGTGCCCCCGTGCTCCACGAGAGGCTGGCCAACTCCAACAGCCCCATGGTGCGGGCCGGCGGGCTGCGCTCCGACGACGACCGGGAAGCCAGCACCAACGTTGCCAACAAGTTCGTCTTCGAAGTCGGCGACCTTGAAAAAGGGTTCAAAGAAGCCGACGTGGTGGTGGAGCGGGAGTACCACACCGCTACCGTTCACCAAGGCTACATCGAGCCCCATTCCGCCACCGCCTCTTGGAGTCCCGATGGCAAGGCCACTATCTGGTGCAGCAGCCAAGGTCACTTCAACGTGCGGGACCAGACAGCCAACATCATGGGAATCCCCAACTCCAGCATCAAAGTGGTCCCCATGGAAATCGGCGGCGGGTTCGGCGGCAAGACCCTGGTGTACTTGGAACCCGTGGCCCTGATGCTCTCCAAGAAGACGGGACAGCCCGTCAAGGTCACCATGAGCCGCTCCGAAGTCTTCGAGGGCACCGGTCCCACTTCCGGCACCTACATGCGCTTCAAGCTGGGCGCTAACAAGGCCGGGAAGATTACCGCTGCCGACGCCACCCTCATCTATGAAGCCGGTGCCTACCCAGGTTCTCCGGTCAACCCTGGCGTCCAGTGCATGTTGGGGCCTTACGATATCGAGAACGGCCGGGTGGAAGGCTATGACGTGGTGCTGAACAAGCCCAAGACCGCTGCCTACCGGGCCCCCGGCGCTCCTGCCGCCGCCTTCGCCGCTGAGACGGTGGTCGACGAAGTGGCGGAGAAGCTGGGCATGGACCCCTTGGAGTTCCGCTTGCTCAACGGCGCCAAGGAGGGCACCCGCCGCATTACCGGCCCGGTGTTCCCCCGCATCGGCTACTTGGAGACGGTGCAGGCTGCCAAGGATCACGAGCACTACTCGGCGCCTCTGTCTGAGGGCCACGAGGGCAAGCTGGTCGGCCGCGGCGTGGCCAGTGGGTTCTGGTTCAACGGTACCGGGCCCTCCTCCGCCACCGCCAGCGTTATTTCCGATGGCACGGTCAGCCTAGTCGAGGGTTCTCCCGACATCGGAGGCAGCCGGGCCGCTGTGGCAATGCAACTGGCCGAAGTGTTGGGAATAGCCGCCGAAGACGTGAAGCCTCAAGTGGGGGACACCGATTCGGTGGGATTCACCTCCGTCACCGGTGGCAGCGGCGTGGCCTTCAAGACCGGCTGGGCCTGCTACGAAGCCGCCCTCGACATCAAGCGCCAGATGGTCCAAAGGGCCGCCACTATCTGGGACGTTTCCCCGGACGACGTTCAATACGAAGACGGGGTTATCTCCCACAAGTCCGACCCTGAGCTGCGCATCACATTCAAGCAGTTGGCCGCCCGCCTGAACGGCACCGGCGGGCCAATCGTGGGCCGGGCCAACGTCGACCCCCGGGGAGCCGGCGGCGCATTCGCTGTCCACTTGGTGGACGTCGAGGTGGATAAGGAGACCGGAAAGGTGGATATCCTTCGGTACACCACCTTCCAGGACGCCGGCAAGGCCGTCCACCCCAGCTACGTAGAAGGCCAGATGCAAGGGGGAGCGGTGCAGGGGATAGGCTGGGCCCTGAACGAAGAGTACTTCTTCAACGACCAGAGCGAGATGGTGAATTCCAGCTTCCTGGACTACAGGATGCCCACCAGCCTGGACCTCCCCATGATCGACACCACGATAGTGGAGGTCGCCAACCCGACCCACCCCTATGGAGTGCGGGGCGTCGGCGAGGTCTCGATTGTGCCGCCCATGGCCGCCATCGCCAACGCAATTCACAACGCCCTGGGTGTCCGGATGACACGTTTGCCCATGTCCCCAGGCAACGTCCTGGACACGGTCTGGAGTGAGAACGGCAGCTAGTCCAGCTAACCGGCCCCCCAATGGGGCCACACTTGGAAAGCCGATGGGGGCGCTATATGCGCCCCTGTCATTTGTCCGCCGCGGCCGCCTCTGGCAAAACCCCCTTCCCGCGTTTATGATGGGGCAAGTCTATTTGGTGCTTTCAAGATACTGAAGCTATCTATCCAAGGAGGAAATCAGCATGGCGTCGAATATCAGCATCTGCGTGGGAACCGTGGGCCAGGGCATCTGGCAGAGCCCCGACGGCGGGGAAAATTGGGCAATGGTCAGGGAACCACTGCAGACCGAGTCTCAAGTCCGGGCGTTGACTCCCCACCCCACCAAATCCAGCGTCATCTACGCCGGGGCCCAGAACGGCCTGTTCGTCAGCAACGACAAGGGCGTGAGCTGGGAACATATTGATTCCCCAATGAACAATCTGCACGTGTGGAGCATCGCCATCGACCCCGACGATCCGGAGACCATTTTCGTGGGCACCCGCCCGCCCTACGTATTCCGCACCAAGGATGGTGGCAAGAACTGGGAGAAGCTCCCGGTCGAAATGGCTATGGAGTGCGCCATCGGCAGCCCCCGGATCACTGCCTTGGTCATCGACCCTTCCAACCCCAAGAACGTCTGGGCCGGCGTGGAGATCGACGGCGTCTATCGCAGCCTGGACGGCGGTGACTCCTGGAGCAAGGTGGAGGAGGGTGTCGAAGACCCCGACATCCACGGCATCGCCGTTGGCCCCGGCAGCGTGCTGGTCAGCACCCCTCGGGAGGTCTTCGCCAGCAATGACGTAGGTGAGAGCTGGCGTTCCTTGGTAAAGACCCAGGACTTCCCGCTGGGCTATTGCCGGTGGGTTGCGGTCAAGCCCGACGATCCCAGCGTGGTGTTGGCTGCCAACGGCAGCGGCGCTTACGGCAGCACCGGGGGCATACAGAGGTCCAGCGACGGCGGGCAGTCTTGGCAGACTATGGCTCTTCCCGTGGAACCCAACTCCTCCATTTGGGACTTTGCCTTCCATCCGTCGGACCCCAACACCATCGTCGCCAACACCCTGTACGGCGAGGTTTACACCAGCAGCGACGGTGGCAGTTCCTGGGACAAAATCAAACGGGAATTCGGCGAAGTGCGGGCGGTGGCCTGGCTCCCCAACTAAGAACGGCTAAAAACGACGGATTCGCCCGGCCAACAAGGAGAGGGCCTTGGCATCGATAAGGGCCAATAGAGCCAAAGAAAAACTCGAGGCTGGCGGAGTGGTCACCACCATCTCGGGTTTGTCCAGCAGCGACATCATAGACTTCCTTGGGCCCATGGGCTTCGACGCCGCCTGGCTGGAGACCGAGCATGGCTCCGTGACTTGGGACCAGTTAGGAGACATGACCCGGGCGTGTGACCTCTGGGGAGTGACCCCAATCACCCGGGTCAACGCCAACGAGCCGTGGTTGATAACCCGCACCTTGGACCGCGGTTCAATGGGCATTGTCGTGCCCCACGTCAACAGCAGGGATGAGGCGGAGAAGGCGGCCCAGTCCTCCAAGTACGCCCCCGATGGCTACCGGGGAATGTTTGGGGGGCGCCAGTCCTTCGGCGTCCCTGACTACTTTCACCAAGCCAACGACCAGACCATGGTGGTCGTGCTGTTGGAGGAGGTTGAAGCCCTGGAGAACCTGGATGAGGTCCTTCAGGTGGATAATATCGACGTCTTTTTCGTGGCTCCCTCGGACTTGGCCCAGACCATGGGACACCTCGGTAACCCCGGGCACCCGGAGGTGCAAAGGGCCATCGACGACTCCATTGCCCGCATCGTCGCATCGGGACGGGTAGCCGGGACCCTGGTCAATGATGAGAACATCTCGGAATATCTGGCCAAGGGGGTCAGGTTCGTGATGACGTCCTGGAACGCTTGGGTGGCCCGGGGTGCCGGGGCCTTCCTGTCCAAAGTGAACGAAGCCGCCGGCTGACCGGCGGCTTCACTCTTTCGGGTTCAGGCGGTTCCCCCGGTAGATTTCTGGGAAGACCGCCTTTCTCGTATTTCAGGTTTGAGGGGCAACAGCAACAGGGCGCCCCCCAGGAATAATACGCCGCAGCTCAATAGCAGGGCCGAATAGCCGGTGAAGCTGTAAGACAGCCCCAAGAGATGCACGGTAGGCTCCAAGCGGTTAATGGCGTCGATCCCCGGCCCGAACAGCTTGGCCAAGGCTGCCCCGCCGATGTTGGCCAAATTGATGATTCCCATGTGAAGGGCCTCCCGCCCCGACGTGCCCAGTTCGTTGGCCAGGGCCCAGTCGGCGCTCAAGAGAGCGCCAGCAGAGAACCCTATAAGGCTGGCCACGGTGAGCACCTGCCACACGTTGCCCGTGGCAAGCATCAATATCGTCGATACTGCAGCGCCTATGGCACCCACCAAGGCCACCGGCTTCCGGCCTACCCGGCTCGATACCCAGCCGGCCAAGTACACGCTGACGGCAAGAGCCCCCCCAATGACGACTATCATCCTTCCCATCGTCTGCGCTGGATGTTCCAGTTCGACTACGTCCTTCAGGAAAAACAGCCCGTAGGTCTGGAAGGATGATATAGCCACCACCAGCATAAGACGGGAAATCACGAACCGAGCCAGTTGCGGGTGCAGTTGGTGCGGCGGTTCGTGGTAGCCGGTGGCCCCGTCATCGTCATCGTCTTCTTCATGATTCTCTCGCGAAAGCACCGTGAGCGAGGTAATGCTTCCCGTGATAATCAGGGATGCGCCCAGGGTGCCCAAGGCCAACCAGAGCCATAGACCTAGCTCCTGTCCGGTGGCCTGGCCGATTAGCTCTCCGGCTATAAAGATCAAGACCAACGCCCCCGCCGAGTCGGTGAGAATCTTATAGGAGGAAGCCCAAGCCACCCGCGCGGCAGGGATAAGGTCTTGAATCAGTGCTTGATATGGGCCGTACCCAACGTTGATGCTGCCTTGGACAAAGAGCCAGGCGGCGAAGAGCACCATGAAGTTAGGAGCCAGTCCCACCGCCACCAGGCCCAGGCAGAGAAGGGCTGCGCTCCAGATGATGAAGGGAACTCTCTTGCCAAGGCGCGAGTTGGCCCTGTCGCTGACCGGCCCGATGGAGAGCTGCACCACCGCGGCCAGCACCAGGCCACTGAAACCCATGAGGCCGAGATACGTGTTCTTCAGCTGGTCCGACACCAGTATCAGAGTGAGGGCTGGAAGGACCATCACGTCCATTGCCAGCCCAACTCCATTGACGCCGAACCCGAAGGCGTTCAGCCTGAGGAGGTCCAGGCTTCCCCATTGCCCGCCGGAGTCCTGGCCTTCAGTGCTCCCGCTGCTTGGAGTATTCATGCCGTTGCTGCTGCCTTGCCCTTGGCATTGCCCGGGCAACGACCTTCGATGCCCGCCGGTAATCTATAATACAATACGTCCAGTTCTTTACGTTATTTCTTACTTGGGAGATGGCCTCATAACCTCCTGTACTGCCGGACAGTCCCTTCCCTTTTTCGTCGGGTTCTGGCCTCTGTCATGTTCACCCCACTGTCGGCTACGTAGTCAGGCTTTCCCATGAAAATTTGCTCCCTTCTTCCTAGCGGCACCGAAATCCTGTTCGCCCTGGGCTTGGGGGACCGGATAATCGGTGTCAGTGACCTGTGCGATTTTCCGGATGAGGCCTTGGAGAAGCGCATTGTGTGCCGCAGCAAAATAGATGCAGCGGCCCTTTCCAGTGAAGAGGTAGAGGCTGAGATGCGCCGCCTGTTGGAGGCCGGGGAGGAGTTGTACGAGCTGGACCGCGACTGGCTAGCGGAAAACAAACCCGACGTAGTCCTCACCCAGGACCTGTGCTACTTCTGCGAGGTGAACTCCGTCCAAGTGATAGAAGCCGTAGAAGCCATGCCGGGCCAGCCCAGGGTGGTGGTGCTTCAACCCCGCACCGTGGCCGATATCCTTGAAACCGTTAAACAAGTGGGAGTAGCCTGCTGCGCCGAATCTGAGGCCCGGAAACTGGTAAAAGCGCTAGAGTCCCGGATAGAGACTGTGAGCTCAGCGCTGGCCACTGTCTCTGCTAAACCCAGGGTGTTGTCCTTGGAAGGAGTGAACCCTCTGGTAGTGGGGGGCCACTGGATTCCGGACCTTTTGCGCTTGGCCGGGGGTGAATTGGGAGCCTTCAGCCCAGGCTGCCCAGCCCAGCGAATAACGTGGAGCCAGGTGCTGGATAGTCAGCCTGAGATACTCTTCGTGGACCTCTGCTCGTCGGACTTGGAACGCAGTCTGCGGGAGGTCCCTTGGTTGGCCGCCCAGGAAGGCTGGAGTAACCTGCCCGCAGTGTTGAACGGACAGGTCTACCTGATCGACCATGTGTACTTCAGCAGGCCCGGCCCCAGGGTGGTACAAGGGCTGGAAATTCTGGCCCAGTTGACCCATCCTGACCGGGTCTCAGGGTGCATACCTCAAGGCGTAGTGGCTAAACTGGACCCGGTCCTGGCCGCGGACTGCAGGCCTGAAGACATCTCATCCTGCTTTCGACCGTATCCCTAGTTTCGGGAGCGCTTTCTAGTTCCGTAGCAAATGGAATAATATGCCGTTATAATGATTGAATTCCAAGGGGGTACTTGGCCCGGGGGTAAATGTCTTGGCGGTTAGTAAGGATGAATTCAGGGGAGCCATGGGTGAGTTCGCCACCGGCGTTACGGTCATAACTACGCTGGATGACAAAGGCGAACCTCATGCCATGACAGCAAATTCCTTCACCTCGGTGTGCCTGGAGCCTCCGGTGGTCTTGGTATGCGTCGCCCACGGCACAAACACCCACGGATACTTGACTGGGAAAGGGCAGTTCGGCGTAAACATCCTTGGCAGGCCTCAGCAAGACTTGGGCGCCTATTTCGCCAAGCGCCCGGAAGACCGTCAAGGCGGCATTGAGTACAGCTATTCAGAAGGGCAAGAGGGCGTGCCGGTGCTGGACAATTCGACCCTCTTCTTAGGCTGTAAAGTGATCGGCACTCACGTTTACGGCGACCACACGATATGCCTGGGAGAGGTGAATGAAATTCGCCGCTTGGAATCCCAGGAGCCGTTGATGTTCTACCAGAGCAGGTGGTACGACCCGTCAACCGCCTGAGCAAGAGAGGAGAGTTCCCGCAGCCCGGGTTACCCTCTTGACGGGGGCACCAGCTCTAGGTTC
Organism: Dehalococcoidia bacterium; assembly: GCA_034420695.1. Taxonomy (GTDB): domain Bacteria; phylum Chloroflexota; class Dehalococcoidia; order Lucifugimonadales; family UBA3495; genus Io17-Chloro-G2. The sequence continues at coordinate 147,804 of DAOULB010000040.1, forward strand.
ACCCGCCGGCAGCACTCCATTCGGTTTGTCCTTTTATTCCCCGCGGTTCTGAGACAGGAAGTCTCGGTTACTTCCCATCGGTAGCCTCACTAGCTCCATTAACACCGTTGGCGCCGTTCCGGGCCCTGTGGCCGTTTACCGAGGCGCTGGCCCCGTTTGACGCACCGTCCTCCTGCGGGGAGCCGCTCTCCTGGAAACAGGCGATCGAGGCTACATAGTCATCAGCCTCCCGGTCCCGCCAAACGATTACGCCTTGGGTGTTCCGGCCTGAAACCCGGACGTCGTCCAAGGTTATACGCACCATCTGCGCCTGCGCGGAAATAATGAATATTTCCTGCCCCGGAGCGTCCTCCACAACCCGGGCGGCCGCGACCGGACCGGTCTTTTCGCTTACTTTGAGAGTAATCACCCCCTGGCCGCCCCTGGTATGCCTGGGATAGTTGGTTAGGGGAGTCGACTTGCCGAATCCCCTCTGGCTGACGATCAACAGGTGGCTGTTGGGGGTCACCACCCCCATGGACACAACTTTGTCATCTCCTGTGAGCTTTATCCCGCGTACTCCGCCTGCGGCCCGGGTCCGGGGTGTTACGCCGGAAACCGGGAACTTGATGGCCTGGCCCCGCTCCGTGACCATGACCACGTCCTGTTCCGGATGGGCCTGCCCCACGCTGACCAGTTCGTCCCCCTGGTCCAAGTTCATCACTATGAGGCCCCCGGGGCGGATGTTGGAAAGCTCGCCGGTCCTCAGAGCCTTGACCTCTCCCATCCGTGTAGCCAGCATCAGGATGTAGTCGTCCTGGGGATTCTTGATGGGGAGCATGGCTTGGACCTGCTCGCCCCGGCTCAGGGGCAGCAGGTTCACCAATGGTGTCCCACGGGTTGTGCGGGAAGTGTCGGCAGCTATCTGGAATGCCCGGAGGGGGTAGACGCGGCCTCGGTTGGTGAAGAAGAACAGGGTCTCGTGGGTGTCCACCACTACCAAGTCCATCAGGGCGTCGTCGTCCCGGGTAGTCATCCCCCTCACACCCTTGCCGCCCCGGTGCTGGGTCCGGTAGGTTGCTATTGGGACCCTCTTGATGTATCCCCGCTGGCTGATGGTGATTACTACGTCCTCATTGGCGATGAACTGCTCGTCGGTGATTCCTTCGACCTCGGCCTCCTCGATGACGGTCCTGCGGGTTTCACCGTAGTCCTTTTTGAGCTTTCGTGTTTCGGTCTTAATCTCCGCCAGGACCTTCTCCGGGCTGGCCAGAAGGGCCTCCAACTCGGCGATGGTCTTGACCAAGTCTTCGTGTTCCTTTTCCAGACGCTCCCTTTCCAGGGCGGCCAAGCGCCTCAGTTGCATGTCTAGGATGGCTTGGGCTTGCACTTGGGACAGGTCAAGTTGTTCCATCAGGCTGGTCCGGGCGGTCTCGACGTCCGCCGACCCCCGTATGATTGCCACTACCTCGTCCATCCTGTCCAGTGCCAGGAGAAGGCCCTGCACCACATGGTCCCGGTCCCTGGCGCGGTTCAGCAGGAATTCGGAACGGCGGCGGATGACCTCCTGCCGGTGGGCGATGAACAGCGACAGGGACTGCTTCAGGGACAGGACTTGGGGTTGGCCGTCCACCAGCGCCAGCATGATGCTGTTGAATGTCGTGCGCAGGGAGGTGTAGCGGAACAGGTTGTTCAGAACAATGTTGCCTTGGGCATCCCGGCGCAGCTCCACTACGATTCTCATGCCATGCCGGTCCGACTCGTCTCGTATGTCGGAAATGCCTTCGATGCGCTTCTCCCGCACCAGTTGGGCCATCTTCTCTACCAAGTTGGCCTTGTTGACCTGGAAGGGCAGCTCGGTGATGATTATTTGCTCCCTGCCGCCTCGCAGTTCCTCGATCTCGGTGGCCCCTTCCATAACTATCCGGCCGCGGCCGGTGGTGTAGGTGTCCACGATTCCCTGTTTGCCCCGGATGAGGCCGGCGGTGGGAAAGTCCGGCCCCAGCACAAACTGCATCAACCTCTCGGTCGTGCACTCCGGGTGGTCCACCAAGTAGCATATGGCGTCGCAGATTTCGGAGAGGTTATGGGGTGGGATGTTGGTGGCCATGCCCACGGCAATGCCTGTAGCCCCGTTGAGGAGCATGTTGGGCAGCCGTGCGGGCAGCACCGTCGGCTCCTGCATGGAGTCATCGAAATTGAGCAGAAAGTCAACGGTGTTCAGGTCAAGGTCTGCCAGCAGCTCCTCGGCTATTGGAGCCAGACGGGCCTCGGTGTACCGCATCGCCGCTGGAGGGTCGCCGTCCACGCTGCCAAAGTTCCCTTGGCCGGTAACCAGGGTGTGGCGCATGGAGAAGGGTTGTGCCATCCGCACCAATGTGTCGTAAACCGAAGCCTCGCCGTGGGGGTGGTACTTGCCCAGCACCTCTCCAACTATCCGCGCGGTCTTCCGGTAGGTGGTGTTGGCCCGGAGTCCCATCTCCTGCATGGCGTAGAGTATCCGGCGCTGCACCGGCTTCAAGCCGTCCCGCACGTCTGGCAGCGCCCGGGAGACGATCACGCTCATCGCATAAGTGAGGTAGGAGGAACGCATCTCATCTTCGATGCGTACGGGCCGGTTCTGTTCGGCAGGGGGTTCCGGAGTAGTCGTTACCATGTTGTGCTCCTCATCTCCACATCCCTATCTTCCACACCATCAGGGCCTGGCGGCCCCTTGACGCCCTCCGGAAACCGGCGGGCCCAAAAGAACTAGGGAGCTATTTACTGCTTGGGTCTGGCAGGGCCTGCCGCCGCCGGAATGCGATCGATTACAATAAACGACGCGCCAAGCCTGCATCATCAGGCTCTTTCAGTCAGGTGTTTGGTGGCTAGTTTCGACTGGTACTCTTCCGACCTTTCGTAAAAGGCGGCAAACAGGTTTGAAAATATTCGGGGCACCTCTTGCTGCCGCTCCGGATGGCACTGTAGCCCAATCACCCAAGAATGTTCCGGGCTTTCCAATCCTTCCACCAAGCCGTCTTCAACAGTGAAGGCCGTAGCCATCAGTCGCGGGGAACGCTGCGCTTCGCGGAGCCCTTGGTGGTGATAGCTGTTGACCCGGAAAAAGCCGGACATTCCGATTACCGCCGCCGCCTTTGAACCGGGGGAAAGGTATATCTCGTGGCTCTTGGCCTTGTCTGCCTCGTCTCCATCGCCGGGGCGGTGTCCCGGAAGGTCTTGGAGCAGCTGTCCCCCAAAGGCCACGTTCAGCAACTGCATTCCGCGGCAGATGGCCAGCACCGGCATGTCGTTGTCCAAGGCATATTCCAGAACCCCCAAGTCTAAGTCGTCCAAGGGCCGGCAGACTTCCAGCCCAGCCTCGGGGTCCGGTTCCTGGCCGTACAATAAGGGGTCCACATCCTCGCCACCCCGGAGCATCAGGCCGGATACGCCTTCCATCAGCCGGTCAGGAGACAATTGCCCGTGTTCCTCCGGCCACATCAGCCGGATTTCGGCACCCAGGGCCTCCATGATTTCAACGTATCGGCGGGGACGGTGACTTGCCTTGGGGCCGGATGTAGTGAGTGCAATGGTTACCATAACGGGCCCTTATTGTACCTGAATCGTAGCTGTAGATACAATAAAGGTACGCTGCTGAATTGGGGTCTTACTTGACCCATTGCTTGGTTGTCCGGTGGCTTTCAGGCCAAACCTTGTCCCACCCTGGATGGTGGGAAGGGACCTTGGAAATCCGAGGCCTAGCCGGATAACCCCGCCTGGACGCTCCGTTGCCCTTTCCCACAGTGTCCCTTTTTGGTAACCTAGAGATAACGAACCCAGGCTCCCAGGACTACAGAGCCGGTTGTATTAGGAAGAAATTCAGCCTATGAAAGAAGTGATTCAAGAGGCGGTGAAACTGTCCAAAGAGGGCGAGCCCTGTGTACTGGCGACAGTTGTCCGCACCAAGGGTTCTACCCCCCAAAAAGCCGGGGCCATGCTATTGGTGCGCCAGGACGGTTCCGGAGTGGGCACCTTGGGCGGCGGCTGTGTGGAAGGGGACATCTGGTTTGCCGCCAAGGAAATACTTCGGCGTCACGGGGGACCCGAGTTCAAGAACTACTACCTGAACGAGGACATTGCCGCCCGGGACGGCTTGGTATGTGGCGGGACAATGTACTTCTTCTTGGAACCCCTCTGGGAGCCGCAAGACTTTTCCGCCATCGGAAGCGAACTGGTAGAGGCCTATGAAGGCGGTGACGCCGTTGGTCTGGCAACCGTGGTGAATGTAGGACCCGGCCAGGAAGGACTGGGCGCCAAGCTCCTGTTGCGGCTGGACGGCTCGGTGGTAGGGACTCTCGGCGCACCGGAGTTGGACCAGCAGGCCAGTGAAGCCGCCGGCCGGGTGGCCGAGGTTGGCAATACCGAGTCCTTCACCACCGACACCGGAGCCGAAGTCTTCGTGGAAGGATTCACCACTCCTCCCACCTTGGTCATGGTGGGAGGAGGGCACGTCGGCAAAGCCACCGCAGACTTGGCCCATTCCCTGGGGTACAGGGTGTATTTGGTGGACGACCGCCCCGAATTCTCCGGCCGGGAGAGATTTCCCTACGCCGAGCAGACCATCACAACGCCTTACGATGCTTGGGCAGACCAGCTCAGCGTCAACGTCAACAGCTTCATCGTTGTGGCTACCCGGGGACACCGGTTCGACGATCTTGCCTTGGAGTCGGCGCTCACTACCAAGGCCCGCTATATCGGCTTGCTGGGCAGCCGCCGGAAGACCATGATGATTTACCGGCGCCTGATCGAACAGGGTGTGCCGGTGGACCGGCTCCGGCAAGTCCACGCTCCCATTGGTCTGGACATAGGAGCCCTCACGCCGGAAGAACTGGCTGTCAGCATCATGTCCGAGATAATCATGGTCCGCCGCGGTGGCAAGGGCGGGGCCATGGGGATGGACGAGTGGTTCATCCAGCGGGCCGCCAACATCGTGGAAAGGACCGTGGAGGTCTAGAGGGCCCATTTGCCGCCGGACCGTCCCTCCAACAAAAACCCATCTCCCACCGTAGCCATCTTGCTGGCCGCCGGCGAATCGCGCCGGATGGGACAATTGAAAGCCCTGCTGCCCTGGCAGGGCTCTATTTTATTGCGCCGCCAAGTGGAGTCCCTGCTGGAAGGCGGAGTCGACAAGGTGGTGGTGGTCGTCGGTCACCGCGGGGAGGAACTGAAACCCCACCTGGAAGGGGACGCCCGGGTGACCTGCGCCTTCAATCCCGACTATCTGTCGGGCAAGACTACCTCGTTAAAGGTGGGAGTGGCGACCGTAAGGAAATGGAGCCCAGGTTGTATATTGATTCTCAATGTAGACCAGCCCCGGAGCGCCGAAACCATTCGCAGGCTCCTTGAGAGTCACCGCCGGGCCGGAGGACTCATCACGGGACCGGCGTTCCAAAACAAGGGAGGGCACCCCTTGGTGGTTTCTGCCAGCTTGCTCGAAGAACTGGCGCAGGTCGAGGAGGCTACTCTGGGGCTGAAGGCTGTTACCTTGCGCCACGAAAAGGAGACCCACAAGGTGGACTTGGGTACCCCGGAAGTCCTCTGGGACCTGAATACTCCCGAGGACTACCGGGAAGTCTTGAGCGACTTCAGTTGAGCCGGACCGATGGCGTCGGCTAAGCTGCCGCCGGGTATCTCCTGCCGGCCGCAGCAGCCGGGATAAGCAAGGAGGCCACCCAGCCTAGGAAGAACATGGCTGATCCGAAGTAGAACCCGGAACGCCAGCCGAACCCGTCGAAACCCAAGTCCAGTCCTTCGAATCCGCCGCCGCCCACCAGTACTCCGGCGACTACCAGGGCTATAACGCCGAAGGCTGAGTTGCTGCCCCACATCAGCCCGATAAACGTTGCTTCCAAGCCCCTGCCCTCGGCCACGTCGATGGCTGCTGCCTGGGTCAGGGAGTTGACCGAGAAGTGGAACAGGCCGAACAGGGCCACCGACAAGGTCATCCAGAAGCCGGAGCCGCCCAGAGCGATGGATACCGGCAAAATAACCGAGACGGCCATGATGAAAGCGATTATTGAACGGCGGCCGATTCTGTCGGAAAGGGCCCCGAACAGGGGGCCGCTGAACACCCCCGGCGCCGCCAGCAAGGCTACGTGGACTCCTACCCAGAAGGCCGACTTGTCCAAGCCGCCGTCTTCCACACTTCGGGACAGGTAAAGGGGAAGGACAAACAACACCGCAACGTCGCCCATGCCGCGCAGGGCGGAAACTGCGAATATTGCCCACATCCCGCCGCCTCTGAGTACTTCCTTAAGGGACTGCACCTGCCGCGTGAAGTTGCTGCGTACAGGAACCCCTTCCGGACGCGGGCCCCCGGACCCTCTGAGAATGATGAAGATAACTATCGCCAGCACGATCAGCACTGGAGTGCCGCCGCCCAGTATTAGCCTCCAGCCCACGTAGCTCAGCAGAATTCCAACCAGCAGGGGTCCCAGCCAGTCACCGATGTTACCCATGGACCGGTGCAGGGAAATAAAAAACCCGCGCCTTTCAGGAAAGCGCCTGGCCAGCAGGCCCAGTGCAGGCGGGTGCCACAGGGCGCTACCCGCTGAAGCCAAGGCCAAGGCGGCCAGGATGACTCCATAGATTTGGGAAACCGAAACCAGGAGATAGCCGAAGCCCAGCAGCAGCATGCTGAAAGTCAGGATGGCCGCGACCCGGTGGTGGAACATATCAACAAAGAATCCGCTGCCCATGCTGGTAAGCCCGCCGGAAAGCCTCCTGACCACCAGCAGCAAGGCCCCCTGTATCGGGACCAACCCCAGAGCGTCATATATGACCGGCAAGATGACATTGAAGCTATGGGCGTACATGTGCTCCAAGCCGTGTGCGCCAATCACGGTAGTGGCCATCACCGAGTTTCTGGCCCGGCCCGGTTCGGTGGAAAGCCCAGGGGTTGCTATTCCTCCAGGGTGTTGAACGGCCTCTGCCATATCCTGCTACCTGCCTTTGAGTGCTGTTACCCTATAAGCGGAAATGCTTATGCAGTAACTCGCGCCAGGCTGACTTGAGCCTGAGTATACACCCGCCCAATATTGAGCGAAAGGGTGTATTGATGCCACTGATAGCGGTGTTCCGGCCATTTACCTGCTGAGGGTTTCGGTATAATCAAATCGGCTCGATTGACTTGGATATAGCCGGGTGCCTATGCGCAGCCTGATACTCGCAGACGTCCACGCCAACATAGAAGCCCTCAACGCGGTTTTTGCCGACGCTCGCAGCATGGGTGGCTTTGACGAAGTCTGGTGCCTGGGTGACACCGTGGGGTATGGCCCGGACCCCGGAGCTTGCCTCGATTTGCTCCGGGAACACCAAGCCAGGATGGTCGCCGGGAATCACGACCTGGCCGCGGTGGGGCTGCGCTCCATTGACGACTTCAATCCCGATGCCCAGGCTTCTGCCCGCTGGACCAAGGATCGTCTGTCGCCCGGGCATGTGCGCTTCCTGCAAGGGCTGCCTCTCACTGTCCAAGCCTCCGGGTTCACCTTGGTGCACGGCAGCTTGCGAGACCCGGTAAACGAGTACCTCCTGCGTGAGCAGGCGGCCTTGGCCACCTTCGCCCTGCTGGAGACTACCGGTTGCTTGGTGGGTCACTCTCATATCCCCTTCCTTTGTCGTGAAGTTGACGGTGCCCCAAATTTCCTGAGTTTTGATTGCGGACGTACCATATCCTTGACCGGAGCCAGGTGGATCATCAATCCTGGAGGGGTCGGCCAACCCAGGGACTTGGACCCGCGATCAAGCTATGCCCTGTACGACAGCGCCTCTAACGCCATCGAACGCCGCCGGGTAAACTACGACGTGGGCCAGACCCAGGCCAAGATGCGCAAGGCCGGTCTGCCACGATTGTTGATAGAACGATTGGACTACGGACGCTGAGCAGCAGTGCAGGCGGGGACGCGGTCTGAACGGAGCCACCCAAATCGAGACCTTAAATGGGAGAGGGCAACCGCCTAGCTGGTATCAAGGAGAGGCGCATCAAATAACATGAACACTACAAGGATTCAAGCCGGGGGGCTTATATTGGCGACTCTCCTGATTTCTATCGTCGCCGGAGGTTGTGGCGGCTCCGCCAACGGTGAAGGGCATGAGCCATTCAGGGTCGGCGTGATGGAGTCGCTAACCGGCCCTGGCGAGACCTACGGCACGGTGGCCGTCCAATCCAAACAAATGGCGGCTGACGAAATCAATGCCGCGGGAGGGGTCAACGGTCGCAAGCTGGAGTTCGTTGTGGAGGACTCCAAGTGCAGCGCCAAGGATGCCATCACCGCCTATAGGAAGCTGACCGACGTGGATGGAATAAAAATCGTCCTGGGCACCTCATGCAGCGGCGCAATGCTGGGCGTTGCACCGTTGGCCGAGGCCGACGGCGTGATTCTGTTTTCCGGCTTGGCAAGCAACCCGGACATCGCCAAGGCCGGAGACTACATCTTCCGCACCCAGATTAGCGATATTCAGGTTGGAATAGACACGGGGAACCTGCTGTGGGCCGACGGGGCGCGTACTCTGGCCACTATCACTGAGGCTACTGACTACGCCGACGGCATCCGGCGCACCACGGTTGCCCAGTTCGAGAAACTGGGCGGCAGGATCGTGGGCGAGGAGCGCTACGCCTCGGATGTTACGGACTTCCGGACTCAACTGGGGAAGCTCTTCGAAGAGAGCCCGGATGCACTTCATCTGGCGCCCCAGTCTGAATTCGCCGCCGGCGCCATCATCAAACAGGCCCGGGAAGCTGGCTACCAAGGACCAATCTATGCCGAAACTGTCTCGGTGGGCACAACTGCTTTGGAAATAGCCGGCGAGGCTGCCACCGGAATGAAGGCGATTACCGCCGACCTGGACCCTGCCAACCGGAAGGCCCAGGAGGTGCTGTCCAATTTCCGGGAGCGGTACGACTACGTCACCCTGCCGTGGCATCTGGGCTCCGCCTACGATGACGTTTACATTACTGCCGAGTGTCTCAAACAGACCAACGATGACCAGGACGCCGACGGCTTCCGGGATTGCTTGTACGACATCACTTGGAGCGGGGCCATCGGGGATGACTACAGCTTCGACAGCGACGGTGAAGTGGTTGGTCTCTCCAGGGTGGTGGTGGAGGTACTCCCCCTGGCAGAGCGAACAGAAGGCAGGAAATACCGGGTGCACGGCCCGGCGCCGCGACAATGAGGCAAAAAGCGGGAATCTCCCCGGAGTCACCACCATTAACGTTACGGGGAAGCGGGTTCGGGAGCGTCTTGGGTGGGGTCTCCCAGTAGCTGCAGTGTCCCTGCTGCCGTGCCCTCGGTATCCGCTGGTTGTCGGTCCAAACTGAAACACGCTGGTCCGGGGAAGTATCGAAGCAGCTATTGGCAGTGCAGCTATTGACGGTACGGACTCCAAACGCGCTGTGCTTGAATAGTGACCAGCGCAGCCAGGACCGAACCGGTTAGCCCAAGCGCCAAATCACCCAGGGTGTCAGTGTAGGCCGTAGCGAGTTCCGGCGAATTCCTGATGAAGGCGGCGTACTCCGAAAGCTCCCAAAGTATGGCAGTCACCGCGCCGAACCCTACAACCAGCGCCACCGTCTCCCTGGGTCTTATGCGGCCCCGCCAAGCCAACGCCCCGACAGCCCCGGATAGCATTGCCCAGTTCACCAAGTGATTAGCGTCGTCCCACCACCAGATAGTGTCGTATAGGTCCGATGCATTGCCGGCGGCGTCGACTATCAAGGGCAGAGTAAACAAGACATCAGCCGCGTAGGGATAGGCTTCCTTTCCGCCCCGTAGTGCCCAGACAACGGGTACCACAAAAGCAGCCACTGGATAGGTGGTCAGGCGCCACAAGAAGGCCTTGCCCTCGAACTGTTGCAGTCCGGAGAAAGCGCCGAAGAGCAGCAGGCAAATCAACCCCGCCTTCAATGCGGCGTCGCACCAGAAAAAGGGCGGTTGTTGGGCTAACTTGGCCATAAATTGCAACTGGGGAACGTTCACCTGTGTTTACCCCAATCAACCGGAGGATTCGTCCGGCCGAAGCGGGACTTCACGGGACCAACCCATTGCCCTGTTTCGGGACTGCTTAGAGCTTCTCGACACATCGAAAAGGGCACCGGGAAGGCTGGCCTGCCATTTATTGGAGCAGGCCAGCCTTCCATGAGAATATTCTGTTATTTGACCGTTCGTGTTAACCTAATTGATATACTCCCAATTGAAAACTGTCGGAGAATAGAGAGCGTATCGCCGCGTTGTTCTCCAACCAGTATAGTGCGTGGCCCGCTAGCTCAACTGGCAGAGCAACGGACTCTTAATCCGTAGGTTCTCGGTTCGCCCCCGAGGCGGGTCACCAACTCGCACACAACCTGAAGGCCCCAGGGTTTATGCCCTGAGGCCTTGCCTGTTTGGGTCGCTGAGGCTTTCCCATCGGCTGCGCTACACAACCAGGAATTCCCTGAGTCTATGCCCCGGTGCGGAAACCCATTTTAGGTCTCGCGGTCTTTTAGGTATCGATAGTGGTGGGGTGGTAGATGTCCTCAGGCGTGGTGGGCTTCCTGATCAGGCCTTGCTCCAAGGAACCCTGGATCAGCCGCTCTACCATCGGGCGCATCGCCTTCAGCCCGCACGGGTACGGGTCCTGTCCGAAAATGGAAGCCTGGTCCTGGAAGTCGCTGCCTCCGAAGTAGAGGTATGCTTCCATCTGGCGGCGGGCCCGCTGGTAGGCTACCTGCTTCGACTTGTTGAAGGCGTTGTACAGTTCCATGGGCACCCACGGGTGTTCCTTAACAATCCTGTTCTGAACTATCACGTGGTGGTTGGTCTGCAGTACGCCCATCTTCTGGTAGTGTTGGGTGATTACTTCCTTGCCGTCGTCGGGCAGCAACCGCTTGACGTTGGGGTTGCCTTCTCCGCCCGGCGGGTAAGGAATGCACGCAGCATCGATTTCGCCCCGCACCAATGCGCCGAAGGCGTCGAACCCTTCCGGGTACCAGTTGAGGTTGACTCCCGGGGGCGGGCTCTGGTCCAAGTCCAATGCCATGCCATGACTCTCGCCCCGGGGACGGATGTTGTACCAGTTGACGTCACTGGCCTCCATGTCATAGAGGTCCTTGAGCAGGCAGCGCATCCACAGAGCGAAGGTCATATCGTAGTCCGGGGTGGCGACCCGCTTGCCCTTGAGGTCTGCCAGGCTTTCAATCCCGGAAGAGGTGTTGACCAGCATGTTGGTCCAGCCGTGGGCCCGGCTCATGTAAACTGGCACCGCCGTCCAGTCCCACTTTGAGCCGTCGGTTCGCTCCCGGCCCAACAGGGTTTCCGAGATGGACATTTCCGAACAGTCCAGATCGTCAATGGCAAGGTTGTGGTAGAAAAGATTGCGGGACGGAACGAATTCAAGCTCGATGCTATCCGGCTTAACCGTACCGTCCCTGAGGGGCTCCACCCTGGGGTTGTCTCCAAAACCCATAGTCAATCGGAGTGGCATATTATGCTCCCGTCTCAAAGTATTGCCGCGCGGCGGCGTTGAAGAGTTCCAGGCTTGGCGGGCGGGGAGAACTACAAGAGGGCGCCTTGCCTGCGATTCACGGCGATGATAGTCAAAACTTGCTCCCCTTGCAAGGCCGGACGCCGGAGCCGGAGTATCCCCGGCGTTTGGATATGGGTGGATACAATTCCCCTTCCCGTATCAGCTTCTTGTAGTGGACATCCAGATAGGAGAAACATATAATATGCCAACTTATCAGCCGGAGGGGTCAAGGGCGCTCCGGCAGCCTTCCGAAGCGGCAAGTGGGCCTGAAACGTTCCCAAGGTGAAGGATCAGGCGGTCCGGAAATCAGGGGAAGTGTCGGAACTGGTAGACGAGCATGACTTAGGATCATGTGCTGCAAGGCGTGGGAGTTCGAGTCTCCCCTTCCCCACCATGGCCAATTGATCCTGCAGCTTGGGCTTCCCGGGCCCGGCTCCTCGGGTTAATGGTTCCCACGCCCCGGCGCAAACGGATGGGCCGCACCAATTCTAGACGTTGACAGCCGGGCTTGAAAGGCCCGGTATATAGGAGGACCAGTGGCGACGCTGCTCCAAGTTAATGGCCTCAAGACCCATTTCTTTACAATGGGCGGGGTGGTGAAGGCCGTAGACGGCATCTCCTACGATCTGGAGGAAGGAGAAACCCTCGGCCTGGTTGGTGAGAGCGGATGCGGCAAGAGTGTAAGCGCTTTGTCGTTGATGCGCCTTATTCCCGACCCCCCGGGAAAGACCATTGATGGAGAGGTACTGTTCGATGGTGAGGATATCCTGAAGATAGACATGGACGATATGCGCCGGATACGTGGCGGGCGCATGACCATGGTGTTCCAAGAGCCAATGACTTCCCTGAACCCTGTGCTTACCGTGGAAAGGCAGTTGACGGAGACCCTGCAACTCCACAAGGGCATGGGGGCGGAAGAATCCAAGCGCGAAGGCGTAAACCTGCTGTCCCGGGTGGGTATTCCGGACCCGGAAAAACGCATCAAGCAATATCCCCACCAGTTCAGCGGAGGGATGCGCCAGAGGGTGATGATCGCAATGGCCCTAAGCTGCGATCCCAGGTTGATCATCGCCGACGAGCCGACCACCGCGCTGGACGTGACCATTCAAGCCCAGATCCTGGAGCTGATGAAATCCCTGACAACCGAGTTCGGCGTCGCCCTGATTGTTATCACCCATAACTTGGGAGTCGTAGCCAGGTACGCTGACCGGGTCAATATCATGTACGCCGGAAAGATTATAGAGCGGGGCTCTGCAGTGGAGATATACTCTAACCCCCGCCACCCTTACACTGTTGGACTGTTGAACTCGGTCCCCAGGCTTGACCTCCCCCGCCGTGCCAAGCTTGACCCTATCGAAGGGCAGCCCCCCGACCTCATTAATGTTCCAGAAGGTTGCGCCTTCCGCGCCAGGTGCCAGTTTGCCGTGGACAAGTGCGCTACAGATATCCCTCCGCTGATGTCGGTGGGAGAAGGGCATTTGTCGGCTTGCTGGAGGGCCGACGAACTGGGTGATGTGGTATCAGCCATCACAGAGGGCCCATAGACCGCCCCGGCTTTCAGGTCACGGCCGGGACCACCCACTAATATTCCTTGGAGAACGCACCATCATGACTACCACGCCCGATACCCAGACCCTTGGGGAATACACCGGGGCCAGCGGTGAAGCAATCTTGGACGTCAAAGATTTGAAGATGCATTTCCCGGTGGGAGGGGGAATGCCGTGGAGCCGCAACATTTCCTACATCAAGGCGGTGGACGGTGTTGATTTTTCTGTTAACCGCGGTGAGACCCTGGGCTTGGTCGGGGAGAGCGGTTGCGGCAAGACCACCACTGGCCGCTGCATTCTGCAACTCTACAAGCCCACTTCAGGAGAAATACGGTTCGAGGGCCAAGACCTCACCTCATTAAACACCCGGCAGCTTCGTAATATGCGACGGGAAATGCAGGTCATATTCCAAGACCCCTACAGCTCCCTGAACCCCAGGATGACTGCCGGCGCAATTATTGGCGAACCGCTGCGGGTGCACGGCTTGGTGAATAGCGCAGGTGAGTTCCGTGACCGGGTCTCGGAGTTGCTGATTAACGTGGGCCTGAACCCCTATATGGCCGACCGCTTTCCCCACGAGTTCAGCGGCGGGCAGAGGCAGCGCATCGGTGTAGCCCGGGCCCTTTCGGTCAGTCCCAAGTTCATAGTGGCCGATGAGCCGGTTTCGGCGCTGGACGTTTCAATTCAAGCCCAGATCATCAACCTGCTGGAAGAGCTGCAGGAGCAGTTCTCCCTGACCTTCCTGTTCATAGCCCACGACCTTTCAGTAGTGCGGCACATCAGCAACCGGGTTGGCGTGATGTATTTGGGCCACATGGTGGAACTGGCCGACCGCAACGAAATTTACGTAGACCCGGTGCACCCTTACACCAAGGCGCTTCTTTCGGCTGTGCCGATTCCCGACCCGGTAATTGACGCCCAGCGGGAACGGGTAGTGCTCACCGGAGAGGTGCCCAGCCCCCTGAACCCCCCGTCCGGCTGCGTCTTCCATCCTCGCTGTCCCATTGCCACTGAGGAGTGCAGCCAAGTCACTCCGGAGTTGCGGGAAGTGCAGCCTGGCCACTGGGCCTCCTGTATCCGGGCCCCTGGCTACGGTTCTTACTGATTCTCCCCACGGGGTAGATTCCGTAGCAACAGCTCTATAGGATGCCGGATGAGCCCCGGGGAGCGGCGCCGGCAGGTGGTTGGCGCCATCGCCCACCCGGGTCAGCCTGCTATGAGATAAAGGGATGGCTGCGTGACAGGAGTTGTTCCCCAGATTCGTGATTCCCGGTCGTCTTGCCTGCCGGAATTCTTCACGTTATTCCACTCGGAAATGGGCAACAGGGCTAGGTACATGTTATTGTGGCCCTAGTGGGGCCATGTTACCATTGGACTAGATGAACCCCGAACTGATTCGCAACTTCTGCATTATTGCCCACATCGACCACGGCAAGTCCACCCTGGCCGACCGCTTTCTTGAATTCACCGGCACCGTTCGTACCCAGGACATGAAGGCCCAGTTTATGGACCAGATGGAACTGGAGCGGGAGCGGGGCATCACCATCAAGGGCAAAGCGGTCACCATGTACCACCAGGCCGCGGACGGACGTTCCTATCAGCTCAACCTCATTGATACGCCGGGCCACGTTGATTTCAGCTATGAAGTGTCACGGGCTATGGCAGCTTGTGAGGGAGCGCTCTTGGTGGTCGATGCCACCCAGGGCATAGAGGCCCAGACTATAGCCAACGCCCTGCTGGCCCTTCAGTACGACTTGGAACTGATCCCGGTGGTCAACAAGGTAGACCTGCCCCAGGCGGAGCCTCAGAGGGTTGCCGCCGAGATGCAGCAGGTATTCGGATTTGGTGAGGACGAGGTCCTCTTCGCCTCGGCCAAGGCTGGTTCCGGAGTGCCAGAGTTGCTGAACGCCGTGGTAGACAGGATTCCCGCCCCAAAGGGTCAAGGCCAGGAATCCCTGAGAGCCTTGGTCTTCGATTCCGTCTATAACTCCTACAAAGGCATCATCGGCCATGTTCGGGTTGCCGACGGCATGGTTACCAAGAACCAAAAGGTCCAAGTGATGTCCTCCGGACGAGTAGCGGAGATAATGGAAGTGGGAGTTTTCAGCCCCTTCCCCACCCCGGTGCCTGCCCTCCATGCCGGCCAAGTCGGCTACGTGGCCACCGGCTTCAAAGACCTCAGGGAATGCGCCGTGGGCGACACCTTCACCGACAGCATCCTGCCGGCCACCGTACCCTTGCCAGGCTACGTGCCATTGAAATCCATGGTGTTTGCCGGCCTTTACCCCTCTGACGGAGAGGACTACACCAAGCTACGGTCGGCCTTGGAGAAGCTCCAACTCAACGATGCGTCCCTGACCATCGAACCTGAAAACAGCTCAGCCTTGGGCTTCGGTTTCCGGTGTGGTTTCCTGGGGCTGATGCACCTTGAAATTGTGCAGGAGCGGTTGGAACGGGAATACGACTTGGACCTGATCGTCACTGCTCCCGGCGTGGCCTATCAGGTAGTGCTGGCCACCGGAGAGACCATAATCGTGGAAAACCCCACGGACCTGCCGCCGCCCCACCAAGTCAAGGAAATCCAGGAACCCATTCTGGACGTGACTATTGTCACTCCCGAACGATTTGTTGGCGTAGTCATGGAATTGATGCACCGCAGCCGGTCGGAGTTCAAGAGAATGGAATACATCCAAGGGCTGGGAGCGGATGGGAACCAGGGTTCCGGCGATGGCTCCCGGGTGCTGATGGAATACCGCCTTCCCATGGTGGAGATGCTGGCCGGGTTCTACGACCAGTTGAAGTCCCGGACGCAGGGATATGCCTCCTTGGACTACACGGTTAGCGGGTACAAGGCGGAACCCTTGGTAAGGGTAGATATTCTGGTCAATCACCAGCCGGTGGAGGCGCTGTCGATGATCGCCCACCGGGAGCAGGCCGAAAACCAAGGACGGGCCGTGGTTACAAGCCTGCGGACAACGATTCCACGGCAGTTGTTCGATGTCCCCATCCAAGCCGCAATTGGGAGCCGGGTAATCGCCAGGGAGACCGTAAGGGCAATGCGGAAAGACGTACTGGCCAAGTGCTACGGTGGGGACATCACCCGGAAGAGAAAGCTCTTGGAAAAGCAAAAAGAGGGCAAAAAGCGCCTCAAAATGGTTGGAAACGTGGAGATCCCACAGGAAGCCTTTCTCAGTGTCTTGAAGATAGGCTCCGAAAACTAGCTTCCCACATCCGGCATGTGCCCTGTCCGCCCGTGAGAGAGCGGGACTTTCGGGGCTAGAAACCCAAGGCCTCCCGGACTTCCTGCAACTGGTTCAGATGGTCTTCCCAGTGCCCGGTGAACTGCCGCTCCAGCAGCTCCTTGCCGTTCCGGGTAGCGTCTTCGTTACGGCTTTTGATGTGCACCGTCACTGCTTTTTCCAACAGGTCTTGGTCTGAAGCGCCCGCAAGTGTTTCGTTCAGGTCGGCGAACAGCCCGTTGATGTCGCTCCGCAACTGCTCCAAGTCGTGCTCCATCCGCTGCGGCGTAATGTTGTCGCGGTCCGCCCAGAGTTCGTACTCGGTCAGAGTCCCGTCCACCAGCCCCTTCACGATGCCCTGAATTCCCCCTGGGGGCGTGTCCAAGAGATGGTAGATTACCTGCCTGACCGACCATGACTCGGAATCGGCCCTCCAGTCCAAGCAATAGTCCATTCCGTCCAGCAGTTCCATGAGGCGGGTCTGCACCGACCCGGCCAGTTCCACTAGAGAATCCCGTTGGCTTGTCATGTCTCCAATCTCCGCTGGTTCGATAGCGCTGTGCCGGCCGGCTCACTTGGTCGTGAGTGCACTAGTCTCCAGCACTGGCTGACCGTCAGGCTCCGGGCTTGAACACCATCAAGAAAAGGGTCACCGTGGGCAGCAGGGTGGCTATGCCGCCCAGTCCGGCCCACATCTTACTTGCCTTGCGATATCCGGCTTCGTCGGTTGCCCCGCCGGACCTCAGTTGGGACATCCGGGCCATTCGAAGCTGCAGAGGCAGCAGAGCCGCCAGCCAGATTATTGCAGTGACGACCAACATAATGAATGACGCGGCTAACCAAGGCTCTTCAAACCGCCGCCATCCCGTCAGCCCGACCATCCAGATGCCGGTCACCAACAGGCCGGCTATGCCCGGTCCGGTGAAGGCCAGGTCGGCGTGCAGGAGGAGCCGGGAGGTGTGGGCCTGCACTTCCGGGCTGCCAGAGCGATCGGACCGTGTCTTCCAGAAAGCCGCGGTGATCAGGTTGCCCAGGAATACAACGGCGGAAGCGATGTGGATGGCAATCAGAATCTGCACTTTTACACCTGTGGCGTGACTGAATTCCGGGAGATGTAGGTGGCCAACCCTGTAACCATAGCTTCCACGTCCTCTCTGGTGTCCTCTCTTTCCAACCCGAATTCCAAGGCGGCCCGGAGCAGCCCCAAGGGCCGTCCGCCGTCGTAGCGCTGGCCCTCGAACCGGAACGAGTGCAATTCGTGGGTCTGCAACAATCGCAGCAGGCCATCGGTCAACTGTATTTCACCCAAGGCCCCCGGCTCCGTCTCATCAAGGCAGCCGAATATCTCATGGGGCAGGATATACCGCCCCACAATTGCCAAGTTGGAAGGGGCCTGCTCCCTGGGAGGTTTTTCCACCACTCCCCGGATTCGTCCGGTCTTCTCGTCAATCCTATCGGCATCCACTACTCCATAGCTTTGGACCAACTCCCAAGGGACTTCTTCCACTGCCACCACGCCGCCGCCCAGCCGGGAATGGACTGCTGTCATCTGCGACAGGGCCCCGGGAGTGTTCACTATGATGTCGTCGGGAAGAATGACCACGAAAGGTTCCTCTCCCACCGCCTCCCGTGCCATTAGGACGGCGTGGCCCAGTCCCAGCGGCTCTTCCTGGATTACGTAGGAGACTTGGGCCAGATTAGATGCTTCGTTGACTCTGTCTGCCAGTTCCAAAGCTCCGGACTGCCTGAGGCGCTGTTCCAAGCCGGGATTGGGCTGGAAGTAACCGGCTATGGACTCCTTTCCGGGAGAAACAACCAAGATTATCTCGGCAATGCCTGCCTCGGCCGCCTCTTCCACCACATATTGGAGCATGGGTTTGTCCAGAATCGGGAGGAGTTCTTTTGGCAGGGCCTTGGTTACCGGGAGGAATCGGGTGCCCAGACCGGCTGCTGGAATTACAGCCTTGCGAATCGGCATAGGTGCCTCCAGAAGTGCAGCCATTCTAACACCGCTCCCAGTAGCTAACAACGAGAATTGGGACTTCAAGCGGGGCGTAAGTAGGGGAGCACCGTTTGACACTGCCGCCCCTCTCACCTACCATTTGTATTGAGGCCGTGCTAGACGGGGAGCTAGCGGTGCCCTGAACTCGCAATCCGCTACAGCGGGGTTGAACTCCTCTCCCAGGCGTGTCTATCAGGCCACTGTCCTCCTATTGAGATATTGAAAGCCGGGTCCCACGCGGCGTAGACCTGTGAACCCCGCCAGGTCCGGAAGGAAGCAACGGTAAACAGGACCCTGCGGGTGCCGTGGGAGCGCCTGGCTGGAGTCCCGATGCTGGACAAGTCTGCTGGGCATTGTCAAAGAGAGGTGCGCGGTCTCTATCTTGTTTCCCACTGCGACCCATCCTCCCAATCTTGCTGAGATGCTGTCCGTCTGCCGGCGGGTAGCCCGCGTTGGCTGAAAGGCCCCTTTGTCACAAATGGTTCAGGCAAGGGGCCGTTCCCGGAAGGCGTTGGGCCAGCACTTCCTGACCAGCGGCAGGGTGCTGGGACGAATTGTTTCCTCCGCAGACCTGACCCCGGACGACTTGGTGGTGGAGGTAGGGCCAGGCTCCGGGACGCTTACCCGGCGGCTGTTGGATGCAGCGGGGCGAGTGGTGGCCGTCGAGGTGGATGACGGCTTGGCTGCCTCCCTGGGTCCCCGGCTGGGTAACCCCCCTTCGCTGACTACCGTTCAAGCCGACGCCAGGTCGGTGCCGTTGGACTCGCTGGTAGCCCAGGGCATTGCTTACAAAGTAGTGGCCAACCTTCCCTACTACGCTGCCAACCCCATCGTGCGGAGGTTCCTGGAGGCCGACCACAAGCCTGCCTTGATGGTACTTACTGTCCAACAGGAAGTCGCCCAAGATATGGTCGCTGTGCCAGGCAGGATGAAGCTGCTGTCGGTTGCCGTGCAACTCTACGCGGAGGCCCGCTTGGTCTGTTCGGTGCCGGCGTCCGCCTTCAACCCTCCTCCCAAGGTTACCTCGGCGGTGGTGCGGCTGGACGTTCGTCCCAACACCTTGGTCCCCCGGCAAGAGATAGAGCGCTTTTTCACCCTGGTGCGGGCAGGTTTCTCCGCACCGCGAAAACAACTCCGTAACTCCTTGGCCCATGGGTTTGGCGAATCGGGCCCCGAGGTGGACCGTCTGCTTGAGGCGGCCTGCTTGGATGGCGCCAGGAGACCGGCGACGTTGAGCCTGCAGGAATGGGCGGAGTTGCACCGGGTCAGAATGAGACTGTCCGAGGAGCTTTGAAACATGGGGCATTGGAACCGCCTGCCGGGTTCTGACGTATATTGGACAGGTGTATGAGTGTCGCCTCGGGCAAAAGGACACTGGAACTCCCTGCACTCGCCAAGATTAACCTGACCCTGGAGGTGCTGGGACGCCGGCCGGACGGGTATCACGAGGTGAAGACGGTCATGCAGACCGTGGACTTGGCCGACCGGGTGACCATCGCACCAGACTCCGGGATTGTTGTCGATTGCAGTGATTCCTCGCTTTCCGGAGAGGCAAACTTGGCCTGGAAGGCTGCCCAGACCTTGGCAGCCCGGAATGGCGTGTCTGCGGGGGCCAGAATAACCATTGAAAAGACAATCCCGTCCGGCATGGGATTGGGCGGCGGCAGCAGTGACGCTGCGGCGGCCCTGCTGGGGCTGAACCAGTTGTGGGAGCTGGATTTGGGGAAAGAGGAATTGGCCGGTGTCGCCGCAGAGATTGGGAGTGACGTGGCATTCTTTCTGAACGGCGGCGCCGCCTTGGCGGAAGGACGAGGGGAGATAATATCCCCACTGCCCGCACTTCCCAATCTGCCGTTGCTGCTGGTTTGCCCGGAAGAGACTATTGAACGGAAAACCGCGGTCATGTTCTCCCGGCTGACTTCCGGTCAATACAGCGACGGTGGCATTGGAACAAGAATGGTCCAAGTGCTCATGGGCGGGCAGGCTGCAGTGGAATCCCTGGCCGGACTGACTTGCAACGCCTTCGAGGATGTGGCCAGGCAAGTCTTCCCTCAACTGGGAACCATGTGGGAATCGCTGGAATCGGTGGCTTCCCATCCGGTCCGTTTGACCGGGGCCGGGCCGGCAATGTTCTGCTTGCCGTCCAATGAAGTGGAATTTAAGAATGCATCGAATGCCTTGCAACCCCTGGGCGCTAGTGTATACCTTGTAAACACTGCAGGGCCGGGGGGTGGACTCACAACCGGCGCCGGCGGCCTGCATAGCATTTAATATCCCCGTTCTTTGGAGAAGACGGTCCGCATGGATATCCTGGGCGTCATAACTATCGGCATCAATCCCTATATCTTCGAATTCGGGACCTTCATTCTGTCCTGGCACGGGTTCTTTACCTTCGTTGCCGTTGCCGTTGCCGTGTTTCTCGTCTATCGCTGGGGAACCAACGAAGGGATGGCTGGGGACCCGGTGCTGTCGGTATCCGTCTGGTGCATCATCGGCGGCATCATCGGCGCCCGGCTCCTTCACATAATCGACTTCTGGTCCACAATCTACCAGCACGATCCGATTCGCCTTCTCTACGTATGGCAGGGCGGCATCGCTATTTACGGAGCGATCTTGGGCGGCTTTGTCGGAGGCTCCCTGTATATCGCTATCCGTAATGCGGACTGGTTCCTGGCTCTCTGGGGGAAATTTTTCGCTTGGGCAGGGACACCGCGCAAAGCCGACTTGCCGGAGATAGGGCACTTGGCCGACGTGGCCGCGCCCGCACTGCTCATTGCCATGGCTATTGGCCGCATCGGCGACGTAATCAACGGTGAGCACTTCGCCAAAGCCACGGAGCTGCCTTGGGGCGTCTTTTACACCCATCCCAACAGCACCGCGGTAAACCGGGCGGTCTCCCACCCGGCGGTGGCTTATGAGATTATCCTGGACCTATTGATACTGGCCGCCATCTGGCCCTTGCGGGAACGGCTGCGGCCCCGGGGCATGTTGTTTATCCTCTATGGGGCGCTTTACGCGGTGGGAAGGTTCTTCCTGAGCTTCATCAGGGTCGAGGCCAACACCTATTTCCTGGGGCTGACCGAGGCCCACATCGTGTCGCTGATTATCATGCTGGTTGCGATACCCTGGCTGGTTTACAAGGCGCAACTGGTGCGTCCGGAGCCCAAGTAAGAAGCCCTGTGAAGGGTCAGGGGGCTGAGGGGCGGACGTCCACAACTTTGAGATTGTCGGACTTGACCCCGCGCCACCAATCAGACGTGACTGAATAGGCCAGGTCGAGGCGGGCAGCGCCCCTGGGCCAGGAACCGGCTTGGTTGAAGGCCAAGGCCGTCATGATCTTGCCGTCCTGCTCAACCAGCAGCTTGAGATGTTGGCCCGCGTTTCCGATGGAACGGGTTTCCAGCACCGACACGTTCCGGCTGAGAAACAAGGGCCGGGGGTTGCCCTGCCCAAAGGGTTCCAAGGCCGTCAGCCAGCCGATAGCCTCTTGATTTAGCTCTCCTAAAGATATCTCGGCGTCGATGCTGAGCCCGGGTTTCAAGTCACTGTTCCCCAGTTCCTTCTCGGCAATCCCGGTCAGGGCATCTATGAAACCGGGGATTTGGTCCGTCGAAACGGTGCATCCCGCTGCTTGGGAGTGGCCGCCGTACTTAACCAGCATGCCCCGGCAACTCTCCAGGGCTTGCTCTATGTCAAACTGGGGGATGCTGCGGCCGCTGGCGACAGCGTGGTCTCCCTGCAGAGACATAACCAGTGCCGGCCTTCTGTAGGTCTCTGCCAGCCGTCCGGCCACCAAGCCCGCCACGCCCGGGACGATTTCGGCGTCGCACACCACCAGGATGGAGGGCGGGGCCGAGCCGGAATATTTCCGCTGCACCTGTTCGGAGGCTATGGCCATTGCCCGGTCGCTGGCGTCCCGCCGGGTACGGTTGAGCTGCTCCAAGGAAGCGGCGAGGGAATAGGCTTCCTCCGTGGACTTGGTGGTGAGGAGCCGGTAGCTGTCCTCAGCGTGGCCCATCCTGCCTGCGGAGTTCAACCTGGGGCATACTTGGAAGGATATGGCCTCAGAGTCCAACTGCCCGGGTTCTAGTCGGCAATTTTGAAACAGGGCGGAGAGGCCGGGGCGCAGGGTACGCCCCATCTCCGCCAGTCCCTCTTGCACCAAGTACCGGTTTTCGTCCAGCAAGGGGACCAAGTCGGCGATGGTGCCCAGCGCGGCCAGTTCCAGCAGGGCCGGGTTCCAAGGCTGACCCAGGAACTGATAGACGCCCTGCATCAGCTTGAGGGCCAGTCCGGCGCCACATAGCCCGCTAAACGGATAGGCTGAGTCCGGCAGGTTGGGGTCAATGATGGACACTGCCTCAGGCAAGTCTGCGTGGGGCACGTGATGGTCGGTGATTATCACGTCGGTACCCAGGCGGGATGCTGCCGCCACTTCCTCCACTGCGGTCACGCCGGTGTCCACGGTGATAATCAGGGAGACCCCCTGCTCAGCAAAGCGGCCAACGGCGGCCTCAGACAGCCCGTGCCCCTCCTCCATCCGGTGAGGGAGGTAGGGCTGCACCGATATTCCCAGTTCGCCCAGCCCTTCGCCCAGTATGGCCGCCCCGGTGACTCCGTCAACGTCGAAATCGCCAAAGACCCCTACCCTTTCGCCCCGGTCCAAGGCCCGGTTGAGGCGGGCCACCGCCTGGTCCATGCCGGCCATTCGCATAGGGTTGTAGGGAAGTTGCTGGGGAGGGTCCAAGAACAGGCGCAGTTTCTCCGCGCTATCGACGCCGCGAGTCAGCAGGAGTTTTGCGATGGCGGTGGGCAAGTCCCGGGGCAGGGAATGGGTTCCGGTGTGGACGGGGGTTTCCCAGCGCTTGGCCGTTTCGTTAAACAATCCGGTGTGCTGCCCGTTGGCTTCTTATTAGGCCCTGTCCAGGCTACGGTTTGAAATCGGGGCTGGTGAACACTATCACCGAATTATGCCCGCCGAACCCGAAGGAGTTGCTCATAACGGAGGCAATGCTCCGTTCCACCGTCCGGTTGGGGGTGTAGTCCAAGTCGCATTCAGGGTCGGGTTCCCGGAGGTTGATGGTCGGCGGAATCTTGCCATCCCGGATGGCCAAGACGCTGAACGCGGCCTCCAAGGCTCCTCCGGCTCCCAGCAGGTGCCCCGTCATAGACTTGGTGGAGCTTATTGGAATGCGGTAAGCATCTTCTCCCAAGGCAAGCTTTATGGCCTTGGTCTCCTGCCGGTCGTTCAATGGCGTTGAAGTGCCGTGGGCATTCAGGTAGTCCACGTCGCCGGGGCCGATGCCGGCCTGCTCCAAGGCCAGCAGCATGGCCTTGGCGGCGCTCTCGCCGGTAGGGCCGGGCTCGGTGAGGTGGTAGGCGTCCGAGGTGGCCCCGTAACCCCGCAATTCGGCCAGGGGGGCCACGCCTCTTTTGGTGGCGCTTTCCTCGCTCTCCAGCACCAGCACCGCAGAGCCTTCCGCCATAACGAATCCGTCGCGGTTAGCGTCGAAAGGCCGGCTGGCCTCCTGGGGGTTTTCGTTGTGCCGTGAGAGGGCGCGAAGGGCGTTGAAACCGGCTACGGCGATGGGGTAAACGGGGGCCTCGCTGCCCCCGGCCAGCACCACGTCTTCCTGGCCCCTGCGGACCATCTCCCACCCTTGGCCCAAGGCATCGGCGCCGCTGGAGCAGGAGGACACCAGGCAGAAGTTGGAACCCATTGAACCGGTGACCATCGACACTTGGGCTGAAGCCATATCGGCAAGCATCATGGGAATAAGGAAAGGCGTCACCCGCTTGGGACCCCGCTGGCTGAGCACCTCGAACTGCTGGGACAGGGTGATGATGCCGCCGATGCCGCTTCCAATGATTACGCCCACCCGGTACGGGTCTATGGACTCCGGCTCAAGCCGGGCGTCGCGGCATGCTTCCTGGGCGGCCACCGCCGCCAGTTGGGCGAACCGGTCCATCCGCCGGGCGTCTTTGCGGTCCAGGTAGCTCTCAGCGTCGAAGCCCTTGACCTCGCCGGCGAACCGGGTGTCGAAGCCCTCCGTATCGAAGGCGGTGATGAAGTCGATGCCGGTCTTGCCTTGGACCAAGGAAGACCAAGAGGAGGGTGCGTCCAACCCCAGGGGGCTAACCACGCCGATGCCGGTGACGAAAACCCGGTGAAGGCCGCTCATGCGTTGTTCAGCAGGACAGCGGGCTTCCCCGAAACAGGCCCACAGTCCCCGCAACTGCTCCGGCTGGGGGTTTCACTAATCCTTCCCACTAAATCCCTCCCATCCTCAAACCCAAGGAAGTAGTCCAAGCCCGGGCTTTGTGGAACTGCGAACCCGCCGGGTTGACTACAGCGCCCCAAGCCCGAATGGACTGGATACCCCAGCCTATTCCTCGGTGTTCCGGTTACGCGGGGCCCGGCGGGGGGAGTCTTTCACCACGCCGTCCAGAATGTCGGACAGTTCGGAAATGCGGCCGGATATGCTGAGGGCCAGTTCCTGGCGGCCCGGCGTCAGCGGGTCCGACAGGATGCGCAGCGACTCGGTAAGCTCATTTACCTTGGAGCCCACATTGTCGACCACTTCCCGCCGGGCATTGGCAAGGGGCTGCGAAACTGTGCGTAGCTGCTCCGACAGTTCAGCCACCCCTTGGTGGATGTTGTCGCCCACTTCCTTGCTGGCGGCGGACACCGGGTCGGACCAAGTACGCAGGCTTTCCATCGCCTCGCTGATGCGCCCGGTTATGGTGTCGCCCATGTCCTTACTGGTGGCAGCCAGGCGCAGCTTGTAGGTGCGCAGTATCCGGAAGATGCGCCTGTATAGGTCGTCCACCGGGGTCAACCGGGCGGAGTACTGATCGAAGAGTTCCCTGCTTTCCTGCATCGACCACCGCTCGTCCCAGTGGACGAACTGGCGTCCGGTGTAAAGGTGGTACGGGCGCATTTGACCCGGCTGCAGGATGTCTCCGTTCTCGTCCAAGGGGGTCATGTCATCCCAGTTAGACGTGGCAGGAAGCGGGGTCAGCAGGTTGACCGTCTGGTATTTACTGACTTGGGTTACCCAGTCGGCCATATTCATGATTCTTTCGTGGGTGTCGCCGGGCAGCCCGATGATGGTCATGGCCACGACGGAGAAGCCCATCCGGTTCAGCGATTCCAAATCCGTGTGGACTTGGCCCGGCTCCTGCCGCTTGCGCACCAGCTTCAAGGCTTCGGCGTTGTCCGACTCCACGCCGACATAGACCATGTCTATGTTGGCTTCGGACATGGCGTTGGCCAGTTCCGGGTCTTGCCCAACCTCCGCCCTAGCTTGGCAGATGAGGTACATGTTGTCGGTGGCGCCCTTCCAGGACTGTAGCCGGGCCAGCCTTTCGTCCCGGTATTTCACCGCACGCAAGGGCGGCGGGTGCAGGTCGTCGGAAATGAAAACTTGGAACTTGCCGTTCCTGGAGGAGTGAATCAGCCCATCAGCCGCCAACTCTTCCAGTTGCTTCAACCGCTTGAACTCGGTTTCCCGGTTGATCAACCGGTACCCCAGAAACTGCTGGATGACCTGGCAATAGGTGCAGCTTTCGGTGCAGCCTCTCACGGTCTCCAGCACGCCACCAGCCATGGGATTTTCGGAAGTGAGGTCCTTGATGGAGCGGAAGTCCGGCAACTCTACGAAGTCGGGGGCCACCAGCCCTTGGCGGCGAGTCTGCACTGTGCCGCCGTCCTCCTGGTAGCTGATTCCGGGAATCTTGGCCAGGTACTGGTTGCGGTCGGCCTTCTTGTGGGTCAACAGCACATCGCAAAGGCGTCCGATGATATCTTCGCCTTCCCGCTGCACTATGACGTCGAAGTGACCGTAGTCAAAGGCCTCTTCCGACAGTGGGCTCATCTGGGGCCCGCCGCCTATGGTCAGCAGTTCCGGGTGGAACTCCTTGGCTTGGCGCGCAATCTGATAGCCCCTGGGCGCCTCGTTAATAAGCGCGGTCACCATCAGGATGTCCACGCCTTCCAAGTCTTTGCCGGGGTCAATCAGCCCCGAACGGTCTTCGAACCAGATTTCCCGCTCGTACTGGTAATCGCCCTCCCACTGGGCCAGCGCCCCTGAGAGAAACAACATGCCTTGGCGGGGTATGGCGATGTATTCGAAGTTGCCGCCTGCCGAGGCCGGCTGCACTAACACCACCCTTTTCACGCTTGACATTTGGACTCCTGCAACCTACACGAAGTGTCTGAAATCTCGGGACTTGCCTATTTCCTGAAAGCCTACGGCACTTACGTGGGAAGTCCGGAGAGCGTTCATAAAAACCGGGATACGACTGGGCCCACCCTTGGGCAAGTTACAACTGTAATTAGTTACAGATTATACAGCAAACAGAAAGCAGATAGATAGTAAGGTGCTTCACAGCCTTGCAAATTCAAGTGCCCGCCTGGGACGCCGGCTCACCCTTACAGACGGGAGTGCGGCTCCTTGGAGCGGAACAGAGGGATAAGCTCCTTGGCGATGACTTCGATGTGACGGGCCCGGTCCTCCCTGCGACAGGTGATGCTGAAAACTATGTGCCGCGCCCCCGCCTCCACGTATTCATTGAGCCGCTCGGCACAGGCCTCCACCGGCCCCAGCAGGCAATACCGGCGGACAATGTTCCTGAAGTCGTCTCCGTAAAGGTACCGGCCGCCCAGCTCCTTGGCCGCCACTTCCGCCGCCTCTTCAACTGTGGGATAGATTGAAATGTAGGGGAAATGGGCCCATTGGAATTCTTCCAGGCTTCGGCCCTGCTCCTGCGCGAGCAGCGTGATTTTTTCGACGCTGCCACTGTAGCGTTCCGGGTCGTAGAAATAGGGGAGCCAGCCGTCCCCAAGCTTGGCGGCCCGGGCCATGGCGGCATCCCGGCGTCCCGACACCCAGATGGGCGGATGGGGCTGTTGCACAGGGAGGGGATTGATGGATGCACCCTCGAGGTTGAAATGCCTGCCCCGGAAATCCACCGGCCTTCCCGACCAGAGCAGGCGCATGGCTTCCAGGCATTCATCGGTGCGCCGCCCCCGCTGGCTGACCTTGAGTCCGGCAGCTTCGAACTCCACCGGGAATTCTCCGCCTATTCCAACTCCCAGGGTTACCCGGCCCTGAGAAGCAATATCCAGGGTAGTTGCGAATTTGGACAGCACCAGGGGATGGTAAAAGGGGGTCAGGACAATCGACGAAAGCAGCCGCAACTTCTCGGTCGCGCCGGCGGCCACGGCCAGCAGGGGGAGCGCGGCGTGGGTGGCGCCGGGCGGGCTGCCCCTCATGAAATGCTCGCCGGCGGAGATGTACTCGTACCCCAGTTCCTCCATCCATTTGGCTTGGTAGGCGGTCTGTGCCGCCCCCAAGGCAATGCCGGCGCCAAAATGCAGATTGTCTTGGGTCATAGTCAGTCCTGTAAGTCAGGTGGAAGAGTGGGTAAATTATCGCTTACCGGCTCCGCCGGCGATAAGAGGGTTGGGATTGGGGAGGTTGAAGTATTCCTTTGAGCCGGGGAAAGAGCAGGGAAAGAATGGTATTCTCGCTGGATTCTTCCGGTTTTGTCCCGGTTTGTCCTATCTGTCAGCTTTGAAATTTCGGATTTTTGGGACAAAAGTGGACATTTTCATGGTCTGGCGATGTTGGGCCCGGGGAGGCGGCCGTTTTGCGCCGGTGAGATTATGCAGAACATGAAAGACAAGTCCTTCGATACGCCCAGGATGAAAGACGGCCCGCACGAACGGTTGCCTGGAACCAGGCGGCGGGGACGATGTTTTTAGGTCCCTACCATGATAAAGGAGCGGGGCCCGGAGAAGCGATGGGCAGGTGTCAGTAATTCGGGGATTGGTGTAATGCCCTGGTCTTTTGGGGCTATTGTTTCCGGGGGTTGCTTTGGTATCGTTGAATGAGAGCAAGCGGGGAATGAGAGCAAGCAGGCTCGTTAGACCGGTTGGAGTGAGCCGGTCCGATTCGCGCCGGTCTTTCACCCTGCCAAAGCATGGCTATTCCGGGGAGGTTTTCCATGCTGGTCTTGGTCACCGGGGCCACGGGATTCCTGGGGAGAAGGGTGGTCCAGCAGTTGCTGGAGCACAACCATACCGTGAGATGCCTCGTACACACCCCCGGAAGCGAAAGGCTCTTTACGGACCGGTCGATAGAAATCAGCTACGGCAGTGTCAACGACTCGGCAGCATTGAGCGAAGCAATGCGGGGCGTTGGCGCCGTCATCCACTTGGTGGCCGTCATCCGGCAGGGACCCGGGAGCACGTTCAGCGGAATCAACCGCCGCGGTGTAGCCAGCGCCGCTTGGGCCGCCAGGGAAAACGGCGTCGGGCATTTCATCCACGTTTCGGCAAACGGAGCGACCAGGGATTCCCGCTACAAGTACCTGAGCAGCAAGTACCAAGGGGAGCAGGAACTCAAAGCCAGCGAAATTCCCTATACCATTTTCCGGCCCACCCTGATGTATGGGCCTGGCGATGAGGTGTTAACGGCGCTGGCCGGCATCATGAGGCTGTTGCCCGTCATGCCCGTGGCGGGAAGGGGCCTCAACCGGTTTCAACCGATCCACGTCGAAGACGTGGCCCGTTGCCTGGCCTTGGCCGTTGACCGCACGGACCTGAAGGGGAATACCCTCGAAATTGGGGGCCCGGAACAACTCAGCTACAATAGCATCCTAGACAGGGTTGCTGAAGCTTTGGGCAAGAGGATCTTCCGCATTTCCCTGCCTCTTTGGGCCATGTACCCCCCGGTGCTGGCCATGGAGCTTTTGTTGCCCAGGGCAGCCCTTACCACCGAGTTGCTGAAAATGCTGTCCAGGCGCGGCGTCAGCGAGTTGGGAGCAGTGGAACGGACCTTCGGCTTTACCCCCAAGTACATGGAAGGTAACATAGACTATGTGAAGTCGGTGACTGTGAAGGATGGGTTGAGGACTCTTCTCGGTCTGCCGCCCCGCCGTTCTTGGACTCCCTGAGCGTTTGCATCTCTGAAGGCCTTGGGGCCCGGGGCGGGTAATTCCAGCCTGTCATTCTTCAGCATCGCTATCCCCGGTTGCCAACGGCCGCCCCGGTGCAGCGATTTGCGGAATTTCATTGAACTATTCCCAATCAATAGATGCCCTGCTTTCCCTGGTAGACCACGAGCGTTCGCCGGGCCCGCGGCAGAAAGCGATTACGGACCTGTCCCGCATGGAGGGCTTCTTGGAGCGCTTGGGCAACCCCCACCGCCGGGCGGTCACGGTCCACGTTGCGGGCACCAAGGGAAAGGGAAGCACCGCCGCCCTGTGTGATTCGGCCCTGACCGCAGCCGGGCATCGCACCGGGTTTGCATCATCGCCGCACATCCACCATTTCCGGGAAAGGGTGCGGCTGGACGGCGAACCCGTTTCGGAGGACAAATTCGCCGTTCTAGTCGAACAGCTCTGGCCCCTGCGCGCCCCGGAAGACCCGCTCGACGGGGACGGGCCGGTTACACTGTTTGAGTTCCTCACCGGTATGGCCTTCCAGTGCTTTGCTCAAGAGGGAACGGCTTTTCAGACCATTGAGGTGGGACTGGGGGGCAGGCTTGACGCCACCAACGTTGTGACGCCCGGAGTTGCGGTCATCACCTCCATCAGCATGGACCATACGGCAATCCTGGGGGATACCATAGAGGAGATTGCCGGGGAGAAGGCAGGGATCATCAAGGAGGGATGCACCGTAGTGTGTGCGCCCCAGTTCCCGGAGGCCAAGGCCGTAGTACGCGGGCAGGCTGCCCGGAAGAACGCGAAGCTGATCGAAGTGGGAACGGACGTGACTTGGAACGGGCGTGGGCCCCTCGACTCCCATAGTAACGGCGGCTCCTTCGGCCAGGGTCTTACGGTTATGGGCAGGTTGGGGAGCTACGAGCTGACCATTCCCCTGATGGGCGCCTACCAGTTGGAGAATGCCGCCACTGCCGTAGCTGCCTTGGAGGCGCTGGCCGAATCCGGGCATCACGTCCCGCGGGAAGCAATTGCCGAAGGGTTTGCCAGGGTCTCTTGGCCCGGCAGAATGGAAGTGCTATCCCGGCAACCCATGGTGGTAGCCGACGGGGCGCACAACCTGTACTCCATGGAGTGCCTGCTGGACTCTCTGCCCCGGTACCTGCCCCACAAGCGCTTGATACTGGTGGCCGGTTTCTCCAGGGACAAGAGCGTAGCCCAAATGGTGCAGAGGCTGTGCCGGGATAATCCGGTGGTGTTTGCTACCCGTTCCAGGCACCCCCGGTCCCTGGCCCCGTCGAGCGTTGCCCGCCACTTCGAAGAATCGGGGATACCGGCGACGGAGACCGCCAGCACCGGAGAAGCACTGCAACTGGCCTTGGAGGAGTGCGGGCCGGATGACTTGGTCTTGGTGACGGGGTCGTTGTTTGTAGCCGCCGAAGGCAGGGAAGCGGCGCTGGGGATTGAGCCTGAGGAGTATCCCGACCTGCTTCCGCAGGACTTGCGGACAGGTTGAGGGAGTTTCCAGTCCTTTGGGCCTTCCGGCGTTGCGGGGCATAATGGGAGACCTGAGCCGATTGGGGGAGCATTGGGTGTGGACAGGGACAGACCAACAGTTGTAGTCACCGGCATGGGGGCGATCACGCCCTTGGGGCAGTCCCCGGATGCGTTCTGGGAGAACTTGGTGGCCGGACACTCCGGCATAGGCCCAATGACCCTGTGCGATCCCACGGGCTACCCGTGCCGCATATCCGGTGAGGTCAGCGATTTCGACCCCGTCCAGTACATCGAGCAACGGGAAGCCCGCCGCATGGCCCGTTTCTCCCAGCTGGCGGTGGCCGCCGCCATGACCGCGGTGGAGTCCTCCGGATTGGACGTGTCGAAGGAAGACGCTTTCCGGGTGGGGGTGGTACTGGGGAATGGCAACGGGGGCTTCCCCACCCTGGAGGAGAACTGCCGGGTATTGGCCCAGCGGGGCGGGATGCGGATGAGCCCCTTCTTTTTCCCGATGATTCTGCCCAACATGGCGGCGGCCAACGTCAGCCGCTTCACCGGGGCCAGGGGCTACAACTCCACCGCCACCACCGCCTGTGCCGCCTCGAACCAGGCTATTGGCGAGGCCTTGGCCGTCATGCGCCGGGGCGAGGCCGACGTGATGCTGGCGGGCGGTTCAGAGGCGGGAATAAGCCAGTTGGGACTGGCAGGTTTCGCCGTGATGCGGGCACTGAGCACCCGCAACGACGAACCGACGAAGGCCAGCCGCCCCTTTGACGCCGGAAGGGACGGTTTTGTCCCGGCCGAGGGGTCGGTCATACTGGTTTTGGAAACGCTACAGCACGCTTTGTCCCGGGATGCGGTGGTGCTGGCCGAGCTGGCGGGCTTCGGCTGCACCTCCGACGCCGGGCACCCGGTGCAGCCCGAAGAGAGCGGCGAGGCCGCGGCACGGGCGATGGAGCTGGCCCTGCGGGACAGCGGGGTCAACCCGGATGCGGTGGACTACATAAACGCCCACGGGACCTCCACTCCTCTGAACGACGCCCTGGAAACGGTGGCAATAAAGAGGCTTTTCGGCCCGAGGGCCTACGAGATACCCATCAGTTCCACCAAGTCTATGATAGGGCACTCGTTGGGGGCCTCCGGTTCCTTGGAAGCCGCTGCTTGCATCAAGACCATCACCGAGGGAATGATTCATCCCACGATCAATTACGAAGAGCCGGACCCGGACTGCGACCTGGACTACGTTCCCAACCAAGCCCGCCCCAAGGCCGTTTCCGTGGCGCTGTCCAACGCTTTCGGTTTTGGCGGCCAGAACGCTTGCCTGGTTTTCCGCAAGTTCGAGTCGTGATTTCCGATGACGGCCGATGGGGTTGTACTGGGGGTGTCACAACTTCCTTGACGGCCGGGAAGAGGTAAACCTAGAATCGGGGTGATGCAACCCCGCCGCCGGGTCGGGAAATCGCTGGTGTGCAGCAAGATGTGCGAGGGTATGGAATGACCGAGCGGCTGGTTTCCGGAGCAGTTCAGTCGGGCGACTTGGACCAGTCCCTCAGGCCCCGCAGGCTGGAGGATTTCGTCGGCCAAGCCCACGTCAAAAACAACTTGGACATATCAATACGCGCCGCCAAGATGCGGGGCGACCCCTTGGACCACATCATCATTTACGGTCCGCCGGGCCTGGGAAAGACCACCCTGGCCCACATCATCGCCCAGGAAATGGAGTCCGAGATACGGGTTACCTCCGGCCCGGCAATCGAGCGGGCCGGGGATATGGCGGCCATACTGACGGGGCTCCAAGCCGGCGACGTGCTCTTCATCGATGAGGTGCACCGGCTCAACCGGGTCGTGGAAGAAGTGCTTTACTCGGCAATGGAGGACTTCTATCTCTCTTGGATGGTGGGAAAGGGGCTAGCGGCCCGCAGCATCAACCTGAGAATCCACCCATTCACCCTCATCGGGGCCACAACGCGGTTTTCCATGATCAGCGCCCCCCTGCGCGACCGGTTCGGCTCGGTGTTCCATTTGGAGTACTACCAGCCCGAGGACATGGAAATCATAGTGCGCCGCTCCGCCCGTATCCTGGACGTCGATATGAGCCAAGAGGCGGTTTCAGAAATTGCCAGCCGTTCCAGGGGCACACCACGCATCGCCAACAGGCTGCTGAGGCGCAACCGGGACTACGCCCAAGTCATGGCCGACGGTCGGATCGACGGCCCGGTGGCGCGGGCGGCCTTGGGGCAACTGCTGGTCGATGACCTGGGCTTGGACCAGTCGGACCACCGGCTTTTGTCCAGCATTATCGACAAGTTCGACGGAGGGCCGGTGGGGCTGGAAACCTTGGCGGCGTCCATTAACGAGGACTCGGATACCATCATGGACGTTTGGGAGCCCTACCTGTTGCAACTTGGATTCTTGGAGCGGACCCCCAGGGGAAGGGTCGCCACCCGCTTGGCTTACGAGTACTTGGACCGCACCCATCCCGCTTCCAAGGCCACCGACCAAGGACGCCTGGAAGGATTCTAGGAAGCAAGGCGGGCCGCTTTCTTAGTTGGCGCTCAGCCTTTGGTTAGGGCACTGTCCTCCGGCGGCCTCGTATAATTGCCCCAGTCTATATTCCGATAGGAGAAGCCATGATTTACGAACTGCGAATCTACGAGACCATTCCCGGACGGCTTCCGGCCTTGAACGACCGGTTTGCCAACCACACCGTGGGTTTTTTCGAGAAGCACGGCATCCACGTGGTCGGGTTCTGGACCGAGGACATCGGCACCAGCAACCAGTTGGTCTACATGCTGGGATTCGACAGCTTGGCCGACCGGGAACAGAAGTGGAGCTCCTTCCAGGCCGATCCCGGCTGGCACCAAGTGCGGGCGGAGTCGGAGAAAGACGGCCCCATCAACGCCAGGGTGCGCAACGTCATCCTCCGCCCCACCAGCTATTCCCCGATGCAGTAGCGCCGGGTTCTGGAGCCGTTGCGGTTGCCCGGTTACTAGCCAGGGGATACAATACGAACTGCCGCCTCCATGCGCCTATCAGCTATGGGTTAAGATAGGTGCGCGCGGCATCTTGGAGAGGAGACTGAGAGGTCCTGGCAACGACGCAGCAAATCAGCATCGATACCGGAGCCGCCGGGTCCGCCGTAGCCGTTGCTGAAACGGGCGGGGTTCTGTCCGAGGCTCAGGCGTATTCACTGGCGGCCGCCACAGGAGCGGAGCTCGAGGGAATGTGCCGTGCGGCAACCGTGTTGCGGGACCGGGGCAAGGGACGCACGGTTACGTTTTCGCCCAAGGTCTTCATTCCCCTGACCCGATTGTGCCGGGACTTCTGCGGTTACTGCACCTTCCGGCAGGACCCTACCCAGACCGAGAGCCTGTTCATGACCCCGGAAGAAGTCTTGGGGGTGGCCGAGGCTGGCCAAAGAATGGGTTGCACCGAAGCTCTTTTCACCCTTGGGGAACGCCCGGAGCAGCGGTATCCCGAAGCCAGGGAATGGCTCACCCGGCGGGGCTACGGTTCTACGCTGGGCTATTTGACTGCCATGTGCCGGCTGGTCTCCGAGAAGACCGGGATGGTTCCCCACGCCAATCCCGGCACCATGAGCCGCCGGGAAATGGCGGACCTGCGTCCTTACAGCCCGTCAATGGGCCTGATGCTGGAGTCCACCAGCCCAAGGCTGCACTTGGCCGGTGGCCCCCACGAGTTTGCCCCCAGCAAGCGGCCCAGGGTGAGGCTGAGGTCCCTGGAGATTGCCGGCGAGTTGAGCGTGCCTTTCACGACGGGCATCCTGGTAGGTATTGGAGAGACCCGTGCGGAGAGCATCGACGCTCTGCTGAAAATCAGGGATCTGCACTGGTCCTACGGACACGTGCAAGAGGTAATCATCCAGAACTTTCGGGCCAAGCCCCAGACCCCCATGGCTGGCGAAGATGACGCCCATTCGGAGGAACTGCGCTGGAACGTGGCGGCAGCCCGCTTGGTCCTGGGGGCTGAAATGAACCTGCAAGTGCCCCCGAATCTGAACGCTCCCGACTACGAAGACTA
Source organism: Dehalococcoidia bacterium (assembly GCA_034420695.1). Taxonomy (GTDB): domain Bacteria; phylum Chloroflexota; class Dehalococcoidia; order Lucifugimonadales; family UBA3495; genus Io17-Chloro-G2. Next base: position 182,600 of record DAOULB010000040.1, read on the forward strand.
CTTGGACGCGGGAATAAACGATTGGGGAGGCGTTTCTCCCCTCACGATAGACTACGTGAACCCCGAGGCCCCTTGGCCCTCTCTGCAGGAGTTGGGCCGCCGCACCGCCGCCAAAGGGTTCCAATTGAGGCCGAGGCTGCCCGTGTACCCGGAATTTCGTGGTCTCGGTTCTGGTTATATTGCAGAACAGGTGCAAGAGAACATTTCCGCCGCGGCGGATGCCCAAGGTTACGTCTCTGAGGGAATAGAAAGGTATGCCGGGACCAGTTGACGCCGCCCCTGCGGTCGACAAAATTGAGAAACTTCTGACCATGTTGGACCCCGGCATCGCCCGGGTGCTGAACGATGCCTTGGAGGGCAAGGATATATTCCCGGAGCAGGGCGAGTTGCTGTTTGAAACCGCCGGTCTGGAATACCAGGCAATGGTGATGACGGCGGACCACCTGCGCCGTCTGGCCGTTGGCGACGTGGCCACCTACGTGGTCAACCGCAACATCAACTTCACCAACGTATGTATCAAGCGTTGCGGCTTCTGCGCCTTCAGCCGGGACCACCGGGAGGAGCAGGGCTACTTCCTGCCCGTGGAGGAGATTATCCGCCGCACCAAGGAAGCCCAATCCTATGGGGCCACCGAGGTTTGCCTCCAAGCGGGCCTGCCGCCCCAGATGGAAGGGGACTTGTACATCAGGCTGTGCGAGGCAATCAAGCAGGAAGTCCCGGACATTCATATTCACGGGTTCTCCCCGGAGGAAGTCCTTTACGGTTCGGTGCGTTCCCGGTGTTCCATCCGGGAGTACCTTCAAGGACTGAGGGACGCCGGAGTTGGCAGCCTGCCCGGAACATCCGCGGAGGTCCTCGACCAAGAACTGAGGGACCGGATATCCCCGGGGCGCATCCGGGTGGACCAGTGGATTGAGGTCATAACCACCGCTCACGAACTGGGCATACCCACCACTTCTACGGTGATGTTCGGCCACTTGGAAACCCCCGGCCACGTGGCCCGCCACATCGCCCTGCTTAGAGACCTCCAGAAGAGGTCTGGAGGCATCACCGAGTTTGTGCCCCTGAGCTTCGTTCACACCGAAGCTCCCATGTTCCTGAAAGGACTGGAGCAGGACGTGAGGGCAGGCCCAACCGGAATGGACGTGGTCAAGGTCCATGCCATTGCCCGCATCATGCTGAACAACTGGATTCCCAACATCCAGGCTTCCTGGGTCAAGGAAGGTTCCAGGCTGTCCCAGTTGCTGCTCACCGCCGGGGTGAACGACTTGGGCGGCACCCTGATCAACGAGAGCATTTCCACCGCGGCCGGCGCGCAGCACGGCCAGCTCATGCGCCCCTGGGAGTTCCGTCACATGATCCGCCAAGCGGGCCGGATTCCCGCCGAACGTTACACCACCTACAAGACCAAGCGGCTGTTTGACGACGACGACGAGGAGTTGGAACCCTTGGACCTGGTGGGGGACAACGTTGAAGAGGTGTTCGGTTCGTACCAGAAGCTGGTCAACCTGGAAACCTACAGGTTCGTCCACCCCCGCATGGTCAAGCTGGAAGAAGCAGGCGTTGCCGGTCCGGGCCTGGGGGCCCAACTGGATGAAAACAACGGTGGCGCTGCGCCATCCCGCCTTGAATGAAGTTCCAGCCGCTAGACGCCTTCGGCCTGCGCGATTCCAGGAAGTACCTGCATAACCCGAAGTAATGTTGAACGGCGGCCTGGGCCTTCGGAGATTCCCCTGACAGCCCCCTTGGAAAACGGCGGTGTCCTGGCAATGGTTGGAGGCGTGGGCGGGGCCAAGCTGGCGCTGGGGCTGGCCCGGTTGGTCCCCCTTGGCAAGCTGGTGATTGCCGTGAACACCGGTGACGATGAAACCTTCCACGGTCTCCACGTTTCTCCTGATCTCGATACGGTGATGTACACGCTGGCTGGCCTCGCAAATCCCGAGACCGGCTGGGGGGTTGAAGGAGATACGTTCAATGCTTTGGAAATGCTTCGGCGGTTGGGGGCCGAAACTTGGTTCAACTTGGGGGACCGCGACTTGGCGGTCCACGTCCGGCGCACCCAGATGCTTGAACAGGGGGATTCCTTGTCCGATGTCACCGGATTTCTTTGCCGCTCCCTGGGGGTGGAACATCCGGTAGTCCCCATGAGCGATGACCCCGTTCGGACGGTGGTTTGCACCAACGACGCCGAACTGTCGATGCAGCAATACTTCGTGCAGCTCCGCGCCGATCCGGTTGCTACTGCCGTCAAGTATTCGGGAGCCAGTTCGGCCAAGCCGTCACCCGGGTTTCTCTCCGCCTTGGAGAATGCCGGCCTGGTTGTCCTGGGACCGTCCAACCCCTTCCTCAGCATCGGGCCCATGCTGGCGGTGCCGGGCGTGCGGAAGCGCTTGGAGTCCTTCCCCGGCGTACGGGCGGGTATCAGCCCCATCGTAAGCGGGGCGGCCCTGCGCGGGCCGGCGGCGAAGATGATGGCCGAACTGGGAGAGGAACCCTCGGTACTGGGAGTAGCCCGGCATTACGCCGGCATCTGCGACTACTTCTTCATCGACCACCAAGACGCAAACTTGGCGGAAGGCATTGTGGAACTCGGTATGACTCCGGTAGTAGACTCTATTATCGTGGAAACCTTGGAAGAGAAGATCACCCTGGCCCGCCGGGTCTTGGACTTGGCGGGAGATGTATCGTAATGGCCAGCGACAGTCCGAGAATAACGGCCGTGGTGCCGATGAAAAGGCTTGCCGAAGGCAAGACGCGATTGGCCAACGTGCTTACCCCGGAGCAACGGGCCGGCATTTCTCTGGGAATGTTGCGGCAGGTGCTCCAAGCAGTCGAGGAATCTCCCATTGACAAAGTGTGGGTTGTGGGAGGGGATGCCCATGTCAAAGATATTGCAGAAGAAATGGGCGCTTCCTGGCTGGACGAACTTGGCGAGGACCTTAACGATACCTTGGCCAAGGCCTTCAAGATTGTGGCTGAGCAAGGCAATTCCTGCCTCTACATACCGGGAGACCTGCCTTTCCTGAAGTCCAGTGACCTGCACAGCGTCCTCAACGCAACCCGGCGGCAGAGCAACATTACCCTGGCCCCCGCCCGGAGAGACGGCGGGACCAACGGCATACTGGTGCCCAGCGGCATCGACTTCAGCCCGGAATTGGGCCCAAGGAGCTTCTCCCGCCATTTGGCCAAGGCCGGTGAGCTGGGGGTCTCCGTGGCATTCTGCTACAGCCCCGGGTTGGGACTGGACTTGGACATCCCGGAGGACTTGGAGACCTACCGGCACATGGAACCCGGACTGCTGGAGCGGCTGGCCGGGGAGTGAATTGCCAATGAACCCCGCCAACAAGGTCAAGTTGGGCGTGCTGCTGCCGACCCGCGGTCTGCTTCTGGCCGACGCCAATCCCCGGGACGCCAACCGCGTCTTGGAGATGGCCAAGATGGCGGAATCGGCGGGGCTGGACTCGGTCTGGGTGGGTGACAGCCTGACCGCCAAACCACGGTTGGAGCCATTGTCCACCCTGGCCGCCGTGGCCGCCGTCACCAGCAATGTCAGGCTCGGCACCGCCGTCCTGCTGGCGGCCCTGCGCCACCCGGTGCTGCTGGCCCAGACCTGCGCCACGCTGGACGTCATTTCCGGGGGCCGGCTGGTAATCGGCGCCGGGGTCGGTGGAGCTTTCAACGAAGCCCAAGTGCGGGAGTGGGGAGCAGCAGGCGTGGAAGCCCGGTCGCGGGCAGGCCGCTTGGAAGAGATAGTCTGCATTGTCAGAGCCCTGGGTTCCGGAACACCCTTGGACTACCCCGGAAAGCACTTCAATCTCAAGCAGGTGCAGGTCCTGCCCCCGCAGGTGCAGAGCGGCGGCGTGCCCTTCCTGCTGGCCTGTCACTGGCGGGCCCAGCGAGTGAACCAGTTCCGCCGGGCTGCCCGGCTGGGCAGCGGGCTGGTTTCCATTTCCGACCTGCCCGATGAATACGCCAAGCTGGTGTCCCACGTCAGGGGTCTGGTCGAGGAAGAGGGCCGGGACCCAAGAAGCTTCGAGGCCGCCATGTACTTGACGGTCAACATGGAGCCGGACCGGGCCAAGGCCGAGGCCGAAGCCACCGAATTCCTGACGGGCTACTACGGCGCCAATATCTGGGGGGAGCGCTGGGGCCCATTCGGGGAAGCCAGCAGGGTGAAAGACCGCATCTCCGAGTACATCGAAGCGGGGGCGGAAACGGTCATCGTTCGATTTGCGTCCTTCCAACCCCAGCGGCAACTGGAAGCTTTTCTGGAACAAGTAGCTTGTTCCTGGTTGTGAGTGGTGAGGACAAGGGCTGGCGCGTTAACGAGCCCATTTTGATGGAGGTCAAACCCCGGTGTATCCAATAGACCTTGCCGGCAAGTCGGGCATTATCCTGGGGGTTGCCAACGAGCGGAGCATTGCCTGGGGCATTGCCAGCGCGCTGGGCCAGGCCGGCGCCCGGCTGGCCCTGACCTACCAGAACCAGAGGCTGGAAGAAAGAGTGCGCCGGCTGGCTGCCTCCTTGGACGACGCCTTATTGGTGGAGTGCGACGCCACCGACGACCAGCAGATTGACTCCATGTTCCGGCAGGTCGAAGAGTCCTTCGGGGAAATTTCTTTCTTGGTGCACAGCATCGCCTTCGCCAACCGGGAGGACTTGGCCAGGCCCTTTTCCGAAACCGGGCGGGAGGGATTCCGCTTGGCATTGGAAGTCAGCGCCTACTCCCTGATTCCCTTGGTGCGGCAAGCGGTCCCGCTGATGAAATCCGGAGGCAGCGTGGTCACCATGACCTTTCACGCCTCCCAGCAGGTCTATCCCGGTTACAACGTTATGGGAACGGCCAAGGCGGCCTTGGAGCACGAGGTGCGGCAGTTGGCCGCGGAGTACGGCCCCAGTAACGTGCGGCTGAACGCCATCTCGGCCGGCCCTCTGGAAACTTTGGCCGCCCGGGGCATCCACGGATTCATCGACATGAAGAAAGTCCATGCCGAAAGGGCTCCCTTGGGCAGGAACATTACGGTGGACGAGGTGGCCCGGACGGCGCTCTTCTTGTGCAGCGACCTTTCCACCGGCATCACCGGGGCGGTCATACCGGTGGACGCCGGTTACCACATCATGGCGGTCTAGTCCGGCCCTAACTCGACGTCAAATGGAATTCGTCGTCAACTGCTGGTCGAACCGGCGTTGATGGCTTGCAACCGGCGCCGGTCTTCAGCCGCTTGCTCACTCCGTCCCAGCTTGGAATAAGCCTCGGCCCGCCGCTCCCAAGCCTCTTTGTAGTTCGCGTCCAAGGCTATTGCCTTGGTGAACTGGTCGATGGCTTCCTGCACACGTCCTTGGTTGAACAACCGGATTCCCCGTTCGGTCATGTTGGGTGCGGTAGGCAGGCCCCGGAACACGGGAGCCTCCGCGGCCTCTTCTTCCGGCTCGGCAACCTGCGCCTCTGCCGGTTCCGCCTGGGCTGCAGTGGGGGCTTGGACTTCCTGGCTGGCCAAGACCGGCTCGGCCAAAGCAGTAGGTTCAGCCGGTGCAGGCTCCGGGGTCGGCTTCGGCTCTGCTGCCGGGGCGCTCTCTTCAGCAGTGGAGTGTGGTTCGGTTGGCTCCGCGGTTGCCCTCGGCCCCGGCGGCTCTACAGTAGCCGTGGGCTCAGGCTCGGCGGGTTGTTCTACCCGTTGAGTCGCTTCCGGCGCAGTCAGGTCAGGGTAGGCCAGTTCCAACTCCCAGCCGCAGCTGATGCAATATCTCTGGCTGGCGGAATGACTGGCGTTGCACCTGGGGCAAGCCAGTTCCCTGGGAGGGGCCGGTGGGCGGTAGATTCCCGGCCTGACGAACAACAACAGGAACAGGGGAGCTATCCCCAACAGGTTCCAAGGCCGGGGCAGCACGGAGAGGACGAAGACCAAGCCTCCCCAGAGCAGGGGGGCCCTACTCCCTCGGCTGCGGGCCAAGCGGCTGCCCCACCAGCCCAGGACCATGGCCAAGACTACGTAAACGATCTCCATCGGCATGCTGGGAACACATTCTCCCGAAGCTTCGGCTTGCTTCCCGGCGTCGGTGGCAAGTTGCGGCTTCTGCGCTTCTACATCGGAATATACACTTATACGGGCGTGACGGGCAATGGGTTTGCATTACTCTGAGGCGAGTGTGAAACTCGGAGAGGCGCAAATAAGCCCCGGTTGTGAGCTGGGGCCTTGGTGGTCGAGAGTCTGGTGGTTAGTTGTAGGCTAACTGTTCAGCGTCTTGAATGTAGCGGTCAGTCTCTCGGATACGGCGCTCGGTTTGTTTCATTGGCTCACACAAACCAAGGTAGAAACATTCTCCATGTAGTTGTCCCTGTCTGCTATAAAAGCGTCCTATCAGGATGCTTACCGATTGGTCTGCATCCAGTAGCTCGTTCAGTCCCCTAGTTGTTGCTGGACTCTTTTCTGGTTCTTGTCCAGTTCGAGCCACAATTAACGCATTGGTAGCCCGTAGGGTCGCGCACCATGCCTTCTCTGCTGCGTCTCTGACGTCCCCAGCTTCAAGCCGCTCAATAGCTTGAGCATAGATTTGGCGGGCATCTGCAAAAATGCTATGGGCGGTTGCCGTGGCCATCTACTTCTCTCTAGGGACGGTGTTGCCGGGAAGGTCAACCCATTACGCCGTACTATGCCACGCCCCACCGTTCGAATCAACCGCGCCGGGAGTCTCGCCCAACAAGTTTGACCACTGCTGGGCTGACCTAGTAAGTGTCTCTGTAGGTGCTCATAAATTTGGTGCTTGGAATGTAGCTGAGAGCGTATGATGAGGGTTATCAGGGTGATGTTCCTGCGACTCACGCATTTTTTGGGAATATGGTTCGCCAGATGCAGGGGTAGTCTTATGTCCTTGATCCGCCCTCCGAGTCTTGCACTCGCCTCTTCGTCCTGAAGACTCTCCCTAGTTGCGTCCGGTGACTCCGGGATGGGTGAGGTTCTGCTGTTTTCTTAGTTGTCTCTACGGGTTGTTTCCGTGTATCACTCCCCGCTCAGGCACGAGTGTGGGAGTGATTGTGGCTTTGACACTGCCAATCGGCCGGTGATAGAATTTGCTCCCCAAACTTCTGCAGGATTGCAGCCGCCAGCCTCGCAACGTGATGTGCCGCGCCGGTCTCAGGGAAAATCGCCGCATCACAGCCCGCCGAAATCTTAGAAGACATAACTAGGAGGCGTTATGAAGGTCACGCTATCCATTCTCAAAGCCGACGTCGGTTCCATTGGCGGCCACACCAAGCCGTCCCAGCGCATGATGGACGCGGTGCGGGACGATTGTGACGAGGCCATCAGCAAAGGATTGCTGATCGATGCCTATCTGGGACATACCGGGGATGATATCTGCATCGTTGCATCTCATACCCGTGGCGAGAACGATACCGATGTCCACCAGTTCGCTTGGAACGCCTTCCTCCATGCCACTGACATAGCTTCCCAATACGGGCTATACGGCGCCGGCCAAGACCTGCTTGTTGATGCTCCTTCTAGCAACATCAGGGGCGCCGGCCCGGCAGTAGCCGAGATTGAACTGGACCACGACCCGGTCAAGACCAACCGGGTGCGTCCCGCCGAATCCTTCATGGTGCTGGCGGCCGACAAGTGTGGGCCGGGGGCCTACAACCTGCCCCTGTTCCTGGGTTTTGCCGACCCCATGTATTGCGCCGGCTTGATGCTGCCCCGCATTGGTGAAGGATTCACATTCAACATAATCGACATGGACAACACCGGCGGAGACAGCATTATTTCCCTCAACGCCCCCGAGGACTATTACAAGATTACCGTCCTTTTGCGGGACAACGAGCGGTTCGGAATCGACTCCATCGTGTCACGGCACACCGGGCAGGTAGCTGCCGCCGTTTCCGCCACCCGGATGCATAACATTGCCGGCACCTACACCGGCAAGGACGACCCGGTGGCCTTGGTGCGCAATCAAGGCATCTTCCCCGCCCCTGAAGAGCTGGTGTCACCCTTTGCCAAGGCCCACTACATTGGAGGCGACGCCCGGGGTTCCCATGTCATGCCCTTGATGCCCGTGCCCATCAACACCGCAGTGACCGGCATGTACTGCCTGCCCTTGGTTTCCTGCATCGGTTTCTCTCTCAACGCCAAGGGAGAGTTCTCCGATTCCGTGGCTGACTTCTTCGACAACCCGGCTTGGGACTACACCAGGCAGTTGGCCCAGGAAAAGGCCATAGCCATGAGGGCGCAAGGCTGGTCGGGGGCCGCCATGCTTCCCTACGGCGAGCTGGAGTACTCCGGATTCCGCCAGAGCATCGGCGACTTGGTGGACCGGTTTGCCTTCCGCAACGGCCACGAAGCGGAGGCCGGAGTGCCTGCCGAGACGGCCAGCGCCGACAACGACTAACCCGGACACAATCGCCAAGGAATCAAAAAAGCCCCGGCGCAGCAGTTGTACGCCGGGGCTTTTTCGGTGTAGGGGCAGGTTTCAAACTTGCCCCTACGGCTATGCTTGGCGGTTGTCCAGCTAATCTTCCTCCACCCGGAGGGACAGTTCCTTCAATTGGTCCTGACCAACCGGAGAGGGGGAGCCAAAGAGCAGGTCAGCGCCGCTCTGGGTCTTGGGAAAGGCAATCACATCGCGAATCGAGCTGTTGCCCGACAGCATGGCCACCAGCCGGTCGATGCCCGGGGCGATGCCTCCGTGGGGCGGCGCCCCGTATTCCAACGCCTCCAGCAACTGGCTGAACCGTTCTTGCGTCTCCTCCCGGCTGTATCCGAGAATTTTGAAGACCTTTTCCTGCAGGTCACGGTGATGTATCCGGATGCTGCCGCTGGCCAGTTCCGACCCGTTGCACACCAAGTCGTAGGCCCTGGAATTTATCCCGCCTAGGTCTTCACCGTCCAGTTTGCCGTCCTCTCCCTCGGAAGGAGCGGTAAAGGGATGGTGTACCGAGTCCCAGCGCTTGGCCTCGGCGTCCCACTCGAACAGGGGAAAGTCCGTGACGAAGGCAAAAGCAAGGGTGTCTTCGTCGATCAACCCGAGCCTGTCCGCCATGTGACCCCGCATGGCCGACAGCCACTGGTTCACTTCCTGGGCTTGGCCGGCCATCAGCAGCACCAAGTCCCCCGGCTTGGCTCCCACCTTCTGGGCAAGGCGACGGCTCCACTCCACCGGCATCCGCAGGCCTGCCGACAGGAGAACGTCCTCGTCGTCAAGGGCTTCCAGGCTCTCCTTGTCCTTGTACCTGGCGTGGGCCATTCCGGCGGCGCCAAAGTCCCGTGCGGTCTGTTCCAGCCGGTTCATGTCGGACCCGGTGTAGTGGCCGCGACCGGGGACCGTGATGGCTTTCACAATGCCGCCGGAGTTTATCGTTGACAGGAAGACCCGGAATTCGGTCTCCCCGGCCAAGCCGGTCACGTCGGACATGGGCAGACCAAAGCGCAGGTCCGGCTTGTCGGAGCCGTACAGCTCCATTGCTTCGCGGAAGCTCAGCTTGGGGAAGGGCTTGAGCAGCTTTTTACCGGGCGCAATAGATTCCACCAGCCCCGTGTAGAGTTCCTCGGTCAGCCCGAGAATGTCGTCTTCCTGGACGAAGCTCATCTCCAAGTCCAGTTGGGTGAACTCCGGTTGCCGGTCCGCCCGCAGGTCCTCGTCCCGGAAGCACCGCGCAATCTGGAAATACTTCTCGACGCCGGAGACCATCAGCAACTGTTTGAGCTGCTGGGGAGACTGGGGCAGGGCATAGAAACTGCCGGGTTGCCGCCGGCTTGGCACCAAGAAGTCCCGGGCGCCTTCCGGGGTGCTCTTGATCAGGACGGGAGTCTCGATTTCAAGAAAACCCCGATCGCTGAGGAAGTCACGGATGTACTTCACAACCCGGTGGCGCAGGGTCAGGTTTCCCAGCATGTTCGGGCGCCGCAAGTCGAGGTAGCGGTAACGTAGCCTCAGGCTTTCGTCGGCCCCGGAGTCTTCATCGATATAGAAGGGCGGCGTCAAGGAGCGGTTAAGGACCTCGGCATGCCCGGCCATTACTTCCACTTGGCCGGTGGGCAGCAGCGGGTTGGCGGTATCCGGGGGCCTGCGCTGCACCTTGCCTGTGACTTGGACTACCCACTCGGGCCGGAGTTGTTCGGCCAACTTGTAGGCTTGGGGCGAAAGCTCCGGATTGAACACGACCTGTACCAGTCCGGACCTGTCCCGCAGGTCCACGAAAATGATGCCGCCGTGGTCGCGGCGGCGGCTTACCCACCCTGCCAGAGTGGGTTCTGTGTCTATATGGCTCTCTCTGAGGTCTCCGCAGTCTATGGTCTTCAGCAAGGGTTTTACCTGTCGCCCCGTCAGCCGGGGAACCTCTCAAAAATATTCGCGAATGGGTCGGCTCCGAAGGGAGACGGGGCCGCGGCGCCCGCCACCAAGCCCTCCAGTTCCTCCGGGTCCGTCACCGGGGGGAGGCACAGCGTGTCCAAGCACACGTGGGCCAAGGCCGGCCGGTCTGCATCAACCGACCTGACCCGCTTGATCTCCAGGTTCGGCGCACCAAGCCGGCATGCAGCGGCCAGCATCGCTTGGGCCGACGGGTCGCTGGGCTGGCCTTCCACCGTCACTTCCACCAAGGGGTTCTTCAGGCGGTGCACTGCCAAGCCCAAGGGGGCGGCGAACTCGCCGTACTCCCGGTACGTTTCGACGAAGGCACTCAGGGCCGTCTCCGCCACCTGCCGGTAATCGTCGTTCCGGGTCGCTTGGTACAACTTCAGCAGCGCCAAGGCTGCCGCGGCGTTGTCGGGCAGGGGTTTTTCCCGGATTTGCAGGTGGCCGATAGCTCCGGGGTCCTCCTCGATATCGAAGAAGCCGCCTTTTTCCTGGTCGAAGAACCTCTCGATCATGCCGACAGCCAAGGCAGTTGCCCGTTCCAGGTATGGCTCCCCGGCGTTGGAGCCGTGGGCCGACAGGTTGGCCGCGATGAGATGGGCCCAATCGATCAGAAACGACGGCCCGGAAGCCGCTCCACTCTCGTCGTATACATGACACAACTCTCCGCGGTCGGCCATACCGTTGATCGACTCCAACACGGAAAGGGCGGTTGTTGCCAGTTCCGGTCGGCCCAAGGCCCAAGCAGCTTCCAAGAGCAAGCTGACGGCTTGGGCGTTGGCGCTGGCATAGCAGGAGGGGTCGGTTGGCGGCGCGGGGACTCCCTGCCTCGATTCCAGAGGGAGGGAAAAGTAGTCCGAATGGGAACCCTGGCTGCCCTGGAAGGCTGGGACGCCGGGGTCATAGAGGTGGGCCATCAAGTAATCGACGGTCTTGGCGGCGGTTTCTCTATAGCCCGGGTCGTCGAACAGGAACCCGGCTTGCAGGTACAACTCACCCAAGCCCAGGTTGTCCTCCAACAGCTTCTCGTACTGGGGTTGGCTCCAGTCTGCTCCGGCGCAGTGACGATAAAAGCCCCCTTCTTCCCGGTCAATCAACTCTCCGGCGGAAATGGAATCGAGGGTCTTTCGCATCATGGCCCGGTAGAAGTCTTCGCCGGCAGTGCGGGCCAAGTGGTTGACGAAAAGAGCAATCTGGGGGCTGGGAAACTTGGGTTCGACCCCGAAACCCCCGTTGCGGGCGTCGTAGGCCCCGGCCACAACCCGGGCCACCGCGTCCACCAGTTGCTCGTGGACTTCAGGGCCCGCCGCCACCCGTCCAGCGTCCTGCCGCCGGTGTTGGTGCAGCTCCCTGGCTTGATCGTACAGCCTGGGCCGATCGCCGGCGTATGCCCGCTGCAACTCGGCCATCATGGCCAAAAACTGGTCCGGGGGCAGATAGGTAGCCCCGCCAATCAATCCGCCGTGGCCGGTGAGGAAGGCCGTGGTGGGCCAACCCCCCACGTTGTAGCGGGCGTTGATGTCCGGGCGCTGGTCGCTGTCCACCCTGACCGCGATGAAATACTCCCGTAGATAGCTGGCTACGTCGGAGTCGGAATAAGTGGTCTCGTCCATGACGTGGCACCAGTAGCACCAGACGGCGGAAATGGATAGCAGCACCGGCTTGTTTTCGGCCTGGGCCCGGTCAAACGCTTCTTGACCCCAGGGAAGCCAGTCAATCAAGTGAGCCTGGTTAGGGGTGGGAGAGAACCGGAAACTGTTCAACTAGCACCGGAAAGTATCAATGCTTCCGTTCCAATGGATCCAGGGAAGCGGGGCGATTCAACCTGCATTTCGCCGGTCAACGTTAGCATAGCCCCGCCCTGTTTTTCAATGAGGCAACACGCGAGGAAAGCTGGGCTACGCCTCCACCCGGGGCCGCACTTCGTTGGTGAAGATGTCCATGGAGTCCAGTAGTTGCTGCAGGCTGTGGCAGCCGTTGAAGTTGATTTGAAACGCCTGCAGGCCCGCCTCTTCCCGGTAACGCAGCATGTCCTCGGCGACCTGCTCCGGGGTGCCCTGGCCCGCAGGGCGCTGACCCTCCGGGTGGGTGTTGCCCGTGATTCCGGTGAAGTTAACCCGGAAGCTCATCCTGGTCATTGGAGGCTCTTCCCTGCCGAGTCTCTCGCTGGCCCGCTTCAAGTAGGCCATGTTGTCCACCAAGTCGGGCAGCGGCGTGGGAGTGGGGGCCCACACCTCGGCGAACCTGGCGGCCCGGCGCAGGGAGGCCCGGCTGGAGCCGCCGACCCAGATGGGCGGATGGGGCTGTTGCAGGGGTTTCGGGTTGACCAGCATGTCGTCGAAGTTGAAGAACTTGCCGTGAAAGGTGGTCTTGCCCGGCGACCAGCAGGCTTGGAAAATCCGCAGGTACTCACTGGTGCGGGGGCCCCGCTCGTGGTAAGGCTGCCCCAATGCCGCGAACTCAGACTCGCTCCAGCCGGCCCCGGCCCCGACTATCGCCCGGCCCCTCGACATCTGGTCCAGGGTGGCGAACATCTTGGCGGTGACCACCGGGTTGCGGTAGGGCAGAATCAACACCGAGGTGCCCAGCATCACCCGGCTGGTCCTGGCTGCCACGTAGGACAGCACCATCAGCGGTTCGTAAACGTTGCCCCAGGACTCGGCCAAACGCGGGGTGTCCTCCACAATTACGTGGTCGTTGACCATCACCGCGTCGAAGCCCTGCTCTTCGGCTTTGCAGGATGACTCGACGATGCCCTCGGTGGTGGCCGGAAAGCCCAGGTAATCGGCATTGGGTGGACGGAAGGAAAACAGGACCATGATTGCCTCTCTATCTAGCTATATAGCGAATTTTCCGGGCTGATATTCGTTTGGCAGGCCGGGTTGTTCCCGGTTACTCCACCCGGGGACGGACTTCCTTGGTGAACACGTCCATTGAATCCAGTAACTGCTGCAGGCTGTGGCAGCCGTTGAAGTTGACTTGGAACGCCTGCAGGCCCGCCTCTTCCCGGTAGCTGAGCATGTCCTCCACTACTTGGTCCGGGGTGCCCTGGCCGGTGGGCCGCTGTCCTTCCGGATGGGTGTTGCCGGTGATCCCGGTGAAATTAACCCGGAAGCTCATCCGGGTCATCGGCGGTTTTTCTCTCCCGATTCTCTCGCTTGCCCGCTTCAGGTACGACATGTTCTGCAGCAGCTCCGGCAGCGGCGTCGGCGTAGGCGCCCATACGCTGGCGTAGGCTGCGGCCCGCCGCAGGGCGCCGCGGCTGGAACCGCCGACCCAGATTTCCGGGTGGGGGTCTTGCACCGGTTTGGGCAGGACGTGCATGTCCTCGAAGTCGAAGAACTCGCCCTTGAAGGTCGTCTTGCCAGGGGCCCAGCACGCCTTCCAGATTTGCAGGTACTCGTTGGTGCGCGCTCCCCGCTCCCGGAAGGGCACCCGCAGGGCGTTGTATTCCAGCTCGTTGCCCCCCGCGCCGACCCCGGCGATGGCCCTACCGCCGGACATCTGGTCCAGGGTGGCGAACATCTTTGCAGTGTTCATCGGGTTCCGGTAGGGCATTATCATCACCGATGTGCCCAACCGGATGCGGCTCGTCCGGGCTGCAAGGAAGCTCAGCACCATCAGCGGGTCGTAGGTGTTGGCGAAATAGGTGACCATCTGGGGCACGTCCTGCACCAGGATATGGTCGTTGACCATGCAAGCGTCGAAACCCTGCTCCTCGGCCTTGCAGGCAGACTCGACGATGCCCTCAGTGGTGGCCGGAAAACCCAGGTAGTCGGCATTGGGCGGCCGGAAAGAAAACAGGACCATTGCGTTCACCCCACAGGGTCAGAGTACATATGGAATACGCTATCAGAAGTTATCGAGAAATCTGGAAACTACGCCAACGACTCCAATCGAGTCAACCACGAGTCGAAGCGTTGACACTCGGCGCGAATTTTCTGAAGGCCGATTTCCGAAGCTATCATATAGCCGTTGGCTGCTTTGTTGTACCCGGGCAGTGCCCCCTGAATGCGCTTGCTGGGAGCAGTGTCGAAGCCGTCATTAATGTCTTCGGGAGAAATGAAATGCGACCGGATTCCCGCCAGTTGGCGGAGGGCTGACTGGCTTACGCCCGGGACTTTGGTAAAAGCGGTTACTTCCGAAAACAACAGCGCCTCGAACTCGTGCCGTTGGACGTAAGTGAAAACTTCAGTCTGTTGTGCTTGCTGGCCAATCCGGCTATGCACTTCTGAATCGACACGTTGTTGCAGCATGTCCGGGGTGTCGTTCCCCTTCCCGCCAAAGCCGTAAAAGTCGACCAAAGACGTTACATATGGAAACGAATGGGCCAGTCTAGCTATGTCCCCCGCAAGCCGGGTTACCGTTACATTTCCGCCCAGCAGAATGGGCGTGGCCTCCACGTCTTGCGTCCTCAGATATTCCGACAAAACCCGGTTTACAAATTCTTCCTCCGTCCGTCCTTCCACTGATATAGCTATCCGGATCACGGACGTCCCCCGATCAAGTTCTTCTGCCAGAGGTCTCCCGCCGTAAAACTGTCTTCAATCCATACTTGATAGTCGTCAGGGTTGAGCTTGCGGATTTCGGTCCTTCCGTTCTGTAGCTCCAATACCAGAATCTCCTCCAAGCCGAAGGAGTCCACCAGCAGGGGGGACTGAGTGGCTATGATGACCTGCCTTTCTTTAGAGAGTGACTTGATCATGCCTCCCACCAGGGTCACGGCCGCTGGGTGTAGTCCGAGTTCCGGCTCGTCCAACAGGAGAACGGCCGGGAGCATGCCCGGCGGAAGGTTGAGCAGGGTAACCAGCGAGAACAAGCGCAAAGACCCGTCAGATGTGATGTGGGCCCCAAAGGTCTTATCCGTCCACTTGGCCTTCCAGCGCAACTGGACCTTTCCATAGCTCTCTTCTATTGCAAAACGGTCGAAGACAGGCAGGATGCGGCTGATTTGGCTGCAGATTACCTCATACCGTCGCAGGTCCTGGCGCTCCAACCGGTGCAAAACGGCAGCAAGATTTCCGCCATGGCTGCGAATCTGAGCGTTGTCTGTTACGTCCCAGCTCGTCTTGATGCCCGATGTATCCGACGTGTCGTGGAACTGGTAGATGGCGCAGTTGCGCAGCAAGTTAACAATTACACGGGCTGTCGTTGGGTTGACTCCGAGAAAAAGGCCACCCGACTGAGCCGCCTCTACTATTTTGGCTTCCCTGCTGCCACTTTCGAGGACCTCCCAATTTGCTTCGACGGGCAGGGCGTTGCTGTTGAAACGGAACCTTTCGTCGCTGAAGAAGAGGCGGTCCGGAGAGGCATAAGAAAGAGAGAAACGGTAGTCGTTCCGGCCTTGCCTGGTCCGGATGCTGATTGTGGCCTCCATTCTCGAGGTTAGCCGGTTCCCGCCAAACAACTGATCATCGGCTCCACCGTGCCTCTCTATGAATTCACCGAGCCGCCGGGAGCGAAGCATCCAACTGAGCATCTCGAAGAACCGTATGAAGTTGGACTTGCCGGAACCGTTGGCGCCGATCAAAACGGTTGCATCGGTCATTCCGGAAAGCTCGACGTTCGCCAGGGACCTGAATCCCTGGATATTAACGGATTCGATTTTGGTTTCCATCTTTTCCAGGCATCTTGACGTTGGGATCAGGGATGGGAGGCGAGACCCTCACCCCAGGGGGTCGGGACCGGGCAAACCCAAGGCGAACTGGCCGTGGTTCTCGAAGGCGGCGTCGCTGACCATCTGGTGCTGGCTTGAAGCGTTGATGTCACGCAGGCACTTCTGCAGCACGTGGGACTGGTAATTGACCTCACCTCCGCCTTGGCGGTAGACCTGCTGTATCACGTCGGCGGCTACCCTGCTGGTTAAGGCGGCAACGGCCCTCATCCGGGCCTGCACCGGCGGCTCGGGAGTGATGCCCCGGCAGACCAAGTCCCACGCCTCTTCCAAGGTCTCCACCACCAGCGCCCTGGCGGCCCGCAATCGCAGATCGCACTGTCCCAGGGTCCTCTGGAACCATTCCCTCCGGGCCAACGCCCTGATGTTTCCGTCGTAGCCCCTTTCCTTCCCCAAGGCCATATCCACGGCGGCATCCAGCGCCAGCCGCCCCACACCCAAAGCGAACCCGCAATGGGGCGTCACGACATTCCCGGGGCGGCCCAGGTGGAATACTGGCCCTCCCCGGCGCGGCCGGTCTCCCCAAGGGTCCCAGCTGAACCGCTGCGGAACGAAGAGGTCCGTAACCGAGTAATCGCAACTGCCGGTGCCCCGCAGCCCCATGACTTGCCAGTTGTCGTGAATCTTCACCCTGGATACCGGTATGACCAGCCGCACCTGTCTCCGGTGTTCCCCGCCGGTCACCCAAGCCCCGGTGGTCACCCACCGGGAATGGCGGATGCCGCTGGCAAAGGACCATCGGCCGTTGACCCGGTAGCCGCCGGTCACCGGCTCGGCTGTCCCCATTGGGGCAAAAACGCTGGCCGCTATGGGCACCCGGCGGCCGGGGAAAACCTCGTCCACGGCCTCCTCCGGCAGGAAGGCCCCGATGTTGGCCACGCTGCCCGCGGCGATCAGCATGCACCAGCCAGCCGAGGGATCAATGCGGCAGGCTGCCTCGGTCACTTCCAGTTCCAGCAGCGGGTCGGCTTCCCCGCCGCCCAGCGCTTCCGCCGTGGTGAAAGCGAAGAGCCCGGCTTGCTCCAAGGCATCCACCGAAGCCCCGTCCAAGGTGCCCTGCTCTTCCGACGCTGCGGCCCCGGCGACCAGGGTGTCCCGCACCCGCTCCACGGCGGCCAGCAGCGCCAAACGCTTCAGTTCTCGCTCCTGAGGGAAAACCAATTTGTCGTCCTACTGCCGGTCCAGAGCCGCTGACCCGGCTGGCGCCCGGCGAAACGGCCCGGAGGAAACGTTGCTGGCTGCGGCCAATGCGCTCATCCCATCGGGTTGGCGGTGGGCAGGCCCAGCAGGAACTGGCCGTGGTTCTCGTAGGCGGAATCGCTGACCATCTGGTGTTGGGCCGCGGCGTTGATGTCTCGCAGGCATTTCTGCAGTACGTGGGACTGGTAGAGCGCCGTTCCCCCGCCGTAGCGGAAGCACTGGGCGGCGATATCGGCGGCTTCTTCCGTGCTGAAGGATGCTGCCGACCGCATCCGGGCCTGCAGCGGCGGTTCCGGAGTGACCCCTCGGCACACCGACTCCCAAGCTTCCGACAGGGTCTCCGTCACCAGTGCCCGGGCGGCCCGCAATCGCAGGTCGCACTCCCCCAGCACATGCTGGAAGGCGCCGCGGTTGGCCACCAAGTCCATACCCTCGGCGTACCCTCGTTGTTTGGCTTGGGCCAGTTCGGTAACTGCGTCCAAGGCCAGCCGGCCCACTCCCAAGGCAAAGGCGCAATGGCCGGTGGTGACCATGCCGGGACGCCCCAGCAGGAAGAAAGGGCCGCCCCGCCGGGGCAACGTCTCAGTAACTTCCCAAGAAAGTCTCTCCGGGACGAAAACCTCAGAAACGGAATAATCGCAGCTCCCGGTGCCCTTCAACCCCATCACCTGCCAGTTGTCGTGAAGGCAGACGTCCGCGGTTGGGAACACTACTCGGACCTGTTTGCCGCGACGGCCATCCTCATCCACCACCAAGGCCCCGGCGGAAACCCATTCGGAATGCCTCACCCCGCTGCCGAAAGACCAGCGTCCCGTGACTTCATAACCGCCGGCAACCTCCCGGGCCTTGCCTCTGGGGGCAAACACTCCGGCTGCCGTGGGGATGCGGCCACCGGCAAACACCTCAGCCAGCCCTTCATCGGGGAGGAAAGCCGCCATGTTGGCCACGCTGGCCGAGCCGATCATCAAGCACCAGCCTGCCGCCGGGTCAATCTTGGTGACCTCTTCCACAATTTCCAGTTGCAACAGGGGGTCCGCTTCGGCCCCTCCCATCTCTACTGGTGTCTTGTAGGCAAGGAGGCCCGAATCGTAGAGGGCGTTCACTGTGTCTTGGGGCAGTGTCCCTAGGGCCTCGGCCTCGTCGGCGTTGGCCAGCAACCGGCCGCGGATGCTCTCAACCGCGGAAAGGAGGGCAAGCCTCTTTTCCTCCCTTTGGGCCGGAAACGTTACTGCCATCGCCGATCTCCCTGCCTATTGCAATTGCCCAGGCACTGGCGCTGCGCCGCCAATTGTACCATTGCCCGCTTGCGTCATGGCGTTCCAGACTGCCTTGTCCGCCCATCCATCGAGTGTCCCAAGGAGTGTACCTAGCTGCTCACCCTGACGCTCTATTCCCCAATGACTTATCATGTCCCCAACACTTGTACATTCGCAGCAAGGAGGATTGAACATGGCAGGAGAATTGGACCCCCGGGCGTCCGGTGGCAGGAGGTTTGAAGGTCAGGTGGCGGTGGTTACCGGGGCCGGTCAGGGAATCGGCGCCGCCACGGCCCGGCGCTTGGCCCAGGAAGGGGCCGCCATTGTGATTGGAGACATGGTTGAAGAGTCGTCTTTGCGGGTCAAGTCCGACATAGAAGAGTTTGGCGGAAGAGCGACCATCAGCTTGGGCGAGTTGTCCAAGTGGGAGAACGCCGAGGCCCTGATGGCCCACGCCATGAACACCTACGGCCGCATCGACGTGCTGGCCAACGTGGCTGGCGGCACCATCTGGTTCCAGTCCTACCAGTACTACACCCCGGAGCAGATTGAGGCCGAGATGAACAAGAGCCTCTGGACCGCCATGTGGTGCTGCCGCGCGGTCCTGCCCCACATGATTGCCCAAGGCTCCGGTTCCATTGTGAACATCGCCACCCATGCCGTGTCGGGGCGGTTCCGTGTCCCCTATGCCGCGGCCAAGGCGGGGCAAATAGGCCTTACCTCTTCACTGGCAAGGGAAGTGGCCCACTTGGGAATCCGGGTCAACTGCGTGGCCCCCAGCGGCACCGGCGCCGACGACCGGGTCACTCCTCGCGATCATGGCCAGAATGCATTCGTTCCGGAACTGCCCCAAAGCGAAATAGACGACCAAGCCAAGTACCGCCAAGAGACCCGGGCCATGGAGGTCCCCATGGGACGTTCCGGAGAGGCTTACGAGCAGGCCTCTGCCATTGCATTCCTGGCCTCCCACGACGCCTCCTATATCACTGGTCAGGTCATTCCCGTGGGCGGAGGCCAGCCCTACCCGTTCTAGCGGTTGTTTTCCGGCATGCCTGGCTACCGGAGCCGGAGAGAGCCGGAGCTAGAGCCGGGACCGGTTGCTGCTGAGGCCTTACGGTCGCTCAGGGGAAGAGATAGAGCAGGACTAAGCCGACGGCTTGGTCTCGGGTGGTGGTGCCATCGCCAAAAAGGAAGTCCAACACAGCGTTAACGGCTTCCGGATAGCCGATGCTGCCGTCCCCGTCGTCGTCATAGGGTATTCCAAGGGAAAGTCGGATGGCCGCGGTGTTGCCGTTGCTTTCGGCATCCTCGGCAACGTTGGCCCCAATATCCACTGTAACCTCACCCACTTGCGCCGGGGTCACGTCAAAGGAGTAAACGGCCCCGCTGCCGGAGAAGTTGCCGGCGGCGCCGTTGGCCACCACAATATCCTCCAAAGCAAAACCGGTCACCGGCTCGCTGAACGTGGCCGTAGCGGGAACCGGCGAGCCAAACCTTACCGGGGCTGAATCACTCCTGGCGAGATAGATGCTGGGCGCCCCTGCCACGGCCGCCGGAATTCCCGTGGCCACCGCAGACCAATCGCCGGCCCCGGCGGAACTGACGGCCCTCACCTGTACGTCGTACTGAACGCCGCTGGTCAGGCCAGTGATGGTGTATTCCAAGGGTTCTGATCCCGCAGTCCAAATGTCCTCCGCCACCACCCAGTTGGTGCCCACGGTCTCATCGGCGGAAGTCTCGATGTAACGCAGGTCGTAGGCTGTAATTGTTACACCGTCATTATCGGGGGGAGCGTTCCAAGCCACTGTCAAACAGTCTGCGCCCGCCGTGATTACACTGGTGATGGCAGGGGGGCCCGGTCTGCTCACGTGGCCATAGACCTTGATGCTCCATGACCGGAGAGTCCCGCCAAGGGCCGGGAAATGGTCGGTCAGCCGCAGCGTCCATTGCCCGTTGGGGTCCTCTCCCAAGTGCCGGGCCGAGCCGAAACGGAATTCGCCATCCGCACGCACGTAGTAAGTGCATGGCGCCAGGGAGAAATCCGGGGCAGAGCATAGGTCATCGGTGTAGTAGTGCCTGGTGTTGAACGGGACGGACAGCTTGGACACCGTTCCAGAAGGCGACACCAGCTCGATGTCCATGTCCCGGAAGGACGTGTGGTCGAAGTTGGTTTAATTTCGACGAATTCGGTGAAACGAATGTCAGTGTCCAAAGTCAGCGTCGTGGCGACGGTCTGAGGGGCGCCGCCGGATGGTGGAGGAATCGTGACAGGGGCTTGGGACGTTGCGCCGGCGCTTGCCATGTCAGGGACATTGACCCATTCCCTCGCCAAGTCCACGGCAGCTTTGGCGTCAACCACCCCGAAACCATACTCGTGGTTGAAGTGATAAACATCCCCTTCTGAATCCGCCTCGTACTTCCGGGCGCCCTCGGCCCATCCGGCGTTTTCCGGGTCGTTCTTCCGAGCCGAGCCAGCCAGTATCAGCTTCAGGTCCCGCCAAGTCAGGTCTGGATTGGCTTGCCGCAGCAAGGCCGCAACGCCGGAAACGGCAGGAACTGACGCCGAAGTCCCACTAAAGTTGTCCCTGTACCGGTCGGAATTCTCGGTAGTCGCTATGCCCCGGCGTTCTCCATCGTCGCCCGAGGGGCCGCAGACCCACAGGTTGGCCCCTTTCTCGGAATAGACGGCCCTTGCGCCTGCGTCGTTCACCGCGCAAACGGCGGTTACGGCGTAGTGATTGGCGATTTCGTCGAGGCTCGAATAGTCTCCGCGGTATCTGACATCATCGAC
Organism: Dehalococcoidia bacterium; assembly: GCA_034420695.1. Lineage (GTDB taxonomy): Bacteria > Chloroflexota > Dehalococcoidia > Lucifugimonadales > UBA3495 > Io17-Chloro-G2. The sequence continues at coordinate 203,865 of DAOULB010000040.1, forward strand.
GGGACCGCCGGCCGGAGTTCCATCGGGCTGTAAGCGGTGGCCCCGCCCGCCGTTGCCCCCGGCGAAGACATAGAAGACCCCCTTCCCGCCGTAGCCTTCCCGGATCCCGGCGTCGACGGCCGATTCCCAAAGGCGGGAGGCGAAGCTAAGTCCAGGGCTGTCGGTTGGCCCCCAGCTGTTGTTTGACACGGCAGTTGCTACCCGGTTGCGGGACATGGAATCTGCAATGCTGATGGACGGAATTTCTCTCGGTGCCCCAACCAGCAAGTTGTAGCCGTAGATCGTGGCCCTTGGGGCAACGCCCAGTACGCCCGTGCCATTGTCCCGGGCCGCTATGACACCGGCTACTGCCGTGCTGTGGTGGTCAAAGGGGCGAAAGGCGCCGCCCTTGTTCTGGTAGTCGTGGTTGAGTGCACTGTTGACGTTGTCCGTCAAGTCTCGATGGCTGTAGTCTATCGTGTCGTCGATCACGGCAACGTTGACCCCCTCACCGGAAAAGCCTTGTTCCCAAGCGCCTTCAACGTTGACGTCTTCTCCTTGCTGTTCAAGATTGCGCAGATGCCACTGGCAGCCGAAAAGGGAGTCGTCGATCTCCGGGTTGGCCAGCGCCGCCGTCGACGCTTCGCAGTCATTGATAAACTTGGCGTAGTCGCTGTCTTCAAGGGCGTGGATGGTGTAGTGCACAGGGTGGGAAGTGACCTCGGTTGGCGTGGTTACTTTGATAAAGTAGGGGCCCCGGTCAAAGTCGTCCTGTATCAGGAAACCCCACCTATCCCCGCTTAGTGTAACGGGATACACATTGACGGAAACTTCGGCCCCGTTGTTATCAAGTAATGCGAAGTCGAGGGGCTCAATGGGCAAGAATCCATCCGGATCCCTAAGATCCAATCCTATGGCGTATATAAGCAGATTTTTGGGCTCCGGAAGTGTCAGTCTGAAGTAGTCTGCATCGCTCGCACTGTTGATTGCGCCCGGGGTTGGAGAGTCGAGGTTCAGGAGAGCAGCCGTGGCAGTGGTGCTGCCGGGGTCTGTTACGGCTGCTGCGTGCAGGGTGTAATCTCCGGCGGCCCCTTCCCAGCTTCGCACCGATATGTAATAAATGCCGCTTGCCAGGCGCCTCCGTATATTGAACCCGGTCTCCCTTCCATCGATATAACTGTCGTCATTGAATACAAGGTAAGGGCCGCCACTGCTGTCATAGAGCCAACCCCGGGTATCTAGGCCGCCGCTGGTGTAAATCCAAACGTCGGTGGTCCCGGATTGACCGGATAAGTCCAGCTTGAAGACGTCCCGGTCGAACTCCGGTTCGATGACTCCTGGTGTTGAACTCCCCAAACCCAGAGCGGTGGCGGCGGGGAATGAAGCCCCGTGGTCGTCCGTCTTGGCATGCAAGGTGTAATTACCAGTTGTAATGCCGTCGGCGTTGAAAACCCCGGCGTAGTAAACCCCCGGCGCCAGGGTCCGCGGGATACGAAAATTCGTATCGACAACCTCGCCACCTAGAGTAGTGTCGTCGTTGAAAGCAATCCGGTCGCCGCTGCTGTCGTACAACCCGCCCCAAGTATCCAGGGTCCCTGTCGTGTATAGCCATACATGGGTGTTTCCCGATGCGCTCGACAGGTCCAGCTTGAAGACGTCCCTGTCATCCCCCGGGTCTATGCGCCCGCCTATCGAGGAATCCAGCGGCAGAACCGTAGCAGTCGAAAGCGTGTTGCCGTGGTCATCGGAAGACTGCGCCCCGGCGCTGTCAACGCTTGAGGCAAAGCAGAGCGCCGCCGCGAAGGCTAGCAGGACTATGCCCGTGAGCAGCGGCTGGTCAGAGGAACGCAGCTTCATCAGGAAGCCCATTCAGGTGCACTCAATCAAGCTATCGTGGAAGGTAGGTATGGAAAAGCTGGTAGGGTCCCCCGGCTTCAGGCCTGTCTCCTCACTTGAGCTCCATTTCCCTGGCCCAGTTGGGGCTTGAAAGTATCACTCCCTCCTGGCCGGCCAGGGCATTGGCCAGTTCCAGGGAGGGAAGGCCCGGTGCCGTTTTCACAAGGAAGCCGTTGTCCAAGTATTCAATCTCCGTTGCCCGGTCGCGCGAAATACCGTTGCCGGAGAAGAACTTCTCGACGGCTGCTTCGTCCCACTCGGGGTACAACGCCAGGATGATGCCCCCCGGCAAAGTCATCAGTTCGCCGCCCGATTCGCTTAGAAAAACCGGCTGGTCCTCCATGGTTTCAGGATCCCTGCGGACAGAATTTCCCAAATCTTCCTTCTTGGACACACCATCTTCGGTCGTGTCAACGGCGCCTGTCCCGGCGGTATCCTGGGCGGCATTGGCGTCCAAGGAGTTCTTCCGGGGTTCTTGGCGCGGCTGCAGCACGACCCTCCGTGTCTCGTCGCCGTCCTGCCAGGTGTAGACCGCTCCCGTCTTGGCGCCTTCCGGCCCGCGGCTGTCTTCCCCCGTGACAATTCCTTCCTCCCCGTCAGAAATGGCAGTGGGCTTTATGCCCGGCGGACCCTCAATGTCAAAAGTCGGTGTAACGCGTGGGCCGGTCTCCTCCGTGACCTTGGAGTCCGGAGCTGGAGAGATTGGGGCTTCCCGGACTGATGGGGAAGCCTGGTCCCTGGCCAGGATCAGCCCCGAGGTTATCCCGCCCGCCAAGACCAGTACCAATACAATGCCTATTGCAGCAACAAGCGGTGTCACTTTCATAGCATCACCTCATATCTAAGATATCACAAGGTTGTGCCATGAAAGTGTTACCGGTCCCGCTGGGACGACCAAGGCTGGCCGGTCACTCCCGTCAGCCGTACCCAGTCTGTAGCCGTACCCGGACTGAAAAGGATCTGCTGAGGTTGGGGCCCGGCCCCCGCTATAGAGGATGCGGAGGAAGACCAACGGCAGCACATTTACCTTGACAAATCTGATACCATTAGGCATCTGTATCACGATTTCCAATAGGAAGGCGAGAGATGGGACTAGGAAAGTTACTGACTAAGCCTTTGTCGGGTTACCCCGGCGGATACAAGAAGATGCGCCGCGGCTTCCAGGGTGTCACCCAGACACCTCCATTCAAAGTGCCCGAGGACCCCAGGGACCGCCGCAGCCGCATTCCCCGCCTGGGCTTCCGCGAATACTGGTACCCGGCCCTTCCGGCCAAGGACGTGAAAAAGTCGGAACCCTCCCTCCTCCGCATGCTGGGCACCGACGTCATTTTCTTCAAAGACAAGAAGGGCGAGGTGCAGGCCCTGCTGGACTGGTGCCCCCACCGCGCCGTTTACCTTTCTATGGGCAAGTGTTACTTCCCCGGCTTTGTCACCTGCCCCTACCACGGCGCCACCTTCGACGGCGACGGCAACTGCGTCGCCTTCCTGACCGAGGGACCCGATTCCAAGATGGTCGGCGTGGAGGGAATGAAGGCCAAGAAGTTCCCCACGGTGACCCTTAAGGGCATGGTCTTCGTCTGGATGGGTGAGAGCGAGCCCGTAGACCCCAGGGAAGACATTCCTCCGGAAATGTTCGAAGAGCACAACATCGTCCGCCCTTCGTTCTGCATGTTTGACTGCAACTGGGTCATAGTGCTGGAAAACACCATGGACGCCCACAACGCTTTCATGGTGCACCGCAACGCCCTCCGCATCCTGACCAGCCGGCTGGGCGGACGCCCCCGCACTCCCTTGGGCTACCGGGTGCACATCGTCAACAACAAGGTGGTCCACTACCGCCCCGGCGACGATAAGACCTCGGTGGAAAAGTACTACTACGACGACAACGACGACATCCCCTACCAGATGTACTATCCCGGAGTGGACGGCGTCTGGCCGCTGCACCGCTGGCGGTTGCTGTGGACGTGGATGTTCAACCGGAAGTCCCAGCGCAAGAACCAGCAGTTGGGAATGCGCCGCCCTGCCCCGGCGGACACCCCCGACGTCAACGAATGGAACGGCACCCGCCTGCCCGGCATGTCCCGCACCGGCGGCAACAACCGGGACTTCCGCAGCACCAGGTGGCCGGTCCCGGTGGAAGAGAACCTCACCCGGATGGTCTACCTGAACGTGGAGCGGTATCCGTCCAAGACCAGCGGGCTCAAGCGCATCTATAAGGGTATAACCTGGCCCTACCGGAATTGGGAGTTGAACTTCAACTTCCGCAACCAGGACTACGACGCAGAAAAGTACGTCCAGTACGCCGCTCCCGAGTACATGTCCTCCACCGACTCGGTGGTGGTGGCAATGCGCCGCCTGTTCACCGAGCACAACCGGGACACCGTGCTGCGCCGCGAATGGGAGGAAGAAGCACCTGAGGTGCTGGAGGAGACCTTGGCCGAGCAACTGGTCCGGGAAGGCGACGCCCGGGTGGCCGCCGCTTCCGCCGCCTATGACGTGGACCGCTTGGAGGAGGAACTCCTCCGCCGCCGCTAAGTCAATCGATCGGCTTTTCCAGGCTAGAACAGGGGACCCCCTTCGCGAGAAGGGGGTCTTTCTCAGTTTGTGGCCCAACCGCTCAAATACCCATCACTCCGGGTTTAGATTGAAGTGTTTTTAGGGGATAATGACAAGGCTGAATAACTTGAAGAAGCAGATTGATGCACAGGTACGAAATCATCATCTATTGGAGCAACGAAGACGGCACTTTTGTAGTCGAGGTGCCAGAGCTTCCAGGCTGCGCGGCCCACGGCGGCACTCAGGAAGAGGCGCTGGAGCAAATCAACCAAGCCGTGGACTTGTGGATTGAAACGGCTAAAGAATTCGGTGACCCAGTTCCGGAACCCAAAGGCCAACGCCTGACGCTGGCATAGGTATTCCATTTGCCAACGACATGGGGCAACTTTCCAATCTCTCGCAAGAGGTGATTCGCTATGAAGCTGTTGACTTACGATTCCGGTTCCGGCCCACGCTGCGGCGTCCTCCAGGGCGAGGACGAAGTGGTGGACGTCACCGCTCTCCTCGGTTCGCCCTTTACCCTTCAGGACGTCAAGGCCCTGCTGGACACCGGCGATTCCGCCATTGACCGTGTCCGGGATGCGCTGGCCGCCAACCCTGGGGCTGCAGCGGCGCCCTTGGCCGGCGTCAGGCTGCGCTCCCCGGTGCTGCAGCCGCCCACCGTCCGGGACTTCATGATTTACGAGGAGCACGCCACGGCCCAAGGCACCAGGCAGCGGGAGGAGGCTTGGTACCGGATGCCCATCTTCTACTTCTCCAATACACTTTGCATCTATGGCCCCGGAGACCAAGTCCCCTTCCCGTCCGCCTCGGAAATGTTGGACTACGAGCTGGAATTGGGCTGCATTATCGGAAAGAACGGGCGCAACGTGGCCGAAGCCGACGGGTTGGATTACATCGCCGGGTTCTGCATATTCAACGACTGGAGTTGCCGGGACATTCAGCGGGATGAAAGCACTGTTGGGCTGGGCCCGGCCAAGGGCAAGGACGCGGCGTCGACCATCGGCCCCTGGCTGGTCACCACCGACGAAATGGCACCCTACCTCCGGGATGGTCGCCTGCAGGTGAAATGCAGCGTCAGGGTCAACGGGGAGTACTGGCTGAAGGACTCTGACGGGGGCGTGCCCTATCATACGTGGGGTTCCTTGGTCGAGAGGGCTTCCAAGGACAGCCGCATTGCGCCGGGAGACGTTTTCGGCAGCGGCACCGTTGGCGGCGGTTCCATAGGTGAGGCAATCCGGAAGGGGTATGAACCGGCCAGGTTCCTGCAGCCCGGCGACGTGGTGGAGCACGAGGTGGAAGGGCTGGGAACCCTGCGGTCAACCATCGGGCCCAAGGAAGGCTATGATCCGGCCTACCGTTACGGTCCCAAAGAACAGCCTCCCCTGCCCGAGCGGGGCATTGCCAGGGACTACAAGTACGAACTCAGAATTCCCTGAGAGGCCGGTTCGTCTCCACCGCTGTTCCTGCCTGAACGTCGCGTAGAGGAGCCGGGCCGCCAACCCCGGTTTGGATACGGCGCGGCATCACCGGATTCTGCTCTTTGGCCCGCGCTGGGGATGCCGCAGGAAGCTATCGACGGGCCCGGGAGAGTGTCATCCCGGCCAGCAGTAGACCCAGGAGCGCCCAACCCAAGCTCAGCTTCTGGCCGCCTTGTGCCAAGCTGGCGGCGCAAGTCCGGGCCTCCCCACCTGTCAACTCCTGGGGCGGGGGCGGCTGGAATCCAGTGAAGAGCTTGACGAGAAAGCCGTCGGCCAAACCTTCCGGACTCTGTCCGGGCAGGGTCCCGTTGGTGCGGCCCACCAAGTAAAGGTTGTCCTGGGCGTCCAAGGTGATGTCCCGGACGTTGTCGCCGGAGGTTGAGCCGAACTGGTGAGTCCAGAGTTCATCCCCGTCTACGTTGTACTTGCGGACAAAAACGTCGTTGCCGCCGGAATTTTGCTGGCCCGGCAGGGCGCCGTCGGTCCGGCCCACCACGTAAACGGCTCCGCCGGAGTCCACCACCACGTCGGTGGCAAAATCTTCGTCCATGGTGCCGAACTCCCGCTGCCAGACCATGTTGCCGTCGCCGTCGAACCGGTGTAGGAGAGCGTTCTGCACTATTCCCACCCGCTGCCCCGGCTTGGCGATCCGGTAGAAACCGACTACGAAGACTCTCCCTTCTGCATCCACAGCAACATCGACGGCGTTGTCGGCATCCACTGTGCCGAATTCCCTGGCCCAGAGCATGGTCCCTGCAGAGTCGAACTTGGCCAAGTAGCTATCGTACTTGCCGGCCCACGTCTCGCCTGGGAAGGTCCCTGAGCTGGGTCCAACGGCGTACACACTGCCGTCCCCGCCCACTGTAACCGCCGACATCAGGTCGGTGCCCTTGGTGCCAAACTGGCGGGTCCACACTTCGCTGCCGCCGGTATCGTACTTCCGGACGTAGGCGTCTTCGTTGCCGATCTTCTCCTGTCCGGGGAGCGCTATTCGGGCAATGCCTGCCACGTAGGCATTGCCCTGTTCGTCCACCGCCACGTCCGACGGTTCGTCGCGGTACTCGGTGCCGAACTGCCGCGTCCACTGGGCGTTGCCCTCGAAGTCAAACCTCATCAGGTACACGTCTTCCCTGCCCAGCTGGACTTGGCCCGGCAGTTCGCCCCTGGTGTGGCCCATCACGTAAAGACCATTGTCCTTGGTGACCGCCACCGCCCAAGCATAATCGCTGGCAGGGGTTCCGAAGTTGCGCGTCCAGAGTTCCTGGCCCTCGGGGGAGAACTTGGTCAGAAAGGCGTCGTAACCCGTGAGTTCCTCGCCGTTGTCCAATGAGTCCCAAGTGTAGCCTGCCACGTATAGATTGCCTTCACCGTCCAAGCCCACTCCTTCCGCCCCGTCGGTGTGGGAGGTCCCGAACTGCCGTATCCAGGCAGTCGTATCCTGGGCTGTGGAAGCAAAGGTTTGTCCCGCAGTGGGTCCGGTGGAGGCCAGCGCCATGCCGCCCCCGGCTGCCAGGCCGGCCAGCAGCAGGGCGGCGAATAGTCCGAGCAGAATTCGCAGGTGGTTCAAATCAAAGACTCGCATGAATCGAGCCCCACGCCATGTTCCTCCATGTGTGTTTTTGCACGCGGATGGTCGAATATTGACCCAGTCAGCATCCTGGAGGATGCCTTGGCATGGACGCAGTGACGCACTTCGCCGAAAGGTAACGAAACCGCGGCAAGCCCACCAAGCGGGGCCTGCCGCGGTGTAGGAGCATGCTGGAAAGGATTACTTCGTGTCGTCGTAGTCTGGGCGCTTGGACCAAGTGAGGCTATTGGGGTCGTGGACCAGCTCAACCTTCCTGCCGGCCGAATCTTCAATGCCCAGCGGATGATAAAGCAGTTCCACGATGTTGCCGTCCGGGTCCTTGATGTAGGTGTAGTGGTGACCGGTGTATTCCCGTTTCCTCCAAGTGGACTCCCTTTCGTCCGCCGGCCTCCGGTTGGGATTATGGCTGTAGGGAACGCCCAGGCTTTCAAGGTTTTCAATCATTTCGTCCCAGTCGGCCACCTCAACGGCGAAGTGGACCGTCGGGACTTGGACTACCTCGGAGGGCTCGTTGGTATGGATTTCCGCATTGCCCAGCCTGAACTGGAGCTGGGTCCGGTTCAAGGTGGGGCCCCGGTCAAAGAACTCTGCCCCCAGGACTTTCTCATACCAGTCTCTGGTGCGCTGCCGGTCGCTTATCTGGATGTTTACGTGGTGGATGACTGTGACTCTGGACATGGCTTTGACTCCTTTCAACGGAATTGTCTGTACCCGCCCACTGTGAGCATTGAATTCCGTTCGATTCAGGGAAGGACTCACGTTTTCGCGTTCTACATATTATTCGCCATAGCCGCTTGCTGTCCAGCGGGCCTTATAGCCGATGGGAACCAATGAAAAAGCCCCCGTCAGGCTGCGGGGGCTGCGAATGTTCGGGGTTGGCGCGCCCGGCGGGATTCGAACCCACAACCCCTGGGTCCGAAGCCCAGTACTCTGTCCGTTGAGCTACAGGCGCAAGTTGGCGGGGTTGCTCTATTGGGGCGAGCGACGGGATTCGAACCCGTGATCTCCTGTGCCACAGACAGGCGCCTTGGACCACTTGGCTACGCTCGCCACGCCACCACAGCCTGTTCTCCCGGCACGGGGTCCATGGCTGTTCAGGCAAATTAATGGTAGCAAAAAGACTGCCCTCCTTCAACATGACCTCTTTGGCCCCGTACTCTGCCATGCACCCCTCGGCGGCTCGGCTGCAGTTTATGCCGGCCAAGATAACTTTCCTGACGTCCTGTTCCATAGCCGGAGCAGCGACAATCACATCAACTACAATCATCCTCCATTGGACGCCCTCCTGCAGGAGGTAAGGACCGAGACTCAACCGGCGCAGCGTTTCAATTTGTACAAACAAGTGGAGCAAATGATACTGGACGACGCCCCGTGGATGCCCTTGTGGTACAGTAGGCAGAGGCACCTGCTCATCAAGCCCAACGGCAAGGACTACCTCCTGACACCCCTGATAATTCCCAAGCTGCGGCACGTGCACTTCACCGGCGAGTAGGAGGGTTGTAGAGCTTTGTGGGCCTACATAGCCCGCCGGTTGGCTTGGGCTCCATTTCTCTTGTTGATGGTCACCTTTGTGACCTTTGTGCTGGGACGGTTCGGCCCGGGCGACCCGGTTCAGATACTCCAGGGGCAGTATTCCAACCCCGAGGTCGTCGAACGCATCCGCGAGCAAAAGGGGTTGGACGACAATGTATTCGTCCAGTACGGGCGTTACATCCGGGACCTGTCCCAAGGAGACTTCGGCGAAAGCTTCAAGTACCGGGGCCGCGGCGTTGGCGAGTTGATCGAAAAGCGCATGTGGGTTTCGGCCCAGCTGGCTTTCGCCGCCCTGATTATCTCCGTGGGCTTGGGGATACCCGCCGGGGTCTTCGCCGCCCTGCGGCAGGGCACTTGGTGGGACACCGCGCTGGTGGCGCTGACCCTTTTGGGCCAGTCCATGCCCGTCTTTCTCACCGCCCCGGGACTGCTAATCATCTTTGCCTTGAAGCTGGATATTCTGCCCACCCACGGCTGGGGAGGGCTGTTCGACACCCGTGTAATCATGCCGGCCTTGGTCATGGGAATCCCGGGGGTTGCAATCATTACCCGCCTTACCCGTTCCAGCACTTTGGACGTTGCAACCCAGGACTACATCAGGACCGCCCGGGCCAAGGGACTGGCCGAAACCACGGTCCGCCGCCGCCACATCCTGCGCAATTCCCTGATTCCGGTGGTCACCACCCTCGGTTTCTCATTGGCCGGTCTGGCCAGCGGCGCAGTGATCGTTGAGGGGTTCTTTGGCATCCCCGGCGTGGGTCTTCTCGCCATAGAATCCCTGTTCTCCCGGGACTACCCGGTCATCATGGCCTTGGTAATCATTGGGACCAGCATGTTCGTAATGGCCAACCTGTTGGTGGACTTGGCCTATCCCGTCCTGGACCCCCGCATACGGCTGGGAGGCGATTACGTTGCAGGGTGAAGCCGGAAGTGTCTTGGCGCCCCCTGCAAGCCGGGGCCGCAGCTACCTGGGCCTTTCCCTCAGGCGGTTGCTTCGCAAGAAGACCGCTGTTGCCTGCCTCTTTGTTATCGTGGTGATGTACGGTTCAGGAGTGCTGGCCCCCTTGGTCACGCCTTACGACTACAACGCCCAGGACCTGTCCATCACCAAGCAAGGGCCCAGCCTGGCCCACCCCTTTGGCACCGACCGCGTGGGCCGCGACATCCTGACCCGCATCATCTACGGCCTGCGCACCACCGTCATTGTCACCCTGGCGGCAATGCTGGGGGGCAGCCTGTTGCTTGGCATCACCCTGGGCCTGATGGCCGGCTACTTCGGCAAGGTAATAGACGGGGTGATCATGCGGGTGGGGGAGGTGACCTCGGCCTTCCCCGATATTCTGCTGGTGCTCATTATCGTAGCCACCGTCAAACCCCGGATTCTGACTTGGGTGCGGGGCGTGGAAGACACCCTTGGAATAGAGATAATCCGCTTGGGGATTGTGGACTACATGGTCTTGTCGGTGGCCTTGGCCGCCTTCTCCTGGTTCGGCATGGCCAGGCTGGTGCGCGGCCAAGTACTGCAAGCCCGGGAGTTTCAATACGTGGAGGCGGCCCGCGCCATCGGGCTGACCACGCCCAGGATACTGCTGTTCCACATCCTGCCCAACGTAATCGGCCCCATCATAGTGGTGGTTTCCGCGGGCCTTGCCTCCTTTGCCGGCTCAGAGATATTCCTGAGCTGGATAGGCATCGGCATACAGCCGCCGACCCCCAGCCTGGGAGTCATGATATTCGAGAACGGGAACATCTCCGTGCTGCGCACCACCCCCCACCTGCTTCTGTTCCCGGTAGCAACCCTGGCCGTCCTGCTGTTCACCTTCAACCTGCTCGGAGACTCGGTAAACGACGCCTTCAACCCCAGGGCGCGTTGACGCAGGCTGACCCCAGCGGCCGTAGTGACTGTTCTGACCCCGTAAGGGTTACCGGCCGGAGGGGTTACGGGAAAGCAGTGAAGGTTCGCATTCGACCGGAACCGGAAGACTGCTACCGTGAGGAGATTCCAGTCCGGACCTGAGACGCTACCTCCCCTTGGGCCGGAACAGCCGCCCCCCGGCCAGTCCCAAGGGGACCAGCAACAGCAACAGCATGGCGGGGTCTCCCCGGAATAGCGAAGCCGAGGCCTTCGCCGGGGCGGCGCAGCCGGAGATCTGGGTCTGTCCTTCTCCGTTCCCCACAAAAGGAGACTGGGACTCTTCGGCCCCCTCATCCGGCTCCTCCTTTTCTTCAGAGGAAGTCGTCTGCTCCGTAAAGTCGCGGGCGCCCGGCTGGGAAATCTCCACTTCCAGTTGCTCGGGGGGAGGCAAGGGCTCCAGCCCCATAGTGCCCCGCCACTCGCTGTCCAAGCCGTACTGGTCGAACCCGTACACCTGCTCCAGCGCCTCGTCTATATGCCTCGTGTCTTGAAGGACCCTCATGAGCTCTGCCATCTTCTCCGGGCCGTAAGTGTCAATCATGTGATACACCACCGACCGGCCCTGGCCGTACCCAATGATGACGTCGTCGGGGTTGCCGCCCAAGGTGTGCTGCAACCAGAGGGGGCGCAGCCGCCGGGTGTAAATCCCGTACCGGAGGGCGTCGTCGTAATCGCCGCTGGGGTCGATGTTTCCGTACTCTGCCAGTCCTTCGTTGAGCCACGCCGGCACGTCGGTAATTGCCGGTCCCGCCGCCTCGTGCACCAGCAGATGCACAAATTCGTGGGAAGTTGTCCCCTTCACCGTGGCGTCAGAGCCTTCCACCAGCAGCACCCTCAGGTTGGAAAACGCCATGCCCTGGGTGACCAATTGCTCCGCGGTGGCCTGGGACCGGAAGGGCAGGGCGGTTGCCATGTCTCGGTAGTTGTCGTACGCCACTATTCTCAGGGGTTCGGTGGGTTCGATGCCCAGTACCGGCTTCATCCTGTCCAGGGCCTGGCTGGCCGCATCCAGAATTGTCCGCGCCCTGGCTTCAGCGTATTCTCCGTAGTAGTAGACGGTGATCAGCCCGAAGGTGACGGTCAGCCAGTCGAACCGGGTGTCCAGATATACAAACTCTTGTTCGGGGGTGCGCAGCACCGCGCCGGCCTTGTCACGGATTTCGAACGAGTACTCCATGGTGGTGCCAGGCGGAAAATAGTTTCCTTGTCCCTTGCTTTTGACCAAGGAAGTGCCGTCCACCGAGGTCCCGGCCTCGAACTCCACAGCCGAGTAGGAGCTCTGCTTCACGTTGCCCAGGGTCCTGAAATACACTCGTATGTCGTCAATCTCGGAGGTGCTGCGGGCCGAAACATTGAACTCTATCCCGTCCGGGAACTGGCTCTTGGCCGAATGCTCCAGCACTTCTATATCGCCGCCTTCGGCCCGGGCCGTTTCCGCCCAGAAAGCCGTCAGGGCCCCAAGGCACCCAATCAATGTCAATGCAATCAAGAGCCGCAAAAGTACTTTCCTGTCGTGGAAGGGTGTAAGGCTCCGGCACAGCTTGAGGACAGGCGAAGCCTGAAACCCTCTTGATGTCCCGTAACTATTACATTATACGTCGTTGTTGAAAGCTGCAGATTCCGTGCTGCGCGGACAAAGGCCGGGAGGTCCCGGCATTCACCCGCTTGACTGGCTATGTCCTCGTCCATACAGTAGGATTGCGGGGAGCGGAACTGCTCCTTCGGCGATATGAAACTAGAGGCAATTCAGCAAAATGGCACTTAGAGTCGGACTGGTTGCAGAACTGAATTTTGAGCCCTTCTACTTGGACATGCGCCGCCGGGACATTGAACTGTGTCCTGTGCCGTCCCACGGCCTGACCGGCGCCTTGGAGCAGGGTCAAATCGACGCCGGGCCAGTGTCCTTGGTGGACGGGTTCCGGCTGGAGGAAAAGCTGAGCCCCATTGCCGGGTTCTGCGTGGCCGCCACCCAGCGGGCGGTCAACAGCCTGTTCTTCTCCAAGCGGCCCCTGGAGGAGCTTTCAGGCTTGCCCATTGCCGCTGAAAACGCCGACCCTACTTCCGCCGCCTTGCTGGAGGTGATCCTCAAACTCAGGCATCAAGGAGAGCCGGGACCCCTGGTTTCACCCCAGGAGGAACACGAGGCAGTGTTGATTACCGGCGACCCGGCATTGCGCCGCCGCCGGGGCATGCGAGACTTCCCCCACCGCTACGACCTGGGTTGGGAGTGGAACCAATGGACCGGCCTGCCCTTCGTCTTCTCCCGCTGGATGGCCCGTAACGACCTGGAAGAAGCGCAAACGGCCCTGCTGGAGGACACCCTGTACGTGGCCTTGGAGGATGGGATTGACTCCCTCTACCACGTAACGGAACCCAGGGACCGGATTCTGATGCTGCCCAAGGACATCTCCCAATACATCCAGGGTCTTCGCTTTTACATGGGCCGGTTGGAGGTCAAGTCGGTCGACCTGTTTCGAGGCTACTTGGACCAAGCCGGCGTCAACCACGGATAGTCCTCTGCGCGGCTTCTTTCCCATCTAGGAGACAGGAAAGCCTGAGCACCGCCCATGAGAGTCACCGACAGGACCTTCGAAGCCACCGGATATGCTTGCATTCTCTGCGATTTTTCTCCCCCCCGTTCCGGCGACCCGTCCCTGCTGGACCAAGCCAGCATGGACGCCGACTTCATAGCAGCCGCCTACAACCCCGGCAGATCGGTGCGGTCCAACTCGGCCATGACCGCCGCCGCCATCCAGCGGCGCACCGGCAAAGAGGTCACGTTCACCCTGGCGCCCCGGGATATGAACCAGTTGGCCCTGCAGTCTTTGCTGTTGGGCGCCCAATCCCTGGGGCTGGAAAACGTCATAGTGGTTCAGGGCGACCCCCTGTCCACAAGAGACTTGGAACTGACCAAGCCCGTCGCCGATGTGAGCGCAACCGGCTTGATAGAAGCCATACGCGGTCTTAATCAGGGCCGGGACTACCGGGGCTTGGAGTTGCAAGGGCCCACCGCTTTCTGCATTGGCGCCACGGCGGACTTGGGAAGGGGTTTGGAGCCGGAAGCCCGGCTGGCGCGGCGCAAAATAGAGGCCGGGGCAGACTTCCTGATGACCCAGCCGGTGTTTGACGCAGACAGTGCACGGGACTTCTTGGCGGCCATTTCGGAACCTGACGGACGCGTGCCGGCGGTGCCGGTGTTCTTCGGGCTGCAGATTCTTGAACTGGACGGGATATTCTTTGGAGAGGTGCCCCAGACTTTCATGGGGCAGTTGGCAATGGGCCAATCAGGGGTGGAGCTGGCTTTGGGACTCTACGATTCCCTAAGAAGGGCCGGCTTGCACAACATCTACTTGGTGCCGCCCATCCGCCGCGGCGGGGCCCGCAATTATGACGCCGCCCGGCAGTTCCTGGCCCGGGCCAGGCGTGACTGACCCTCGCCTGGATGCTACAAGGTAGTCTGGCCTACCTCTAGGGCGACCACGGGGGCGGGGCCATGCCCTCGATATCGGTCCGAACGTCAACTACCGCTGGCTTGCCCGACGCTATTGCCTGTTCCAAGGCCCCTTGTATCTCCGAAGGCTGATCAACCCGGATGCCCAAGCAGCCCATGGAGTCGGCTAGTTGGGCCAGATTCACTTCGGAGAAACCGTAGAGCTCCGCCGGGTTGCCGTCGAACCCGCGGTAAGCCGCGTCGTCTCCGCGTTTGTTCTGGTTCAGGGCTTGGTTGTTGTTCACCAGGATCACGGCGTTTATTCCGTAACGGGCCGCGGTCTCCAATTCCCCGATGTGGTACCAGAAGCCGCCGTCGCCGGTGAAGCAAATCACAGGCCTTTCCGGTGCGGCGCACTTCGCCCCCAATGCCGCCGACAGTCCCCATCCCAGTGACCCGGCCGCCCTCAGGTAGCTCTGGTCCGGATACTTCAGGTCCACCATGCTGCCGGTCCATATCCCGGAGTGTCCGGTGTCGCACATCAGGATGGCGTCGGAGGGGAGCGTCTTGGTCAGTTCATTGCAGAGACGTTCCGGCCGGATGGGCACGTCGTCGGAATTTGCCAGCGGCGCCACTTCGTCCCGCCACTCCTGCACCAGTCCGGCCGCCCGGTCCACCCAGTCTCCGCGGCCGCCGATTGGCTCCAGTACCTCGATGAGCCGCCGCAAGCTGGCCTTGGCGTCCCCCTGCAGCGCAACCGTCGCCGGATAGCTGCGTCCCAGCTCCGACGGGTCGATGTCTATCTGGATGACCGGGGTTCCCATGGCGGGAATCTGCCACTCCAAGGTCACTTGGCTGCCGGTGTGGCTGCCGATGAACAAAACCAAGTCGGCCTCGGACACAACTTGGTTCGCACAGGCCCGGGAATAGGAACCGCATACTCCCACGGAAAGCCGGTGGTCTTCCGGTATGCTCCCCTTGGCATTGAGGGAAGTGGCCACCGGGATGTTCAGCATCTCGGCCAGTTCCACCACCTCTCGCTGTGCTCCCGAAGCGGTGACTCCGCCTCCGGCGACAATCACCGGCCGCTGGCTCCCGGCCAGCACCTGCGCCGCCTGCCGGACCCGTTCCGGTTCCGGTTCGGGCCGGAACGCCGGGCGCTGCATGAAGGCCTCTTCCACCAATATCTCCAAGTCCGCTTGCCCGTCGGCAATTGGGTCACCGGCGTGTCCCTGCAGGTCAAGGTGCACTGGTGCGGGGGCGCCGGTGGTGGCTTCCCTGAAGGCCTGCCGCACCAAGTGAGGCAACTGCTCCACGGTTTCCACCATGGCGCTGTACTTGGTGACGGCGCTGAAGGGCTGCACGTGTTCGATTTCTTGGTACGAGTTGCGGTAGCGGTGCATCGGCGGCCGGTGGCCGGTTATGGCGATTACCGGGGCCAAGCCAAGAAAAGCGTCCTGCAGCCCCGCTGCCAGGTTCGCCGCACCCACCGACTGGGCCATGCAAATTCCAGGGCGTCCGCTGGCCCTGGCGTAGCCGTCGGCCATGTAGGCCGCTGCTTTCTCGCCGTGGGTTACGATCCGCTTGATGCCCACCCGTTCCATCTCCACCATGGCCCTCCGGGCAATCACCGGCACCAGAAAGGAGTGAGTTACTCCATAGCCCTTCATGGTTTCGGCCAAGAATCTTCCGCCGGTCATTTCTGGCATCGCGCCGCCTCCGGAATCTGAAAAATTTCAATTGGGGCCCGGATGGTCCCCGGGTTGGTGAAGGCCTAGTGGACCCTGAAGGCTTGCTCCTCGCGGTCTCTTACCGGGAGTCGAACACTTCCTTGGCGACCCGGACGGCGTTGGCCGCGGTGGGCCACCCGGCGTAGAAGGCCATGTGAGTGATGACTTCTCCAATTTCGTCCTGGGTAACGCCGTTATCCAGCGCCCGCCCGATGTGTCCCCTCAACTGGTCGGTGCGGTAAAGAGCCACCAGTGTGGCAACCGTGATCAGGCTCCGGTCCCTCTTTGAAAGCCCGGGCCGCTCCCAGATGTCGCCGAACAGCACGTTGGCCGTTACGTCGGCCAGTTGGGGAGCCACCTCTTGCATTGCCGTGCGCGGAGTCGTCATAAAATCTCCCTTCTGTAGAGGCGTATTAGCTATCGGTTTCTTCTATCCCGTTGTTGCGCAGGATCTGCTTTGGCCCCGAATCCTGCCGTGGAAATCAGGGTGTGGCCGGGGCTTCAACCGGGCCCCAAGTCTTCCCGAAGTCCGCTCTCTCCACCCGGTGTCCGGTAAATGTCTCAGCAGTCTGCCCCGCCAGCCAAACGGCCGCCGGGATAATGGACTCCGGCTGCTCCATAGGAATGTGGGCGGTGCCCGGCCAGTCGCCGTTGCGGTTCATCCAAGTATCCACCCTTCCGGGGCTGAGGGAGTTGACGGCGATGTTGTGCGGTTTCACTTCTTCGGCCAAGCTGAGCAGCGTCCGGTCCAAGGCCGCCTTGCTCATCGAGTACACTACTCTTCCTTGCCGGTAGGTCAACGCCGACCCGGAAGTGATGCCGAATATCGACCCGCCCGTCCCCTGGGAAATCATTGCGGGAAGGGCAAACCGGCATAGCAGAATGGGAGCCCTCACGTTTACTGCCAAGCACCGGTCAAGGAGGTCCAAGTCCAGTTCCGCTACGGGAGACTCGCAATCGATGCCCGCATTGCTGACCAGGATGTCGATCCGGCCGAAGCGGTCCAGTGTCTTGGAGATGAGGTCTTCGACGTTCTCCCTGTCGGAAACGTCGCACTGCACCGCCAAGGCTGTGCCACCTTCCTGCTCGATCGCCCGCGCCGTGTCTACAATGGTGCCGGAGGCGTACTTGGGGAACTGGGACTTCTCTGACTGGTCGATGTCGGTCCGCGATGCCACCACCACCCTGGCTCCCGCCCGGGCCAGCCCGGTGCATATCGCCCGGCCTATCCCGCGGCTGCCACCGGTGACGATCGCCACCTTCCCGGCCAGCCCGGCATCGACTGCGTCAGGCATCCACCCCGTTCCTGCTCAACTCCCGACAAAGCGGCTGGCAAAAATAGCTGCCAGCAGGGCGCCCCCCATCCCAAACATGGCGTAGTACACTCGATCAATTCTGCGAATGACTTCAACCAGGGCCGCCCTGATTTCCCGGACGTCCTCGGTCAGGGCATCGACGCTGCCTTCCAGACGCCCGATGGCCCGCCAGACTTCCCTGGCGTCAACCTGTCCCTCTGGTTCAGTGCCGGTTGTCATTAGTAGCCCCTGTGGCGATTCGTCGATGGTCCTTAGGAGGCGGGTCGGAACTTGGGGAGGCTGATGGTGTCGTTCAGGTCGTCGAACACGACCTCCACCGCCATGCCAATCTTGATTTTTGCCGGGTCGGGCTCCACTTCGACCAAGTTCGTGGGCATTCGCGCCCCTTCCTCCAGCTCCACCATGGCAGTGACGTAGGGCACCTTGTCACGGAAGGCCGGTATGGGGCCCCGGTGGACAATTGCGAATGCATACAGCGTGCCCTTTCCGGAACTCTGTATCCAGTCGGTGTCCCTGCAAAGGTTTTCGGGGCACAGGTCCCTGGGGTAGAAAAAGGCTTGGTCGCAGTCCTTGCAGTGTCTCAACCATAGTTCGTGCTGCCTGCACTTTTCCCAGTAAAAGTCCGACTCCGGCTGAGGTACTGGCGGTGTGATGGGGGGTGGCGCTTGCTGGGTCATGCGTTGGTCCTCCAACTCTGTGGAAAATGGGCCGATTGGTTGCCAGAAAGAGGATAAGGGGTATACCAATGAGCGTCAAGGCAAGCCCCGCGCCACACCGCTCTCGCCCTGCCATTTGTACCTCGGCGCTTTCTGGTTTAGTGTTAGGTGAAGATGAATCGCGGTATAAACCGCTTATTTGAGGGGCGTCCTGGAGGCCCGATTGTGCAGATAGCAGTCATGGGGGCAGGCAGCGTGGGCGGCTACTTGGGGGGCATGCTGGCCCGGGCCGCCCACCGGGTCACCCTGGTTGCCCGCGGCCCTCGCCTGGAGGCCATCCTGGCTCACGGCCTGACGGTCATCACTCCTCAAGAGACCTTCACCCTCCGCTGCCCGGAAGACATGGCAGCCACCAGCGACCCTTCAACCCTAGGGCCGGTGGAACTGCTCCTCTGGACCGTCAAGACCTACCACAACGAAGAAGCAGTGTCTGCCGCACTGCCGCTGTTGGGGCAGGAAACCGCTGTGCTGCCCCTGCAAAACGGCGTGGACAGCTACTTGCCTCTCTCCCGTGCCTTCGGCGATCAGGCCGTGCTCCCCGGCGCCATCTACATCGAAGCCAGCACTCCCGGACCTGATTCTATCCGCCAAGCCGGCGACGTCGTGCGGGTAATTTTCGGTGAGCCCGATAACTCCGACTCCGACCGGGGCCGGCTGATTGCCCATAGTTTGAACACCGCCGGAGTGCCGGCCGAATTCAGCCTTGACGTGAAAAAGGCCCTCTGGTCCAAGTTCCTCTTCATTGCCACCATGGCCGGGGTAACCTCCGTCTCCCGCCGGTCAATGGCACAGCTCATGACCGAAGCCCGTTGGCGGGAGGTCATTGTCAGCTGTCTGCGGGAGATCCAAGGGGTTGCCCGGGCATCCGGTGTTGAGTTGGAGGCCACCATAGTCCCGGACACCTTGGCCTATATTGATGGCAGCTTGGAGGACCTTAGCGCGTCGATGCACGCCGATATCATGGCCGGCCGCCCATTGGAATTGGAGGCCCTGAATGGGGCCGTCGTCCGGGCCGGAGAAGCCGCCGGCGTCCCCACTCCCATCAACGACCTGCTCTACGCGTTGCTCAAGCCCTACGAAAAAGGCAGTCCGCCTCCTGTTCTTTGACAAGGAGATGGCAGGGATTCTACGATTGGACCAAGCCAGGAAGCTATCAATTCCAGCCATCGGATTAGCTAGCGATGGAAGGTGAGCAAATGGACTTTACCGGCGTATCCCACGTTGGCATTTGCGTCAGGGATTTGGACCGGTCCTTGGCCTTCTACCGGGACATCCTGGGCATGCGAGTGACCAGGGACCAAGTGCAGGACACCACCACCGGCGGCCTGCCCCACGTCTACAAGCACCCCAGGCAGACCCGCCGCCAAGTCTATCTGCGGTACGGGGATGGTGATTCCGCCCCCTACTTGGTGATGACCTGCCATCCGGGCGATGCGTCCGACGGCGAACCCATCAAGCTTGACGAAGTGGGAATCAGCCACCTCTCATTCTCGGTAAAGGACCTGAAGGGCTTGGCCCAGCACCTGCAGGACAACAACGT
The DNA here is from genome assembly GCA_034420695.1 of Dehalococcoidia bacterium. Taxonomy (GTDB): domain Bacteria; phylum Chloroflexota; class Dehalococcoidia; order Lucifugimonadales; family UBA3495; genus Io17-Chloro-G2. The sequence continues at coordinate 223,545 of DAOULB010000040.1, forward strand.
CGAGTTCGCCGGGCCGCCCAATTCATTTGTCAACGCCCAAGGGGATGTCAGCGCCTTCTACGTCTACGACCCCGACGGCATACTGGTCCAGTTCGACGGCGGCGGGAGTTAGGCCAAATGGCCTCCAGAGCGGACTCCCACGACCTGGATAAGCTGGACCGCTGGCGCCAAGGGTTGGACGGCGGCGACTTGGGGACTTTCCCGGTCTACGCCATATTCCTGGTTGGCCCCGATGACCGCCTGTCCCATGACATCTTCAGGAAGTACCGCGACAGCTTCGACGCCCGAAATGCCGGTTTTCACAACCTTGTGATATTCGGTCAGCACGGTATTTCCACCACCGTCACCGAGTTCCTGTCCCGGCTGGACCTGGAAATGGATTTCCTGCCCTGCCTCCTGCTGGCAGCCGGATCATCGGAACGGCAGGCCGGAGTCGTCCCCCTGCCCTCCGGTGGCCACCCCGGGCCAGAGCCCCGCTTGGAGCGGGAGGACAACTTGGACCAGCCCTGGCAGTTGGCCTTGGAGCGTATAGAGGAAGCCGTCAAGACTTCCGCCGGCTTGGACCTGTCCCCGGTGCCTGAAGTTGCAACCGCTTCCCTGGGGGGCGAAGAGTTGTCCGGCTTGGTGAAATCCCTGCAGGCTGCTCTAGCCCGAAGCGCCTGAAATCACCAGACCGCCCCAAGCCAGCAGCAGCAGGCCGCCAATCCGGCTGACCCATTCACCCTTGGGGGCTGCCTTCTCCAAGAGAACAAAAAAGGCCAACCCAGCAATCCATACCAAGTTCATCACCCCCAGCACGAACAGCAGGGCCATGAGCACCCAGCAGCAACCCAGGCAATACGCCCCGTGCTTCAGCCCCATCTCCAGCGCTCCCCCGTAGCCTTCCCGCCAGCCGGTCATGATGAATCCCATGGGCGTCCGGCACCGGGACAGGCAGACGGACTTCAGCGGAGTCCACTGGAAGAGTCCCGCCGCCAGAAGCAACCCTCCTCCCAAAGCGGAGCTTGTGCTCGCCCCCATCATGGAAGACAGCAAGCCGTGGGTGTGCAGGGCCCAGTTTCCCGCCGTGGCAGCCAAGGCAAACAATACCCAGACCACTGCGTAGCCAAGAAGAAACACCATCGTTGGCACGTAGGGCTGTTGCCGCTCCAGCCGTTGCCGGTTCACTTGGGCAAACATCAACAGCATCGGCGCAGCCGTTGGCACCATCATGGCGGCCATCATCACCGCCCACATGGCAAACATGGCTGTCCAGTCGGCGGCGCTCCAGTGGGACATGCTCGGCCCTGCCATCGACATGGCCATCTCCCGCCCGCTGCCCAAGTGCCCGGTCTGCCAGGCCGTGTACAGGGTATAAGCCCAAGCCAGGGCCGCCACGGCCACCACGCCGCCCAGCACCACCCAGCGGTCCCGCACCAGCGCCGCCTGCAGGGGCGATGACTTCTGCCCGGTGTCTCCCACGTCAGTTCACTACTATTCGGGATGATTGTCGGGAGATGTTGAGACTCCCCAGGACGTCTTCGCAGGTTCTTCCTTAGACTTGAGGAATCCCGGAGGCAGCGAGGATGGATTGACTTCCAGTACTTTCCCGGCTCTGCTTCCAGGAGACCAGCGAAGTGCGAGATGATGTGACGCGATCTTGAGGCGAGTGCGTTTCGGAAGGGCCGCCGAGGAAGTAATTCCGGACGCTTTTATAGCAGCGCTGCGCCTGTCGGCAAGGTTGCTGCTTCTAGTTGTTGCTGCAGTTCCATGGTCCGGGAGGCCCAGTCGGTCAGTTCCAATTCACGCTCCAACCGCGTTGACTCCAACTCCCGCCGGGCCTTCTGCACTTTTCTGACTTCCCGGGCGATGGCCCAACCGGTCAACAGCGGCCCGACTACGATGCCAACTACGGAAAAAGCACTCAGCGCGAACCGCAGTCCCGTTGACGTGGCAATGGAACCTCCGGCTCCTCCGGCGGCCCCCAGCTTGGGCAGGAAGCCCAACAGCTTGGCGGCCACCGGGCGCACTATGTTCAGTATGGTTGCTGACGATGTTCGCCAAACCGTCCCGGCGGTAAACCCGGCCCACTGCCGTCCAATAATGCCCAACCTGGTGTGAGGAGAGCCGTCGGCCACCGTGCGCTTCCTCCGCCGGAGCAGCCTGCGCCACTTGGGCACGGGCTGTTCGGAAGCAACCACCTCTTCCGGTTCCCGCAGCACTTGGGGCAGCTCCGGCCCCGGCATCCCCAGCCTGCGGCACAGTTCGGTCTGCCGGTCGTAATGCAAATGCATTTCCTCCCGGTGGGCTGCTTCCAACCCTTCCAGTTCGGAACGCAATTCGTTCAACCGGCTGTGGGTCTTCAGCTTGGCGATGGTCTGGGCGAGGGCCGAACCGCCCGCCACAGCCAACGGAATAATCAGCAAGGGCAGAGGCATTGTTATCGTTATACGCCGGTGGCAGGCTTTGAAATGGTGGGTGACATCACGAAAAGCCGTCTCAGAAATTTTACCAAGGTGAATGAGCAATGCGCAAAAAGCGCTTGGTTGGCGGGCCCGGCCCCCTGCTGGCAAAGCCGGATGGGTGTAGGCAACCCCTAGCGGTGATGCTATAATCCCAAGCCGAGGAGGTGGCCAATTGGAAGCAATTGATTTCGCTACGCCGAAGACCATCAATGAAGCCGTCCAACTGATGGCGGAAAAGGGTGACCGCGCCAGGATGCTGGCCGGCGGCACCGATTTGCTGGTGCAAATGCGCGGTGGGCGCCGCAGCCTGGACTTGGTAGTGGATTCCAAGGGAATCCCTGAACTTAACGAACTGTCTTACAACGCCCAAGAAGGTCTAACCTTGGGCGCCGCAGTTCCCTGCTACAAGATTTACCAGGACCAGGATGTTATCGATAACTACCCCGGGATTATTGACTGCGCTTCTCTGATTGGGGGGATTCAAATCCAGGGGCGCGCCAGTATCGGGGGAAACCTTTGCAACGCCGCTCCCAGCGGCGATTCCATTCCTGCAGTAATCGCCTTGGGGGGCGTCGCTCATATCGCTGGCCCCAATGGCTGGCGGGCGGTTCCCGCGGAAGACTTTTGCACTGCTCCCGGGAGGACGGTGCTGGAGAATGGAGAAATCCTCGTTGCCATCAAGATTCCTGCTCCTCCAGCCAATTCCGGCGCCAACTACCTGAGATTCATACCCCGCAATGAAATGGACATAGCCGTGGCTGGCGTTGGCAGCGCGGTGGTGCTTGATGCGTCGGGCCAGAACTTCGTTTCCGCCCGCATCTCCTTGGCCTCGGTAGCTCCGACCCCGGTGTTTGCCAAGGATGCCGGCGACAGCCTGGCCGGAAAGCCGGTCTCCGACGAAGCGATCCAGGAAGCTTCGGAAAAGGCCATGGCGGACGCCAAGCCAATTAACGACATGCGGGGCACTATCAGGCAAAGGGTCCACTTGGTGGGAGTCCTTACCCGCCGCACTCTGAACAACGCAGTAGCCCGAGCCAGGGGAGGATAACAATGCCCGGACTAGTCCACGTTTCGACCACTATCAATGGCACTCAGACCGATTTCCTGTGCGAGCCGCGCCAGAGCCTTTTGGAAGCTCTGCGTGACATCCTAGGAAAGACGGGCAGCAAGGAAGGATGCAACGACGGCAACTGCGGCGCCTGCACGGTCATCCTCGACGGGCGTATTGTCGACTCCTGCTTGGTGTTGGCGGTGGAAGTACAGGGTTCCCAGGTAACCACCATCGAGGGACTCGCCACCTCCGAGGGACTCCATCCCATCCAGCAGGCCTTCCTGGAACAGGCCGCCCTTCAGTGTGGAATCTGCACCCCGGGGTTCATCATGGCCGCCAAGGGCCTTTTGGACCAAGAACCCGACGCCGACGAAGCCCGCATCCGCCACTGGCTGGCGGGCAACCTCTGCCGCTGCACCGGCTACGACAAGATTGTCCGGGCAGTGCTGGAAGCGGAGAAGAACCTTTAGGGATACTCCGAACAACCCTCGTTATAACGGCCAGGGTTGCTAATCCACGTCATCTGGCAGGGGCGGGTTTCAAACCCCGCCCCTACCAATTATGGAAAAGGGACTTTAGCAGTCCCTATCCAGGACTTCGTTAACTTTATTTGAGAGTCTAATAGTGGAAAAGGAGTGGCATCTTGGTGATTCCCAACCAAGTATTGTCCGAGGTTGAATACCGGGTGGTAGGCACCCGCCCGGTGCGCCCCGACGGTGTGGACAAGGTCACCGGCCGGGCCCAATACGGCGGAGACGTCAGGCCCACGGACCTCCTCCACGGCAAGGTGCTGCGAAGCCCCCACGGCCACGCCAGGATACTGTCCATCGACGCCTCGAAGGCCGAGCAATACCCCGGCGTGAGGGCCGTGGTAACCGCCGCCGACCTGCCTTTGGCAGGGTTGACCCCTGAGGAGCTGGGATCCGGCTATCAAGCTCTGAAATTCGCCAGCGACCACGTCCTGGCCAGCGGCAAGGTACTGTACCGGGGGCATCCCGTGGCCGCTGTGGCCGCCGACAACCCACACCAAGCCGAAGCCGCTCTCCAATTGATCGACGTCAAGTACGAAGAACTTCCCCCGGTGGTCAACGTGCGGGGGGCTATGGAAGACGACGCCCCTCTGGTCCACGAGGACCTTCACACCTCCTACTTGGGGGAGACCTCGGACAAGCCCAGCAACATCGCCGCCCACTTGGTCTATGAGACCGGCGACTTGGAGAAGGGCTACGCCGAGGCCGACGTCATCGTCGAACGCGAATTTGAGACCGCCTCGGTACACCAAGGGTACATCGAGACCCACAACTCCACCGCCTTCTGGAACGCCGACGGGCAGTTGACCATCTGGTGCAGCACCCAAGGCGCCTTCATGATTAGGGCCAGTGTGGCCAACGTGCTCCGATACCCCGTTTCCAAGATCAAGGTGGTTCCGATGGAGATTGGTGGGGGTTTTGGCGGCAAGATAACCTCCTACTTGGACTCCATCGCCGCCCTCCTGTCCAAGAAAACCGCCCAGCCGGTGAAAATGTTGATGACCCGCACCGAGGTCTTCGAAGCCTCGGGGCCGGCCCCCGGTTCTTGGATGAAGGTCAAAATGGGGGCAAGCAGGGACGGCCGGATTACCGCAGCCCACGTCACCTTGGCCTTTGAAGCCGGCGCCTATCCCGGCTCGCCGGTTATGCAGGGCGGCACCTGCGCCCTGGCTTGCTACGACTTGGAGAACGGACGGTTCGACGGCTACGACGTGGTGGTCAACAAGCCCAAGACCGCCGCTTACCGGGCTCCGGGCTCGCCCCAAGCCGCCTTCGCCGTTGAGTCCGTGGTCGACGAAATTTGCCAGCAGCTTGGCATCGACCCCGTGGAATTCCGGCTGAAGAACGCCGCCAAGGAAGGCACCCGCCGCATAGAAGGGCCAGTGGCCCGCAGGATAGGTCTGGTCGAGTGCCTTGAGGCTGCCCGTAACCACGACCACTACCGGCAGCCGGTGAACGGCAAGAGCCGGGGCCGGGGCGTTGCTTGCGGCTTCTGGATGAACCGGGGCTTCCAGTCCAGCCTCACCATGACTGTCCAGTACGACGGCACCATCAGCCTTTCCATGGGGTCAGTGGATATTGGAGGCACCAGGGCGTCCATCGCCCAGCAGACCGCCGAGGTTCTGGGAATCGACTATGACGACGTCAAGCCTACGGTAGTGGACACCGATTCCATCGGTTTCACCATGGTCACCGGCGGCAGCCGCACCTCCTTCGCCACCGGGTTGGCCGCCATCCAAGCCGCCGAGGACGTCAAGCAGCAACTGGTGGAGAGAGCAGCCCGCATCTGGGATGCCTCCCCCGATGACGTGGAGTACGTCGACGGCGTAGTGCGTCACCGTTCCGATCCGGAACTGCGGATGACTTTCAAGGAGATTGCCCGGCAGTTGGGCAGTACCGGGGGAGGAGTAACCGGCGAGTCCAACATCGATCCCTCCGGAGAGGGCAACGGCTACGCGGTCCACATAGTCGACCTGGAAGTTGACCAAGACACCGGCAAGGTGGACATTCTGCGCTACACCGCAGTGCAGGACGCTGGTAAGGCCGTCCATCCCAGCTACGTCGAAGGCCAGATGCAGGGTGGAGTAGTGCAGGGCATCGGCTGGGCCCTCAACGAAGAGTACTTTTTCAACGGCAACGGCCAGATGATGAACCCCACCTTCCTGGACTACCGCATGCCTACCAGCTTGGACCTGCCGATGATCGACACCGTAATCGTGGAGGTGGCCAATCCGGGCCACCCCTTCGGCGTCCGGGGAGTGGGTGAAGTGCCCATCGTCCCGCCGATGGCCGCCATCGCCAATGCCATCCATCAAGCCACCGGCGCCCGCATGTCCTGCCTGCCCATGAGCCCCGGCAAGGTCCTTGAAACCCTTTGGGAGCAGGAAGGTAGCTCAGGAAGGTAAGCTAAAGGCAATTGAGGGCAGCTAAGTCCTCCAGGTATTGCGAAGGCACTAGACCGTAAGCTTCCAATGGTGTAGTCCAAGCAGCGGCCGGGGCCGGGTCTTGCCATCAGGCTCCAGCAATTACGTTCCCATACCGGCTGGCCGCCCAGCCTGATTAATGGAACAGCGCAATGGCCACCGTCTTCATCCCAACCATGCTTCAATCCTCCACCGGAGGGGCCAAGCAGGTGCACGTCTCCGGTTTCAACCTCCGCCAAGTCATTGACGGCCTCGACCAAGCCTTTCCGGGCATCAAGCTCAGGTTGGTGGAGGAAGGCCAAGTGCGCTCGAATCTGGCCGTCTCCATTGATGGCGAAATAGCCCGCATGGGACTGCTGGAGAAGGTCGGCGAAAACAGCGAAGTGCACTTCGTCCCGGCCATCAGCGGTGGAGCCCCGCCTTGACTCGCCAAAAGGGCCTCTTTAAGATGGTCTGCGTGACGGTTTGGGGCGGCACGACCCGCTCCGGCGTGCGATGGTTGAATGAAGGACAAGCACTCCAAGCCTCGGATAGAAACCCTTGTTTCAGCGGGGGGAGTCGTCTACCGGAAGGTTGATGGCGCGCTGCAAGCAGTTCTGTGCGGACGGTTCGTTAACTCCCAAACTTCTTCTCCCGGTCCGAATGGCCCTGAAGCCGGTACGGAAAACATCCGGTGGAGCTTGGCCAAGGGGACTCCGGACCCGGGTGAAACCCTGGAGGAAACTGCCCTCCGGGAGGTGAGGGAAGAGACCGGCCATGAAGTCTCCATCGACTGCCCTATTGGAAGTATCGAATACTGGTTCGCCGAAAAGGGCGGCCGGGTGCGCTACCATAAGACGGTCCACTTTTATCTGATGGTGCCCCTGGGCGGTGACACTAGCCTGCACGACCCCGAGTTCGACGTTGTCCAGTGGTTCCCCTACGAACAGGCCATCGACAGTGTCGGTTATCCAAACGAAGCCGAGGTGCTCCGGAAAGCTCTGGGGCTGATAAACCAGGCCAACGAGGCGCGATAGGATGCCTGAACTCCGCGGAGCCCGTATCATCCTGAGGGACAAACGCATCGAGGATGCGGAACAGGACTACATCTGGCGCAGCGACACTGAACTGGCCAAGCTGGATGCAGCCTACCCCCTCACCATGACCTACGACCGTTTCCTGAAGATTTACTCAGACCAGTTGAAATACCCCACGCCCGGCTCCCACCACTTCGCCGCCTGCACCTACGAAGGAAAATTCATCGGCAACTGCATGTACTACGACTTTGACAGCGTGAACATGGAAGCCGAACTGGGAATAGTGATCGGGGACCGCGACTACTGGGGCAACGCCTTCGGTTACGACGCCGTGACCACCCTCTTGGAGCATCTATTCGTAGAGAAGAATCTCAAGCGGGTGTATCTGCATACCCTGGAGTGGAATGAGCGGGCCCAGCGCTGTTTCTCCAAATGCGGCTTTCAGGAAGTCCGCAGGGTCCGCCGTATGGCCTACGACTTCATCCTGATGGAAGTCAAGCGGCAGGACTGGATGGAAAACGCCAAAGAGCGGTTGGATGCCCGCTGGTCCTACCGGGAGGACTCCCCCAAGTCCCCCAACCCAAGCTGACCCCTTCCCGCCTCTATCGCGTCCGCCAGCCGCACCGCGCCCGTATACAATGCCCTACCCAGGATGACCCCTTCCACTCCCGTCTCCCTGAGCAGTTCGACGTGTTCCAGCGACGCAATGCCTCCGGACGCCTGCACCGCCATACCGGAATTCCTGACCAATTCTTCATTGGCTTGGTAGTTAGGCTGGGTGAGGGTGCCGTCTCGGGAAATGTCGGTGTAGAGAAGGCGGGCCGCACCGCGCTCTTTCATCCCGTGGGCCAGTTCCAGTACGTCCACCTCGGTGTCCTGGGTCCAACCCCGTGTGGCAACCTTGCCGTCCCGTGCGTCCACCGCCACCACTACCCTTTCGCTGCCAAAACGTCGCGCCAAGTCCTCTACCAGCTCCGGCTTTTCCACCGCCGCGGTCCCGACCACCACCCGGTCTGCGCCCAGTTCCAGCAGGGTCTCAGCCGTTTCGAAGTCCCGCACGCCTCCGCCAACTTGCACCGGAATGGCCAGCGTCTGCAGGATGGCGGCCGTTATCTCCCGGTTGGCCGAGTTGCCGCTGGCCGCCCCGTCCAAGTCGACCAAGTGAAGCCGTACCGCCCCCTGTTCCTGCCAGCCCCGGGCCACCCCAAGAGGGTCTTGGGAATACACCGTCTCTTGGCTGAAGTCGCCTTGGTACAGGCGGACGCACCGGCCTTCCTTGAGGTCGATGGAGGGAATTACTTCCATAGGAGTCCCTGTTGCCGGAGTCTCTGTTTGTGGAGTCGTTCTTGGTGGAGTCCCTGTTGGAGGCCTGCAGCTAGCCCAGAAGGCCGGAACCGGTAGCGGGCCTAGTCCCTGTGGGCCGCCGCTTGTGCGTCAACCGGCCCATCCAATGACCTTTGGGCTTCCGTCCGCGCCAAGTCGATAAAGTTCCGGTAAATCCGCAGTCCTACCGGACCGCTCTTTTCTGGGTGAAACTGGGTGGCAACCAGGTTGCCCCGCGCTAAGACGCTGCAGTAGTTGAGCCCGTAATTCGTAGTGGCGGCTACCACTCCTTCCTCTGCCGGCGCGGCGTAATAGCTGTGCACGAAGTAAAAGTGGCTGGACTGGCCTATGCCTTCCAAGGCAGGATGGGGCGAGCGGACTTCCACGCTGTTCCAGCCCATGTGGGGCACCTTCATGCCCTCGCTGGACTCGAACCGCTTCACCTCTCCCGGCACGATCCCCAGGCAGGGGCCGTCACCCTCCTCCGTGTGGTCCATCAGCAGTTGGAGGCCTAAGCACACCCCTAAAAATGGCTTGCCGGAAGCAGCGTAGTCCTTTATCGGCTGTATCAAGCCCCGTTCCTGCAACGCAGCCATGGCTTGGGGCGCTGAGCCGACCCCCGGCAATATCACGGCGTTGGCCAAGGCCAGCCGGCCGGGGTCGCCGGTGACCGCCGGCGATATTCCCTGGGATTCCAACGCCTTGGTTACGCTGCGCAGGTTTCCCGAATCGTAATCGATGACGATGATCTTCGGTTCTTCCGCCATTGGAGTCAGCTCTGGGCCCCGGTCGCCCTCTCGATGGGCAGTTCCCTGTCCTGGTACCTGGCCAGCACGAACAGCAGGTCGCCCAACCGGTTGAGGTACGCGGTGATTAGTTCGTTGGTCAGCCTTCCGGCTTCTTCCAATGCCACCACCCGGCGTTCTGCGGTGCGAATAATGGTGCGCGCCATGTCGATAGCCGCCGAGGCGGGAGAGCCCCCGGGGAGCACGAACACCGTGGGCATCTCGAACTCCTCCTCCAAGGCGTCGATGGTGGTCTCCAGGTTTTCCACCATTTCAGGGGTCACCGGCGTGAAGTGCTGCTTGAACAGGTCGTACTTGTCGGGGTCGGTGGCCAGTTCGGCAGCCACCATGAACAGCTCCCGCTGCAGGTCCCGGAGTATGTCCTTAACCTTCTGGTCGCCGGTAGTTGCCCGGCCCAGTCCCATGGCGGAAACCGCTTCGTCAGTGATGCCGTAGGCCTCGGTATGGGGGCTGTTCTTCGACACCCTTCCGCCGTACAGCAGGCTGGTCTCCCCCTTGTCGCCGAACTTGGTGTAAACCCTCTTCCTGTATGACGGTGAAGACGTCACGTACTATTCCTTTCCTGGGCCGGTTCTTGTGTTGGAGTTGTGTTGGAATCGAATTCTAGCATAGGCCCAGCACAGGGAATATACTAACCTAACCAAAAGGGAGGTCCGACGCCATGCCCCCGGAGATTAGCGTCATAGGTATTCAGGGGATGCCGGAAGTGCAAGCCGGCGACGACTTGGCCTCCATGCTGGTGGAAGCCTGCGCGGCCCAGGGAACCCCCCTCCAGACCGGCGACGTGCTGGTAGTCACCCAGAAGGTTGTTTCCAAGGCCGAGGGGCGGGTCATAAGCATGGAGGGCGTCGAGCCCTCGGCCCTTGCCCTGCAAATCTCCGAAGGTCACCGCCGGGACCCCCGCCACACCGAGCTGATACTGCGGGAAAGCCGCCGCATAGTCCGCATGGACCGGGGCAACATAATCAGCGAAACCTTCCACGGGTTCAACTGCGCCAACGCCGGCATCGACGCCTCCAACATCCCTGGCAGCGACACCGTCTGCCTGCTCCCGGTGGACTCCGACGCATCCGCCCGGACTATCCGGCAGGTTGTCAAAGACATGACCGCCTCGGATGTGGCGGTGGTCGTGTCCGACACCTTCGGCCGGCCTTGGCGGAACGGCGCCGCCAACGTCGCCATCGGCGTAGCCGGCATCAGCCCCCTGCTCAGCTACGTGGGGCAAGAGGACGCCCACGGCAACATGATGCACACCACCGTAATCGCCGTGGCCGACGAACTGGCCGCAACCTCCGAACTGGTCACCGGGAAAGTGTTGGGAGTGCCCGCGGCAATTATCCGGGGCTACGACTTCGAGCCCGTGGAAGACGCTTCTATCAGGTCCCTCGTGCGGGATCCCGACAAGGATCTGTTCAGGTAGAGCCCCCTACACCCCCGGCAGCGGCAACTGGAACGGGGCTTCCTGGTCCAGCTGGTTGAACTTGGACACCCCAACCCCCAACAGCCGGAAACTCCGCCCCATCGTCAACTCCGGTAGCATCAACTGCCACGCCGCCTCCTGGATAATCTCGCCGTCCGCTGTAGACGACGCCAGCGTGGTCTGCCGGGTGAAGGTGGTAAAGTCCGCCAGCCGGGCTTTGATGGTTACCGTTTTTCCCGCCAAGCCCTTCCGCTCCAGGCTGCCGGCTACCGAAACCGCAAGCTTGTCCAGTTCCTGCTTTATCTCCCCGGAGTCCGCCAAGTCCACTGCAAAGGTCGTCTCGGAGCTGACCGACTTGGTCTCCCGTTCGGTGTGTACCTCTTCCCGGTCCTGCCCCAAGGCCTTGGCTTGGATCCCGGCCGCCCTCTTGCCGAACTCCCGCTGGTACCACTCCTCTGGCTGGCCGGCTAGTTGTCCTATCGTCTCGGTGCCCTTGCTGCGCAGCCTGTCCGCCGTCTTGGGCCCGATACCGAACAGCTTCCCCACGTCCAATGGAGCCAGGAACCCAGCCTCGGTGCCCGGCTCCACCACCACCAAGCCGTCGGGCTTGTGCAAGTCCGACGCTATCTTGGCCACCGACTTACTGGTCCCTGCCCCAATGGAGACCGTCAGGCCGGTTTCATCCCGCACCCGGCGTTTCAACTCCAACGACACTGCCAAGGGAGGGCGCCAGTCCCTTTCCACCACCTCGGTGATGTCCAAATAGGCCTCGTCCAAGGAAAGGGGCTCCACCAGCGGTGTCAGTTCCCGGAAAATGTCCATGACTCGGCCGGAAAACTCCCGGTAACGGGTAAAGCGCGGCCGGACAACGATCCCTTGGGGGCACAGCCTCACCGCCGTGCGCATTGGCATTGCCGAATGTACCCCGTATTTGCGGGCTTCGTAGGAGGCCGTCGCCACTACGCCCCGGTTCTCCGGGCTCCCGCCCACCAGCACCGGCTTGCCCAGAAGCTCTGGGGTGTCCAACTGCTCCACGGTGGCGTAGAAGGCGTCCAAGTCTGCGTGAAGGATATGCCTGACCGGATGCCCTGGCGCTGGCAAGCCCTCGAGTTTCCCCGTCATTTGCTTTCCTTGACGCCCGCGGTTCTCTTGGATAGTGTATCCCCACTGCGCTGGAGGGAATAGTAACGGAGCGGCTGCTCGGAAAATACTGGGTTCTTTATTATCTGTTATTCCTTGGGTTGACTGCCGGTTTCGGGTGGGTCTATTGGTGGGATATACTTAATGGGCGGTTAACGATTCGCCTTTCCGACTTGGCGAATGTATATGGAGCCGCTGCTGGGACAGCCATAATCATCACGATTGCTCTTGAGGTAGTAGGCTATATGGTACTGTTAATTCCGGCAAGAATTAGGGAACTCAAGGAAAAAGGCCGCCAAGAAGGGCGTCAGGAAGGCCGCCAAGAAGGCCGCCAGGAAGAAAGAGCGCAATGGGAAGAATGGTATAAACGGTTGAAGGAAGCAGTAGGGAATGGAGACACGCCTCCTGAACCTCCTCCGCCACTACGGGAAGAAACCAACAGGTCCTGAACTGGCAAGCCCTCACCAACTAGCAAGCCCCGGCTACCAACCGGGGCTTTGTTTTGAAACGCCTCGCCGGCAAATCGGCTCTCGCCCTTAGCTTCTACCCTTGTCTTTCGTCTGCTGTGCACCCACTCGCTGGCGCGGCTCCAAGCCCACGGTTACAATAGGCAAACCCTGCAGCCTAGGAGCAGTAATGACCGCGATCGTCGACGAATACATCGCCAAGCACCCCGGCTCTGCCGAAAAGTACGCCGAGGCAATGGACCTGTTTCCCGGTGGCATCACCCACGACACCCGCTACGCAGAGCCCTTCCCCCTCTACATGACCCACGGCATCGGCCCCCGTAAGTGGGACGTCGACGGCCTAGAATACATCGACTACGTATCCGGCCACGGCGCGCTGATCCTGGGCCACTCCCATCCCGACATCGCCGCGGCCGTCTCCCGGCAGATTAACCGGGGCACCCATCTGGGAGCTTCGACGGAAGAGGAACTGCGCTGGGCCAGGGCGGTCAAGGCCTTGATGCCTGGTGTGGAACGCGTCCGCTTCCACAGCTCCGGTACCGAAGCCACCCTGATGGCGATGCGGTTGTCCCGTGCTTACACCGGCAAGAACAAGGTCATTAAGCTCAAGGACCACTTCCACGGCTGGCACGACTACGCCATGGCCGGCTCCGACCGCCCTGCCCCCGGCATCCCCCAGGACAGCTTCGGGACCATGGTGGTGGTCCCTCCGGGAGATTTGGACGCAGTAGAAACTGTGTTAAACCGGGATCCCGACGTAGCAGCCATCATCCTGGAACCCACCGGCGCCCACTACGGACAGTTGCCCTTCAACGTTCCAGTCTATCTGGCCGGCCTCCGCCAGTTGACCGAGCAGCACGGCGTTATTCTGATTTTCGATGAAGTGGTCACCGGTTTCAGGGCTTCCCCCGGCGGCGTCCAGACGAAGTACGGAGTGACACCCGACCTGACCACCATGGCCAAGATTGTGGCCGGCGGTTTGCCCGGCGGGGCCGTGGGGGGGAAGGCTGAAATCGTCGACATGATGGCCCACCGCCAAGACCCGGATTGGGACAACAATCACCGGGTGTACCACCCCGGAACATTCAACGCCAACCCCCTCAGCGCCGTCGCTGGCAGCACCTGCCTTGAAATGCTGGCCTCCCAGCCCATCAACCAGCATGCCGACGCCATGGCGTCTCGGCTCAAGCAGGGACTGAACGACATCTTTGGCAAGATGGAAATATCGGGCCATGCCCACGGCATCGCTTCCATGGTCCACGTGGTTCTGGCCGACTGTGACTGCGGCCGGGAAATCTGCACCATGCCCCACGACCGCATCAAGCAAGCTACCGCATCCCGGGCTGTGACAGAGCTGAAGCTGGAACTCCAGAACCGGGGCGTCGACATCATGGGACGGGACGCCTTCCTCGTCTCGTCGGTCCATCAAGAAAGGGACATAGACCAGACCCTGGACGCCTTCGGCGGCGCACTGGCCGCCCTACGCTCCCAAGGGTCTGTCTAATCAGCCTCTTTTCACAGACCTGAATTTCAGGAGGTAAAAGCGATGCCTTCCTTTTGGGAAAAGGTGGACGTAAACGGACAGAGCATGGACCTATACGCCAGCGTGCCCGGCGGTTCCGGCCCTTTCCCGGCAGTGGTCGTCATTCACCCCGCTGGCGGAGTCAATGAGTTTCCCCAGCGGATCGCCGACCGTCTGGCAGAGGAAGGTTACGCCGCAGTCTGCCCCGACCTGTTCCACAGGATTACCGACTCCAGCCTGAGCGGGATAGAAAAGGCCGGTTCCCTTATGGACCCCGAGATTGTGGCTGACGTAAGCGCCACGGTGAATTTCCTCCAGTCTCACTCCGCCGTCGACGGGGAGCATATTGGCATCACCGGGTTCTGCATGGGAGGGCGGGTAAGCTGGCTGGCCGCTGCCACCATCCCGGCCATCAAGGCTTCCGTCCCCTATTACGGCGGCAACATCATGGTGGTCCGCGGTGGCGAAAAGAGCCCCTTCGATCTTGCCTCCGGCATCAACTGCCCCATGCTGTTTCACTTCGGAGAGATCGACGCCAACCCTTCTCAGGAAGACATGCTGACCCTCGATACCGAACTCACCCGGCTGGGCAAGTCCCACCAGTTTTACGGCTATCCCAACGCCGACCACGCCTTCGCCGACCACACCAGTCCCCGCTACAACCGGGAAGCCTTCCAGGTCTCTTGGCCCCGCACCCTCGACTTCTTCGCCACCCACCTGAAAACCGCCGCCGTGGCGGGGTAGGCGGGGAGGAAAGACTCCGCCGATTTCTCGAAGCGGCCAACGGGGAAGCCGGGGAAGTGTTCAAGTTGACACCCCTCAGGGGCCGGTAGTAGTGTTACTCCAGACCCACACGCCCGTTCGAGGCGTGGGCAATAATAGAGATCTTTTGAAGAGAGGGTATTGAAATGCCGGGTTATCAAGGAGTTTTGGCCGAAACGGTCAACATAAACGGACATAACGGCGACCTCATCGACGCCTTCTTGGCCAGGCCGTTGGGTGCAGGGCCGGTTCCGGGTGTGGTGCTCATCCACCACATGCCCGGCTGGGATGATGCCACCAAGGGCATGGCCATGAAACTGGCCTATCACGGCTACGCCACCATCTCGCCCAACCTGCACTTCCGCCAAGGACAGGCCACTCCGGAAGCAAACAGCAACAGCATCCGTGAAGCCGGTGGCATGCCCGACGAGAGGACCATGGGTGACGTGCAGGCGTCCATCAACTACCTGCGCACCCTCGCCTATTCCAGCGGCAAGGTCGGCATCATCGGCTTCTGCTCCGGCGGGCGCCAGGTATATCTGGCGGCCTGTACCCTTTCCGGCATCGACGCCGCGGTGGACTGCTGGGGCGGCGGAGTCACCGCTCCCGCTTCGGAGCTCACCCCGGCCATGCCGGTTGCCCCCATCGACTACACCGCCCAGCTCAGTTGCCCCCTGTTGGGCTTGTTCGGCGAAGATGACCCCAGACCCTCCCCGGCGGATGTGGCCCGAACCGAGGAAGAACTGAAGCGCCACGGCAAAAACTACGAGTTCTACATGTACGAGGGCGCCGGCCATGGCTTCTTTGCCGTTGACCGGCCCGGCTACCGCCAGCACGCCGCCACCGACGGCTGGGAGAAGGTCCTGGCCTTCTACGACCGGCACCTGCGGCAGGGTGGCCCCACCAACGGCCAGCGGGATGGGCAAGTTCAATCCATGGAGCGCATCGCCGTAGCCGCTTAAGCTCCCTTCCGCTCTAACGCCGCGACCCCTGCAACCCCCGGCCAACCACCGGGGGTTGTGTCTTTTATTATGACTCCTTAATATTAGGGCATCGCTTCCCATTCCTCTGTGAAGGCCGATTCACGCCCTGCTCGGGCGAAACACTACCCGGGCTTGTCAACCTCGGTGACCCAATGCCTCGATCTGGGCAAACCAGCAAATTGACGGCCTATCCTCGCCACGCTATACGCTCTAAGCCGCCCCGTGCGGCCTGCCGGGGCCAACCTTCCAGTCCGGGCGCCAACCCGTAAAGGTGTCAGGAAATCCAATATGAATCACCCCCTGGAATAAACCGGGATACCGGGAACTGACAAGTTGATGAGGTCACCCCGTGATGAATTGGGCTAGCTGGTGCCGTAGTCAGGAAACCATGAAGCCCCGGGCCATGGGACTCCTCCTCACGGCTTTGGCGCTGGCGCTGCTGCTGGCCGTTGCTTGTGGCGGCGGGGGCGGCGGCGGCTCCGCCGGCGACCTCCTCAAGCTCCTTCCACCCGATGACACCGACTCGGTGACCTACGTCGATATTCCGGGAGTGATCGAAGCGCTGGACGACCACCGGCGCCTGCGCAGCGACCTGGAAGACGAGTGGGACCGGCAAGACTTTGCCGAGGACCTGGACATTGACGTCCGTGACTTGGACTACGTCGCTTATGCCGATACGGATGACGGCTATGTGGTCATGCTTGGCGGGGTGGACGAGGAAGACCTGCGGGACGCCCTGGACGACGAAGACTACGACGACGACGAGATCAGGGACCTTGAGGCCTGGCTGAACCCCTCCCGCAGATGGGAGGCCTTCGCCTTTGTGGACGGGGCCGTCCTCGCTGCCACGGATGAAGACCTGATGGAAGACATGCTGCGCCGCCGCGACCGGGGCAGTTCGTCTTTCCAAGATGAGGCGGGAGACCTCTGGGGAGCCGTCCCTGCCGGAGTGGCCAAGCAGCTCGAAGCCCAGTACTGCGGGCCCGGCTGCCTGATGGTCGTCTGGTCCGTGGAAGACAAGGGTCCCGAAGACCTGAAGCTGAACGTCGTGGGGGAGTACGAAGACGAGGATGAATCCGAAGATTTCTATGACGAAGTCGAAGACGACGGGCTCCTCGACTGCGACGACGTGGATGCTGACCTGGACGGCGAGCGTGTCCGGATCGAGGGGAACTGCGGCATCGATGTCATTAGGCCCCTTTTCGACTTCTGATGTCCTCAATTCCCTCCGCACCCATTGAAGATGGATTGACCCGTATACAAACCTTGCACACAGCCATGTAAACAGACCGTCTGGACAAATATGGAGGGCCCCATGAGACTGAAAGTCAACCTTTTCGCCGCCATCGCCCTTTTGCTGCTGGCCTTGGCCCTTGGCCTGGCCTGCGGAGCGGAGGAGCCAAGGGACGACGATGACGACTCGCGAGACCGCAGGTCGTCCCAAGAGTCCGAGGCCAGGGACGAAGACTCCGAAGGCCGGGGCCTCTTCGGACAACAGGAAGAGCGGGAGAACGAGGGCCGGGAAAGCGACCGCGAACCCGGCCGGGACGGTGAATCCGGTACGGAGGGCGCATCCACCGGGGACGGTGAAGGCACCGGTGTCTTTGGGCGGATTGAAGAAAGGGGCGACGGCTCCGGGGCCGCAGCAGGACCGGACCCGGGGCAGACCGAAGCGCTCACCAACATCGAGCCCGAGGGGTACTTCCACGGAGAAGGGTACGGGCTTGCCCTGGTGCAGACCACCCGCATGCCCAGCGCGGAACGCGAGGGCTGGGTGGACATTACCCTCTCCTTGGTGGCCGTCAAGCACAGCGGCGGGGAATTGCCCAGGCTGCAGGCCGGACAGAACAACGACCTGTGCTTCGACGCCACCGACTGCTTCGACATCAAGTGGGGCAGCACGGAGCAGAACCAGGCCGAAATGTCACAGAGATGGAATGAGCAGGGAGCAGGCAACTCCCTGGTGACCAAGGCGATCAACCTGCTGGTGACCTTCCAGGTAGCCGGCAACGCCACCAACGCAACCCTCTACTTCTCCGGAAACAAGGTCCCCTTGGACCTTCAGGGCGACACCCAAATCGCCGGACAGCATGCCGAGCCGAAGCCCGCCCCGGCGCCGCCCGCTTCGGGGGATGAAAAGACGGCCAACTTCTTCATGGGCCTGGAGCACGGGGTGGCGGTGACTGGGGTGCACCGGGTACTCAGGTTGAACGAGCCCTGGTTTGCCGAAGCCCGTATCGAGATGGACGTGCTGCCCCCGGCGGACTACGCCGCATCAGGCGACGGCGCCAACACAGGTCCCGACGGCAGTACTGGGAGCATCTGTTTCGGACAGGGCGGGACCGAGTGCCTCCGGGTCCTCTGGGGTGAGAACAAGTACAACGCCATCCTGACCTTGGAAGGTGGAGAAGAGTTCTCCGAGGCCCGGAGCAGGGGGGCCCGGTGGCCCCTCCCCGTCGTGGTCAGTTTCCACCTCCCCTCCAACGAAAGCAGCGCGGTGCTGGAGTTCGGAGACCACGAGATTGCCCTGGACCTGCAGGGCATGGCCGGAGACCCCGCCTACGACTACACCGCCCACTATGTGGAGGCGTCCCCGGGCAGCAAGCTCTACGACGAGGGTGGCAAGACCGTGGTGTTGGACTCGGTCAGCCACGACCCCAAGACCGGCGACATCGAGCTTTCGATGACCGCGGCCAACAACAACGAGTCCGCCGACTTCTCCCCGGCCTTCGCCCCCTTGGGCGTCTTCTCCACCAAGGGGCAGGTGGACGTCACCGGATTCACCGGAGGCGTGGGGGTCCTCAGCAGCATGGCTATTTCCACATCCGGCGGTGCAAGGCCTACGCCTCGTCCGGCCCCCACCATGGCGCCGGGGCAGGCCGGGCAGGTTAGCATCCCGGCCCAGTACACCGGCGACACCCTTGCCCCCGGCCAGACCGGGAGCTTCAAGGCCGTGGTGCCCCGGGCCGGCAATGCCCAGTGGGGCCACATCGCTTGGTCCCAGGACCCGGCCAAGCGGGCCGACGGCGTGGTGGTCCACGTGCGGGACCGGAACGCCCCGGTGGACGCTGCCGGCCCAGGCGGGTCGCTGCCGGCCTACGTCAAGTACGCCAGGTCCGACGACGAGGGCAAGTACTACCCGTTCAAGCTGCTCTGGAGCCGCCCGGCCGATGGCGCAGCCAGGATGACGGTTGGCGACGGCGTGGTATCGCTGTGGCATGAGGGCTCGAGGCACCAAGGGGACGCGCTGCGGGCCGTGGACTCCGCCGGAGGGAGGCAGCTCTGGGGCCTGGAGCAGGTGCCAGGCGGCAACTACCTCCTGCTCCTCAGCCGTTTTTCCGGAGTTGACTACTCCTACGGTCCCAACAAGGCAGGACTAATAGCCGTTGACCCCGCTACTGGCCAGGTACGGTGGCGGGCCCTGGACGAGGTGAGGGTGGCTTCCCTGGAGGAGGTCGACGGGATGCTCCTGGGGCGCTCCCCGGGGCAGTCCCGAGGCGAAGGATTCCTGCTGTTAGCGGTGGACCCCGCCAGCGGGCGCGAGCTGTGGCGATACCGGCCGGAGGAGGGACAGAGCGGCCCCTACGCTGTTGCCGGTGGCGAGGTGTTCGTCACGGTGGACCACGGCCGACAGGGCCGGGCGCACATTTCTGAAATTAAAGTCTTGGACGCCGCCACCGGCAGCGTCAAGAGGACCATAAAAGAGTCCGGGCACCTGTCCATCCGCGTAGCCGACGGCACGGTGTACGTTGGGGGCGCAGGCGGCTGGTTGGCCGCGTTAGACGCCGAATCGGGGGAAAGGATTTGGTCCACTAGCACCACGAGGCTGGGAGACCCGGCCAACCTGTACGCTGTGGAAAACGGCGTCGTATACATGGACTACAGCGCACTTAATGCCGCCACTGGGGAGGTTCTTTGGAGTTTGCCGATACGACCCATGGGAACCCAGGTTGTTGACGGGGCGCTGTACGCTAAGTTCCGCGACCGTGGGGGCTACCTGCTGTACAACTTCAACGCTGCTAGCGGCGGGGAGAGCTGGGCTCACAGGCATGGCGGGGAATTTGGATACTTCACCGAATACCAGGGCGTAGTGTACACCGCCAGCGATAACGGCAGCGTGGCAGCGGTGGACGCTTCCCTTGGAGAGTCCCTCTGGCGGTTCCAGGCCGGCCGGGGCGCCAAGGCGGTGGCCGCCGCCGACGGCGTGGTATACGTGCTGGGAGGAGAGCGCTTGTACGCCCTGCTGGCGGAGGAGGCACTCAATTCCAAGTTCGTTTCCGTCAGCGCCGGCGTCGGCAGCGGCCACTTCTGCGCCATAACCGACCGCGGCGGCCTGGTCTGCTACGGGAACGACGATTATGGGCAGACCGCCGTACCCGAGGGCAGGTTCAAGTCCGTCAGCGCAGGATGGAAATCCACCTGTGCGGTCTCAACAGCGGACGACGTCCTCTGCTGGGGGGATAATGAGGCGGGACAGGCCACGCCCCCCGAGGGCAAGTTCAGGTCTGTTAGTACCAGCGGAGCTCGAACCTGCGCGGTCTCAGTAGAGAACGACGTGGCCTGTTGGGGAGATAATGGAGAGGCGGAGACCTTCGCGCCGGAAGGAAAGTTCTCCTTGGTTAGTACCGGGTGGGGCCACAGCTGCAGTGTTGCCGTAGATGGCGACGTGGTCTGCTTGGGTCACGACAGTTACGGCCAAGCCTCCGCACCTGCGGGTAAGTTTTCTTCCGTCAGTGCAGGGGGCGCCCATGCCTGCGGAGTTACCACAAATGGAAACGTCCTCTGTTGGGGCCATGATGAAGGCGGGCGGGCATCTCCTCCTGAGGGCAGGTTCGATTCCGTCAGTGCAGGGAACCACCATTCCTGCGGTGTTACCGTCGATGGCGACGTCATCTGCTGGGGCCCGGACAAGATCTATGACTATACCGGCATCACGACTCCTCCGGCGGGCAAGTACACGTCCGTAAGCGCCGGAGACTATTACACCTGCGCAATAAGAAACGACGGAGCTTTGGTCTGCTGGGGGCGTTGGAACAACGTCTGGTCGGGCGGCTGACCCGACTTGGAAGCCAAGGGCATGCCTGGCATAAGCACAAGAGCGGTCCCGTAGGTTAAATTTCAGAAAGGAGACAGCAGCAGGGACGGCATTCCATCAGCAGCCGTCCCTGCGTGCGATGGTACAAAGACCCAGGCGCGGTGCCCGAGGGGTTACCCCCTCTTGGTTTTCCATTCTATTCGCCTGTTCAACAGACCGAGGCTGCCAGTCTTTACCGGACCGCCTGGCCCCGACTGGAATCCTGTTTGTTCTGGGGAGCGGCATCCGCCTCGGAATCTACCGTTCGGTGCTGGAGCCAACCCTGGCTTGGCCGCATCGGTTCCCCAGGCTGCGCCTCCGCAATGGGCGGCGAGTCGGCGTTCATGAAGCTTTCCTGTCCCTCGGCTGTTCCCTTAACTGCCTAGGAAGGCTGCATTCATTCTTTAGGGGTTCTTGGCCTTTCCCCTCCGCTGGGAATTGACGCCATCTGGTAGACTAACCCGGAAACCGGGGCCACCTGAAAGGTGGGGACTCCCGGCCGGAGGAAGCAGCAACCCATGCGAGCATCCAGATTGCCCAAGGGCGGCAGCAACGTTCTACAAGCGGTCCGGGCCAAGAGGCGGGAAGCGGAGGATGCGGGCATCAGGCTTCTCGACCTGTCCATCGGCGAACCCAAGGGGGCGGCCCTGCTCAGCGCCAGGGAAGCCGCCGCTGTTGCGGTGATGAGCGAAGACGAGTCCATGCACTGCTACCAGTACAACGACAGCCCCGGAGTTCCCGGCTTCGCCCACCGGTTCATCCAAGTCCACGTCTCCCGGTCACTGGAGGGACAGGACGTAGATTACCTGGCGATTCCGGGAATCAAACCCGTACTGGGAATGCTGCCCCTTGCTTGCGGCTGCGCCAGCCAAGCGGTCACCGTGGCAACCACTACCGACCCCGGATACCCCATCCCTGCTGACTGGTGCGGCTACCATCCCCTTTCCGACCATTACGCTCTGGCCCTGAACCCTGAGAACGGCTTCCGGTTCACCACCTCCTCCATCCGGGAGGGGACCGGCCTCATCATGATGAACTATCCCCATAATCCCTCGGGGCAGGTGGCCCAAGAGGCGTGGTTGCGGGAACTCTGCCAGTACTGCAGCGACAGAGATATCCGCCTTTTCAACGACGCCGCTTACATTATCTTGAGCCACGGCCCGGAAAGCGCCAGCCTTTCCCAAGTTGCCGTAGACTATCCGGACCTGTCTTGGGCCGAAGCCTTCACCGCCGCCAAGCTCATCGGAAACGGCACCGGTTGGCATGTGGGAGCAATGGTGGGCTCCCCCGACTTCATCGGCGACATCAAGGAAGTCAAGGGCAAGACCGACACCGGCTTCGTCGCCCCTATGGCCGCTGGCGTGGCTGCGGCCTTCGAGGACGATCAGGAAGGCATCGCCCGTTACTGCGCAATGTACCGTTCCCGGCTTCAAACTCTCATTGACATAATGACCGGCCAAGGAATGCGCCTGGCCCTGGAACCCGCTGCCGGGTTCTTCACCCTGTGGCTTTCTCCCACCCGAGCCTTCGGACGGCCCATGGCAAGCGCCGAAGATTTCAACTTCAGCATGATCTCCGAGACCGGGTTGGTCGGCGTCCACTTTTCCAACTATCTGCGCTATGCCGTCTGCGCCGACGTTGGCTCAATGGCCGGTGAAATAACCGAAGCCTTCCGAAAAGCCGCCGTGTCATACGATTAAACCGTTGGCTCTACGGCTTTGACGGTAGCTCTTCGACAACTTTTCATGCTGTGCATAGCCCTTCTGACGCCGGCCTGTCTTCTGGCTTGTGGTTCGCCACAGTCGCCCGAAGCTCCAACGGTGCTTCCCCTGGCTATCGCAGAAAATGTCCCGACTGCTCCCCCAACTCCGGTCACCTCCACGCCGCCCCCGGCCCCTTCGCCCACAACCGGGCCTGCTCAGAGTCCCACCCCCACTGCCGCTCCGACCCCGGAGCCCACTGCAATCCCAACAGTCCCGCCAACACCTGTACCTTCGCCTGTTGCGGGAAAACCTGGCATGCAAGTCCTGCTCCGGCTGGCCGATCCACTGGACGAGCCCGAGTTTTATTGCATCGACGTCCCCGGACAGCGGGCCAATGTCAGGCTGGATGCGCCCGTGCAGGCCCATACCTGCAAGCACCCGTCCAATGCTCCTGACCAGCTTTTTGCAGTCAACCACCCCGCTCAAGGGCAGTTTTTCATGCCAGCTTATTCCAGGTGTCTGGAAGCCGGGACTGCACTGGCTGGCGGCCCCCTGCTCCTGCGGACCTGCTCCGGTTCGCCCTTGCAGCAGTTCATTCACACCGGCGAAGCCTTCTTGGCGTTGGCAGGCGGCCCGGAGCCCAACCTGTGCGTGGCCTCCGCAGGCGGTTCCGGTATTCAGGCCGGCGGTCCCAGCCACCTGATGCGTGATTTGGCCTTGCAGCCCTGCGATACCATCGACTCTTCCCTGGCCCGTTGGATCATCGGCGCCCCTTAGCAGCATTGCCCCGCCCTCCTTCTGAAGGGCTAAAATAGGACAGGGTAAAGACACCGGGAGACAACCCTCAGATGAGGTGCCTTCATGCCGGAAGCCCCAGACCTCGAGATCATCAAGGACTTCCTGAACCAGAGAATCCCCGGTCAGACCGTCTCCGAGGCCCGCATTCTCCGCCCAACCGTTGTCCGGCCCTTCGCCGCCGATTTGGATCCGGATTTGCTGGACCGCAGCTTTGTCCAAGTGCAAAGGCGGGGTAAATTCCTCCTTTTGGAATTGACCGGCGACCGCTGGCTGGTTGTTAACCCTATGTTGACCGGCGCCCTCCAATACTGTCCGGAAGACACGCGGGTCTCCAAGAATTCCTGCCTGGTCCTCGGCCTGCCCGGGGGTATGCAACTGCGGTACTTGGACGACCGGCAGATGGGCAAGGTCTACTACGTTTCGCCGGAACAGTTCGGGGAAGTTCCGGGTTTGGAAGACCGCGGACCCGACGTCCTGTCAGGAATTTCCCTGGAGGAATTTCAAACGCGGCTGAAGAAGTTCCACGGGGAGATCAAGGGCGTGCTGACCCGGGGAGCCTTTGTCTCCGGAATAGGAAACGCCTACTCCGACGAAATACTCTTCGCCGCGGGCATATCCCCCTTCCGCAAAGCCCGCTCTCTCAAAGGCCAGGAAATCCAGAGCCTGTACGAGAGCTGTCCCAAGGTGGTCACCGACGCCATGGAAGTGCTGCGGGAACGCATGGGTGACGACATCCACGTGAAGATTCGGGACTTCCTTCAGGTCCATCGCAAGGGAGGCCAGCCCTGCCCCCGTTGCGGCGGCAACATCAGCGAGTTGACCGCCAACCAGCGCATCACCAGCTACTGCCGTCGGTGCCAGCCCGGAATGCTCATCAAGAACTGAATCCCCTTCCAAGGTTCTCAATCCCGTTGACTCAATGACTCCAGGGCCTTAGCACCAAGTGGCGCGGTTTGGGGTATAATCTGAGACATGACCACTATAAACGATATCGGCGACCTGGCTCGAATACTGAGGGAACAGCCCGAGTGGGCGGACGCCATCCGTGGTGTCCTGCTCAGTAAGGAACTGCTGGACCTCCCGCGCCAGTTCGCCAGATTGGTGGACCTGTTCGACCGAATGGAATCCAGGCAAGATGCAATGGAAACCCGGCTCGACCGCATCGAATCCAAGCAAGATGCAATGGAAACCCGGCTCGACCGTGTAGAGGACCGACTGGACCGGATTGAAGCACGGCTGGACCGCTTGGAAGGCCGCGTCGGAAACTTGGAGGGCTCCGACTACGAACGCAAAATCCGGTACCGGGTCTTGGCCCGGGTACGGCAGCATTTCGACTTGGAAGAGCCTTACTTGGGACTAACCCAGAACGATCCGGAAGCCCCTTCCTTGAGTAGGGCGATTACTTCTGCAGTAAGAAGCGGTTCCATATCCTCGGAG
The DNA here is from genome assembly GCA_034420695.1 of Dehalococcoidia bacterium. GTDB lineage: Bacteria > Chloroflexota > Dehalococcoidia > Lucifugimonadales > UBA3495 > Io17-Chloro-G2. Next base: position 248,444 of record DAOULB010000040.1, read on the forward strand.
GAATCCGAAGACCTCCATGATACTGACCTGATTATTATGGGCCTGAACGACCACCATGTGGCGGTTGAGGTTTCTATGACCGCGGACAGTGGCGATATTGCCCGGGTCAAGCGTCGCGCCGCTATCCTGGGCAGGGCTACTGGTCATGTCGCCATGCCGGCCCTGGCCACTGCCAACCTGGCTGGCTTGCAACGGGAGCAAGCAGCCGCCGAAGACGTGCCCGTGTTTGTTATACCTTACCCATGAACGGCAAGCTGGTGCGCAACAAGCGACAGGTCCGCGCCGAAACTAGACCGCTGCCACTCCCCTACGCCACCGGGTTGCCCCACCTTTCGTAGGAACAGACCTCGGCCAAGGGCTTTCGCTGGACGGAGCCGAACCTTCCCCTGGGATACCCCAAGGGAATGCTGTACACAATCTGGACGTCATCGGGTATCCCGAACAGTTTATGAACCCGTTCATCCACTTGGGCATGCAGCGTCGCGATGGTGCCGCCTACGCCCAGTGCCCGGGCCGCCAGCAGCAGGTTCTGGGCCGCTGGTATCACCGACCCGACTCCGCCGCGGCTGGCAGTTGAGCACAGCAGCACCACCGCCGGAGCGTGGCCAAACTCTCCCGCAAGACGCATTGCCGAACGGCGGGTGTTCTTTCCCGGTGGTATGTCTTCCGGGCCGTTGATGCCTTCGTCCTTCCGCTTGGCCCACCAAGCCTCCTCGTACAACTTGCCCAGTTCTTCTCGCAGTTCCGGGTCCCGCACCAGCAGGAAATGCCAAGGCTGGTTGTTTCCGCCATTCGGGGCCCTTATTGCTGCTTCAAGGATATCCCGCAGGTCCTCTTCCGGTATCGGGTCCGGCTTGAACCGGCGGATCGCCCGCTGGCTGTACATGGTCTCTCCAAGGGGCATCGACAATCGCTCGGCCGTTGTCATCTGGCAGCCTCCAAGTTTGAATGGCCTAAGGATACCCCCCGCCGCGGCCTTGCTCAAGGGAATCCTTCGATCCGTCGTCTCGATTCGGTCCGTGTCCCAACCACGGCGCCCCGGACCGGCCCCGGCAGTCCTGCCTCAAATTGACCGCTCGCATGCCGCTAACTATAATAACCGCCACATGCAGCCCCGCGCCCAGCGTCCGCTCCTAGTGAAGGCGCCGGCTCCGCTAACCTCCAGGGGCAACCTGACTGACCAATATGGGAAGGAGATCCTATGGTAGAACAACAGGCGGCAATTCTAAGACCGGAAACCCTCATTGAAGAGTTCAAGAAAAATGGCGTAACCCACGTGGTCACCATTCCGGACAGCGAGACCAACTACCTCTACGAGTTGATGAAGGAGCAGTCTTGGCTGGATGTCGTCCCCACTGCCAGGGAAGGCGAGACCTTCGCTGTTGCCCTGGGACTGACCGTGGGCGGCAAGGTGCCCGTATGCCTCATCCAGAACACCGGAATGATGGAGTCCGGGGACTCAATCAGGGGCATGGCATTGGATGCCAACTTCCCCTTGGTGATGGTGGTGGGCTACCGCGGCTGGACCCGGCACGGCGCCATCTCCGATTCCGTGGCCCGCTACACCGAGCCCTTCCTCAACGCCTACCGCATCAACTATTTCCTGGTCGAACAGAACGAAGACGGACCCCGGATTTCCATGGCCTTCGATGAAGCCCGCGCCACCAATCGCCCAGTCTGCATCCTGGTCGGCGATGAGTACCACGGCTTCAACCGGTAAACACCAAAACAAAACTTAACTTAACGACGGGAGTCGAAAAATGTTCAGCGCTTCTGATATGTTCCAGGCATTTGCCAAGCACCGGGGCAATGCCATAGTGATTCCAACCGGCACCTCCGGGCGTCACTGGCGGGAGTTCACCGAGAACGAGACCAGGGACATGAGCATGGGTGGGGCCATGGGCCAGACCACCTCCACCTGCCTGGGCCTGGCTTTGGCTCTCCCCGAGGAAAAGGTATGCCTGTTCGATTCCGAAGGAGCCCTGCTGATGAACTTGGGTTCCCTGGCCACCATTGCCGGCAAGAAGCCCAAGAATTTCGTCCATTTCCTGATGGACAACGAATGCTACGCCACCACCGGTGGGCAACCGGTTCCCAACTCCGCCGATATCAACTACGCCGGCATGGCCAAGGAAGCCGGTTACGCTTCGGCCCACCATTTTGACAACCTTGAAGACTTCGCCAACAGCATCGAGTCCATAATGAAGGAGACCGGCCCGGTCTTCGTTTCGATGAAAATGGTGCCTGAAGTGGAAAACGAGCCCATTGGCATGAGGCAGCGGGTCCCGCAGCGCTCCCGGGCCCAGACCATCAACGAGATTCAGAAAGAACTGAACATCACCGCCGTTTACCAAGCCCAGTAGGCTGAAATAGTAAGCTGAACCAGTAGACTGGAATAGTAGGCTCAAATGGCTGAACAGTCCTTTATCGGCGCTACTCCCGCCCCGGAGTTCCCTGCCGGCCTCCAGTGGGTGAATACCGACCGGCCTCTCACCCTCAAAGATCTGGCCGGTAAGGTGGTGATACTGGACTTTTGGACCTACTGTTGAATTAACTGCATTCACATTTTTCCGCAGTTGCGGAAACTGGAGGAAAAGTTCCGGAACGAACTGGTGGTCATTGGCGTTCATTCCGCCAAGTTTCCCAATGAAAAGGACCGGGACAACCTCTACAACGCCGTAAAGCGCTACGAGCTGGGCCACCCTGTCATCAACGACGTGGATATGACGGTGGCCCGCTCCTACAACTTCCGCGCTTGGCCCACCCTCTGGTTCATCGACCCCCGGGGCAATCTCATCGGCAAGCATGAAGGCGAGCTGGACTACGCTTCCTTCGAAAACCTCATGGGCCGTATGATTGCCGAGTTCGATTCCAACGACCTGCTGAGGCGCTCCCCGCCCCCCGCCATTCCGGTGGCGGAAGCGGACGCCGCCCTGTCCTTCCCCGGCAAGATACTGGCCGACGGCCCCTCCAACCGCCTGTTCATCTCCGACACCAACCACAACCGCATCCTGGTTACGGACTTGGACGGCCGGCTGCAGCAGGTGATCGGCTCCGGGGAAGCCGGCTTCAACGACGGCCCTGCAGACGCGGCCTCCTTCGACCATCCCCAAGGCATGGCCTTGGCCGGCAATTCCCTCTACGTGGCCGACACGGAGAACCACGCCTTGCGCCGGGTGGACTTGGAGTCGGGGGCCGTCGAAACCATTGCGGGAACCGGAGAACAGGGACACGTAAGGGACGGGCGGGCCCCAGCCCGGAGTGTGCCCCTCAATTCACCCTGGGACTTGGTTCACCATGAAGGCCGGCTCTACATCGCCATGGCCGGGTCTCACCAGCTTTGGTCCATGAACTTGGAAGACGGCTCAGCCGGCCCCCATGCCGGCACCGGCCGCGAGTCCCTGTCCGACGGCCCATTGGCTTCATGCACTCTGGCCCAGCCCAGCGGAATCACCCTGGGGGGCGACCGGCTGTTCTTCGCCGACAGCGAGACCAGCTCCATCCGCTCCGCTGACTTGGACCCATCGGGAAGGGTGCGCACTATAGTGGGACTGGACCTGTTCGTATTCGGAGACCACGACGGTAGCGACCATAACGTCAGGTTGCAGCACCCCATCGGAATCGCCTATCACGACGGCAATCTGCTGGTGGCCGACACCTATAACCACAAGGTAAAGAGGGTGCTGCCGGAAACCCGCAGTTCATTCACCTTCCTGGGCAGTGGCGAAGCGGGATTCAAAGACGGGCAAGGCAAGGACGCTCAATTTGCCGAGCCTTGCGGCCTGAGCCCCGCCAACGGCAAGCTCTACATCGCCGACACCAACAACCACGCCATTCGGGTAGCCGACATCGCCACCGGTGAGGTCTCCACCTTGGAGATCACCGGCTTGTAGCAGCCCTTACTCCTGGCCCGAGCCGCCGCGGTTTACCAGGAACACCCGGTCCAGCCCCGCCAAGTCCTTCTCCACCCCGGTTTCCGCTTCCGGAAAGTGTTGGCTCGCCAGCCTTGCCGCCGCCGCCACCTGCTCCGGGTCCATCTCCAGCAGCATTATCCCGTGGGGATTCAGTTTTTCAGCGGCTTGGCCCATCAAACGGGCAATGACGTCCATCCCCTCCGGTCCCCCATCCAGGGCCGCGGCGGGCTCCCACTGAACTTCCGGTTGCAGGGTTGGCAAGCGCTCCGTGGGGATGTAGGGCAGGTTGGCCGCTATGAGGTCCACCGGTTCCGGCAAGGGCTCCAGCAAATCGCCGTAGCAAAGGGTTACCCGGTCGCCCACGTTATGGCGCTGAATGTTGAAATTGGCCACCGCCAAGGCCTCTTCGCTGGAATCGATGGCGTAGATGCGGGCCGCCGGCAGGTGGATGGCCAAGTTGATAGCAATGGCCCCGCTGCCCGTGCCAACGTCGGCAATGACCAACTGGGCCACCTCCATCCCCATCAGCGACATGAACAGGGCGTGCTCCACCAGCGTCTCGGTTTCTGGGCGGGGAATCAGGACTTGTGGGGTTACCAAGAGGTTGACGCCGTAGAACTCTTTGTATCCCAATATGTAGGCTAGGGGCTCCCGGGTTTGGCGGCGCTCCAGCAACTGGTTCAGCAGGGCTTGTTGCTGCGGTGGGACCTCCATTTCCTGCTGGGCGAAGATGTCCTGCCGGGGCATCCGCAGCACGTTCATAACCAGCACCTCGGCCTCCAACCGGGCATCCGGTATTCCGTGCTCTTCAAGCAGGTGGTGGGTCTGCTGTAGTACCTCCCTCAGGGACGGCATGAGTTATGTGGGAATCCTGTATTCAGGAAGCTACCGCCGCCTCTAGGGCCTGCCCCTCGTCCCAGTCCGAAAGGGCATCCAGCATGTCGTCCAAGTAGCCGTCCATGAACTTGGGAATGTTGTGGAAGCTGTGGTCCAAGCGCTCGTCGCTGATGCGGTCTTGAGGGAAGTTATACGTCCGTATCTTTTCCGACCTGGCCGCAGTCCCCACTTGGGAACGCCGGTTCTGTGACAACTCTTGGGACTTGCGCTCTTCCTCCGCTTCGTACAAGCGGGCCCGCAGCATGGCCATTGCCTTGGACTTGTTCTTATACTGGGAGCGCTCGTCCTGGCAGGTCACCGTTAAGCCCGTGGGCTCGTGGACAATCCGGATTGCCGTGGCCACCTTGTTGACGTTTTGGCCCCCGTGACCTCCGGCGTGAAATACGTCGATGCGTAAAGAATCGGGGTCTATCTTGACCTCCACCTCGTCTGCCTGCGGCAGCACTGCTACTGTGGCGGTTGAGGTGTGTATGCGGCCCTGGGCTTCCGTTTCCGGAACCCGCTGTACCCGGTGTACTCCCCGCTCGTATTTGAGCTTGCTGAAAGCCCCCTTTCCCTGCACGTCGAACACAATCTTGTGGAACCCGCCCAGAGGCGACGGTGAGGAGTCCATCACGTCTATCTTCCAGTGGTGCAGTTGGGCATACCTTGTATACGCCCGGTATAGGTCGGCAGCAAACAGGGCCGCTTCGTCGCCCCCGGTGCCGGACCGTATCTCTACTATCACGTCCCTGTCGTCGTTGGGGTTCTTGGGCAGCAGGGCCACCCGCAGCTCCTGGGCCAGCTTCACCAGCCTGGCCTCCACCTGCTCCAGCTCTTCCCGCGCCATCCGGGAAAGCTCCGGGTCCGGCTCGCCGCGCGCCATGGACTCCAAGTCGCTTTGCTCTTTGGACAATTTCTCGTAGCTGCGCGCTATTTCGACAATGTCCTCCAGAGAAGCCCGCTCCTTCGCCAACTCCTGTATCTTCTCGAAGTCGGTGGCTATCTCGGTGCGGGCCATTGCGGCCTCGATTTCGTCGTAGCGTTGGAGAATTGGTCCCAGTTTTTCGAAAATAGCGTCCAAATTCGCACCTGAGAGCACAGCCGGGATGGACAACCGGTCAGGCGGATTTAGTAGTTATGTTCATAGTTTACTTCAATGTTAAGGGGCTGCCAATATTAAATCCGCCGCTTTATTTTGAAAAGATTCGCTGCCGTCTGTCATCCCTTGTCACTATGAAAGGCCGGGTTTGTCCCCCCAGTGGATTGCTACCGTCCCGAATCCCCAAGTCTCAAATCCCACCGGCCCCAGGCCCGCATCTCCGAACAGCCCCTTCAACCGCAGGGCGTCGGGGAAATAGTCCACCGACTGGGGCAAATAGGTGTAAGCTGACCGGTTCCCGGCCACCGCTTGCCCCAACAACGGCACTATGCGGTGGAAATACCAGCGAATCACCCGGGAAAATGGGGTTTCTTTCATCGGCGTCAGTTCCAGCGTCACCACCCGCCCTCCTGGCCGCACTACCCGCGCCATTTCGCCCAACGCCCTCAGAATCCCGTCGGTCCCGTTGGTCGACGGCATGTTCCGCAGGCTGAAGCCTGCAGTGCAGCAACCGAAGGTGGAATCTTGGAAAGGCAGGTTGAACGCATCCCCTAGGGCAAACTCCAGCCCCCCTTTTCTCATTGTGGATTTGGTCTTGGAACTCGCCAGTCCCACCATTTCGGGAAGCAGGTCCACCCCCACCACACCTGCCACACTTTCCTGCTGCACCAACCTCAGGGCGATGTCTCCCGTCCCCGTCGCCACGTCCAAGGCATGCCCTTGGCCCCCAGGCCCAATTCCCTCAGCTGCCAACCGGGCCGACCTGCTCTTCCAGCGGCGGTGCTGGCCGCAGGTCATCAGGTCGTTCATCAAGTCGTATCGCCGGGAGATGCCGGAAAACAGTTCTGCCACGTACTGCTGCTTGGCTTCGCCCTTCAGTGTGACCATAACTCACGCCAGCATCATTCGCATCGGCTGCAGAGTCCGGCTGAATGGATTCAGCATCAGGCCTAATTCTTCCAGCGTCACGCCCCCTATCAGCACGTGCCCCCCCGGTATTGCATTCCCGGCGGCATGGCCTGGTCTAACCCCAACGCCACCATAACCTTTCCCACTACGAACCTCACCACGTCGTCCACGCTCTGGGGCTTCAGGTAAAAGGCGGGTTCGGGAGGAACCACCACTGCACCCATGCGGCTCAGTGTCAGCATGTTCTCCAAGTGGATGCTGTGCACCGGGCTCTCCCTGGGCACCAGCACCAGGGGTCGGCGTTCTTTAAGACAAACGTCGGCCGCGCGCAGCAGCAGGTTGCCGGAAAGCCCGTTGGCCAGCGCCCCGATACTGTTCATGCTGGCGGGTACCACTACCATCCCCAAGGCCGGGTAGGAGCCGCTGGCAATGGGGGCCTTCAGGTCGCCGTTCTGGTAGTCAACGAATCCCGGATGCTCCCGCCACTCCGACAGAGCCTCGGCGAAAGAGCAGTCCATCTCCTCCTGCCACACCATCTTGGCGCTGTTGGTGCACACCAGCGCAGTAGCAACGTCCCGGCGCAGCAGCTCGTCCACTGTGGCCCGGGCCAACATAGAACCGCTGGCCCCCGAGATGCCAACGATTATCGGGGCTCCGGGACTGTGGCCAGATGAACTCATTCAGCCTCTCGCTTCCTTATAAATAACCCTAACCTTGGTGAAGTAGGGATGACTCTACAGCGCCATATCCAATACCGTGAAAACCAGCACCACCACCGAAATGACGCTGTTATACCTGAAGAAAGGGGAGTTCAGCTTGGATAAGTTGGCCGGGGTTACCAAGCTGTTCTCATACACCAGCAACGCTGCCGCGATGCCGCACCCCACGTAATAGTATACCCCCAGCCCCAGCCAAGCCCCCAGTCCGAAAAGTGAAGCCGCTGAGACGAAATGAGCAACCTTTGCGGTCATCAGCGCTCCGCTGATTCCGAACCTCTTGGCAACGGAGTGCACTTGGTATGAACTGTCGAATTCGTAGTCGGCGCAGCCGTAGATTGTGTCGAACCCCCCCGCCCACGACGCCACCGCCAGCGACAGCAGCACCGGTTCCCATGACAGGCTCCCGGTGACTCCTATCCAAGCTGCCGAAGGCGCTATAGCCAGCGCCCAGCCTAGAACGAAGTGACACGCCCAAGTCACGTACTTGGCGTAGGAATAGAGCACAACGTAGGCCGCCGCCGCCGGGGCCAGGATGAGGGCCAGGGTATTCAGTTGCCACGCCGAAAAGAACAGCAAGGCAACCGAGGCAGCCATCATCAGGATGACTTCCACCGGCTTGATTAGCCCCAAGGGAAGGTGACGGTTCTTGGTGCGGGGGTTGGCCTCGTCCTCCTTTCGGTGCACCAGCCGGTTGGCGGCCATCCCCAGGGTCCTGGCCCCCGCCATTGCCGCGTTAATCCAGATGAAATCGTGCCATCCCGGCCAACCCCCGGCCGCCAGCAGCATTCCAACGTAAGCAAACGGCAGGGCAAAAAGGGCTTCGTGAATCCGGACAAAGCTCAGATAGAGGGGCACCCGGCCCAATACGGTCATGGCCGGTCTCATCGGAGTCCACTGCGGTTGGTTCAACCCCCTATCCATCCAGCCCGTACTCGCTCCACTTGGCGTCCACCAGTTCCCGGATTTCCCGGCTCATCACGATCTCCGGGGGCCACTCCCTCTGCCGTCCCTCCAGGATGGTCTTTTCCGTGGCGTCTATGCCCATCTTGCTGCCGAACTTCGGGGTGGGCGAAGCATGGTCCAAGTCGTCCAGCGGCCCCGTCGTGAAAAAGACGTCGCTGGCCGGGTCGATGTTGCTGGATACCCGCCATGCCACTTCCGACAAATTCTGGACGTCAACGAAGTGGTCCACCGCTACTATGGTCTTGCTCAGGCTCAAGAGGCCCAAGCCCCACAACCCCGAAATTACCTTGCGGGCGTGCCCCGGATACTCCTTCTTCACCGAGACGATGACCAGGTTGTGAAAGGCTCCCTCCGCGGGCATGTTGATGTCCACCACCTCTGGCAGTATCACTTGGATGGCCGGTAGGAATATCCGCTCGGTTACTTTCCCCATCCAGTAGTCCTCCGACGGAGGCCGTCCTACGATTATCGTCGGGTAGATGGGGTCCCGCCGGTGGGTTATGGTGGTGACGTGAAAAACGGGGTACGGCTCCGGCTCCGAATAGTACCCTGTATGGTCCCCGAAGGGGCCTTCCGGCCGCTCGTCCCCGGGAACCACGTATCCCTCCAGCACTATCTCGGCGTGGGCCGGCACCAGCAGGTCGCTGGTCTTTGCTTTGACCAGTTCTACCCCTTCCTCCCGCAGGAACCCCGCCATGGTCATTTCATCCACGTCCGGCGGCAACGGCGCCGAACCGGTCCAGATGGTCGCCGGGTCTCCCCCCAGGGCCACCGCCACCGGCATCCTGTCCTGCTCCGGCTCCCCTCCGGCCCGCTCTTGGTTGGAGCGGTAGTGGCTGGCCCCCACCTTGTGGGTCTGCCAGTGCATCCCCGTCGTGCGTCCGTCATAGACCTGCATCCGGTAGGTCCCGTAGTTCTGTACCCCCGACTTTGGGTCCCGGGTTATCACCAAAGGCAGGGTGATAAAACGCCCCGCGTCCTCGGGCCAGCACTTGATCACCGGAAACTTGAAGAGGTCAACCTCGTCCCCCTCCAGTACCACCTCCTGGCACGGCGCGCGGTTCACCGTCTTTGGTTGAAACGAAGCCAAGCGGACCAGCCGTCCCAAGGTGCGCACCCGGTTGACGATCCCCGAGGGTGGCCCCTGCATCAGGTCCAGCAGCCCGTGGACCCGTTCCACTATGTCGTCGACCCTTTCCACTCCCAAGGCCCACGCCATCCGCTTGTGGGAGGCAAAAATATTGATCAGCACCGGCATGTCATAGCCGGCGACGTTCTCGAACAACAGGGCCGGGCCGCCCTTCTTGACCAAGCGGTCGGCAATCTCCGCAATCTCAAGGTCCCAAGTGACCTCGGCGGTGATTCGCCGTAACTCCCCCCGCTCTTCCAGGAAAGCAATAAACTCCCGCAAATCGGCGAACTTCATGGCATGCAGCCTTCCTGGCCGGGGATGGAAGCAGGCGGAAGGACTTGCGGCTCATTGATTGGAGTGAAAGGTGCCTTTGCCGGAGTCAGAGAGCCGGTAGCAAGAAGGGACGGAGGTACTTCACCCGTTGGCCGCAGCTTGGGCAAACCGGAGGGCAGGGAGCATGAGAGGATTGGGAATTGTAGGCCTCGGAGGCCGCCTTCAGCAGCGGTCCTCATCTTGGCGCGGGGCCGGGGTGGCGTCAGAAGTTCTGCGGCTCCGACCTCGTCTTGCTGAAGCAGTCGCTGCAATAGACGGGACGATCTCCCCGGGGCCTGAACGGCACCATGGCGTCGACGCCGCACTCGGCGCAAACAATGGGATACATTTCCCTGGGTTGGTCGGAATACATTCCGCCTCGCTGCTCGCTGCGTCTTACCGCCCGGCAGCTCCGGCATCGCTTCGGCTCGTTGGAAAAGCCTCGCGCATTGAAGAATTCCTGCTCTCCAGCCGTGAATATGAACTCCCCGCCACACTCCACACAGATCAAAGTCCTGTCTTGTAGCGCCACAGGACGACCTCCTAAATGATCCGATGGAAACTTTTTCAGGCTCACCCGGTGGGCCTGTGCCTGAGTAGATATTATACATAGGCATACTAGTTATGCAACCATCTCATACAGGGGTTTCGTCCGAATATTTGGCTGATTCCGTAACGCTTGTGTGTAAGAACACTCTAATCCGTATATTGGCAACCGAAATAGTCAATCGCCTCCAAAACCCCCGGCAGGACCAACCGGTTGGGGATCCTGAACCGTGGAACGGGGGCGTGAAATGGGACTCATGAGACAGTGCTCCGATACCCTTGGGCTGTCTTGTTTCCGGCGCTATTCGCCCACCAGGAAGCAGGAAGACGCCTTGATTACGGCCCACAGGTTGCGGCCGGGCGCTATGTCCATCTCCGCCAGCGAAGCCCTCGTGATGTGACAGTTCAGCGGCAGGCCGCAGTCCAAGGTCACCATGTAGCCCGGCGGGCGGGGTTCCACCCCGGTTACCGTCCCTTGCAGCCGGTTGCGTGCCGATATGCCGGTGGGTTCCGCTTCGGCAAGGATGATATCCGAGGAGCGGATTCCCACCTTGACCCGGTCCCAAGCGCTCTGGCCTTGGCCCGCTGCCCCAGTGCCGCCTTCCTCAGTCCTGCCAGGATATAGGGGAGATGAATGCTGGTCCAGTGGCACTTCCAGTCTGAAATCACCCCTGCAGCACGACATTGTTCCGTCCGCCGGGTTGCGGCTCTCTACCTCCAGTTCCAACAGGTTTTCCACCCCCACCAGCCGGGCCACCCGGCTCTGCCCCGTTTGTCCCAGAGTTTCCACTGGCAGGCCCTCTGCAATGGTCCTGCCTTGGTCAATGACTTGCACCCTGTCTCCTAAGGCCAAGGCTTCCTCCCGGTCGTGGGTTACCACCACCATCGGCACACCCCTTTGCACCAGCATGTCCCGCAGTTCTCCTTGGAGTACCCGTCGCAGTTCCTGGTCCAAGGAGCTGAAAGGCTCGTCCAAGAGCAGGAGATTGGGTCCCGGCGCCAAGGCCCGCGCCAATGCGACCCTCTGTTGCTGCCCGCCCGACAGCTCCCAAGGCCGCCTTTGCTCCAGCCCTTCCAACTGCAGGGCCTCACACCAGTATCGGACCCTTCTCTCCCGTTCGGCCTGGGGAAATCCCCTCAGCCCGTAGGCAATGTTGCCATCGGCCGTCAGATGGGGGAAAAGGTGGTGCCCCTGGGTCAGGTAGCCAACCCCCCGCCGGTGGGCTGGCAACCAAGCCCCCGTATCCCCGTCATAAACCACCTGCCCGGCAATCTCGATGCGGCCCTTAATTGGACGGGCCAGTCCTGCTATCGCCCGCAGAATGGTGGACTTGCCCGCTCCCGACGGGCCGAATAGCACCAGTACTTCGCCAAGGGCCACTTCCCAGCGGAAGTCCAGCGAAAACTCCCCTGCGGCGTATTCCATCCATCCGCCGGTGTAAGGCGTGGTCATATCCGGCCCTGCCACTCCCGTCGGGTCGCTGCCCCCAGCGCCAGCAGTATCACGAATGCGCCTGCCAAGAGCATTAGCGATAGGGCCAGGGCGTCGGCCAAGTTGCTTTGCAGGGCCGTCATAATTGCCAAGGGCAGCGTCTGGGTCTTCCCGGTAAGATTCCCGGCAAACATCATGGTTGCCCCGAACTCCGCGATTGCCCGGGCCCAGGCCAAGGCCAGACCCGTAACCATCGACGGTCCCGCCAAGGGTGCGGTCAGCCTCAGGAACGTCCCCACCGGAGAGACCCCCAGGGTCTGTGAAATGTCCTCGTACTCCCTGGCCACGGCTTGAAACCCGATCTTGGCCGCCCGGACGTAAAACGGGGCCGACACGAACACCTGCGCCAGTATCACCGCCGCCGCCGTGAAGGGCAGGTTGATCCCCAAGCTGGACAGCGGCGGCCCCAGCACTCCCTGCCGGCCGAAGGCCATCAGCAGCGCCACTCCGGCCACCACCGGAGGCAATACGATGGGCAGTTCCACCAAGCTGTCCAGCACCTTTAGCGCCCTGGAATTGCTCCGGGCCAAGGCGTAGGCAAAAGGAGTTCCCACCAGCACCACCAAGACCATGGAAATGGCCGACGTCGTCAGAGTCAATTTCAAGGCGGTAACCGCGAAGTCCCCGGATAACGCTTCACTGACTCCGCCGTGCTGGATCAGCTTGAACATCAGCGCAACCAAGGGCAACCCAATAAACATACAATAAAGAAGGGCCGTTCCCCCGCCCAGAATGGCACCGGTCCTGCTTAGAATGCCCAACAAGTTCCCCCTGAGGATGCTGGCTGCTCACCGCAAAAGCCCGCCCTGGCTCCGCTTCGGTCATTGCCTCCCGGCGGCGCTCCAAAACCGTGAGACTGCAGAATCTCCTGCCCCGCCGCAGAAAGCAGAAAGTCCAGGAACCTCTCTGCAAGCTCGGGTTGAGCGGCGCCTGAAACCTGCGCCGCCATATATTCCACCCCAGGCTCTGCCTGCGGGGGCAGGGAGACTTGAAAAGTCCGGCGGGCAATGAATTGGCTCGCGGCGTCGGTGGTGTACACGAACCCCCGGTCCACCTCTCCCAAGGCAACCTTCATGGCTACGCCCCGCACGTTGGTTTCCATGGTGACCACGTTGGCCAGCACCCGGCCGGAATAGCCCCATTCCTCCTCGCCGAACATTTCCTCTAATGCAGCAAGGGCCTGCCTCGCGTACGCCCCCGCCGGTACTTGCGGCAACCCTATGGCCACCGTAACCCCCGGGTCGGCCAGCTCCCTGAAGGCCGCCAGTCCATCCGGCATCGCAACCGATTCCCCCAGTCCTGCGCCTTCCGGTACATCCCCCGGTTGCGACTCTATTGCCCCCAGCAGCACTAACCTGTTGGTGGCAAAAATCACCGGGTCCCTTTCCACGACGCCCGCCTCCACCGCCAAGGCCATCTGCCTCGGGTCCGCCGGAAGAAACGCATCGGCCCTGGCCCCGTGCTCTAGTTGAAGCCTCAATTCCTGGCTTCCAGCCAAGTTCAGTTCCACCTCCACGCCTCTGTTGTCTGCTTCGAACCGCGCCGCTATTTCCTGTACCGCTTCGGTGAGAGACGCCGCCGCAAATACAGTCAGCTTGCCCCCTTCCGAGCTACTTCTTCCCGATGCTCCCAAGCCCTGTGCGCCGCAGCCCGTCGCTCCAAGGGACAGGGAAACTACTGCCAGCAGGCATAGCGTTATGAACCGGCATTGCTTCAAGAGTTTCAAGGTTCTGCCCGTCGGCAACTTCCCATACTCCGAAATTGTAAAGTTAACTTGTCATATTGGCAATCCTGCTTTATAATGCAGGACTGTGACAGCCCTCAAGAACAGCCTGAAAGATCACCGGATCGAGGCTGGTCTGTCTCAAGCTGACTTGGCCACCCGGGTCGGCATCAGCCGCCAAGCCTACGCCTCTCTGGAGTCTGGCAAGTCCAACCCCTCCACAGTTGTCTGCCTTCGCTTGGCCCAGACCCTTGGTGTCCCCGTGGAAGCCATCTTCTCCCTGTCCGATGTACCGGCCCAGTCGCTGCATGCCCAGCTGGTGGCATCCGAGGAGCAAGCGGGATTGGCGGACGCAACCGGATACCCGAAACGGGTCAAGCTTATGGAAGTTGGCGACCGACTGCTGGCGCGTCCCCTTCCAGATTCCTTGGGCGCCCGTTTCAGCCTGGTGGAGGCCGACGGCGTCCTCCTGCCGGGCAGCCGCCCCTCCGGTGGGGGCCTCCCCGATGTGGAAGTGAGTCCCTTCGACGCCGGTGAACTGAAGCTGCCCTGTCTCTCCCTGCTGGGTTGTGACCCGGCCATGGCCCTGCTGGAGCCGGGCCTCCGGCAGCGGGGAGTCAGGTTTATCTGGCAGGAAGAAAACAGCTACCAAGCCCTGGCCGGTTTGGCCAGGGGAGAAGCCCACGTTGCCGGCTGCCATCTGCGGGACAGTGATACCGGGGGATTCAACGTCTCTTGGACCCTTGGACTCTTGACGTTCCCCTTCACCCTGGTCACTTTCGCCGACTGGCAACAGGGATTGATGGTTGCTCGGGGAAACCCCAAGGGAATCACCGGGCCCGAACACTTGGCCCGGCAGGACGTCAGTATAGTGAACCGCCCCGACGGCTCCGGCAGCCGGGACCTCCTTGACCGTCTGCTGGACTTCCAGGGAATCCCTAAGGAACAGGTCCGTGGCTATGACAAGGAGTTGAAGGGCCACTTGGATGTCGCCGCCGCCGTCTCGTCCCGGACCGCCGACGCCGGGATTGGCATCGAAGCCGCCGCCGCCGCGTTGGGCTTGGACTTCCTTCCCTTGGAAGAAGAGCGGTTCGACTTGGCCATCCCCAACCACTTCCTCGGTTCCCCCGGAGTGCAAGCCCTCTTGGAACTGCTGAACCTGCCAGTCCTGGGCCGCCGGGTCGAAGCCCTGCCCGGCTACGACGTATCCCGCATGGGTTCCACCGTATCCTTGAGTTAGCTGGCGTGTCCCTTGGTTAGCTAATAGAGATGGGTTAGCTGACGCATTCTTTGAATAGCTGATTGAACGTTTCGCTTATTGACTCGCCCCGTTGCGTGGGATGTAATGGAGTAACCACCGGCCTTTGAAGGGCCGGAACCCGGATTTTGGAGGAGATAATGGCTCTAGTACGTTGCGTCATGGAGATGGGAATGGGGGTGGATGTTCACGGCAGGGACTATACCAACGCCGCGAAACGGGCGGTGTTTGATGCCATCCACCACAGCAGCCTCGGCTTCCAGCGCATGCTTGGCAAAACCGCCGACGACATGCGGGTGGACGTTACCATCGGAGTCCCCAATCCCGATGCAGTGGACGGTGACGCAGTCGCGGCCAGCCTGCCCCACGGCACTGCCTACGTGAAGTCGGTGCTGGGAGGGCTCGAAATACCCAACGAAGCCGGCGACGACGCTATGGTAATCGCCAACGCTGCGGTGATCGTAAGCTTTGACGACGGCAATTAGTATAGGGCCAGCTTTCAGATGGCAAACCCCTGCGCCGTGAGATAGCAGCTTCGTCAGGGTGGTCTGTCCGAGGGCGGACTTTCGCAAGGCCTTAGGCAAAATTTCAGGCCCCGGACAATTGCCCGGGGCCTTGCTTGCCGGCCGGAAAGTTCCCTGGTGGTTTAGCTGCTACCCTGCGTCGGGAACCCGGGTGCCAAACACCTTTTGACCTTTGCGGAAAATGCACTTTCGGATGTTGTTCTCCAACTCGGTAGGGTCATCTATCCCCGGATATCGCTGGTGCCCTTCTGGAGACCGTAGATAGTCATAAACCTTGCCGAGTACCTCGTCCTCCGAATCTCCCGTGATAATTGTCTTGTCGCGGGAGTCGGACAGGAAATTGCTGGGCCTTACGTAATAGACATCTGGCATGATTCCTCCTCCTGTATCACTGGAGATTTCGGCGCCTTTGCCGAACCCATTTTTTCCGTACAAAATCTATACACTAACGGCAGTTAGATTGTCAATTTCACAGCCGGCCCCCGCAAACCAATACGTTACCTCCCCGGTACCAGGCCAACCGGTTCGCGGGAACTCTTTAAGAACCTCCCTTGATTCTGAAAAGCGAGGAGTTCTTAGTGTGATTTTTTGACGTCGCATCGCTGGATGTATTAGCATCCAAGTATAGACCTCGAGCCGATGGGCTGAGCTGCTTACCCGAGGATAGACGAGAATGACAGCTTGGAATTACCAGCCCGATATAATCGGCCCTGGATTTACAGCAGAAATCAAGGCGCGTGTGGCGGATACCCTCAAGGAAGGATTACTCGACGGAAAGTATCAAGACCGATTTGATTTTGGCCCCATTGACGTTGAGGAGCGCACCGACTACGAAGGCCAACTTTATTTGCACGTTTACATCGTGTTTGACGGGGACGAGACTCAGCTCGACCCAGATTGGACCAGCACATTAATCACCCGGATTCGCCCGGAATTGATCAAGCGTGGACTCCCCTTGGTCGTCAGCAAATCGTTCGTAGCCAAGTCCGACTGGGAATCACGTGAGGAAGTTCCTGTGGGATGAACCCGCAGGAACTACTTAGAAGAGCGCGGCAACTGGCCAACGGAGTTTTTGCCTCACACCCGGGCAGTCCCAGTGATGACGAATTGGGTCGGGCCATAAGTACAGCGTATTACGCATTGTTCCATTCTTTGGCGGCGAGTTGCGCCGACACCCTGATCGGCATAAACCCGAATTCCAGGCCGCAGGTACTCTGGGAGCAAACCTACGAACCCTGGAGCATGGGCGAGCAAGGGAGCGCTGCCTTGGCCGCATGATCGGGATATTTTCACCAACCATACAGTCATTTGCGGTGCAGTTCGCGGATATGCAGTACCAGCGCCACAATGCTGACTACAAACCCAGCGTACAGTTTTCCCAGTCTGAAGTCCTGCGCTTAATCGACGAGAGCGATATCCGCAGTTCGGCTTTCGAAAATACGGCGGCAGACGATCGCCGCGCATTCGCCGTGTACGTGTTGTTCGACCTCAAACAGCGATAACATCCGGCGTCCAATGGATACCGATGGCGCTCATCAGCGTCTTTCTAGGGCCAGCGACCGTACCTAGTGTCATCAACATCGGACGCCCACGAATAGCGCACTTTTCGTTTTTCCTGTTTTCTTTCGTAAATTTTCTTAACTCTTCCATCGGAAGGTAAGGCATCAAACCGCTCAATCTCATTAACTCAATGAGCAATGAGCTTCCTTACCTGTGTCCCCGTCACCTCGACTCTCCCGAGTCAGGCTCTCCCCAACCGCCTCCTCCCGGTGTGCGTATACTCAATACGTCCCCCGGCTCCACGTCCAGGGTCTCCTTCCCCGCCAAGTGCACCTCTTCGTACCCGGCCCTGAACAGCACGTTCTCCCCCGTTTCACCGTGGTGGCCGCCGTGGTACCCCGGTGGGGGCAGCTTCCGTCGTTCCGAAAGGATCGTCACCCGCGCCGGCGCCAAGAACTCCACGTCCCGCACCAAGCCGTCTCCTCCCCGGTGCAGGCCCTCACCGCCGGATCCCCTCCGGATGGCGTACTTTCTAAGCCGCATCGGAAAAGCGAATTCTAATGCTTCGATCGGCGTGTTCATCGTGTTGGTCATGTGAGTGTGGATGCCCGAAACCCCGTCCTTTTCCGGCCTGGCCCCCATCCCTCCGGCAATGGTCTCGTAGTACACGAAGGGCTTGTCCCGCACCGGGTCGTGCCCGCCCACCAGCAGGTTGTTCATCGTGCCCTGGCTGGAAGCCGGCACCACTCCCGGCAGCGCCTGGGACATCGCCGCCAGGAGGACGTCGGTTATTCGCTGGGAGGTCTCCACGTTACCCCCCGCCACTCCCCGCTGCGGCTCCGGGTTGACCAGCGTTCCCCTGGGCGTAACCACCTCCACGGGTCTCATGCACCCCTGGTTCGCCGGCGCTTGGTCCCCCACGATGCAGCGCACCATGTACAAGCAGGCCGACACGGTCACCGCCTGCGGCGCGTTGATGCAGCCGGGGCGCTGCGGGGAAGTGCCGGTGAAGTCAATGGTCATCTCCTCCCCCGCAACGGTTATGGCCACCCGGATGGGCACCTGCTGTTGAGTCAAGCCGTCGTCGTCCATGTAGTCCAGCACCCGGTACACGCCGTCGGGTATTTCCGCAATAGCCTGCCGGGTCACCCGCTCCGAATAGTCCAGCAGCGCCGCCATGTGCTCCAAGGCCTGGGAGACACCGTACCTCTGCGCCACCTCCTCCATGCGCCGCTCGCCCACCCGAATCGCTGCTATCTGGGCCGACAGGTCTCCCCGCCGCTCCTCGGGCGTCCTGGAGTTCCGGCAGATGAGGTCCAACACTTCCCTGTTGAGCCGTCCCCGTCGCGCCAGCTTGATGGGAGGTATTATCGTCCCTTCCTGGTACAGCTCGGTGGACAGCGGCAGCGATCCCGGTGTCATGCCTCCCACGTCGGCATGGTGGCCCCGGTTGGAAACGAATCCAACCAGCTCCCCATCCCAGCTCTCCTGTGAGTAAACCGGTGCGACTAAGGTTATATCCGGAAGGTGAGTCCCTCCCAAGTACGGGTCGTTCAGGATTACCAAGTCCCCCTTTTTCAGCCCCTGGGGGAAGGTCTGCAGGGCCGCTTGCACCGAGGCCGGCATGGCGCCCAAGTGCACCGGAACGTGGGCCGCCTGCGCCACCATCTGGCCTTGGGGGTCGAACACCGCGCAGGAAAAGTCCCGCCGTTCCTTGATATTGGGCGAGTAGGAAGTCCGCTGCAGCGCAACGCCCATCTCTTCCGCCACTGAGATGAACATATTCTTGAAGACTTCCAGGCTGATTGCGTCAACGGGCATCACTTACCTCAACCTCGCCAGCAGGTCTTGCTCCTCGGTCGCGTCTTCGGGAAACGCCAGGGAAAAATACTCCGTGCTCATCATTTCCTTGGTGATGTGTTCCGGCAACTGGGCAAACGCCCCCTTTGGGTCCATCTGGGTCCGGTGAAGGGCTAACGAGGCTATCTTTGTCTCCACCATGCCCGAAACGTCCACCCTGGTTGTCACCATTTCGTCCGGCGAGCCTATCTTGTCCATTTCCAGGCTGGCAAAGGGCGGCGTAATCCCTCGGTCCGTCATCTGTTGCCACATGCGCCTGAAGTTGCTCCGCGGAAAGCACACGTAGTAGAGCAGCGGAGCCGGCCCCCCGCCCGCAGCAATCTGCTCCCGCGCAGCCACTGTGCGGCGGCTGACGGTCACGTGATCCGGGTGCCCGTACCCTCCCGTGGGGTCGTGAGTCAGAACAATGTCGGGCCGGATGTCCTCTATGGCTGCCTTGACCCTCTCCACGACCTCCCTCTCTGCTGCCTGAAACAGGCTGTGCGGGTGGTTGTTGTCCGCCGTTCCGTCCATTCCTGAATCCCGGTAGTTCAGGAACCGGATATCCCCGAAGCCGGTCACCGCCATTGCATCCCGCAGTTCCTGTTGCCGCACCTGCCCCAACGTTTCCGGCGTGGCCAGGGCTGGGTCGCTTATTTCCCCCACGTCGCCGTTGGTCGCGCACACCAAGGCCAGCCGGGCCCCCTGCCGCGCCAGCATTGCCAAGGTACCCCCGCACCCGAAGCCCTCGTCGTCGGGGTGGGCGAACACCCCCAGAGCCGAACGGATTGTCAGCCTTCCGGAATCAGCCACGAGTATCGTGGCAATTCCATCGAATGTGTTTCAATTCCTCCGGGCGGAGTATGATCAACTCCGCTTTGGGTGATTCGTGTGCCTTATTTGACAATTCCTTTCTCCCGCAGTCACGTAGGTTTTCTGCCACAAGTCATGGGCAGCTAATCTGCTAAGTTACTTTAATCTGGGTTACTGTTCATCAACTCCACAAACAAGAGGGCCACATAGACTAACCCCGAACGGAACCTTCCGCGCGGCCGAGTTCTACAGGAAGCCGGACTGTCACCGGGCTAGGTGCCGGAAGCGTCGTTTACCTGGGATGTAGAGGTAATGATGCGTCGCACAGCCTCAATCAACTCGGTTACTAACTCGGCACTGAAATCGCTGGACTTGAATCCGTGGACAATGGCGTTCCTATGCCCGAGCAGACCGATTAGATTATCGTACTCCTCCCTTGAAATGGCGCCAAGAAAAACTGCCTGGTCGAGCAGGAAACGTGTCGAGGTGATACGCGTGTTGGATACCCCTTCCGCCACAATCGAATCCCTGGCGGCGGCTTCGAGAGCCGACCATGCCAGCAAGAATGCGGCTTCTGGTAAACCGGATTCGAGAGACTTATCAGCTTGCTCTACCCTCTGGAAGATGTCCTCGCGTTCAAACGAACGTGCCCCTGCGGGGGAATCCACTCTCTCCGGTTCGCCCACTAAGACCAACTCGAAGCTCCATCCGGGCTTCGAATCAATGAGTCGCGCTAACTCTGTTATTTTGGGGTCGGAGGCCAGTGATCGCCGCGATTTCACTTCGATCACCTTTACTTCGTTGCCCTTCTGCACAAGCAGGTCGGCTCGGAAGTTTGGGAAGAAGTCCAGGGGAGCTTGTAGTTGCACCTCGTAGCCATTTTTGCGGTACTCTTCAGCCGTCTTTTGTGTGAGGAGGTATTCGGAATCTTTTGTCTCCCTTACCATGCCGCCACCTCTAGACTCAGAGCATTGGCCACAGAGATGTGAAGAAACTGTTCGGAGTTACGGAGGGTTTCCAGCAACACGACCGAGGGGTCTTGGATGCGCAAGTCACCATTCAAGTCCCTCTTGCGGCAGAGCAGGTCAGACACTTGGGAGTCATCGGAGTAAATCAGACTCTTCAAAGCATCTAGGATTGGCTTGGGTACATTGTCAACATCCAGTGAAGCCCCATCGAAGAAGTAAGTAATAATAACCATTACCTCCCCGGCAAAAGGAGGTTCCCTGTCCCAATGACTCTCGGCGACTTCTTGGACCCTTTTCGTCCACTCCGCTACTCGTTCTCTTCGGCGAGTTTGTTGGGACACAGGAGGGCCGCCTACTACAAACTCAAACGGTAGTGGCATCGCCCTCTATTACCTGCCCCAAACTATCGCAAGATTTGCCCCCATGGCATCGCTAGTGGTACGTGACGCGTGCTTCCGAGCTGTATAACTTCGAATGCTGTCTAAGGGCAGTATACTGCACGTCCATCGTAAGGTTATCGAGGTTTCAGTGGCTTGTCTCCACGCAGGCCCCGTCTACACCGGCTCCAGCAGCAGGTTGCCGTGGGGGTCCACCGTGCCGCCCCATCCCGGAGGCACCACCACCGTCGTGTCCATCTGCAGCACCAGTGCCGGCCCCTCCATCTTGTTGCCGGTGCGAAGACTCTCTCTAGCGTACAGCCCCGCGCTCAGCGTTCCCTGGGGAAAGACAACGTCGGACCGCCCGGCCAGCGCGGCCGAAGGGTCCGTCGGCCCCGGCGTCTCCGGCACAATCTCCGGCTTGTCCAGTTCCAGAGATATCTTGAGACGCAGGTTGACTATCTCTATCGCCTCCCCACGGTCGCTGTACCCGAACCGCTGCATGTGGGCCCGGTGGAACCTCTCCCCCACCGTCCGGAGCATCCGCTCGGTGTCGGTCCGGCGGCCCCCGCCCCGGCTGTTTGTCGCCCTGGTATTTGCCGAAGGATAGTCCACCGTCAACTCGAAGGACTGCCCCACGTACCGGACGTCCAATGCCCGCTGCGCCGTCATCTCCCCGGCGGCAAGTCCTTCCCGGCCCAGTTCCTCCCGTGCCAGCCCCTCCAACCCGTGGAACTCTTCCTCCAAGCGGGCGCTGTTGATGTCCTCGCCCCGCAGCATGACGGTGCGCGAGTAGTCCTTGACTATGTCTGCAATGGCCACGCCCAAGGCGGACAAAATGCCCGG
The DNA here is from genome assembly GCA_034420695.1 of Dehalococcoidia bacterium. Classification (GTDB taxonomy): domain Bacteria; phylum Chloroflexota; class Dehalococcoidia; order Lucifugimonadales; family UBA3495; genus Io17-Chloro-G2. Next base: position 270,257 of record DAOULB010000040.1, read on the forward strand.
TCGGCCCGGCACCAGGATGGCCGGTATGCCCAGTTCCTGCGCCAGTTCGCAGCAGTGCATCGGTCCGGCCCCCCCGAAGGGCACCAAGGTGAACCGTCTGGGATCATAGCCCCGCTCCAAGGAAATGGCCCTGATGGCCCGCTCCATGTTGGAGTTGACCACCCGCACAATGCCCAGCGCCGCCTCGGTGGCGCTCCGTCCGATCCGGGAACCCAGTTCGGCCATAAACTCTTCCGAACGGCCCCGGTCCAGCTCCAGCCTGCCCCCCAGGAACCGGTCCGGCAGCAGCCTGCCCAGTGCCAGGTTCGCGTCCGTCACCGTAATCTCGCTGCCCGTCCCATAACAGGCCGGCCCCGGGTCCGCGCCCGCCGATTGGGGCCCCACCACCAGCGCGCCGCCGCTGTCCACCCGTGCTATGGAACCGCCGCCGGCTCCCACCGTGTGGATTTCAATCATCGGCACGCTTATCGGATATCCGCCCACCGTTTGCCCGGTGGTCTCCTTGATCTGGCCGGGGCACAGGGACACGTCAGTTGAGGTGCCGCCCATGTCCAAAGTGATGATGTCGGGGCGCCCCGCCTGCACCCCGGTGTAGAACGCACCCACCACGCCGCCCGCCGGCCCGCTCAGAATTGTCCGCACCGGCTGCTCCGACGCCAGCCTTGAGGTGATGCTCCCGCCGGAAGACTGCATGATTCGCAGTCCTTCACCCAACGACTGCTCCAGCCCGCCCAAGTAGCGGGCCATCAACCTGCCAACGTAGGAGTTGACCACCACCGCGCTGGTCCGCTCGTATTCCCGGAACTCCGGCAAAACACGGCTCGACAGCGATATGAAAGGATTCCCCGGAAGTTGCCGTAGCGCTTCCAGTACCATGTCCTCGTGGACCGGGTTCAGGAATGAGAACAGCAGGGATACGGCCACCGCGTCGACTTCGGCGTCGGCCAGCAGGGAAGTCAGGGTAGCCAGTGCCTCGGGCAACAGGTCCTCTACTATGGCCCCCGTATGGTCCACTCTCTCGGCAATGCCGAAGCGCAACTCCCAAGGGGCCAATGCCGGCGGGCGGTCCAAGTTCAGGTTGTACAGTTCCGAACGGGCCTGCCGCCCTATCTCCAGCACATCCTCGAACCCCAGGGTAGTCACCAAGGCGGTGCGGCCGCCCTTGCCCTCCAGCAGCGCATTGGTGGCGACCGTCGAGCCGTGGACGAAGTCGGCTTCCTCCACTCCCATTTCCGCCACGCCCCGCAGTATGCCCTGAGAGGGGTCCCCCGGTGTGGAAGGGAGCTTGTGAACAGTGAGCTTGCCGTCTTCAAGCAAGGCCACGTCGGTGAAGGTTCCGCCCACGTCAATGCCCACAACCCTGTTAGCCATCCTCAACTCGACCGTGCACCGCTGCTTGATACTTCCTGCAGCGCCTGGGAGTAAGCCGCCTCGGCCCTGTCGTTGAAACAGACCAAGAACACCGACTCCAAGCCGGAACCGGCCTCCAAGTGCCGGACCACCTCGCCCACCGCAACCCGGGCAGCTTCTTCCATCGGGTACCCATAGACGCCCGCGCTTATGGCCGGGAAGGCGATTGACTTCAACCCGTGCTCCCCGGCCAATGCCAGGCTCTTTCGGTAGCAACTCGCCAAAAAGCCTTCTTCACCCTGGTCTCCGCCCTGCCAGACCGGACCCACCGTGTGTATCACCCAGCGAGCTGGCAGTAGATAGCCCCGGGTAATCTTGGCTTCTCCGGTGGCGCAGCCACCCAGCCCCCGGCATTCCTCCAGTAGCTGCGGCCCTGCCGCCCGGTGAATCGCCCCGTCCACCCCGCCGCCTCCCAAAAGGGAATTATTGGCCGCGTTGACAATGGCGTCCACGTCCAGCTTGGTAATGTCTTCGCGGATTAGAACAATGCGGTCAGTCATTTACGAGAAGATGCCTTGCAATCCGTTGCCTATTTACCCGCCAAAAAAATCCGCAGCCGTCTTCTGATTCTGCCCATTGCTTTCCTTCTCGGTCATTTTGATCGCACCAACCGCTCTTGTGATGGACCACCCTGGCCTCCTTCACCAGCAAGTCCCGCCTTCCGGCCTGCACCGTCTACACCAGCGCTCAGTGCAACAGGCGCGGCTCCTCCGGAAGGGAAGTTTCCACCCGTTGGATGCACTCTGGTCCATCGTTCTTTGGGGAGTTGACCAAGCTGGATACCGGGTAAGTCTGCATCTCCCCGGCGGGGGCAGGCGTTAGGAGCTTACCCAGGATGTCGGGGGCCTCGGTCAACGGGTCCAGCCAGAGAGCTTTGGCCTCGTCCATCAGGACCGCCGGCATCCTTCCGTGGACCGGTTCCACCAGCGCGTTGGCTTCAGTGGTAAGGATGGTGAAGGACCTCACCCACTCCCCGTCCGGCGACCTCCACCTCTCCCATAGCCCGGCAAAGGCCAATGGCTTATGGTCCGCCATGAGAAAGTAGTTGGGCACTCTGGACTTCCCTTCTTTGCGCCACTCGAAGAACCCATCGGCTAAGACCAGGCAACGGCGCTTCCTGAACGCAGAGCGGAAGGCGGCCTTCTGGGCCGCAGTTTCGCCCGCCGCGTTTATCATTCGATAACCTGCTTTCACGTCCTTGGCCCAGAAGGGTATCAAGCCCCAGCGCATCGACTGGCAGCGCCGGACGCCTTCGTTGGTGACTACAAGAGATTGCTGTGTGGGCGCTATGTTGTAGCTGGGTGTGTAGTCCAAGCCATCGTCCTCGAAGTTGAAGGACGCCTGCAATTCAGCCAGGTCCGACATCAATGTGTATCTCCCGCACATTTCGTCGTCTATCCCTGGCTGGCCCTTCCCCGGGACTCTTCGATGGTCATCTTCCGCGTTTCCCTCGTTGTTCCGCGTTGTTCCGCCGTTCTCCTTGGCTGTGCTGGATGCAACTGCGAGTCCGTCCTGCTTCGCCATGAGACGGCCTGCTGCGGTACTGGCCTATTTCTCCGCCAAGGCTATCCTCAGGCGCTTGTTAATGCGGCCCTTGCTCTCGTGGCCCACCACCCTGATTTCGCCCACTTCCGTCGTATTGGCCACGTGGGTGCCGCCGTCGGCTTGAAGGTCCAACCCCGTGATGTCGATGGTCCTCACTTCCCGGATGTTGGCTGGCAGCAGGTTGATCTTGGTCCTTATCAAGTCCGGGATTTCCTCGGCCTCCTCCCGGCTCACCGTGGCGGCCACCACCTGACGGGCCGCCTCCACTTCCCGGTTGATCTTCTCCTCTATCTCTTCGGCAAACCGCGCCGTCATCTGCTCCAACTCGAAGTCCATTCGCGCTTCGCCGGGGCGCATGTCCCCGCCCGTTACCTGTGCCCCGTAGTCCCGCCACACCACGCCGCAGAGAATATGCAGGGCGGTGTGGGTCCGCATCAGGGTGTAGCGGCGTTCCCAGTCTATCCGTCCGGTCACCCTCGCACCGGCTTGGGGCATGTCGCCCTCGATCCGGTGAATAATATTTCCATCGTTGCGCCCAACCCCCGTCACCCGGTAAATCCTCCGGGCGTCCCCCGCTTCCACCAGTTCCCCCGAGTCCGCCGGTTGGCCGCCTCCGCCGGTGTAGAAGCCCGTTTGGTCCAGCACCACCCCCTGGTCCGACACTTGCTGCACGGTGGCCTCGAACTCCTTCAGATAGCTGTCGTCGTGGTAGAGCAGGTCGGTCATCGAATCTTTCCTGTGGGTTTGTTCCGGCTGCAAAGGGTCATGCGGGCGATAATGGAAACGCCGGTATTATAGCAAACCCGTCCCTGCTCCTTGTGACTGGCAAGAGCCCGCTGACATTTGCCGCTTCCCTTCCGGGGCTCCCTCTCTTTATCATGGATTCTATGATGTCTTTCCCGGTTACTCCCTGTCCGGAAACCCGGAATCACCCAGTTGTCCCAATAACCGTCCAAAATTCAAAAAAGGTGGGGCATTCAGCTTCACCAAGCCTGTCCTAAAATCGGGATTTCTGTATACCCTCCAAAGCTGAAATGTCCCGGAATGTCGCAAAAAGTCTCAAGAAGGCAGAAACCTCGAAAACCCCGCCTATCAAAGCCCGCCCCGGCAATTCAATCCCCATCATCCTGAGCCTGTCGAAGGGCTTCCCGCGTTGTCAGATGGCTTCATGGGTGACATAATGTTCCGGCACCGGAAAATGAGGCTGGAGAAACATCCTGCCGGGGGTGCCGGGCAGCAGTAATTGACCCATTCTGAGGACCGGATTATGCGACTTTCTTGCTTGCAGGAGAACCTGAGCCGGGGTTTGGCGGTTGTGGGACGGGCGGTGGCTAACCGGGCTACCCTGCCGGTCACCCAGAACGTCTTGCTCAGCATCGACCAGTCGATGCTGAAACTGTCGGCCACCAATTTGGAAATCGCCATGACCACTTGGATTGGTGCCATGGTGGAAGAAGAGGGCTCCATCACCGTGCCCGCCAGGCTCTTGGGGGAGTTCGTCAACTCCCTCCCCGCGGAGCGCATCGACTTGGAGCTTGAGCCCGGCTCCGGAATGCTCAAAGTCTCTTGTGGGCGCGCCCAAGCCAACATCCACGGCACCGACGCCGCCGAGTTTCCTCCCGTGCCCACCGTTGAAGAAGGCCTGGCCGCCCAGATTGACCCCCAGATACTCAAGACCGCCATCAGCCGGGTCGCCTTCGCTGCCGCCAGCGAAGAGTCCCGCCCGGTGCTCACCGGCGTGGAAATGAAGCTGGAGGCCGGCCGGTTCAGCATGGCCGCCGCCGACGGTTTCCGCCTCGCCGTGCATCACGGCGACCTGCTGAATACCGTCGATGAAGAGACCAAGGTAATCATCCCTTCCCGTACCCTCAACGAGCTCAACCGCCTGCTGGGCGAACAGGAAGACCCGGTGGAAATGATGATGACCCCGTCCAAGGGTCAGGCCCTATTCCGGGTGCGGGCAAACGACACGGTAGAGGTCGTGTCCCAGCTCCTCCAGGGAACCTTCCCCAACTACGAACAGCTCATTCCCCAAGGCTACGAGACCCGGGCCGTGTTCGACCTTCCGCCCCTGCTTCGCGCCACCAGGACCGCCTCCATCTTCGCCCGGGACGGCAGCAACATCATCCGCCTGGAAATGATGCCCCCCGAAAACGGCGAGGTTCCCGGCAAGGTCGTAATCTCGGCCCGCTCCGAGGAAGTCGGCGACAACCGGGACGAAGTCGACGCCTCCGAAATCGAGGGCGCTTCCGGGAAAATAGCCTTCAACGCCCGCTACCTCCTGGACGTGCTCTCTGTCCTGGAAAGAGGCAAGGTCGCCCTGGAGACCAGCACCTCATCCAGCCCCGGAGTCTTCAAGCCAACCGACACCGAAGACTACGTCCACGTCGTAATGCCCATGTTCGTCCAGTGGTGAAGCGCTGACTCTCCGACAAGCTGACTCTCCAACAGGAGGCGTCTCATGGCTACTTTGCGTCACGTGGCTTTCTGGGTTAAAGATGCCCAGAGGATGTACGACTTCTACCACCAAGTATTCGATGTGGAACAGGTCAGGACCAGCCCCAACGGCCGTTCCATCCACGTCATAGACGGCTTGTTTAACCTGGCCTTCCTGGGAGGGAGCGGCGCCCCCAATACCGACCGCATCTTCGGCATTAACCACTACGGCTTCGTGGTCGACAGCCTGGAAGAGACCATGGACCGGCTGGACGATTCCCTCCACCGCTGGAAGGA